>NZ_VDFW01000052.1 GCF_006152065.1 Amycolatopsis alkalitolerans
GCAGCTGATCTCGGCCGTCCGCGAAATCGGCGCCGGGCGCTCCCTGCTCGACAACCGGGCCGCGGCCACGCTCATGGCCAAGCTGCGGGCCGACGCCGCGGACGAGGGCCCCCTGTCCGGGCTGACCGAGCAGGAACGCACGCTGCTCGAGCTGATCGGCGAGGGCCTGACGAACCGGCAGATCTCCGAGCGGATGTTCCTCGCCGAGAAGACCGTCAAGAACTACGTCTCCCGCCTGCTGACCAAACTCGGCCTCGAACGCCGCACCCAGGCCGCCGTCCTCGCGACCAAGCTGCACGAGAAGCGGCAAGCCCGCGAAGCGGACTAGGGCTGAACCGCCGGGAGCTGGCCCAGGGCGCGGGAGATCCGGCGGGCCCACGCCCGGATGTCCGGCCAGTCCCGGAAGTCGCCGTCCCCCACGTGGAGGGCGGCGACCATCGCGCGTTCGGCCAGCCCGAGGTGATGCCGGTCGATGCGGCCGGCGAACAGGCGGTGCCCGCGCGCGTGCACGAGGCGGCGCAGCGTCGGGAGTTCGAGCGGGTCCTGCTCGGGTTTGAGCGGCGACCCGACCGGCCCGCTGGAGAACAGCCAAACCGGCACCGCGGTCAGCTCCTCGCGGCGGGCGTGCACCAGATCGGTCGCGGCGGCGAGCCAGTGCCCGAGGTAGACCGCGCTGCCGAGGACCACGGCGTCGTACCCGGCGATCCGGTCGACGTCGCCGGCGTCGAGCACGTCGACCTCGGCATGCTCCCGCAGCACCTCGCCGATCGCGACCGCGATCTCACGGGTGGCTCCATGTTTGCTGGCGGCGGCCACGAGAATCTTCATGGCACAACGCTGGCCGCCCCGTCCGGCGCGGGTGAGAGGCGGAGGACCCGGTGCCGGTGACCTAGGGCCCTTTCCGCCACGCCGCGCCCGGCGGCACGCTGGGGATCATGAGCGCGAGCCAGCTGTTGTCCGAACTGCGGCCGAACCGGACCGACCAGCCGTGGAGCGCCGTGCGCGAAACCCATATCGGCGCGGTGTTCCTGGTCGGCGACCTCGCCTACAAGCTCAAGAAGCCGGTCGACTTCGGCTTCCTCGACTTCACCCGCCGCGAAACCCGCGAACAGGTGTGCCACAAGGAAGTCGCCCTCAACCGGCGGCTCGCGCCGGAGACCTACCTCGGCGTCGCCGACGTGAAGGGACCCGACGGCGAGATCTGCGATCATCTCGTGGTGATGCGGCGGATGCCCGACGAGCGGCGGCTTTCGGCGCTCGTTCGCGACGGCGCGCCGCTGACCGACACGATCCGCGATCTCGCCCGCATCATGGCGCGCTTCCACGAGCACGGGAGCCGCGGGCCGGCGATCACGGCGCAGGGTTCCCGTGACGCGATCCTCGGCCGCTGGCGCGACAGCTTCGCGCAGGTCCGCCCGTTCCACGGACACGTGCTCGACGCGGCCGTCGCGGCGGAGATCGAGCGCCTGGTCGAAGAGTTCCTCGCCGGCCGGGAAGCGTTGTTCGCGCGGCGCATGCGCACGGGCCGCATCGTGGACGGGCACGGTGACCTGCTGGCGGACGACATCTTCTGCCTCGATCAGGGCCCGCAGATCCTCGACTGCCTGGAATTCGACGACAACCTCCGCTCGGTCGACGGGCTCGACGACGTCGCCTTCCTCGCGATGGACCTGGAACGGCTGGGTTCACCGGAACTCGGTGAACTGCTGCTCGAGCACTACGCGGAGTTCTCGGCCGACCCGGCCCCGCCCGCGCTGCGTCATCACTACCTGGCCTACCGCGCGTTCGTCCGCGCCAAGGTGGCCTGCCTGCGGCACAGTCAGGGTGACCACACGGCGGCCCGGCTCGCCCGCGAGTACGCCGAGCTCACGCTGCGGCATTTGCGGGCCGGCCAGGTGCGGCTGATCCTCGTCGGCGGCCTGCCCGCCTCGGGAAAGTCCACTTTGGCCAGTGCGATCGCCGACCGGCTCGGTGCGACGCTGCTGCGCAGCGACCGCGTCCGCAAGGAACTGGCCGGCATCCCGGCCGAGCGGCGCGCGGCGGCCGAGTACGAGAAGGGGCTGTACACGGCGGAGTTCACCGCGCACACCTACGCCGAGCTGAACCACCGGGCGGAGGAACTGCTGTCGCTGGGCGAAACCGTGGTGCTGGACGCGTCCTGGCGCTCGGCCGACCGCCGGCTGGAAGCGGCCTCGGTGGGGGCCCGGACGCACAGCAGCGTGATTCCGCTGCGGTGCTGGGCGCCGGAGGCGACGACGGCCGCGCGCATGGCCACGCGCCAGGACTCGATCTCCGACGCCACGCCGGAAATCGCCCGCCGGATGGCCACGAACGTCCACCCCTGGCCGGACGCGCACACGATCTTCACCGCCGGCACCGAGCAGGATTCGCTCACCCAGGCGCTGGGTTACCTCGGCTGAGGCCGGGCCGCCCCGGCGCCGCGCAGCCACCGGTCCACGACCTCGTCCGAGCGGATCACCGCGACCGGCGCGGAGCCGTGCCGCGTCACCGTCCGGGCCGTCGAACCCAGCAGCAGGCGCGCGAAACCGCTGTGCCCGTGCGTGCCCACCACGATCAGCCTCGCGTGCTCGCCGTAGTCGAGCAGGGTGTGCCCGGCCTGCCCGCGCACCACGATGTACTCCACCGGCACCTGCGGGAACTCGCCCGCCAGCGGCGAAACCTGCCGGATCAGCGAGGCACGCTCCTTCTCGTGCACCGGCTCGGTGTCCGGCGCGCCGGGCGCGTGCCAGGTGCGCACGACGGTCACGCCCGTGTCGTGCACCGCCGCCTCGGCGAACGCGAACCGGGCGGCGGCCGCGCAGTCGGGCCAGCCGTCCACGCCCACCACCACCGGGCCGTTGTCACGCGCGCGGTCCCGCACGACGACGACCGGGCAGTCGCCGTGCACGGCCAGGGTCAGCCCGGCCGAGCCCATCATCAGCCGGCTCACGCTGTGCGCGCCGGTCGCGCCGAGCACCACCTGCCGGGCCCGCCGCGACTCGTCGAGCAGCACCGCGCGCACGTCGCCCTCACGCAGTGCCGCGGTCACCGCGACCCCCGGTGCCGCCCAGCCCGCGGCGATCTCCGCCTCGTGCAACCGCGCGGCGCCCTGTTCCCGGCGCTGGATCGTGCTCAGCTGGCGGCCGCTGTAGCCGGTGCCCGTGACCGAGTACGCGTGCACCAGCCGGAGCGGGGCGCCGAGGCGCCGCGCGTCGCGGGCCGCCCAGCGGGCGGCGGCGAGCGCCGAAGCCGAACCGTCGATCCCGGTCACCACCGGCGAACTCATCGGACCCTCCACACTGGACTCAGAACCGCTTGAGGTCACGGCTGGCCCGCTGCCATTCGCGGGCGAGGTCTTCACCGCGCCGGCGGTCGAGCAGGAACCGGGCGCCCCAGAGCGCGAGCACGACCAGGCCGACGGCGCCGACCCACACCAGGGCCGCGATGCCGAACGCCGCGCCCAGCGCGCCGTCGCGGGTCAACGGTTCGGGCACGGAGTTGCCCGCCTGGTCGATCCAGATCGGCGTGCCGGTGCCGGCGTCGGTGCCCGGGGCGACCTCGACCTGCCCGGTCCGCTCGCTCCCGTCGGGCAGCCGCCATACGGCCTTGACCGGGACCTGGGTCGCGGTTGCACGCGCGCTGAGCGTCTCGGGCGCGTCGGCCAGCAGCACTGCGGTGACCTGCGTGCGCGTGGCCTGTTCGTGCGCGGCGTCGCGCAGTCCCGTGGCGTACTCGTGCGAGCCGGCCGCGAGCGCGACCGGCACCATCCCCAGTGACAGCACGATCGCGACGGCGACCAGGGCGGTTTCGATCCGGTCCCACCGCGTCGCGAGCGGGTTGCGCCCGGAGCCGATCCAGCGAAGCTGCCGCATGATCCAGGTCGAGCTGACGTTCATTCTGACGCACCTCCTCCGAGCTTTCCTTCCACGCCAAGAGGTTCCCGCGCGAGAGCGGGGCCGGCGAAGGGCCGAGAGTCCTCGCCGGCCCACCGAAAGACCCCGGCGTCAGCCCTTCGCCACCGGCGTCGAGGCCAGGGCGCCGCCCCAGTCCCGTGCCCGCGCCAGCTCGCCGCCGACGAGCTCGGCCACGTCGGCCCCGGTGACCAGGAAGCTCTCCGGCTCCGCGACCAGCTCGAAGTGCTTACGCCGCAACAGCTTCGCCGCACCCGCGGCCGCCGAGCCGGTCACCCAGCGCGCCTTGTCGACGCGCGTGTCGAACACCGCCGCCCGCAGGCCTTCCGGTGCCCTGCCCAGGCTGTCGAGCCATTCGCGCATCCCGCGCTCGCGGGACCGCACACCCTCCTTCGACCGGTCCGCGGCCGACTGGCGGGTCGAGGCCCGGCTCATCCCGTGCACGTGGGTGGGCCCGCCGACCACGAGCAGGTCGACCCCGGCCAGGTCCGCGGGCGCGTCGTCGACGTTGACGACTTCGGCCTGCGTCACGGGCGCCAGGCCGTCGGCGATGGCGCGGGCGACCTGCTCGGTGCTGCCGAACATGGATTCGTACACCACGAGAATTCGCATGATGTCCTTCCTTTCCCTTGCGTCATTGCGGCTGCAGCTGCCGCGAAGCCCGGTGCACCGGCACGGCGATCAGCACGACCCCGCCGGCCAGCAGCACGATCCCGCCCACGAGGACCCAGGTCGCGAGCCAGCCCAGTCCCGGCGCGGTCGCGCCGGCCTCGGCCAGCACGTCGAGCCCCGGCGAGCCGTTGGGGTGCATCACGACGACCGTCCAGTCACCGGCCCGCATCGGCACGCTCAGCGTCTGCGTGCCCAGACCGCTGGTCCGCGCGGCCCAGATGCCGGCGTCCTGCGGCAGCACCGCGGGTTGCGTTCCACTGTGGATGGTCATGGTCCGCGCGGACAGGTCGCGCACGGTCGCGTACTCGACGTTCGCCAGGTAGCGGTCCGCGGCGGCGGTGGGCGCGATCCCGATGAACACCGCCTGCGCGGGATCGGCCGAGGTGGCCCGGATCCGCACGTCACCCACGAGGTTCGCGGGCGGTGTCCAGCCCGACAGCGTGACCGGTTCGGTGGTCAGCGCGTAGGCCGGCGTGGTGAACGTGTTGGACGCCGAGAGGTACCCGTCCGCGTCGCGGCCGTTCTTGTCGGCCCACAGCAGCGTCGCGCCGCCGGTGAGCAGGCCCATCGAGGTCAGGGCCAGCACGGCCCCGACGATCACGGACGCGATCCGCCCGCCGGTCCAGTGATGGCCCGGCCCCGGCGCGTGCGGTTCGTGCGGCTCGGGGCCCCCGGGGATCGGGCCGGTGAGCTCGTGGCCGCCGAGGTCCATCCGGAACGGCGGGTACTGGTCGGTCATCAGCCCGGCGTAGGCGGCGACCCGCAGCACCCAGCGGTCCATGCCGAGCACGAAGTCGAAGATCGGCTTCGGGTACTTCCCGGTGAACAGCAGCACGATCGCCGCGATCAGCACGAGCACGCCGACGAGCCCGCCCGCGGCCCAGTCGAAGTTGCCGGTGCGGGTGCTGCCCTGCCAGACGAGCCAGCTGCCGCCGCCGACGAACAACGCGGCGATGATGTAGTGCGGGATGGCCAGCAGCCACCACTTCACCAGCACCAGCCCGCGCGAAAGGTGCTGCGGGTAGTCCACCTCGAGCCGCGCCGGGTACTCCGGCACGTCGGCGAGGGTGAACGGGGGGTACTGGTCGGTGCCCAGCGCCTGGTAGCCGTAGTACTGGACGCGCCAGGTCCAGCGCAGCACCCCGACGTTGAACTCGAAGATCGCTCGCGGGTACCGTCCGGTGAACAGGATCGCGAAGAACGCCACGACGCTCAGCAGGGCGAACGCGAACCAGAGAAACGCGAGCACGATGTAGTGCGGGATCGCGAGAAGCCACTTCACCAGCCACAGCCACCGGGACAGGGCCGGATCCAGCGAGGCCTCGACACGAACCGGATAGGGCGCGGGAGTGGTCATCGCGTCCCCTCCTTCTCGAGATGTCGGGAACCCGGCCTGCTGACCGGGCCACCCCGACCGTGCGCACCGCCCGCGCGCGCGGACCAGGAACAAAGGTCCCCGGTGCTCAGGGATTTCTGCTCTGCTCGCGCCGCCCGTGCCGGTGCGAAATTCGGCTCGTAAGGCATCAACGCGACGAAGCAGGTTTGACCATGGACCGTGGACTTCCCGACAGCTTCACCGTCGACGCGGCGGTCGCACTCGCCGTCCGCGCGCCCTCGGTGCACAACACCCAGCCGTGGCGGTGGCGTGCCGGCGACCGCACGCTGCACCTGTACGCCGATCCGGAGCGCCGGCTGCCGAAGACCGACCCGCAGGGCCGGGACCTGATCGTCAGCTGTGGCGCCGCGCTGCACCACCTGCGCGTCGGGTTCGCCGCGCTGGGCTGGCGGGCGGACGTGCACCGGCTGCCCAACCCCGACGATCCCGACCACCTGGCCGCGATCGAGCTGCACCGGCACGAGCCGACCGAGCTGGACATCTCGCTCGCGGCCGCGATCCCGCGGCGCCGCACGGACCGGCGGCGGCACAGCTCGTGGCCGGTGCCCGGCGACGACATCGACCTGATGGCGCGCCGCGCGGCCGAGGAGGGCACGTTCCTGCGTGCCGCCGAAGGATCGGCCCGGTACCACCTGTCGCGCGCCATCTTCGAAGCCGCGCGGCAGCACGCCGGTGACCCGGACTACCGGGCCGAGCTCGCCGCGTGGAGCGGCCGGCACGCGACACCGGACGGGGTGCCGAGCTTCAGCACGCCGCCGCCGGACGACACCCCGGGCGCGCTGCCCGCACGCCCGTTCGCCGATCCCGGCCTGATCCAGCCCGACACCGACGGCGAGTCGGACGAGACGGTGCTGCTCGTGCTCGGCACGACCTCGGACGACCGGATGTCCCAGCTGCGCGCCGGTGAGGCGACGAGCGCGGTGCTGCTGACCGCGACCGTGCTGGGCCTGGCCAGCTGCCCGCTGACCGAGGCGCTGGAAGTGGCCACGACGCGGGAAACCCTGCGGACCAAGGTGATCGCCGGCGCGTACCCGCAGATGGTGCTGCGCGTCGGCTGGGCCCCGGTCAACGCCGACCCGCTGCCCGCGACCCCCCGGCGCGGCCTCGACGAGGTCCTCGCCCCCCTCGACACCCCACTCCAGAGCTGAAAAGGTGGGGACCCGCCTCTGGGGCGGGTCCCCACCTTTTCAGCTGTCGCCGCGAGTCCGGCTTCCACCGCACGCGAGTTCGGCTTTCGCCGGCGCGCGGGCCCCCAGTGCCCGCGCTCGTCCGGCTACTTCCGCTCGTCGTCCCAGACGTAGTCGAGGCGGTTGCGCACTTCGATGACGCCCGGCACGAGCGCCGCCAGCTGTCCCGCCGCCGCGACCGAGCTGCGCCGTTCGAGCCGTCCCAGCAAGGTCACCTCGCCGCGGTCCACGGTCACCGTGTAGGACGCGGGATTCGCGATCAGCGCTCGCTCGAACACGCTCGTCTCGACCTCGGCCTTGATCTCCGCGTCCGGCCGCAGGAACACGCCCAGCAGATCGCGCCGCGCGACCACGCCGACGAGCTTTCCTTCGTCCAGCACGAAAAGCCGCCGCATCCGGCTCGCGACGAGCTGCCGCGCGACCACCGAGAGCGGGTCCGTCACGTCGGCGGTCCGCACGGGCGAAGTCATCAGGTCGGCCGCGCGCAGCGCCGCGGCCTTGTGCCAGTCCCGCCGCGGCCGGCGCCCGGCGAACCAGGACGGGCCGTCCGGGTCGCCCGCGTGCTCCTCCTTGGGCAGCAGATCCGCCTCCGACACCACGCCGACGAGGCTCCCGGCCCCGTCGACCACCGGTACCGCGCTGATCCGCCGCGTGGCCAGCAGGGTCGCGATGTCCTTGAACTCGGTCTCGGGCGAGACCACGGCCAGCTCCCGGGTCATCACCGCGCCGACGGTCAGCGTTCGCATAACAAACCTCCAAGTTCGTCCGATCCCGAAGCTAGGCGGCACCGGCCGGTGCGAGCAGAGACTTCGGGCATTGCGGCAGAGGACTTTCGCCGCTCCCGCGTCCGGGTCACCACGGGCTTTCCTTGACGCTGGAATCCAGGTGTGGGAAGGAACGGACATGTCACGAACGGCGAAGTCGGGGCCACCGCCGGACCCGGTGCCCAAGCCGGAGCCTCCCAAGCCCCCGGCCTGGCGCTCCTGGCTCCTGCCGCTGGGCCTGCTGGCGACGATGTTCCTGCTGTTCCTGCCGAGTATCCTGTCCGGCTCCACGAGCACGACCCCGACGCTGTCCTACACCGATCTGGTGACCAAAGTGGACGCCGGGCAGGTCAAGACGGTCGAGATCGACGACAAGGGCTCGGTCAGCGGCACGCTGACCGACAACTCGCAGTTCACCAGCCAGATCCCCACCGCGCTGGGCGACGCGGCGCTCGATCAGAAGCTGCAGGCGCACAACGTGCAGATCACCGGCAAGGTCTCGTCCTCGAGCTCGTCGGGGTGGCTGACCCTGCTGCTCATCCTCGGGCCGGTGGTGCTGATCATCGCGTTCATCGCCTGGAGTGGCCGTGCCGCGCAACGCTCGCTGGCCGGCGGCATGGGCGGGTTCGGCCGGTCGAAGGCGAAGATCATCGAAGCGGAGCGGCCGACCACCCGGTTCGCCGACGTCGCCGGGTACGAGGGTGTCAAGCAGGAGGTCAGCGAGGTCGTCGACTTCCTGCGCAATCCCGGGCGCTACGCCGCCGCCGGGGCGAAAGGCCCGCGCGGGGTGATCATGGTCGGCCCGCCCGGCACCGGCAAGACGCTGATCGGGCGCGCGGTGGCCGGCGAGGCGAGCGTGCCGTTCCTGTCCATCACCGGTTCGGCGTTCGTCGAGATGTTCGTCGGTGTCGGCGCGTCCCGGGTGCGCGACCTGTTCACCGAGGCCCGCGACCGCGCCCCGTCGATCATCTTCATCGACGAGATCGACGCCGTCGGCAGCCGCCGCGGCCTCGGCCACGTCGGCGGCAACGACGAGCGCGAGCAAACCCTCAACCAGCTTCTGGCCGAAATGGACGGTTTCGACCAGAGCAGCGGGATCGTCGTGCTGGCCGCGACCAACCGGCCCGAAACGCTCGACGCCGCGCTGCTGCGGCCCGGCCGGTTCGATCGCCAGGTCATCGTGCCGCTGCCGAACCAGGCCGAGCGCGCCGCGATCCTGAAGGTGCACGTGGCGAACAAGCACCTGGCCCCCGAGGTCGATCTGGACGTGATCGCCCGTGGCACCCCCGGTTTCTCCGGCGCGGACCTGGCGAACCTGGTCAACGAGGGCGCCATCAACGCGGTGCGCGACGACCGGACCCTCATCACCGCCGACGATCTCGGCGCCGCCCGCGACCGGATCATGCTGGGCCGCCGCGACACCTCGAACGCGCTGCTGCCCGAGGAACAGCGTTCGGTCGCGGTGCACGAATCGGGGCACGCGCTCGTCGCCGCGCTGTGCGAGCACGCCGATCCCGTCGCGAAGGTGACGATCCTGCCGGCCGGGATGGCGCTCGGCGCGACCGAGCAGCTGCCCGAATCCGAGCGGCACCTCTACAGCGAGGCCTACCTGATGGACTCGCTCGCGGTGCGCCTCGGTGGCCGCGCGGCCGAACTCGTCGTGTTCGACCAGGGCTCGACCGGCGCCGCCAACGATCTGTCCGGGGCGACCGAACTGGCGACGAAGATGGTGACCGAGTTCGGCCTGTCCCACGCGCTCGGCCCGATCGGCTACCCCGCCAGCGAAGCCGCGTACCTGCCCGGTGCCCCGAAAGACGTCGTGCACCGCTATTCCGAGGAGACCCAGCGGATCGTCGACCAGGAGGTCGCGCGGCTGCTGCGGGACGCGGAGCAGCGCGCGATCCGGATGCTGACCGACCACCGCGGCGCCCTCGACCGACTCGCCGCCGAACTGATGGAGCACGAAACGGTCGACGGGAGCACGGTACTGGAGGTGCTGCGGCGGGAGAAGGCGTTGCTGCCATCGAGCCGGTGAGGAGGAGTCGTGGAACCGTTGAGCGCACTCGACGCGGCGTTCCTGGAGATCGAAGACGAGGATCCCAGCGCCGCGCTGGCGATCGCCTCGGTGGCGGTCGCGGAGGGACCGCCACCGCCGCAGGAGGAGTTCGTCGCCGCCTACTCGGCGCTGCTCCCGTCGATTCCCCGCTACCGGCAACGGGTCCGGCACGTGCCGCTGGATCTGGGCCCGCCGCTGTGGGTCGACGACGCCGACTTCGATCCGCGGCGGCATTTCCAGCGCGTGGCCGCCGCCGCGCCCGGTGACGAGGCCGCGCTGTGCGAACTGGTCGGCATGATCATGTCCGAACGCCTCGACCGCGGCCGCCCGCTGTGGGAATGCTGGGTCATCGAGGGGCTCGAAAACGACCGGTGGGCCGTGGTGTCCAAACTGCACCACTGCCTGGCCGACGGGGTCTCGGGCGTCACGCTGCACGACCTGTTCTTCCACGACGCTCCCCCGGCGCCGGCCCCGCAACCGCCGGCGGAACCCGAGCCGAGCCTGCTGGCACTGCTGGGCATGTCGCTGCGCCAGCAGCTGGCGACGGGCCCCTTCGGGGAGTTGCGGACGGTCGCGCGCGGGCTGGCGGACCCCCGGACGTTCGCGCGCTGGGCCTCGGACGCGGCACGCGGGCTGGCGGCGCTCGCGTCCGCGCTGATCCCGGTCACGCCTTCGTCCCTGTCCGGACCGATCGGGCGGCGGCGGCACTACGAGCTGGCGCAGGCGGATCTGCCCACCGTCGCCGGGATCGCGAAAGCCTTCGACGCGACCGTGAACGACGTCGTACTGGCCGCGATCAGCGGCGCGCTGCGCGAGGTGCTGCTGGACCGGGGCGAGGAACCGGCGGCCGATTCGGTACGCGCGCTCGTGCCGGTCAACGTCCGGAGTGGACCGTCTGCTTTGGACAACCAGGTGTCGCTGATGCTGCCGCTGCTCCCGGTCGACGTGGCCGATCCGGCGCTGCGGCTGGTGTCGGTGCACCGGCGGCTGGCGGGGCTCAAGGACCGCAAGGAGGCCGAGGCGGGCGCCGCGGTGACGACCGCGGCCGGGCACGGTCCGTTCGCGCCGGTGGCGTGGGCGATCCGCGCGGCGGCGAAACTGCCGCAGCGCAACATCGTCACGGTGACCACGAACGTGCCGGGGCCGCGGCACAAGCTGTCCATGCTGGGGCGGGAGATCGTGGCGCTGCACCCGTACGTGCCGATCGCCCTCCGTCTGCGGACCGGGGTCGCGATCCTGACGTATCAGGACAAACTGTCCTTCGGCATCACCACGGACGCCGACTCGGCCCCGAAAACCCGCCTGCTGGCGGAAACGATCGAACACGAGCTGGCCGCCCTCGCCGGCGCCGCCGCGCACCGCGGCTGACCCGGCCGCCTCACTCGTGCGGCGTGCGGTACTGGGCGACGTAGCGCTGCCGGATCGCCTCGTCCTCCTCGGCGTGGGCCTCGGCGCGCACGCGCTTACCCGTGCCGCGGGGGTACCCGTGCTTGATCAGCCGGTTCTCGGCGGCTTCCTCCAGGTACACGAAGGAATAGAAGTAGCCGACGAGCCCCGCCATGAGGACCAGCCCGAGCCGCAGCAGGATCGGGCCGGGCAGCAGGAGCCAGACGAGCATCAGCGGACCGACCAGCACCGTACTGCGCGCGGCGTGCCGCCACACCCAGGTCCGCGAGGTCGTGTCGTGGAGAACCCACTCCCGGCACCGGCCGGGCAGGCGGCCACCGAGGGAGTACCAGATCCACTGCGCGGGATTCGGTCGTTGTCTCACGACCCCGATAGTAGACTAATATTTAGTACGCTAAGCAAGAGGAGTGACCGTGCCGGCAATCGATCTGGGCCCGGATCCGCTGGCCCTCGACCGGCAGGTGTGCTTCGCGCTGTCAGTCGCGTCGCGCAGTGTCATCGCGATCTACCGGCCGCTGCTCAAGCCGTATGGTCTGACCCACCCGCAATACCTGGTGCTGCTGGCGTTGTGGGACAAGGCACCGCGCACCGTGAAGGAGCTGTGCGAGACCCTGCGCCACGATCCGGCGACCCTGTCGCCGCTGCTCAAACGCCTTGCAGCGCTGGGCTACGTGAGCCGGGAGCGCAGCCGGTCCGATGAGCGCGCGCTGACGGTCGAGCTCACCGAAGCCGGCCGGGCCTTCCGCAAGGAGGCCGAGAAGATCCCGTACCGCGTGGTGGAGGAACTCGGTATGGATCTCGCCGAACTCGAACAACTGCACGCGGCGCTCGGCCGCGTCATCGCCGCGACCGGTAGGTGACCGCGGCCGGCGGCCGTGCACCGTGTTCCTGCGCGACGGCGCCCGGGTGCCGATCGCCGATGGGGGCTGCTGATCGTCCGTACGATCGACGCCATGACCGTGACAGTGCAACCGAGCCGCCTGCCGGGCATCCTCGGGCTGAGCGGGGTGGTCGCGATCGCCGTGGGCGCCGGCCTGGTGCTGTTGCTGCAGTTCCTGCCGGGTACCGCCCAGATCAGCCCGCTGCGCCGCACGATCAGCGAGTACGGCCTGAGCAGCAACAAGTGGATCTTCAACCTGGCCCTGCTGCTGATCGCGGTGGGCTCGGCGGCGCTGTTCACGCTGCAGGCCCTGCACCGCGGGCTGCCGGTGGCGGCGCTGGTCGCCGGCGCCGTGTGGACGCTGAGCCTGCTGGTGATCGTGGCCTTCCCGAAAACCGACTGGGCGACCGGCCCGAGCCCGGGCGGCACGGTGCACCGGATCGCGAGCATCATCGGGTTCGTCGTGCTGCCGGTCGGGTTGCTGATCGCCTCGGGCCGGGTGTTCACGGGCGAAACCGGCTGGCAGTGGGCCGCGCGCATCCTGGCGCTGGCCTCGCTCGCCTGGTTCGCGGTGATCCTCGCCGGCGTGGTCGTGATGCTCGCCGGTGGCGGGCCGTGGTGGACCTTCGTGCCGCTCGGGCTGGTGCAGCGACTCATGGCGCTGACCGAACTGCTCGCGGTCGCGACCCTGGCCGTCCCGCTACTACGCTCCAGCGGGTGAGTTGAGCTATATCACTACCCGTCGAGTACCGTTGCCGGTAGCTTTCTAAGCGCTCGCTTAGCTCACCGTGGAGGAGGAAGCAGTGACGGAATCGCACTCCCGCGTCGCGATCGTGACCGGCGCCGGCCGAGGTATCGGTGCCGCGGTCGCCCGCAAGCTCGCGGCCGACGGGTTCGCCGTGGGCCTGCTGGACCTGGACGAGGCGGCCGTCAAGCAGGGCGCCGAGGACATCGCCGCGGGCGGCGGCAGGGCGGTCGGCGTCGGGCTGGACGTCAGCAACACCGAGCAGGTCGAGGCGGCCGTGGGGAAGGTGGCCGACGAGCTGGGCCCGCCCACCGTGCTGATCAACAACGCCGGGATCACCCGCGACAACCTGATCTTCAAGATGTCCGACCAGGACTGGGACTCGGTGCTGGGCGTGCACCTGCGCGGTTCGTTCCTGATGACCCGCGCGGTGCAGAAACACATGACGGCCCAGAAGTGGGGCCGGATCGTGAACCTGTCGAGCGTGTCCGCGCTGGGCAACCGCGGCCAGGTGAACTACTCGGCCGCGAAGGCCGGGATGCAGGGGTTCACCAAGACCCTCGCGATCGAACTGGGCAAGTTCGGCGTCACCGCGAACGCGATCGCCCCCGGGTTCATCGCCACCGACATGACCGCGGCCACCGCCGAGCGGCTCGGCGTGCCGTTCGAGGACTTCAAGGCCGCGGCCGCGAAGGAGATCCCGGTGCAGCGCGTCGGGGTGCCCGACGACATCGCGAACACCGTCTCGTTCCTGGTGAGCGAGGGCGCCGGATTCGTCTCCGGCCAGGTCATCTACGTCGCCGGCGGACCGAGGGACTGAAGCATGCGCGTCTTTTCCAGCCTGGACGAGTTCGCCGCCGCCGTGGGCGAGCGGCTCGGCGCCAGCGAATGGCTCACCGTCACCCAGGAGCAGGTCAACACGTTCGCCGACGCGACCGGGGATCACCAGTGGATCCACGTCGATCTCGACAAGGCGAGCAAGGGCCCCTTCGGCGGCCCGATCGCGCACGGGTTCCTCACGCTGTCGCTGCTGCCCCAGCTCGCGTCCACCACCTACCGGGTCGACGGCCTGTCGATGGGCATCAACTACGGCCTCAACAAGGTGCGGTTCCCGCAGCCGGTCAAGGTCGGTTCGAAGATCCGCGGGGTCGCCGAGCTCGCGGAGATCACCGACGTGCCCGGCGGGAAGCAGGCCGTCGTGACGTGGACGATCGAGATCGACGGCGAGCGGAAACCCGCCTGCGTCGCGGAGTTCGTCGCGCGCATGCTCCGCTGACAAAGGGGTACCGCGCACGGCGGGCTGCCGCCGACGTGGAGCATACCGACTGGTCGGTACCGAGCCGAGGAGGCCGTTCGTGACCCAGCAGGACCCACCGGGACTCGACCTGACCCGGCTGCGCGCCCATCTCGACACCCGGGTCCCCGGTCTGGTCGCGGGGCCGCTGACCGCCGACGTCGTGCAGGGCGGCCGGTCGAACCTGACCTACGTCGTCGGTGACGGCGCCTCGCGCTGGGTGCTACGCCGCCCGCCGCTGGGTCACGTGCTGCCGACCGCGCACGACATGGTGCGTGAACACCGGGTGATCAGCGCGCTGCGGGACACGAAGGTCCCGGTGCCGGGCACGATCACGCTGTGCCAGGACACCGGAGTCATCGGCGCTCCGTTCTACGTCATGGAGTTCGTCGAGGGCACGCCGTTTCGCTCCGCCGGGGAACTGGAGGAACTGGGCCCGGAGCGGACGGCCGCCATCGCCGGCCGGCTGCTCGACACGCTCGTGGACCTGCACGCGGTGCACCCGGACGAGGTCGGGCTGGGCGATTTCGGGCGCCCGGAAGGGTTTCTCGAACGCCAGTTGCGGCGGTGGGGCAAACAGCTGGACGCGTCGCGCAGCCGGGACATCCCCGGGATCGACCGGTTGCGCGAGCGGCTGGCGAAGCACCTGCCGGTTTCGGGGCCGCCGGCGATCGTGCACGGCGACTACCGGCTGGACAACGTGCTGGTCGACGGCGAGGACCGGATCACCGCGGTACTGGACTGGGAGATGTCCACCCTCGGCGATCCGCTCACCGACCTCGCGCTCCTGGTGGCCTACGCCGAGCGCGGGAACCTCGACCTCAGCATCGTCTCGAACGCCAGCCTCGCGCCGGGCTACCCCGGCACCGACGAGGTGGTCGCGCGTTACGCGCGGCATTCGGGCCGGGACATCTCCGCGCTCGGCTGGTACGTCGGCTTCGCCTTCTTCAAGCTCGCCGTGATCCTCGAAGGGATCTACTACCGCTTCAGCCAGGGCCAGACCGTCGGCGCCGGGTTCGACAAGATCGGCGACGCGGTCGCCCCGCTCGTCCGGCTCGGCAACGAGAAACTGAAGGACTGACAATGGACTTCGCATTCGACGCCCGCACCGAGGAGCTTCGCGCGAAGCTCTCCGAGTTCATGGACTCCCACATCTACCCGGCCGAGCCGATCTTCGAAGAGCAACTGGCGCAGCGGGAAAACCCGTGGTCGGCACCCCCCGTCGTCGAGGACCTCAAGGCCGCGGCCCGCGAACGCGGGCTGTGGAACCTGTTCCTGCCCGGGGAGCACGGTGCTGGTGCCTCCAATGCCGGCGGGCATGGGCTGGGCCTGACAAACCTGCAGTACGCTCCCCTGGCCGAGATCACCGGCCGCAGCCCGCATCTCGCGCCCATCGCGCTCAACTGCGCCGCCCCCGACACCGGCAACATGGAGGTGCTGGCCCAGTTCGGCACCGACGCGCAGCGCAAGCAGTGGCTCGAACCGTTGCTGGACGGGGAAATCCGCTCGGCGTTCGCGATGACCGAGCCCGAGGTCGCCTCCTCCGACGCGCGCAACATCACCACCAGCATCACCCGCGACGGCGACGGCTACGTGATCACCGGGCGCAAGTGGTACATCACCGGCGCGATGAACCCGGACTGCGCGATCTTCATCGTGATGGGCAAGACCGATCCCTCAGCTGAACCCCACCGGCAGCAGAGCATGATCCTGGTGTCGAGGGACACGCCGGGCCTCACGGTCAAGCGCGGGATGAAGGTGTTCGGCTACGACGACAGCTCGCACGGCGGGCACGCCGAGGTGATCTTCGACCAGGTGCGGGTGCCGGCCGAGAACCTGCTCGTCGAGGAGGGTGCCGGATTCGGCATCGCGCAGGCCCGGCTCGGGCCGGGCCGCATCCACCACTGCATGCGCTCGATCGGGGTCGCCGAGCGCGCGATCGAGCTCATGTGCCGCCGCACGCTGTCCCGCACCGCGTTCGGCAAGCCGATCGCCGAACAGGGTGTCGTGCAGGACTGGATCGCCGAGGCCCGGGTGCGGATCGAGCAGCTGCGGATGCTCGTGCTCAAGACCGCGTGGCTGATGGACACCGTCGGCAACCGCGGCGCGCACACCGAGATCCAGGCGATCAAGATCGCCACGCCGTCCACTGTGGAATGGGTGCTGGACAAGGCCATCCAGGCGCACGGCGCCGGCGGGCTGTCGCAGGACTTCCCGCTCGCCGAAATGTGGGCGCAGATCCGGACCCTGCGCTTCGCCGACGGACCCGACGAGGTGCACAAGCGCTCGCTGGCGCACCGCGAACTGAGGAAGTACAAGTGACCACACCAGAAGAGTTGCGCGGCAGGGTCGCGGCGTTCCTCGCCGAACACGACCCCAAAACCACCGAGCGGCTGGAATTCCTCCGCGCCCGTTTCGACGCGGGACTGGCCTGGGTGCACTACCCGGCGGGCCTCGGCGGGCTCGACGCGCCCCGGGCGCTGCAGTCCGGGGTGGACCGTCAGTTCGCCGAGGCGGGCGCCCCGGACAACAACCCGCGCCGCATCGGCATCGGGCTGGGCATGGCGGCCCCGACGATCCTGCGGTTCGGCACCGAAGAGCAGAAGCAGCGCTATTTGCGTCCACTGTGGACCGGCGAAGAGGTGTGGTGCCAGCTGTTCTCCGAACCCGGCGCCGGCTCCGACCTCGCGGCGCTGGGCACGCGCGCGGTGCGCGACGGCGACAACTGGGTGGTCACCGGGCAGAAGGTGTGGACCTCGGTCGCGCACGTCGCCCGGTTCGCCATCCTGGTCACCCGCACCGATCCGGATGTCCCCAAGCACCAGGGCATGACGTACTTCATCTGCGACATGACCGATCCCGGGGTCGACGTGCGGCCGCTGCGGCAGCTGACCGGCGAGGCCGAGTTCAACGAGGTGTTCCTGTCGGACGTGCGCCTGCCGGACTCGCTCCGGCTCGGCGCGGTCGGCGAAGGCTGGAAGGTCGCGCAGACCACGCTGATGAACGAGCGCGTCGCCATCGGCGGCAACGCGATGCCGCGCGAGGGCGGGCTCATCGGCATGGTCGCGAACACCTGGCGCGAGCATCCCGAACTGCGCACCCCCCAGCTGCACGAACGGCTGCTGCGCCTGTGGGCCGACGCGGAGACCGCGCGGCTGGCCGGAACGCGGCTGCGCCAGCAGCTCGCCCTCGGCGCGCCCGGCCCGGAGGGTTCGGCGATGAAGCTCGCGTTCGCGAACCTGCAGCAGGCGCTGACCGGCCTGGAAGTGGAACTCGCCGGCGAGGACGGGCTGCGGTACGACGACTGGACGATGCGCCGCCCCGAGCGCGTCGACATGCTCGGCCGCGGACCCGGCTACCGCTACCTGCGGGCGAAGGGCAACTCGATCGAAGGCGGCACGTCCGAGGTGCTGCGCAACATCATCGCCGAGCGCGTGCTCGGCCTGCCGTCGGAACCCCGCGTGGACAAGGACGTCGCCTGGAAGGACCTGCCGCGGTGAGCGATCTGCTGTACTCCGAGACCGAAGAGGACCTCCGGGCGAGTGTCCGCGGCCTGTTCGCCGACAAGGCGGATGCCGCGGCCGTGCTCGTCAGGACGGGGAGCGAAGAGCCGTACGACCTGAAGCTGTGGCGCACCCTCGCCGTGGAGCTGGGCCTCGCGGGACTGCTCGTGCCCGAGAAGCTGGGCGGGCAGGGCGCTTCGGCCCGCGAAGTCGCCGTCGTGCTGGAAGAGCTGGGCCGCGCCGTCGTGCCGGTGCCGTTCCTCGGCAGCGCCGTGCTCGCCACGTCGGCGCTGCTGGCCTGCGAACCCGGTGAACCGCTGCGGCGGCTCGCGACCGGCGAGGCGACCGGGGCGCTCGCCGTACCGCTCAGCACCTGGCCGGGGGCCGGCTTTCCCACCACGGTGAAGGCGGCCGGTTCCATCCTCAATGGACGGATCAGCGTGGTGGCCGACGCGGCGGTCGCGGACGTGCTGATCGTGCCCGCGCTCAGCCCGGACGGTCCCGGGCTGTACGCCGTCGAGGGCGCCACGGTCACTGAGGCCACTTCGCTGGATCTCACCCGCCGGCTCGCCGACGTGACCCTCGAGGGGGTCACCGGGCAGTTGCTCGCCGGGCCGGACCGGGCCGCGGCCGCACTGGAGCAGGCGCTGCTCACCGGAGCGGGCCTGCTCGCGTCCGAGCAGCTGGGCGTGGCGCAGTGGTGCCTGGACGAGACGGTCGCCTACGTCAAGCAGCGGTACCAGTTCGGCCGCCCCGTCGGCTCGTTCCAGGCGCTCAAGCACCGGCTCGCCGATCTGTACCTGGAGATCGCGATGGCCCGGGCGGCGGCCCGCAACGCCGCGGACGCGCTCGCGACCGGCAGCGACGACGTCGGCATCGCGGTGGCCGTGGCCCAGTCGTCATGCGCCGCGGTCGCGGTGCACGCGGCCGAAGAGGCCGTCCAGCTGCACGGCGGGATCGGGATGACCTGGGAGCACCCGGTGCACCTGTACCTCAAGCGCGCCAAGAGCGACGAGCTGGCCCTCGGCACCCCGGGCCGCCACCGCGCCGCACTGGCCACCCTCGCCAACCTCCCCGCCTGAGATCTACCTTCACGACGCCGAGATCTACGTTCAGGGGCGCAGGGAGGACAGGAGCAGGTCGGCGTAGTGCTCGCCGACCTCGCGCGCGGACAGCCGGCCGCCGGAGCGGTACCACGCGCCCAGGTGATGCACGGCGCCGAAGAAGAAGTCGACCACGATGTCGGCCGGTTTGTCCGCGCGGAGGGCCCCGGCCCGCTGGCCCTCCTCGATCAACGAACGGAAACGTTCGTGGTAGCGGCGGCGCTCGGCGCGCACGGCCCTGCTCTTCTCGGGGGCGAGGTGGTGCATCGACTGCAGGAAGATCTTCGTGTCGTCGAGGTTCTCGATCGTGCTGACCACGACGTCGACCGCGGCGCGGCGCAGCCGCTCGGGCACCGGCGCCTCGGTGACGGCGACCTTCTCCAGCTGCTCGGTCTGCAGCCGCAGCACGCGGCCGTAGATCTCCGAGAGCAGGTCGTCCTTCGAGCCGAAGTAGTGGTACATCGCGCCCTTGGTGACCCCGGCCGCCGCGACGATCTCCTGCACCGACGTCCGGTCGAACCCCTTCTGCGCGAAGAGCTTCGTCGCCGCCGAAAGCAGGCGGCTGGGCACCGCGTCCTCGGCCATGGGGCCAGCCTACCGGTCACCCTTGACGCAACCACTCGGTTGCCATAATGTAGCAACCATCGAGTTGCTACTTATGTGGAGGATGAGATGGCGTTTCCTGATCGCATCGAGCGCACCGTCGAGATCGCGCACCCGCCCGCCAAGGTGTGGGCCGCCCTCACCACGGCCGAAGGGCTGGGCACCTGGTTCGGCAACAAGGCCACGATCGACCTGCGCCCGGGCGGGGCCGCGGAGATGACCTGGGACCACGGGCACCGGGCCAAGATGCGGATCGAACGGGTCGAGGAGCCGAGAATCTTCGGCTACACCTGGCATGTCTACGGACTGCCCGAGGACGACCCCCGCCGCACCTACGTCGAGTTCACCCTCGAGCCGGCCGGCGCGGGCACCCGGCTGACCGTCGTCGAGTCCGGTTTCGCCCAGCTGTCGGGCGAAGCGCACGCCAAGGCTTTCGGTGGCAACACCGAGGGATGGGCGAGCGAACTGGGCGAACTGGTCGAATACCTCGATGCCGCCTGACAGCGAAGCGATCGCGGAACAGGTCTTCGCTGCGCTGGCCGACCCGACCCGGCGGGCCGTCCTGGCCGACCTCGCCTCGGGCGGGCCGGCCACGGCGACGGACCTGGCCGCGCGCCTGCCGATCACGCGGCAGGCCATCGCGAAACACCTGACCCTGCTGGCCGACGCCGGCCTGGTCACGCCCGAACCGGGAGAACGGCGGCGGGTGCGCTACCGGCTGCACTCCGCGCCGATGCGGATCGCGCAGCAGTTCCTCGCCGCGCTGGCCCGCGACTGGGACGGACCACTGGAAGCGCTGACGAGACATCTCGACAAGGAGAACGAGCCATGAGCACAACGGAAACGGGTCGGATCGGTAATACCGGCCTCCCCGCCCTGACCGACCGGGCGACCTGGCAGGCCGAACTGGACGCGTTGCGAATCCGGGAGAAGGCGCACACCCGCGCGGGCGACGAGATCGCGGCGGCCCGGCGGCGGCTGCCGATGGTCGAGGTCGACCCCGCGATACCGCTGGCAGGCCCGGACGGGCCGGTCCCGCTGATCGAGACGTTCGAGGGCCGCCGGCAACTGATCGCGTACTACCACATGTGGCACACCGACGAGCCCGCCGCGGCGCAGTGTGAGGGCTGCACCTACTACAGCTCGCAGGTTCGCGAACTGTCCTATTTGCACGCCCGCGACGTCACCTACGCCGTGTTCTGCCAAGGGCCGTACGAGGAGAGCCTGCGCTACCGCGACATCCTGGGACTGGACGTGCCGTGGTACTCGGCGCAAGACGCTGCCGAGCGGCTGCTCGTCGGGCGGCAGGCCGGAATGTTCTTCCTGGTCTGCTATCTGCGAGACGGTGACCGGGTGTTCGAGACGTACTGGACCAACGGCCGCGGTGTCGAAGCGATGGACAACACCTACGGGCTGCTCGACCTGACCGTGTACGGGCGGCAGGAGTCGTGGGAGGACTCCCCGGCCGGCTGGCCGCGACCGTGGCAGGCCGATCGCGGCGTCTGGCGCACCGGCGGATATCCGACGGCCTACTGGTCGCGCCTGCCCGCCGATTGCTGCGCGAAATAGAAGAACCCCGGCGAAGTTCTCGCCGGGGTTCTTCTCGTCAGCGGCTCAGGCAGCCAGCGGGACCACCGGCAGCACGGTCTTCTTGAAGGTGCTGTTCACCACCACGGCGAACGACGTGTACCAGGCGAGCACCGCGGTGATCAGGCCGAGCCAGCCACCGAGCTTACCGATGCCTTCGGCTCCCGAGAACTCCGCGACTGTGAGGAACAGGAAGGTCAGGAACAGCAGGACGAACACGGCGACCAGCGCGACGCTGGTGCGCAGGGACGCGATCGCCATGTAGGCGGTGAAAATGGTGAACACCAGCAGGAACACCCCGGTCGCGGTGGCCGCTTGGGCCTCCGGGATCTTGCCCGCGAACTGCCAGACGTAGAACGCGAACGAGAGCCAGAACGCGCCGTACGTGGCGAACGCGGTGGCGCCGAAGGTGTTGTTCTTACGGAACTCCCACATCCCGGCGAGTAGCTGCGCGAGCCCGCCGTAGAACAGGGCGAGCGGCAGGACGACCGGTTCGACCGACTTGGCCACCAGGCCGGCGTTGACCAGGCTCAGCGCGAACGTCGTCGCCGCGAAACCGGCGAGACCGAGCGGACCGGGGTCGGCGATGTGCTTCGTCGGGTCGGCCGGCGCCACGGGGGCCGCGGTGGTGCGGTCGGCTTCTGTCGTGCTCATTGTGGAGACTCCCTTGTCAGTCTTCGGATTTGCCGGTTTTGAGTCCTGCGGAGATGAGGTCCATGACGCTGCTGTCGGCGAGGGTGGTGACGTCGCCG
>NZ_VDFW01000053.1 GCF_006152065.1 Amycolatopsis alkalitolerans
GGATGCCCCTCCGTCACAGACTCCGACGTGAACAACCTGCGGCTCGAATCGGTCACGGTGCTCGTCACATCCCATCAAACTCAATCGGGCACAACGACTCGTCAGTATCGGCAGCCTTCGGCGGGGCGGCCTCGCTGCGCCGGACTAGCGGGCAAGTGTCTGCCTCGGGGTCTCATCAAATCGGCGCCGATAGGCCGCGGCGAAATGCCCGAGGTGCAGGAATCCCCAGCGCGTTGCGACCTCGTGTACCCGCACCTCATCGGGGCGGGCCGCGTGGAGCGTGTCGTGCACCCGCTGCAGACGGACGTTGCGCAGGTAATCCATGGGTGTGCACTCCAGCTCCTGCCGGAACTTGTTCTGCACCGTCTTGGGCGTTACCCCTGCGGCACGAGCCAGGCTCGTCGCGGTGTGGGCCCACTCTGGATGTGACTCCATCAGTTCCAGCACGGTTCGGACCACTCGGTGCGGTGCCGCATGTTCTCGTCCAGTGTGGGCGAGGTCGTAGTTGCAGGGTTGGGTGCGCAGCAGCCCCAGCATCACTTGTTGTTCGACGCGCGTTCTGATCAGCGGCTCGGCCAGCAGTGTGTCGGGACGGTTCAGCTCGTTCGCCAGCCACATGGTCATCCGCTGGAACGCCGGCCCATAGCCGGTGGCGAGATCCATGGTGAGTGCGAACGCCAGCGGGCGGTCCAGCGGACGGTCGAGCACGTCCCGTACCAGCGCCTCCAACGGCGGCCGCTCGATCCGAATGATCAATCGGGCGCAATCGGCCGACAAGCGCATCGACAGGTGCTCTGTGGGTCGCGGCACGGACGCCAATCCGGGCATCGTGTCCGTCTGCTCACGCCCGCACCGGATTCGCGCCTTGCCGCTGACCGGCATCTGGACCACGAAGAACGAGTCCAGCCTGCCCGGTTCGACATACACGTCCCCCCCGTAGGACACGTAGTTCAGCGCGATCGCTGGGCTCATGCGGTGCGAGTGCACCCTGGCGTCAAGGCGTTTCTCGCGCCCCTTCAGCGTCATGCGATGCCGACAGAAGATCTTCTCGACCCCCTCGCGGACGTCGTCAACGTCGGTGGAGTGCAATAGTTGGTGACGATCAAGAAAGAAATCCGGCATACTGTCGTCTCCGCGGCCTCTCCAACAATGACCAAGATTACCCGACACGAAGTAGCGTCGATTCGGCTTCCAAGCGCATATAGCAATTTTCCCGATCCTCGCCACAGGTCAGAAAGGCGCTGACTTTAGCCCGACACATCTCCGGACTGGGCGGCCGGGAGTTTTGTAGGCTAGAAGCCGCCCTCGCGCCGGGGAACCGATTGGCAAGGACGCGACCATTCGGCGGCATGAGGATCAAGAAGTGAGGGGGAGGCCGCCGATGGTTCGCCATCGGGCTACATCGGGGCGTCTTCTGGATTGCCATGACCTGGTTTCGATCGATAGGAAAGATGACATGCCCCCAGCCACGAAGCGAGCGGATCGCGAGCGGAGCGAAGCAGCAGGTAGTCGTTCGTCTCTGGGCAGCACTGCGCTCCCTGAGTTGGAAGACCAGTTCAAGAACCCCTTGCCCGTGTGGTCGTCAAAGCGGTCGGGGACCCGCCTGCCGCCATCTTCCGATGTCCGCAAGCGGCGACCGACGGGCAGTCCACCGACGACGCCAATTGGCCAGCCGGCTGCGGAGTCGTCCATGTGCTCACCCGCGAACGTTTTCTCCTCGCCCCGGTCGAAACCCACCGGGTGGATGCGGACCCGGTGAAGAGAAGGCGATGTTGGCCTCGATGCCGGAGCTTCTGCGTCCGGTCGCGCAGGCTTCGTGGTCGGCACCAGTGTGGACGCCACTAATGTGGCGCCAGAGCTTTCGCTGGTTGCCGAAACCGGCGCGGGGGACACAGGAACATCGAAGGTTCAAAGGGGATAGCTATGGTCGAACTTCGGGCGGAGATCGTGGCCACTGTGCTGAAGGTCTTCGTCGAGGTGGGCCAGGATCTGCTGCCGGGCGACGCGGTGGTGCTGCTCGAGTCAATGAAGATGGAGATCCCTGTGCTTGCCGAGTCGGCTGGTCGGCTGTGCCATCTCAACGTCGGAGAGGGGGACACCGTGGCAGAGAGCGAAGTGCTAGCGAACATAGAGTGATGCTGGGGCAGAGGGAGACTCGGACAGCATGTGCTGGAGACCGGGTTAGGGCCCGTCGTCTCAAGTTCAATTGTTTTCGATGAGGCCGCTGTGCCAGGACAACGCCTGGACGTCCGTAGTCACGGTGAGTACGGCGGACAGGAGGTCCTCGTCGATCGGTGAGGACTCCGCAGCGATCGCAGAATCCAGATGCTTCGCGTTCGTCGTGCCCACTACCGTGGTGGCCGCGCCCGACCGCTGGATCGAGAACTGGTTGGCAAGGAACGCCACATCAACGCCACGTTTCGCGCATACGTCGACCGCCCGCCGCGCAGCCGCCCTGATCTGTTCCCCCGCGGGGACGGCGATCCGCGACCCAGTCGGGGTCAACAGCCCCAACGCGACCGCGGCCGCATTGATCAGTCCCACCCCACGCTGCTCGCACAGCGGTGCGAATTCGGTGGACAGCTCGGTATTAAGCAGAGTGTAATGGGCATAGGACAGGACGACATCGAGGTCGGTTTCGCGGACTGCGCGACATAGGGTCTTCAGCGAATACCCGGTCATTCCGATATAGCGGCACTTGCCCTCGTCCCGCAGCCGCAAGAGCTCGGCATAGGAGTCAGCAAAAACCTCGTCCAGATTGACGAACTCGATATCGTGCAGCTGGAGGATGTCGACGTAGTCGGTCTCCAGCAAGTCGAGACTCCGGTGCAGGCTCTCCCGCAGCCGCCGCGGCGTGAAATCGAAATCATCGAGGCCATACCGACCGGCCTTCGTGCCGATCACGACGTGCTCGCGACGATGACGCAACGCCATGCCGAGCCGTCGTTCCGCCAGCCCACCCCCGTAGTACGGGGACGAGTCGAAGAACGTGATGCCCGCGCCGAGCGCTTTGTGCACGGTCGTGATCGCGTCGGTCTCCGCCACCGCGCCGAACATGTTTCCCAGCGGTGCCGTCCCAAAAGACACCGCGGATACCGTCAGATCCGTTTTGCCAAGCGTACGATAACGCACGTCACGTCACCTCAATACCCGCGACCGGGCCCGTACATGCTGCCTCTCCTCACAACGGGATGTTGCCGTGAATACCGCGTCGGCCGGTGCAGCGAGCCAACGCCCGCGCGACTTCGTGCCGAGTGCGCCCAGGCGGGATGACTTGGTCGATCACGCCTAGGCCGAGCCCCTCGACGACACCGCCGCTCGCCCGCAGGTGGTCCGCGACCAGGTCCGCTTCCAGTGACGGCCGTTCTTCCTCGGGTGTCGCGGCCAGCCGTCGACGGTGCAGCAGGCGCACCGCCGCGGTCGGGCCCATCACCGCAATCTCGGCGTCAGGCCAGGCAAGCACGTGATCAGCGCCCAGTCCGCGGCTGTTCATGGCGATGTAGGCGCCGCCGTAGGCCTTGCGCAGAATCACCGTGATCCGTGGCACCCTGGCCTCCGCGAACGCGTGCAGCAGTTTCGCGCCGCGCCGGACGACGCCGCCCCATTCTTCGGTCACCCCTGGCAGGTAGCCCGGCACATCGACCAGCACGACCAGCGGAATGCCGAAGCTGTCGCACATCCGCACGAATCGCGCCGCCTTCTCCGCCGAGAGCGAATCCAGGCACCCGCCCTTACGCAGAGGATTGTTCGCCACCACGCCGACCGTGCCGCCGCCCAACCGACCCAGCGCCGTGACCACGTTGCGAGCCCAGCCGGCGTGCAATTCCACCGGTGGAGCGTCGAGCACACGGTCGATGACTGGATGGATGTCGTAGGCCCGGCGTGCACGGTCGGGTAGCAATCCGGCGAACGAACGGTCGGGTGCCAGCGCCGGATCACAGCGTCCCGGCGCGCCGACCAGGCCCACGAGTACGGCAGCCTGCTGGTACGCCTGTGACTCCGACTCTGCGATCATGTGGGTAACCCCACTGCACTGGCCATGCGCGTCTGGCCCGCCCAACTGTTCGGCGTCGATCTGCTCTCCGGTGACCTCGCCGATAATCGCCGGCCCGGTGACGAAGACGCGCGCGTCCGGCGCCATGATCACGATGTCGGTGAGGGCCGGCCCATAGGCGGCCCCTCCGGCGGCAGGCCCGAGCACGACCGAGATCTGGGGTATACGTCCGGAAGCGCGGGTGATCACCTCGAACACGCGCGCCACCGCCTGCAGGCTGCGCACCCCGTCCTGCAGCCGTGCCCCCGCGGAATGCCACAGTCCCACGATCGGTAGCCGATGGCGCAGGGCGTGTTCGTGGGCAGCGACAATCACCGCGCAGTTGCCCGTGTGCAGCGCGCCGGCGCTGACGCTCGGGTCGACCGCGAACACGACGGCGGGCACCCCGTAGACATCCGCTGTTGCCCAGACCGCGCCGTCGCGGTCCTGTTGTTCGACAACGGTCCGCGCGTCGGCAAGCAGCCGGATACGACATCGAGGACGACGACTGTCCTGCTCGCTACTGGCCACAGCGGTCACGGCGTGCACCTCCAGTTTCTTGCTTGAGCAAGGTCCTCATGACACGCCGGGCTCACGCCACCGCAGCAGGCAGTGCCCCATCGACATACCTCCGCCGAACGCGGTCAACAGCACCAACTCGCCGTCACGTAAGGCGCCGTTGCGGCGCGCGTCGTCGAGGGTCAATGGCACCGAGGCGCTGCCGACGTTTCCGTACCGTTCGAGCGTGCGATGAGTCTGCGCGTTGACGAATCCGGCGCGCGCGCCCAACTCGTCAAGGAGCACTCCGTTCGGCTGGTGGGGGATGACATGCGCGACAGCGGAGTGGGGGATGCCGGCGTCTCGCATCAGCCGTGCCTGCGCGGCGGGCACCTCGTCCAGGACGAACTCGCGAACGCGCCGCCCCTCCATCTGGAAGAAGTGCTGACCGAACTCGATGGTGTCGTGGCTGGGCGGCACCCGGGTCCCGCCAGCCTCGACCCGGATCAGATAGTGGCAGTCACCTCGGGAGGCGAGATCGGTCCGCAGGATTCCGTACCGCTCCTGAACCGCACCGACGACCGCGGCCCCGGCACCGTCCCCGAGCAGAACGGCCGTGCGGTGGTCGTGGAAATCCACGCACCGGGAGTACAGATCTGCCGCGATCACCAACGCATGCGATCCGGGCCGGGCGCTCACCAGGCTGTGTGCGAGCTCGAGCGCGTAGATGAAACCGCTGCACACGGCGTTGATGTCGAACGCGGCAGCGTTCCACGCGCCAAGCAGTTCCTGCGCGAGGCATGCTGTCGGCGGCTGTGGAGAATCCGGCGTGGACGTCGACACGATGAGGAAATCGATGTTGTCCTCGGTGAGCCTCGCATCAGCCAACGCCGATCTGCCCGCTCGCCCGGCCAGATCGGAAGTCGCCTCATCTGGAGCGGCGAACCGCCGTGCGCCTATCCTGGTCTTGCGGAGAATCCATTCCTCGGTAGTGCCAGTCAATTCGGCGATCTCCGCGTTAGAAATCTCCTGCTTTGGTAGATATGATCCGGTTCCGAGAATCCCGATTGCCATACCGTAGCTCCTACCCGGTGAACAGTCACGTTATTTACCATATTGATGGAATCCGGCTCCGGTCTTCCTGCCAAGCATGCCCGCCTCCACCATCCGGGACAGCAGTGGTGGCGCGACATATTGTGGTTCTCGGTACTCCCGCTGCATCGCATCCGACACGTCCGCGATGGTGTCCAACCCGATCATGTCGATCAGTGCCAGTGGCCCGATCGGATAAGCACAGCCCAACATCATCGCTCGATCGATGTCCACCGCCGATCCGAAGCCCGATTCGACCATCCGAATCGCCGACAACAAGTAGGGAATAAGGAGCGCGTTGACAATAAAGCCGCACCGGTCGTGAGACCGGACGATCTCCTTGCCCAACACATCGGTTAGGAAACGCTCAGTGCGCGCGAGAGCCTTCTCGTCGCTGACCAGCGTCTCCACCAGTTCCACCAGGGGGAGGGTGGGTGCGGGGTTGAAGAAGTGGATGCCCAGCACATGCTCCGGACGCCGGGTGACTCGGGCCAGCTTCATGATCGGGATGACGGACGTGTTGGAAGCGAGGATCGCGTCCGGGTTGGTGACCACCTGGTCTAGCCGCGAGAAAAGGATCCGCTTGACCGCCTCGTCTTCGGTCACCGACTCGATGACCAGGTCCTGCTTGGCGACGGCGTCGAGGTCGGTCGCGAACGACACCCGGGCGAGCGCGTCATCGCGCTGGGCTTCGCCGATGCGGTTCTTGCGAACAGCGTGGTCCAACGATCTCGTCAGCTTCGTCCGGCCCGCGCCTGCCGAGGCGGCGGCGCGCACTACGACCACGACCTCGATTTGCCGGCGAACGCAAAGCTCGGCGATCCCTGACCCCATGACGCCGCACCCGATGACACCGATGTGGCGAATATCATTCATCCGGTCCTCCCGCATTTGTGTCATCCGGTATGTCCACAAGTGGTTCTCGATGGGACGCGGTCATCAGCCGGACCGAAGCATGGCGAGCCGGTCTTCACCGACGGCGGCGCGCCGGGCGGGATCGGTGATGCCCAATCCTGCCCGGGGCGCCAGGCACAACACGCCGACCTTTCCGATGTGCTTGTTGGTCTGCACCAAGCGTGCCGCCTCACCGACGTCGTCTAGCGGGTACAGGGCCGACAGCATCGGCACGATGCTCCCGAGGCTTATTAGTCGGTTACATTCCCATTGCTCGGCCAAGTTCGCCACATGGCTTCCCACAATCCGTTTGAGCTTCATCCACAAGTAGCGGTTGTCGTAGTGGTGGCGGTACCCCGTTGACGAGCCGCACGTCACGACCACTCCGCCGCGGCGCACCACGAACACGGAGATCCCGAACGTCGCCTGCCCCACGTAGTCGAAGACGACATGGGGGTCCTCACCGACCTCGCGCCGAATTGCCGCGCCCAACCGCCGTCCCAGTTTCAGGGTAAGAGTCGGATCGTCCCCCGTATGGCTATCGAGCCCCAGCTCTTGCCGATTGAGCACGACCTTGCACCCGAGTGCACGCGCCAACTGTGCCTTGCGCTCCGAGCCGACGACCCCGACTGCGATGCCACCACCGTTGCGGACGAACTGGGCCGCATACGCGCCCAGGCCTCCGGTGGCACCCCAGACCAGTACCACGTCACCTTGTTTGATGCGGGCACCGTGCTCGCCAACCAGCATGCGATACGCGGTCCCCGCGCACAGGGTGTTGCAGGCGGCTTCCTCCCACGACAGATGTGCCGGCTTCGGAATCAGCTGGCTGGCGCGCACGACCGCGTAGTGCGCGAGTCCGCCGAAATTGGTCTCAAAGCCCCAGGCCAGTTGACCGCCACCCATCATGCCGTCGGCGTGCGTGCCTGGTTCCTGATCGTCGACGTAGGCCGGGCTCACCACCACGTGATCGCCGACCGACCAGTGTCGTACCCCCGACCCGAGCCTCACCACCACCCCAGCGGCGTCGGACCCCACCACCTGATAGGGCTGATCGTGCCGCGCCTGCCAGTGTCCCTGCCGAGCGAACTGCTCGAGAAATCGAAAGGTCGGTACCGGCTCGAACATCGCCGACCACACCGTGTTGTAGTTAATCGAGCTGGCCAGTACGGCGATCAGCACCTCATCAGGTGCAAGCTGCGGCATCGAGACCGTGCCGACCCGCAGCGACTTGCGCACGTCCTTGTCGGCCACCCCGTGAAACATGTCAACGTCCTCGCGGCGGAGATGCGCCGCGAGGTAATCCTGCGGCGGAGTCAGTCGTTCCAGGTCCTCGCGTGACGCCCCACTCATGACCGCCTCAGCCAACGCATCCATCGATTCCCCGTCGCTCGTACCCATTCATTGCCGCGCATCCGTCTGCCGTGTGTCGCCAATGGGTCTGTTTCTGTGATACACGGCAGAGGAGGCGCGTGAAATCCCCGACGCGATTGCGTCGGTCCGACCAGCGAGCACGCCCACCCTTCGGCCGAACGACGGCGCGAATCGGATCGGCGAAGTCGCCTTTCGGATTTCCCGAGTGCGGACGAACATCGTATTAAGGATAAGATAAAGACGACTGAGAGTGCATTTGGCCAGCACTAACATGCTACGCCGGAAGTTGGCAAGGTCAGATGGCCAACATATGTGTCGCGGTATCCGCCTGCATTAATGCATGAACGCTAGGACCGGCAACCGATTGGCCAACTTGGAGTCGACCAAGGCAGGATGAAAGCGAGGATTGCTAGAGGTATGGTCACTACTCGACCCGCATCCAGCGGTACTGAAAATGCATACGGCTGGCCATTTGAATTTGAAAGAATTCCGAACGACGAATGGGCCTCAAGAACGATTCATGAGTCGGCTTTAAAATATGACGAGCATCGTTCCACGGCTATTGGCCAGAGCTTGGAACCTACCGTCGCACAGATACTGACTGTGCTTGACGAGACGAAGATTTTCGTCGATTACTCTTGTGGCACAGGCCTGCTCACAGAGCGTATTTTAGCCAACTATAGTAGTAATACACGGATCTTGAATGCTGATGTCTCGAAGAAGTATCTAAATATTGCTTTGAACAAATTTAGAAACGATCAGCGAGTCGCCGTTCGTCTGCTGAAACGCCTCCATGTGGAATCCGGATTCCAGTCAATTCGTGATGTTCTCGATGACGCATTGATCAAGCGCGGAGTAGACATCCTTACGTCAACTAATGCGATTCACTTGTATCCGGACGTCGCGGCCATCGCCGAATCATGGAACCGAATACTGAGACCGGGAGGCTTAGCTCTTATCAATACTGGAGATATGAGCAATACCGCCAGAAAGGTGGCCGACTGGCGGTTGCACGACACGGTAGAGAACGTCAACCAGTTGGCGCGCGACGCGATCAAAGACGAATCGCGATTCGAAAAGTATAGAGACAGCGTGGCGGATGCCGATTTGATGAGGTCCTACGCACAACTACGAAATTCCTTTTATCCTCCGGTTAGACCGGTCGATTTCTACCTGGACTCCCTGTCTTCGGCGGGCTTGTCTGCGTTGCACGCATTCGAGCTGTCGATCCCCATATCACGATCAGACCTAGCTGCCACCCTCATCCCTTACCACGACGTGGTATTGGGATGGGTTGGAGGGTCCACGAAGGTTGAAGGTGAAGCGCCGTCCCACGCTTGTCTGCGCGATCGCCTCTTCTTGATCAGGTATTGCGTCCAGAAACTTTACGGCGAACGTGAGTTTTTCCTGGCGCCTTGGACGTACATCACGTGCAAGAAAGGTTAGATGTTTAGCATAGTGCTGTGCTCAAATGCAACGAATGGCCATAATCGCGAATCGTGATTGCTATCCCCTGCGCGAGGTGTGGATTACAATGCTAGGCCGTTAAAGTCTGAGCGGTATCGTGCTTCCTCGGACTCTGATGGGTGCTGCTTAGTCAGTACCCCGTCGACCGGCGTCACGAGTACGACTTCAAACTGCCGTTGGGGCTGGTGTCGTCAGCAAATGTGGATGTGGCTGAAGTACTGAGAAATCGGGGTAGGTAGTGAATACGGCGATCGTTGGTACGGGATCGTATCTTCCAGCTCACGTGCTCACGAGTGTGGAACTGGGAGAACGTCTCGGTGTCGGTGAGCGGTGGATCACGGACAAGACGCTGATTCGGGAGCGTCGTGTGGCAGCGCCGGACGAAGCTACCTCAGATCTGGCGACGCGGGCGGCGCAGGCCGCACTGAGCGCCGCCGGTGCCCAGCCGCTTGAGCTCGATCTGATTGTGCTGGCCACGTCAACACCGGATCGGCCGATTCCGGCGGCCGCGTGCACGGTCCAAGCGAACCTGGGCGCCTCCCATGCTGTCGCGTTTGACGTCGACGCGGTGTGTACGGGATTCATCTACGCACTCAGCGTGGCGCGAGCAATGTTGCTTGAGGATAGGCAGGCTGATACGGCCGTCGTGATTGGTGCCGACACCTATTCGCGAATCCTGGACTACACAGATCGCAGCACTGCTGCGCTGTTCGGCGATGGTGCTGGGGCCCTGGTCCTACGCAAGTGTGGGCATGACGGACTCTTCAGTACCGTGCTCGGCACGGATGGGACACTCGCTGACCTTGTGCAAATGCCGGCAGGCGGGAGCCGGACCCCGCCCAGCGCGGACACGGTTGAATGCGGTCAGCATTACTTCGCGATGAGAGGCCGCGAAGTACGGGCGCTCACGGCGAAAGTGGTGCCGCAATTGATGGCCGACTTGTTGGAGCGTGCCCGGTTGGATCTCGCTCAAGTGGATGCGTTGGTTCCTCATCAAGCAAACGGCATTATGTTGCGGGATTGGGCGTCCGAACTGGGCCTGAGGCCGGGGATCATGCACACCACTGTCGAGCACTACGGCAACACCGGTGCCGCCTCGGTCCCTATTACGCTCGACCACGCCGTCCGTGGCGGGAGTATTCACGGCGGCGATACGGTCGTCATGGTCGCACTAGGTGGCGGAGTCACGTGGGGCGGCACCGCAGTCACCTGGGTGTCGCCCCGTGACGTCCGGGATTACTAACGGTGGCGATGGTGTGACATGGGGTTCGGGCTGAAAGACCGAGTCGTGGTCGTTACCGGAGCAACTCGCGGCGTCGGGCAGGCGCTGGCCAGCGCGTTCGCTTGTGAGGGCGTTCGCTTAGGACTACTAGCGCGCGACGCCCGGGCGCTTGCAGACGTCGCTGGAAGGCTGCCTGCAGAGGTCGTCCCGGCTGCATGCGAGGTGTCCGACGCGGACGCGGTGGCGGAGGCGTTCGACCAGATCGCCGACCGGTGGGGACGGGTCGACTCTGTGGTGGTCAATGCTGGCCTGTCCCTTACTCCGCGACATTCTGATGGCGATATTTCGCTCGAGCCGCGTCGTGTGCAGAATCTGCCGTTGCCAACCTGGCACCGTTTGCTAGCGGTCAACCTAACTGGGGCGTTCCTTACGGTTCGGGCTGCTTATCAGCATCTCTTGCCGTCGCATCGCGGGCGGGTGGTATTCGTGTCTTCTGTGATGGCGCGGACGCCGCGCCATGGTGTAAGCGGCTACGCGGCCTCCAAAGCCGGGGTAGAAGGGCTGACTCGTGCGGTGGCGGCAGACTGGGCTGCCGACAACATTTGCGTTAACGCTGTCGCTCCAGGATTTATCAACGCAGGACGCGGCAGGATCGTCAGCGGGTCCGGACCGATGCAAGATGACGTTCTGCCCCGCATTCCGTTCCGTCGACTGGGCACCGCCACCGAATTGGCGAACACGGTGCTGTTCCTTGCTGGCGACGCGGCAGGATTCTTGACCGGCCAGGTTATTGCCGTCGACGGTGGTTACGGGTTGGACTGACAACCCGCCAGCGTGGGTCACCAGGTCAACGACATAGGTTCGACGGAACCTTGCGAACTCTGTAACCAGGAGTGGCACGGTCGAAAAGAACTAGTACCCGGAACCGATTTGTTTTGCCTTCGAACGCTGGGACGACATGACCCGCCCATTATTTCGGGGAGCCGACTGGCCTGACGGTCAGGGTGTTGACGTCGACGCCGGATGGCTGGGTGATTGCCCATACGATGGAGGCGGCAACCTGATCGGGGCTCAGGTACCCGCCGGGCCGATCGCGTCGAGGGCCGCCGATCGGGTCGAAAAAGGTGGTCTCCACTCCTCCGGGAGATATCAGGGTGACACCGATGCCATCGCCGGTCACCCGCAATCGGGTGTTCTCAGCGAGTCCTGTGATCGCCCACTTTGTCATACCGTAGATGTTGCCCGGAAGGTGCGTAAGACCGGCGATACTACCGACGAGGACAATCCGGCCTTGGGTCCGCCTCAGCGCCGGCAGCGCTGCGTTGATCAGTAGCGCGGGGCCGAGCACGTTAGTCAGAACCATCTCGCGCCAACCGCGAGGATCTCCATCGGCAACGTCGTCGTCGTGCGTGGCGAAGCCGGCGTTGGCGATGGCGGCGTCCAACCGCCCAAATGCGTCGAGGGTCGACTTCACGGCAGACCCTACCGCTTCGTGGTCGGCTGCGTCGCCAGGGAGTGTTAGAAGCTCGGCCGGTCTACCGACCTCCTCCGCGAGCCGCTCGAGGTGGCAGCGGTCACGTCCTGTGACCGCAACGCGATGCCCTCGAGAGAGCAACTGGTGCGCGGTCGCGGAGCCGATGCCGCGGGAACCGCCGGTGATCAATGCGACAGGACCGTCAGACATGCCGGCACCTTTACCACGTAACACGTTTGCCGCCGTACGGACTATCGTTTCGAGGACGGCTGATTCAGATGAGGCGCGTTCCCGCGTCAATTGAGAGTACGGTAGCGTTGAGGAACCGATTTTCAACTATGTGTTGAACGAGAGCGGCGAATTCTTGGGGGTCGCCCCTGCGGCACGGATACAAAACGAGGTCCGTAACTCTTTCGAGAATATTTTCCGGCAAGGAATTTGCCAATGGTGTGTCGAATGGTCCAGGAGTGATGGTGGCGACCCGGATGCCGAGCGACGCAAGGTCACGCGCGGCTGGAAGCATAAGACCGATCAATCCTGCTTTGCTGGCGGCATAGGCGACCTGGCCGCGCTGTCCCTGAGTAGCGGCAATCGACGATACGTTGATGATTACGCCTCGCTCGTTGTCGATGCCCGGTTCGTTCGCCGCCATGCGCTCTGCGCAAAGTCGCATCACGTCGAATAAACCGATCAGGTTCACTTCCACGACCCTGCGAAATTCGTCGAGCGGAAGAGCCTTGCCATGCCTGACGACTTTTCCTGCGGGCCCGATTCCAACAGTGTTGAGGCAGACGTCGACTCGGCCGAATTCCTTGTCCAGTGTCGCCATCGCCGTCTCTACCTCGGAGTGCTTCGATACATCTGCCGGCAGCGCGAGTGCCCTTGACCCCAGGGAATCGCATAGTGAAGCGAGGGATGCAGCGTCGGCGTCGAGGACCGCAACACGCGCTCCGTCCTTGATGAATTGCACTACTGCCGCGCGGCCTAGTCCTGACGCTCCGCCGCTAACAAGTGCGACACGTTGATCGAGTTCCATCAGCGCCTACCGTTTCTATGGGGTCAATTGTTGGATGCGGCAGATGGACTCGGAGATGCCCGTCATCAGGAACGGGAGAGGATCGTTACCGTTGCTGTGGCGGCGTTGGATCCCGGTAGCACCCGCCGTTCTCCGCCAGGGCAAGGCAGGCTCGCGAACTTGGCGGATTCCGGACCGGTCGCTGAGTTGGTCGCAAAGTTCAGCAATCTGATCGAGACCGGTGGCACTTAGCTAGCCGATATCCCTATTCTTGAGTCCTCCGCTCGGATTGATCCGGAGATTGTCTCCGACGGCCATCCCCCGAGCCTGCATGAGCTTGAGTGCGCCTCCTGGACAGCACAACCCAAGGCTGTTCCATCGCGATCAGCTCGGCTGGTGCGGCGGAGTCGTGACATTTCGCAACGTCGAACTGGTCAGGTGTAACCCAGCCACTGTATAGGCCTGCGCGGATGTCGTCCTGACCGCTGCTTTCCGCCGAGCGGAATCAACGCAATGATCCGGTTCACGGCTGGAGCCATCATCACACTGCAGTGCTTGGTAAGTACTGTCGATGTGGCGTGGCGTATTCTCCGTCCGGAGGGTGAACGATGATCATTCGCTTATTGTCTCGATGTCACAAAGGGACTCTCGTCCGAGCAGGTGTCAGGCTCGCGGTCGTCGCGGTCGCCATGGTCCTGGGGGTGGCTGGTTGTACGTCGGGGGGTGGGGGAGCGAAGTCGGAGGGTAAGCCCGTCTTGCGGCTTGGATTGGGGACACACGGGAAGTCGTTGAATCCTGCCGAGGATCCTACCGCCACCCCCAGCGATGTAATGCGTTCCTTGACGAATGAGTCGATCATTCATATGAATCCGGATGGGTCGTTGGGGCCGGGACTGGCCACGTCGTGGCGCTACGTCGGCAGCGACAACACCGACTTTGAGTTCACGCTACGCGATGATGCGCGCTTCTCTGACGGAACATCGGTGAACGCAGACGCGGTAAAGAGATGGCTCGAGTACTTCCCATCCGCGCATGGGCCGGCTGCCAGTTATATGGCCCTCAAGTCGATCAAGACAGTAGGTGAGTGGACGGTGCAGCTGGATCTTTCCTCTCCGAACCCTGATGTCCCGGTACTGCTGTCTGAGGCCTTCCACTGGGGTGCGGTGTCGTCACCGAAAGCAGTGGCTGATCCGTCGGTGCTCGGGACCAGAACGTTCGGTGGCGGACAATACACAGTCGATCCGGCAGCGTCGGTGACCGGCAGCAAGTATACGTTGGTGCCGAACAAGTTTTACTACGACCCGTCTCGGATCCGGTTCAGCAAGGTCGTCGTCGAGGTCATCGAGAATCCATCGTCCAGGCTCGCGGCGATAGGCTCCGGGCAGCTGGACGTTGCGTTCGGGGATCAGGCGACGGCCGCTCAGGCCAAGACGGCAGCAATGAATGTATTGACAGTGCCGTATGGTACGGGCGGGCTAGTCATTACTGATCGGGTCGGCAAGCTAGCAAAGCCGTTGGGTGATGTGCGTGTTCGCCAAGCATTGAACTATGCGCTGGATCGGGACGCGATCACCACTGGCCTTTTCGGAGAAGCCGCGACCCCGACTTCCGTATATCTTACGATCAACGGTTTTGATCCGAGCGACCGGAACCATTATCCGTACGATCCAGAGATGGCAAAGTCGCTTCTCGCGGCGGCCGGTTACCCGAGCGGATTCACTGTGAAAGTTCTCGTTGCTGGGGTGGCTGGGCAGTATGGGCTCGCTCTTGCCCAGGCAATTGGTAAGTACCTCGCGGCTGTGGGGGTGAAGTTGGATATCAAGACGGCGGCGACCGGAGGCGAGTTCCAGCAGATGCTGCCCACCTTCCCCGTGCTTGCCGGAGGGGGACCAGCGAACCCAATGACGCAAATATATGCGGCGTTCTTTTCTCAGGGCGGGCCGGGAAATCCCTTCAATTTCAATTCGAGCGCACTCGACACCCTGTACCAGCAGGCCATTACGGCGCCCGCCGACAAGACTTCGCAGTATTGGCGTCAAATGTCGCAAGAAATTGCTCGACAGGCATACTTTGTTCCGGTTGTCGAACAGGAGATGTTCTGGTATTCGTCCAAGAATGTCCACGGTGTCGCAGCAAATATGCGGAGCTTGTATCCGTTTGCGACGGAATGGAGCCTCGGGTGACTGCTGCCTCGCCGGATGCGGCTCCCCGCGGCGTGGTAGCAGAGTCACGCGATCTGGGGCATTGCTGTTTGCCCAAAAGCCGGTCCTTCCCGTGACGCTGTGCCTTGTCAAGCAACGTTCGTCATGTAATCGGGTGTCGGATGGGTGAGTTGATCGCGAAATGACGTTTTGGTTGAGCGCGCGTGTTGCGCCAGCGGACGTAGTCGCCGACTGCGGTGTTCTGCTCGGTGTGGCCGCGGTGGCCGGTGCCGTCGAGGGCGAAGTAGCGCAGTGCGGTGAACTCACACTCGATCCAGTTCAGCCGGGAGGCGTTGGTCGGCAAGAACACCAACTCGATGTTGTCCGCGCACCACGCCGGCACCTCGGGCCGCTTGTGTGGCCCGTAGTTGTCCATCACCAGGTACAACCGCTCGCCCGGCCGGCGGCGACGCAGCATCTTGAGCTTGAGGATATCGAGGAACTGGGGCCAGCGTTTCCGGGTGCGGATGCGGTAGGTCATCCCGCTGGTGGCCAAATCCAGGGAGGCAAGCATGTGCCGCACCCCCTGGGTGCGGGTGTAGGTCGCCCGCTGCCGCACCGGACGGCCCGCCGGCCGCCACGCCCTGCCTTTGCCGGGCATCAGGTTCAGCGGCCCGAACTCGTCTACACAGATCACCCGGCCATCAGGCGGCCGGGTGTCATACAAGTCGAGCACGCGGCGCATCTTGGGCAGAAACTCCACATCGTTGCTGGCTTTCTACGTGTTGGTGGACTGCCAGGTGATGCCGCAGTCGTGCAGGATGTGCCGCATCGTCTCGCGCCTGATCGCCGTGACCATGCCGGTGCCGACGAGGTAGTCACACAGTTTGGCCAGCGACCAGGTCGAAAACGGCTAGCCCAGGGCTCGGGGGTCGCACCTGGCGATCGCACAGATCCGTGTCTGTGCGGTGTCATCGATCGTCTTCGGTGCGCCCCCGCTCCATTTTGGGTCCAACGCGGCAAATCCCGTCTCGTTGAAGTCGTGGATCACCTGGCGGATATAGCGTTGCGAGACCTGAGCCAAATCAGCGATGTCGGGCACTGGCCAACCCTGAGCCGACGCACGCACAATCATCGCCCGACGCAGCCGCACCCGATCTTTCGCGGTGCGGTTGATTGCTGCAACCGCTGCCCCTCGCGATCGACAACGGCCGCACGAACACCTCCGGGGGCGCGAGCCACAATCGTCCTTCCTCGTCCCATTGCCACGTTCGGGATCAGGGTGGACCCACTCACCGCAAAGATCAATTACGACACCAACCAAAATTGACGAGGCACTAGACAATCGATCAGTGGTATGACGGTCTACGGGGAGATGTGGAAATGTGTGCTGCGCGCCGGCAGTATAGGGAGACAAGGCTGAGACGCTAGAATTGGTGGTCAACTCGGGTCGGCCGGTGTCTGAGGTTGCCCGGGATCTGGGAATCAACGAGGGAACGCTTGGGGTGACTGGGTGAACGAGGCGAAGAAAAATGGCACGTTCAAGGAGAACCCGCTCGAGGCGGAATACGGAACCGCCGCCACCGTCTACCACGGCCCCATGCACCCTCTACACTCAAGCGTCGCTCAACCCAAGTGGGCGCCGCACAACCACGAACGACACGGGAGGGCAGCCCTCGAACGCGTGTCCGTTCGTCGATCGCTGCCCAGACGTGATCGAAATCTGCAGCGTGAATCGACTACAACTCGGCACCATCCACCACCGCACCCACGTGCCTGCCACCCGATGGAACGAGTTCCGACCAGGCGACATCGACAATTCCGCCGCAACCCCAGCCATCTGGGCGTGGCGGCAAAGAAAGGAAGTCTTATGGCCAGTATTGAAGACACGCCAAAAATGGAACGTTATTTAGACTTTCAAGAAGCGCCCAAATTATATCGCAATTCTACGATGTTTGTCGAATATCAAGGTTCCGTAGATGGAAGCGTCCTCGCCCGTGCTTACAGCGCACTTTGCGACCGCCACCCCGTGTTACGTGCGCGAATCCGCTTCGATGAGTGGGGCGACCTATTGTATGTAACACCCGATCACGGTCCTGAGTTTGTTGTGTGTCAAGGGAACGCGGAAACCCTGCGGTCGATGGCACTCGCCGAAGATTGGGATCCCGCCGACCATGTGGCACAACTGACCCTGATTCGGCGAGCAACTGGTGGATTCGTGGCCATGCGTACAACTAACGCGATCGCTGACGGTGTAACAAAATTTGCTCTGATGCGTGAGATGTGGGATCTCTATACTAGTATCCTTCATGGTCGCACCATTCCGCCCGTCACTACGGCTTCATTTCCGCGATCCCCGGTAGAATTATTGCGGGAGCGATCGAGTCTTGACCCAAGATCGGCCGATCGTTACGAATCGACCCACCGATCGAAGGAACGAATGACGCCCGTTCGGGAGCCTAGTGCATCTCAACTATCCGACTGCACTACGCGGCGCATTACCCTCAGTGAGGAGGACACGGCGAAACTGGTGGTGGCCGCTCATGTCCACAACTCCACGATGTACGGTCTTCTTAGTGGAGTATGTGTCTTGGCCCACTCGCAGGGGCAGGCCACAGACGAGAGCCCGACAACGGTTCTGACACCAGTGAATCTCCGACCTCGAGTATCCCCGCCCATAGCGCCAACAGAAACCACGATGATGACGGGACTCTTCACGGCGACCGTGTCTGTCGAAGTCAATTCCACGGCGGGCACGATAGGCCGTGAAATTCGTTCACAGTTGGACTCATGGACATCAGCCCAGAGATTCTCGTTCCCGCTCCGAAATGATGTGATTTCAGCCGCGACAAGGGTCATTCAAATTAACAATATCGGCCTCAAACCCTCATATCATTTGCCGGACGAATTGCATATCGCGGATCACTTCGTCATCGCGCCGTATAATGATGAGAAGATTGACCCGGGACTTCTTTCTAGATACCATATTATGACTTACGACCAAAGATTGACGATACAGTGCGGATATCCTACGGCTCAGTTCTCTGAAAGTGATATAAATAGGCTGATTGAACGGATTGTGGACTCAGTCATAGGATTGATTTCGGCGAGTTGATCTCGTGCACTCAGCAGATTGGAGGTGATAACGCGGTCGTATCCGTTGAGCGCCAGCCGCAGATGCGATGAAGAAGCGGCCCCGGCTCCTCGCCGGTTCCAGCGGATACCGAGGTTGCAGTGGGCCGTACGCGACGATGGAGGCCACAATAGAAGCCTATTACTCCAGCCGGTGCGCCCGGTGATCAGGAGGTGACTGTCCGGCGGTCATGACGTGATCTGAAGCTCGTTGTCGCCTGCCGGTGTGTGTCCGGTCGGGGTAGCTGTCAGGAGGCCCGGTAGCAGGCTGGCGGCTCGGTCTGGAACGGGTCGGGTCGAAGCCCAGCGTCAAAAGGCCCGTTGGGGGAAGCGACTGAGCGGTCCGTAGCGGAAGCGAAGCCTGCCGCGTCGTTAGACATTGAGGGAGAGCCGAGCCGTGCGGCTCACGGTGAAGGCCATGGAAGCGGTGAAGACCTTGAAAGTGCAGCCGCGAAGGACTCCCCGGCGTAAGAGGGTGCGGAACGTTCAGAAGGTGATGGCGGGAACTGGGGAGGCCCTCCCCGGCCGAAGCGCGCTGTGAGTGGCGTGGACAAGTCCGTCCTAGCGGCCCGAACCCGTCCACGCAGAGCACACGCCCGTCGTGGGGTGGATGGTCGTAGAGGTCGAGGATGCGGGGTCATCTTGGTGGCGAAGTCCGGGTCCCGGCTGGCCTTTCAGGTCTTGGTTCGCTGCCAGGTGATTCCGGCCTTGCGCAGGATGCGCCGTGCGGTCTCGGCGGAGACGACCAGTCGACGGTGCTCGCGCAAATAGGCAGCGAGTTTGGGCAGGCTCCAGGTGGTGAAGGGTTGCCCGAGGGCGTGAGGGTCGCTGCGGGCGATGCGGCGCCTGTCAGATGAGCTGGCGGGCGGCCAGACCGAATTTAGCTGGTCGGCCGCCGCTCCATTTTGGGTCCAGCGCCGCGAACCCCTGGCCGTTGAACGCGTGGATCACCTCCCGCACGTAGTTCTCGCTGGCGGCGAACATCATCGCGATCTCGCCCGCAGACCGCCCCTGCACCCAGGGTCCCGGAAAGGTCCTTTGTGGGGCTGTGACCTGTGGAAACGTGGTGGCGGTCCGGCGTGGCGTGTGTGACAAATGAGGCCCGTGGGGCTGAGATGGAAGTTCTCACACTGACCCTCTCAGGCAAGGACCCCATCCGCTCGTGCCATCTTTCCCGATCGCCCCTGTCGGTGCCCGCCGGGGCGACCATGATCTGCTGAGCGTTTTGGCGCGGGTGCCCGATCCGCGTGACCCACGCGGGGTGCGGTATCCGCTGTCGGGGATGCTTGCGGTCGCGGTCTGCGCGGTGCTGGCGGGTGCCCGCTCGTTCGCCGCGATCGGGGAATGGGCGCTGGACCTGCGGGCGGACCAGCTCGGCCGGCTCGGGCTGGCCAAGGCACCGGTCGAGTCCACCCTGCGCAAACTGTTCGCCCGTCTCGATACTGTGGCGTTGGATCGTCAACTCGCTGTCGTTGCGTGGACCAGGACCCGGCACATCGCCGGCAGGCGCGTGATCGCGATCGATGGCAAGACCGTGCGCGGCGCCAGGACAGCCACCACAACTGCGCCGCATCTGATTGCCGCGCTTGACCACGCCACCGGGGTCGTGCTCGGACAGAACGCGGTCGCGGTGAAATCGAACGAGATCCCCGCAGTGAGAGACCTCCTTGCCGGGTTCACCTCCGCTGACCTGCACCGATGCGTGATCACGGTGGACGCGATGCACACCCAAGACGACACCGCCCAAGCGATCGTGAACGCCGGGGCGGACTACGTGTTCACCGTCAAGGCCAACAAGCCCACGCTCCTCAAGGCGCTCAAAGCCCTGCCCTGGAACAAAATCCCGGTCGGCTCCACCAGCACCAACCGCTCCCACGGGCGGCGAGCGACGCGCACCATCAAGGTCATCCAGACCCCCGCACTGTCCGGCTGGCCCGAATTCACCGGCGTCGCTCAGGTCGCGCAGCTGCGGCGCACCGCGACCCGTAACGGGAAGAAGACCATCGAGGTGGTCTACCTGATCACCTCCGCCGTCCACACGGACGCGCCCCCGGCTGTGCCGGCAGCCTGGGTGAAGGACATTGGTGCATCAAGAACAAGTTGCACCACGTCCGCGACGTCACCTTCGACGAGGACCGATCCCAGATCCGAACCGGCCACGCACCTCACGTCATGGCCTCGCTACGCAACACCGTGATCGGGATCCTGCGACTGACCGGCTGGAACAACATCGCCGCCGCCCTACGCCATCACGCCCGCGATCCCGAACGAGCCATCACACGCGCCCTGACCCGCCAAAACACGACCTTTCCGGAACCCTGCCCCTGCACCGACGCCAGCACGATCCCGGCCCGGCGCAGCCGAACCCGGTCCTGCATCGACCTGGTGATCTTCACCAACCGCTGGGCCTGCTCAGGCTCTAATTCGTTGACGAACACTTCGGGCTGACGAGCCATCGACACCACCTCCACGGGGGCAGCCTGCCAGGCGGGGTCAGCAGGACGGGCCGGGCCATGGGCTATTACCTCGCCAACCTTCTGCGTCGCGGCACTAGGTGTGACGTTCCTGATTGAGGTGGGCCAACTACAAATATTGGCCCACGTATGGCAGACTTAACGACCTCAGGGTGTTTTATAAGCTGATTTTGCAGCAGGAGACGCTTACTGCATCTGCGAATAAAATCTCGATAGAATTCTGCCCGCCCTAGCTGAGTTATGTCCTTATCGGAATTGACGTCATCAACTTGGTGATAAAGTCGATCGCGAAAATCGTTCGCACCAAATCCTCAAGGCCTGTTCGGCTGGACGCTGCAGCCAGAAGATCTGGCCCGTTAAGTCGAACAGGATTACGTTCCAATAACCTAACTCGCGCCGTTGTTGGATAGTACGAAATGGGCGCTCGAAATCATCTATGACTATCGGTGATATCAATTTTGACATGTCTACAATCCTATCCAAACTTTCTTATGTCGTCGTTTTCGGTGAAGAACTATGCTGTGTTGAGGTCCATGCAGCGTAGATGCCAATCACTTCATGTGGGCGACGCGGGAGCCGCAAGAGACGTTATTGCAGCAGAATTTAATTCCGTGTGCAGGTTGAGCTTCCCCCCGGATCGTGGAGGACTCCTCTATGCGGCTCGGTTGGACGCACTGGTCTCGTAGTCGATCGGAGATT
>NZ_VDFW01000054.1 GCF_006152065.1 Amycolatopsis alkalitolerans
TCATTGTCAGACACGCAGGCGCCACACAGACCCACTTGACATCAACTCGCAAGCCCTAACTACGCGGCATTGCCGCTAGTCCCGGCGGAAGTGCCGCGTGAGCGCACCGTCGTGGATTGTTTCCAGGTGGGTCCGGAAACCCAGCCGTTTGGCCACGTTGAGCGACGGCTGGTTGCCGACGCTCACGCTGATCTGGACCGGATATCGCGGCAGCACCCGGTCCGCCCAGTCGATCATCGCCAGCGACATCTCCGTCGCGTAGCCCTTGCCCCACGCCTCGGGCAGGAACCGGTAGTAGAGGTTCAGGACGTCCTCGCCGCCGAACCTGCGCAACTGCAGCCCGCCGATGCCGATCACCTGCCGGCTCGCCAGTTCGACGACGGGCAGGTAGCAGAACCCGTCGATGCGCCAGTCCCGCAGCCACAGGTCGAACTTCCGGTTGGTGTGCTCGGCATCCGGCGGGTCGGGGTTGTGGGCGTTCGTCCGCGGGTCGGTCTGGATCCGGACGACCGTTTCGCGGTCGGCCTCGGCGAGGCGGCGCAGCAGGAGCCGCTCGGTGCGGATGTCGGCGAACTCGACGGTCACCCCGCGACGCTACTGGGAAAGTCCGACACAATGCGGCACTATGGCCGATCTTCCGCTCCTCCTGCTGCACGCGTTCCCCGTCGACGCCCGGATGTGGAACCCGGTGCGCGAACCGCTGGCCGCCCGCGGCCGCCTGATCACGCCGGACCAGCGCGGGCTCGGCCGCACGCCGTTGCCCGGCACCGAGCGCGCGCCCAGCCTCGAAGACGCCGCGCGGGATGTCGTCGCCTTGCTGGACAAACTGGAGCTGGGCAAGGTCGTGCTCGGCGGCTGCTCGATGGGTGGCTACGTGACGATGGCGGTGCTGCGCCTGGCGCCCGAGCGGGTCGGCGGGCTTGTGCTGGTGGACACCAGGGCGAGCGCGGACACCCCCGAAGCCGCCGGGAACCGCGAACGCGTGGCTTCCCGCGCCGAGACCGAGGGTGTCGCGGGCTGGCTTGCCGAGTCGATGCTGCCGAACCTGCTGTCGGAACGGGCGCGTACCGAGCAGCCCGGCGTCGCGGAGACCGTCCGTGACCTGATCGACGGGCAGCCGGCCTCCGGCGTCGCGTGGGCCTCGCGCGCGATGGCGGTTCGTCCGGATTCGATGGACGTGCTCGCCGCGGCCGACGTGCCGGCGCTGGTCGTGGTCGGTGCGGAGGACAGCCTGACCCCGCCGGAGGACGCGCGGGCGATGGCGCGGGTGCTGCCCAAGGCCGAACTCGCGGTGCTGCCCGGCGCCGGGCATCTCACGCCGCTCGAAGCCCCGGAAGCGCTGGCGGAGACGATCCTCAACTGGTGGCGCTGAAATACGCTTCGGCGGCGGCCTTCGCCTCGGCGAAGCGGTCGGGAAAACGGCGTGCGACGACGAACCGCCAGCAGACGCCGAGCAGCTTGCGCAGCCGGACGTACTCCTCGACGCCGTCGGCGTTTCCGGGATAGGCCGCACGTGCGGCGGGGTCGAGGCAGGCGAGATCCCAGGCGATCGGGCCGCGCCACGAGTCCTCGAAGTCGAGCCATCGCGGACCGTGCTCGGTCAGCGCCAGGTTTCCGGCGTGCGCGTCCCCGTGCAGCGGCTGCGAGGGTAGCTCGGGCAGCCCGGCGATGGCGTGCTCGACGGCTTCGTGCACCCGCTCGTCCTCGACGTGGTCCAGGGCCCGCCGCAGGTCCCCGGCCGGCCCGGCCGCACCGAGATCGCCCGGGTACTCGCGCAGCGCGGCGTGGAGGTCGTGCAGCAGGGCGGCCACTTCCGCGGGCGCGAAGGGGTGCCCGGGCTCGAGACGTGTGAAAGGCCACATCGTCACCGCGAGACCGTGCGAAAGGTGCGGACCGGGCTCTTCGAACGGCGGAATGACCGGTGCGCCCCGTTCCGCGAGGAAGGCCGACAATGCGACGTCGTGCGCCATCCAGTCGGCGACCGCGGGGCGCAGGAGCCGCGTCGTCGCTGGTACCCGGGCTACCACCGGGCCCAGTCTGACCAGCACGTTCGATCGCCGCGAGAGCACTTCCGGGGCGTCGGTGGGCAGTCCCAGCCGCCGTCCGACATCGAGCGCCGCGTCAAGAGCGGACGCCACGAAGGCGTCTTCCATCGCGTGATGTTCCCAGCCGGTGCACAGCACTGTAGGAGGCGCGGGATACGATCCGTTCGGCTGCCGAGGCGGCCGCGACACACACCGAGGTTACTTGGAGGCACGAGTGACAGCCGTAGCCCCGCAGCCGATCGCGACGCGGCCGTATCCGGCGCGAGAGACGGTGAAGGGTTCGTTCCTGCTGCGGTTGTTCCGCACGACGGACCACAAGCAGATCGGCATCATGTATCTGGTCACGTCGTTCGCCTTCTTCATGGTCGGCGGCGCGATGGCGATGCTGATCCGCACCGAGCTGGCTCGCCCAGGGCAGCAGTTCCTCTCGAACGAGCAGTACAACCAGCTGTTCACCATGCACGGCACGATCATGCTGCTGCTGTACGCGACCCCGATCCTGTTCGGGTTCGCGAACTTCATCATGCCGCTGCAGATCGGTTCGCCGGACGTGGCGTTCCCCCGGCTCAACGCGTTCTCGTACTGGCTGTACCTGTTCGGCGGCGTCATCGTGGTGTCCGGCTTCCTGACGCCGGGTGGTGCCGCCGACTTCGGCTGGTTCGCCTACACGCCGCTGTCGGACGCGATCCACTCGCCCGGTGTCGGGGCCGACATGTGGATCGCCGGCCTGGTCGTTTCCGGTCTCGGCACGATCCTCGGCGCGGTCAACATGATCACCACGATCGTCTGCCTGCGCGCGCCCGGGATGACCATGTACCGGATGCCCATCTTCACCTGGAACATCCTGGTCACCTCGATCCTCATCCTGCTGGCGTTCCCGATCCTGACCGCCGCGCTGCTGGGCCTGATCGCCGACCGGCATCTCGGTGCCCACCTGTTCGACCCCGCCAACGGCGGCGTGATCCTGTGGCAGCACCTGTTCTGGTTCTTCGGCCATCCCGAGGTGTATATCGTCGCGCTGCCGTTCTTCGGCATCGTGTCGGAGATCTTCCCGGTCTTCTCGCGCAAGCCGCTCTTCGGCTACAAGAGCCTGGTCTGGGCGACGCTGGGGATCGCGGCGCTGTCGGTCGCGGTGTGGGCGCACCACATGTACGCGACCGGCGCGGTGCTGCTGCCCTTCTTCTCGTTCATGACCTTCCTGATCGCGGTGCCGACCGGCGTCAAGTTCTTCAACTGGGTCGGCACCATGTGGAAGGGGCACCTCACCTTCGAGACGCCGATGATCTTCTCCATCGGCTTCCTGGTGACCTTCCTCTTCGGCGGTCTGACCGGCATCCTGCTCGCCGCACCCGCGATCGACTTCCACGTGTCGGACTCGTATTTCGTGGTGGCGCACTTCCACTACGTGCTCTACGGCACGATCGTGTTCGCCACCTTCGCCGGGATCTACTTCTGGTTCCCCAAGATCACCGGCCGGATGATGGACGAGAAGCTGGGCAAGCTCCACTTCTGGACCACGTTCATCGGCTTCCACACCACGTTCCTGGTGCAGCACTGGCTCGGCGCCGAAGGCATGCCCCGCCGCTACGCCGACTACCTGCCCACCGACGGGTTCACCACGCTGAACACGATCTCCACGATCGGCGCGTACATCCTCGGCGCCTCCACGCTGCCGTTCATCTACAACATCTTCAAGTCCTACCGCTACGGCGAAATCGTCACGGTCGACGACCCGTGGGGCTACGGCAACTCGCTCGAATGGGCCACCACCTGCCCACCGCCGCGGCACAACTTCACCGAGATGCCGCGGATCCGGTCCGAACGCCCGGCGTTCGAGCTGCACTACCCGCACATGGTCGAGCGGCTGCGCAACGAGGGCGAGATCACCTTCACCGGTAAGCCGAAGCTGGAGGGCGGGCACGACGCGCCGTCCCAGGTGCTGACCCAGGCGATCTTCCCCGGTGACCACGGCAAGGACAACGCGGCCGAGCAATGACCGAGCTGACGCCTGTCCTGATCACGACCACCGGCCCGGACAAACCTGGCGTCACCTCAGTCCTGTTCGCCGCGCTCACCCGGCACGGGGTCGACCTGCTCGACGTCGAGCAGGTCGTCATCCGCGGGCAGCTGGTCCTGGGCGTGCTGGTGGGCGTAGAGCACGATCCGGAAGGGTTGCAGGAGGCCGTCGAGCAGGCCATGGCGACGGTCGACATGAACGTCGAAGTGCGCGTCGGCCAGGCCATCGGCGAGGATCCGTTCGCGCCGGGGCGCCAGGGCTCGACGCACGTCGCCGTGATCCTCGGCAGGCCGCTCACCGCGCGCGCGTTCACCGACGTGGCCCGGCGGCTCGCGGCACTCGGCGCGAACATCGACGCGATCCGCCGGATCGCGGACTACCCGGTGACCGGCCTCGAACTGCACCTGTCGGTCCCCGCCGACACCGAGCAGTCCGATGTCGAGCTGCGGTCCGTGCTCGCCGACGTGGCTTCGAGTGGCGGTCTGGACATCGCGGTCGAGCGCGCCGGACTCGAGCGGCGGGCGAAGCGGCTCATCGTGTTCGACGTGGACTCGACGCTCGTGCAGGGCGAGGTCATCGAGATGCTGGCCGCGCACGCCGGGGTCGAGCCGGAAGTCCGCGAGATCACCGAAGCCGCGATGCGCGGGGAGCTGAACTTCACCGAGTCCCTCGAGCGTCGTGTCGGCCTGCTCGCGGGCCTGCCGGAGACGGTGCTCGACGAGATCGCGGACGCGATCGCCCTCACCCCCGGCGCGCGGACCACCGTCCGCACGCTCAAACGGCTCGGCTTCCGGTGCGGGGTCGTCTCCGGCGGGTTCACCAGGATCATCGACCGGATCGTCCGGGACCTCGGGCTCGACTTCGCGGCCGCGAACGAGTTGGAGGTCGTCGACGGTGCGCTGACCGGTCGCGTCCTCGGCGAAGTCATCGACAGGGCGGGCAAGGCGACCGCGCTGCGGCGGTTCGCGGGGGAGTACGGCGTCCCGCTCGCGCAGTGCGTCGCGGTCGGCGACGGCGCGAACGACATCGACATGCTGCGTGCGGCCGGGATGGGTGTCGCGTTCAACGCCAAGCCCGCGCTGCGCGAGGTCGCCGACACCGCGTTGTCGTATCCGTACCTGGACGCCGTGCTGTTCGTGCTCGGCGTGACGCGAGCCGAGGTCGAGGCGGCCGACGCGGCCGACGGGCTCGAACTCGTCCGTCCATGAACATCCTCGAGCCGCTGGCCGCCCGCTATGCCGGATGGCTCGGGCTGCCCGCGGAGGAGACCGCGCTCCCGGAGGCCTCGCCCGGGGAAGTCCGCGCGATGCCGGTCATCCTGCACCTGGAGAAGGCCGTCCCGCCCGGGCGCACCGCCCTGCTGGAGGCGGCCGCGAGCGCGGCGGTGGCTGTGTGCCTTGACGAGCGTGCGCAGCCGGGCGGCGAATGGCACGAACCGGTCCGAGACTGGGTCTCCGGGCACATCCGCAAGGTCACGCGCCGGGCGCGGGGCACGCACTGGCAGGTGGCGCAGGAGTTTCCGGGCGTGACGGTGACCGTCGACGGCGCCGAGGTCCGTGCCCTCGTGCCGGGTCGCGTGGTGGACGTGCCGAAGGAGATCGCGCGGCTGCAGATCCAGGGCAGCGACCTGCCGCCCGACGAGCCGCCGCCCGCGCCGGACGACCTTCCGTTGCTGCTGCTCAACCCCGAGGTTTCGATGACCGTCGGCAAGGCCGCGGCCCAGGTCGGCCACGGCACGATGATCCTGGCCGCGCTGCTGGGCGCGGACGAGCTGTCCGCGTGGGCCCGGCGCGGTTACGCCTGCGCGGTCCGGACGCCGGCCGTGGCCCAGTGGAAGCAGCTCCACCCAGGTGGAGACCCGGCGGGCGCGTGGCGTTCGCGGCGGGTGGTGGCCGTGCGGGACGCCGGGTTCACCGAGGTCGAACCGGGCACGGTGACGGTCCTCGCGCAGTACCGGTAGCCGGGAACATCGCGGCCCCGCCCGCGGTTCCGCCCACGGAAGGGAGTCGTCATGGGTCTCGAAGTACAGCGCACGGGCGAGCACGAGTTCGTCGGGCGCAACGACCGGGGCGCCGAAGTTCGCATCGGCCGCAAGGGGGCCGAGGGCGTGTTCGCACCGGCGGAACTCCTGCAGATCGCCGCGGCGGGCTGCTCGGCCGTCACCGCCGAGAACCTGATCACGCGGCGGGTCGGGGAGGATTCGAAGTTCCGGGTGGACGTTGCGGCGGACCGCCGCGAGGGCGCTTCGGAGCTGGACGCCGTGCACGTCAAGTTCGACGTCGACGTGTCGAGCCTGGCCGAGGACGACCGTGCGGCCCTCGCGGTCGCGGTGGACCGGGCGATCGACAGGCTGTGCACCGTCAGCCGCACCCTCAAGAAGGGCATCCCGGTGACGGAGGACTTCCCGACGGCCTGAAAAGGCTGCTAGTGTTTCGTGATCTTGTTGTCTTTGCGCGCGGGTGTGTTTGTTCGCCAGGGTGCTGAGTTGGCCGTTGGTGTCGCTGAGTTGGCTCGGGGCGTTATCGAGTTGGCCGGCCGCTGTCGCCGGGGGCACAGTCAGCGACCGGACCTGCCAACTCGACACCGCAGCGGACAAACCCACCGACCCTATGGGCAAACACGGCAACGTAAACCGGACAGGATCACACGACACTAGTTCGTTTCGGCGGCTTTCCAGACGACGTACGCCTCGTCCGCGTCGGTGGTCATCGCTTCGACGAACTTGTCGTTGTCGAAACCGGGAAGGCTCTGCAGGCGTTCGATGAGAGCGTCGGCGGCCGGGTCACCGCTCGGGACGGCCGTGCCGGTGCCGTTGGCGCCGGCGAGCATCAAGAACACGTCCTCGTTCCACGGACCTTCGGGGATGACCCTGACCACCACCGCGGACAGCTCCGCCCAGGTGACCGACTCCTCGCTCCCGTCGGCGAGCTGGCGGCGCACCCCGATGTCGTCGACACTGACCATCCGCGATTTCGCGCGAGGTGAGTCTTGGGACACGGTGCTCCTACTGTGCTGATCGTTACGTCCGGTTTACCGTAGCGCCGCCTTCGCCGCGCCTTCAGGCGGGGGCGGCCGCGTCCAGCCTGCGCAGCGCCGCTCGCGTCACCTCCGGGTCGGTCGTCGGCCAGAACGGCGGTAGCGAGGCCTTCAGGAAGCCCGCGTACCGCGCCGTCGCGAGCCGCGAGTCGAGCACCGCCACGACGCCTTTGTCCGCGACCGAGCGATGCAGCCGGCCGGTGCCCTGGGCCAGCAGCAGCGCCGCATGCGTCGCCGCGACGGTAAGGAAACCGTTGCCGCCACGGGCTTCCACGGCCCGTTGCCGCGCCGAGGACACCGGATCGTCCGGGCGGGGGAACGGGATCCGGTCCACGATCACCAGCTGCAGCGAGGGCCCCGGCACGTCCACGCCCTGCCACAGCGACAGCGTGCCGAACAGGCAGGTGCGCGCGTCCTCGGCGAACTGGCCCACCAGCAGCGAAGTGCTGTCCTCGCCCTGGCACAGGATCGGATGCCCGACCTTGTCGCGCAGCTCCTCGGCCGCCTGCTTCGCCGCGCGCATCGACGAGAACAGGCCCAGCGTGCGCCCGCCTGCGGCGTCGATCAGCTCCGCGATCTCGGCCAATGTGGACGGTTGGAGCCCGTCGCGGCCGGGGGCGGGCAGGTGCTTGGCGACGTACAGGATCCCGTTGTGGCGGTGGTCGAACGGTGAACCCACGTCCAGCCCGGTCCACTTCAGCTCTTCGTCGTCCGCGGGTGGCGCCTTGTCGGTGGCCGTGCCTTCGGCCTTTTCGGCCCTGGCCTGCGCGGGTGGCAGGCCCCATTGGCGTGCGAGCGTGTCGAACGCGCCGCCGAGGGTCAGCGTCGCGGAGGTCAGCACCGTCGTGGTCGTGCCGAACACGCGCTCCCGCAACAGGCCCGCGACCGACAGCGGGGCGACGTGCAGCGACGGCGGCCGGTTGCTCATGCCGTAGCGGTCCGCCGACAGCCACACCACGTCGCGCTGATGCGCCGCGTCCTCGTCGAAGGCCTCCAGTAGCCGGGCCGCGGTGTCGTGCACCTCTTCCAGCTGCGATCGCGCGAGCCTGCGGGCCGTCGCTTCGTCGACGTCCTCCTTGCGGTCGCTCCCGAGCGCCGAGATGCACGCGTGCGCGGCGTCGCGGACCGCGGTCACCGCGCCGCCGAGCGCCTTCGGCAGCGTGTCCATCCGGCCCGGCGGCAGATCCTCGATGATCATCGCCAGGCCCTCGCTGGACTCCTGCAACCGGTCGGCGATATCGGCGTCGATGAGCTTCCCGCAGCGGCGCACCGCGATCGCGACGGCCGAGGCGGTCAGCTCGCCGGTGGCCACCGACGTCACCCTGTCCACCAGCTCATGCGCCTCGTCAACGATCACCAGATCGTGCTCGGGCAGCACCTGGTAGCCCTGCAACGCGTCGATCGCGAGCAGCGCGTGGTTGGTGACCACGACATCCGCCCGCCCGGCCTGCGCACGAGCCTGCTCGGCGAAGCAGTCGGTGCCGATCGGGCAGCGGGAGACGCCCAGGCATTCCCTCGCGGACACCGAAACCTGGCGCCAGGCCTGCTCGGACACCCCGGGCACGAGCTCGTCGCGGTCACCGGTTTCGGTGTCGGAGCCCCATTCCCGCAGGCGCCCGACCTCCTTGCCCAGCCGCGACACGGCGAACGGGTCGAAGAGGCCGGGATCCTCGGGCTCCTCGGGCGCGCCGGAATCGAGCCGGTGCAGGCACAGATAGTTCCTGCGTCCCTTGAGGATCGCGAAGGAGGGCTCGTGGCCCAGCGGCTTCTTCAGCGCCTTCGCGAGGCGTGGCAGGTCTCGATCGACCAGTTGGCGCTGCAGCGCGATGGTCGCCGTCGAGACCACCACCGTGGTGTCCTTCGCGATCGCGTGCCGGATGGCGGGCACCAGGTACGCCAGCGACTTGCCGGTACCGGTACCGGCCTGCACCGCGAGATGCTCTCCCGTGCGCAGCGCGCGCCCGACCGCCTCGGCCATCTCGACCTGCCCTTGCCGTTCCGCGCCGCCGAGCGCCTCCACGGCATGGGTGAGGAGCTCGTTGACACCGGGCAGGTCGCGGGAGGAGGGCACGAGAACAAACGGTACCGGCACCGGCTGACGGAAACCGGCGCGGTGCCGGAAGGCAAGATCCACTCTTCCGGGTGGTCCGCGTTGTGCCGGGCCCAGGTCCCCGCCACCGTGGCCGGAGCAGCAGAGGCGGATCGAGAGGAGTCACCCATGGCACGGGTGAAGGCAGTCTTGGCGGCGGCGCTGTGCCTGGCCGCCGTCCCGGCGACGGCGCACGCGCAGCAGGCACAGACGGGGACCGGCGCCGGTTCGGTCGGGGCCGTGAACGTCACGGTCGGCGGGCAGCCGACCCACGCCGACCCGATCGCGGCCTGCGCGCTCGGCGGGACCGAGCGGAACCGGAACGATCCGGTCGTGTACGGCGACACGAGCTACGGCCTCGGCGAAACCAGTTGCACGCGTAACCAGGACGGAACCGTCGCGGTGCAGGTGAGCGGGGCGCGCTTCGAGACCGCCGTGCTGCGGCGGTACGGTGGGCCGCTGATCAGCGTGCGGACCTTCACCGCCGGCTGCACCACGACCGCGACCGGCAGCAACGGGTCGATGGAGGTCGGCAGGGTCACCGGGTTCACCGTCCCGCCGACCATCGAGCCGAACTACACGGTCACCATTCCCGGGCGGGCCGCCGGCGACCCGCCGCTGGCCGAGGTCGTGCTCAACGAGCTGATCGTGCCCACCCCCGCGGACGGCAGCCTCGTCACGAACGCCGTGCACATCAAGCTTTTCCCGCAGGGCGGCCCCGCTTCCGGCGACATCCTGGTCGGCACCGCGGCCTGCGACCCGTTCGGCGCTCAGGCGAGCCAGGTCAGCGCGCGGCCGGCCGGCTCGGTGAAGCCGAGCGACCGGTAGAGCGGCTCGGCGTCGGGGCTCGCGTGCAGATCGATCTTCGCGACCCCGGCGCGTCGCAGCCACGCCAGCAGCGCCTCCATGGTGGCCCGCGCGCAGCCGCGCCGCCGGTGTGCCCGGTCGGTCGCCACGTTCGCGACGTAGCCCACCTGGCTCGACGGGTGCACCGCGCCGACCAGGTGCTCGTTGAGCCAGCCGATCGCGCAGGCGGCGAGCCCGGCACCCCCGGCGTCGACGACGAAGGCCGCGAACCGGGTGCGGTCGGCCAGGCGTGCGGCGAAATGCTCGGTGTTCCGGCGCCGCCACGCGTCGTCGAAGCGGCCCGGGTCGCGGCCCATCCCCTCGAACATCACCACGCGCAGACGGGTCAGCTCGGCAGCGTCGGCCGGATCCGCGCGCCGCACCTCGATCTTGTCCATACGCCGGATCGTGCCACCGGCGCCCGGCGAGGTCAGACGAATTTCCCCGCCAGCGCGGCAAGCCGGGACGCGCGCCGGGTGAGCTCGTCGAGCCGCCCGCCGCAGAGGGCGTCGCCGATGAGCGGGCCGGCCGCCGCGACCGCGAAGGCGCCCGCGCCCAGGTACCCCTCGACTTCGTCCATCGTGACGCCGCCGGTCGGCACCAGCGGGATCTCCGGCAGCGGAGCGCGCACCGCCCGCAGGTAGCCGACCCCGCCCACCGGCCCGATCGGGAACACCTTCACCACCGCCGCGCCGCGCCGCCACGCGGCGTCGATCTCCGTCGGGGTCAGCGCCCCGCACACCACGGGCAGCCCGTACTGCTGGGCCCGGTCGAGCACGCCGGCCGAGAACGTGGGCGTCACCAGGAAGTCCACCCCGGCCGCGGCGCAGTTGTCCACATCGGACACCGTGCGCACGCTGCCCGCGCCGACCATCGTGTCCGGGCCCAGTTCGCGGAGCAGCTGCCCGATCGCGTCGAGCGCGCCCGGCGTGGTCAGGGCGGCCTCGATCACGCGGATGCCGGCGTCGTAGAGCACCTGTGCCACGTCGGCGAAGTACTCGGCGTCCTCGGCGCGCAGGATCGCGATCACCTTGCTCGCCGCGAGCCGCTCGCGGAAACGGATGTTGTGCTTCTTCAGCGCGGCGCGCATCAGCTCTCCGCTCCGGTGAGCTCGACTCCGGCCGCGCGCAGGTCGTCCTTCGCCTTGCCGATGGTTTCCGGCGAGACCCCGGCCGTCAGGTCGAGCAGGACGCGCGTGGTGAATCCCGCCCTGGCGGCGTCGAGCGCGGTCGCGCGGACGCAGTAGTCGGTCGCGATGCCGACCACGTCCACGGTCGTCACGTCGCGGGCGCGCAGCCAGCCGGCGAGTTCCTCGCCGGACTCGGTGTGGCCCTCGAAACCCGAATAGCCGTCGCTGTACTGGCCCTTGGAGAACACCGCCGAGATCGGGCCGACGTCCAGCGCGGGATGGAAGGACGCGCCCGCCGTCCCGGCCTCGCAGTGCCGCGGCCACGACCGCACGAAATCGGGTTCGTCGCTGAAATGCGCGCCCGGATCGATGTGGTAGTCGCGCGTCGCGACGACGTGGTCGTAGCCGCCGGCGGCGAGGTGCCGGGTAATCTTCGCGGCGGTGTCCGCGCCGCCGTCCACCCCGAGCGAACCGCCTTCACAGAAGTCGTTCTGCACGTCCACCACGATCAGTGCGCTGCTCATTTCTCCTCCTGGACGAACACGGTGGGGATCGCGGGTTCGCCGTGGGACAGCTTCAGTCCCTCCCACGGCAGGCTGACCAGGCAGTACCGCAGGCGCTCGCGCGCGTCGTCGAGGGTGGGCAGATCGTCGGCCGGCTGCCCGCCGTTCATCAGCGGGATCTGCAGTGGACGGTCGTACGGGCCCATCTCGACCTCGCATCGCGTCGGGTACACGATCTCCTCGAGCGCCGTGCCGGTCGGCTTGTGCCGCCGCAGCGCGCTCTTGCGGCCGCCGCGCGAAGCCTTGTTCTCGCTGCGCTTGGCGACCGGGCTGCCATCGACCTCGACGAGCTTGTAGACCATGCCCGCCGTCGGCGCGCCGGAACCGGTGACCACCGAGGTGCCGACCCCGTACGCATCGACCGGTTCGGCGCGCAGCGCGGCGATCGCGTGCTCGTCGAGATCGCCGGAGACGACTATGCGGGTGTCGCGCGCGCCGAGCGAGTCCAGCTGTTCGCGGGCCTTGCGGGCGAGCACGCCGACGTCACCGGAGTCGATCCGGATCGCGCCGAGTTCGGGACCCGCGACCCGCACGGCCGTTTCGATACCGCGGGTGATGTCGTAGGTGTCCACCAGCAACGTGGTGTCCGTGCCCATCTTCGCGACCTGGGCGCGGAACGCGTCCTCCTCGCTGTCGTGCAGCAGCATGAACGCGTGCGCGACGGTGCCGCGGGTGGGAATGCCGTAGCGGCGGCCGGCTTCGAGATTGGACGTCGTGGCGAATCCGCCGATGTACGCGGCCCGCGCGGCGGCGACGGCCGCGTACTCATGCGTGCGCCGCCCGCCCATCTCGATGATCGGCCGGCCGTGCGCGGCCGCGGACATCCGTGCCGCGGCCGAGGCGATCGCGCTGTCGTGGTTCAGGATCGACAGCACCAGGGTTTCCAGCACGACGGCTTCGTTGAAGCTCGCGCGGACGGTCAGCACGGGGGAGCCCGGGAAGTACAGCTCACCTTCGGGGTAGCCCTCGATGTCGCCGGTGAACTCGTAGTCGGCGAGCCACGCGAGCGTGGCGTCGTCGACGACCGCGGTGGCGGCGAGCTGAGCGATTTCGGCGTCGGTGAACCGGAAGTCGGCGATCGCGTCCAGGACACGGCCGGTGCCCGCGACGACGCCGTAGCGGCGCCCGTCGGGCAGGCGGCGGGCGAACACCTCGAACACGCATTGCCGGTCGCCGGCCCCGTCGGCAAGCGCGCTGCCGAGCATGGTGAGCTCGTAGTGATCGGTGAGCAGTGCCGTGCTGCCCTGTGTCTCAGGCGATGCCATGGGGTCAGCCTATGAGGTGGGCGCGTGATCACCCGAACGGACCGACCGCCCGGTCACATGGTGCCGGATCCGTGACACCATGTCGGTATGACCACGCCTGTCGATGCCGAACAGACGCAGGTTGAGCCAGCCGGGGCCGAAGCGGCCGCCGAGGACAGACCGTGGCAGACCGTCGTCTGGAACGACCCGGTCAACCTGATGTCGTACGTGACGTACGTGTTCCAGAAGCTGTTCGGGTACAGCCGGGACCACGCCACGAAGCTGATGCTGGACGTGCATCACAAGGGCCGGGCGATCGTGTCGTCCGGGTCCAAGGAGAAGGTCGAAGCCGACGTGACGAGACTCCACGCCGCGGGGCTGTGGGCGACGATGGAGCAGGTGTGAAGGCCTGGAAACGCCGGGGCGGCCTGGTACTCGCCGGGTTCGAGCAGCAGGAGGCCGCCGTGCTGCGGGGTCTGGTGAGCCAGCTCGAGGACATGCTGCAGGCGCGCGCCGAGGAGGCCCCGCAGGATCCGCTCGCGGAGCTGACGGGGATCAAGACCGGCCCCTCGGAGTCGCCGAACGATCCGGTGCTTTCCCGGCTGCTGCCCGACTACCACCGCCTCGACCCGGACAACCCCACCAAGGAGGACCTCGACTCGGCGGGCGCGCTGCGCTCGATCCACGAGCCGGAACTGGTCGAGGCGAAGGTCGGGGTGGCCCAGGTCGTGATGGAGACGCTGCCGCGCGACGGCGGGAACGTGCGGCTGTCCGTCGAGCAGGCGGACGCGTGGCTGTCCGCGCTCAACGATGTCCGGCTCGCGCTGGGCACCGCGCTCGACGTCACCGAGGACATGCCCGACGACCTGCCCGAGGACGATCCCCGCGCGCCGCATCTCGGCGTCTATCAGTGGCTCACCTACGTGCAGGAGAGCCTGGTCGAGGCGTTGACGGCGTGATCACCGACGTACCGGGGGTGCTCGTCGGTCACCATGAGCGCGTCGAGCCCGGCTGGGCGAGCGGGACCACCGTCGTCTTGGTGCCCGACGGCGCGACCGGGGCGGTCGATCAGCGCGGTGGCGCGCCGGGCACGCGCGAGACGGATCTGCTGCTGCCGGAGAACCTCGTCCAGCGGGCGAACGCGGTATGCCTGTCCGGCGGCAGTGCGTACGGACTGGCGGCGGCGGATGGCGTGATGCGCTGGCTGGCCGAGCGCAATCACGGGGTCCGGGTCGGCGCGGCGCCGCACGAGGTGGTGCCGATCGTGCCAGCGGCGGTGATCTTCGACTTGCCGCGCAGCGACTGGGGCAACCGCCCGGACGCCGCTTTCGGGTACGCCGCTTGCGAAGCGGCCACGGCGGGCCCGGTCGCGCAGGGCTGCGTCGGGGCGGGTGCCGGCGCCCAGGTCGGGTCGCTCAAGGGCGGAGTCGGCAGTGCCAGCGAGGCGCTGGACGGCTACACGGTCGGCGCGCTCGCGGTGGTGAACGCCGCAGGTGAGGCGGTCTCGTTCGACACCGGCCTGCCGTTCGCGGCCGATCACGGCGACTTCGGGGTGGCCTGGCCGGACCGGCCAGGGGAGAAACCCTCGTCCGAGCGGACGATGCTCAACACGACGATTGGTGTGGTCGCGGTCGACGCCGCTTTGTCGAAGGCGGAATGCCGCCGGCTCGCGGTCGCCGCCCAGGACGGCGTGGCCCGTGCCGTCCGGCCCGCGCACACCATGTTCGACGGGGACACGGTCTTCACGCTCGCGACCGGTGCCCGCGAGCTGCCCTCCGACGAGCGTGCCCGGGTGATCGCGCTCGACGCGCTGTGCGCGGCCGCGGCCCGCGTCTTCGCCCGCGCGATGGTGCACGGTCTGCTCGCCGCCGAGAAGACGGCCGGCGTTCCGGCCTACCGCGACATCTGGCCAGAAGCCGTCGAGTCCTGAGGTACCGCGTCTCACTCTGTGAACGCGTGATGTCCGGCCCGTAAGATGATGGACGTGCTTCGGATCCGCCGTGAACTCGTTGACGAGATCGTCGCGCACGCCCGCCGGGACCATCCGGACGAGGCGTGCGGGGTGATCGCGGGTCCTGAGGGCTCCGACCGGCCCGTTCGGTTCATCCCGATGCTCAACGCGGCGCGCTCGCCGACGTTCTACGAGTTCGACTCGACGGACCTGCTCAAGCTCTACCGCGAGATGGACGCCAACGACGAGGTCCCCGTCGTGATCTACCATTCGCACACCGCCACCGAGGCCTACCCGTCGCGCACCGACGTGTCCTACGCCTCCGAGCCCGACGCCCACTACGTGCTGGTCTCCACGCGGGAACCCGCGGAGCACGAGTTCCGCTCGTACCGGATCGTCGACGGCGTGATCACCGAGGAGCCCGTGGAGATCGCCGAACCGGAATAACGCGACCGTCCCGAACGTCTGCCCTTTCAGAACCCAAGCGGAGGTAACCGACCATGGCCGTGACCGTGTCCATCCCGACCATCCTGCGTACGCATACCGGCGGTGAGAAGTCCGTCGAGGCGGCGGGCAAGACGGTGCTCGAGGTGATCGACGACGTCGAGTCCCGGCACGGCGGTCTCAAGGCCCGCCTGGTCAAGGAGGACAAGCTGCACCGCTTCGTGAACGTTTACGTCAACGACGAGGACGTGCGCTTCGCCGGCGGCCTGGACGCCGAGGTCGCCGATGGCGACACCGTGACGATCCTGCCCGCCGTGGCCGGCGGCGCGCGGCGCTAAGCCGATGGCCCGCTTCGAATCCCTGCTCGACGCGCTCGGCGGCACGCCGCTGGTGGGTCTGCCCAGGCTGTCCCCGTCGCGCGACGTGCGGTTGTGGGCGAAGCTCGAGGACCGCAACCCCACCGGCTCGGTCAAGGACCGGCCCGCGCTGGCGATGATCGAGGCGGCCGAACGCGACGGCACGCTCCGCCGGGGCTCGACCATCCTCGAACCGACGTCCGGCAACACCGGGATCTCGCTGGCGATGGCCGCCAAGCTCAAGGGCTACGGGCTGGTCTGCGTGATGCCGGAGAACACCTCGGCCGAGCGCAAGCAGTTGTTGCAGGCTTACGGCGCGCGGATCGTGTTCTCGCCCGCGGCCGGCGGCTCGAACGAGGCCGTGCGCCGCGCGAAGGAACTGGCGGAGCAGAACCCGGACTGGGTGATGCTGTACCAGTACGGCAACCCCGCGAACGCCGACGCGCACTACCAGACCACCGGGCCCGAGCTGCTGAAGGACCTGCCGACGGTGACGCATTTCGTGGGCGGCCTCGGCACGACCGGCACGCTGGTGGGGGTGGGCCGGTACCTGCACGAACAGAAGCCCGACGTGCAGATCATCGCCGCCGAGCCGCGGTACGGCGAGCTGGTGTACGGCCTGCGGAACCTCGACGAGGGGTTCGTGCCGGAGCTTTACGACGCGAGCGTGCTCAACGGCCGGTTCTCGGTCGGCGCGTATGACGCGGTCCGCCGCACCCGGGAGCTGCTGGAGCACGAAGGCATCTTCGCCGGGATCTCGACCGGCGCGGTGCTGCACGCGGCGCTCGGCGTCGCGGAGAGGGTGGCTGCCCGGGGCGAATCCGCCGACGTGGCGTTCATCGTGGCGGACGCGGGCTGGAAGTACCTGTCAACGGGCGCGTACAGCGGCACCCTGGACGAGGCCGCCGCGCGCCTGGACGGCCAACTCTGGGCTTGATGCGGTGCCGTGAGGGACCCCCTCATGCCCTTTTGGGCTGTGAGGGGGTCCCTCACGGCGTCTCAGGCCGCGGAGGACGAGACGATGTCGTCCGCCAGCGGGGCGATGGCGCCGATGATCGTGTCCACCGTCGGCTGCGGCACGCCGGCCGCGCTCAGCGCCTCGACCAGGTACTTGGCGACCAGGTTGAAATGCTCCTGGCCGATCCCGCGGCCCCGGTGCACGTCCTTCATCGACCGCCCGCGGTACTCGTCCGGACCGCCCAGCGCCGCGGCGAAGAACTCGACCTGCATGCCCTTCAGGCGCGGCATGGTGGTGCCGGTGAAGAACACCGCCAGCGCCGGATCCGCCAGCACCCGGTCATAGAAATCGTCGACGACGGCGATCAGGGCTTCCTGACCGCCGATCTCCTCATAGATACTCGGCAAGGTTTCCTCCGATCCGTGGTGGAAGCCTCCCCAGGGAATCGAGGAGCTGTTTCGGCGAGGTAAGAGCCACATCAACGCCGGGCAACCGAAAGCTCACCGTGCGTCGCGCGCGATTTCAGGGTTTTCACCCGAGGCCGGCGTCGGCGTGGGTCCGTACCGTGGAAACATGAGCACGCCCACCGCCCCCACGGAACCCGCCAAGCGGATCATTCCCGTGAAGTACAAGTCCGCGGGCATCGTGGTGCTCGCGTTCACCGCTCTGCTGTACCTCGTCGAGCTCGTCGACGGCGTCCTGCACCACAGCCTCGACGACGACGGAGTCATCCCGCGGACGCTGTCGGGGCTCGACGGCATCGTGTGGGCGCCGGTCCTGCACGGCAGCTGGGCGCATCTGTTCGGCAACACGATCCCGGTCGTGGTCTTCGGGTTCCTCGCGATGGCGTCGGGCATCGCCCGCTGGGTCGGCGTCACCGCGCTGATCTGGGTGGTCAGCGGCCTGGGCGTATGGCTGACCGGTGACAGCGGGACCTCGACGATCGGTGCCTCGGGCCTCGCCTTCGGCTGGCTCGCGTACCTGCTGGTGCGGGGCATTTTCAACCGGTCGTTCGGGCAGCTCGCCGTCGCCGCGGTCCTGCTGCTGATCTGGGGCGGCACGCTGTGGGGCCTGCTCCCCGGCAACACCGGCATCTCGTGGCAGGCGCACGTGTTCGGCGCGCTCGGTGGCATCCTGGCCGCCTGGTTCACCGCGAGGGCGGACCGGGCGAGGTCGCGCAAGAACGCGGTTCCCGCCGACCCGGCACCCGGCGTCTAGCCTGGGCGGTGTGATCAGTCGCGACGCCCCGGTCGGCGTTTTCGATTCCGGCGTCGGCGGGTTGACCGTCGCGCGCGCGATCCTCGAACAGCTCCCGCATGAACAGCTGCGCTACGTCGGAGACACCGCGCACAACCCGTACGGTCCGCTTCCCATCGCCCGCGTGCGCGAGCTGGCGCTGAACGCGCTGGACGAGCTGGTCGCGGGCGGTGTCAAGGCGCTGGTGATCGCGTGCAACACCGCCTCGGCCGCGAGCCTGCGTGACGCGCGTGAACGCTACGACCTGCCCGTCGTGGAGGTGGTCCTCCCCGCTGTGAGGCGTGCCGTCTCGGCCACGCACACCGGCCGGATCGGCGTGATCGGCACCGAGGGGACAGTTCGCTCCCGCGCGTACGACGACGCGTTCGCCGCCGCCCGCGACACGAGCGTGACGAGCATCGCCTGCCCGCGTTTCGTCGACTTCGTCGAGCGGGGCATCACCTCCGGGCGCCAGATTCTGGGCCTGGCACAGGGATATCTGGAACCGTTGCTGCGCGCGGAGGTCGACACGCTTGTGCTCGGCTGCACGCACTACCCGCTGCTGACCGGTGTGCTCCAGATCGTCATGGGCCCGGACGTGACGCTCGTGTCCAGCGCCGAGGAAACGGCGAAGGACCTGGTACGCGTCCTCACGGAGCAGGACCTGCTCTCCGAGCGCGAAGACCCGCCGGAACACGAGTTCATCGCGACCGGCTCGCCGGAGCCCTTCGCCCGGCTGGCCCAGCGGTTCATGGGCTTCGCGCCCGGCGTCCTTTCGCCGGTCACGCGCTGACGTGGCAGGGTGTCGATCGTGCGACTGACGATTCTGGGCTGTTCAGGCAGCATCCCGGGGCCAGGGAAGGCCGCGTCGGGCTACCTCGTCGAGGCCGGCGGCTTCCTGCTGGCCCTGGACTTCGGCAATGGCACGTTCGCCGAACTGCAGGCGCGGCACGACCCGTTCGACCTGGGCGCGCTCGTGCTGTCGCATCTGCACCCGGATCATTGCGCTGATTTCGGCGCGCTGGCCGTGCTGCGTCGCTATCATCCGCATCCACCGCATGACGTCCACGCGCGGCGGCTCCCGGTGTACGCGCCCGAGAACGCCCCGGCGCGGCTGGCGAAGGCGTACGCGCCCAACGACGCCGAGCTCGCCGAAACGGATCTTTCGGACGTTTTCTCATTTCGTTCATTGACCGGAGGGAGCCGGATCGGCCCGTTCGAACTGTGCGCGGTCCCGGTGAACCATCCGACCGAGGCCTTCGGCGTGCGGATCAGTCACGGCGGCCGGACGCTGGCGTACACGGGCGACACCGGCCAGTGCGACAGCCTCGACGAGCTCGCCCGCGGTGTCGACGTCCTGCTCGCCGAGGCGACCTGGACCGACGCGCCCGATCGGCCCGAGGGCGTGCACCTTTCCGGGAAGCAGGCCGGTGCGCTGGCCCGTCGAGCGGGCGCCGGGCGGTTGCTGTTGACGCATGTGGCGCCGTGGACCGACCGGATGACGATTCTCGCCGAGGCGAAGGCGGAGTTTCCCGACACGAGGCTCGTCGAGCAGAGCGCGACGTACGACGTCTAGTCTGCACGCGTGGCACGTAAAGACGGTAGGAACGACGACGAGCTCCGCGAAGTGAAGATCACGCGCGGATTCCAGGACTGGCCCGCCGGGTCGGTGCTGATCGAGTTCGGCAGAACGCGGGTGCTGTGCGCCGCGAGCGTGACCGAAGGTGTGCCGCGGTGGCGGGCCGGGTCCGGGCTGGGCTGGGTCACGGCGGAGTACGCGATGCTGCCCTCAGCCACCCACGACCGCAGCGACCGCGAGTCGGTCAAGGGGCGCATCGGCGGGCGCACGCACGAGATCAGCCGGCTGATCGGCCGTTCGCTGCGGGCCTGCATCGACCTGTCCGCGCTGGGGGAGAACACGATCCAGCTCGACTGCGACGTCATCCAGGCCGACGGGGGCACCCGCACGGCCGCGATCACGGGTGGCTACGTCGCACTGCACGACGCCGTCACCTGGCTCGGCGCCGCCGGCCGGCTCGCCGACCCGAAACCGCTGTCGGCGATGGTCTCGGCGATCAGCGTCGGCGTGGTCGACGGCCGGGTGCGGCTGGACCTGCCGTACGAGGAGGATTCGCGCGCGGAGGTGGATCTGAACGTCGTCGCGACCGACGCCGGCACGCTCATCGAGGTGCAGGGCACGGGCGAGGGCGCGACCTTCACGCGGTCCACTTTGGACAAGATGCTGGATCTCGCGCTCGCGGGCTGCGAAGAGCTCACCCGCAAGCAGACGGCCGCGCTCGACGAGCCGTACCCGGGCGAGTTGCCCGACCCGCCAACCGGGAAGAAGCCGAAGGGCGCGAAGTGACACGGCTGCTGCTGGCCACGCGCAACGCGAAGAAGCTGGACGAGCTGCGCCGGATCCTTGCCGCGGAAGGTGTTTCGGGCATCGAGGTGGTCGGTCTCGCGGACGTCGAGGAGTTTGCCGAGGCTCCGGAAACCGGGGCGACCTTCGAGGAGAACGCGCTCGCGAAGGCGCGTGACGCCGCCGCGGCGACGGGCCTGCCTTCGGTCGCGGACGATTCCGGGATCGCCGTCGATGCGCTGAACGGGATGCCCGGTGTGCTGTCCGCGCGCTGGGCTGGTCGCCATGGCGATGACTGGGCGAACCTGGAACTGGTATTGGCCCAGACCGCCGACACCCCCGACGAGCGCATGGGCGCGGCGTTCGTCTGCGCCGCGGCGCTGGTCGTCCCGGGCGAGGAGGGAGTCGTGGTGCGAGGGGAGTGGCGTGGCACGCTGACCCGGAAACCCCGTGGCACCAACGGTTTCGGCTACGACCCGATCTTCGTCCCGGACGGCGGGGCCCGTACCTCGGCCGAACTCGACCCGGCCGAGAAGGACGCCGTCTCCCACCGGGGCCGCGCCCTGCGGGCACTCCTCCCGCACCTCCGCGCCTTGCCTTGACGGCGTGTTGGCCCGCCACGTCGCCGTGTTGGCCCGCCACGTCGCCCGGACGGGCAAACACGGGCTCAGGTGGGGATGGAGAGGTCTTTGAGGAGTTTGGCGACGTGGCCGGTGGCGCGG
>NZ_VDFW01000055.1 GCF_006152065.1 Amycolatopsis alkalitolerans
ACTCCCGCCCCGCCGGCAAGACGCACACATCTAGGAGTATTCGCATGATGAAAAGGCAATTCTCCGACGATCAGCACCTGGCTTATATGGCCACGCTTCAAGATTTAGAGTGCGCTGGACAACGCTTCACCGGATTAGAGATTGGTCCGATGACGGGGATGTATCTGATCGGTGCGCTGCAGTTGGTGCTTCGACACCCGGCAATCTCGGTGAATCACCGGCACGTGCTCACGACTTTGATCGAGAGTCTGCGTCCCTTGTTTCACGAACCGGTCGGCCAGGAGCTCATTGACTTGGGTTACGAACCCGCCGCGGATCGGAAGGCCTAAGGATCCAGTGAACGCGGATATCTTGCAGTGGATTGCGATCGGTTTGGTCGGGCTCGCTTGTCTGTTGAATATTGTCGAGACTCACCATGTTCGACGCATATTGAGACGGTGGATATTGGGATCCAGTGGTCTGATGCGCGCGAAGAAAGTCGAGCGGAATGGAGATCGTTACCAGCCACGTTGAGCGGTTTTGGACTGGCGTGCTTTGTATTTCGCGGCGTCGGTGGGGTGGTAGGCGGTGTAGAGCACGTGGTAGGCGCAGCCGTCGCCGCCGTGGTTGCAGCCTTCGCATTCGCGCCAGAACACTTTCATTGCGACGCCGAGGTGTCGGCCGGCGGTGCGCAGCCGCCGGCGGACTTCGTCGGCGCGTTCTTTCGAGACGATGCCGACGTACTCGCGTTCGTGGCCGTAGCCGCGTTCCTCGACCAGGCGGCGCACGTAGTCGTCCCAGTCGGTGTTTCTGGGTCCGGCGATGAAGCGCACCTGGTTCGGCATGTATCTATGATGCATCTATGGGTGAGGGTGTGATCGATTCCGGACAGCGGGTCGACGTGGGTGTTGCTGACCGGCGCAAGCCACCGCAGCCGCCGCCGGATCCGGATCGCGCCCCGCATGGGTGGACGTGGGACAGCAAGGCCGGCCACTGGCGCCCGAAGAAGCGCCCGGGCCGCGGGGGGCGTCTCAAGCCATCCGACCAGTCGTCCTCCACTCCCCCGGAGGACGAGGCGCCAGCCGCCGCTGACGACTCCCCCGACTCCGGAGGCGGCGGCTGGCAAGCCGAACGTGACCCCGAGCCCGCGCGGCTACGCGAGGACTCGGGTCGCGACAGCAAGCGGCATCTGCAGGTCGTGCGTGAGGTTCCGCAGGAGGTCAAGGACGATCTGGCGGCGATGATCGGGCTGCTGGGGATGGTGATCCTGGAGCCGATCGCCCGGGCGGATCCGATCTGCGGCGGGGCGATGATCGACAACTTCGAACGCATCACGGACGCCGCGGTACCGCTCATCGTGCGCTCACCGCGTGTCGTCGACTGGATGACCGCCGCGGGCGGCCTGCGGGACTGGGTCGGGCTCGGTATCGCCTTCCGGCCGGTGCTGGGCGCCGTGTGGGCGCACCACGTCGCGCACACGGTGCATCTGGAGCAGCCCGAGGACGGGCAGCCGCCGCAGGTCCGGGAGGAGGACTGGAGTGGCTACACGGCCGCGTGAGATCGACGGCTACCGCCAGGATGCCGGCTTCACGTGGCCTGACGAGGTGCCCTGGTCCCTGCTCGGTCCCGCGTTCGTTGAGCGGTGGGGACGCCCGGACGGCCAGGTACAACCGGAGCATGTCGAGATCACGGGGCAGAGCGGTTCGGGCAAGACCTACGTCCTGGTCACGCTGCTGCAGGAACGCGCTCTCATGCGCGACAGCTCCGAGATCCTGATCATCACCAAGAAGGCCGACGACACGATTCACAGACTCGGCTGGCCCATTGTGGATAACTGGCGTGACCTGCAGCGCTACAAGCAGGTGATTTTCTGGCCGCAGACCTCATCGGTGGGGCACGAGCGCGAGGTCTATCACGAGGCGAAGATTTACGAGCTGCTCACGCGGTTGTGGACGCCGGAGGCGAACACGGTGGTGGCGTTCGACGAGATCGGCTATATCGAGGACCTGCCCGGGCCGGGCCGGCACCGTAACCGGTTGAAGCGGTTGATCAAGCAGTACTGGCGCGAGGCCCGCAGCCACGGAATCACGATCGTGGCGATGAAGCAGCGGCCGATCGGGGTGGTGCGCGACCAGCACTCGGAGAGCCGCTGGAAGATCGTGTTCCCGGCCGCGGACGAGGACGACTTCGACCGGTTCGCCGAGCTGCTCGGGCCGCCGCGGGACTGGGTGCCGGTGTTGCGGTCGCTGCAGAAACGCCAGTTCGTGATCCGCAACTCCTACAGCCGGGAGGCCTACATCTCCTGGATCGACTACGACGTGCAACCGATCCCGGCGCAGTCGCACCCGCCCGACCGCACCGCGCGGGAATACCTCCACGGGCGTAAGAAACGCGCGTAGCATCCGACACCAGCCGATCGATCGATCGATAGGGGAGTGAGTCCGTGACCCTGCACGAGATCCTGCGGGACATCACCAAGCATCTGCCGATACCCGCCGAGAAGATCCGCGAGGACATTCTCGCCAAGATCGACGCGCACGAGCAGGAAACCACCGCCGCCGCCGAGCCCGTCGACGAGCAGCCAGACGCCGACGCCCAGGTCGGGGGGCAGCAGTGAGCGGGGAGTTCATCGACGACACCCACCAGCGGATCATCGAGTTCGCGAACGACTTTTTCGACGACGAGGACGAGCACGGCGCGTTCGTTGATCACCTGATGGAGCGCGCGGGCTATCAGCGTCAGTCGACGTGGGCGCCGCCGGCGCCGGAGCCGGGCGCCCAGGGCGGCGGTGGCGGGGCACCGTGGCAGGGCGGCCGCCAGGGCGGCCAGAGCGGCCGTAAGCGCGGCGGTGGCCAGGGCGGCAGCGGGCAGGGTGGTCAGGGCGGCCAGGGCGGCGGTGGCCGGCAGGGTGGCCGCAAGAGCTACTTCGGGCAGTAGCCGGTGAGCACGGTCCGAGACGCCATCTTCGCGGCCACGCCCGATCCGGACGTGCGCCGCGCGATGCTGCTCGGCGCGCTGCTGGAGGGTGGCAGCCTCGGCGCCGGACCGTTCCCGCCGGGTGATCAGGGCACGAGCTTCGGGCCGTTTCAGATCCACCTGCCGGCGCACCCGGGCGTGACGTCGAGTCAGGCCAGCGATCCGGACTTCGCGGTGCGGTTCATGCTGCCGGCGTATCAGTCGGGGGTGCAGCGCGCCGGCGGCGCCGGCTCGGCGGACCAGGCGGCTCGCGCCGCGTACTACGCGGAACGACCGAAGAACATGTATCCGGCGAGCCGGTACACGAGCCTGTGGCAGCAGGTCACCGCGGCGCTCACGGGCGCGCCGGTCGGCACCGGAACGCTCGCATCGGACACCACGGGCGGCAGCAGTAGTCCGTTCGCGTTCCTGCAGCCGGTCGCGGATTTCTTCCACGCGCTGGCGTGGCTGGTTAATCCGCTGAACTGGCTGCGGATCGTGCTCGCACTGTTCGGGGTCGGTTTCACCCTTGGCGGCATAACAGCATTCGTGACGGCGGTGTAGACGTGGAATTCGAACTGAAACTGGGCGCGAAACTCGACCTGCTCACCCGCGGCGAGCTAGCCGATGAGCTGGCGACCGCGCAGAAGCGGTGGATGCAGCAGTCCCACACGTGGCAGCTGGGTAAGAAGCGGCTGAGCCTGCCGGTCGCCCGCGGCACCGCGGACGTCGGCGGCAATCTGTCGCTCGGCTCGCAGCAGGCCGCGGACCAAGTGCTGCTCGGGCCGCGGCAGGGGTTCGTGTGGAAGGTGGTGCGGATCTCGTTCGCCACGATGGCCGCGTCCGACACGATCGCGATCTACAAGGGCGAACCCAACGCCGCGCGGTTCGTCGCGCAACTGGGCGGCGGCGCCGGCGGGGGCACCTACAACCCCTCGCGTGGCCTGATGCTCAAAGCGGGTGACTATCTCGTGCTGTCCACGGAGCTGCTGGCCGGGTCGCTGACTGCAGGCGATGCCTACGCGGTTTCGGGTGAGGTCGACGAGGTGCCGGCGGAGATGATCGGGAAGCTGATCGACTGAGATGGTCAGCTACGCGGGACTCGGCTCCCGGTGGGCGGACGCCGAGCCCGATTCGACCGGCGACAACACCGGGAACTGGACGACGGTCCTGTCCGCCGCGGATCTCGGGGTTCAGGTGCCGTGGTACGAGATCTATCGCGGGGTCGCCGAACGCGTGGCGCCCGGAACCGCGCTGCGCGTCCGGATCGGCAGTCATCCCGTGTCGGCGGTGCAGCTCGGCGAGGTGGGCGAGTGGGACCCGGCGCAGCCGCCATTGATCCAAAAAGGACAGGACGTGGAGTTCCTGTGGGACGCGCCGGCGACTGGGACCCCGCCGCGGATCACGATCTGGCTGCGCTACGACGACGACAAGTGGGGATCAGCATGACCGAGCAGCACGACGACAACGGGGCCGCGCCGGCCGCGGCCGCGGAGGCCCCGGTACCGCTCACGCGCGGTCGTTTCGCGCTGTTCGAGGCGCCGGACGGTGGTTTCGTGTGCGCGGTGCGCGTCGACGGGGAGGACGACGACCGCCGTTTCCACATTCCCGGCAAGCTGGTGAAGATGGCGTCCATGATGGGCGGCAAGAGCCCGTTCGGGGCCCTGGGCAAGCTCATCGGTGGTGGTGACTGATGGGCTGGTCTACACCGGCGATCTGGCGTGGCCCCATGCTCTACGCCGGCGACGTCGGGGTCGCCGCCGGCGGGATCGGGGCCGCGGGTTCCTGGGACGTCAGCTCCTATTCGGCCGTCTACCTGGCGATGTACGGCATGACCAACGGCGCGAAGCTCACGGTCCAGTCCTCGCCGGACGACACGTTCACCAACGTGGTCGACCAGGCCGTCTACACGCTGCGGCAGGAAGCGATCCTGCACACCATCGTGCCGATGCTGGGCAACTACGTGAAACCCGTGTTCGAGGTCGACGCCGGACTCGGCGACTTCGCCGGGAGTCTCTGGCTGCAGCCGATCAACGCCGGCGGTGGTGTGCTGTTCCCCGGGCCGACCGAGGGCATCCACGCGACGTCCGTGGCCACCACACCCGGCTACCACCAACGGTTCTGGCTGCCCTACGTCCAACCAGGAGCCGCCCAGTTCCTGTTCTCGCCCAGCTCGAACGCCTACTGGGCCCAGATCATCGCCTCCGACGAGGGCGCCAACTTCAACACCAGCGGCCCCGTTGCGGCCTGGACCAATCCCGCCTCCCCGATCAACCAGACCGTCGAACTGCCACCCGGGCCCGTGTGGGTCGACATCTGGGACCGCAGCGCCAGCGGCAGCAACGCCTTCTCGTTCGGACTCTTCCCGGCAGGCCCCCAGTGACCGCCCAGTGGGACGACCGGCTGATCACCCGCGAACGTGCGCTCGAGCTCGCCGGCACCGCACCGGTGTACCTCGAGGACGCGGGCGTGAGGGGACTCTTTCTGCGGTGCGCGCAATGCCACCAGTCCTGCGGACAGTTCCGGGACGGTCCCGGCGATGACGTCAAGCGGTTCGCGGAGCGGACGACGACGGTGGAGGAGATCCTCTCCGGCGTGCTGCGGCACCTGGTGATGGTGCACGACGTACCGTTGAGCGGGGTCGGGCGACAGACGCGGACGGAGGACGGATCGTGAGCCGCAGAGAGCTGATCGCGTGGGGAGCCTCGGTCGTCGCCGGGTTCGTGGCCTACCGGGTGGCGCTGGCGTGTCTGTGATCGAGGACGACATCGAACGGCTTCGCGGTCTGGCGTGGCTCACGATCACCGCGGCCGCGGTCGCGCTGCTGCTGGTGATGATCGACATGCAGCTGAAGAACGAGGTCGTGCGCGAAGCCCAGGCGCTGCGCCGTGTGCTCGCGCGTGAGCAGCTGCGGACGCGGAAGGCGGTGACTGTCCATGTCGGACCCTCGCACGATCGAGGCCCGCATGCAGATCACGATGAGCGTGCTGGTGCTCGGGTGGCTGATGTGGACGATGGTCCCGCCACATAGCCGGCAGCGGGCCGCCATGCGTGCCGCGCGTGTCGCGCACCGCACGTTCGGGTGGCTCGCCGAGCACACCGGCCGAGCGATCATGACCGAAGAGCTGCGCACCGGACGCGCCGATTACGGTGTGCCCTATCTCTTCTCGGTCCTGCGCGATCGCGCCGGCGACGCCTACGTGAAATGGAGAGCAACCTCATGACCCGCAAAATCCGCGCCAAATTCCAGTGTTCCTCACAGACCACGTACTCCAGCGGTCAGGGGCGCACCCTGAAATTCCAGGCCATTTACGACCCTCTGGCCGAAGATCAGCGTTACGCGAGGGCCACACCGGCGGGGAGCCTGGAAATCTACGTCGACAACCCCGCTGCTGAATTCGAGGTCGGGGCCCACTACTACCTCGATTTCACCAAGGCCGACTGATGTCTGTCCGGGGCACAACCAAGGCGCGCCACGAAAAGAAGGTCATCATCCGCGAGGGCGCGTACGAGGGTGACCGTATTTTCTGCGCGTGGGAGGACTGCGACAACGACGGTATTTTCTCGTATCGGCTGCGCGTGAATTACGGTCGGCACGATCCCCGCGAGGGCGGCGGCCGTAACGACGTCTGGTATGTGTTCTGTTGCGAACGGCACCGCCAGTACTGGATCAACAGCCACCGGGATCACAAGAATCTGCCCGACGGGTATCGCGGCACAATCCTCTGAGTCGCCTGGTTTCGGGTCTATACTGCCGATCACGACCCCCGTTCGACACGCCCGCGTGTTCGAGCGGGGGTCGTCGTGTCGATCGGGGGCCTACCCAAGCAGGAGGGACAGGCCGATCGTGGACGACGTCAAGGTCGCGATTCACATCTTCCTGGTGGTGCTGGTGTGGGGCACGCTCTGGCGCCTGGCCAGCTATCACCTGATGGCCTCGCAGGACGAGCGCCTCCAGCACCTCGGCAAGGCGATGGTCACCCAGTACTGAGAGGCATCGGAAGATGGCAGCACAGACCGCCGCGCCGCAGGGCGCACCGGCCGGCGCCCCGCCGGCACAGCAGGGCGGGGGCAACCCGTTCTGGGAAGTCACGAACCTGTTCGCGCAGAAGAACAAGCAGGGTGCGGTCAGCTCACTGACCCTGGACGCCAGCACGCACGACGGCGGCGGGCAGATCAACGCGGGAAACTTCCTGCGCGGGCTGCGGCTGATCGTGCGCAGCTCGGGCGGCGCCGGCGGCACCGTGGCCGCGGACGCCCCGCTGAACCTATTCAAGCGGCTCGGTATCGAGAACACCGACGGCGCCGAGATCCTCTACAACGTCATCGGCGGCTACGCCTACGGGCAGCGCCAGCGCTACATGCGCCCCTGGCTGCAGGACCCGACCACCGCGTTTGACTACTCAGCCACCGTCAACCCGTCGTTCACGCTCTTCCTGCAGCCGGAGGTCCGCCAGCAGCTCGGCGTGCTGGAAAACACCGACGTCCGCAGCCAGTACGCGTGGAACCAGACCATCGAAACGGTCGGGAACGTGCTCGGCGCACCGACCACGGCACCGGCCGTGTCGGTCACGCCCTACTGCGACATGTGGGCCCAGCCCGACCAGCAGGACCTCGAAGGCGTACCGAACCAGCGCATCCCCGCCGGCGCGAACCTGCAAACCAAGACCCGCCACCAGACGTTCACGCTCAACGCCGCCGGCTCGGACAACAACTTCCTGTCCACCATGACCGGCAACGCCGTGCGGTGCGCGATCCTGATCGTGCGGGACTCGACCGGAGCCCGACAGGACTACCTCTCGGACCCGATCCAGTGGCAGCTCGACTCCCGCAACCTCGGCACCCTCTCGCCCGACGTGGTGTTCCAGTGGATGCAGGACCACTACAGCTCCTACGGCGGCCGCAGCCGCCCGACCGGGGTGTATGTGTTCCCGCGGTTCTATTCACCGGGCGTGATGTACGGGCAGGGATGGCTCTACACCGCCAACTCCACCTCGCTCTACTGGGAATCCTCGACCCTGTCGACCGGGGCGAACCTGCCCGGCACGGTGGAGCTGCTGCAGGAAGAGGTCTACGCGGTGGGCCCCGTCGACCCGTCGCTGATCGACCTGTAAGGAGCGTCCTATGTGGAAGCAGTGGCAGGGCGGCGCGTCGAGCTCGACCGCGGCGCCCGTGTCCGGCCCGACCGCCGGCACCGGCGGGCAGGGCTGGCACCCGACCGTGCTGTACATGCTCGGCCTCGTCGTGGCCGAGATCGTCATCGTCGGCATCCTCAGCCGGCACCTGCTCAAGTAGGGAATGGTCCAGACCATGAAGAATCGGCAGGTCCTGGTCGCCGTTCTGGTGACCTACCTCGTGATCTCGTTCGTACCGTCGATCGGGCTGATGAATCTGCTCAACCGCACAAAGGGCGGCAAGTAGAGCCATGCCCGGGGTCGTCGGCCGCGCCGCCTCGATCGCGACGGGTGCCAGCGCCCCGTCCGGCAACCACGGCACCCGGCTGGCGATCGCCATCGTGCTGTTCTGGCTCGCCGGCCTGTGTTTCTACCTGTCGTTCTGGAAACTCATCGAGGCGACCGACCAGTCCACATCGATGACGGGCAAACTGCGCGCGGCGATCATCGACGCGGTGCAGACCGCGGAGAAGGGCAACGCGTGAACGGCGAGCAGGCATCCGCGCGGCGGACCGGGTCATCGTCCTGGGCGACGCAGGCGGTCGCGTGGGAGTTCCTCGCGGCCGCGGTGCTGATGCTGGCGAGCGTGTTCCTGGTGTCGACGGAGTACCAACAGGAAGCGCGCAAGAAATACGGACCGGCGACGCCGACATCGCGCATGTTGCCGCTGGGACGGTTGAGCGCTCTGTGTGGCGTATTCATCGTGCTGGCGATGCTCTCCAGCGGCCGCAAAGCCGGCCGGATCGCCGCGGCGTTCGGGGGGCTCGTGCTCTCGGGCGTGGCGTTCAACGAGCGGGATGTGTTCGTGTCGCTGGCGGAGATCTTCCCGCCGCCGAAAAAGTGAGGTGATGGGTATGGACGTGTGGAACCTGATTTTCTACGCCATCGTCGCGGCGATCATCTTCACCATGGTTCGGCCGGGCAGCAAGAGCGGGCAGGCGGTCGCGGCCGTGACGAACGCGTTCGCCGGCATGGTCGCCAAGGCCACCGGGGCCACGGCCTGAAAGGAGAAGAGCGTGACAGGCAAGATTGGCGCGGCGATCGTGATCTTCGCGTACGCGATCGTGCTGTTCCTGATGGTGCGACCCGGCAGCCAGGGGCCGAACCTGGTCACCGCGTCGGCCAACGGGATCGCGAACGTGATCAAGGCCGGTACCGGCGGCGGGACCTGGTGAGCCCATGGTCGCCATCGCGATGATGAACCGGGCCGGCCGGGCGCCCGGCCCGGAGACCCCGATCTACGGGAACGAGTCGGTCTCATCCGCACCCCGCCCGCCCGAGCAGGCACCGTGGAGCCGGTTCGTGGTCGACCGCTCCGGCTACTACCACGGCGCGCACGCCCGCACCCCCGGATACGAGAACGGCCGTCTGATCGCCTCGGACCGGCACGTCATCGAGCGCCGCGGCAAGACGTCCACCAGCGGCCGCGAGCCCGACCCGTCACCGGGGTTCCCGAACGCGGACTCGCTGCCCGCTGCGCCGCAGTGGGAGATGCTCAACCGCACCCTCTCGTGGCAGGTCGGGACGGACGGCACCCGCAACCTCGACAACGGGGCGTTCCACGCGTCGACAACCGCAGGGCGGCGCCCCTTCCCGCTCGGGAACCAGGGCTCGAACCCGCAGGAACGAGTCAACGGCGGCACCCCGGGCCTGTACCGGCCCTACGGCGCGCGCGGGTACGTGTTCGGGCCTGAGCCGCGCGTGAGGGCGCTCCCGGGCGGCCCCTACCCCGTGGGCACCCTGCTGGCGCCCGGCGCGCCCCAGGACGGCCCTCAGGTCGTGTTCGGCGGCTACCCGCACGGTCGGCACACCAAGACCGTTCCGGCGCCGAAGTGGACCCAGGCCCGTTACCGCGCCACCCCGCAGATGAAGCCCGGCCGGCAGGACCGCCCCGCCAACTCGAAGATCGCCGGCCAGTCCTACAGCCAGACCGTCGTGCACCAGGACGGCTCCGGCGGCGGCCCGCTCCCGACCATCTACGGCGGCCGCCCGCCGGGCATGAACGCCTACTGGAGGTCGACGTGAGCCGCGACACCAAGATCGCGCTGTTCATCGCGGCCGCCGCCGGCCTGGTGCTCGTCGCGGCCGGCGTCCTCGAGTTCGACGGCGGCGGCGGAGTCGACGTCGGCGGCCGCGCCGAGCTCAAGCTCGACCTCGGCGGTGACGGCGACCGCCACAGCCGCGGGCAGCGTCACCGCCGCCTCGACGGCCAGGAGATGCTCACCGGGCCGCACCCGCTATACCGGCGGCCGCGGGCGGCCAGCGTGCATCGCACGCTGCTGTCGGTGGGCGGCTGGGAGTGGTACCTGAACCCGCCGAGCGAGTGGACGATGTGACATGGCCGGCAACGTCCTGACCGAGAAGATCGGGCCCCTGCAGACGTGGCAATACCTCGGCATCGTCACGATCGCCGGGCTGGGCTGGTATGTGATCTCCAGCCGGAAGAAGGCGGCCGGGCAGCAGACCACGCAGTCCTCGGTCACCCAGAGCCAGAGCGCGGCCGACGTGCCGCAGTTCGTGATCCAGAACCAGTTCCCGGTCACCGTGCCCGGATCCTCCAGCCCGTCGACGCCGACGCACGTGTACAACGCCCAAGGCCAGGACCTCGGCGAGTACCGCTACGGCGGCGACCAGCTGTCCTACCTGAAGTCGCAGATCGGCAACTACGGCATCACCCAAAGCGAGTACAACGACGTGGTCGCCGCGTTCCAGCAGGTCGCGGCCCAGCACGGCGTCGACTACGCCAACCAGCAGCACTACAGCTGGATCGGGCCCGGGAACGTCCAGACCACGCCGCAATACCCGCTGACCTCGAATCCCAACCAGGGACTCCAGAACCTGCCATAGAGGGGGCCGTTTCATGGCGCTGTCGCTGCAAGCCGACTCCACGGGCGTCTCGTTCCTGGTAGCCGCGGGCATCGTGTACGAGATCATCGCCGCAGCCTGCTCGTCGCCGCAGACCACCGAAATCAACGCGAGCGCACGCGCCGACACACTCATGAAGTGGGTCTACATAGGACTCGTCCAGTCCGCGTTGTTCATCGTGGCCGCGGCGTGGCTCGACCCCCGCCACCGGGTCCCGATCGTCGCCGGCGGCGCGACCGCCGGCACACTCATGTGGCTGCAGTACGCGCACGCGAAAAAGGCCGGCCTCGCCTCCACCGCCCCCGGCACCGAAAGCTACGGGCAATGAATCTCGGGGACTGGGTACAGATCGCCGCGAACATCGCGGTCGTCGCCGGCGGTGTCGGCCCCGCCACCCGCTCACTGTGGCGCGCGGCCCGCGCGTTCGACCACATCGCCGCCCGCGTCGAGGACCACGAAGAACGGCTCCGGCTCCTGGAGGGCCGCGGCCGCCGCCGCGAGGTCGGACGCCGCTGATGCGCACCATGTACGACGCGGTCACCGCGACGAACATCCCCCGCGACCCGCCGCCGCAGCTGGTGGCCGGCTACATCGACAAGATCACGATTCCACCGTGGACCGCGGCGGACTGGGCGCTGTTCCCGCACTCCCGCCACGTCCGGATCGTGAAAAAGGCCTCGACGAACGCCGGCGACGTCCTCGACGTCGAGCAAGGCGACGCCACCCCCGCCGAAGCACCCGGCTGGGCACGCCGTCGACGAGCCGTCGGCGCGATCCCGACCGTGTACTGCAGCCAGAGCCTCTGGCAGGCCGTCCAGGACGCGTTCACCGCCGCCGGCGAACCGCAACCGCTGTACTGGATCGCCCACTACGACGGCGACCCCACCTTGCCGACCCTGAACGGCATCACTGCCGTGGCCAAGCAGCACAGCCGCGGCGCCCTGTTCGACACCTCGTCGGTCGCCGAGCACTGGCCCGGCATCGACCCCAACCCCGCCACGGAGGACGACATGGGCGACACCGTGCCCGCCGGCACCGATGAACACTTCGACTTCGACCTCGCCGGCCAGTCCGTGATGCAGATCTTCTGCAGCTACGGCAGACGAGTCGTCATCCACCAGGTGACGTTCGTCGGCGACACCCCCGCCGCGCCCGCACCCGCCGCGGACTGGGCCGAATCCCCCTACAACCAGCCCGACCCGAAGCGACCGGTCGATCCGGCCAACCCGACCGACCCCGCGGTCGCCGCCTGGATCATCGACCCGAACCGACCAGGGCCCCTGGACATCCCGACCCGCACCGTCACCGGGAACCCGGTCCGCGGCGGCTCGCTGCGGTACAGCACCGTCGACAAGGACGGCAAACCCGACCAGCACCCCTTCCGGCTCGCCTTCCGCTGAAAGGAGCACCGCCAACGGCACCGCCGTCTACGCCTGCGTCGAGGCCAAAGACCTCGTACAACACAGCTGACCTGCGCAGGTCAGCGGTGTGCGAGCGCCCACCCGATCAGCGCCAGGCCGAGCACGACCATCATCCACGGTCGGAACCGGACGATGAGGCTATCGCGACCGTGGGGTAGTGCTCGCGTGCGGCGCGAGCGCAGAAATGGCACGGCGGGGCGTCCGGCCGGCGCATGTCCGCCCCGCTCACCCTGATCATCCGGTCGCACGGCTCGACGGTGCGCACGGCGATCTCGTCGCCCCAGATCTGCCGCTCGACCACCAAGTGCAGCTCGCCATCGGCGGTACGCCATTCCGGCGGATCGTAGGTGCTTGCCAGCACGACCATGGTCAGAACCCCTTCTCGCAGCGTTCCCCGTCACCGCAACTCCTCCCGGCCCGTCTGACCGCTCATCGAACCGGGAGGACACCACGCTGCGAAACGGGTGCTCCCAGCGTAAACCACTCTGGAGTTGTCAAGCATCACTGCCCACCGGCAGAAAAATCTGGGTGGACGGCTCGTCACCCGCGTTCGACCGGCCCCGGCGCAACGCCGACCGGGCCGACTCGTGCGTGACCGGAAACCCATGCGCCGCGAGCCATTCCAGCAGCGCCGGCACATGGTCGCTGCCGACCTGCTCCGCCGCATACCGCACCCGCTGAGCCTGGGTCGGCATCGCGCCGAGTACCTCGGCGTGCCTGGGCACGAGCGACCTGACCGGCTCGGCGGCCGCCGAGTGGTCGACGGCGGCCGCGGCCCGGTCGTCCCCGGTCGCCAGCACCGCCAGGTGCACCACCGCGCCCAGCACCGCGGGCGGGACGGCCGCGACCGCGACCAGCACAAGCCACGACGGCCGCCACCCATAGGCCACCAGCGCGTGATCGAGGCTGTTGCCCACGATGGACAGGAAGATCATGGCCAGCGCGAGCGTGCGCGCCGAGCGCCGCGTCCGTGTCGACATCGCCGGCGAGAGCCACAGCTGGGTGGCGCCGATCCCCGCCGCGTCGAGACACACGGGGAACAGCGGGGCAAGCCAGCCGGCCGTGCCGCTGCGCCGCACGAGATCGAGCAAGGTATCGAACGAGAGCGCGGCGGCCGCGAACGCAACCAGCGCCAGCACGCCCCACCTGACCGCTGACTTCACGAACCGGCCTCTCCCGTCAGTCGTTGCCGAGCGTGCCGAGCACGGTGCACGCATCCGAGAGCCGCTGCGCGAGCGTGGCCGCGGACATCCGGGCCGTCTCCAGGTACCGGGCAGCCTCGGCCGACTTCACCCGCGCCAGCTCCCGGTTGCGGTGGTCACCGTCGTAATAACGCGTCGGATCCTCGCGCTCGATCGCCGTCGTCAGCTGGTCAAACAGCTGGTCCATACCATGCACGGCGGCGCACAGGCTGCTCGTCGTGCTGCACACGGTGTGCGCCCATGCCAGCGTCGTACGGCCCGGGCTTGTGGCGTTGTTGATGTACCGCACCAGCGCGGAGATGCTCCGGGCCGCGTCGAGCACGGTCTCTCTGCTGTGTGGCCCGTCGTAGGGCACATACTGGCCCAGGACGTCGCTCAATTCGGTGGTGAACGTATCCATGGTGATCCTTTCGGTTTACGCCGCGCGGGTATCCGGGGCGAGCTTGGGGAAGGTCTTCCCGAGTCGCTTCATCGACTTCATGGCGCCGGGAGCGACCAGGGTGTAGAGAGCCGTGGTGGCGGGGCTGCCGTGGCCCATCAGTTCTTGCGTCTGCCGGATATCGCGGCACAGCCGGTAGTGCTGGGTGCCGAACCGGTGCCGCAGCTGGTGCAGCACGTACGGCAGCCCGAGCGACTGCAGGTACTGTGACGTTTCCCGGCTGATATACCGAGGGGGTGTGGCGCGGCCGCTTGGAGTGCGGAACCAGGCCCCGGGGCGCATCGATCCGCGCACGATCGGAGCGATCTCCTCGGGCACCGGCACGATCCGTTCCTTGCCGCCCTTGCCGTCGACACGCAGGAAGATGCCCTCGTCGGTCTCGATCACGCTCTCATCGCGCAGGCGCGAGATCTCACCAGCGCGCAAACCGCACCAACCCGCCAACACGAGCCATACCAGCATCGAACCGCGCGCGCACTGCAAGGCGAGGATCAGATGTCTTTCCGGGATGGGGCGCGGTAATCGCCGCGGAAGCTTCGGTATCGGCAGATTCGCTGCGGGGTTATCGGCGATTCGTCCGCTTTCATGTGCCCACCGATAAAAGGCCCGGACGTGGCTGGTATATGTGGCCACGCTCGACCGGCTGACCTTGAGACTTGCCTGCCAGCGGTCGAGATCTTCGACAGTTGCTTCATTCAAGGGAATCGGCAGTGCACGCGCTACGCGCAGCATGTTGCCTTGGCGATGCCGAATTGTGTCTTCGCGACCAGTACACCGCCGGAGCCAATTCAGGTGGTCTGCAATCAGTTCATCATTACGCACGCTAACCGAATCACTGACTGACTCGGGGATATTACGCGGCTGCACGGAAAATCACCGTCTTGGCCGCGTCCGACCGGGCGACGGCCGGTTTGCGTTGCTCGAAAGGCAGCAGTTGACCCGTGACCTGGAGTTTTGATGTTATGGAGGTGTCGCTAAGCAGGGAATACCGCCCGGTAGGTTCACCCGAGATCGCGGTCAGGTCAGCGGTTGGTTCCGGTTCGGTTTCCCCCGCGAGCCAATCGAACGACACGCCGGTAGCCATCGACCAGGCTAAGAGGACCGGCCGCTTCGGTGTGACCGACGCTGACTCGTAACTGCTGATGCTCGTGCGCGACAACCCGAGCCTGGTGGCGAGCTCGCGTTGGTGCAGCTCTGCGTGTTCTCGTGCCTTGCGGAGCCGATCCGCCAAAGTCCACTGCGGCACCGCCCCGACCGTTGTCAGTGCTCCAGTCATGTGTCACAAGTTAGGCCATTGACGCGCCGCGCGTCAATATCGTCCCTGCTTGTCGTTGACGTTGAGACTGTCATATGCCAAGCTACGGCACATGACAACCGCACGACCTCTATCAACCAAGGAGGCCGCGGCCGCGCTTGGAGTTTCGATCCGCACGCTCAACAGGTGGGTAGAGCTGGGAAAGCTGCCGGTCGCAGGCAAATTGCCCGGCCGTACCGGCTGCCGCCTATTCGAACCTGGCGTGGTCGAGCTGCTCCGTCGCCAACGAGAGGAGAGAAAGACCGCATGATCGAGACAGAAAATTCGCAGACGCTAATCGGCCCTCGCCCAGAGGGGACGAGGGCCGATTATCTCGACGGCGCAGCAGCAACCAAGAGCGCGTCGGCATCCACGGTAGCAGCACCGGCCGACGGTTCGACGGTCGAAAGCACGGCCATCCTCGACCCCGTCGAACAGCCGGCCGTGTCCACGCCGGACCGCGCCGAGATCATCCGGCGACGGCAGCACGACCACCTGGCGGACGCCGTGACCGTGCTGCTGCACGTCGTGCATTACTCCGGCCTGCCGGATATCGATTGGGGCACGCACATCAGTAGCTCCGGCCGGACGCTGCTCGGCAACATTCCCGAAGATCTGTCGGAAGATGTCAAACGCGAGATCCTCAGCCAGTACGCCGGGCACTTCGCCGGTGTGGTCCGTGACAACACCTACGACCAGGACCGCAAGCGCGGTCGCCAGTGCTGGGTGATGGAGGGCGAGCAGTCCGGCGTCCGCGTCGTCGTCTACGCCAACTTCCAGGCCGAGGCGGTCGCCGCGTGACCGGCGAAGAGCACTACCGGCACGCCGAGAAGCTGCTGAACATGGCCGGGGCGGGCGATTCGGAGCAGGCGTGGGAGTTCCAACTGGCCGAACCACCGTCGCCGTTGCTCGTGGCCGCGCACGCGCACGCAAAGCTGGCCGAGACCGCCATGCTCGCCGATGCGGTCGAGCTACTCCACCGGCTCGCCGATGCGGTCGAGCTACTCCGCCGCCTGCTGCTCACTGCCCAGCGGCAGGCCGAAATACCGCGCACCGGCGCGGGCTGATGGAGATCCGGCTCATAGGCGAGTTCGCCGAGATCCGGCGCGCACTCGCCGCGCTGGAGGCCGGTTTTGACGTGCGCTCAGCATCACCCTGGGTCCCCAACCAAGGTTCAACGCGCCTGGGGCGCGTGTACGTCGACGCGGTGCCGCGGCGCGTGCGGAAAAACGCTGATCGAGAGTGACCGTGAACGGGGTGGGAGTGGGGTTTCGACTGGTGAAGTGGGTTCAAGATGAAGCACCCTCCGACCTCACTCACAGAGAGATAGCCACCCTTTCGGCGCTGGCCAGGTGGTGCAAAGACGAGACTGGCTACGGCAACCCATGGCGCGAGCAAGTCGCCCGCGGGGCTCGGACCAGCGAGAAAGAAGTGAAGTACGTGCTGTCTGCTTTGCGGCGAAAAGGTCTGATCGTCCGCAAGGGCGGCGGCTACCGCGGAGCACCGGTGATGTGGCGGTTCGCGCACTACGAAAAGGGGACGGAAGAAACGCCCTCTTCTAGCTGAAGAAAGAGGCCCGGTTTACCGCCCTCTTTTTGCTCTCGAAAGGGGGCGGTTTTAGCCCTCAGAAGGGGGCGGTTTTCGCGGTCTCCTTCCGATGCGCGAAAGGGGGCGGTTTTTGCCCTCGAAAGGGGGCGGTTTTGGCTGCGGAAGGGGGCGGTTTTAGCGGAGAAAGGGGGCTCTTCAGCCGTCCCCACACATAGAAAGCACATAGAAAACACATGGGAAACACATGGGAGCGGGGGGCGCAGACGCGCGCCCCCCGGACCCCCCGCGTACCGATCACCGTGGTCGTCTACCGCGGTGGTCGGTACGCCACGCAACCACCGAGGTAACCAACTGACCGCGCGCGCGGAGAAAACGGAGGATGAGTTGAAGTCGAAAGTTGGTCGGATCGTCGGCAACGTCGCGGCAGTGCTGATGGTCGTCGTGGCGCTGCTGCCGGACCTGATGGGGGAGTCCGTTCGGCAGTGGATCTGTCCGGGCTGCCGGCGGGAGCTGCTGGCTGGCTGGACCGCCTGCGGACGCCATGAGTACGAGCAAGCCGACCGGAGGTCCCATGAGCACCGACAGCGGTGAGCCGGCCGTCCCCGGCACCTACAGCTACGAGGACGACGTCGATCCGATCTGCGGGCATCACAAGCGCTCGCGCTGCCAACAGTGCGGCTCGTGCACGAGCTGCGATGCCCGCTACCGCTACTGCTGCACGAGCTGCGATGCCTGCTACTGCGGCGAGGACTGATCGTGAATCACGATTCGAGCGAAGCCGAGCTGCAGGTCGAGGTGCGCACGGCGGCCGCCGAGCTGGGCATCCGGTGTTTCCACCCGCACGAGTCCCGCCGTGACATGCCCGGTTGGCCGGACCTTGTGCTGTTCGGGCGCGGCGGTCTGATCTTCCGGGAGCTGAAGTCGACCGCCGGCCGCGTCTCCCGCGACCAGCAGCTCGTCGGCGCCGAGCTAGCGCGTGCCGGCGCGGACTGGGCCGTCTGGCGGCCCAAGGACTGGCTCGACGGCCGCATCCACCGCGAGCTGAACCAGCTCGCCCGTGTCAACAAGATCACCCACTGAGGAAGGAAAATCATATGATTCAACCCGCTACGACGCCGCCCGTGGCGCTGTCGGGGAGGCCTGCGCCGGCCCGCCCGGTTGGGGTGGCCGAGGAGGTCTGGCGCGAGTTCTGTCAGACCGTGCACGACGCCGGTTTCCGGCTCACTCCAGTCCCGGCGGGCCCGGGCCAACGGCCCCGCTACGTGCTCGACCACCGCCCGCGCGCCGTGCTCCGGCGCATCAACACCTTCCCCGGCGGTCTGTCGCTCACTGACCGCGAGGTCCAAGTGCTCAACGGGCTCACGGTCGGCAAGACAAGCCTGGAGATCGGCGCCGACCTCGGACTGTCCGAGGACACCGTCAAGACGCACCTGCGGCGGCTGTACGGGAAGCTCGGCGCCCACGACCGCGCCCACGCCGTCGCGCTGGCCTACCGGCGCGGCGTGCTCACCGTCGACGAACTGGAGATCGAGCCATGACCGAGCGGTGGTGGGCGCCGCGGCGCGAGGGCGAGGCCACCGCGGATTACCTGGCGCGCGTGCTCGACGAGCTGGGCGCCGACGAGCTCGCCGAGCAGGCCCGCGCGTGCCACTTCGACGACTACCGGTGTCCGCCCGACGTCGACGACGGCGCGAACATTCACCGCCTGGTCGCCGCCATCGAGAAGTGGGCAATGCTCCCCAAGCATGTCTACGACCCGCTGGCGGATCGCTGGGGCGATCTTCGCGCTGGCGCCGTGATCGATGCGGCGAAGACGGGCGAATTCGACGGCACTTGGGAGGAAGCCCGGGCCTGGGCCGAGAGCCCGGAAGGCGGCGCCATGTTCGACGAGCTGGGAAGGGAATCATGAGCATCGAAAGCCGCGCGATGTCAGCTGAGCAGCTCAGCCGCGCGCTGACCAAGTGGAAAGCCGACTGCGATAACCCGTTCATCGTTGCTGCGGTGACGCTGGTCCAGGAGCACGAGGGCTGGCTGTATCGGGCGGATTTCCGCGAGAGCTGCGTCTACGTGTACGGCGCCCGCAGAGCGGCGATCCGCTGGTCACATGTGAAAGACTTTCTCGAAGCTGGCCCGCGAGCCTCGACCAGCGAACTGTCGATTCTCGAATTCGCCTGCGCACTGGCCCAGGATCGCTACTCGTGGTCGGTCATGGGGCCGGCGCACCGCGAATTCCTGCGGCGGGCTGTCTCGACCGCGTTGGGCGAGCTGTAACCGCGCACTCTTCGATGCCTCGCGCGCATGTATTTCTATTTCGGTCCGCGGGGCGCACATTAAGGTGCGGGAGTTGATTAACCTCCCGCCCCGCCGGCAAGACGCACACATCTAGGAGTATTCGCATGATGAAAAGGCAATTCT
>NZ_VDFW01000056.1 GCF_006152065.1 Amycolatopsis alkalitolerans
CACATGCAAAACCACAATCCCCCAATACCCACAACCAATAACCACCCACCACCCCCAACCCCACTACCGTCGAAACCGGGGCGCGGCGGCGAGCCGGCTGGCGCCGCTGCCTGACCTCACGCCGCCCGACGTTGTCGCCCCTGACGCGTAAGCGCAGTTCAGGGCCCTGCCTGGCGGTGGCTCGCCGCGATCTTGGCGGCCGCCGGGACAGCGATCCGCTCGTGACGGCGCGGCCGCCGTTCGTCCGTGATTCGGCCCCGGTCGTCGGGGATCGGTTGCCAGGCCGGGCGTGCGCGAAGAAGCTGTGGGAAGGTCAGCCGGGTTCAGGGCAACGATATCCGATAACCGCCCTGGCCCGACGCGCAACGGGCAACGATGCCCATTGTGGTACGGCCTTCGGATATGCGGGAGGGCGCCATGCGGTGGGAAACACCCGATTGTGCGGTATTCGAGGCCGGGGCTCAGGTCGGCGGCCATCCCGGCCGGTGTTGAGGGATTGATTTCGCGCTGTGTTCATTCATTGTCTCGGAGCGGCGGCAGGCGGCGGCTATCCGCAGTGGAATTGTGCCTGCGCCGGGTGCCGCAAGGCTCGCGCCAAGCCGGAAGCCGCCACGTCCCATGCGGGCATCGCGGTTTCCGGAGACGGCGAGAAGTGGTTCCTGCTGAACGCGACCCCGGACGTCCATCATCAGATCGCGGCGGATCCCGCACTCCATCCGGGGCCGGGGATCAGGACGTCGCCGGTCGCCGGCGTGTTGCTGACGGACGCCGAGTTCGACCACACGATCGGCCTGCTGATGCTGCGGGAGGGTTCGTCGCTGACGGTGTACGGGACCTACCCCGTGCTGGAGGCGCTGACCCTGTGGTTCCCGGTCCGCGATCTGGTGCGCGACTACGCGGACTTCACCTGGTCCCAGGTGGACATCGGCACGCCGCTGGAGTTGGACGACCGGTTGCGCGCGACCCCCTTCCTGACCGGATCCAAGGCACCTCGCTACGTCGGGAGTTCGCAGCTTCGCGGACCCTCGTCGGAATGGGAGGTGGGTTTCCGGTTGGAGGACAAGGTGACCGGCGCGACCGCGGTGTACGCGCCGACGCTGCCCCGGTGGGACGAGAAGTTCGCCGCACAGGTGGCGTCGGCTGATTGCGTCTTCGTGGACGGTACTTTCTGGACGGACGACGAAATGTCCCGCCGGGGCGCGGGAAACCGCACCGGACGCTCGATGGGGCACCTGCCGGTCAGTGGCGAGGACGGTTCGGCTCGCGCGCTGGCCGCGCTGCCGGCGAAGCGGAAGATCTACACACACATCAACAACACGAACCCGATTCTCGACGAAGAGTCCACGGAACGGCGCTGGGTTACGGACCTGGGCATCGAGATCGGTCGAGCCGGCCTGGAGGTGGAAGTATGAGCGCTTGGTCCGCGGCGGAATTCGAGGCGCGACTGCGGTCGATCGGAGAGAAGCGGTACCACCATCTGCATCCGTTCAACGAACGGATGCACGCGGGCAAGCTTTCCGAGGTGGAGTTCCGGGGCTGGGTGCGGAATCGCTTCTACTACCAGATGAACCTGCCCAGGAAGGACGCGTTCGTCCTGACCAAGCTCCCCGGCCGGGAGGACCGGCGCCGGTGGATCAAGCGCATCATCGATCACGACGGGCGAACGGGTGACGAAGGCGGCCTCGAAAAGTGGGTCCGCCTCGGCGAAGCGGTCGGCCTGACCCGCGAAGAACTGTTCGACACCACCACGGTGCTGCCCGGCGTGCGGTTCGCCGTCGACGCCTACGTCGACTTCTGCCGCGAGAAGCCGTGGCTGGAGGCCGTGGCGTCGGCGCTGACGGAACTGTTCGCGCCGGATCTGCTCAGCCGGCGGATCACCGACGTCCAGCAGCATTACCCGTGGATCGCCACGGAGGGCTTGGAGTACTTCCGGGCGCGGCTCACCCAGCAGCCCGAAGACATCGCGCATCTCCTCGAACTGGTACTCGAGCACGCGACGTCCCGCGAGCAGCAGGACGCGTGCGCCCGCGCGCTCGAGTTCAAATGCGACGTCCTGTGGAGCCTGCTGGACGCCGTGGAACACGCGTACGGCAAGAGCTCGTGATGGACGAATCCGACTTGGCGGCCGTACCCCGATTGGCGACCAAAGCGATGCTCAAACACGACAGTGTCCGGGACGTGGAGTTGTTGCTGCTGCCGGAGCGGGTCGTGCTGCTGAACAAGTCCGGGGCGGCGATCTTGGGCCTGTGTGACGGCAGCCGGACCGTTCGGCAGGTGATCGCCCAGCTCGAGCAGGACTTCGAGGCGGTCGACCTCGGGAACGACGTCCTGACGTTCCTCAAGGATGCGCGCGGACGGGGTTGGGTGGTCGTCACATGAACGGTCTTCCGCGGCCGTTCGGCCTGCTGGCCGAAGTCACGCACCAATGCCCGCTGCATTGCGTCTATTGCTCGAATCCGCTGGCACTGATCGATCGGCAGGACGAACTCGGCACCGGCGAATGGCTGCGCGTCATCCGCGAGGCGGCTGGGCTCGGCGTCGTGCAGGTGCACTTCTCCGGTGGTGAACCGCTCGTTCGCCACGATCTGGAGACGCTGGTCGCCGAGTGCCGTCGTCTCGGCCTGTACACGAACCTGATCACCAGCGGTCTCGGGCTCACGGAAAGTCGCGCGAACGCTCTGGTTTCGGCGGGACTCAACAGCGCCCAGCTGAGCATTCAGGGCGACGCCGCCGAGTCGACGAACCTGGTCGCGGCGAGCAAGCGGTTCGACCGGAAGGAAGCGGCCGCGCGCATCATCCGCGAAGCCGGGCTGCCGTTGAACATGAACGTGGTCCTGCATCGGGTGAACCTGGCCCGGCTGGACGCGATCATCGACGTCTGCGTGGCGTGGGGCGCCGAGCGCCTCGAGCTCGCGAACACGCAGTACTACGGCTGGGCACTGCGGAACCGCGATCTGCTGATGCCGAGCAAGGCCCAGCTCGACGAGGCGGTGGGCGTTTACGAACGGCGGAAGGCCGAGCTGGGGGAGAGGATGGAGATCCTCTGGATCCTCCCGGACTACTACGAGCCCTATCCGAAACCGTGCATGGGTGGCTGGGCACGGACCGCGCTGACCGTCGCGCCGGACGGCGTGGTCTATCCGTGTCCGGTGGCCGCGGAAATCACGACGATGGAGTTCTCCTCGGTGCGTGACCACGACCTCGAATGGATCTGGTCGTCCTCCACCGCGTTCGAAGCCTTCCGGGGCACGGAGTGGATGCCGGACCCGTGCCACAGCTGCCCTCGCAAGGAGCTGGATTTCGGCGGATGTCGTTGCCAGGCCTTCGCGCTGACCGGCGATGCGGCCCGCACCGATCCCGTGTGCGTGCATTCGCCCGATCACCACCTGGTGCAGGACGCGCTCGTCCGCGCCAACGAGGCGGATGTCGCCGAAGACGGTGAAGTGCTTCGCGAGAAGCTGGTTTACCGCCGCCGGCCCGCACCGGGCGAGCGCTGACGAAGCGGATAGTGAGAACTGTCATCGGCGCCTGGTAATTGTGGCAATGCGGGTCGAACGAGTGCCGGGTAATTGAGGACGAACGGTGCCGTGGTCGTGACAAAAGGAGTAAGCTCTCGGCCGTCGGACCTTCTCTGCCTCGTCCTGATTTCCCGGACGCCCACAGGTGACGAGGTTCACGCCGTTCATGCCCGCCCGGAGTACGTTCGTGTTCCACGGATTGACCGCGCGACCAGCCTCGGTGCACGCTCATCGCACACCGTGAGTCGCTGGTGTCGCCGACAACCGCCGACTCGGGAATTGGAATGCATCGCGTTGCCACGCCGAGCATCCTGCCCGCAGCGCACAGCACGACGTTGTCCGGAGTGAGAGGTGAAATCGTGGTCCTACCGTCAAAGATGCCTCAGCTCGCCGACCTCGATTTGCTGCTGTCGGTCGAAAGCTTCGGCAGCGTGGGAAAGGCCGCGCAAGCGCACAGCCTGTCACAGCCGGCCGCGAGCATCCGGATCAGCGCGATGGAACGTCGCCTCGGCCTTCGGTTGCTGGAGCGTTCTCCCACCGGTTCGAAGCTCACCGAGGAAGGGGAACTGCTGGCCAGGTACGCCCGTAACGTGATGCATGCGGCGCGGGAACTGCTGGAATTCGGATCCGGTTTTCGCGCCTCGGAAGCGAAACGTCTGCGGGTCGCGGCCAGCCCGGCCGTCTCCGAGCATCTGCTCCCGGAATGGCTGAACCGTTCGGGGTTCTCGTTCGGTGAAGCGCGGGTGGAGGTGCGGACCGGCAGCGTCGACACGCTTCGCCAGCTGATCCGGGCGAGCCAGGTCGATCTCGCGTTCATCGATGGCTGGTGTCAGGCCGGTGGCCACGGGCAGAAGCTGTTTCGCGATGACGTGGTCACCCAGTACATCTGCGATGACAAGCTGGCCGTGGTGGTCGGTTCGAAGCACCCGTGGGCCAAGCGATCGGGCCCCTTGACGGTGGCGGAACTCGCGTCTGCTCAGCTTGTGCTGCGCGAGCGCGGTTCCGGGCTCCGGGAGTTCACGGATGAGCTACTGGGCGCCGCGCGCGCCCCGCGCGGTTATGTCGAATTTCCCTCCAACGCCGCGATCAAGCAGGCCGTCGCGACCAGCCGGCGGGTGACCGTGCTGAATGTGTCCACCGTGCGGTCCGAACTCGCGGAGGGCCGGCTGCATCTGGTCGCCGTCGACCAGGAAATGCCGGCGAAACCGATTTACGCGGCCTGGAGCGAGCGTGGTCTTCCGGAGTATGCGCGTGAACTGGTGGAGATCGCCGCGTCGAAGGTCAGCCCGATGCCGGTCGGTGACCGCGGAACCAGGCTTGCCGGTCCTCGGCTCATGGCGGAGGAAACCGCAAAAACCGCCTAGTGTGTCGTGATCTTGTTGTTGTTACGCGCGGGTGTGTTTGCTTGCCAGGGCACTGAGTTGGCCCCTAGCGTCACCGAGTTGGCCGACCGCCCTCGCCGAGAGCAAACTCAGCAACCGGACCAGCCAACTCGGCGCCGCAGCGGGCAAACTCACCGACGCTGCGGGCAAACACGGCAACGTAAACCGGACAGGATCACCCGACACTAGCTGATTGTCGAAACAGGAGGATCAAGAACAGATGTCAGCCCTGAACAAGACTGCGCGCATGATGGTCTCGAATCGGCGCGGAATTCTCGCCGCCGATGAGAGCATCGGGACGATGTCGTCCCGGCTGGAGAAGGTGGGGGTCGAGCCGACCGCGGAAAGCCGGCGGGTGTACCGGGAACTGATCGTCACGACTCCCCGGCTGTCGGCGTCGATCAGCGGGATCATTCTCGCGGACGAGACCTTCCGGCAGAAGCTGTCCGATGGACGCACGTTCCCGGAGTATCTCGCCGATCTCGGCATTCTCGCCGGAATCAAGGTCGACACCGGAGCGAAGCCGCTGGCGGGAGCCCCGGACGAGAAGATCGCCGAAGGCCTCGACGGCCTGCGTGAACGAGTGGCGGAGTACGCGCGACTCGGCGCGACGTTCGCCAAGTGGCGCGCGGTGATCACGATCGGGGACAAGCTGCCGTCGGAGCGCGCGGTGCGGGCGAACGTCCACGCGCTGGCGCGCTACGCCGGCCTCTGCCAGGAAGGTGGCGTGGTACCCATCGTCGAGCCCGAGGTGCTGATGGACGGGACCCACTCGCTGGCCCAATGCCAGCAGGTGACGACCTCCGTGCTGGCATCGTTGTTCGAAGAGCTCGACCTGATGCAGGTGCAGCTCGACGGGATCGTCCTGAAGCCCAACATGGTGGTCGCCGGGGCGGGCTGCCCGGAGCAGCCTTCGGTGACCGATGTCGCCAGGGCCACGGTCGATACGCTGCGGAAGACGGTCCCGGCGTCCGTGCCGGGCATTGCTTTCCTTTCCGGCGGCCAAGATCCGGAAACGGCGACGATGCATCTCGCGGCCATGCAGAACCTCGATCCGCTGCCGTGGGAACTCACCTACTCGTTCGGCCGGGCGCTGGTCGGGCCGGCGCTCGAGACCTGGCGGGGTGACACCGACAAGTGGGTGGCCGCGCAGCAGGTGCTCTCCGAGCGGGCCGTCGCGAACGCCTCCGCCCGCTGAAACGCTCGACCGGATCGGCAAGGTGGGTTGCCGGTCCGGTCGTCCATGAAGTGCGTTTGTGCCCTGTGTCGTTCGAGAGGATTGAGGTCGATGAAAACTCAGGAATCGGGTATCCCGGTCCCGACGAGCGGGAGCCCTGATCACACGCTCGCCCTCGAACTCGTGCGGGTCACCGAGGCCGCCGCGATCGCCGCGGCCAGGTGGGTCGGACGCGGCGACGAGGGCAGGGGCAAGGTCGCGGCCGTCGATGCGATGCACGGAACCCTCAGGTCGGTGTCGATGCGCGGGATGGTGGTGGTCGGTGAGGACCCGCGGCGAGATCCGGCTGTTCTGTGCCACGGCGCGGACATCGGCGACGGCGACGGGCCGGCGTGCGACATCGCGATCAGCGTAGGAGACGGCGCCCTTTCGCCGGCCAGGGACGTGCCCAGCGCGCTTGCGGCGGTCGCGGTGGCCGAGAGTGGTGCGATGTTCGAGCCGCCGGCCCGGGTCATGGAGAAGCTTGCCGTCGGTCCCGATTACGTCGGCTTCGTCGACCTCGACCGCCCGGTGGCGGAGAACCTGCGTGCGGTGGCCAAGGTCAAGGACGGTCGAACGGCGGACGTCGTGGTCGCCGTCCTCAACCGGCCCCGGCATCGGGAGCTCGTGCGCGAAATCCGCGACGCCGGCGCACGGGTCCACTTGATCGAGGGAGGCGACGTCGCGGGCGCGATCGCCGCGGCGCGTCCGGACAGCCCGGTGGACATGCTGCTGGGCACCGGGGACGCGGCGGAGGGGGTCATCGCCGCGGCCGGCCTGGCCTGTCTCGGCGGGGCATTCCAGGCCCGGCTGCGGTCCGAAACCGGCCGTGACTCCCGCGAAATCCTCCACGCCGATGACCTGGTACGCGGAGAGAGCGTGCTGTTCTGCGCCACCGGGGTGACCGACAGCGAGCTGCTGCGCGGGGTGCTGTACCACGAGGGGCGGACCACCACCCACTCGATGGTGCTGTGCGCAAAGCCGGAAACGGTGCGGATCGTCAAATCCGCACACCCGGCGCGAGGTTGACGAAAACGGCACCTCACGAGGAGCAGCGATTCGCATGACCGGTGAGATCACGGCGAAGTCCGCCCGTGCCGAATCCCTCGTCACGCGCTACCGCGGGCTGATCTGCGATCTCGACGGTGTGGTCTACCGCGGCGCGTCGGCGGTGCCGCGAGCGGTGGAGACCTTGAACCGGGTGACGGCGTCCGGTGTGCCGGTCGTGTTCGCGACGAACAATGCCTCCCGTTCGCCCGAGCACGTGGGCGACCACCTCCACAAGCTGGGCGTCGCACCGCACGGCTGGTCGGTGGTCAACAGTTCGCAGGCGGCCGCGGCCTATCTCGCGCAGCGATTGGCGCCGGGAACGCGGGTGTGCGCGGTGGGCGGACCGGGCGTCGCGCGGGCACTCTCGGAAGCCGGGCTGACCCCGGTCCGCGCCGCCGATCTGGGCGGCACGACCGTCGAGGCGGTCGTTCAGGGCCTGGGGTCCGACGTCACCTGGACCGAACTCGCGACGGTCGGCTACCTCGCCGAAGCCGGAGCCACCTGGGTGGCCACGAACGTCGACCTGACGCTGCCGACGCCTTACGGGCGAGCGCCCGGCAACGGTGCGCTGGTCGCCCTGGTGCAGACGGCGACCCGCGCGCTACCGCACGTCGTCGGCAAGCCGCGGGCAGCCTTGTTCGAGCTGGCACGTTCCCGGCTCGGTACCGATCGCCGGGACACGCTCGTGTGCGGGGACCGGCTGGACACCGACATCGCCGGAGCCAACTCCGCCGGCCTCGACTCGCTCTTCGTCCTGAGCGGGGCCTCCAGCCTTCAGGACTTGGCATTCGCCGAGCGCCCTGCGCGTCCGACATATGTGGCCACGGACCTGAGCGGACTGCTCTCGCCCGCACTGCCGGTGCACACCACCTCGCCGGACTGCCTTCTCGAGCTCGGGCCGGATGCCGTACCCCGTATGCCGGGCGCCGGCGAAAACGGCAAGCTGCTGCAGTCCGTTGTCACGACGGTGTGGGCCGCTCTCGACGCCGGCCGTACGGTCTCCGGCGAGGTCGGGCCGTGGGGACGCATCGAACGGCGATTGGGGCTCGTCCAGCCGGCGCCAGGCACGCGATAGGCCGCCCATTGACGTCCTCGGGCCGCGGATCGTAACGTTGACCCTCCCGTACGCGGAGCGTGCCCTGAGCTATGCCCGCGGGCCGGTTGATGCGCTGCTCGCCGCCGGTGAACGTGTCCTCCCCACTCATGGGCCGCGGGACGCCGTTCGGCACCGGTTACCAACCACTGGTGTACGGCTGGTTGCGACAGCCAGGTTAAATCGATGATGCTCTTTCCTGACGATCGAATTTCATGACGCTGTCCTCGAAATTGTGCGGATCACTGACGTCCGTTTCCGCCCAGTTGTGGGTGCAGCCAACAGCGAGGAGGAAATATGAAGTGGGAAACTCCGGAATATACCGTCATCGAGGTGTGCGCCGAGGCGACCGGCTACTTCTACCGGGGCTGACAGCCGGGCCTCGTGCCGCTTGATTTGGCGTAGTCGCGTCGGGCGGCGGCAATCTGCGGCACGACTACGTCCGCGATGGCGCAAGGCCCCCGGATCCGAAACGGGATCACGCCGGGGCCTTGCGTCACTCGCGGAAGCCCGGTGTCGCTGAGCCGTTCGTCTACTCCACGGAATGGAGGGCTTGATGCTTGCCCTGCTCGGTCTCGGATTCGTGCTGAGTCTCGACAACTTCCGCAGTTCGCTCGTGCTGGGTGGGCTCAAGCCGACGTTTCCCCAGTCGGTCAAGACCTCCGCCATCTTCGGATTGTGGGACGGTCTCGCGCCGCTGCTCGGACTGCTCCTCGGAGATGCGCTGGGCAACCTGGTCGATGACGACACCACCGAGACGATCGTCATGATCGGGTTGGGCGCGTACGGCCTGTTCCTCGTCGTCCGCGCGGTGATCTCGCCCGAGCGCGCGGATCCGGACCTGAAATGGGCGAGGTGGGGGTTGCCGATCCCGTTGAGCGCCGACAACATCGCCGCTGGCGCGGCGCTCGGCGTCGCCGGGTACAGCCCCTGGCTCGCGCCTGTTCTCTTCGCGTGCGCGACCTTCGTGATGTCGATCGCCGGGCACCAGATCGGCCGTACCGTGGCTCGTTTCGTCGACCGGATCCCGAAGATCAATACTGACCTGCTGGTAGGTGCCTGCTTCACCGTAATGGCGATTTTGATGGCATTCGGGGTCACCCTTCCGCTTTCGTACGGCTGATGCGCCACGGTAAGCTCAGGATCGGCAGCACCTGGGAGGACACCAATGCCGGAGAATCCCGACACCCACGTTTACCGCACCTATGACAAGGTCCTGAGCGGGACGCGGACGGCTCGGCGGCGGAATCATCCGGCGGCGGGCGGCGATGCCAGCGATTGGTGGCCGCGCCGGGTCGACTTGACGGCATTGCGCCGGAATCAGCCCGCAGGCAACCCGCTGGGCGCGGACTTCGATTACGCGGAGCAGTTCGCGACGCTGGATCTCGGCGAACTGGCGCGTGATATCGACGAGGTGCTGACGACCTCGCAGGACTGGTGGCCCGCCGACTTCGGTCACTACGGTCCCCTGGTGCTGCGCATGGCCTGGCACGGCGCGGGTACCTACCGCGTGCGCGACGGCCGGGGCGGCGCCGGCACCGGAATGCAACGGTTCGCCCCGCTGAACAGCTGGCCGGACAACCGGAACCTGGACAAGGCCCGCCGGTTGCTGTGGCCGGTGAAGAAGAAGTACGGGCGCAGGATCTCCTGGGCGGACCTGATGGTCTTCGCGGGCAACCGGGCGCTGGAGTCGATGGGCTTCAAGACTTTCGGGTTCGGCGGCGGGCGGGCCGACGTGTGGGAGCCCGACGAGACGTACTGGGGTTCGGAACGCAAGTGGCTGGCGGACGAACGCCACCGTGGCCTGCGTGAGCTCGACGAGCCGTTGGCGGCCACCGAGATGGGGCTGATCTACGTCGATCCGCAGGGCCCGGCCACCAATCCCGATCCGGTGCTCGCCGCCCGCGAGATCCGGGAAACCTTCAAGCGGATGGGCATGAACGACGAGGAGACGGTGGCGCTCATCGCGGGTGGGCACACCTTCGGCAAGACGCACGGCCCGGCGGATCCGAATGTGACCGGCGGCCCCGAGCCCGAGGCGGCGCCGCTTACCGCGCAGGGCCTTGGCTGGCTCGGCGGGTACGGCAGCGGCAACGCGACGGACACGGTCACCAGCGGGCTGGAAGGCATGTGGACGCGCACGCCCGTCGAGTGGGATCACACGTTCTTCGAGACGCTGTTCGAGTACGAATGGGACGTCGAGCTCAGCCCGGCGGGCCTGTGGCAGTGGATCCCGGGCGACGGCCAGGGCGAGGGCACCATACCGGACCCCTTCGACCCGGACACGAAACACCATCCGGTCATGCTCACCACCGACCTGTCGTTGCAGGAGGACCCTGGCTACGAGCCGATCTCGCGACGGTTCCTGGCGCACCCGGACCGGTTCGAGGACGCGTTCGCGCGGGCCTGGTTCAAGCTGACGCATATCGACATGGGCCCGGTCCCGCGCTACCTGGGGCCACTGGTTCCGGCCGAACGGCTCATCTGGCAGGACCCGGTGCCGGAGCTGGACCACGAACTCGTCGACGCCGGTGACGTCGCGGCACTCAAGCGCGAGATCCTCGGCTCGGGCCTGACGGTCGCGCAGCTCGTCGCCACGGCGTGGGCGTCGGCTTCGACCTACCGCGACAGCGACAAGCGAGGTGGGGCGAACGGGGCGCGGATCCGGCTCGAACCGCAGTGCGACTGGCCGGTCAACGAGCCCGAGCGGCTGCGTGCCGTCCTGCCCGCGCTGGAGGCGATCCAGGAGCGATTCAACGCCTCCCAGCAGGGCGGCAAGCGGATCTCGCTGGCCGACTTGATCGTGCTCGGCGGGTGTGCCGCGGTGGAACAGGCCGCCGCGGCCGGTGGCCACGAGGTGGACGTTCCCTTCCGGCCCGGACGTACCGACGCGACCCAGGAATGGACCGACGTCGAGTCGTTCGGCGCATTGCGGCCCACCGCGGACGGCTTCCGGAACTACCTGGGCGACGGCTTCTCGATGCCGCCGGAGCATCTCCTGGTCGACCGGGCGGGCCTGCTGACCTTGAGCGCGCCCGAGATGACCGTGCTGATCGGCGGGCTGCGCGTGCTCGGCGCTAACCACGGACGTTCGCCGGTGGGCGTGTTGACATCGGCGCCCGGGTCGCTGACGAACGACTTCTTCGTCAACCTGCTGGACATGGGGACCGTGTGGGCGCCGAGACGGGATGGCGATATCTGGACGGCGAGCTACGAGGGCCGCGACCGCGGCACCGGCGAGGTGAAGTGGACCGCGAGCCGGGTCGACCTCCTATTCGGTTCGAACTCCGAACTGAGGGCGCTGTCGGAGGTCTACGCCAGTGACGACGCGGGCGGGAAGTTCGTCCGGGACTTCGTCTCCGCGTGGGTGAAGGTCATGGAACTCGACCGTTTCGACCTGCGCTGATTCCGGTCTGCGGTGGTGACCACGTGGCGCGAGCGACGCGGTTTTTGTTGTGTGGATTGGGTTCCGCGCCAAACGTCCGGCGCGCGACGCGCATTGCCCGCCCGGCACGGAATCGCACGAACGGTATCTCCTGGCGGGAGAACGGCGGCGTCGGGCCGGTCAGTGGCGACGGATATCGGAATGGCTTGTCCGGGTGTAGAGTCCAAACTCGTTACAGGCGCCGCGGTGAAACGTAATCAGCGGTGATAATTGTTCCCGCAACGTCCGGTTCGGCTGTCGCGTGGCGCTTGAGAATATGTTCCGCAAAATCTGTCAGAATTCATTTTTGCTGACGAGGAGGTGAAGTCCGGTGACGATTGCCCAGGAACGAGAGGATCTCCTGGCCGAACTCGGCGGGCAGAACAGGGCAACCATCGGTGCCGTGCTGGGGACCGGTTCAATCGGCAAGGCGACCGAGCGTGCCGATGGGACGATGGAAGCGACCATCCGGATCCCGGAGGACGCGATGGCGTGGGAGCCGTCGATCCTGATGCTGCCGCACGGCGGCAAGGTCGAGCTGACGATCATCAATGACGACAAGAACACCCACGCCTGCCTGCTGCCCAGCAACGGCGACCGGCAGTTCATCGGTCTGCTGAACCACTCGAAGGGCAGCGCGACGCTCGAACTGGACGGTCCCGGCTGCTACTGGTACGGCTCGCCGGCCGGTAACGACGAGGGCCGGGGCCTGACCGGCGCCATCGTCGTGTCCGGCGAAGTACCGCCGGAGGCCAAGCTCGACCGACCCGCGCAGCCGCGGCCGTAGAAAGGTAGGAACCACGATGACGGTCGAATACGTCGACGCCGGCAAGGCGTTCAACCACAGCCAGCTTTCGAACATGCCGCACAGCGCTCCGGACGTGACGCGCGGCATCAACTACGAGCGCATCCTCCAGTCCCGCAACGAATCGCAGAACTGGATGACGTACTACGGCGCCTACGACGGCCAGCGGTACAGCCTGCTCGACCAGATCAACGCCGACAACGTCAAGAACCTGAAGGTCGCCTGGATCCACCAGGCGAGCTCGACCGGTCTGATCGCCTCCACCTCGACCTACGCGTTCGAGGCCTGCCCCCTGGTCGTCGACGGCGTCATGTTCGTCACGGGCTGGGACGGCTGGCTGTGGGCGCTCGACGCGACGACCGGCGAGCAGCTGTGGCGCTACAAGCACGCGGTGCCCTTCGACGTGACGCTGTGCTGTGCCAACGTCAACCGCGGCTGTGCGGTGGCCAACGGCAAGGTCTACATGGTGACCCAGAACGCCCAGCTGGTGGCGATCGATGCCACCAACGGCCAGAAGATCTGGCAGAAGACCATCGGTGACGTGCGCGCGGGCGAGAGCGCTTCGATCGCTCCGCTGGTCGTCAAGGACACGCTCATCACCGGTTCCGCCGGTGGCGAGTACGGCGTCCGCGGTCACATCGACTGCTGGGACCTGGAGACCGGCGAGCAGCGCTGGCGCACCTACACCGTCCCCAAGCCGGGTGAGCCGGGTGCGGAGACCTGGCCCGCGGACGGCGAGGCCTGGCAGCGCGGCGGCGCGAACCACTGGGTCACCGGAACCTTCGACCCGGAGCTGAACCTCTACTACGCGGGCACCGGGAACCCGGCTCCCGACTTCGACGGCGAGGTCCGGGAGGGGGACAACCTCTACACCGACAGCGTGGTCGCGCTGGACGTCGACACCGGCGAGATCAAGTGGCACTACCAGTTCACCCCGCACGACCTGTGGGACTACGACTCCACAATGGAGATGACCCTGTTCGAGCGGGACGGCAAGAAGCTGCTGGCCCACTTCGACAAGAACGGGTACATGTTCGTGCTGGACCGCACCAACGGCCGGCTGCAGCACGTCACGCCGTTCGTCGACCGGATCGACTGGGGTGTCATCACCCGCGACGGCAAGGTGACCCCGCGGAAGTACCCGGACAAGGAAGGCGAGCCCTGCCACTTCTTCCCCGGCCCGGCCGGCGCGAAGGAATGGACGCACGCGTCGTACAACCCGGAGCACGACCTGTTCTACGTTCCGGTCGCCGACGTGGGTGCCACGGCCACCCGGCGCCGTCGCGAGTTCAAGGAAGGCATGCCCTACTGGGGTGCCGCCGTCGAGGTGGACGTCGACAACATGGCAGGCTCGGTCAGCGCGTTCGACTCCCACGGTGAGGAGAAGTGGCGCTACCGGCTCGATTTCCCGATGGCCGCGTCGACGCTCAGCACCGCGGGGAACGTGGTGTTCGCGGGCACGCCCGCGGGCGAGTTCATGGCGCTCCACGCGGAGACCGGGGAGAAGCTCTGGAGTTTCCAGTGCGGTAGCGGTCACCACAGCAGCCCGAGCACCTACACCGTGAATGGCAAGCAGTACATCACGGTGCCGGTCGGCTGGGGTGGCTGGCTCGAAGGCATCATCCCCGGCATGTCCGGTCAGGGTCACGGTGCCGCGGTGATCACGTTCTCCCTGTGACCGGGGAGCGGTACCACTGACGCCAGATCCGCCCGGTGTTCGAGTCGCCCCGACGACGCGAACACCGGGCGGATCTTTTGGGATTACAACGGAAAACTCAAGGTGATGTGATGAGCGAATCTTCGGTACCCCAGCAGGACAAGGGACTCGAGCGGCCGCGGTGTCTCTACTGCGGGGAGGTCTATGAGCCTGGCGACGTCGCGCGGCACACCAAGCCGGTGCACTGTGGACCCTGCATCACCTGCGTCGACAAGCCCGCCTGCTTCAGCTGCCGTCTCATGTACTGCGTGTGCGAGGTACACCGGTATCGAGGCTGAACAAAAGGTGGGCCCGCCGGAGATCGGGTCAGAGCTCCAGCGCCCGGCGCACCGCCGGAGTGTTGCGCCGGGAAACGGGCACCATGGTTTTCGCCTGGTCATCCATGACCAGGAACAACTCGCCCTTGTACCGGCGCTCGACCTCCCGGATCCGGCTGAGGTTCACCACGTACTGGCGGTGCACCCGCAGGAAACCGGAATCGCCCAGCTCGGTTTCGAGCTTGTCGAGGCCCGGCGAGGCGGATCGCAACCGTCCTTGGTCGGTGGACAGCCACACATCGTTGCCGTCCGACTGTGCGAAGGAGACTTCCGGGAGCCGCAACAGCACCATCCGGTTGTCGCGCGTCGCGACCATCCGGTGCGGCTGAGCCCGAAGTGGACTGTCCCCACCCGGCCTGGGCAACGGATCCCCTTCGGACACGCCGAAGGAGACCAGGTTGCCGACCAGGTGCCCGGACAGGAACACCGGCCGGAAGCTGATCGCCGTCGGTTCGTTGGCGAGCCGGGTGAAGATCTGGGTCGAGCCGAGCCAGCCGGGATTGCGCGTCGCCTGCTTGGCGGCATATACGGCGGCTTGAATGAATTCCGGCAGCTCCGGTTTCCACCGCACGGCGGGATCGGGTGCCGGCGTGGAGCCGGGGATGCCGAGGAGCACGCCCGCCGTGTCGTCGGCGAGCACCACCCGGCCCGCCGGATCCACGGCCGCGAGTGCCACGCTCGAGCGGGGCCTGGCGTGGTTGAAGGCGGCCATCAGCTCGGCGCCGTCATCCCGGGCGCGCCGGCGCAGGATGCGCTGTGTCATCGCGGCCGCGTTGCTGAGCCACGGTCCCGTGGCCGCGGGAAGGTCGCCGCGCCAGGACGAGATGTTGAGTACCGCGACCGGTTGCCTGGTCACCACGTCCCGTACCGCCACTCCGGCGCAGGTCCAGTCGTGGAAGCCCTGGCACCAGTGCTCGGCACCGCGGATCAGTACGGGGGTGTAGGACATCAGCGCGGTACCCATGCCGTTCGTCCCGGTGGCGCCCTCGGACCAGCAGAACCACGGCGCCAGGTTGGCCGAAGCAGCGACCGTGCGCGTGGCCTGGTCTCCCCATTGGGCCAGGACCCGGCCGGAGGCGTCGGTGATGGTCACGATGCCTCCGGTGGTGCTGAGTTCGCGTGCCAGCGAGGCGGCACGGAAACCGAGTTCGGCGATCACCGCATCGTGCTCCAGCGCATGGTCGACCTCGGCGACCGCCACCGGGGCTTCGGTGAGCTGGGGGTCGACCCGGTACTGGTCGCGGCACCGGTGCCAGGAAATCGCGATCTCAGGTCGCACGCCGCGGAGGTCGTCCTCTCCCCGCACGAACCGCTCCCACGCCCCGTACACCGTTGCCCCGCTACGGCTGCCGGAGGTCGGGTCGAGCCCGCGTGCGTGTGCCATAGAAGACCGCCTTTGGTCTGTTGCCAACCCCGAACGGCACGCCGGCGCCGGGTTCCGACGGCCGCTCGTGTGCTGCCTGAAGTATCGGACCGGGCCGCTTGGCCGCCGACCCAAGCTAAGCGGGTTGTCAGCGCAAGGGCAAGCCGGCTGGGATGACCGTGCGCGAACGGCCAACGAACGGCGGTGAAACGACGATTGCCGGTCGCCATCCACCCTTCAGCGGTCGGCCGGCGTTCGCCCGCAGCCCCGGTTTTTTTGACCGGATTGCACGTTCCCGCTGGCGAGAAGCTGATCAGGTCATACCACCGCTGAGGTGCAGGAATGACGTCGGCACGGCTTGAAATATCGCGCGGCGGTACGTTACTTTGTAACTTCTGTCACCGCCGGGGTGGTCTCAGCAACTCCGGTGCGCCAGGCGACGAGGAGGTCGTGATGACCGGGACAGTGCCGCCGCTGACGATTGCGCCGACCCGGCCCGGCGGAAGAGAGGCAGCGGATGCCTCTCTGGTGACCACATCGACGCGAGCGGTATCTCGCGCATGGGAGAGCTTCGCCGCGGGCGAGGACATAGAGACGGGCGTCCGTCCGGAAATCCTGGCCTCGTGGTACCGATGTCGAGATCGGTACGAAGTGGACCGGACGCTGGACGTCGCACCGGGTGCGCGGGGCGACGACGCTCAGCAGAACGACAACGGCGTGATCTTCACGGTGCTCGGCGGTCTCGGTGCGCTGGCCGGCCAGCAAGTGGAACGCGATGGCGCGGTCGTCACCGTCACGGACGGGGATGGGCGCGTCCTCGGGGCCTGGGGTGACCCCGCCGCGCAGCGGCGGGCCGAACTGCACAATCTCGCGCCGTGGTCGTCGTGGTCGGAGGCGAACACCGGCACGAACGGGATGGGAACCGCGCTCGAGCTGTCCGGTCCGGTGACCGTGACCGGGCCGGAGCACTGGTGTGAGGCCTTCCATCAGTGGTCCTGCGCGGGCATTTCGATCCGCGACGTGGTGACCGGTTCGCCGGTCGCGTCCATCAACGTCTCGCGATGGAACGCGTCGCTGTCCGAATTCGTGCCGGTATGGCTGACGAAAGCGGTCGCGTGCGTCGAACAGGAGATTTACCGGCGCGCCGTCTACGAGGCCGACAAAGTGATCTCCGAGTTCACCAGGAAGTGCGCCCAGAGCAGTGGTCCGGTCATGGCGATGGACCGTGGCGGCAAGGTGATCGCCGCGAACGGAGAGGCGGTCACGTTGCTCGGGCTGACCGGCGAGACCCCCCTTCTCGCCGGTGCGATCGAACCGGCGGAACGCTGGGTCCCGGACATTTCCGGGCTGCCCGACGTGGTGCGGTGGGCCAAGGACAGGGCGCGGGGAACCGCGCAGTGGAGCGGATTCGCGTGCCTGCCGGTGTCCCCGGGAGAGGAAGCCACTCCGTTGACGATGCGGCCCGTCGTCGACTCGGGCCACGTGGTCGGCATGCTGTGCGTGATCGGGGTGCAGGACGGTGAACCCTACGACAGGGGCATGGAAGCGGACGTCGGTCTCATCCCCCGGCGCGTCATCGGAACGCGCAACGACCGGCTGGTTCTGCTTGCGCCATCGGAAATCCGCTATGCCGAGGCCGACCGGAACACCGTCTGGTTGATCACGGACCGGGGGCGGGTCCAAGCCGCGACCCGCGGCCTGGAAAACGTCGAGCGGTTGCTGATTTCGTCCGGGTTCCGGCGTGTGCACCGGCGTTTTCTGGTCAACCTGCGCCGGGTGGCGGAACTGGAGCGGGGTATCAAGGGCGAGCTGTTCCTGATCATGGATTCCCGTTCCCACGACCTCGTTCCCGTTTCGCGGCGGCACGCCCCGGAGCTTCGGCGACTGCTCGGTGTGTGAACGCCCGGTCCCGGGTGACCTGCCTGCGTAACCCCTCCACCGCACTTGCCGGATCCGTGGCGGCGTAGACGGCGGAACCGGCCACGAAGCAGTCGACGCCTGCCTCTGCCGCCTGTTCGATCGTGTCCGCGTTGATGCCGCCGTCGATCTCCACCACCAGGTTGAGGTGGCCGGTGTCGACCATCGTTCGCGCCGTGCGCACCTTGCCGAGAACCTCGGCGATGAACTTCTGGCCGCCGAAACCGGGCTCCACGGACATCACCAGCAGCGTGTCGTAGTGCTTCAGCACGTCGACGTACGGCTCCAGCGGCGTGTTCGGCTTGATCGCCAGGCCGGCCTTCGCGCCGGCGGCCCGCAGGCTCTTGGCGAGTTCGACGGGATCACCGGCCGCCTCGACGTGCACCGTCACGTTGTAGGCGCCCGCCTCCGCGTAACCGATCGCCCAGCGATCCGGGTTCTCGATCATCAGATGGCAATCCAGCGGTAGGTCGGTGGTCGCCAGCAGCGACTTCACGACCGGCAGGCCGAGGGTCAGGTTCGGCACGAAATGCGCGTCCATGACATCCACGTGCAGCCAATCGGCGCCGCGGCCGGGCGGCCCGTTCACCGCAGCCACTTCGTCGGCGAGCCGGGCGAAGTCGGCGGAGAGGATGGACGGCGCGATCAATGGCTGTTTCGGCACGGTTTCGACGGTAGTGGGGTTGGGGGTGGTGGGTGGTTATTGGTTGTGGGTATTGGGGGATTGTGGTTTTGCATGTG
>NZ_VDFW01000057.1 GCF_006152065.1 Amycolatopsis alkalitolerans
GTCCTCGTTCGCCGACGAGGTCACCCGCGTCGCGAAAGAGGTTGGTACGGAAGGGATCCTGGGCGGGCAGGCCCAGGTGCCCGGGGTCGCCGGGACGTGGCGGGACCTGACCACGTCGGTGAACTTCATGGCCGGCAACCTGACCGCGCAGGTCCGCGCGATCGCTCAGGTGGCGACGGCCGTGGCGCGCGGCGACCTGTCCCAGAATGTCACCGTCGATGCGCGTGGCGAGATCCTGGAGCTGAAGTCCACGATCAACACGATGGTCGACACGCTCTCGTCGTTCGCCGACGAGGTCACCAGGGTCGCCCGCGAGGTCGGCACGGAGGGCCGGCTCGGCGGGCAGGCGGACGTCAAGGGCGTGTCGGGCACGTGGAAGGGCCTGACGGAGTCCGTCAACGTCATGGCCGCCAACCTGACCGACCAGGTCCGCTCGATCGCGGAGGTGACGACCGCCGTCGCCCGGGGGGATCTGTCGCAGAAGATCCGGGTCGACGCGCGCGGCGAGATCCTGGAACTCAAGGAAACCATCAACACGATGGTCGGTCAGTTGTCGTCCTTTGCCGACGAGGTCACACGGGTCGCCCGCGAGGTCGGTACCGAGGGGCGCCTCGGTGGTCAGGCGGACGTCAAAGGCGCCTCCGGGACGTGGAAAGGCCTCACCGAGTCCGTCAACGTCATGGCCGACAACCTCACCGACCAGGTGCGCTCGATCGCCTCGGTCGCGACCGCCGTCGCGCGCGGGGACCTGTCGCAGAAGGTCACGGTCGAGGCCAAGGGGGAGGTCGCCGCTCTCGCCGACACGATCAACACGATGGTCGACACCCTGTCGGCGTTCGCGGGCGAGGTCACCCGCGTCGCCCGGGAGGTCGGGACCGAAGGGATCCTGGGCGGGCAGGCGCGCGTGCCGAACGTCGCCGGGACCTGGAAGAGCCTCACCGACAACGTGAACTCGATGGCGAACAACCTGACGGCGCAGGTCCGCTCGATCGCGCAGGTCACCACCGCCGTCGCGCGCGGTGAGATGAACCAGAAGATCGACGTCGACGCGCGCGGCGAGATCCTCGAGCTCAAGACGACCATCAACACGATGGTCGACACGCTGTCCTCGTTCGCCGCGGAGGTCACCCGGGTGGCGCGCGAGGTGGGCAAGGAAGGCCGGCTCGGCGGGCAGGCGGAGGTCGAGGGCGTTTCGGGCACCTGGAAACGGCTCACCGAGAACGTCAACGAGCTCGCCGGGAACCTGACCCGGCAGGTGCGAGCGATCGCGGAGGTCGCGAGCGCGGTCGCGACCGGAGACCTGACCCGGTCGATCTCCGTGGAGGCCGAGGGAGAAGTCGCCGAGCTGAGCGACAACATCAACGCCATGGTCCGGTCACTGCGCGAAACCACGCGCGCGAACGAGGACCAGGACTGGCTCAACAAGAACCTCGCGCGGATCTCCGGCCTGCTGCAGGGCCACCGGGACCTGCGGACGGTCGCGCAGCTGATCATGAACGAGCTGACCCCGCTCGTCGGCGCGCAGCACGGCACGTTCTTCCTCATGGAAGCCGGGGAGCCGGTGCTCAGGCTGATCGCCGGCTACGGGCACGCCGCCACCGGTGAAGTCACCTTCGACCTCGGGCAGTCGCTCATCGGCCAGGTCGCGCAGACGAAGATCCCGATCGTGGTCGACGAGACCCCGCCCGCGTACGTCACCATCTCCTCGAGCCTCGGGCACGCGCCGCCGGTCAACCTGATCGTGCTGCCGATCGTGTTCGAGGACCAGGTGCTCGGTGTGATCGAACTTGCCTCGTTCACCCGGTTCACGCCGGTGCGGCGGGACTTCCTGGAACAGCTGATGGAGAGCATCGGCGTCAACGTCAACACGATCATCGCCAACGCCCGCACGGACTCGCTGCTGGCGGAGTCCCAGCGGCTCGCGGGTGAGCTGCAGGCACAGCAGGTGAAGCTCCAGCAGTCCAACGCCGAACTGGGGGAGAAGGCCGAACTGCTGGCGCGCCAGAACCGGGACATCGAGTTCAAGAACGTCGAGATCGAACAGGCGCGCCAGGAGATCGAGGAACGTGCCCAGCAGCTGGCGCTCGCGTCGAGGTACAAGTCCGAGTTCCTCGCCAACATCTCGCACGAGCTGCGTACCCCGCTGACGAGCCTGCTCATCCTCGCCGGGGTGCTCGCGCAGAACTCGACGCGGAACCTCACCCCGAAACAGGTCGAGTTCGCGGAGGTCATCCAGTCCGCGGGCACCGATCTGCTGCAGCTGATCAACGACATCCTCGACCTGTCGAAGGTCGAGGCCGGCCGCATGGACATCCACACCGAGCAGGTCCCGCTGCCGCAGCTGCTGGAGTACGTCGAGGCCACCTTCCGGCCGCTGACCGCGGAAAAGGGGCTCGAGTTCGAAGTCACGGTCGGCGAGGACGTGCCCGGCGAGCTGTGCACGGACGAGCAGCGGCTGCGCCAGGTGCTGCGCAACCTGCTGTCCAACGCCGTCAAGTTCACCGAAAGCGGCCGGATCGAACTGCGGGTGCGCGCGGTGGACCACGGCGCGAGCCTGGAGTTCGCGGTGCTGGACACGGGAATCGGCATCGCGCCGGAGAACCTGGAGACGATCTTCGGGGCGTTCCAGCAGGCGGACGGAACGACGAGCCGCCGTTACGGCGGCACCGGGCTCGGCCTGTCGATCAGCAGTCAGGTCGCGAACCTCCTCGGCGGCGAGATCCACGCGGAGAGCCGGCTCGGCAGCGGCAGCACGTTCACCCTGACCTTGCCGGTCACCCCCGCCGAGGAGGGCCAACCGGGAACACAGCGCAGGGTGCTGATCCTGGAGGCCGCGGACGACCGGCTGCTCACCTTGCTCGTGCGTGAGTTCGTCGCGGATATCACCGGCGAACCCGTGCACATCGAGTCGGTGACCACCCCGGACGATGCGGTCGCGGCGCTGACCACGCGCGAGTACCGGTGCGTGGTGCTCGACGCGAGCCTGCCCGACGGGTCCGCGCTGGGCTTGCTCCAGCGGCTCGGCGAGAGCGAGCGCCTGAAGGCGGTGCCGGTGCTCGCCCATCCGACCCGGGCGTTCGTTCCCGCGCACGAACAACTGGTGGAGACGCACCGGACCGAGCTGCTGACCGCACTCGACGAGCTACGGGAGCGGTTCCTGGAGCTGCTGGGCGAGTCGCGGGGTCCCGCCCCGGCGGTGGTCGAAGCGCAGGCCGCGCCGCCGAGCCCAGGCAACCCGCCCGGGCTACACGGACGGAAGGTCCTGCTGATCGACGACGACGCGCGCAACGTGCTGGCGATCGCGGGCATGCTGGAGCTGCACGGGATGACGGTGCGGCACGCACCCAACGGCCGCAAGGGAATCGAGGAGCTGCTCGCGAGCCCGGACGTCGACCTGATCCTGATGGACGTGATGATGCCCGAGATGGACGGGTACGCCACGACGGCGGCGATCCGGGAGATCCCACGGTTCGACCGGCTGCCGATCATCATGGTGACGGCGAAGGCGATGGCGGGGGACCGGGAGAAGAGCCTCGCCGCCGGCGCGAGCGACCATGTCACGAAACCGGTCGACCCCGACGAGCTGCTGGGCTGTATCGGGCGGTGGCTGGCGGCCTGAACGCGGTGTTACCGGGGGTCTGACGGCATCGCCCACTCGCCCGTGTACTCGGCCGTGGTCTTGGACAGGAAGGCCTCGAACGCGGCCGGCACGTCCGCGGTCGCGAAGTTGATCGCCTGCGCGCGGGACTCGTTCTCCAGCGCGTCCCGCAGCGACGCACCGGCGCCCTGCTGCAGGAGTGCCTTGGACTGCGCGAGCGCGACCGGGGGCAACGCGGCCAGTTCGGCGGCAGTGGCCGCGACGAACTTGTCGAGCTCTTCGACCGGCTTCACCCAGGTGACGAGCCCGAGCCGCAAGGCCTCGTCGGCGTCGATCATCTCCGCGAGCAGCGCCAGCCGTTTCGCCTGCTGGAGTCCGACCAGCCGGGGCAGCAGCCACGATCCGCCGAAGTCGAGGGACAGCGCTCGTTTGGCGAAGATCTGGCTGAACCGCGCCCGCGGCGTGGCCACCACGAGGTCACAGCCGAGGGCGAGATTCCAGCCCGCGCCGACCGCGACACCGTCGACCTTTGCGATCGTCGGCTTGGGCAACTCGTGCAGGTACAGCGCGATCTCGCTGATCACGTGCATGCGGTGCAGCGGATGACCGCCGCTGGTGATGTCGCCGAGGTCGGCGCCCGCGCAGAACTCGCCGCCGGCGCCGGTCACCACCACGGCGCGGACCGCGGTGTCCTCTCCGGCTTCCCGCAGCGCCGCGCGCAGGCCGGTCCAGGTGGACTCGTCGAGGGCGTTCTTGCGGTGCGGGCGGTTGATGGTGACCGTGGCGACGGCGCCGTCCCGGTCGAGCAGTACGGTCGCGGCGCTGGTGCCTGGAGACATTCGGTTCCTCCTCGAGCGATGTCCGAGTGCGATTCTGACAGCCAGCCACCGGAATTCCCCGGCCCGTGCCGACGTTGGACGGGCAGTCACCCCAGCGACGCTAGGAGAGTCACGTGGCAACGGTCGAGCTGACCAAGGAGAACTTCGACGAGACGGTCGGGCAGCAGGGCATGGTGCTGGTCGACTTCTGGGCGTCGTGGTGCGGACCGTGCCGGATGTTCGCTCCCGTGTACGAGACGGCGTCGGACAAGCATGAGGACGTCGTCTTCGGCAAGGTGGACACGGAGGCGCAGCAGGAACTGGCGGCGGCCTTCGGTATCTCGTCCATCCCGACGTTGATGGTCGTCCGGGACGGCGTGGTGCTCTACGCTCAGCCGGGTGCACTGCCCGAGCAGGCGCTCGAGGAGCTGATCGGCAAGGCGCAGGAACTCGACATGGACGAGGTACGCGCCGAGGTGGCCAAACAGCAGCAGCAGTCCTGAGCGGACCGGCTGATCCGGTACCCGGGGCGCACCCCGCGGGCCCGGCCCGCCTCTAGCCTCACTCAAACGGCGGTGAACATCTCGACCAGCCCGCGCGGGGCATCGGGCGCGAAGCACAGTTCGAGCCCCTGCGCGGAATCGCGGGCGGATTCCTCCGCTCGCGGGAACATGGCCGCTTCGTGGACCGCCAGGGCCGCCTCGGTGTCGCCGGGGTTCTTGGCGAGCGCGAGGCCGAGTTCGGCCCCGTCGGTCATCGCGAGGTTCGCGCCCTCGCCTGCGAACGGGGACATCAGGTGCGCGGCATCGCCGACGAGCGTGACGCCGGGCACGCGGGCCCAGCGGTGCCCAGGCGGCAGGAGGTGGATCGCGCGGGGAGTCAGCGGTCCGTCGGCTTCGCTGATGAACGCGCGCAGGCTGCCGTCCCAGCCCTCGAACTCCTCGAGCATGGCCGCTTTCACCGCCGCCGTGTCGGTGAAGTCGATGCCTGCGAGCCAGTCCTCGCCGGTGCGGACGGCGACCGCGATGTGGAGGCTGCCATCGGGCCTGCGATGACCGAGGAAGCCCTTGCCGTCGCCGAGCGCGAACAGCATGCCGCCCCCGGCGATGGCGGCGGCGGACGGATGCCGGGTGTCGGCGTCCAGCAGGTCGAGTTCCGCAAAGGACACCCCGGCGTGCGCCGGGACCGCGGTGGACACCAGCGGGCGGATCCGCGACCAGGCCCCGTCGGCACCGATCAGGAGGCCGGTCGTGAACGACGTGCCGTCGGCGAGAGTCACCTCGTGGCCGCCCGCGACTGGACGGGCACCGGTGACCTTGGCGCCCCACCGGACCGTGCCGTCCGGCAGCGCGCCGAGCAGCAGGTCACGCAGCCGGCCACGCTCGATTTCCGGCCGCCCGCCTTCGCCGTCGTCGTCCTCGCTGTGCTGGAGGACGCCGTTCTTGTCCAGGACGCGCACCGCCTGACCGCCCTCATGGACGAGAGTGCGGAACGCGTCGTACAGCCCGGCAGCCCGCAGCGCGGCCTGGCCGGTGTCCTCGTGGATATCGAGCATGCCGCCCTGGGTCCGGGCCGACGGCGACGCGGACAGCTCGAAGACCGTGGCCTCGATGCCGTGGACGTGCAGTACGCGCGCGAGTGTGAGGCCGCCCAGCCCGCCGCCGATGATCGCGATGGGGTGGTGGTTCATGGTGTGCTCCTCGGTGTGTACGCGATTCCGTTGATGACCACCCGGAACGCCCAGCCGAGGCGCTCTTCAGGGGTGCCGGACAGCAGGTCCGCGCCGAGCGCGGCGATATGCGGATGGGCCGGCGACGCGTGCTGGATGGCCTGGGTGAGCTTGTTCCAGTCGGCTTCGGTCACCGGCGCGTCGCCGGAATGCTCGGCCACGGTCGCGGTGGCCAGTTGCAGCAGGACGTCCAGCCCCCACGCCGCCTGCGCGGGCGGGACACCGCCCTCGTCCAGCAGCGCGAGCAGCGACTCGGCCAGCTCCAGGTAGTGCGCGCCGCTGGGCCGGGCGACCAGGGCGGACCGTGCGAGCCCGGCGTGCTCGAACAGGACGGTGGTGTAGGACAGCAGGATTTCGATCAGCCTGTCCCGCCAGTCACCGCCGGCCCGGATCGGGCGCAGGTCGACCTTGCCGAGCAGTTCATCGAGCACGGCCGCGTGCAGTTCGTCGGTGTTGGCGACGTAGACGTACAGCGAGGCCGGGCCCGTGTCGAGCTCCTGCGCCAGGCGGCGCATGGTCACCTTCCGCAGGCCTTCGGCGCGCAGGATCGCGACCGCGGCGGTGACCATCCGCCCGTCCGGGCGCACAGCACGGTGCTCGACGGGATCCGCCTACGGGGCGAGGACCGGCTCGCCGCGCTGCTGGAGCGTTACCCGCAGGTCGTGGCCGTCCTGTGCGGGCACGCACATACCGCGGCGGCGAGCACGTTCGCGGGCAAGCCGCTGCGCGCCGCGCCCGGCGTCGTGTCCACCCTGAAACTGCCGTGGGAGCACGGCGATCTGCTCGACTACGCCCAGCCGCCCGCGCTGGCCTTCCACGTCCTCGACGACGAGCACCGGCTCACGACCCACTACCGGGTGCTTCCCGGCTCGCGCTGACGAGAACGCTACGGCCCTTGGTCCCTGCGATCGTGGGACTTTCAGCGGTACCGCGCCTGCGCCGACCGGCCGCACACTAGGCGCACGTGCGGATGCTCGGGGTATCGGCACGGCGGGGGTGGGCGGCGCTCGATCGGGGACGCGCCGCTCGCAGGGAGGCTTCCGTGGCCGGTCGGGGTGCCATGCACGGAAGCTCCGCGTTGGGGCAGTCCGGTCGTCCGGGCTGCCCCAACGTCGTTCAGCCGGCCGCCTGCCTGCCCTCGGTGAAGAACGCCGCGATGTCCGCCAGCCCGCGCAGCGGCCGCGCGGCGCCGAACGGCGCTGTCCAGAATGGACCTTGCCGGGGCCGGTGCGGCCCGACGTAGGCATACGGTTCGGGCAGGTATCCGTCGCCGGGGGGAGACGCCGTAGTTGATCTCGCCGGTGGTGATGGCGAGGTCGAAGTGTTCGGGCCAGAGCACCGGTTCCTCCGCGGGCGCGAACCGGCGCAGCGCCTCGTCACCGGCCGCGAACGCGGATATCGCGGCTTGCAGCGGACCGGGTTCGAGGGTGATCCGCTTATCGGGCCTGGCCCCGGACCCGTCCCGGTACAGCCCGGCCGGGGCGCCCGCCTCGACTCCGGCGGCTTGTCCGGCCTCGGCGAAAGTGACTCCGTTGAGCGAGATCCGCCGCTCACCCGCGACCAGGTGGTCACCGTCGAGGCGCAGGTCCGGTTCGAGGGTCGTACCGAACCCGTTGGGGGTGGCCCGCAACCGGATCCGCCCGGAGGTGCGGTATTGCGGCCCGGCGAGCAGCAGTTCGGCGATGCCGTGCAGGGACCGCAGAGTCGCTTCCGTCGGGTTCATCCGTCTCCTCTCGAAGGGCCGCCGCCTACGGTAGCGGTCGCCACCCGCTTGACGGTGCGGATGACCGGCACGGTCTCGACGTGCCCGATGCCCTCGATGGTCCCGGCGCTGGACGGCGACTTGGAACGGTGGCCCGCTGCGCACGCCGGTCAACGAACCAGCCCGGTGAACCGGCCGGATTTCGCGACGAACGCGCTGACCGCGGCCGTCAGGTCGTGGCGCGCCTCGTTCTCGTGGTCGACGAACCCGGCCAGCAGCTCACCCATCGCCAGCAACGCGGCCGCGGGCGGCGGGCCTTCGTCGACCATCTCCTGCGCGTAGGCGCGCAATGTCTGGCTCTGGACCTCGCCGTCCTGGAACGCGCCGAGGACATCCTGCAGCCGCTTGAGATCCTTGAGCACGCCGCGATGCGTGACCGGCTCGCACACCGGCTGGAACACCTCAAGCCCGTAGCGCAGTTCCTTGCACCGCTTGCGCAGGTCGTGCACGCCCGCGGCCGGAGACTCGGGCGTGATCGCCTTCGCACGCCGCGTGACGCGCTTGGTCAGGCGCCGCAAGCGGTCCACGGCCAGCTCGTCCACCGTCGTCTTCGCACCGCCAGATTCGACGACCCCCGTCAGCGCGGCGCGCCAGCTTTCCATCGCGCGGGCGAACCGCTGCCCGCGCAGCCCTCGGACGAGCGCCTTGCGCGCCGCGGCCTGGTGCCGCTCCAGATGTGCTTTGAACGGAGCGAGGTCGTCGCCGCCGCCGGCGGTCAGGCCTTGCGCGAGACCGTCGAACTCCAGCAGGTACACGTCGAGGTCGCGGCTCGGCGTGGTGAGATCGCCGAGCTCCTTGAACCGGCCCGCGTAGCGTCCGGCGAGGTCGCCGAGAAGCACATCGCCCGCGATCTTCAGCAGTGACCGCGTGCGCCGCACCCCCACCCGGAGCTGATGGAGGAACTCGGGGTCGATGTCGTCGATCGTGCCGTCGACGTTCGCCATGATCGCGTCGGCGAACCCCAGTAACGCGGTCGCGATCGCCACATCGGCGGGCATCCCCGGCGTGATCTCGAACCGCGATCTTTCCCCGGGCAGCCCGCAGGCGTCCAGCAGGTCCTCGTAGAGAGTGTGGCCGAGGGGCTCGAACTCGCCGGTTTCGCGCAGCGCGCGCACGACCCATTTGCCGTCGCGGCGGCGGCCCTCCGCTGGGCTCACCGTGACCCGGACCAGCGGCCCCGTGCGGATCGGGTGGACGGCGGTGGCCTCGGCCCATTCGATCCGCACGGCCTCCTCACCCTCGGGGTCGCACAGCACGATCTCGCGGAACGTGGTGCGGCTGCGCACCTTCGGCGCGATCGCGCGCACCCACATCGCGTCCGCGACCGCTTCGCGCACCGCCCCGCCGGGCAGCGCCTCGACCCGAGCGGGCCACGCCGGGGGCTCGGTGAGCTTCACCGCGTCCGCGTCGAGTACGAGCGACCCGGGCCCGGATGCACCTTCGTGCGTCAGCACCAGACCGCGGCGCCGCAGCCGCCAGTCCACCGTGTCCAAATAGGACGCCGTGCGCACCCGGCGCGGCCCCAGCATGATCTTGTACTGCTCGGCGACCGGCGCGAGCGCACGTTCCAGCTCGGCCGGTTCGGCCCGGGTCGGGCTTCCCCGCCAGCGCAAGGTGACGTCGATCGGCACAGTCGTTTCTCCATGGCGTGGACAGTGGCTGGCCAGTATAAGTCAACCGAACCGACATTCGGTGTTCACCTTGGGTTCGCCTTCCTGTGCGCCAGGCACACTGGCGGCATTTCCGAACCTGTCGCGCTTGTCGGTGCGCTGATGCGTCAGCAGGCGTGCTTGGCGGGCAGGATCCGGTGCAGCGCATCATCGACGCGGGTGGCCGGTAACTCACCCGACTCCAGCGCCTGCTCGAGCCGGTCCAGGACCGGGTCCAGATCGCCGCCGCCGGACCACAGTGCCTGATCGGCCCCGGCGAGCAGCGCGTGCAGCACGGCGTCGGGCAGGCGGTAGGTCGCGGTGATCGCCTTCATCGCACCGAGGTCGTCGGTCAGGACCGGGCCGGTGAAGCGATAGCCGGTGCGCAGCAGCTGGTAGGCGGCGGGGGACAGCGACGCCGGCTGCCCGCCGGTGAGCCCCGGCACGGTGAGATGCCCGACCATGACCTCGCCGCCGTTGAAGTCTGCGACCGCCTGATACGGCACGAGGTCGTTGGTGCGCAAGGAACTCAGCGGCGGTGTGGTCACCGCGCCGGCGTGGGAGTCGCCGGTGGCGTGCCCGTGCCCGGGGAAGTGCTTGAACACCGGGGTGACGCCGCCGTCGCGCAACCCGGCGGCGAACGCGAGCCCGTAGTCGCGGGCCTTCGCCGGATCGCTGCTGAACGAGCGGTCGCCAATCGGGCCGTTGTCCGGCTGCGAGCTGACGTCGAGGTCGGGCGCGAAATCCATGGTGACGCCACGCGCCCGTAACTGCTGCCCCCGCTTGAGCCCGATCGCGCGCACCTGGTCGACGGTCATCGTCCGGGCCATCACCCGTGCGCTGGGGATCGATCCGTCCAGCGCGTCGATGCGCTGGACGCGACCGCCTTCCTCGTCGACGGCGACCGCGAGCCCCCACCGCGCGGCCCGCTGGACAGGCGCCAGCGCATTGCCACGCAACAGGTCCGTCGGGTTCCCGCCGATGAAGACGCCGCCGGGCTGTTCGGTACGCACGAGGGTGAGCGCGGCCCCGGGGTCGCTCGGGTTCACGCCGACGAACACCATCTGCGCGAGCCGCTGACGCGGGGTCATCTGCGCAATGACGGCGGCGCACGCGTCCGGGGGCGGTCCGGCGGGGGAAGCGGACGACGGCGCGGCCGACGTGCTGGACGGTGCCGGCGGGGTACTCGCCGGTTGGGGCGCGCCCGCACACGCGGCGAGCACGGCCGTCAGGCCGAGGGCGGGGACGATCCGGGACTTCATGGGCTCCTGACGTCGGGGTGCGCGAGGAGTCTAGTAGCCGAGGGCGCGCGTCCCTGGATGGACACCGGCGGCGGGGCGGCTAGTCTTCGGGCATGTCCCGCCGATCAACACCGCCCATGCCCCTGGACCCGGCTGTCCTGCGTTCCCGGTTGGACCGGGCGCGAAAGGCGGCGGCCGGCGCCGAGACCGACGCGCTGCTCATCGCCCCGGGCTCGGACCTGCGCTACCTGCTCGGTGAGGCGGGCGGTTCGTTCGAACGGCTGACCGCCCTCGTGCTGCCGGCCGGTGACGGGGTTCCCGCGCTGATCGTGCCGAAGCTCGAAGCGCCCGGGTACGCGCACGTGCCCACCGCCGAACTCGGCGTCGAGGTCGTCACGTGGGTCGACGGTGACGATCCGTACCGCATCGCCGCCGACCGTCTCGGCAAGCCCGGCCGCGTCGCGGTCAGCGACAACACCATGGCTCTGCACGTACTCGCGTTCCGCGACGCGTTCGGCGACGCCGAGCAGACGCTGGCCGGCCCGGTGGTCCGGGAACTGCGCATGCGTAAGGACGCCGCCGAGGTGGACGCCCTGCGCCGTGCGGGTGCCGCGATCGACCGCGTGCACGCCCGGATGGGCGAGTGGCTTCGGCCCGGCCGGACCGAAGCCCAGGTCGCCGCGGACATCGCGGCGGGAATCGTGGCCGAGGGGCACGCGGTGGCCGAGTTCGTCATCGTGGGTTCCGGGCCGAACGGCGCGAGCCCGCACCACGACGTGTCCGAGCGCGTCATCGAACGCGGCGACATCGTGGTGATCGACATCGGCGGCCCGATCCCGGAGGGCTACAACTCCGATTCCACCCGGACGTACGCGATCGGTGAGCCGCGCGACGCGGATGTCGCGGAGACCTACGCCGTCCTGCAGCGCGCGCAGCGGGCCGCGGTCGCGGCGGTGCGGCCGGGCGTCACGGCGCAGGAGGTCGACGCCGCCGCGCGCGACCTGATCGCCGGCGCGGGTTTCGGCGAGTTTTTCATCCACCGCACCGGCCACGGGATCGGGCTCGACGTGCACGAGGAGCCGTACATCGTCGGCGGCAACACGCTGGAGCTGGAGCCCGGGATGGCCTTCAGCGTCGAGCCGGGGATCTACCAGCCGGGGCGCTGGGGCGCGCGGATCGAGGACATCGTCGTGGTCACCGAAACCGGTGGCGAGTCGCTCAACAACCGCCCGCACGAGCTCGTCGTGCTCGGCTCGTGAACGCCCCGGGCCCGCTGGAGCCGCTCGACCAGGCGATCGCGCAGGAGCTCGCGGCGGACGGGCGGTGCAGCTTCACCGACCTCGCCGAGCGGGTAGGGCTGTCGGTTTCGGCCGTGCACCAGCGCGTCCGCCGGCTCGAACAGCGGGGCGTGATCCGGGGCTACACCGCGCAGCTCGACGGCGAGCTGATCGGGCTGCCGCTGACCGCGCTGATCTCGCTGACCCCGAACGATCCCGCCGCGCCGGACGACTATCCGCAGCGGCTGGAGCACATCACCGAGATCGAGTCGTGTTATTCGGTGGCGGGGGACGAGTCGTACATCCTGCTCGTGCGGGTCGCGTCGCCGCGGGCGCTGGAGGATCTGCTGCGCCGGATCCGCGAGTCGGCCATGGTGTCGACCCGCACGACGGTGGTGCTTTCGACGCCGTTCGAAGGGCGCACACCGACGCTGTCGTCGTGACCGTGTCGAGAGTACGATAAAAGGTATGGCAACACGTAAGGTCACATTGTCGCTGGACGCTTCGGCGATCGAATACGCGGAGCGGGCCGCGAAGGCGCATGGGCTGTCGTTGTCGTCGTGGCTGTCGAAGGCCGCGCGGCGCGAGGCCGTCCGCACCGGATACCGGGCGCGCCCTGCCGGTGACCTGGCGAGTGTGGCGGCGGCGGACGAGGCCGAGACAGCCGCGGCGGAGAAGGAACTGCGTGCGGAGGGGTGAGGTCTGGACGTATCGCCCGCCGGTCCAGCCCGCGCGTGAGCGCACCGTGCTGTTGCTGTCTTCGGACGGGGTGAACGAGTCCGACCGGCCGTGGCTGCTGGGCACGGAGTTGCTCGAGCAGGATCCGCAGGACATCCTCGGCGTGCCGCTGGACTCGCGGTTCTGGATCTCGACGCTGTACTTGACCCGCCTCTACCGCGGCTGGCTCACTGAACGCGTCGCCGAGATCGACCAGACCACCCAGGATCAGATCGACGCCGCCCTCCGCGCCGCCCTAGACCTCTAGCCGAGTGGGTTAGGGGCCGGGGACGGTGGCGGCGGCGTGGAGGTTGCCGTCGGCGCCGGAGAGGCAGGCGGCCGAGGGGAGCGCGGTCGCCAGGAACTCGGTCAGGCACCGGCCGATCTCGGCCTGGCCGTTCGCGTTGGGGTGGAACGACTCCTGCAGTGCGTGGGTGGCCCGGTCGGCGTCGGCGAGGTCGTTGAGCCGCAGGGTCAGCCTGCTGAACCACTCCTTGCCCGGATCGGCGCCGCCGCTGCACGCCTCGTGCCCGCGGCCCGCGCGCGAAAGGTCCAGGAACCGCGCGCCGGTCTGGGCTGCGGCCCGTGCGAGACCGGCGGACAGCGTGATCACGCCGTTGTCGCGCACCCACCGCAGATCCTGCGTCCGGAACGGGCAGCCGTTGAGGTTCTGCAGGTCGGGCGGGATGTCGGGGCCGATCGGCGCCGCGTAGGACTGCAGCACCAACTGGTAGTCCCCTGGCCGGTACCCGGCCGTCGCGAGCACCGTCTTGACGTCGGTGACCGCGGCCACGACCTTCGGCACCATCGCGTTGACCTGGTCCTGCCAGTTGGGTGCGACGGCGTCGCTGCAAGGCGGCCTGCCGGCGACGAACCACGCCTGGAAGCACTGGGAGACCAGCGCGGAGAAGCGCGGATCGTCGTTCGCGCCGACCGCGATCACGACGACGGCGACCCGGTGGTCCTTCACGAGGTTCGCCAGCTGCCCGGCCTGCGAGGGTTCGGTCCACTGCTTGGCCTCACCCAGCGCGACCTGCGCCGCGGGCGCCCCGGAACAGGCGAAGTTGACCTTGGCGGCGATACCGGGCACGTCGGTCTCGAACACCTCCGCGTCGGGCGAGCGGTGACACCAGTCGCCGTTCGTCCCGTTGGTGCCGGCCGTGTAGTTCCCCGTGCCCTCGCCGGAGACCGTGCTGTCGCCGAGCGTCACGATCGTCAGCGGGCCGGTGCCGGGCGGCCCGGGCCGCCTGATCGGCGGGCTGCTGCCGGGGCCGGAGAACACGAAGATCGCGGTGAGCACGGCGACGAACAGGAGGACGCCCCCGCCGATCGACCACCGATACCGTCGCATCGACGTGAAGTCTACGGAGCCCGCGGTGAAGCGGTGATCACGCCGCGGAGAGGACCCCGTCACTGAGCCGGACCCGGCGGTCGGCGATCGCGTGAACCGCGTCGTCGTGGGTCGCGACGATGACCGCCGCGCCCTCGTCCGCGCAGCGGCGCAACAACCGCAGCACCGCCGGGCTGCTGCCGGCGTCGAGATGCGCCGTCGGCTCGTCGGTCAGCAGGACCTTCGGCCGGCCGCTGACGGCCCGCGCGAGCGCGACCCGCTGCTGCTGCCCGAACGACACCTCCGACGGGTAGCGATCGGCCAGCTGCCCGACGCCGAGATCCGCCAGCAGCCCGGTCACCCGCTCCTCGGTGCTGTCCGTGCCCGGTCGCAGCCGCAGCGGCAACGCGACGTTCTCGGCCACCGTCAGCTCGTGGGCGAGCCCGAGCGCCTGCGGCAGCACCGCGCAGGTGTGCCACGGTGGGGCGCCGTCGATGGGCTCCCCGGCCAGCAGCACGCGGCCGGAGTCGGGGGAGTCGAACCCGCCGAGCAGCGCCAGTAACGCGCTCTTGCCGGAACCGGACCGTCCGGACACGGTGACCAGTTCACCGGCGGCCACGGACAGTTCCAGCCCGCGCAGCACCTCGACATCGCCGCTGGGATGGCTGAACCGCCGCCGGAGTCCGAAGGCGTGTACCGCGGGCTCGCTCACTCGACCCCTTCCAGCCTGCCGTCGCGCAACCGCGCGATCCGGGTGCCCAGTTCGATCAACCGGTCGTCATGGGAGGCGACGAGCACGGCGAAGCCGTGTTCCGCCAGATAGCGCAGGGTTTCCAGGACGAGATCGGCCGAGACCTCGTCCAGCTGCGAGGTCGGTTCGTCGGCCAGGATCACCGACGAACCTCGCGCGAGCGCGCAGCCGAACGCCAGCCGCTGCTGCTGACCGCCGGACAGCGCGGAGATATGCCACGAGCCGGTGCCGGCGAGCCCCAGCCGCGACAGGATCTCCTCCGGTTCGCACCGGCGCCGCGCCGACTGAGCCGCGGCGCGAAGGTTGTCCGCGACGTTCAGGTAGTCCAGCAGGTTCTCCGGCGGGTTCTGGAACACCAGCCCCAGATGGTCGCGCCGCAGCGCGCGCCGAGCCGGATGCCTGAGCGGGCCCGTGTCGGTGCCGTCGAACCGCAGCGTGCCACGCGCCGGCCGTTCGAACAGGCCCAGCACGCGCAGCAGCGTCGACTTGCCCGAGCCGGACGGGCCGGCGAACACCGTGATGCCCGAACGCGGGACGGCGATGGTCACGTCGTGCAGGCCGGTCACGGTGCCGGCGGGGGTCGGGTAGTCCACGCCGATCCGGTCGAGTTCGAACACGGTGTCACGCACGCAGCAGCTCCGCGGTCCGGGCAGTCCGTACCGAACGCACCGCGAGCCAGCCCGCCAGCAGGACCACCGCGATCGCGGCGGCGGCGACCGCGAGCACGAAGGTCGTCTGATCGGGCAGCGCCGAGCGGGGCGCGAGCCAGCGCACCGGGTCGAATCTCGGCACGGCCAGGCTCGCGACGGTCACCCCGCACGCGACCCCGGCGACCGCCGCGAGGCCGGCGAGCGCGCCCAGTTCGATCAGGTGGCTCCGGAACAGGGCCCGCACCCCCATGCCCATCCGCAGTACGAGCGCCCCGGCGAGCGCGTTCTGCCGCCGCCGCACTTCGACGGCGACCAGCAGCGCGAGCACGGCGACGACGGCGAGCACCCCGCCCAGCAGGCTCACGAAGGAAAACGTCCACTCCACGACGTAGAACGGCAGCGCGTCGAGTGCGGTGTCCTGGCTGGTGCGGTTGATCTGCAGGAGCGCCGCCGCCGACAGGTGGGCGGACAGCTGATCCATCGGAAGCTGCGACAGCAGGCTCCACTGCGGGATGCTCGCCAGCTGTGCCGGGGTCAGCGCGGTGCGCGAGACGACATAGCCGGAGTTGTTCCCCAGCAGCGGAAACCACGGCAGGTCCGTGACCGTGACCGCGTCCGGCAGGCCCCCTGGCAGCTTCGCCGACTGGTCCGCGGAGTGCCCGACGCGGATGGCGGGCAACCCGCCGGGGACCGGATGTGCCAGCCGTGGCACCAGATCCGTGACTTCGTCCCGCAGCGAGCCGAGGTACGCGGAGCGGGCGAAGGTCGCCGGATCCACCACCAGCACCACACTGCCGGTACCGCTGGTGCGCCCGGCGATCGTGCTCGTGCCGGCGATCGGCGCGGGCAGCGGCGTTTCGCCCAACCCCACCTTCGTGTCGACGTCGACCCGGCTCACCGCACCGACGAGGGCGCCGGTCTTGGTGTCCAGCGCGGTGCGCTGCCCGCCCGCGATGCCGTTGCCCGCGGCGAGCGTGCCGATCGCGAGCACCCCGATCACCAGCACCCCGGTGACGGGGGCACGTGCACCGGCCAGTCGGCGGATCGCCAGCTGCAGCGGTGGTCTCGACCACAGCCGC
>NZ_VDFW01000058.1 GCF_006152065.1 Amycolatopsis alkalitolerans
GCTACGCCGGCCCCGCCCGCCGCGGTGGACCGCCGCCGCCCGCCCGTGGTGGGCGCCGTCCCGGGCCGCCGCCTGCCCGCCGGCCCGTCCCCCCACGCCGCCGGCACGCCGGGAAGGTCGTGCTCGGGCTCGTATCGCTCCTGGTCATGGGCCTGACCGGGTACGCGTGGGCGGCGATGCAGGGTCTGGTCAGCGGGCTCACCACGGCCGACGTGATCAGCGGCGACCAGCCGGCGGACGGCGCGCGCGACATCCTCCTGGTCGGGATGGACTCCCGCACCGACGCGCAGGGCAACCCGCTGCCGCAGCAGCTGCTCAACCAGCTCCGGGCCGGGGTCTCCGACGGCGAGGAGAACACCGACACGCTGATCATGGTGCACATCCCGAACGACGGCGGTAAGGCGGTCGCGATCTCGCTACCGCGCGACTCGTACGTCACGATCCCCGGTTTCGGCAAGCACAAGATCAATTCGGCCTACGCGCGCGGCAAGGCCGCCGAGCGCAAGCAGCTGCAGGACTCCGGCGACACCGATGCGAAGGACGTCGAGGTCAAAAGCTCCCAGGCCGGGGCGAAGACGCTCATCGCCGCCGTCCAGCAGCTCACCGGCTCCTCGATCGACAACTACGCGTCGATCAACCTGCTGGGCTTCTCCGACATCACCAATGCCATCGGCGGCGTCGACGTATGCCTCAAGCACGACGTCAACGACTCGTACTCCGGCGCGAAGTTCACCGCCGGCCGCCACACCATCTCCGGGGTGGACGCGCTCAAGTTCGTCCGCCAGCGGCATGGGCTGCCGCGCGGTGACCTCGACCGCATCGTGCGCCAGCAGGTGTTCATGGCCGGGATGGCGCAGAAGGTGCTCTCCGCCGGCACGCTGAGCAATCCCGGGAAGCTGAACCAGCTGATCGACGCGATCAAGAAGTCCGTCGTGCTCAACCAGGGCTGGGACATCCTCTCGTTCGCCCAGCAGATGAAGGGCCTCTCCGGCGGCCAGTTGCAGTTCGAGACGGTCCCGGTGGTCAACCCCGACTACGACAGCCCCACCGACGGTACGGCGGTGGAGGTCGACCCGGCTCAGGTGAAGAGTTTCGTGCAGGGCCTGACCGCGCCGCCGAACGCACCACCGGCCCCGGCGCCGGCGACGGTGAACCCCAACGCCTCCACCACTGTGGACGTCCACAACGGAACGGCCAAGACGGGGCTCGCGGCGACCGTGTCACAGGTCCTGACCGGCAAGGGATTCGCCGCGGGCGCGACCGGCAACGCGAACGCGCGGGTGAGCAAGACCTCGGTGCGCTACCCGCCGGGCGGGAAGGACGCCGCGCAAAGCGTGGCCGACGCGCTCGGCTCGAAGGCCGCCCTGATGCAGGATAATTCGGTCGGCTCGGGGCATGTCCTCGTCGTGGTCGGGACCGACTACTCCGGCTCGACCCAGGTCGCCCAGGAGCATGCCGTCGCGCCGGCGACCTCGACCGCCCCGCCCCCGCCTGCCAGCGCCGACGACAAACCGATCACCGCCGATGGGATCACTTGCGTCAACTGAAATCCACCTTTTAGCCTCCCGGTGTTAGCCCGAACGGCCTAATCCGCGAAGGATCTTCAAACACTCGGCCGAAGTCGCGTAAGAGCGGGGCACTCAGCGACTTACATACGCGTGGACACCGCTGAAGTTCGACCGGACGTGCCGGCGCAGGGGTGCGGCGCGACGCAGGGCAGGGGACCAGGAGTGCACATCGACAGTGAGCTCTACCAGCGAGTTCTGGGGGAGGAACTCAGGAAACTCAGGCGACGACGAGGCTGGACGCGCAAGGAGCTGAACCAGCATCTGCAAAGCGACATCTCACTGCAGACGCTGGCCACCTACGAGCTCGGCACACGCCAGTGCTCGGTGGTGCGGCTCGTGGAGCTGTGCCTCGCGATGGACGAACTGCCGCAGGACCTGCTGGCCCGCGTGCACCGGCGCGTGTTCGCCGACGAACCGGGCAAGGTGCGGCTCGATCTGGCGCATATCGTCGCCGATCACCGGCCCGAACTGCTCCCGCTGCGCCGCTGGGCCGAGGACCGGCTGCGCCAGCCGGGCAGCCCGCGGGAGGTGCAACTCGACAAGGCCGCCGTCGAGCGGATGGCCGAACTGTGCGGCCTGACCGCACCGGAACTGCTCGCCCTGCTCCAGGATCTTGCCCCACCCGGCGGCCTCGATCCGGGGGGCGGAGATCCCCCGACAGGCCTCCGCCCCTGAACTGATCAGCGAGACGCGTACCGCCGTGGACTACTTGCCACCTGCGGTGCCGATTAGTTCGAAGTCCGCGGGGCGGACCTTGCGGGTGGCGAGCCAGTAGCGCCAGGTGAAACCGGGCCACAGGGTCCGGTTCACCCCCTGGGCGTCGAGGTACCAGCTGCGGCAGCCACCCTGGGTCCACACCCCTTTTTCCAGCTTCCGCTGCATTTCCGTGTTGAACCGGTCCTGCACTTCGGGCCGCGTCGCCAGCCCCGCCGACCCCGCCTGATCGACGAGCGCGATCGCGCCGGCGACGTACCGCGCCTGCGACTCGATCATGAAGACCACCGAGTTGTGGCCGAGCCCGGTGTTCGGCCCGAGGAGGAAGAACAGGTTCGGGAAGCCCGCGACCGTGATGCCGAGGTGGGTGCGCATCCCCTCGTCCGCCCACTCCTTGCCCAGGTTGCGCCCGCCCTCGCCGACGATCTCGAGGTGCTCGAACGCGTCGGTGACGTGGAAGCCGGTGCCGAAGATGATCGCGTCGACCTCGTGCTCCACCCCCGCGCTGTCGACGACGCTGTGCTCGCGCACTTCCGCCACGCCGTCGGTGCACACGTCCACGTTGTCCCGCGCGAGCGCCGGGTAGTAGTCGTTCGACAGCAGCACCCGCTTGCAGCCGAGCACGTAGTCGGGGACCAGCCGCTCGCGCAGCGCCGGATCCTCGACGCCGCGTTCGATGTTCCATTTGCCGAGCCGCTGGGTCAGCTTCATCAGCTTCAGGCCGCCGTTGTTGTACCCGACCGCACGCGATTCGAGCGACCAGTAGAGCAGGTCGCGGTACGCCCGCTGGAGCGCAGGCGCTTTCCGGAACACGGTGCGCGCCCACTCCGGCATGGCGTGGTCGGGCTTCGGCAGCACCCACGGCGGGGTGCGCTGGAAGACGGTCAGCTTGGCGGCCTCCGGCGCGATCCGCGGGATGAACTGGATCGCGCTCGCCCCGGTGCCCACCACTGCGACCCGCTTGCCGCGCAGGTCGTAGTCGTGGTTCCAGGTGGCCGAGTGGAACGTCTCACCGCGGAAGTTCTCGAGTCCGCGCAGGTCCGGGATCTGCGGGAGGTGCAGCGCGCCGACGCCGTTGACCAGGTACCGGCCGGTGACCTCGTCGCCGCCCCTCGTGGCGACGTGCCAGCGGTACTCGTCGGGGTCCCAGCGCGCCCCGGTCATCTCCTGGCCGAACCGGATATGGGGATACAGGTCGTACTTCTTCGCGACGCCGCGCAGGTAGTCCCAGATCTCGCCCTGCGGCGAGAAGGCCCGCGTCCAGCCGGAGTTCTGCTCGTAGGAGAACGAGTACATATGCGACTGGATGTCGCAGGCGCAGCCCGGATAGGTGTTGTCCCGCCAGGTGCCGCCGACCTCGGCCGCCTTCTCCAGGATCACGAAGTCCCGGCGCCCCTGCTTGAGCAGCTGGATGGCCATGCCGAGACCGGAGAACCCGGTGCCGACGATGACGACCTCCGCCTCGATGCGCTCGCCCATTCGTCTCCCTCACACTTCCCCGTTTAGTGTTACCGCGAGTCCACCTTACTTGAAGTAGGTTACTTCCGGTAGAGTGTCCTGGGTGAGTACCCGCAAGCGCATGCCCCGAGCCGAGCGCGAGCGACAGATGATCGAGGTCGCCGAGGCGGTGTTCGCGGAGCACGGGTACGCGGCGGCGTCGATGGACGAGATCGCCGAGCGGGTCGGTGTGTCCAAGCCGATGCTGTACGAATACTTCCACTCCAAGGAAGGCCTGCTCCTGGCGTGTATCGCCGGATCGCGCGCCGAACTGCGCCAGGTGACCGAGGAAGCGGTGGTGAACGCCACGTCGGCCGAGGACGCGCTGAGCCGCGGGTTGCTCGCGTTCTTCGTGTACATCCGCGAGCGGCGGCAGGCATGGTCGCTCCTGCGGCACGAGATGGCCCTGATCGGCACATCGGCCGCGGACGAGATCGAGGCGGTCCGGCGCCAGCAGACCGATCTGATCGCCAAGGTGATGGCCGGTTACTTCGAAGAGGGGTCCCCCCTGCGGGTGGAAGCACTCGCGGAAATCGTCGTCGGCGCGTGCGAACGGCTGGCGATCTGGTGTGAACAGCACAACGAGGTGACACCTGAACGGGCTACTGACTACGCCATGGCAGCCCTCTGGGTCGGCTTGCGCGAACGCACTGGGTGAGCACCTTTGACACGCTCGTGCAGATGCTCGTGCATCTGCTAGCCAATGGTCACGCAGAGCACACTTGCATCCATTGCTTGTCACCCAGAGTCGTGCTGAGGTATCGATAGAGGCCGGCAGAAGTTCGGCGAACGGTTGCTCAAGGTACACCCGATCGGGCGAGCCGATCGGCGTCACAACGCGGCGACGCCTGGGTCCCACCTGCGGATCAGGCAAGCCGGTGCAGGGGTGGAGGACTGATGGCGGAACCGATCATGGCGAGCTACGTCCAGGAGGACGACGACTGGGCGATCACCGTCGCCGGGCACGGCCAGAAGCTGACCGGCCGGGCGCCGGGGATCATCGCCGCACGAGACAACGTGGACCAGCTCGTCGAGTCGCTCGGCGCGGAGGCCAAGGGTGCCACCGTCGTGCACCTGCTCAACGGGAGCGCGCTCGAGTTCACCGCGGCCTACATGACGGCCCGGCTCACCCGACCCGAGACGGCGCCGGCCGAGAAGACCGCTCCGGAGGCGGCAGCCCCGTCGGAAGATACGGATTCGTCCGAGGCGGAGGTTCCGGCCCAGCAGTCGGAAGAGCAGGCAGGCGCGGCGAAACCGCAGAACAAGGCCTCGCGGCGGCCGAAGGCCAGGCTGACGGCCGACATCGGTGACGCGCTGGAATCCTCGTCGAAGCAGGAGAAGGTTTCGACAGGCTCGGCGAAGGCCTCGGCTCGCCGCTGACCGGCGCCCGGGCGCGGATATGCCCGGACGGCGCGGCGTCAGCGGAACAGCTTGCGCACGAGCAGCGCGACGACGAGCACGCCGGCGCCGATCAGCGGGTACTTCACCTTCGGGTCCTCGAGCTTCGCGAGCACGCTCGTCTTCGCGGAGTCGGCCAGCTTCTTCGGGTTGGCCTTCTCACCAAGCTGGTCCAGCGTCGAAGCCAGCGCTTCGCGGGCCTGCTCGATGTCACGCTCGATGGTGTCAGGGTCGCGCGCCACCAGTCCTCCTCACCTTGGCACGGCACCACCGTAGATCACAGCACCGGCGCGCTCGTACCGGCCACGCCGGAACCTGCCACGCCCGGACGCTAGGCTGAGCGAATCCCGGGCCCGTAGCCCAATTGGCAGAGGCACACGGTTTAGGTCCGTGCCAGTGTGGGTTCGAGTCCCACCGGGCCCACTCATAGCGTTGACCAGTCATTTTGCGTCTGCTGGCGCAGCCGGTCTGCGGCGGTGTCGCCCTTGCGGCTGACAGGCACGTGCTCACCGGCGGCGGCCAAGCCGAATCGGGGCATGTTGCCGTAGATACATTCGTAGCCGCCGGGCGCGATGACGTACGTTTCGTGCCAGAAGCCGACGTCTCCCGTGAATCCGACCTTGCGGTTGAAGGAGCGCCAAACCAACAGGTGCGGTCAGAGCGCGGCGGCGACGGCTGCGGCGAGGAACACGATCTCTATCGCGGTTCTCGGCAACAACGGGGTGACGGGCAGGCCGCGTCGCGCGGCGGAGACGTTTGCCGTGAACATCGGCAACATCAACGCGGCGAGACACCAGGCCGCCAGGGAAGCGGTGGGTGGCAGCAGCAACCCGACGGCGCCGGCCAGTTCGAGTACCCCGGTCACGGTGACCAGCAGGTCCGGGCGGGGCAGGCTGGGCGGGACCTGTTCGATCAGCCCTTGCCGTCGCTTCGTGAAGTGCGCGACACCGGTGAGCAGGAACATCAGCGCCAGCGCGCCGCGCAGCGCGGGCTGCCACCCATCCAGCGCCGAGATTCCGGCGAAACCGATCAGACGCAGCACGCCGAACCCGCTGAGCAGGGCGATCAAGGGGGCCATCGAGCTCTCCTCGATACTTGCGGGTCAATCTTGTCAATGACAAGATTGACCTATAGGCGCAAACTTGTCAATGACAAGATTGGAGAGAGCCATGGCGTACCACCACGGCGACCTGCGCCGGACGTTGCTGGAGGCGGCCGTCGAGGTGATCGTGGAATCCGGTCCGGCCGCGGTGAGCCTGCGGGAGTTGGCCCGCCGAGCCGGCGTGTCGCACGCGGCGCCCGCGCACCACTTCCGCGACAAGGCGGGTCTGATGACCGCGCTGGCCGCTCAGGGATTCGGTCTGCTCGCGGAGGAACTAGCGACGGCCGGACGTGACCTGCAGGAGACCGGTGTCGCCTACATCCGATTCGCGACGAGGAACCGAGCGCATTTCGAGGTGATGTTTCGCGACGAGCTCTATCACGCCGACGACCCGGAGGTCACGGCCGCTGCCGTACGCGCGTCGGACATTCTCGCCGAACGCGTCGCGGAGCGGGTCGGCGACGCCGCGGACAGCCGCTCGGCACGTCTCGCAGCTTGGTCGCTCGTGCACGGTTTCGCCGCGTTGTGGTTGGGCGGAGCGCTTCCGCCCGATATCGGCCCCGACCCCGAAACCGCCGCCCGGCCCGTCCTGCGATTGCTGTTCGGCTCCAGCTAGGTTGAACAACGCCGGATGCAGACGCTCACGGATGAGCGATGTTGGGCTCAAGAACTTGCCGGCGAGCGCCCACCGGGTGGACCGTGATCTCAGGGCCTTCGACCAGCACCTCACGATTCGTATGCTGAAGCGTCAGGCCCACGAGGCGGCGAACGCTGTTCGCGACGCCTTCGGCATCGCTCCCGGTGCCCGCAATATCTAACCCCTGGACCCCCAGCACGCAACGCGCGCTGCCTTCAGCGGTTCGTATTTCGGCCTGCCGTCAGCCGGCGCCGATCCGCGCTCGACCTGGAGGTTCCGCGCGACGGCGCAGAGAGGCCGCATGGGTATACGCCCGTATGGCCCAGACCTCCCCCGCCCGTTCCCCTGTTCGGGGGAGGCCATCGTGTGATGCGGATCATACGTTGCGTCAACGCCAGACGCCGATGTCCGGGACCAGCCGGCTCGTGTCGCCCAATCGAGGAAGGAAACACATGTCCGACGAGGCAGCAGAAGGACGGGTCAGGTGGGGACGGTTCACAGCCGCGTTCGTCCCGGCGACCGTGCTGACGGGCGCATTGTTCGTCCTCACCGCTCAGGGGGTACTCGCGACATCCTTCTCAGTGGCCGGCACGCCGTTCAGGGCCACCGCGAGCAGCGTGGCCGGAGACGGCTTCGTGAACTACGGAAAGACACTCCCCACCCAGGACGGCCAGCAGCACTACGTCGCCGTCAACGCCTTGCGGACCGCCAAGATCAAGGACTTCTGCATGGCCATCAAGGTGGGGCCGATCACGACCCTGATGAAGGCCGGTGGCGGCGGTGGCGCCCCGGTGCAGGGAACCGATGTCGCGTTCATCGTCAAGGACTTCAACGGTGACGGCGTCATGCACAACGTCGTGATGGGCCAGGACGCGGGCTCGCTCAGCGCGGTGCCGGGCTATCAGGGCGCGCCGGGCGAGTTCGGGATGCAGGCGAACGCCATCGAACTGAGCGGCCCCGCCATGCACGCACGGGAAATGGCCGCCGGCACCATCAGCCTGCCCGGTTTCGGCATGTCCGTCACCCACGGCGGAAGCTGCTGAGGGTCATGACGCAGGACAACACCGAGCCCATCACGCCGGACAGCGCCTCCGGGGACGACACGACTGCCGTGCCGCCCCGGAGGAAGAGGTTCCGGCAGTGGCGCCGGTCGCGCCCGTTCTGGGGTGGACTGCTGCTGCTGCTGGCGGGCGCCGAACTGCTCTCGCTCCCCCTGCTGAACCTGATCATGCTCGCCAAGCTGGGCATCGTGATGAGCATGGGGATCGGCGGAATCTCGGGTCTCCTTCTCGGGATCGTCCTGGTCGTGTGCGGGCTGCTGCTCTGGATCGACCCCGCACACCGGCTCTTCTACGCGATCATCGGGCTCGCGGGCGGGGTCATCTCGTTTCCTGGCACCAACTTCGGCGGGTTCCTGATCGGGCTGCTACTGGCGATCACGGGCGGCGCGCTGGCCTTCGGCTGGACCGTCCGCGCACCCGAGGCAGCGTCTTCACCTTCACACAAGCGGGGCAGTAGCTCGGCGCTGGCGGTGCTCGTGGTGACGGCGGTCGCCGCGACGATGTCGACGACGGGCCGCGCCGAGGCCGCTACGGACCCGTGTCTGCTGATCTTCACGTGCCCGAGCCCGCCTTCCACCGGTTCACCGGCTCCCCCCGTCTTGCCGCCGCTCTCCAGCGTGTTGCCCGTGCCGGTGCCGACGGTCGTTCCGCCCATCGGCACGCCGCCCGGGCCTGCGCCCGGCGACGCCAAGTCGCCGGACACGACGGGAGCGGCTGGCCTTCGGGCGTATACCGCACCGGTCGTGCTGACCGCGGGCAGCGTCCGGGTGACCGGTTTCGCCTACCAGGGGGTGGCGCCGATGCCGACCGCCGGTGGCGGCACGGTGCGGATGATGAAGTTCACCGTGGGCACGCTGAGCGCGGCCAACGGGGTCAAAGGAAACATCGGGCGTAGCGGGCGAAGTACGGTGCTCGCGGCCTCGTCGATGGACTTCACCGGCGGTGTCACGCTCTACGCGACGAAGTTCTCCGGGCGACTTCTGGGCGTCCCGATGACGCTGACGCCAGGCAACGCCGAGTCCGAACTGATCCGGTTGCTCAAGTCGGTGACGCCGGCCATGCCGCTGACGTTGACCGACGTCGTGGCGGAACAGCCGATCATGCAGGCGAGTTCCTTCCAGAGCGTGTTCGGCCTGAGCGCGGCCTGAGCGCGCCGTGCTCAAATCCCGCATCGTGCCCGCGCTGACCATGATCGGCGCGTTGCTCTTCGCCTCCGGTGCGGTGGTGCTCGCGCTGTACTACCGCCCCTACCGGGTGGCCGGCCCGTCAATGATGAACACGCTTCACGTGAACGACCGGATGATCGCCGATATCTCGGCGGCCGGCGGGAACGGCGTCCGGCGTGGCGACCTCGTGCTGCTCGCGCCGGACGCGTTCGTCGGCGGCGACGGAGACAACGTGGTGAAGCGCGTGATCGGGGTCGGCGGGGACCGGGTGGTCTGCTGCGACGCCGAGCACCGGGTCGTCGTGAACGGGCACCCGCTCGCGGAGGACTATCTCTACCCCGGCTCGGCCGGGACGGAGACGCCGTTCGACGTCACCGTCCCGGATGGACGGTTGTTCGTGCTCGGCGATCACCGCGCGGTGTCCATGGACTCGCGGGCACATCTGGGCGACAGCGGTCGCGGCACGGTGCCGTTGTCCGCGGTGCTGGCACGCGTGGTCGCGGTGGTGTACCCGCTTTCCCGTCTGGGCGAAATACCGGGCGGCGCCGACCCGCGCTACCTGCTGGCCGGTGATGCGGTCCTCGCCGGACTCGGCCTGCTGGCGTTGGCGGCCGTCGTGCTGAAGTTGCCGCGCGTGAGCAGGTCACGCGCATCGCGGCCGTGACGATCTGAAAATCCACGCTCACCGGAATGTCGAGATACGGTCGTTCCGTTCGTCATCCTCTTCGACTGAACGTCATCCGGGGTGAGTGGAGGACCGATGCAGTACATGTTGTTGATCTACGATTGCGAACGGCCCGAACCGTCGGATCCGGGCTTCGCCGAGGCCCTGGCCAGGGTGAACGCGTTCGCCGACGAGTGCCGCCGGCGGGGCGTGTTCGTCTACGGGCACCCGCTGCAGGGCGAGCACACCGCGACCACCGTCACCGTGCGCGACGGCCGGACGCTGATCACCGACGGCCCGTACGCCGAAACGCACGAGCACCTCGGCGGCGCCTACGTCCTCGACTGCCGCGACCTCGACGAGGCCCTGGAACTGGCCACGATCTGCCCGATGGCCGAAACCGGCGGGATCGAGGTGCGGCCGATCGCCGGGGTGCCGGGCCTCGACCACCAGCCGGCGAACCTGGCGTCCACCGGCGAATGAGCGCCGCGCCGGTCCTGCAGCAGGTCTATCGCGAGCACCGGGCCCGGATGCTCGCCGCGCTGATCCGCGTCCTCGGCGACTTCGAACTCGCCGAGGACGCGCTGCAGGACGCGTGCACGCTCGCGCTGCGCGGCTGGGGCGAACCGGTGCCGGACGATCCGGTGGCCTGGCTGCTGACCGCGGCCCGCAACAGCGCGATCGACCGGCTGCGGCGGGCCCGGGTCGGCCAGGAGAAGCTGGCCCGGCTCGGCGCGGCACCCGAGGCGGTGACGACGATGGCGGACTTCGGCGAGGACAGCCTGCTCGGCATGGGTGACGAGCGGCTCAGCCTGATCTTCACCTGCTGTCACCCGGCGCTGGCCGAGGACGCGCGGGTGGCGCTGACCCTGCAGGCCGTGGCCGGGCTGACCGCCGGGCAGATCGCCCGGATGTTCCTGGTCAGCGAATCGGCGCTGGCCCAGCGCCTGGTGCGCGCGAAACGCAAGATCCGGGATGCCGGCATCAGCCTGAAGGTCCCCGCCGACCCCCTGCTGCCCGAGCGGCTGTCCGGTGTGCTCGCAGTGCTCTACCTGATCTTCACCCAGGGCTACACCGCCGCCCGTGACCGGCCCGAACACCGCACGCTGCCGCGCGAGGCGATCAGGCTCGCCAAGCTCGTCGCCGCACTGATGCCCGACGAGCCCGAAGCGCTCGGGCTGGTCGCGTTGTTGCTGCTGCACGATTCGCGCAACGCCGCGCGCTACGGCGCCTCCGGTGACGTCGTGCTGCTGGCCGACCAGGACCGTTCCCGCTGGGAGCACGCGGAGATCGTCGAAGCCATCGGGCTGCTGGACCGGGCCCTGCGCCTGGGCAGGGCGGGCCCGTACCAGGTGCAGGCCGGGATCGCCGCGCTGCACGCACAGGCCGCGTCCGCCGATCGGACGGACTGGCCGGGCATCGCCGCGCTCTATGCCCAACTGCTCGTGCTGAGCCCGTCGCCGGTGGTGGCGCTCAACCACGCGGCCGCCGTCGCCGAAGCCACCACCCCGGACGAGGGGCTGGCGCTGGTCGACCGGATCGACGGGCTCGACCGCTACCACCTGCTGCACGCCACCCGCGCGGATCTGCTTCGCCGGCTCGGCCGCACGGTTGAGGCCGCGTCGGCGTACCGGCGTGCCCATGAACTGGCCACCAATCCCGCCGACCGGCGATTCCTCGCCGGCCGGCTTCACGATCTCGACCTACCGGAGTCCCGATGAGACTGTCCATTCTCGACCACGGCCACCGCCGACGCGCCAAGTTGTTCATGAAACTCACCTCCGCGACGTCGCGTGTGGACAGTCCGGACATCGTGAAGATGCTGCTGTACCGGCCCGGCTTTCTCACACGACCGCTGCTGGACCTCACCGCCGACGCGATGCGCGGGCCGTCGTACTGGACCGCGGGAGAGCGCGAATACCTCGCGATGTGCACGGCACGGCTGCACCAGTGCCCGTTCTGCATCGACTCGCACACCGAACTCACCCGCATCGCCGGGCACGGCGAAATCGACCCGGACGATCCCGGGTCGGCCCGGCCGCACCTGCGTGCCGTCCGGGAGTTCCTCGATCTGACCAGCCGGGCCCCGGACAGCGTGACCACGGCCGGGCTCGACGGCCTGCCCGAGCAGGCGGTGCGGGAAGCGCTGAACGTGGGCTTGGTGTGGAACATCGTCAACCGGCTGGCGAACGCGTTCGGCTTCGTCCTGCGCGAGGGCCAGTTGTACAGCGGGACCCGCGCGCTGCACCGGTTCGGCTACCGATTCCCGGCCTTCCTGCTCGCTGAAGGCCCTGCCCCCGATCACGGTGACGTCGTGACCAACCTGCGCCGTTCGGTACTGGACGCACCCGCCACCACCGATCCGGCGCTGCGCGCCGCCGCCGTGGCCGGTGATCCGCTTCCGGGGCCGTGGCAGTCCTACGCCACGACCGTCCGCGAAGCCTCGTACCGGACCACCGACGACGACATGGACCGGCTCACCGTCGCCGGCTACTCCGAAGACCAGATCTTCGAGGTCACCGTCGCGGCCACGGTCGGCGCGGCGCTGCGCAGCTTCGACGCCGGCCGGAACGCGCTGGAACGCAAGACCACGGGCTGAAGCCTGTCGAGAACGGCGGCGGCTGTTCGTCCTCTGGTGCGTCAAGCTACTCACCGAAAGGATCGAGCAATGCCCGGACAGATCAACTGGTTCGAACTGCCCGCCGCCGACACCGCCAGGGCCCGTACCTTCTACGGCGGCCTGTTCGACTGGAACACCACCGGATTCGACGGCGACTACCACGTCATCGGCAACGGCCCCGCGGGCGCGATCGCACCGCGCGAGAACGGTTTCACCCACCCGCGGGTCTACTTCGGCACCGAGGACATCGACGCGTCGGTCAAGCGCGTGCACGAACTCGGCGGCACCAGCGAGGAGGTCCAGGCCGTCCCCGGCGTCGGGCGGATCACCCATTGCCACGACGATCAGGGCACCCCGTTCAGCCTCTTCGAGCCGGCCTCGCAGGGCTGACCTGGTGTCGCGCCGGCCAGGGCTCCCACCGGCCTCGTTCTCGCTGGTCGGAGCCCTGGCCGCAAAGACCGCGGCTGTCCTCGCCCACCTGGAGGGGTGGCCGTTCGACCGGTCAGGAATCGAGAAGCATGCGGCGCCGCGCCGCGGTTAGCGTGAGCGGCATGAACGCGCTTTCACGATGGATGCAGCACACGATGAACGCCAGGATGAACCGCAAGATCCGGCGTGGCCAGGGCAAGTTCATGGGCATGGACGTCCTGATCCTGCACACGTCGGGCCGCCGAAGCGGGCAGCCGCGGGAAACGCCGGTGACGTGGTTCGCCGACGGCTCGGACGCCCGGCTGCTCGTCGCCTCGGGCGGTGGCAGGCGGAACCCGGACTGGTACGCCAATCTGATGGCGAAACCCGAGCAGGCGTCGATCGAACTGCCCGGCCAGGACGCGGCCGCGGTGACTCCGCGCGAACTCGACGGTGCCGACCGGGCGCAGGCCTGGCAGCGCATCATCGAACTCCAGCCGCGCTATGCGAAGTACCAGAGCAAGTCCGACCGGGAATACCCCGTGGTCCGGCTCATCCCGCGGTGACGCCGAGCTCGGACAGCAACTCCCGCACGCGGCGTTCGGACGTCAAGGCCTGAAGGTCCCCCAACGCGGGCCTGACGGCCCCATCGCGCGCGCCGCTACGGGTGTCAGCATGGGCCATGCCTGCAGAGACGGAACTTCTCAACCGGCATGCCATGGTGGGCCTCGCGATCGGCGTGATCCGAGACGGCCGGCTCGAGTTCCACGGGCACGGGTTCGCCGACCTCGGCTCACGCACGCCGGTCACCGAGGACACCGTCTTCCGCGTCGGCTCCCTCACCAAGACGATCATCGCGATCGCGATTTCGCAGCTGTGCGAACGGAAGCTCGTCGAACTGGACGCGCCGGCCGGCGAGTACCTGCGCGCGTTCAGACTGGTTCCCGCGACGGCCGCCCCGACCGTGCGGCAATTGCTGACCCACACGGCCGGACTCCCCGAACTCGTCCACCCGTCCCACGCGTTCGCGCCGGTGCTGGGTCAGACCGTGCCGTTCGGGCACCGGGTGCCGACGCTCGCCGAGTTCTACGGCGGCGGCCTGCGCCTGGTCACGGAGCCGGGGACCACGCACACCTACAGCAACCACGGGTTCGCGACGCTCGGCCAGATCATCGAGGACAGCACCGGGCAGCCCCTCGACGCCTATTTCCGGGATCACATCTTCACACCGCTCGGGATGGGGCACACCGATCTCGTTCGTTCCGGCCGCGTCACATCACGGCTGGCGACCGGATACGCGCTGCGCGCCACCGGTCCGCACCCGGTGGCCGACCGCGATCTGGTGACCGTCGGCGCCGGCGGTGTCTACTCGACCACCGCGGACATGGCGCGCTATGTGACGGCCCTACTCGAGGGCAGCCCGGTGATCCCCGAGCCCGGCAGGATGTTCGCGCCCCAGTACCAGCCCGATCCACGGCTCCCCGGAGTCGGGCTCGCGTTCTTCCGCCGGGACTTCGGCGGGCATCCGGTGGTGGAGCACGAAGGACTGATGCCCGGTTTCAACTCCTGGCTGACCGTGGCACCCGACGACGGCGTGGGAATCGTCGCGTTCACCAACGGCGCGCGGGGCGCCCATGCCTGGCTGGGCGCCGAGGTTTCCGCCCTCCTGCGGCATTTCCTCGGCGTGCCGGAACCCGCGCTACGGACCGACTTGCCACAGCGACCGGAGGTCTGGACCAAGCTGTGCGGCTGGTACTCGTTCCGCGGGTCCCCGCGCGATGTGCAGAAGTGGTTCATCGCGGGCGCGCAGGTCTTCGTCCGGCGCGGCCGGCTCACCCTCCGCCCGCTCACCCCGATCCCAGCGCTGGCCCGCGGGCTTGCGCTGCATCCGGACGACGACGAGGACCCCGGTGTGTTCCGCGTCGACCTGAGCGCCGTCGGCCTCGGGACGAGCCGCGTGGTGTTCGGCGACGACGCCTTCCACGTCGAGTTCACGCCGATGTCCTTCGACAAGCGGCGGCGACCGATCAGAGGCCGTATTCCTCGGCGGTCACGTACTTCACGCCGAGCTGGGTGAGCTTGTCACGCAGGCCGTAGCGGTCGAGGCCGAGTTCCCCGTTCTGGAAGGCCTTCCGGGTGGCGTCTTCCTTGTCCACCCGGGCCTGGCTGGCGGCCACGGCCTGGTCGGCCTCGGCACGCGGCACGACGACCACACCGTCGTCGTCGGCGAGGATCGCGTCGCCGGGGGTGATGAGCTGCCCGGCGATGGTGACCGGGACGTTGACCGCGCCGGCGGTGGCCTTCACCGTGCCCTGCGCCGAGACGGCCGCCGACCAGACGGGGAAGCCCATCTCGTGCAGTTCCGCCACATCGCGCACCCCGGTCGTCGTCACCAGGCCCCGGACCCCGCGGTGCTGCAGGGCGGTGGCGAACAGTTCCCCGAACAGGCCGTCGGTGTTGGGGGAAGTGGTCGTGACGACCAGCAGATCGCCGGGCCGGCAGTGTTCGACGGCGGCGTGGATCATCAGGTTGTCCCCCGGCCAGCACACCACCGTCACGGCGGTGCCGCCGATCCGTGAACCGAGATGCACGGGACGCAGGCCGGGCCCGAGGTAGCCGGTGCGGCCCTGCGCCTCGTGCACGGTGGCGACCCCGAAACCGGCCAGCTTGTCGACCGTCGCGAGGTCGGCGCGCGGCGGGTTGGTGACGATGACGGGGTTCATGCCAGTTCCTCGGTGACTTGGGGGTAGAGGCGCATGTAGGCCTCGCCCATG
>NZ_VDFW01000059.1 GCF_006152065.1 Amycolatopsis alkalitolerans
GGGGCACTGTCCTATATGGATTGCTTTGCCCGTGTCGTCCGAACCCAGACACCAATCGTTGGTGAGATCACCTCAGCGGCCTATTGTGCGCGTCGAAACACCATTCTTCGCTGGCTGGGGTCTGTTCTCGGGGAACTAGGCAGGCGAAACAAATGTCTCCGGGGGAGAAATCAATGCGAGGTGCCATGATTACCATCCGGGTTTGTCGGCTGCCAGCAGCATAAGGGCACCGGGGTCGGCGCCGAAGAGTCGTCACCGGAATGTAGCAAACTCCTGGTTCGCTCACTGAAACTGACCAACATCTGCAAATTGCAGAACGAATTTGCGCGCGGTTCAGAGCTGGGCGATCAGCAGGCCGCTCCGGGGTTTCGGCGTGAAGTAGGTGCTCTTGCGGGGCATCAGACGCCCTTGGTCGTGCACGGCCAGCACGTCCGCGAGCGGCACCGGCGCGAGCTGCAGGATCGCGTCGACGTCCGGGCCGGGATCGTGGCCTTCCGGGAGCACGCGCACGTGCGGGCCCTCCGGGTCGAGGCCGAGCGCGTCCGAGAGCAGCAGTTCCTCGACGATCCCGTGGTCGATCCGCGGCCGCGGGCCGGTGGGCTCGGGCAGTTCCACGACCAGTCCCGCCGGCACGGTGACCGTGCCCGGGACGCGCGGTGGCGCGGGGTCGCGCACTTCACGGACGGTGAGCCCGGCGCGGCGCCAGGCGGCGGCGAGTTCGGCCGTGGTCAGCCCGGTGCCCGCGATGGTCCGGTGAATCGCCCCGAGACGCAGGTGCGGCCCCGCGGTCACCAGCGCGAGCAGGCTCGAACCGGCGGCGGCCGAGGCCGCCACCCGGTGGTTGCCGTCCGCGACCAGCAGCGGCCGGCTTCGCACGGCGGCCAGCAGCTCGTCCTGCACCGGTCCGGGGCCGGCGAGCCACAGCCGGTGCGCGTCCGGGGTGGCCACGAGCGGTGGCCGGCCCGCGACGGCGCGCTGCGCCAGCGAGGTCAGCCGGGCGCCCGCACCGATCGGCATCAGCATCGCGGCGCTGGTCGCGCGGCCGAGACCGGCCAGCATGGCCGCCCGTTCGGCCACGATGCCGGGGTAGACCTGCTCGCTGTGCCGCACCTGGTCGTCGACCGCGGCCGGATCGATCAAGCACAGCACGCCGATCGTGCGCCCGGCCACCTCGTAGACCGCGACGACGTCGTGCACCCGCTGGTAGGCGGTCGAGAGCAGCTGGTCCAGCATGCGCCGGGCGCCGGGCAGCGCCTCGGAGAGCGTGCGGCCGTGGGCTTCCGGTGTGCGGTGGGGATGCTGCACGGCCAGCAGCGACGGTTCCCGGCTTCGCGCGAGTGCCGCGGTGACTTCGGCTGGTTCGGCGAACTCGTCGACGTCCGGGCCGGGCACCGCGCCGTCGACCACCCAGCCGGTCTCGAGGGCGCGCGCCCAGTCGGTCACCGGTAGCGGCCCACTGTTTCGAGCAGTCCGCTCAGATCGGCGCCGGGTTTGATCTCCTCGGGCTCGGCGCCCCGGCGGAACAACCGCGCGCCTGCCGTCGCGCCACCCAGCGCGAGCGACGAGTCTTCGCGGTGCAGCCAGGTGCCTTCCCGCATGCCGAGTACGGGCACGTCGTTCTCCTCGAGGAACTGCTCGATCCGTTCCTCGCGAGTCTCGCCCATATGCGTGTCGCCGTCGACCGGGTCGAGATAGTGCGGGTTGATCTGGAACGGCACGAGCCCGCTCGCCTCGAACGCCGGCGGCTGCACGATCGGCATGTCGTTGGTGGTCCGGATGGTCGGGCAGGCGACGTTCGTGCCCGCGCTCGATCCGATGTAGACGGTGCCGTGCGCGACCCGGTCCCGGATCGGGGCGAGCAGCTCACGCGCGTAGAGCTCGCGCAGCAGGCGGAAGGTGTTGCCGCCGCCGACGAACACCGCCTGCGCGGAGTTGAACAGCTTGATCGGGTCGTCCTCATGCGCGCCGGACACCTCGACGCCGTGCGCGGCGAGCGCTTCGGCGGCCCGCGCGGTGTAGCCGTCGTGATCGGCGAGCGCGAACGGCACGAACACCAGCCGCCGGACACCGGAGAGCACGTCGCCCAGCGCACCGGCGGCGTGTTCGAGGTACCGCCTGCCCGGGGCGGTCGAGTTGGACAGCAACAGCAGGCGCATCCGGCATACCTATCACGGGCGATCAGCCGAGGTCAGGGTGAGAGTGGCCACACGCCACTAAGCTGGGCACATGCTTCCTGATCTTGAAACGCCCTTCGGCGCGCGGGTGCGGGAACGGCTCGGGACCGAGCGGATCATCTGGTTCTCGACCGTCGGCGCCGACGGCACCCCGCAGCCGAACCCCGTCTGGTTCCTCTGGCACGAAGACAGTGTGCTGATCTACAACCTTCTCCACGCCAAACGGCTGGCGCATATCGAGGCGCGGCCGCGGGTGTCGCTGCATTTCAACAGCACCCAAGGCGGTGGCGACGTCGTCGTCTTCACGGGGACGGCCCGCCGGCTCGAAGGGCATCCGCGGCCGCATGAGATGCCCGAATACCTGGCCAAGTACGGCGAGGACATGAAGCGCGTCAGCGGTGACGAGCCCGCGTTCGGCGCGCGCTACCCGGTGGCGGTGCGGATCGGCATCGAGGGGGTGCGCGGCTTCTGAGACCCGTCACCGGTCGTCGAGCAGATCCGCCGGGTGGACGCCCAGCGCGTCGGCCATGCGGAACAGGCTGTCGAGCGTGATATTGCGCGGCGGCCGCTTGCGCGGATCCTCCCTGGACTTCGGCTGGTCCAGCCGGGAGCGTTCGAGTTCGGCGACGACCGAACGCGACACGCCGGCCCGGTCGGCGAGATCTTCCTGGCTGAGGTCCTGATCGCGCCGCGCCTTGCGGATCCTCGTCGCGAGCGCGCGCAGCCGCTCGTCGAACGCGTCGTCCGGCTCCTCTTCGCTCATCGGGTCAGCAGTTTAGTACTCGTGTCCCGCGCGACAGTTTGTTGTGTTTGTGATACTTTTTGTCCCATGGAACTGGATCACGACACCCCGGGTTATCTGTACGAGGCGCTGGCGAAGGCGCTCACCGCGCGCATCGAGTCCGGTGAGCTCGCGCCGAACACCCCGCTGCCCGCCGAGGTGCAGCTCGCGCGCGAGTACAACGTCTCGCTGGGCACCGCTCGCCACGCGACTCGCGTCCTGCGCGAGCGCGGGCTGGTCGTCACCGTCAAGTCGAAGGGCACGTACGTCGCGAAGCGGGAGCGCGAACCACCGATATGCCTGTGGAGCGTCGCCTAAACCACCTGGCCGCGCACCCGGCGCAGCATCTCCACGTCCACAATGGACGGCTGGGCGGCGAGCCAGCCGCCGATCTCCGTGACGAACTGTTCCGGGGTCATCGGTGGCGCGGGCAGGTCGAAATCCCCTTCGGTGGTGATCTGACCGGCGCGGCTGGGATACACGATCAGCGCGCCCCGGATCTCCGCACCCGGCAGCAGCTCCCGGTAGGCGTCGATCGCCTCCGGGAGCTGGGTCGCGCCGCCCCTGAACAGGCGGTCGTCGCGCCAGAGCGTGCCGTCCTCGTCGGCGCCGTAGTCGCCGGGCAGCCACGTCTTCGACTCGACGAGCACGAGGCGGCGCCCGGCGAGCACGGCGTGGTCGATATCGGCGAACACCGAACCCGGCCGGGCGAGCCCGTGGAAGATCCGCACGCTCGGCAGCCGGGTGAGGTACCGCTGGAGCAACTCGGCGGTCAGCCGTTCGCCCCACTGGTCGGCGTCGGCGCCAGGGCGGCCGAACACGCGCGTGCCGCCGAACTCCGCGGTGAACCGTCGGCGCGCCTGGTTCAGCGCCAGGTGCCGCCGCACGAGCCAGATCGCCACGGCCGTCGCCAGTAGCAGCCAGATCGTGAACAGCAGCCACCCGGCCATCAGCGGCAGCACCACGAGCAGGAGCCAGGCCAGCAGGATCGCGGCCGGCGCGTGCCCCGGCCGCTGCGGCGAAGCCGGGCAGGCGCACTCCTCGCCGCGGTGCCACCACGGCAGGCTCTCGGGATCGAGTCGTGGCATCGTCGCGACGAACGACGGGTCCTCGCCGAACTGGCGCGGCCGCCGCCACGTCCGTACCGGCAGGGGCGTGAGGCCGCGGTCGTAGTCGGCGCGCCGGTCCGGATCGCTCAGCGTCTCGTAGGCCTGCCGCAACTGGTGGAACTCGGCCGGCGAACCGCCCGCGTCGGGGTGGCTCGCGCGCGCCTTCGACCGGTACGCCGACTTGATCTCGGCCGTCGAGGCTGTCCTGTCCACCCCGAGCAGCTCGTAGTAGCCGGCTTCCTGCACCGCGCCACAATACAAGGGCGGTTTCGGTGGTAAGACTTACCAAGCCGACCTAAAGTAGGCCGATCCGACCAGCCGGCAGCCGACCTACGGTTGGCGATTGCCGTGACTGCCGGTCGGCTTGGTAACGATTGGCACAGTGCGCGATGACAGGCTCGCCGGCGGGAGATCTGGCGCGGAGACTCGGAATCCGCACCGGCCGGGTAATCGCGCCGGCCGGGCTCGTGATCATTTTCGCGGGCGCGCTGCTGTTCGTCCTGCCCCCGCACAGCACCATCGCGGCGCTGGTCGCGGGGTTCGCCGGGGTCGCGGCGTTCGGCCTCGGCATGGTGCGGTTCGCGGGCGGGGCATGGTGGGCCCTGATCATCGCCGTGGCCTCGAGCGGGCTGCTGTTCGCCGCGGTGACCGTCGCCGGCCGTGGGCTCGCTTTGCACACGTTCGGGCGAACGGAGCTGTGCCGGGTCGTGCATCGCGAGGAGGTCGACACGCATGCCCGGTACCAGCACTACGGGTTCGTGCACACGGTCGCCTGCCCCGTCGGCGGTACCTTCACGATCCGGACCGACTCGACGGACCGCCAGCCTGAAGGCGCGGTGGTCGGCGTCCTCGACGACCCAGGTGGGCTGCTGGAGCCCGACTTCGCGAGCCGGCAGAACCTCGCCGTCGAGACCATCGCGCTGCTCGGCTCGGTCGCGGTGGTCGTCGTGGCGGTCGAAGTGACCCGCCGCCGGGTCAGAGCAGCGAGCTAGGGTCCGCCGGCACGTCGGCCGCGTGCTCGCGCAACGCCTCCAGGTCCACGACCTCCAGCGCGAGTGCGTGCGTCGCGGCCAGCACGACCGGCGGCGCGACGCCCGCCTCGTACGCCTCCTGCCAGCGCGCGGCGACGACGCACCAGCGGTCACCGGCCTGCAGCCCGGGGAACTCGTACTCCGGGCGCGGGGTCACCAGGTCGTTGCCGACCCTGAGCTGGTGCTCGAGGAACTCCTTCGTGACGACCGCGCAGACGGTGTGGCTACCGAGATCGTCGGGGCCGGTGGTGCAGGTGCCGTCGCGGTAGAAACCGGTGACCGGCTCGGTGCCGCAGGGCTCGAGCTCTCCGCCCAGCACATTGCGATCGTTCGTCATAGTCAAAGCTTGACACCATCGGGCCTGTTTCGCTGCCACTCGTGGCGCCGCAAGGCAAATTCGACATCGCCGCGTTCCTCGTGAAAAGTGCGTTCTTGTCGCCTGGCGGAAACGTGCTGTCACCGCGGCTACCGGTGGCGGACGATCGAGAACATGCTGACGACCCAGGCTGCGGTGCTCAGGGAGGCCGGACCGGACAAGTGGTGGGCGATCGAGGAGGTCGCGCTCGACGAGCCGAAGGCCGGGGAGGTGCTCGTCCGGTTCGAGGCCTCGGGCCTGTGCCATTCCGACGACCATATCCGCGCTGGTGACACGCCCGCCCGCCTGCCGATGGTCGGCGGGCACGAGGGCGCGGGCGTCGTCGAGCGGGTCGGGCCCGGCGTCACGCGCGTGGCCGAGGGCGATCACATCGTGTGCTCGTTCATCCCGGTCTGCGGGAAATGCCGGTACTGCTCGACCGGCCGGCAGAACCTGTGCGACGCGGGCCTGAACGCCGGCACCGGGAAGCTGCCGGACGGCACGTTCCGGTTCCATTCGGGCGTCGAGGACCTCGGCGGCATGTGCGTGCTCGGCACGTTCTCCGAGTACGCGGTGCTCTCGGAGACCTCGTGCGTGCCGTATGAGCCGGACGTCGCGCCCGAGGTGGCCGCGCTCGTCGGCTGCGGGGTCACGACCGGCTGGGGGTCGGCGGTGTACGCGGCCGGCGTGCGGGCCGGGCAGACCGTGGTGATCTTCGGCATCGGCGGGGTCGGCATCAACGCCGTGCAGGGCGCCCAGTATGCCGGGGCGAAGAACGTGATCGCGATCGATCCGGTGCCGTTCAAGCTGGAGATGGCCGCGAAGCTCGGCGCGACGCACACGTTCACCGATCCCGCGCAGGCGCGCGAAGTCCTCGTCGAGGAGACCCGTGGGCAACTCGCCGATCACGTGATCCTCACCGTCGGCGTGATGACCAGCGAGGTCGTCCGCGCCGGTGCGGACATGGCCGGCAAGGACGGGCAGATCACCATCACCGGGGTCGGCAAGTACGACCTGCCCGGCGCGCTGATGACCCTGTACCAGCGGAAGTTCCACGGCGCGCTGTTCGGCGGCGCGAACCCGCTCTACGACATCCCGCGGTTGCTCGACCTCTACCGGGCCGGGCAGCTCAAGCTCGACGAGCTCATCACCCACCGGTACCGCCTCGGCGAGGTCAACGACGGGTACCGGGACATGCTGGCAGGCAAGAACATCCGAGGAGTGATCGGGCATGGTTGACGTGATCCTCGACCCGACCGGCGGGCAGCGTGCGGCGTCCGCCGGGACCGCGGTGCGCACTCGTGAACGGGCGCGGCTGGAAGGCGCGACGGTCGGGCTGCTGTCCAACACGAAGCAGAACGCCGCGCTGTTCCTCGACGAACTGGGCAAACTGCTCGTCGACCGGTACGGGGTGGCCGCGGTGAAGCCGATGGTGAAGAAGACGTTCGCGCTGCCGGTACCGGACGATCAGCTCGCGGAGCTCAAGGAAAGCTGTGACGCGGTGATCACCGGTGTCGGCGACTGCGGCTCGTGCAGCGCCTCCGCGGTCGCCGACGGGGTGGCGTTCGAGCGCAACGGCGTTCCGGCGGCGGTGATCTGCAGCGACGCCTTCGTCGTCACGGCCGACGCGATGGCCGAACTGCGTGACGCGAAGGGTTACCACTATGCGAAAACCGCCCATCCGGTCGCCATCCTCACTCCGGACGAGGTGCGCAAGCGGGCCGAAGAGGTCGTCGGCGAGGTCGTCTCGATCCTGACGGACGCGTCGTGAACGATCCGGCGGCCGCGCAGGAGGCCATCGAGTACTGCTACGAGCAGGACTGGACGGACGGGCTGCCGGTGGTTCCCGCGTCGCGGCCCCTGGTCGACAAGTTCCTCGCGCAGACCTCTCGCGCGCCCGAGGACGTGATCGGCCGGGTTGAGCAGGTCGGGCGGGACTGCACGGTCGAGTTGGCCGCGATCAACGCGGCGATGGCGGGCTGCAAACCCGAGTACTTCCCGGTGGTGCTGGCGGCGTTCGAAGCGGTGATGAACGACCGCGCCGCGCGCGGCGGTGGCTGGCAGAGCACGAGTGGGCCGGCACCGCTGATCGTCGTGAACGGGCCGGTGCGGCACGAGCTGGGTTTCAACAGCACCGGCGGGGTTTTCGGCCCGGGTTTCCGTCCTAACGCGACTGTCGCGCGGGCGATCGGGCTGATCGTGCGCAACGCCTTCGGGGTGCGGCCGCATGTGTTCGAGCAGGCGACGCAGGGACTTCCCGGAAGGTGGTCGATCTGCCTCGGGGAGAACGAGGAAGAGAGCCCCTGGGAACCGCTGTCCGTCGAATGTGGACTGAACGAGGGGACAAGCGCCGTTTCCGCGACGTTGCTGCGCACCTGCGAGTACATCGACAACCGGCATACGCAGGACCCTGAGCAGGTGCTCGCCGATATCGCGGACACGATGGCGCGGACCGGTGCGGTGATCTTCCGGGAGGCGCCGTGCGGGCTCGTGCTCGGGCCGGAACACGCGCAGATGCTGGCCAAGGAAGGGTTCTCGAAGGCGGACGTGAAGGCGTGGCTCGTCGAGCACGTCGGCCGCCGTCGCGGTGATCTGCGGCGGGTGGGGAAGAACGGGTTGAGCGAGAACGGTGTCCGGCACGCGGACGATTCGGCGACGGACGACGAGGTGTTCGACCGGTTCCTGTCGGATCCGGCCCAGATTCCGGTCGTCGTGGCCGGCGCGCGCAACGCGGCGATGTCCATGGTGGTACGGGTTTTCGGACTGTGGAGCGGGAAAGCCGTTCCGGTGGGAGGGAAGGCGTGATCGACCAGAACGGTCTGGAGGCGATGCGCACGACGCTCGCCGCGGACGGCTACGCGCTCGACGTGAACGAGGTGGGTGACCGGGTCGAGGTGCGGATCACGATCGCCGATCCCGATGCGTGCGAAGACTGCCTGGCGCCCGAGCCCATCATGCGCGGGATCCTGCACAAATCGCTCAAGGTGCCCGAGCAGGCGATCGACCTGACCTACCCGCCGGGGAGTGTCCACGAGTGAAGGTCGCGCTGGTCACCGGGTGCGGCAAGCGCGATGGCATGGGGCAGGCCATCGCGCGGACGCTCGCGGCGGAGAAGATCGCGGTTGTGGTGTCCGACCGGCTGCCTGGCGGGGTGCCGAACCAGCGGCAGGAACGGTTGGGGCGTAAGGACGAATGGACCGTCGAGTCGCTCGTCGCGGCGATCACGGCGGAGGGCGGCACGGCTTCGGCGGTCACCGGGGACATCGGTGCCGAAGAGGACGCCCGGCGGATGATCGACGAGGCCGTTTCCCGGCACGGGCGGCTGGACATCCTGGTTAACAACGCCGCCGCGCCGCAGGGGCCCGACCGGCAGGACATCGAGGACGTGCCGATCGACGTGTGGGACCAGGTGATCCGGATCAACCTGCGGGGCACGTACCTCATGTCGCGGTTCGCCGTGCCGGTGATGCGCGCGCAGCGGTGGGGGCGGATCGTGAACATCGCGTCGATGGCGGGCCTGTCGGCGGCGCCGGCGGCCGGGGCGTACTCGGCGTCGAAGGCCGGAGTGATCGGGCTGACGCGTTCGCTCGCGATGGACCTCGGGCCGTGGGGCGTGACGGTGAACGCGATCTGCCCCGGCCTGGTCGGCACGAGCAGGGCGGTGCTGAATCCGGATCCGGCGCTGGACGACCAGGAAGTGCTGGCGCAGCGGGGAAACGCGATTTCGGTGGGCCGGGTGGGAATGCCGGAGGACATCGCCGCGGCGGTGCGGTATCTGGCGTCGGAGGAGGCCGGTTACGTCACGGCGCAAACCCTGATCCTCGACGGCGGCGGCTTCAGCCGCTTCCCCTCCAAACGCCCGGCCCCTCCATCCTGAACGTCGAACTCGCCGTCGAGATAGAGGCCGACGTCCTCGCGTAGAGTCGGGTCGTCATGAAACGAGCCGTGGCGCATTTGGCGAATCTGGACCTCAACCTCCTGGTCATGCTGCGAGAGCTGATCCGGGAACGCAATGTCACGCGTGCGGCCGAGCGGGTCGGGGTCACCCAGCCGGCCGCGAGCGCCGCGCTCTCGCGCCTGCGCCGGCATTTCGGCGACGAGTTGCTGGTCCGGGGCAAGGGCGGCTACGTGCTCTCCCCGCTGGCGACGCAGTTGGCCGAGCAGGTCGAAGTCGTGTGCGCGGCCGCCGAGCGGTTGTTCGCCGCGGGGGAGAGCTTCGATCCGCGGGTGTCGCGCCGCGAGTTCACGCTGCTGGTGGCCGACTACACGATCGCCGTGCTGGGGGAGCATCTCGCGCGCCTGCTGGACGAGAAGGCCCCGCACGTCCGGCTGCACCTGCGGCTGGTCCGCGAGGCCATGGTCGCCGACGTCGAGGAGAACATCCGGCTGATGGACGGCATGATCGCCCCGCCGGTCGGCCGGTTCCGCATCCCCGGCCTGCAGTCGACCGAACTGTTCCGCGACCGCTGGGTGTGCATCGTCGCCGCGGAGAACCGGGAACTGGACACCGACACGCCCACTCTCGACGATCTCGCGCGCTTGTCGTGGGTCGCGCCGTACCAGGCCAACCAGGGATACCCGACGGCCGCGCCGCTCTCGCAGCAGCTCACCGCGTTCGGCATCCGGCCGAACGTCGCCGTGCGGGTCGAGAGCTACCAGGCGGTGCCGCATCTGGTCGCCGGCACCGACCGGATCGCGTTGCTGCAGGAGCGCCTCGCCTGCCAGGTCGCCGGACGGCTTGGCCTGCGCGTCCTTGAATGCCCCGGCAATCCCGAGCCGATCGTCGAAAGGTTCTGGTGGCACGGCAACTTCGACGACGACCCCGGTCACGTCTGGCTGCGCGGCGCACTCGCCGAAGCCGCTCGCAGGGCCGACGCCAGCCGCTCCAGTTGACCGGCGATCCAGGGCAGGGACGCCGGGTCCGGATGCCGCAGCGCGGTCCATCGCTGCTCGTCGTCGGCACCGTAGAGACGGCTCGTCGCCAGCCGCAGGTGCAGGCCAGGGTCGCCGAAGGCCGCGCCCGGCAGCGTCGCGATCCCGCGTTCCCGCAACAGGAAGCGCGCGAGGTCCACATCGGACGAGAAACGGGTGCGGCCGGTGAAGTCGGGGTAGAGGTAGAACGCGGCCTGCGGCGGTGGCGTACCGGCCACGGCCGCGACGGCCGTCCCGATTCGCTGGTGCAGCAACCGGCCCTGCTCGACATGCGCGCGCAGTTCGGCCGGTTCGGTCAATGCCCACGCGGCCGCGTGCTGTACCGGCATCGCGGGCGCGGACCAGATCTCGCTCCCGATCGACACCACGCGCTCACGCAGTTCCGGCGACGGCATCCGGGCGACGCCGAGCCGCCAGCCGCCCACGGCCAGGCTCTTACTCAAGCCCGTGGTCACCACCGTGCGCTCCGGGCACAGTTCCGCCGGGCTGCGGAACTGTCCGAAGTGGACGAGATCCCGGTAGATCTCGTCGGAGACGATCAGCAGGTCGTGCCGCTCCGCCACCTCGCAGAGCGCCTCGACCGCGGCCGGGGCGGCCAGCGTGCCCGTCGGATTGTCCGGCAGGGTCACCACGACCGTGCGCAGGTTCCGCGCGCGGGCCAGTTCATCGAGTCGCGCGGGATCGGGAACGCCGCCTTGACCAGGGACGAAGCAGACGTCACGGCCGGCGAGCGCCGCCTGGGCCGAGTAGCTCACCCAGCTCGGCCGCGGGAGCGCGACCGTGCCCTCGCCGGCCAGCAAGATCGCGTAGAGCAGCGCCTTACTGCCCGGACCGGCCACGACCGAACCGGGGTCGGTGGGCAGCCGCCGCCGGATCCAGTAGCCGGCGGCGGCCTCGCGGAGCGGTTCGATTCCCGCGGCCGGACCGTATCCGGCTTCACCGGCAGCCATCGTCGCCGCCAGCGAAGGGTGCACGGGCAAACCCGCCTCGCCGAAACCCAATGGCACCGTGGGCAGCCCGAGTCGTTGCCGCCGGAGGGTTTCCTCATTGATCGCGAGTGTCGCCGAAGTCGCCATGGCTCCAGCCTGCGGCCGGAAGTGCATCAGGTAAAGCGCGAAAGGCCGATGCTATGAGTAAGAATGTCTTATGCTCGATGTGCGCCGCCTTCGCCTGTTGCACGAGTTCGCCGCGCGCGGCAGCATCGCCGCGACGGCCGCCGCCCTCGGCTACACGCCGTCCGCGGTTTCGCAGCAGCTCACCACCCTGGAGGCGGAGGCCGGGGTCGCGCTGCTCGAACGGTCGGCTCGCCGCGCAAGCCTCACCGACGCCGGTCAAACGCTCGCGGCGCACGCACGGGTCGTGCTCGACGCGATCGAGGCGGCGGAAGCCGATCTGGCCGTGGGCGGCGAGCCGGCGGGTTCGCTCGTGGTCGGCATGATCCCGACGGCCTCCCCGCTGTTCGCGCCCGCGCTGGCCGGGCTGCGCCGCCGGTATCCGGGCCTGGAGCTCGTGGTGCGGCAGATCGAGAGCGCGCGGGCCGAGGCCGCGTTGCGGCAGCGCGAGATCGACGTCGCGGTGATCGACCTATGGCGCGAGCGCGCGATGCCGGGGTTGACCAGCGTGCGGCTGCGCCGTGATCCGCTGGTTCTCGCGTTCCCAGCCGGGCATCCGGGCAGGCGAGTGGACGGTGAGGTGCTGTTGTGCGCGCCCGCCGACCAGCCCTCCCGGGCCGCGACCGACGAGCTGCTCGGTGCCGCGAAACCGGCCGCACGCTGGGAGTTCGAAGGGCTGCACACGATCGCCACGCTGGTGTCGCAGGGCATCGGGGTCGCGGTCCTGCCCGAGTCGGCACTGGCCGAGGTCGACCCAGCGACGGTCACGATGCGTCCCTTCCGGCCGGCCCGGCACCGGTGGATCGAAGCGGTCGTCCGGGTCTCCGCCCGCCGCCGCCCCGCCGTCGACGCGGTGCTGGAGATGCTCACCGAAAGTCATCGCCGGGGCGGCGATGAGTTTTGACGGTTCGTCCGGTCTGTACAGGCAGTGCGATAGGAGGCGATGCTGGTGACCATGACGATGACCGAAAGGCCGGCCGAGGAGGACTTCCTCCGCCAGGCCGATCCGTTCAGACGCGAGTTGCTCGCGCACTGTTACCGCATGCTCGGTTCGGTGCACGACGCCGAAGACCTGGTGCAGGAGACGTACCTGCGCGCCTGGAAGTCCTACGAAAAGTTCGAGGGCCGCTCGTCGTTGCGCACGTGGCTCTACCGCATCGCCACGCGAGTGTGCCTGACCGCGCTGGAGAGCCGCGGCAAGCGCCCGCTGCCCACGGGGCTCGGCGGGCCGGGTGCGCAGGCCGGGGACGAGCTGATCGAACAGCCCGAGGTGCCCTGGCTCGAACCGGTGCCGGACGCGCTCGTCGGCGCCGAGCAGGCCGACCCCGCCTCGATCGTGACCTCCCGCGAGACCGTCCGCCTCGCGCTGATCGCCGCGCTGCAGCATCTCCCGCCGCGCCAGCGTGCCGTGCTGATCCTGCGCGACGTCCTGCAGTGGCGCGCCGCCGAGGTCGCGAAGGTGCTGGGCACGACGACCACCGCGGTCAACAGCATCCTGCAGCGCGCCAAGGCCCAGCTGGCCGAGGCCACGCCGCACGAGGAGGACATGGTCGAGCCCAGCGCCGCCGAACAGCGCGAACTGCTGGATCGGTACGTGTCCGCGTTCGAGCGCAAGGACATCGCCGCGATCGTCGACCTGTTCACGAAGGACGCCGTCTGGGAGATGCCGCCGTTCATCGGTTGGTACCGGGGGCCGGAGAACATCGCGCGGCTCATCGATACCCAGTGCCCCGCCGAGGGGCCCGGCGACATGCGGCTCATCCCGACCTGGGCGAACGGCCAGCCCGCGTTCGGCCTCTACATGCGCGAAGGTGACGTCTACCGGCCGTTCAACCTGCCCGTGCTCACGCTGTCGAAGTCCGGTGTCACGCATGTGGCCGCCTTCTTCGACACCACGTTGTTCGCCAAGTTCGGGCTCCCCGAGGTCTTGTCTCGATGATCGACCAGGGCGCGGCGGCGCTGCTGGGCGGTGTCGGGCTGCTCGAACGCGCGGTCAACTACACGCTCGGCAGCCTGCACCTGGTCACTGCCGCACGGCTGCCGCGCCCCACCCCGTGCCAGGACTGGACCCTGCACGAACTCCTGGCGCATATGGACGATTCACTGCGCGCGCTGTCCGAAGCGGCCGACCTTGGGCAGGTCGGGCTCGACGTACCCGCACCCGGCCGGGGGGATCCGGTGACCGCGCTCAAGAACCGCGCCTGCCATCTGCTCGCCGCCTGGTGCGCGGCCGAAGCCCCGGGTGCGGTCGAGGTCGGTGACCGGACGCTGACGACGGGCATCCTGACCGGCGCGGGCGCGGTCGAGGTCGCCGTGCACGGCTGGGACGTCGCGCAGGCCTGCGGTGACCGGCGGCCCATCCCGGAGCCGCTCGCCGAGGAACTCCTGGAACTGGCGCCGTTTTTCGTGACCGGCGAGGACCGGCCCGTGCGGTTCGGCCCGCCGCGGCGGGTGTCGCCGCTGGCCGGTGCGAGCGACCGCCTGCTCGCCTTCGTTGGCCGGGATCCAGATCGTCAACCAAATTGTTGACAATCTCTGACCGGTGCTCCTAGGGTGCTGTTATGGGTTCGTTGCTGGTGGTCAGTGCGCATGCAGGTGATTTCGTGTGGCGTGCGGCGGGGGCGATCGCGCTGGCCACCGCTCGCGGGGACCGGGCGAAGGTGTTGTGCCTGACCTATGGGGAGCGGGGTGAGTCGGCCAAGGCGTGGCGGGCCGGGCACAGCCTGGAGCAGATCAAGGCGATCCGGCGGGAGGAGGCCACCAACGCGGCCGGGGCGCTCGGGGCGGAGATCGAGTTCCTCGACGCCGGGGACTATCCGCTGCTGGAAACACCGCAGCTGGTGGACCGGATCGTGCACGTGTACCGGGAGGTCAACCCGGCCGTCGTGCTCACCCACCCGCTGGCCGACCCCTACAACGGGGATCATCCGGCGGCGGCGCGGATGGCGTTGCAGGCC
>NZ_VDFW01000006.1 GCF_006152065.1 Amycolatopsis alkalitolerans
TGTCTCATTGTCAGACACGCAGGCGCCACACAGACCCACTTGACATCAACTCGCAAGCCCTAACTACGCGGCATTGGGGTTAACCGCTGCCGGTTGGTCCGAATGCAGTAGCGTGAGCGCGGTCTGGAGGGGGAATGAATGCGGAAGGTCGCCGGCCGGGCGCTCGTGCTCGGCTTCTTCGCCACGGTTTCAGTCGGTCTGGCACTGCCGGGCACCGCCGTCGCGGACACCGATCCCGCGCTCTCGGGTGACTGCGCGACCACCCTCGGCGCGAATTCCGGCCAGGCTCTCACCCTCGACGCGGGCGCGCCGCTCAACCAGCCCCACGTGCTGACCCTGGGCACGGGCTCGAACGCGGCGAACTCCCCGGCGCTGCATCTCGACGTCGCCGATCTGGCCAAGACGGTCAACCTCGGCCACGTGCCCGCCACGCGCGCCGTCGCCGACGCCTGCACCGGCGCGCAGGGGCTGGTCAACTCGCTGTCCGCCACGACACAGACCCTGCTCGGCGGTGGTGGGAAGGTCGCGCCGCCACCGGCACCGCCGGGCGGGTCACCGAAGCCGCCGTCGCGCCAGCCGCCCGTTGGTGCGGCGAGCCCGGCCGATCTCGGCGCCGTGCCGCTGCCGCTGAACGCGACTTCCCCGGCCGCCGCGGCCGACCTGTCCTCGGTCATCGCCCCGCTCTCGATCGCGCCGGTGGCGCAGGGCGTCATCCCGCCCACCGGGGCCGTCCCCGGCCAGGTGCCGCCGGATTCCGGCAGCGCGCAGGCCCTGCCCGCGGCCGCGACCGCCCCGGCCAAGCTGCCGCTGCTACTGGCGGCCATCGCGCTGGCGCTGGCCGCGGCCGCGCTCGCGCACTACTGGCTGCGCCGCCGGCCGGGCTGAATTAGTCCGCCGGAATCCCGTCACTCCGTTCGGTCATCGTCGTTGTTCCAGTGAGTGATGCCGTCACCGGAGGGCACGGATGCAGGGTCGAACGCGTAAAGCCGCCGCGGTCGGGGCGGCGGCATTCGTACTGGCCGGCTCCGCGTTGCTGGCCACCCCCGGCACCGCGAGCGCGGCCACCATCACGGCGAAATGCGGTGACACGGTCACAGCGCACCCCGGTGACACCATCCAGAGCCCGCTCGGCCTGACGACCGTGACCGACGGCCTCACCTCGCTCGTCGGCGGCCTCCTGTCCGGGCTGTGCAAGATCACCGTCAACGTGGTCGACACCGTGGTCGCGCCCGTTCCCGTCGTCGGCCCGCCGGTCGCCGGCGCCGTGGACAGCACCGTCTCCGGTGCGACGAACACGGTCAGCGGCGCGGTCGGCACGGCCGGGAAAGCACTGACGGGTGGCAGTCAGCCCGCGCAGCAGAACCCGCCGAGCGATGGTTCGTCGCAGTCCGGCCCGAGCGGTGGCAGCAACGGCAACCAGAGCACCGGCCTGGCGAGCATGATTCCCGGATCCAGCAGCCCGGTCCTGGGCGGTGGCGACCCGGCGATGTTCACCATGCTGCCCTTCGGGGCCTCGGGTTACGCGCCGATGCGCGACTACAGCGGCATCCCGTACGCGCTCGCCGGGCTGTTCGCCCCCTCGCCCGGAGTCCGTTACGGCGGGCAGATCCCCGGTTACGCCCCGGAGGTCGGCTCGCTCGGTGACGGGTCGAGCCAGCAGAGCCGGCCGGTGCAGAACGCCGGGCAGGCACAGGCCCTTCCGGCCGATCACGGTCCCGTGCCCGGCGGCTCGACGCTGCCGATGCTGATCGCGGTACTCGCGCTTTCCGGTGTCAGCGCGGCGCTTGTGCGGACCTGGGTGCTGCGCCCGACCGCTACTCGTTAGTATCTCCGTGGCCTGCCGATCGTTGTCCCGACTTGAACGGCGTCCACCGGAGGGAAAGCACCTGTGCGCATGAACCTGTTCAGGACGACGCGCCGGGTGCTCGTCGCCGGTGCGCTCGCGGTCATGTTCGGTGGCGCGGTGTTCACCGGGACGGCGTCCGCCAGCACAGTGCTCGCACAGGGCTGCACGGGCAGTGTCGTCGGCAATATCGGTGACGAGATCGCCGTGCAGGGCAAGGACGTCGCGGACCTGGTGCGTGCCGGCGCGAAGGAGCAGGAGATCTTCCTGCACCTCAACGGGGTCAACCCGGACGGGCTGGCCGACACGATCACCAAGGCGGGCGCGCTGCCCGTCGGTTCGGTGCCCAACGCCGCGAACGGCAGCATCACCGGGGACAACGTCGCCACCGCCGTGGCCGATGCGCTCAAGAACGCCGACGGGCTCGGGTTCTCCGCCGACCAGAGGCAGAAGACGCTGAACTCGATCAGCACCAAGGTCGCCGGCAACTGCGGGATGACCGTGTACGCGGGCAACTACTCCTCGCCGACGACGCTGCCTTCGAGCGGCGCGGTGCCGCCGCCTGCCACGACGCTGCCCACGAGCTCGCCGAGCACGGCGATCGCGCCGCCCCGCGACTACGGCAACATTCCCGCGGCCGTGCCCGGGGTCGCCGTCTCGCCCGGCGCGCGGTACCCGACCAGTGCCCCGATCGCCGGCCTGCCGACGCCGGAGGTCCTGCCCGGCAGCCCGACCGGCCAGACCGACGTCCGCAACGCCGGGGAAGCCGACGCGATCGCGGCCCCGCCCTCCTCCGGCACGGTGCAGTTGCCCATGCTGCTCGCGGTCGTCGCGCTCGCCGGAGTCAGCGCCGCGCTCGTCCGAACCTGGGTGCTGCGAAAACTGTCATAGCCGCCCGTTACTCTGGTACGCGGCAAACCCTCCTGCCACGGACAGTCCGTGGCCGCGAAGCCCACAGGAGGTGAGTGGTTGTGTCGCGCCATTACGAGGTAATGGTCATCCTCGATCCGACGCTCGACGAGCGCAACGTCGGCCCCATGCTGGACACGTTCCTCAACGTGATCCGCACGTCCGGCGGCAGCGTGGAGAAGGTCGACGTCTGGGGTCGCCGCCGGCTGGCCTACGAGATCAAGAAGCACGCCGAGGGCATCTACGCCCTGCTCGACGTGAACGCCGAGCCCGACGCGGTCAAGGAACTCGACCGGCAGCTGTCGCTGCAGGAGAACGTCCTGCGGACCAAGGTCGTGCGCAAGGTCGCGCCGCGCAAGGCCGCCAAGATCGCGGCGAAGGCCTGAGGCGATCATGGCCGGAGACACCGTGATCACCGTGGTCGGCAACCTGACCGCCGACCCGGAGCTGCGCTTCACCCCGTCCGGAGCAGCGGTCGCGAACTTCACCGTGGCCTCGACCCCGCGCACCTTCGACCGCCAGAGCGGTGAGTGGAAGGACGGCGAGGCGCTGTTCATGCGCTGCAACATCTGGCGCCAGGCGGCGGAGAACGTGGCCGAAAGCCTCACCCGCGGCGCGCGCGTCGTGGTGCAGGGCCGGCTCAAGCAGCGTTCGTTCGAGACCAAGGAAGGCGAGAAGCGCACCGTCGTCGAACTCGAGGTCGACGAAATCGGTCCGTCGCTTCGCTACGCCACCGCCAAGGTGAACAAGGTCAGCCGGGGCACCGGTGGCGGCGGCGGATACGGCGGTGGCGGTGGCGGCAGCAGCAGCGCGCCCGCCGACGATCCGTGGGGTTCGGCCCCGCCTGCCGGGGGCGGCGGCGGTTTCTCGGAAGAGCCCCCCTTCTAACCAACCACTCTTTTCGATTTCACCAGGAGCACCACCGTGGCCAAGCCACCCGTTCGCAAGCCCAAGAAGAAGGTCTGTGTGTTCTGCAAGGCCGAGCAGAAGGGCCGCCCGGAATTCATCGACTACAAGGACACCAACCTGCTGCGGAAGTACATCTCCGACCGGCTCAAGATCCGTGCCCGGCGGGTCACCGGCAACTGCAGCCAGCACCAGCGTGACATCGCCATCGCGGTCAAGAACGCCCGCGAGATGGCGCTGCTGCCCTACACCTCGACCGCACGCTAAGGAGGCACGTCAATGGCGAAGATCATTCTGACCACCGACGTGACCAACCTCGGCGGTCCCGGCGACATCGTCGAGGTCAAGGACGGGTACGCGCGCAACTACCTGCTCCCGCGGGGCTACGCCATCGTGGCCACCAAGGGCGCGGAGAAGAACATCCAGACCATCCGCCGCACCCAGGACGCGCGCCGGATCCGGGACCTGGACCACGCCAAGGAGATCAAGAACCAGCTCGAGCAGCTGGGCACCGTCGAGCTCACCGCCAAGGCGGCCGAGGGCTCGCGGAAGCTGTTCGGCTCGGTCACCACCGCCGACATCGCCGCGGCGATCAAGGCCGCCGGTGGCCCGCTGCTGGACAAGCGCATCCTGGACACCCAGGGGCACATCAAGACCGTCGGCAAGCACCAGGTCAGCGCGAAACTGCACCCGAGCGTGCAGGCGGCCGTGCGGATCGAGATCAAGGCCGGTCAGTAACCCGGTCACCAGCGACGAGAAGCCCCCTTTTCAGCCGGAAAGGGGGCTTCTCGCTTTCGCGCACGGGAACCGCGGGGGCTGCGCTAGCATCCAAGATGCTGATCTCGCCCGCAGTGGGATGTGAAGGGGATTCGCCGCCATGACGCAGCCAAACCCGGCCAATATGCCGGTGGACACGCTGACCTCGGTGCCGCCACCGGCCCCGATCCAGGTCGGCAAGAACGGTAGCCCTGGCGGATACAAGTTCGACCCCGATCAGGTCCAGGACGTCATCAACAAGTGGCAGACGCTGCTGGACGACGTCAACGAAGACATCAGGGAAGCCAAGACCATCGCACAGGTTCAGGCGCCCGGGAAAGAGTTCGCCAGCGGCGACTTCATCCAGAAGGGCGCGGGTCCGTCTGGTGACACGCTGCTGCAGCAGCACGAGCGCATGCAGGAGTACATCACCAACTACATCAATGCGCTCGAGAAGGCCAGCGGCAAGATCGCTCAGTCTGATGACGAAGCGCGGCAGAAGGCCGCGCAGCAGGGACGGGAACTCACATGAGCAAGACCCGGGCCATCCAGCTCGGTGCGGCCGCGCTCGCGGCCGCCGGTGCGCTGTCGGCCTGCTCCGGCGGCACCGACGTCGGCAGCATTCCCCCAGCCACCTCGGGCGCTGCCGCGTCGAGCAGCTCGGCCGAACAGCTCGCGCCTCGGGTGCCCAGCCCACTGCCCACGGACGCGCTGGTGACCAACCCGTGCACCGGCGCGCTGTCCGTGGATCAGGTCTACAAGCAAGGCCTCAACAGCCCGGGCACTCCGCGTCAGAACCAGCAAACCGGCCCCAGCTGCACGTGGAAATCAGCCGCCTATGACGTCAACTCCGTCTCGATCACAGCGGTCACGCCCAACAAGAACGGGCTCAGCGACATCTACGCGAACAAGCCGAAGGACAAGTACTTCGAGCCAACGACCATCGCCGGATATCCGGCTGTCTACGCCGATGTCCAGGACGGTCGCTCGGACGGCGAATGTTCGCTCTGGGTCGGCGTGACCGACCAGCTCGCCGTGTATGTGCTGACCCAGCTCGGTGCTGGTCCGAACAAATCGAACCCGTGTCCGGTGGCCGAACGGGTGGCCACCGCGATGGTGCAGCACCTGCAGGGCTCATAGGAGGGGATGGGCGAAATGGGTAATCTCGCGGGAGAGGGTATGGCCATCGGTACGGTGATCATGCCCGGAGCGGGCACCGTGATCGGTGGGATGACCGGGGGGCTCATCAGCCTGTTCTCCAGCCCGGAAGCGCAGCAGCAGCAGGCCAATGTCGGCGGCCGCTCGATCGACGCGCGGCAGATCTGGGAGCAGATCCATCCCGGCAGCTCGGATTCGCTGCACGACGGGGCCAAGGCCGCGGGCACGCTCCAGTCGGTGCACGACAATCGGGCGAGCCAGATCGACGCGATCAACAAGGCGATGGATGCCGCCTGGCAAGGTGACGCTTCGCAGCAGGTGCAGGCCGGTGCGCACCCGCTCGGCGTCTGGCTGCGCGACTCGTCGGCCAACCTGCAGAAGAGCGGCACCTACCTGACCGACCAGGGCCACGCCTTCGACAGCGCGAAGTCCCAGGTGCAGGAGATCGCCGCGACGCCGCCGCATGAGAGCTTGCTGGACCATGTGAACCCGTTCAGCGACAAAGAAGACGAGATCAACAAGTACAACCAGCAGGGCCAGACGAACGTCCAGGCGTTCCAGAACTACTACAACGCCAGTGCGCAGAACGCGGCGGGGATGCCGCAGTACAGCGCGTGGACGGGCAACAACTTCTCCAGCAACAACCCGAACAATCCGAACAACCCCAGCAACAACCCGAACATCGGCACCACGCCGCCGCCGAGCGCTAGCCTCCCGCCGAGCGGTCTCGGCAACCCGCCCAACATCGGGAACACGCCGCCGCGTTACAACACGAAACTGCCCAGCACAACCGACCCGAACCAGGGCAAGTACCAGACGAGCCTGCCCAACACCGACAGCTACAAGCCGCCGGCCTGGAACGACGCCACCACGGCGGCCGGGTACACCCCGAGCACCACGAACCCGGACTTCAGCAGCGGCTTCGGCCCCTCCGGGTCCGGGTCGGGTTCCGGCTCCGGCGCCGGCTCTGGCGGGTACGGCGGTGGTTCGCTCGCCGGCGCGGGCTTCGGTCCGGCCGGTTCGCTCGGCGGCGGTGCGAGCACCGGAGCCGGTGCCAGCGGTGCGGCCGATGGCGCCGCGGGTGCGGGCCGTGGTGGCGTTGGCGGCGGGGCCGGGGCGAGCGGTCGCGCCGGCTCTCCGGGTATGGGCGGGATGGGTCGCGGCGCCGGCGGTAAGGGCGGCGACGACGAGGAGCACCAGACCAAGTACCTCGTCGGCGACGACCCCAACGAACTGTTCGGCACCGACGAGCTGACCGCGCCACCGGTGATCGGCGAGTGAAGTGCTGAACGCTCCGATCAAGCTCGCCACCCCGATCCTGCTCAACCTGATCCGCCGTCGCGGCGGCGAGCCGCATCCGACGCTGTCGGGCATGGCCGTCTGGTACGACGAGGACGCGCAACGCGCGGCGGACCAGGAGGTCAACGCGCTGCTCACCCAGCACGGGCTGATGGGCGCCCGCGGGATGGACCGCGGGCTGCTCGACGCGATCGAGTCGATCTCGCGCCCTCAACTGGAGTACTACGGCTGGTTCGAAGGCGCGTTCTCCGACGCACCGAGGAAGTTCGCGGTGCTCGCCGGTAGCGGAGCAGGCGGCGCGTTCGTGCTGGTACGCGATATCGGCGAGGAAGCGGTGGTCCTCGTGGCCCAGCGCCCCGAGGGAGTGCTGGCGGGATTCATCGACCAGATCCCGGCCGCCCGCCCGGCGCCCGGCCAGCCGCTCGTCACCACCAAGGCGGAGTTCCTCGCCGGCCGCGACGCGCAGCCCGAGGGCGAGTACACCGTCATGCGCTCGGCACGCGACACCTCTCGGCCCGCGCCCGCCAAGGAGATGAAGCGGCTCATGGAGGCGCCCCGCACGGGCGCCGGGACGCTCTACGTGGCCGCGCGGAGCCGCAGCGGCAGCAGGCGCCGGTGTGAACGGCCGCTGAACTTCGTGGATACGGCCGAAGGCCGCTGGTTGATGGAGGAGCGTCCTGCTCGCGGGGACGCTCTCGTCGTGTTCACGCCCGCATCGCCGCAGGTCCTCGGCGAGCGGTTACGGAACGCACAGAGTGCGCTCGGCTGAACGTCGAACCGGCCACCCACATAGCCCATCCGGTTGACTGCCTACCGTCGGTAGCATCCATCCACAGGCAGGCCGCGCCGGATCGGCCGCGCGCCGGCACGACACGCCGAGCGACCGTACTCCCACGACACGCCGACGAGTTTTCCGCGAAGTTTTCCACAGCTTTCCCACAGGCCGTGAGCTGGGGAAATAGCGAAAGACCCGCTGGGTATCCCCAGGTTGTACACAGCCAACGGCCAACTTGTGATTCATTGCGGCCACCCTTCCACAAGTTGTCCACAGGCTGTCCCCAGACGATCAACAGGCAGGTTTGCCTTGCTCCTTCCGGGCGATCTAGCGTGCCCGCGAAGTGGTAGCGCACAGTGCGCGACACGCCCGCCGTCCGGGGTGGGCACCGGGCCGGAAGATCCGGCATAATCGAACTGGTGTTCGTTTGACGAGGAGGTGTCCGCGCGGTGGCGCTGACGGACGACCGCGGTCCCGCCTACCCGTCCGACCCCGGGCCGGAGGATCCCGGACCGCGGAGCGGGGAGTTCGACCGGCAACCGCCCCAGGACGTGACTGCCGAGCAGTCCGTGCTGGGGGGCATGCTGCTGTCCAAGGACGCGATCGCCGACGTCGTCGAAGAACTGCGCCCCGGCGACTTCTACCTGCCGAAGCATCAGGCGGTCTACGACTGCGTCCTCGATCTCTACGGCCGCGGCGAACCGGCCGACCCGATCACCGTGTCCGCGGAGCTGGAACGGCGCGGCGAGCTGGCGCGCGTCGGCGGCGCGCCGTACCTGCACACGCTGATCGCGACCGTGCCGACGGCGGCCAATGCCGGGTACTACGCGGAGATCGTGGCCGAGAAGGCGATCCTGCGGCGGCTTGTCGAGGCCGGCACCCGGATCGTGCAGTACGGCTACGGCGCGGCGAACGAAGGCGGCGAGATCAACGAGGTCGTCGACCGCGCGCAGGCCGCCATCTACGAGGTCACTGAGCGACGGACCAGTGAGGACTACGTCGCGCTGGAGGAACTGCTCCAGCCGACCATGGACGAGATCGACGCGATCGCGTCCCGCGGGGGCACCGCGCAGGGTGTGCCCACCGGGTTCCTGGACCTCGACGAGGTGACCAACGGGCTGCACCCGGGCCAGATGATCATCGTCGCCGCCCGGCCCGGTGTCGGCAAGTCGACACTGGGCCTGGACTTCGCGCGCTCGTGCTCGATCAAGCACGGTATGTCCAGCGTCATCTTCTCGCTGGAAATGAGCCGCATCGAGATCGTGATGCGCATGCTCTCGGCCGAGGCCAGGATCCGGCTCGCCGACATGCGTGGCGGCCGCATGTCCGACGACGACTGGACGAGGCTGGCGCGGCGGATGAGCGAGATCAGCGAAGCGCCGCTGTTCATCGACGACTCGCCGAACATGACCATGATGGAGATCCGCGCGAAGGCCCGGCGGCTCAAGCAGCGCAACGATCTCAAGCTCGTGGTCGTGGACTACATGCAGCTGATGACCTCCGGCAAGCGCGTCGAATCGCGGCAGCAGGAGGTCTCGGAGTTCTCGCGGCAGCTGAAGCTGCTGGCGAAGGAGCTCGAGGTACCGGTGGTGGCGATCAGCCAGTTGAACCGTGGTCCCGAACAGCGCACCGACAAGCGCCCGATGCTGTCGGACCTGCGCGAGTCCGGTTCGCTCGAGCAGGACGCCGACATGGTGCTGCTGATCAACCGGCCGGACGCGTGGGAGCGGGACGACCCGCGCGCCGGCGAGGCGGACCTGATCCTCGCGAAGCATCGTGCCGGCCCGACGAGCACGATCGTCGTGGCGCACCAGTTGCACTACAGCCGGTTCACCGATCTCGCGCAGGGTTGATTCGCCGAAGGTGAGGCCCTACGACGGCACCGCGAGCCCGCGGCGGCGGAGGCTTTCCTCGACGCGGAGCCGTTCGATCTCACGCTCCAGCCCCTCGGGCACGGTGTCGAGCCAGTGCTGTTCGCCGACGGCGTGGCACGCCTGGGCGAGCAGCGCGTCGTAGGCCTGGTTCGTCGCGCGGCGGCGTAACTCCGGAGAGTTCGGCGGCAATTGCTCCAGCACCCGGTGCACGCGACGCAGATCCGCGGCGAGCCGTTCGATGGGCGGCCCCTCCGGAAGGGGCCGGCGGCCGCGGTGCCGCTCCCCGATCGAGTCGACGAGCCGGGGGACCTTGGACCCCAGCCAGAACACGACGGGCGGTACGGCGCAGACCGCCAGGTAGATGAGCACGTTCCCGATCGGGACTGCCATGGCTCAGGATAGGCGCCGCCACCCGGTCCCTCGCCACACTTGACCGGTTCCGTGGAATATCGACCGCTCCCCGTGCGTCCGGTACAGTGTTGTTGAAGATTCAAACACATGGAGGCTGCGATGGGTGCGACTCCCGTGCTCTACCTGAGCCATGGCGCGCCACCGCTCGCCGACGACGCGACGTGGACCCGGCAGCTCGCCGGCTGGTCGGCGAAACTGCCACGGCCCAAGGCGATCCTGGTCGTCTCGGCGCACTGGGAAGAGGCGCCGGTGACGCTCGGCGCCACCACGACCGTGCCGCTGGTCTACGACTTCTGGGGCTTCCCCGAGCACTACTACCGGGTGACCTACCCGGCGCCCGGCGCTCCGGAGCTGGCCGACGAAGTGCGCAAGCTGCTGAACGGTCCCGGCACCCCGGTGCACGACGCGCCAGATCGCGGTCTGGACCATGGCGCGTACGTACCGCTGGTCGAAATGTATCCGGATGCGGACATCCCGGTACTCCAGCTGTCGATGCCGTCGCTCGACCCGCGGGAACTGTTCGAGCTGGGCCGGAAGCTGGCGCCCCTTCGCGATGACGGGGTACTGATCATCGGCAGCGGATTCTTCACGCACAATCTCTCGGCGATGCGTCAGGTCCGCGACACCGATGGGCAGCCGCCGCGCTGGTCCGCCGAGTTCGATCACTGGGGTGACGAGATGCTGCGCGCCGGGAATGTCGACGCGCTTCTGGACTTCCAGCGCAAGGCACCCGCCGCCACACTCGCGCATCCCCGGATCGAGCATTTCGCGCCGTTGTTCGTCTCGCTCGGCGCCGGTGACGGGGACGCCAGGCCCGAGACCGTGATCGACGGCTACTGGTACGGCCTCGCGAAACGCTCGATCCAGCTGGGCTGACAGCGAAACGGGTCCGGGAGCGCCGTTGCTCCCGGACCCGCGATTCATGCCAGCCAGATCACGCCTGGATGTGCATCCCCTTGCCGCTGACCGCGTCGGTCACCTTGGACAGCACCGCGGTGGGGTTCGCGGCGTCCAGGCTCGGCATGGCGGGCAGGTCGCCCTGCAGGGCGGGCAACTCGGCCTGCGGCAGCAGTTCGCCGATGGTCGGCGAAGGCAGGTTCGCACCGGGCAGGGTGCCCGGCGTCACCGGCAGCGAGGGAAGCGCACCGCTCAGACCGCCCACGGCGGGCACCGACGGCAGTGAGGGCAGGCCGCCGGTGGGCAGTGCGGGCAGGTCCGCCCGCTCGGACTTCTGCATCGCCGGGAGCTTGGGCAGGCTCGTGGCCCCCAGCTCCGAGGTGGTGATCGGCAGGTCGATCTGCGGCTCGTGACCCGCGACCGAGATGTCGGTCGCGTTGTGGGTCACCGAGGTCACCACGCCGAGCAGACCGACCGGCACGTCGAAGACCTGCGCCACGACACCGATCGGGAACTGCTTCTTCAGCCCGGACAGCGCCTTGACCGAGGTGGGGCTGGTGGTGTCGGTCCCGCCCACCGTGCCGGTGGTGGTGTTGTCCGCCACCGCGTGCGCGACCCCGCCCAGCGAAGCCGCGACGCCGAACACCTGGGCCACCGCGGCCACCGGCACATCGAAGATGTCGCCGGAGATCGCGCCACCCACACCCGAGGTCGTGATGTCGCCGCCCGAGGTGGTCTGGGTGCTGTTGATCCCGGTGCCGTGGGTGACCCCGGTCAGGCTCGCCGCGTCACCGAAGACCTGCGCGATCGGCATCAACTGGCCACTGATCACGTTGCCCGCGATCGAGCCGCCGTCGCCGTTGGTCTGCGAGTTGCCACCGGCGGTGGAGGAGACGTCGTTGGTGGCGTCGCCACCGGTGACGCCACCCCACACCGCGCCGACGCCGAACGCGTCGGCCGCGGCGGCCGCGGGCACCTGGATGATGTTGCCGGCCACCGAGCCGCCCTCACCGGTCGCGGAGGCGTCGCCACCGGCGGTCGAGTCGCTCATGTTCTGGCTCTCGCCGAACCCGTTGCCGATCCACGCGCCACCGATACCGTGCAGCGCGGTGGGCAGGGACACCGGCACCTCGCCGATGTTGCCGGCCGCGAAGCCCTTCTTGCCGTTGGCGTTGAGGTGGCCGCCCGCGGTCGAGGTGGTGTCGGTGTCGGCCGAGCCGTGGCCCTGGCCGATCCACGCGCCCCCGATACCGAACGCCTGCACCGGCGCCGAAACCGGGACGGAGACCAGGTTCGCGCTGCCGGCGCCGTGGTCGTCCTGGGTGTTGCCGCCGCCGCCGGCGGTGACGTCCTTGGTCTCGCTCGCGGTGCCGCTGCCCTGGCCGATCCAGGAGCCGCCGACGCCGAACACCTCGGCAGGCACGGACGTCGGGACCTGCACGACGTTGCCGCCGCCGGTCGAGTCGTTGCCCTGGCTGCCGTTGTAACCACCGGCCTTGACCGTCTTGTTCTCGGTGGCCGAACCGGACGCGTTACCGATCCACGACCCGCCGACGCCGAACACCTCGGCGGTGCCGGCCGGCTGCGCGCTCGCGCTGTTGCCGCCGAGGAAGCTGCCGTTGCCGTTGGTGTAGGTGCCGGAGCCCGCGGTCGCGTTGACGGTGTTGTCGCAGCCGCCCGCGTTGGCGTTGCCGATCCAGGTGCCACCGACGCAGAACACCTCGACGGGCACGGCGGCCGGGGCGTCGGCGATGTTGCCGGATCCGGCCGAGTTCTGGCCGCTGGTCGAGGAGAAGCCTCCAGCCGTCGCGGTGCTGCCCATGTTCGTAGCCTGGCGGTCGGCACCGCTGCCGGCGGTCGAGTTGCCGACCCAGGCCGCCGCGTTGCCGACGACCGTGCCCGGCGCGGCGGGCTGCGGCTGCGCGATGTTGCCCGACAGGAACGACGTGTCGCCGTCGGTCTGGATGTAGCTCGGGATGTCGTTCATCCCGGGCCGGGTTCCGCCCGCGTACGCGTCGGCGTTGGCGCTACCGGCCGAGTCCGCGTCGCCGCCCCACGAGACGGCGTTGTTCGAGGCCTTGAGCGGCAGGGCGACCGGCGCACCGCCGACGTTCCCGCTGCCCGCGCCCTTCGACCCGTGGCTCTCGATCGAGCCGCCGGAGCAGGCCTGGCTGTTGCCGCTGAAGTCCGTCTCGGCGTGACCGAGGAACCAGCCGAGCGCGTTGCCGGACACCTGCACCGGGGTGGCGCCCTGCGGGGCGACCACGTTTCCGGCCAGCCCGCCGTTGGTGCCGTCGGTGGTCGTCTCGCTGCCGGTGGTCGCGGACTGGGTCGCGCTGCCGGAGGTCTTGCCGCTGCCGCCGAGGCCGAGCGCGTTGCCCGAGATCTGCACCGGCAGGGCCCAGTCGAGGTTGACCACGTTGCCGGCGAGGCCGCCGCCCGCACCGCTGGTGTTCACATCGGACTGGTGCTCGTAGGTCTGGGTCTCGTCGGAGTCGACCGACGCGTTGCCCAGCACGCCCAGTGCGTTACCGGTGATCTGGATCGGCAGCGCGACGTTGCCGACGACCTTGTTGCCCATCATCGGGTCGCCGTTCGAGGTGACCGACGGCTGGGCGTCCGCGCGCTGGCCGGCCTTGCCGAGTGACTGGCCGAGCTGCTGGGTGGCCGCGGTGGCCTTCGAGGTGACCTGGTTCGCCGTGTTCACCGCCGGGGCGGCCGCCTTGTACGCCTCGGTCTTCGTGACCGGGGCGAGCGCCTTGTTGACCTTGTCGGTGACCGGCTTGGTGCTGATCTCCTTGTGCATTTCCGGCAGGTTGACCTGCTTGCCGAGGGTCCCGATCGCGTTGTGCGAGATGTCGACCGGAACGCTCGCGGTGACGTCGAGCGGGCCGGCCGGCATGTCGGGGTTGACATTCTCGTCGGCAGACGCGATGCCGGTGCCCAGCATCATCAGGCCACCCGTGACCAGCGCGGTCTGAAGTCCGCGCTTTGCCCAGGTCTGCATTGAGACTTTCTCCTTTTCCTTGGGTTCCCTTGCGGGGCTTGTGGAATGGGTGAACTCACCCGGGTCGCGAACGTCGGTTCGCGAGGGACAAGCGGGGTGCGGGGAACGCGCTGCCGGCAAAGGAGGCACGGCGGACAGGGCGCGTTCAGCTACCCCGCCGTGTGTCAGTCAGGCGTGACGCCGGGCTGAGCGCCCGGCTGAACCGGCGTGTGCCGGAGGCCGAAGCGGACGGCACGCAGGCCGCTCGCGTCGACAACGGTGACCGCGTTGGCGGGAACGCCGAAGAGCGGACCGTCGAGATGACCGCCGGCGGCGGAACCGCCGGGCGTCGAGGGGACTCCGGACGGGGCCAGCGGGCCACGCGCCGGGTCGAACGGGAACGGGTCGGGCTGTGCGCCGCCCGGCCTCTTGGGCTCGTTCCGGGAACCGAGATGGCCCGCGGGGAATTGCTCCCGGGGCAGTGTGGTCGCGACCGGACCCATCGGGCCGGCGGGCGCCGGAGCACTCGCGACCGCGACCGGCGGCTCCACCTGCGTGTGCTGGTGGCCACCACCGTGTGTGCCGGGCAGGGCCGGCAAGTTGATCAGCGCTGAACCGTCCGGGCGCAGGAAGTTCCAGAAGCCCGGCGGCGGGGTCAGCGCCTGGCTGATCACGCGCGGCGCGTCCTGCGGCTCGCGGGTGATCTGCTCCGCGGAGCCGAGCAGGCGGTCGGCCGGGTTGAGCACCGCATACTGGGTGAACTGGTGCATGGCGTCCCGGACATCGCCGGCGGCCTCTGCGCCACGGGCGATGCTGTCGGGGGACTGGACACCGGTGCCGAGGCGGACGGCTGCTCCTGCCGAGTCGCCCGCCAACTGCTCGGTGCCGAGCAGGACGTCGTCACCGGTGCCGAGCACGGCGTCGGTGACCGGGGTGGCCTGCTCGCTCGTCACGTCTTGAGCCGGGGCGGGGGGCGCGGTCGCGGCGGAGGCCGACGCGGTGCCGATCGCCCACGCCGCGGCCGTGCCGGCGACGGCGCCGCCGACCACGAGCAGCGCACGTCCGAGCCAGCGGCCGGCGCGTGCCGGACCCCGCTCCACGGACGTGTGTTGCTGCTTCACCGATCTCCTGCCGAGAAAATTCACTACCGTATCTGAAACGAATTCGAATGGGTTCGCCTCGATACGAAACGGCCTTGCACCGAAGACATAACCAAAACTCGGGACGCGCGTGCACGTTCGACACGACTTGATCGCACGATCGTGTGAAGAACTCCGCGTGTGGTCCAACCTGACCGACCGTGCCCGACGGTCGGATCGATAGAAATGGCCCGCCCGGGTGGATCCTGCCCGGGCGGGCCATTGTCAGCGGGAGAGGATTCAGCCGAGCGAGCCGGCGGCACCCTGGATGATCGACGGGATGGCACCAGCCCACGCGGAGCTGAGCAGGCCCGCGGCACCGGCGCCAAGGAGCGCGCCGGACTGGTTCCAGGCGTTCACGTAGTCGGCACCGGTCGGGTGCGACGGCACGGCCACCGGAGCGGTCAGTTCGTCGGCCGAGGCGACACCGCCGGCGAGGCCCAGAGCACCCGCCGAGAGGGCGAGGACGGCGACGGTGCGGGTGAGGGTCTTGCGCATGGAACTGTTCCCTTCTGTTGGTGTTACTTCGTGGTGATGGCGACGATTCAGCCGACTGAGCCGGTGGCGCCCTGGATGATGGACGGGATGGCTCCCGCCCACGCGGAGCTGATCAGGCCTGCCGCGCCGGCGCCGAGGCAGGTGCCGGACTGGTTCCAGGCGTTGACGTAGTCGGCACCGGTCGAGTTGTCCGGGACGACCGCAGGGCAGCCGATGCCACCCGTGCCGGGCTCGGATGGGGCCGGCTGCTCGGGCGCCGGTGCGGGCTGCTCAGGCGCCGGTGCGGGCTTTTCGGGGGCAGGTGCGGGCTTTTCGGGGGCCGGCTGCGGCGCCGGGAAGCAACCGCACCGCGGGTCGAACTGAACCGCTCCCGACGCCTCGTGCGCGGTGTTCGTGGCCGCCAGCGCCGGGGAGCCCGCGGCCCCCAGTGCCAGCACACCGGCCGCGGCCGCCACCGTCGTGACGACTACCTTACGGGCCTTGCTGAACTTCACGAGTTCTCCTCGAATTGCTACACCGGCTTCTGATTCGCTCGTGTTCTCGAATTAGCCACCGGCGGGTTGGCTGCGGGAATCCGTGCCTCCCACGCCGAGAACGTTAAACATCCTCGCAATCCTTTTTCCACCCCGCTTACCTGATCGTGTGGCACCTGATAGGAGGAATGATCCGGACGGTCAAAGGGCATGACAAAATACGTACTCACCCATATCGGAAGTACGCCGAGAATGCTGCGAATTACGAAAAGGAATCGGGTTACGGCGCCGTTCGGCCGCCTCTGGCGGGCATCTGTCGCGTCATGTCGCGCACTGGCTCCCGTGAAGTCTGGATCATGCTGTCTGTGGAAGATTCGCAGACAACCCGGCCAGCCCGCACATCGTGCACGGGTAGTTGGCCTGATCGGGTGATCTCGACACCTCCGCCGGGGTAGCCGGCTTCCCGGCTCGTCCGAAACGCCCAACTCGCTAGGGTGAGCGAGTGACCGACCGCGAGGTGCCCCCGTTCCCCGGCGAAGACTCCGTCGCCACCAGCGCCGTGCCGAAGGGGCTCCGGGTCGCCGCCGCGCTGGCCTGGCGGTTCCTGCTGGTGATCGCGGCGCTGTACGTGATCATGTGGCTGCTCGGCCGGCTGTCGGTCGTCGTGATCCCGGTTTCGATCGCCCTGCTGCTGTCCGCGCTGCTGGCGCCGGCCGTCGCGCACCTGGTCAAGGTCAGGGTGCCACGCGGGCTGGCCACCGCGATCGTGCTGATCGGCGGGCTCGCGGTGCTCGGCGGGCTGCTCGCGTTCGTCGTCATCCAGTTCACCGACGGCCTGCCCCAACTGCAGCAACAGCTCAACAACAGCCTTGGCCAAGTCCGCGACTGGCTGATCAACGATCTGCACCTGCGCCAGGAGCAGATCCAGCAGTTCATCGACAATGTGATCGGCTTCCTGCAGAACAACCAGGCGACGATCACGACCGGCGCGCTGACCACGGCAGGCACCGTCGGCGAGATCCTCACCGGGTTCCTGCTGACGCTGTTCGTGACCATCTTCTTCCTCGCCAGCGGCAGCCAGATCTGGACGTTCCTGATGAAGGCCGTTCCGCAGCAGGTCCGCGCCCGCGCCGATGTGGCTGGCCGCCGCGGGTTCGCGTCCCTGGTCGCGTTCGTGCGGGCGACGGCCGCGGTCGCCGTCGTGGACGCGGTCGGGATCGGCATCGGGCTGTGGATCGTGCGGGTGCCGCTGGTCGTGCCGCTCGCGACACTCGTGTTCCTCGCCGCGTTCGTCCCGATCATCGGTTCGGTGGTCGCCGGCACGGTCGCCGTGCTGGTCGCGCTCGTGACGAACGGTTTCGTCACCGCGCTGATCGTGCTCGGCATCGTGATCCTGGTGATGCAGTTGGAAAGCCATATCCTGCAACCGCTGCTGCTCGGCCGCGCGGTCAAGCTGCACCCGCTCGCGGTGGTGCTCGCGATCGCGGTCGGGCTGGTGGTCGCGGGGATCGCGGGTGCGCTGCTCGCCGTGCCGCTGCTCGCGGTGCTCAACGCGGGCATCCGTTCCCTGCTGCACGAGACGGATCCGCATCCGGAGGAGGTGGACGTGCTGCACGATAGGGATGTGCCAGCGGCGGCCACATCCACGGACGATCCGGCCGAAGTCGTGGACGAGCCCGAGAAGTCATGACCAAGCGGTTCGGGCCGACCGCGGTCGAACCGGCCACCCCGCTGTGGTGGGGCGGGATCGCGTTGCGGGTGCTGACCTGGTTGTTCGCGCTCGGCGCGGTGATCGTGCACCAGAACGACTTCCAGCGCCCGGCGCTCGCGTGGATCGTGCTCGGCGCCATGGCCGTGTGGACGGTCCTGACCGGCCTCGTCTACTCGCGCGAGGCGTTGCGCTGGCGGTGGCGCTGGTTCGTGGTCCTCGACGTCGTGGTCGTGTGCGGGCTGATGCTGACCTCGCCACTGATCCTCAGCCACACCCAGCTGTCCGGGGTGGACCCGCTGATCACCACGGTGTGGGTGGCCGGGGTGCCGGTGGCCGCCGGCACCCGGTTCGGCGGCTACGGCGGGATGGCCGCGGGTCTGGTCGTCGGCGCCGCGACGGCCGTGGCGCGGCAGGCGTTCACCCTCGACGTCGCCCGCGACGGGGTCCTGCTGGTCGCGACCGGCCTGCTGATCGGGATGAGCGCCACGACCGCGCGCCGGTCGGCCGCCGCACTGGCCGAGGCCTGGCGCAGGGAGGTGGCGAACGCCGAACGGGAACGGCTCGCGCGCTCGATCCACGACAGTGTGCTCCAGGTACTCGCCCGCGTCCGCCGGCGCGGCGCGGAGGTCGGCGGGGAAGCGGCGGAACTGGCGGCGCTGGCCGGTGAACAGGAGATCGCGTTGCGAGCGCTGGTGTCCACCGAACCGAGCGGCGCGGGCACCGGCGAAGCAGACCTGCGAAGGGCACTGCAACTGCTCGCGTCGCCGAAGGTGCAGGTCGCGGCGCCCGCCGGGGACGTGCTGTTGCCCGCCGCCATGACGGCCGAACTGGTCGCCGTCGCACGCGAGGCCCTGTCCAATGTGGACAAGCACGCGCCCCGCGCGCGGGTGTGGATCCTGCTGGAGAACCTCGCGACGGAGATCGTGCTCACCATCCGCGACAACGGACCGGGCATTCCCGAAGGCAGGCTCGCGGCGGCGGAAGCCGCGGGACATCTCGGGGTGGCCCGGTCCATGCGTGGCCGGGTGGCCGAGCTGGGTGGGACGATCTCGCTGGAAACCGGTCCCGATCGCGGGACCGAATGGGAGGTTCGGGTGCCGAAGGCGGGAACGAAACGATGATCTCGGTGATGGTCGTCGACGATCACCCCATCTGGCGTGACGGCGTCGCGCGGGATCTGACCGAGAACGGGTTCGACGTCCGCGCGACGGCGCCCGATGCCACCGCCGCGGTGCGCATCGCCACCGCCGTGCGTCCCGACGTGGTGCTGATGGACATCAACCTCGGCGGGACCTCGGGCGTGGACGCGACGCGCGAGATCACGATGGCGCTGCCGGACACCCGGGTTCTCGTGCTGTCGGCGAGCGGCGAGCACACCGATGTCCTCGAAGCGGTGAAGGCGGGCGCGTCCGGTTATCTGGTGAAGTCGGCGTCGGCGCGGGAGCTCGTCGAGGCGGTCGAACGCACCGCCGAGGGCGATCCCGTGTTCACCCCTGGCCTGGCCGGACTCGTGCTCGGCGAGTACCGGCGAATGGCCGACACTCCGGACGACGGGGCGCCCCCGCCACGGCTGACCGACCGCGAGACCGACGTCCTGCGCCTGGTCGCGAAAGGGCTCACGTCACGGCAGATCGCGGAACGGCTCGTGCTCTCGCACCGGACGGTGGAGAATCACGTGCAGTCGACGCTGCGCAAGCTCCAGTTACACAACCGGGTCGAGCTCGCGCGCTACGCGATCGAGCACGGCCTGGACGCCGACGAGGGGTAAGTCGGGGTTTTTCCCGGATCCGTCCCCGGCTTCGCGCTTCTACCCTCGAAGCCATGGGCGAAGAATCCGAGGCGACGGCCGACCCCCGCAACCTGCGAGTCTCCGATGAGGAGCGCGAGCACGTCGTCGGGGTGCTGCAGAAGGCGATCGGCCGTGGCATGCTCGATCTCGACGAGTTCACCGAGCGCACCGACGTCGTGCTCGCCGCCCGCACGCGCGGCGAGCTGAACGCGGTGCTGGTGGACATCCCGGGGCTGGTGAACCGTGAGCTGGGGGCACCGCCGCCGATGGTGAGCTCCGACCGGCGGCTCGTGCTGTCCGCGAAGTACTCCTCGCTCGTCCGCCGCGGCCGCTGGCTCGTGCCGCCGGAAGTGATCGTGCAGAACAAGTACGGCTCGACGAAGCTCGACTTCACCGAGGCCCAGGTGTCGAGCCCGACGGTGCACATCGAGCTCGACAGCAAATGGGGTTCGGTCGAGGTGACCATCCCCGAGCAGGCCGCGGTCGACCTCAACGCGATCACCGAGATCAAGTACGGCTCGCTCGAGGACAAGACCGGGACGGACGGCCGACCCGGCACGCCGCGGCTGGTGTTCTCCGGGCGCGTACACGGGGGCTCGCTCGTTATCCGGAATCCCCGTCGCGGGCTGTTCTCCTAGCCTCAGCCGGATCCGCGGTTTCGAGTACCCGGGCCGCGATCGCCTCGCACTGGGCGAGAGTGACGCCCGCGAGGCTCGCCCCGACGGCACGGATCGCGGGCACGTTCATCGAAAGGCTGGTCAGGCCGAGGCCGGTGAACACGCGCGCCAGCACCGGGTCGGCCGCCGCCTCGCCGCAGACGCCCGCGGGTTTGCCAGCCGCCTTCGCGGCGGAGCCGATCAGCTCGAGTAACCGCAGCAGCGCGGGCTGCCACGGGTCGTTGAGCTTCGCGACCGCGCCCAGCTGCCGGTCCGCGGCGAAGGTGTACTGGGCGAGATCGTTGGTGCCGACCGAAACGAAGTCGACCGCGGCCAGGATCTCCGTGGCCGACAGTGCCGCGGCGGGTATCTCGATCATCACGCCGGCCCGCGCGATCCCGGCCGCGCGCACGCGCTCGGCGAACCAGGCGGCCTCCGCCGCGGTCGCCACCATCGGTGCCATCACCGAGACCTCGGCCCCGGAATCCTGCGCCGCACCGGCGATCGCCTCGAGCTGACGGTCGAGGACCTCGGGCCGGTCGAACGCGACGCGCAGGCCCCGCACACCGAGCGCGGGGTTGGGTTCGGCTGCCGGGGAGAGGAAGGCGAGCGGTTTGTCGGCTCCGGCGTCGAGCGTGCGCACGATGACGGGCTTCCCGGCGAACGGGGTGAGCACGGCGGCGTAGGCGGCCCGCTGCTCGGCGACGGGCGGTTCGGCTTCCGCGTCCAGGTAGCAGAATTCGGTGCGAAAGAGCCCGACGCCTTCGGCACCCGCGTCCGCCGCTGCCTGCGCGTCGGCGGGCGAGCCGACGTTGCCGAGGACCTTGACGTGATGACCGTCCGAAGTGGTCCCGACGCCGTTCCACTCCGCCGGGCCGGCCGCGACCGCGGTGAGGACCGGCGCGCTGGCCTCGGCCACCTCGACCACGCCCGTGTCGCCGTCGACGAGCAGGGCGTCCGCCTCGAGTGAGAGCAGGCCGCGCACCGCGACGACGGCCGGGATTCCCAATGCCCTGGCGAGGATCGCGGTATGACTCGTCGGGCCGCCCTCCTCCGTCGCGAGCGCGAGCACCTTGGCCGGGTCGAGCCCCGCCGTGTCCGCCGGGGCCAGATCGCGGGCGACGAGCACGCTGGGCGTGGCGAACTCGGGCACCCCCGGGGGCTCGACGCTGAGCAGTTCGGCGACGACCCGGTCCCGCACGTCCTCGATGTCGCGCACTCGCTCGGCGAGGTACCCGCCTGCGGCGGCGAGCGTCTTGGCGAAGCCGTTGGCCGATTCGTAGATCGCGCGCGGGGCGGGCAGCCCTTCGGCAGTCACCAGCCGCTCAGCCTCGCTGATCAGCGCGGGGTCGCCGGCCATCGCCGCCGTGGTGAGCAGGATCGTGGCGGCCTCACCGGAAGCGCCCTCGGAAAGCGCCTCCAGGCGAGCGGCGACGGCCTGCGTGGCCGGGGCGATCCGGGCCGCCTCGGCCTGCGGATCGGCGGGGGCCGGGGCCTTCGCGGGCTCACCGAGCGGTTCGGCGACGCGGACGACGGGGCCGCGCGCGCGACCCGGGCTCACGGCGACTCCGGACAGTGGGGTCATGGTATGAACCTATCTGCAGCGCCTCGCGCTTCCGTTGAGGTGGTGGTGGGGAAGCGGCTGGCGCATATCTTGGTTGGCGAGCGCACGGACATAGGCTTCCACGTCACGGGGAGGCAGGCACACCCCGCGCGCCCTCAGTTTCGTCACCACGGGTAGCACCTCCTGCTCCCACCAGCGCTGGGCCAGCGCGCAGCGATCCCTCAGGTCGTTGCGAAACCCCCACGCCTCCGCGGATTCCGCCAGGCGCAGCCACTGGGCGGGTTCGTCCAGCCACAGCCCGGTACGCACGTCGTCGGGCAGCGGCACACGTTCCAGGAACATCCGCTCCGCGGTCTTCGACGGGAGATCGGCGAGGGTGAGGCAACGGTGCGCGCACGCGATCGTGCAGATCGCGTGCACCTTGGCCCGGATCGTGTCCTGATCCCTCGCCCTGGCCACGGACACGCGGTGGTGCCCGTCCATGACGAAATACAGTTCGCCGAGCCGCACCAGGGACACCGGCGGCAGTTCGCGGCACAGCGCGGCGAGTGCGTCCCAGCGCTCCCGCAGCTTCCGGTTGCGCGGGCGGAACTCGCGGTCGAAGTCGCCGGCCCTGGCGACCGTGCCCACGATCCCGGCGACGGGGACCTCGCGGTAGCCCTCGTCGTGCTCGCTTTGCTTGCCCAGCGCGGCGACCGCCTCGTCGAGCGGGATGATCTCCAGCTCACCCGGTCTGCGTGCGGCCAGCAGCGATTTCAGCTGCGCGAGGTAGCCCTGTCGCCGGAGCGCGTCGAACGTCGCTGGGCTCATGTGCGTCACAACACGGCTCACCCCGCGGACAATTCCTCCGCGGCAGGATAGGAGGGCTGCGCGCCCTGCCGGGTCACCGAGATCGCCGCGACCCGGACCGCCTTGCGGGCCGCGGTTTCGAGCGTGACGCCGGTCGCGAGCGAGGCGGCCAACGCCCCCGTGAACGCGTCACCGGCGCCGGTCGTGTCGACGGCCTCGACCTTGGGGGAGGCGACCTCGGTCAGGCCGTCCCCGGTGATCACGAGTGCGCCACGGGCGCCGAGCGTCACGACCGCGGACCGCGGTCCGAGTTCGAGCAACTTCGCCGGCTCCGCGCCGGATCCCAGCAGCCACGCGGCTTCATGCTCGTTGACCAGCAGTACGTCGAGCGCGGCGAGCGTCCGCGCAGACACCGCGGCGGCCGGCGAGAGGTTCAGCAGCGCGCAGGCCCCGGCCTCGGCGGCGGCCGCGACGGCGCGCTCCACCGTGGGCAGCGGGATCTCCATCGACGCCACCATGACCTTCACTCCGGTCAAGGCGCCCTCGACCGCCGACGGCTCGAGCGCGGCGTTGGCGCCGGGCGAGACGAGGATCGAGTTCTCGCCGTCGGGCGTGACCGTGATGTACGCGATCCCGGTCGGACGGGCGACGGTGGCGAGCAGGTCGGTGCGCACACCCGCGGCGAGGAGCGATTCGGTGAGCATGCGGCCGTACGCGTCATCGCCGACCGCGCCCAGCAACGCGACGTCCGCGCCGAGTTTCGCGGCGGCGACCGCCGTGTTCGCACCCTTGCCACCAGGCAGCACGGTGGTGTCGCCACCCAGGACGGTCTCCCCACCGGACGGGCGCCGTTCGGCGGCCACGACGAGGTCGGCGTTCGCGGACCCGACCACTAAAACTTCTCGCATGGCCGACAGTCTCCACTATTGGCGAATGTGAAGAAGTTTGTAACTTCCGCACCCGAGAATGCGACACTAGAGTGAGCGTCCGGTCAGCGTCACCCGTTTGGGGGAACCTGGCCGCCGGGCCGTCCCGGCGGCCCGGCATCGGACTCTCCTCAGCTGTCCGTTCCCGGTCCCACCGGCGGCGGGCATCGGGTCGCCGGTACCGATCGCGTAGCCCCCCGAGTGATCGGTACCGGCGGCGCCCACGCCGGGCAAACCGAGCTGATCTCGCGTTATCCGCGAATCGGGCGCGCGGAACTTCTAGAATGCTCGAATGGACAAGCCGACGCGCAGGGGCCGCGTGCGCGTGGCGACCGACCAGGACATCCGGCGGACAGCGCGCACTCTGCTCGTCGAGCGCGGGCCGGAGGCGGTGACGCTGCGGGCGATCGCGCGTGAACTCGGCATCACGGCCCCCGCCCTGTACCGGTACTACGGATCCCGCGACGACCTGATCGAGCACCTGCGGCTCGACGTGATCGCCGACCTCGGCGCCGAGTTGAGCGAGGAGGTCGCCGGCCTCACCGACAACGGCGCGCAGCAACTGTTCGCGATCTGCCGCGGGTTCCGGCGCTGGGCGCTGACCCATACCAGGGAGTTCACGCTCGTCTTCGCCTCGCCGACGGGCGAGGTCGGATCCGCGGCAGGCAGCGCGCTGCACCGGGTCGGCGAACCGTTCGGGCGGATCTTCCTCATCGCGGCGGGGCGCATCCTCGCGACCCACCGGCTGACGATCCCGCCGCCGGACGCGGTCCCGCCCGAACTGCGCGAGGATCTCGCCACGTTCCAGTCCGAACTGACGGCGGTGCTGAACGAGTCCGGCGCCGAATTGCCGCCGGACAAGCTGAACCTCGGCACGACGTACGTGATGATCCAGTTCTGGGCACGGCTCTACGGCCACATCACGCTCGAGGTCTTCGGGAACTACCCGATCCCGCTGTCCAAACCGGACGCGGTATTCGACGCCCTGCTAGCCGATCTCGCGCAGCAGATCGGCCTGGAGAGCCCGTACTAGACCACGACGTTGACGAGGCGGCCGGGAACGACGATCACCTTGCGGGGCGCACCGCCGCCCAGCATGGCCGCGATCTTCTCCTCCGCCAGCGCCGCCGACCGCACCGCGTCCTGGCCGGCGTCGGCCGCGACGACGACGCGCGCGCGCACCTTCCCGTTGACCTGGATCGGGTACTCGATCGTGTCTTCGACCAGGTACTGCTCGTCGGCCACCGGGAACGGCCCGTGCACCAGCGAGTCCTCATGGCCCAGCCGGCGCCACAGCTCCTCGGCGATATGCGGGCACAGCGGCGCCAGCATCAGCACCAGCGGCTCGGCCAGCTCGCGCGGGGCGCCCTCGCTCGCGCCGTACACCTTCGTCAGGTGGTTGTTCAGCTCGATCAGCTTGGCGCCCGCGGTGTTGAACCGCAGCTCCGCGTAGTCCTCGCGGACCCCGGCGATGGTCCTGTGCAGCTGCTTGCGGTCCTCGGTCGACGCCTCCGCCTGCGAAACCCGCAGCTCACCGGTCTGCTCGTCGACCACCAAGCGCCACAGCCGCTGCAGGAACCTCTGCGCGCCGACGACGTCCTTGGTCGCCCACGGGCGGGAATCGGCCAGCGGGCCCATCGCCATCTCGTAGAAGCGGAACGTGTCGGCCCCGTAGTCCGCCGACATCTGGTCGGGCGTGACCACGTTCTTCAGGCTCTTGCCCATCTTCCCGTATTCCTGCTTGACCTCTTCGCCGCGGTGGAAGAACTTTCCGTCCTTCTCCTCGACTTCTTCGGCAGGAACGTAGATACCGCGCGAGTCGGTGTACGCGTACGCCTGGATGTAGCCCTGGTTGAACAGGCGCCGGTACGGCTCCTTCGCGGACACGTGGCCCAGGTCGTACAGCACCTTCTGCCAGAACCGCGAGTACAGCAGGTGCAGCACCGCGTGCTCCACCCCGCCGACGTACAGGTCCAGACCACCTGGGTCATGCACACCGTGTTCGGCCGGGCGCGGGCCCATCCAGTACTGCTCGTTCTCGGGCGCGACGAACTCTTCGGAGTTGGTCGGGTCGATGTAGCGCAGCTGGTACCAGCACGAACCCGCCCACTGCGGCATCACGTTGGTGTCGCGGCGGTACTGCTTCGGCCCGTCGCCGAGGTCCAGCGTCACGTTGACCCACTCGGTCGCCTTGGCCAGCGGCGGCGACGGCTCGGAGTCCGCGTCGTCCGGGTCGAACGTCTGCGGCGAGTAGTCGTCGACCTCGGGCAGTTCGACCGGCAGTTCGCTGTCCGGCAACGGGATGGGCGTGCCTTCTTCGTCGTAGACGATCGGGAACGGCTCGCCCCAGTACCGCTGCCGCGCGAACAGCCAGTCACGCAGCTTGTACTGGGTGGTGCCGACCCCGTGGCCGTGTTCCTCCAGCCACTCGATGATCGTCTTCTTGGCCTCGTCGACGGCCATCCCGTCCAGGAAGCCAGAGTTGATCGCCGGGCCCTCGCCGGTGTACGCCTCGCCGTCGAAGTCTTCCGACGGCCGCACGGTGCGGACTATGTCCAGGTCGAACTTCTTCGCGAAGTCCCAGTCGCGCTGGTCCTGCCCGGGCACCGCCATGATCGCGCCGGTGCCGTAGCCCATCAGCACGTAGTCGGCGATGAAGACCGGGATCTCCTTGCCGTTGGCCGGATTTACCGCGGTGACGCCGATGAACACGCCCGTCTTCTCGCGGTTTTCCTGACGGTCCAGTTCGGACTTGCGCGAGGCAGCCAGCCGGTAGGCCTTGACCGCGTCCGCCGGGGTGGCCGCGCCACCCGTCCATGACTGGTCCACAGTGGACGGCCAGGTGGCCGCGGTCAGCTCGTCCACCAGCGGGTGTTCCGGCGCCAGCACCAGGTACGTCGCGCCGAACAGCGTGTCGGGCCGGGTGGTGAAGACCTCGACCTTCTCGTCGCCGGCGGCGAACTTCACGCGCGCACCCCGCGAGCGACCGATCCAGTTCCGCTGCATCGACTTGACCTTCTCGGGCCAGTCCAGCAACTCCAGGTCGTCCAGCAGGCGGTCGGCGTACGCGGTGATCCGCATCATCCACTGGCGCAGGTTCTTGCGGAACACCGGGAAGTTGCCGCGATCGCTCCGGCCGTCGGCGGTGACCTCCTCGTTCGCGACCACGGTGCCAAGGCCGGGGGCCCAGTTCACCGGCGCCTCGGAGATGTACACCAGGCGATGCGAGTCGATGATCTCGCGCTGCTCCTTGCGAGTCAGCTCACACCAGTTGCGGCCGTCCGGAGTGCGGCGCTTGTCCTGCGCGTACTCCTTCTCCAGCTCGAGCACCGGGCGGGCCTTGCCCTGCTTCTCGTCGTACCAGGAGTTGTAGATCTGCAGGAAGATCCACTGTGTCCACCGGTAGTACTCGGGGTCGATCGTGGCGATCCGACGCCGCTCGTCGTGGCCGAGGCCCAGCCTGCGAATCTGGCGCAGGTAGGTTTCGATGTTCTCCTCGGTGGTCTTGCGCGGATGCTGCCCGGTCTGCACCGCGTACTGCTCGGCGGGCAGGCCGAACGCGTCGAAGCCCATGGTGTGCAGCACGTTCCGCCCGATCATCCGGTGGTAGCGGGCGTACACGTCGGTGCCGATGAAGCCCAGCGGATGGCCGACGTGCAGGCCGGAACCCGACGGGTACGGGAACATGTCCTGCACGAACAACTTGTCCGAGGGGAGCGGGGTTTCGGCGAGCGGGCCGACCGGGTTCGGCGCGTTGTAGGAGCCGTGATCGGCCCAGTAGTTCTGCCAGCGCAGCTCGATCCGCCCGGCCAGCTCCGCGTTGTAGCGGTGGCCGGGTGTCTCCTCGGTTGCCTCACTCACACACCAATGGTAGGCCGGGGGTCGAAACGGATAATGACCCGTATCCTGTGCGGGTGTTCGCCATCGCGTTGATACCCGTCGTACTCGGTCTCGTCGTGGCCTGGGGCGGCCTGCTCGGCTGGCGCGAGAAGCTCGCCGACCGCGGCGCCGGCGTCCGCACGGAGGCGACCCTGCGGTCCGAGGACGCGTTCCGGATCGGCAACAAGATCGCCGGCCTGCCGACGATCGTGGCCGGGGTCGTGGGGATCTTCGCGGGCGTCGCCGGGCTCGTCATGCCCACGACGGCGGGCACCATCACCGCGACCGTCGTCGGCGTGGTCGGGATGTTCGCGCTCGTCGTGGCCGGCGGGCTACTCGGGCACCGCGCGGCGCTCACCGTCCCCGAGCCCGTGCCGGCCGGATGTGCCGGCTGCTCGTGCGGGACCTGCGGCGGCTAGTTCCGTTGCAGGTCGCCGGGGTGGGTGGCGAGTAGCGCGGTCGGCACGCCCTGGCGGCGCAGCACCTGACCCCACAGATCCCGGTCCGGCAGCGCGAGGACGTCCGAGGGCAGTGCGGGCACGATGAGCCAGTCCCCCCGGTCGATCTCGCCGTCGAGTTGCCCGGCGTCCCAGCCCGCGTAGCCGGCGAACACCCGCAACCCGCGCACCTTCGGCACCAGCAGGTCCGGATCGGCGTCGAGATCGACCAGCGCTACCGGGCCCCGTACCCCGATCAGGCCGGGCACCGCGGCCGCCGTCTCACCCGCCCGGAGCGCGGCAAGGCACAGCGCGGTCTTCTTCTCCACCGGACCGCCGACGAAGACCGACTGCGGTTCGACCACATGGCGGCCCCAGCTGGGCAGCACGTCGTCGACCGGCACGTCGCTCGGCCGGTTCAGGACGACACCGAGGGTGCCCTCGTCCCGGTGGTCGATGACGAAGACGACCGTCCGGCGGAAATTGGGATCGAACATCGTGGGTGCGGCAACCAGGAGCGAGCCCGGTTCAACCTCGGCGTCCGCTGGCACGCCAGCCATGATCCCACCCCCCGCGCGGAGGACTCGACCGGAGCGGGAACAACACGCCGCCGCGGCCCGTTGGAGTGAGTGGCCGGCGCACTCCGTGTCCCCCGGGCCCACTTGAGAAGAGCCTTTGTGGAATACCGTTCGGCTGGAGCCGCACTGCGCCACGCCGCCGAGAGGCGAGATGGAGTGGGCCGGCCACCTATGTTCGGTGTCCTTTCGGGCCACCTTCCCCACTGCCCCCTCCGTCATCATGTTGGGGGGCCGAGCCCCCCATGCCCCCCGCGGTGCGAGCTTCTCGCCGGGGCGGACGCTGGGCACGTTTCGCTGTGACCAGCATCGGTTTCGTGTGCTTTGGTCCTTGCTCGACACCGTATGCTTTCGTGTTGTGACAGCGAGCGCGGAAGCTGGGGTGAGGCGACTCGGCCCGCGCGCTTACTTCTCGATGCCGGGCTTCCGGCGGCTGCTGTACTCCCGCTTCTCCGCGCAGTGGTCCGATGGCGTCTTCCGCGCCGGGCTGGCCGGTGCGGTGCTGTTCAATCCCGAGCGCGGCGCCGATCCGCTGACCATCGCCGGCGGTTTCGCCGTGCTGCTGCTGCCCTATTCGCTGATCGGCCCGTTCGCGGGTGCGCTGCTGGACCGGTGGGACCGGCGCCGCGTGCTCGTGCTGGCGAACCTGTTGCGGGCACTCGCGGTGATCGCCGCGTCCGCCGCCGTCGGATTCGGCGTGGCGGGCATGGAACTGTTCGTGATCGCACTGATCGTCGAGGGCATCTCACGGTTCGTGGGCTCGGGTATGTCCGCTTCGCTGCCCCATGTCGTGCCGTCGTCCGCGCTGGTGACGGCGAACGCGCTGGCCACGACGCTCGGCGCGATCGTCGCCGTGATCGGCGGTGGTTGCGCGATCCTGCTGCGCTCGCTGTTCGGCGCGGGCAACACGGGTTCGGCGTGGACGACCTCGTTCGCGGTGCTCGGCGCGATTGTCGCCGCGTTGATCGCGTCGCGGTTCGCCCGGGGCAGCCTCGGCCCCGACTCGGTCGACGAACCGGAGGACGCGTTCGTCGCGGTCGCCCGTGGTCTCGCCGACGGTGGCCGGGCCGCGCTCGCGGTGCCGACGGTCACCGCGGGATTCATCGCGCTGTTCGCGCACCGCGCGTCCTACGGGATCTCGTTGCTCCTGACCGTATTGCTGCTGCGGTACTCCTTCCACGACGTGGGTTTCGTCAAGGCCGGCCTGCCCGGGCTCGGGCAACTCGCGGTGATGGCGGCCGCGGGCATCCTGCTCGCCGGCTTCAGCACCCCGCGCCTGGTCCGGAGGTTCGGGCAGCGTCGCGTCGTGACCTGCTCGTTGCTGCTGGCGGCCGCGAGCCAGGCCGGGCTCGGGCTGCCGATGCGGCTGCCGACCGCGCTCGCCGCGGCGTTCCTCATCACCGGTGCCGGGCAGGTGCTCAAGCTGTGCGTCGATTCCGCCGTGCAGCGCGATGTCGGCGACGAGTCCCGAGGGCGGGTGTTCGCCCTCTACGACACTCTCTTCAACGTCACCCAGGTGGTCGCCGTCGCGGTCGCCGCCGCGTTCGTGCCGCTCGATGGCCACTCGCCCGCGCTGCTGATCGTCGCCACCGTCGTGTACCTGCTCGGCGGAGCCGGGTATCTCCTTGCCGTCAAGCGCAATCCGCGAGTCTGAGCGCCCGTTCTCGCTTAGAGTGATCGCGATGGACGCCAGACCCGGTCAACCCCTCGCCGTCACCTTCCGGCACGCACGAGTGGTCGATGCGCATCGCGCGGGCGAGGTCCCGGTCGTGGACCGGGCGCAGGTGCCCGAAGAGGAGATCCCGCGGGTGCTGCGGTACCTGGAACGGCAGCCTGCGGTCCTGGTCGGCAGCGGGCTGGGGCCGGACATCTTCAGCGGCGGCACGGAGTCCGACGTGCCGGAGAGCTACCACACCGACGGCACGTGGGTCTGGCACGCGTCGGTGCCGCATTACCTGCGCAAGTACGGCACCCCGCCGGAGCCGGCGTTCCTCGAGCACATCCGTGCGCAGGAGTTCCAGCCCCCGTATGTCGACAAGTTGCTCAGACGCACCGCGGCCGCCGATCTGCTCGGCAGGCCACGGCCCCGCGCCGACCCACGGGATCTCGGCCCCACCAGCGGGGACGTCGCCGCCGCACTCGAAACGCGGGTGGATCCGGACCTCGACGATCCGGCGCTGCTCGTCGTGCTGGCGCAGCGCCTGGGCGAGCAGGGGGTCTGGCCGGACGCGTACCGGATCGCGGCGCGGGCAGACCAGGCGTGGTGCCTCAACGCGACGGAGAGGGGGTGGGAGGTCGCCTGGCACGAGGATTCCGCGCCGGCCGAACCTCGCTACTTCGACCACGTTCAGGATGCGGCCCAGTTCCTGCTCGGCGCGCTGTTGCTGCACCCGGCCCGGAGAACCGGCGGCCTCGAGACACCGCTGGAGACCGCCGCCGAACTCGCCGACTGGCCGATCCAGCCGACCGAGGGGGAGCCACCGCTGACGCTGCTGCGCAACAAGCGCCTCGTTCGTCTGGGCGCGGGCACGGTGGTGCTGCGGTTCGGCGGCGACGGCGGGAACCTGGTGCACCACGACGAAGCCCGCTTCCCGACCACCTCGCTCCCGATCGAGCGGGAACGGCAGGAACGCAAGTACCGGCTGTGCCGGCCACTGTCGGTGATCCTCGGCATCGCGGTGCCGTGGGCGAAACTGCCCGGTGGGGCCGTGAGCTATGTCCTGCCGAAGGCAATTCGCGACCACGTCGCCGAAGGCGCCATCGAGCGCGTTGTCGGCTAGGTTTGACTGGTCTTTCACAAGGGGGAGTAGTGCGGTATCGAGTCGAGCTCACCGGCCAACCGGACGGGCTGTACGGGGTGTGGCAGGGCCGCGCCTTCCAGGCGGAACGGTCCACGGCGGACGGCACGCTCCTGCTCGCCGCCGCCCCCGACGAGGAACCGCCCGAGGATTTCGACACCGAGTGGCAGTCCCGCCCGGCGAAGGTGATCGCGCAGGACCAGGCCGAGGCCACCTTCAGCCTGCACACCCACTGCCTGTTCGACGACGAGGTCTTCGAGGTGGCCGCCGACCGCGACCCGCGATCGCTCACGCTGCGCTGGGCAGGTCGCGACGAGGTGCGCGCACGCCAACTGGGCCTGGCGGACCTGACCGCGACGGCGACGCTCGACGAGATCAGCGCCTTGTGGCAGGAGCGGCACGACTTCCCGGGCACGGCCGGGCCCGAACCCGGCACGGGGGAGCCGGAGGCCCTGGTCCGGGCGATCGCGCGCTCGGTGCGCACGATCCTGCCCGACGGCTGGGAGCGCGTGGCGGCGCAGTTCCGGCAGGTGGGTGAGTACGCCGAGATCGAGATCAGGGCGGTCGGCGACGGCGAGTCGGTGTCGCTGTGCGCGCCGCCGCGGCTGGGGCAACTGTTCGCGCAACTGCGGTCGGCGATGTACCGGCCGGAGACCGGCACCTGGTTCAAGGGCACTCTCACGCTCGAAGCACCGTCGTCGTTCCAGTTCGACTACGACACCACGAACGAGCCCACCTGGCGCCAGTCCCCGGTGGGCCGGCTGACCGCCCGCGTCTACGAGGCGGAGCTGGAGCGGTACCCGCGGGATCGCAAGCAGGTGCCCGACTGGCTGGCGGCCAAGGCCGGCCTGCCGGTGGACGTGACGTTCCGGCAGGCACGGTTGCCCGAGCGGCCGCAGGCGTTGCCGCAGGAGGAGATCCGCCCGGTGCTCGACTACCTGTATCGCGCGTCGGTGGTGGTGAGCAGGCCGGGACGGCTGCCGGACACGGTCAACCCGGGTGGACCCGCCGACGTGCCGGACGCGTTCCACACCGACGGCGCGTGGATCTGGCCGGCCGCGGTGCCACATTACCTGCGCAAGTACGGGATCCCACCGGAGCCGGAGCTGCTGGAGCGGATCCGCGCGAGTTCCTACCGGGTGCCGTACCTGTCCACCGAACTGCGGACGGCGGCGGAGGCCGAGGTGCTCGGACAGCCGCATCCGCCGGCCGTCGCGGCGCCCGAACCCGACGCGGTCACGCTCATCGACCGCGGTGCCGAACCGCCGCTGGGGCTGCGGGCTTCGGAAGTGCTCGCGGTGCTGGAGCGGCGCCTGGCGGAGTACGGGATCCCGCCGTCGGCGTATTCGATCGGCGAACGGGTGGAGGGCGTGTGGAGCCTGCACCGGACGAAGACGAGCTGGGAGGTGCTGGGACCGGACGCCGGTGAGCCGGCGGCGTTCGCGCATGTCGAGGAGGCGGCGCGGTTCCTGCTGGGCTCGTTGCTGCTTTACCCCGCGAGGACACCGGAGCAGGAATCGCTGGAGTGGCCGATCGCGCCGCTGCGCGGCGAGCCCCCGCTCACCTTCTTCCGCGCCAAGCGGATGATCGTGCTCCCGGCCGGGACGACGTTGGTGCGCTTCGGGAACGAAGGGGGCAACCTCCTGCACGACCCGTCGACGCGGTTCCCGGAGGCTTCGCTGGCGCCGGAACGCGAGGGGCTGCGGCAGCTGTACCGCCTGGTCAGGGGCCTGCTGACGCTGACCGGCGTGACCTTGCCGTGGGGCCCGATGCCGGGCGGCGCGGTCGGGTACCTGCTACCGCTCGCCATCGGACAGCACCTGGAGGCGGGGGCGCTGGAGCGGGTTTAGCCGCGCTTGCTACCGCGGCATCCACAACGTCACCCTCGTCCCGCTGCCCGGGCTCGACTCCACCGTCGCCCGGCCGCCCGCCTCGGCCAGCCGCGCCGTGATCGACTCACTGATGCCGAAGCCCGCGGGCCGGTTGGACTCGTCGAAACCCTTGCCGTGATCGCGGATCACCACGGTGATCCCGCCGTCCTCCTCGTCCACCCGCACCACGACCTGATCGGTGCCCGCATGCTTCAGCGTGTTCCGCATCGCCTCTCGCGCGGCGTCGCGGATGGCCAGCTGCCGCACCTCCGACAGCGTTTCCTCGTCGAGTTCCGCCATCACCAGCTGTGCCCGCAGTCCCTCGCGCGCCATCTCCGCCGCCAGCGCGGTGAGCTTCTCACCCAGCGGGCGCGCCGCTTCCTCGTCGGACTCGCGTTGCGCCGTCTCGATCAGCTGCCGCACCTCGATCGCCTGCGCGCGAGCGATCCGGCGCACCTCCTCGAGTTGCCGTTCCGGTTCGCCTTGCCGGGGCAGCGCCAGCAGCTCCAGCGTCTGCAGCACCGAGTCGTGCAGGGCACGGTGCTGCCGTGCCCGCTCGGCGAGCCGGCCGTTCCGGATCCCGTACGCGAGCGCCAGCCGTGTACCGAGGCCGAGCAGCACGAGTGCGCCGGTCGCGGTCAGCACGACCCCGAGCATCGTACCGAGATCGGCGAACCCTTGTTTCACGTTGAACATGCCCGTGCTGGCCCACCACGCGAGCATCCGCAACGGGATGCTCAGCACCATCAGCCCGGCGCCGTAGCCGAGTCCGAGCACGAGGGTGAGCAGGGCGATCCCGCCGAGCAGTTCCTTGCCGGGCACCTGCATCGCCGCGTCGAAGGACGAAGCCGGCACCGAGATCGCGACCACCAGGTACGCGATCAGCGTGAAGGCCACGTCGAACGCCAGCAGGCGCATCATCGCGCCACCGTGGAACGGCGCCGTCCGCACCAGCCACCGCAGGCCGAGCACGTTGAGCAGCACGCACAGCGCCGCCACCACGACGACCGCGGCGGAGTCACCGCCGCCGGCCAGGAACTCGCCCAGCGCGCCGAGCACCGCGACGATCCGGTACGCGAGCGGCACCATCGCGACGTACCGTGTCGCGCGCAGCAGCAGGTTGTCGCGCACCGCCGGGTCCACCTGACCCGCCATGGTGCGCATCCGCCGCAAGGCGCTGACCGGCGCCGGGTCGGCCATCCCCTCGTCGAGGTCGCTCGTCGCGGTCGCCATCGCGGGCGCACCGCGGCGCAACAAAGTCACCAGGAACCCGGCTCGTTGGGAGGTCACGTCACTAGAGTCCCCCGAAGGTCCGCGGGGGTTACGGGATGCCGTTCTCCTCGGCCCACCTCCGCAGTTCGGCCACCGCCTCGTCATGCGTGAGGGGACCGCGGTCGAGCCTCAGCTCCTTGAGGTACCGCCAGGCCTTGCCGACGAGCGGACCGGGCGGCAGCCCGAGCAGCTTCATGATCTCGTTGCCGTCGAGGTCCGGGCGGACGCGCGCGAGGTCCTCCTCCTCGGCGATCCGGGCGATCCGCTCCTCCAGCTCGTCATAGGTGCGCTGCAGCGCGGCGGCCTTGCGCTTGTTGCGGGTCGTGCAGTCGGCCCGCACCAGCTTGTGCAACCGCTGGAGCAGCGGGCCCGCGTCGGTGGCGTACCGGCGGACCGCCGAGTCCGTCCACTCGCCCCTGCCGTACCCGTGGAACCGCAGGTGCAGGAACACCAACTGGCTCACGTCGTCGATGATCTGCTTCGAGTACCTCAGCGCACGCAGGCGCTTTCGCACCATCTTCGCGCCGACGACCTCGTGGTGATGGAAGCTCACCCCGCCGCCCGCCTCGAACCGGCGGGTTGCGGGCTTGCCGATGTCGTGCAGCAGCGCGGCCAGGCGCAGCACCAGGTCCGGACCGTCCTGTTCGAGCGCGATCGCCTGCTCCAGGACGGTGAGCGAATGCTGGTAGACGTCCTTGTGCTGATGGTGCTCGTCGATGGCCAGCCGCATGCCGGGCAGTTCGGGCAGCACCCGTTCGGCGAGCCCGGTGCCGACCACCAGCTCCAGCCCGCGGCGCGGATGCTCGCCGAGCAGGAGCTTCGACAGCTCCGCCTGCACGCGTTCGGCGGTGATCCGCTCGATCTCACCCGCCATCGCGGTCATCGCCTCGGTCACCCGGGGCGCCGGCGAGAAGTCCAGCTGCGAGACGAACCGCGCGGCCCGCAGCATGCGCAGCGGGTCGTCGGCGAAGGACTCCTGCGGCGTGGCGGGCGTGTCCAGGACCCGTTGTGCGAGGGTGTCCAGCCCGTTGTGCGGGTCGACGAACTCCTTTGTCGAGATGTCGATCGCCATCGCGTTGACGGTGAAGTCGCGGCGCAGCAGGTCGCCTTCGATGGTGTCGCCGAAGGTCACCTCCGGGTTGCGGCTCACGCGGTCGTAGGTGTCCGCGCGGAACGTCGTGATCTCCAGGGTCGAACCGCGTTTGGTCACCCCGACCGTGCCGAAGTCGATACCGGTGTCCCATACCCCGTCGGCCCAGCCGCGGACGATCCCGAGAATCTGCTGTGGCCTGGCGTCCGTGGTGAAGTCGAGGTCGGCCGACAGCCTGCCGAGCAGCGCGTCACGGACGCTGCCGCCCACGAGGTACAGCCGGTGACCGGCCTTGGCGAACAGACCGGCCAGCTCGTCGGCCAAGGGCGAGATCCGCATCAGCTCGATCACCGCATTCCGCTTGGCAGCGAGTTCGTTCACGGGGACAGACACAGGGAACCAGCCTACCGATCGACCGAAAGTGAGGGTGCAACTACGCGTTCGAGACCGCTGAGCGTGTGCAACGACTAGCATCGCAGCATGTCTGGATCGGCCGGTCACTCCGGTGGCGGCAAGCCGCGACGCAGGTCGCGACGCCGCCGCGGCAGGAAGATGACCACGGTCGACGAGACCTCGGCCGGCGGCCTGGTGGTCGACGAGGACCGGGAGCGGGCAGTGCTCATCGGCCGCCTCGACCGCGGCGGCAAACTCCTGTGGTCACTGCCCAAGGGTCATATCGAAGAAGGCGAGACGGTCGAAGAGACGGCGCTGCGCGAAGTCAAGGAGGAGACCGGGATCAGCGCGCGCGTGCTGTTCCCGCTCGGCACGATCGACTACTGGTTCGTGGCCGAGCGCCGGCGGGTGCACAAGACAGTGCATCATTTCGTCCTGGAAGCCGTCGGCGGCGAGCTCTCCGACGAAGACGTCGAAGTCACCGAGGTGGCCTGGGTCCGCATCGCGGACCTGGAGGACAGGCTCGCCTACACCGACGAGCGTGCCCTCGTGCGCAAGGCCCTCGAACTGTTCGCGGGTGAAGAGCCGGCGACCGAAGGAGTCGGAGAGTGAAGCGGTTCGCCGCCGTCATGTCGGTCGCGATCCTGATCGTCCTGCTCGCACCGCTGTCGGCCGGTGCGCAGCCGGCCACGGACGCGCCGACCCGGTTGCGGCTGGACGTCACGCAGATGAACCCGCGCACGGTGACGTCCACCTCCACCACGCTCACCGTCAACGGCACCGTGACGAACACCGGCGACCGCCGGATCAGCGATCTGCAGGTACGCCTGGAGCTCGGCGAAAAGCTGGGCACCGAACGGCGCGTGCGCTCGGCGATGTCGGGCAACCCGGCCGCCGCGATGTCCAGCACCAAGTTCCTCGACGTCGAACCCGGCACGCTCGAGCCGGGGCAGACCGGTCAGCTGAACATCACCGTGCGCCTCGACGGCTCCGCCAACGGGCTGCACGTGAGCGGCCCCGGCAGCTATCCACTGCTGGTCAACGTCAACGGCACCCCGGACTACGGCGGAGCCGCCCGGCTCGCGTCGTTGAGCCTGCTGCTGCCGGTACTCGGCGCACCCGGCAGGACCGACGCGCAGCCGCCAAGCCGGCCGGCCGAGGTCACCGTGCTGTGGCCGATCACCGACACCAGGCCGCGGATCGTCGCGGCGCCGTTCAACGGTCGCGTGGTGCTGGGTGACGACATCCTGGCCGGTGAGCTGCGCCCCGGTGGGCGGCTCGACGCGCTGGTCTCCTCGGCGCTCGCGGCGCAGGACGATCCCCGGCTGCGCCGGGCGCTCTGCTACGCGGTCGACCCCGACCTGCTCGACACGGTGGACGCGATGAGCCACGGCTACGACGTCCGCACCCCCACGGGCAACGTGCCCGGTTCCGGGGCCGAGGCGGCGAAGGCCTGGCTCGCCTCGCTGCGCCGGCTCGTGGCGAACCAGTGCGTGGTCCAGCTGCCCTACGCCGACGCCGATCTGTCCGCGCTCGCGGGTGTCCGCGGCGGCGATCTGATGAACTACGCGCTCAACACCAGTCAACACGTCCAGCAGCTCATCGGCGCCCAGCCGCTGCCGGGCGTGCTGTGGGCGAACGGCCCACTCGACTCGGCCGCGCTGGGCTCCTTGCAGGCCAACGGAATCAACACGCTCATCACGGATCCAGCCGATCTGTCGTCCGGCAGTGCCGGCGCTGGCGTGACGATCAAAGGCACGTCGCTGCGCGGGCAGCCGGTCGACTCGCTGGTCTCGACCGGTCTCGCCGGCGTCTCGGGAGGATCCGCTTCGACCCCGCCCGACGATCCGGCGGTCGGCGCCCAGAACGGGCTGGCCGCGCTGGCGTACCGCGGGATGACCGGGGGCGGCGGCTCGGTGCTCGTCGCGCCGCCGCGGCGCTGGTCTCTCCCGGAAGCCGAGCTGAGCCAGCTGCTCCAGTCGCTGGGCGAGCTGCTGGACCGCCAGTTCCTGTCCGCGGCCTCGCTTCCCCAGTTGCTGCGCACCGCCCCGTCGGGCAGCGCGTCGATGAACTACACCGCCGAAGACGTCGCCGCGGCCACTCCCGCGCAGGTCACCGACTCGATGAGCACGGTCGAGAGCACGATGGCCGATCTGCGCGCCGCGATGGCCGTCGATCCGGCCGCCCAGGTCGACCCCGACCAGCTGCTGATGCCGCTGCGCTACGCACTCGTCCGCAACTGTTCGACCGCCTGGCAGGGCAGCGGCGACGCGGCCGAGGTCTCCGCGAACGACTCCCGCACCGAGTTGCGTGCCCTGCTCGGCCAGGTCACCGTGGACACCCCCGCGGTACCGATCTCGCTCGCCTCGGGCTCCGCGCCACTGCCGGTGTTCCTCAGCAACACGCTGCCCGTGCAGGTCGCCGTGCGGATCACGCTCAGCAACAGCAACGGCCTGCGCACGGGTGACATCGGCGACCAGTGGCTGCCGGCCGGGCTGAGCGCGAACCGCAAGGTCACCATCCCGGCCGAGGCGCTGCGGGCCGGCCGGTTCAGCATCACCGTCGCGCTGACCACGCCGGACGGCACCCCGCTCGGCAACCCCGCGCGGTTCGAACTGCGCTCGAACCAGTACGGCTGGGTGACCCTCGTGCTGACCATCGCCGGCGGGGTCGCGCTCGTCCTGCTGTCGGGGCGGCAGATCTATCGCCGGATCCGGGCGCGCAACGGCGGATGATTACCCTGGAGTGACCGTATCGACCGCCGGAGATGGGGCACGCGTTGGAGAGAGAGCCGGGGTGGCCACCCGAGCGTCCCGCCGAACGTGTCACGCGGCGGGCGCCGGACCGTAACCCGCCGCCGGAACAACCCACGCGGCGGGTACCACCGCCCACGAACGGGCGCCGCGGGCAGCCTCCGCCGCGCGGGCAGCAGGGCCAGCTGCCACCGGCCCGGCAGCAACCGCCGCGCCAGCCGCCGCCGCGCCGCCAGCCGGTCCGGCCGTGGCGACAGGAACAGGCGCAGCAGGACAGCATGCCGTTCGGCGCGCCGCCGCTGCAGCCGAACGATCCTGACGCGACGGTGTTCATCCCACGGATCGGCGGGGTGCCGGCCAGCTCAAAATGGCCGGTCGCCGACCCCGACTCGATGCGCCCGTACGACTCGCTGGCCACCCGGATGCTCCCGCGCCTGCCGGGCACGGCCTCCGGTCCGGCCGCTGGTTCCTCGTTCGGCGAAGGTCCCGGCCTCGACGCGACCGGTTACCTGCCGAAGGTCGAGAAGCCGGCCGTCGCGACGCCCTCATTGGCGAAGTCCAGCAGCAAGATGGCGGTCGCTTCGCTGGTCAGCCGGATCACCGGCTTCCTGTGGAAGATCATGCTGGTCTGGGCGGTCGGCACCGGGGTCGTCAACGACTCGTTCAACATCGGCAACACGCTGCCGAACCAGGTCTTCGAACTGCTGCTCGGCGGCGTGCTCAGCAGCGTCGTGGTGCCGCTGCTCGTGCGGTCGCAGGACGATCTGGACGGCGGCGAGGCCTACACGCAGCGCATGCTGACACTGGGCTTGGTGGTCCTGCTCGCGGGCACGGTCATCGCCGTGATCGCCGCGCCCGCCATCACGTCGCTGTACCTGGAGCACGGGGGCAAGGCCAGCCCGGAGCTGACCACGGCGTTCGCCCGGCTGCTGCTGCCGGAGATCTTCTTCTATGGCGTCTTCGCGCTGCTTTCGGCGATCCTCAACGCGAAGCACATCTTCGGGCCGACGGCGTGGGCACCGGTGATGAACAACCTCGTGGTGATCGTGACGCTGTCGCTGTTCATGGCGCTGCCCGGCAAGATCAGCTTCGACCCGGTGCACATGGGCGAACCGAAACTGCTCGTACTGGGCATCGGCGTGACGATGGGCATCGTGGTGCAGGCGGTCATGCTGGTGCCGCCGTTGCTGCGCACCGGGTTCCGGTTCAGGTGGCGCTGGGGTATCGACCGCCGGATGAAGGAGTTCGGCGGGCTCGCGATGTGGATCCTTGGCTACGTCGCGGTCAGCCAGATCGGGCTGACGATCAACACCCGGGTCCTGACCAGCGGTGATCCCGGCGGCGTGACCATCTACTCCAACGCCTGGCTGCTGTTCCAGCTGCCCTACGGCGTCATCGGGGTTTCGCTGCTGACCGCGATCATGCCGCGGCTGAGCCGCAACGCCGCTGACGGCGACACCCGCAAGGTCGTCGCGGACCTGTCGTACGCCTCCCGGATCTCGACGGTCATGCTCGTGCCGATCGCCGCGGTGATGAGCGTGATCGGGTCCTCGATCGGCGTCGCGCTGTTCAGCGGCGGGGCGAACTCGACCACGGAGGCGGGGCGGCTCGGCGAGGCGCTGGCGATCTCCGCGTTCGGCCTGCTGCCGTACGCCCTGGTCATGCTGCAGCTGCGGGTGTTCTACGCGATGAAGGACGCGCGCACCCCGACGCTGATCATGATCGTGATGACGATCGTGAAGATCCCGCTGCTGTACCTGTGCCAGGCGCTGCTGTCCGACCAGAACATCGTGCTGGGCGCGATGATGGTGAACTCGCTGACGTTCGTGATCGGCGCGATCATGGGTCAGGTCTGGCTGTGGGTGAGCCTCGGCAACCTGCGCAGCAAGCGCGTGCTCGGGGTCATCCTGTTCACCGTCGTGGCGAGCGGGCTCGGCGTGGTGGCGGCGGTGCTGGCCGGCGCGATCGTGCCGGACTTCGGCCCGCGGATCACCGCGTGGATCAAGGTGATCCTGCAGGGGATGGTCGGGCTCGGCGTGTCGTTCGGGGTGCTCGCGGCGCTCAAGGTCGAGGAACTGGCCCCGGCCACGAAGCGCATCACCCGTTTGATCAAGCGCCGGTAACAATTGACACACGGATACGCCTGAATGACCGGTCGTACTCGCGTACGCTCGACTGTTGTGCGCGAAAGAGAGAGCCTGGGGTGAACGAGAAGCGGAGTGAGCAGGTCGGAGTCCGCGCGCGGGGAGGGTCACTCGCGCCCGGAAGTGTCGTCGGTGACGGCAGGTACCGGCTCCTTGCCCAGTTCGGCATCGACGAACGCGCGGGCGCTCATCTCTGGCGGGCCCGGGACGGCCAACTGCGCCGCGACGTCGCGCTGACGATGCTGGTCGGCGACCCGGCGGACGCCGAAGCCGCCCGCGCCGCCCGCCGCACCCTCGAACGCGCCGCCCACGCCGCGAAGTTCAATCACGACGCCGTCGCGCGCGTGCTCGATGTGCTCAGCCTCGGCAGCGGCATCACCTCGGGCGAGGGGCTGCTTGGCGTCGTCGTGACGGAGTGGACCAAGGGCACCGACCTCATCGACCTGGTCGCCGAGCATCCCGTCGCACCGCTCACCGCGGCGCGGATGGTGCAGAAGCTGGCCGAGGCGGTCGAGCGTGCGCACCACTCGGGCCTCGTGCTCGGCCTCGACCATCCCCAGCGCCTGCGGCTCACTGCGGACGGCACGCTCCGGCTGGCCTTCCCGGGTCCGCTGCCCGATGCGACGCTGCGCGACGACGTCAAGGCGATCGGCGCGGTGCTGTACCTGCTGCTGACGGGCCGCTGGGCGCTGCCGGGCGGGCCGGCCGCGATCCCGGCGGCGCCGCACGCGCCGAACCAGCGCCTCGTCCCGCCACGTTCGCTGGTGCCGTCGGTGCCTGCCGAGCTGTCTTCGCTCGCCGTCCGCACGATCGAGGACGGCGGCCACGGCGGGATCCGCACCAGCGCGGCGATCCTGCGCGCGCTCGAACTCGCGGCGGAGGCCGAGGAGCGCACGCAGCTGATCAACGCGGCCGGGGTGAAACCCGAAGACGACGGCACGATCTGGACCACGAAGAAGCCGGTCAAGGACAAGGCGCGGCGCCGCAAGCTCGCCCTGGGCGTGACCGTGCTGGTCGTCGCCGCGGTCGGCATCCTGGCCTGGCTCGGCATGCTCGCGATCAGCTTCTTCCAGGACAGCCCGAACACCGGTCCGCCGATCAACGTCGCCGCGCCGACCACAACGGCCGCCCCGCCGAGTTCCGCGGCGCCGCCGCCGGCGAGCAGCCCGGCCGGGCAGCCGAAGATCGGTGCCCCGGTCGAGCCGGCGAGCGCCACCGTCTACAACCCGGACGGCTCCGGGGACAACACCAGCCGCGCGAAGTACCTGATCGACGGCAACCCCGGCACGTCATGGCGCACGGACCAGTACCGCCAGCAGCTCCCGACGATCAAGACGGGTGTCGGGATCCTCGCGAGCTTCGACAACCCGATCAACCTGGCGAAGGTGACGATCGCGGGTGGCAGCGAGGGCACGCAGGTCGAACTGCGGGCGGCCGACTCGAACGACCCCGATTTCGGCTCGACCCACGTGCTCGGAACGGCCACCCTCAACGGCCCGTCCACCGACATCACGCTGCCGCAGCCCCAATCGGGTCAGTACTTCATCATCTGGATCACCCACCTGAGTGGCGATGGTGGGAAGTACCAGTCCCAGATCGGCGAATTGACGTTCTTGCCCGCCCAGTAGTGTGTCGCGGGTGACCGCAGCCGTACCGACGGACGCCGAACTGATCGCGGCCCATGCCGCTGGTGATGGCTCGGCGTTCAGTGAACTGGTGCGGCGGCATCGGGACCGGATGTGGGCCGTCGCGCTGCGCACGCTGCGTGACCCCGAAGAGGCGGCCGACGCACTGCAGGACGCCTTCATCTCCGCGTTCCGGGCCGCCGGCAACTTCCGCGCCGAATCCCAGGTGACCACTTGGCTGCACCGGATCGTGGTGAACGCCTGCCTCGACCGCATGCGCCGAAGGCAGGCGCGCCCCACGGTCCCGCTCCCGGAAACCGGGCAGGGCGAGCCCGCCACCCCGCGCGATTCGATGGCCGATCGGGAGACCAAGCTGGTCGTCCAGGCCGCGCTCGACCAGTTGCCCGAGGACCAGCGGGCACCGATCGTGCTGGTCGACGTCGAGGGCTACTCCGTGAGCGAGACCGCCAAGCTCCTCGGGATCGCCGAAGGCACGGTGAAGAGCAGGTGTGCTCGAGGTCGCGCCAAGCTCGCGAAGGTTCTCGGACATCTGCGGAACCCGGATGCGATTGCGAACGTCCCAACTTCCGAAAGCAAACGCCGAGGGGAGGCTCGATGAGCGGCGTGGCCGGGAATCTTCGGGCCGAGCGCGGGCAAGCACGGGAGGGACGATGACGGACGAGAGTCGGGGGATCGGGGCCGCCGGCCCGCCCTGGTCTGTCGATCTGCTTGCCGACCTGCACGCGGGCGTGCTGGACGAGCGTGAAGCGGCGCAGCTGTGGCCGCGCGTGCAAGCCGACCCGGAGGCGCGGGCCGTCATCGAAGCGCTCGAAGTGACCACCGCGGATCTGGCGAGCCTGGCCTCCGCGCCGGCGCCGCCGATGCCCGCGCACGTGGCAGCCCGGATCGACGCCGCCCTCGCCTCCGAAGCACGGGGGCTCGCGCCGGTGGTGGATCTCGCCGCGGCGCGGCGGCGGCGCAACAAGCGCATCGGCTGGGTCAGCGGCGTGGTGGCCGTCGCCGCGGCCGCGGTGGCCGCCGTCGCCATCGTCGTGCCCGGTTCTTCGAACACCACCGGCACCCCGGTCGCGGAGCCGCCGTCGAGCAGCCAGCCGGGCGGCTCCGAGCTGGCCATCCGCAGTGACCAGCCGCAGGCCGCGGTCGGGCGGCTGAGCACCGGCGTGAAGGACTACGGCCCGCTCGGTGACGCCAACGGGCTGAGCACCTGCCTGCAGCAGGCCGGGTTCGCGGCGACGGCTTCGCCGATCGGGGTCCGGCCGGGCACGGTCGACGGCAAGCCCGCCGTGCTGGTGCTGCTCACCACGGGCAAGCTGGCGGAGTTCCGCCTCGTCGCGCTTTCGCCCGAATGCGGCCCGAAACCCCTGCTCGACCAGGTCGTGGGCAAGTAGTTTTTCACCAGGCGCGACGGGCGTCACCGCCGGGAACACCTGACCTTACGATCGTGTTGAGCCTGGTACGCAGGTCACGACGAGTGGAGGTCACGGGTGGCAGCGGAAAACGTTCGGAACCTGATCATCGTAGGATCCGGACCGGCTGGGTACACGGCGGCGGTGTACGCCGCGCGAGCACAGCTCGAGCCACTGGTGTTCGAGGGTTCCCAGTTCGGTGGCGCGCTGATGACGACGACCGAGGTGGAGAACTACCCGGGCTACAAAGACGGGATCCAGGGTCCCGACCTCATGGACGAGATGCGCAAGCAGGCGGAGCGCTTCGGCGCGGAGCTGCGCGCGGAGGACGTCGAAGAGGTCGAGCTGACCGGTGAGACCAAGTACGTGACCGCGAACGGCGTCCGCTACGCGGCCAAGGCCGTGGTGCTCGCGATGGGCGCCGCCGCGCGCTATCTGCACGTGCCCGGCGAGCAGGAGCTGTTGGGCCACGGAGTGTCGGCCTGTGCGACCTGTGACGGGTTCTTCTTCCGCGACCAGGACATCGCGGTCATCGGTGGTGGCGACTCGGCCATGGAGGAGGCGACCTTCCTCACGAAGTTCGCGAAGTCGGTGACCGTCATCCACCGGCGCGAGGAGTTCCGCGCCTCGAAGATCATGCTGGCGCGCGCCCGCGCGAACGACAAGATCCGCTGGGCGCTGAACAAGCAGGTCGCCGAGGTGCTGGGCGACGGCAAGGTGCAGGGGGTCAAGCTGCGTGACACCGTGTCCGGCGAGGAGTCGACGCTGGATGTCACGGGCTTCTTCGTCGCCATCGGCCACGACCCGCGCAGTGCGCTGGTCAAGGGCCAGGTCGAGCTCGACGAGGACGGCTACGTGCTGACGAAGGGCCGGACCTCGTACACGAACCTGCCCGGGGTGTTCGCCTCCGGCGACCTCGTCGACCGCACCTACCGCCAGGCGATCACCGCCGCGGGTTCCGGCTGCAGCGCCGCGATCGACGCGGAGCGCTGGCTCGCCGAACACGCCGAAACCGAACACGCCGAAACCGCACCGGAACTGGTCGGCGGCGGCTACGGTCCGGCCAACTGACCAGCTGGCTCCATATCCCACAGGTAAGGAGAAGATCCATGTCCGACACCGTGAAGGTGACCGACAACTCGTTCGCGGACGACGTGCTGACCAGCGAGACCCCGGTGCTGGTCGACTTCTGGGCGCCCTGGTGCGGGCCGTGCAAGATGGTCGCGCCCGTGCTTGAGGAGATCGCGACCGAGCACAAGGAAAAGATCAAGATCGCCAAGCTGGACATCGACGAGAACCCGGGCACGGCGCGCGACTACCAGGTGATGTCGATCCCGACGCTGATCCTGTTCCAGGGTGGCAAGCCGGTGAAGCAGATCGTCGGGGCGAAGCCGAAGGCCGCGCTGCTCTCGGATCTTTCCGACGTTCTCGCCTGAGCGAGGCAACCTGAACCCGGGGGCCCGCGTCTTCTCTGGACGGCCCCCGGGTTTCTTGCTGCCTTCGACAAGGCCGGCTGACGCACCCACCGGCCCTGCGTGATCACGCAGAGTCCACAAGGCAGAATAGGAGTCCGGGCCAGCTGCCCGAAACTGTCTGTGCCGCACCGGATTCGCCACGCCGGTGCCCAAGGAAGAGCGAGGAGTGCATGCGGGTACTCCGCCGCGGTGACGCCGGTGAAGACGTCGCTGAGATCCGGTCGATGCTGATGTCGCTGGGCCTGCTCAAGACGATTGGCGAGCGGGACGGGCAGGTGCTCTTCGATCACGAGGTCGAGCGGGCCGTCCGTGGTTTCCAGCAGCGCCGGGGCCTGATCACCGACGGCGTCGTCGGGCCCGCCACGTACCAGGTGTTGCGCGGCGCGACCTATCACCTGGGCAGCCGCCCGCTCGCGTACCTGATTTCCGCTCCCGTGCACGGTGACGACGTGTTCGCCCTGCAGGACCGGCTCACCGAACTGGGGTACGACGCCGGCCGCCCGGATGGGCTGTTCGGCGGTCGTACCGAGAAGGCGCTGCGGAACTTCCAGCGCGACTACGGCCTGACCGTCGACGGCATCTGCGGTCCGGCGACGGTGCGCGCGCTGCGCCAACTGTCCCCCCGGGCACGTGGCGGCCGCCCGGTGTTCCTGCGCGAGCAGGAGCAGGTACGGCAGGCGGGGCCGCGGCTGCGCGGCAAGCGCATCGTGATCGACCCGGGGCACGGCGGTCCGGACACCGGCGTCGTGGTCGACGGTGTGCGTGAAGCGGATCTGGCCTGGGATCTGGCGCGCCGCCTCGAAGGCCGGATGAAGGCCACCGGCATGGAGGCGCTGATCTCGCGCGGCCCGGACGCCGGCCCGACGGAAGCCGATCGGGCGGCGTTCGCGAACGAAGCCGGGGCGGATCTGTTCCTGTCGTTGCACTGCGATGTGAACCAGTCGCCGCACGCCCAGGGCGTCGCGACCTTCCACTTCGGCAACGGGTACGGCACGACGTCCACCGTGGGCGAGTTGCTCGCGGGCTACATCCAGCGGGAACTCGCGGCGCGGACCGGCCTGCTGGACTGCCGGACGCATGCGAAGACCTGGGAGATCCTGCGCCTGACCCGGTGCCCGGCGGTCCGGATCGAGATCGGCTACCTGAGCAACCCGAACGACCGGGCCCGGATGTCCGACCCGGCGTTCCGCGATGTGGTCGCCGAAGGCATCCTCGTCGCCGTGAAGCGCCTGTACTTGCTGGGCGAGGGCGACCAACCGACCGGCACGTTCACGTTCGCCGACGTGCTGGCCCACGAGCTCGCGAAAGCGGAGTAGCGGTCCCGCCGGTATCATCGCTGTGGACAAGTCGACAGATTCGTCCACAGACTTGTGGACAACTATGCGCGCAGCGTGCTCGGTTCAGCCGTTTGGACGGTCACCTGGCCGAGCAGGCGCTCGAGGGCGGCCTCGACGTCTTCCTTCCAGGAGATCGCCGAGCGCAGTTCCAGGCGCAGCCGCGGCCACTTCGGGTGCGGCCGGACGGTCTTGAACCCCACCGCGGTGAGGAAGTCCGCCGGAATGACGCACGCGTGCGCCGTCGCGTCGGTCACCGGCTCATCCGGTTTCGCGTCGCCGAACGCTTCGATCGCGCGCACACCACGGCGCGTGAGATCCTTTGCCACCGCCTGGACCAGCGTCCGGCCCAAGCCGCCGCCGCGGAACTCCGGCAGCACGTGGAACCCGGTCAGCAGCACGGCGTCGGCGCTGGGCGGGGAGGTCGGGAACGCGCTGGCCCTGGGCACGGCGCTCGGCGGTGCGTACAGCACGAACCCGACCGGCAGGCTGTCACTGAAGATGAGCCGGCCGCACGAGCCCCATTCCAGCAGCACGCTGGACACCCAGGCTTCCTTCTCCACCTCGGTCGAGCCGTACTCCTCGGCCTGGGCCCGCAGGTGCGGCGCCACCTCCCAGTACACGCACCGGCGGCACTGCTTGGGCAGCAGGTCCAGATTGTCCAGCGTGACGCCCACGACGCGACGCGACACCAGACCTCCCAGATGACGTTCACGACCGGCCGACGGGCGTGCTGAACCGCCACAAGGTTTCGACCGCCCCTGCAGCATAAGCGGATGTGACACAGGCCGAAAGGCCGCGAAAGTCACAAGGACGGGTGGTTACACTCGACGAACTGACCGCCGACTCGCTTGCGAAGTGCCATGACTGCCTCCACGCCCGACAGATCCGGCCGACACAACCTCGACCCGCACCTGGACCGGTACGCCGCCCGGACCGCCGGGATGACGGCGTCGGAGATCCGAGCGTTGTTCGCGGTGGCGAGCAGGCCCGAGGTGGTTTCGCTGGCGGGCGGGATGCCGAACCTCGCCGCGCTCCCGCTGGACAGCCTCTCCGCCCAGATCGGCGAGTTGATCGCCGAAGACGGGCTCGTAGCGCTCCAGTACGGCTCCGCGCACGGCATCCCGGTACTGCGCGAGCAGATCTGCGAGATCATGGCTCTGGAGGGGGTCTCCGCCCATCCTGACGACGTCGTGGTGACCGTCGGCTCCCAGATGGGCCTCGACATGGTCACCCGCCTCTTCTGCGACCCGGGCGACATCGTGCTCGCGGAGGGACCGTCGTACGTCGGGGCGCTCGGGTCGTTCGCGGCGTACCAGGCGCAGGTCGTGCACGTCGCCATGGACGACGACGGGCTGGTGCCGGAAGCCCTGCGCGAAGCGCTCGCCCAGGCCGGGAAAGCCGGCAAGCGCGTCAAGTTCCTCTACACGATCCCGAACTTCCACAACCCGGCCGGTGTGACGCTCGCGGTCGAGCGGCGGGCGGAGATCCTCGAGATCTGCCGGGCGCATGGCGTTCTGGTGGTCGAGGACAACCCGTACGGCCTGCTCGGCTTCGACGGGCAGACGTACCCGGCGCTGCGCTCGCTCGATCCGGACAACGTGGTCTACCTGGGCTCGTTCTCCAAGACGTTCGCCTCGGGGCTGCGCGTCGGCTGGGTGCTCGCGCCGCACGCGGTGCGCGAGAAGCTGGTGCTCGCGGCCGAGTCCGCGACGCTGTGCCCGCCGACGCTGAACCAGATGATCGTTTCGCGTTACCTGGCCACCCACGACTGGAAGGGCCAGATCAAGACCTTCCGCGAGAACTACCGCGAGCGCCGCGACGCGATCCTCGGCGCGCTCGACCAGCACATGCCGGCCGGCTGCGGCTGGACCAGACCCGAGGGCGGGTTCTACGTCTGGGTGACCGTGCCGGAGGGCGTCGACACCAAAGCCATGTTGCCGCGCGCGGTCACCGCCCGCGTCGCCTACGCGTCGGGGACGGGCTTCTACGCCGACGGGTTCGGCAGCAGGCAGATGCGGTTGTCCTACTGCTACCCGACGCCGGAGCGGATCCGCGAGGGCGTGCGGCGGCTCGCCGCGGTGCTCGAGTCCGAAATGGACCTGGTCCGCACGTTCGGTAACGTCAGCATGAAGCCGATTTCCGGGCCGGAGAATCCGGCCCCGGACACGGCCTGATCGCTGTCCACAATAGACATTCAGGGGAGTACGGCGTGGTGATGCCCACCGTCGCAGTTCTAGCAGGCGGGCTCTCGCACGAGCGAGACGTCTCCCTGCGTTCCGGCAGGCGGCTGTCCGCCGCCCTGCGCGCGCAGGGACTGACCGTCGAGGAGTGGGACACCGACGCGGGTCTGCTGAACCGCCTCCGCACCGAACGTCCCGACGCGGCGGTGATCGCGTTGCACGGCGGCGAGGGGGAGAACGGCTCGGTCCAGACCATCCTGGAGATGCTGAAGGTGCCGTATGTCGGCACGAGTTCGCAGGGCTGCCGGCGCGCGTGGGACAAGCCGACCGCGAAGGCACTGATCGCCGACGCCGGGTTCTCGACCCCGGCCTGGGTCGCGCTGCCCAACAGCACCTTCCGGGAACTGGGTGCGCAGGAAGTGCTGGACGCGATCGTCGAACATCTCGGCCTGCCGCTGATCCTCAAGCCGGACCAGAGCGGCTCCGCGCTGGGCACGCAGGTGGTCAGGGACGCGTCGGAGTTGCCTGCCGCGATGGTCGGCTGCTTCGCGTACGGCGACACGGTCCTGGCCGAGCGGCTCATCGACGGGACTGAGATCGCGATCGGGGTCGTCGAGCGTGACGGCGGCCCGCAGGCGCTGCCGGCTGTCGAGATCGTGCCGGAGAGCGGGGTCTACAACTACACCGCCCGCTACACCGCCGGGCTGACCGACTTCTTCTCGCCGGCCCGCCTGACCGAAGAACCGGCCAAGGCGGTCGGCGAACTCGCCGTCGCCGCGCACCGGCTGCTCGGCATGCGCGACATCTCACGGACCGACGCGATCGTCGCGCGCGACGGCACGGTGCAGTTCCTCGAAGTGAACTCGTCGCCCGGGCTCACAGAGACCTCGACTGTGCCGATGGCGATGGAATCGGCCGGGACGAGCCTCGGCGAGGTCTTCGCCGACCTCGTCACCCGCGCCATCGACCGCGCCTGACCCCCTCGCCGGTCGCGAAGGGGCCTCCGGCTATTCATCACCGTGACGAAATGACCTGGTGTCATTCCTCATTGGAATCAGGTGTCCGAATTGTCGCATCCGGCGCCATCAGGGCCACGATCCGCTCCAGATCGTCGACCGAGCCGAACTCCACGACGATCCGGCCCTTCCGGCGACCGAGGTCGACCTTGACCCGGGTGTCGAACGTGTCGGAGAGGCGGGTCGCCAAGTCCTGCAAACCGGGAGCCTGCATCGCCTTGCGCGGCTGCGGTTTCGGCTTGGCCGGCGCCTCGCTCTTCTTCAGCGTCACCGCTTCCTCGGTCGCGCGGACGGACAGGCCCTCGGCGACGATGCGCGTCGCGAGCTCCTCCTGCGACTCGGCTTCCTCCAGGGAAAGCAGTGCGCGTGCGTGCCCGGCCGAGAGCACCCCAGCGGCGACCCGGCGCTGCACGGGGAGGGGGAGCTTCAGCAGGCGGATGGTGTTCGTGATGACGGGGCGGCTGCGGCCGATCCGGCCGGCCAGCTCCTCGTGCGTCACCTCGAACTCGTCGAGCAGCTGCTGGTACGCGGCCGCCTCTTCGAGCGGGTTCAGCTGGACGCGGTGGATGTTCTCCAGGAGCGCGTCCCGCAGCATGGCTTCGTCGGCGGTCTGGCGGACGATGGCTGGGATCTTCTCGAGCTCGGCCTGCTGCGAAGCACGCAACCGGCGCTCGCCCATGACGAGCTCGTACTCACCGTCAAGCAGTTCCCGGACGACGATGGGCTGCATGAGCCCGAACTCGCGGATCGAGTGCTCCAGTTCGGCGAGCGCGTCCTCGTCGAACACCTGCCGCGGCTGCTTCGGGTTCGGCTTGATCGCCTCGACGGGGACCTCGCGATAGACCGCGCCGGCCACCTCGCCGCCGGTCACTTCCATCGCGTTGTTCGCGGCGAACCAGTCCTTGTCGCCGTTGCGCGAAGGCGGCTCGAGCCGGACCTCTGGTTGCTCGCCGACCGCCGGTCCGGTGGGAATCAGCGCCGCGAGGCCGCGGCCGAGCCCTCCTTTGCGCTCCGTCATAACGTTCCGCTCCTCGATCCGTTGGTGCTTCCGCGTTCGGCGATCTCCTTCGCGGCGTCCACATAGCTCATCGCGCCGCGCGAGCCCGGGTCGTACGCCAGCACGGTCTGGCCGTAGCTGGGCGCCTCCGAGACCTTCACATTGCGAGGGATGACCGTCTTGAGGACGACGTCACCGAAGTGGCCGCGAACCTCGGCGGTCACCTGGTCGGCCAGCTTCGTCCGGCCGTCGTACATCGTGAGCAGGATCGTGGACACGGACAGGCCGGGATTCAGATGCTTCTGCACGAGATCGATGTTGCTCAGCAACTGCCCGAGGCCTTCCAGCGCGTAGTACTCGCACTGGATCGGGATGAGCACCTCGCGCGCCGCGACCATCGCGTTGACCGTAAGCAGGCCGAGCGAGGGCGGGCAGTCGATGAAGATGTAGTCCGCGCCGATCTGGTCGATGGCCTCGACCGACAGCGCCTCCTTCAGGCGGGACTCGCGGTTCTCCATCTCGACGAGTTCGATCTCGGCACCGGCGAGGTCGATCGTCGCGGGCACGCACAGAAGGTTGGGCGACTGCTCGCTGACGGCCGCCGCGTCCGCAAGCGGAACCTCGCCGAGGAGGACCTCGTACACGGAGGGGGTGCCCGAGCGGTGGTCCACGTTGAGCGCCGTACTGGCGTTGCCCTGCGGGTCGAGGTCGATCACCAGTGTCTTGAGCCCGTGCACCGCGAGCGCGGCGGCGAGGTTGACCGCACTGGTGGTCTTGCCGACCCCGCCCTTCTGGTTGGCGACCGTCAGAACCCGGCGGTTGTCGGGACGGGGGAGCATATTCGATTCGGGATGCAGAACGCGCGCTGCGCGCTCGGCCTCTTCGGCGATCGGAGTCCAGTCTGCTGCAGGCGGGGTCACCGGCCGAGCCACCTCTCAGGTATCGACATTCCACCGCGCACACCGCACGGTTTCACGTGGAACATGGCCATCTTTTCATCCCGCCCGCTTCGACCGGACACCGACAGTGTTTCGACGGCGTTTCCCGTGCGCCGACGCCTGCGGGCGGATTCGCTCGACAATCACAACGGTGGTGGGGACCTCCACGAGGCCGGCTCCACATTCGGAGACCGTCGGCGTACCGCCGCTGGCCCGAGTTACCGCGTCCGCGTCGCGGGCGACTTCGTCCCGCGCGCTGGCCCCCTTCATTGCAAGCATCATGCCACCCTCGCGGAGAAGGGGGAGGCACCAGCCCACCAGCCGGGCCAGGGGAGCGACCGCCCGGGCGGTCACGACATCCACCGTCCCGATCTCCGCCCGCACCGCCTTCTCCTCGGCTCGCCCCCGAAGGACGCGCACATCCAGATCGAGGTCGTCGACCACCTCGGTCAGCCACTCGACGCGACGCGCCATCGGCTCCACGAGCGTGATCCGAAGGTCCGGCCGCGCGATCGCGAGCGGGATTCCCGGAAGGCCGGCGCCGGAGCCGACATCGACCACCTCGACCTCCGGCGGGATGCGCTCACCGATCACCGCCGAGTTGAGCAGGTGCCGTTCCCAGAGCCGGTCGACCTCACGGGGACCGATCAGGCCGCGCTCGACACCGTGCCGCTCCAGTAGCGCAGCGAACCGTTCGGCCCGGCTCAGTCCGGCACCGAACACCTCAGCAGCCGCGCGTCTGACGTCCGCCACTCCTCACCCCGTTTCACGTGAAACCTGCGTCGGCGCCAATTGTCCCCGACGCCAACATCAAGAGTGGGAGGCGGACCCGTTTCACGTGAAACGGGGCGCATAAAGAAACGGCCCGCCGTATTCCCGGCGGGCCGTTTCCGAATCCTGGTTCGTCAGTCCTCGTTGTCGGGGAGCACCACGACGCGACGCTTGGGCTCCTCGCCCTCGCTCTCGCTCCGCACACCCTCCACCGCCGCCACGGCGTCGTGCACGACCTTCCGCTCGAACGGGCTCATCGGCTGGAGTCGCACCTTCTCACCGGAGGCCACCACCGACTCCGCGGTGGAGCGGCCGAGTTCGCGCAGTTCCGCCCGGCGCCCCGCCCGCCAGCCGGCGATGTCCAGCATCAGCCGGCTCCGCGTACCGGTCTCCTGCTGGACCGCGAGCCGCGTCAACTCCTGCAGCGCCTCGAGCACCTGGCCCCGGCTGCCGACCAGCTTCTCCAGATCGTCCCCGCCGTCAATGCTCACCACCGCGCGACCCGCTTCGACATCCAGATCGATATCGCCGTCGTAGTCCAGCAGATCCAGCAGGCGTTCGAGATAGTCCCCCGCGATGTCGCCTTCCCGAACCAGCAGTTCCGCGTTGGTCGGACCGCTCTCTTCGGCCTCGGCACTACCCTCGGCCTCGATCACCTCGACCGTCTCAGACATCTTTCGTCTCCTCTCCCGGGGAAGCCGTCAGCGACGCTTCTGCCCCGAGCCTTTCTGTCCTGGATTCTTGCCGCCCGATGCCGGTTTCTTCCGCTGCTGTGCCTGCCCGGCCCTCGGGCGCTGCGGCTGCTGGGCGAACCGGTGTGGCGAGCCGGCCTTGGCGTTCCGCTTGCTGCCGTTCGACGAAGCGTCGTCGGTTGCCGATTCGCTCTCCTCGGCGGCGGGCTTGCTCTGCTGCGCCGGCTTCTGGCCGGGCTTGGGCTTCGCGCCGGGCTTCGGGGCGAGCGAGTCGCGCTTCTCTTTCGCTTCGACCTTCTTCGCTTCCTCTTCCTTGTCGATCCGCGTGTAGACCAGACGCTGCTGCATCAGGGTCCAGCCGTTGTTGGACAGCCAGTAGACGAGCAGGCCGATCGGGAAGAACGCACCGAAGACGAGCACACCGAGCGGGAAGATGTACATCGTCAGCTTCTGCATCATCGCGGTCTGGGGATTCCCCTGCGCGGTGACCGTCTGCCGTTGCGCCGAGTGTCGCGCGGTCAGGTGGGTCAGGATGCTCGCCAGGATCATCAGCGGGATGGCGACCGGGGCGACGTTCCAGTTCCAGCCGCCGCCGGTACCGCCGAGAACCGACGCGTGGTGGATGGCGTCACCGATGTTGACCCCGAACAGCTTGGCGTGGATGTAGGAATCCACCCCGGCCTGATCGAAGAAGTAGTTGTTGGTCTTCGGGCTGCCGTCCTTCGGCTGGATCGAGAACGCGCGCAACACCCAGTTCAGACCGATGAACGCGGGGATCTGCAACACCATCGGGAGGCAACTGCCGAGCGGGTTGACACCGTGCTCGCGCTGGAGCTTCTGCATCTCCTGCGCCTGGCGCTGCTTGTCGTTCGCGTACTTCTTCTGGATCTTCTTCAGTTCCGGCGCGAAATCCTGCATCTTCTTCATCGACCGGACCTGTTTCACGAACGGCTTGAACATGATGCCGCGGACCGTGAAGGTCAGGAACATGATCGCCAGGATCCAGGCGATCGCGTTGTTGTCCCCGAAGACGAAGCCGAAGACCTTGTGCCAACACCAGAGGATGAAGGACACGGGGTAGTAGATGAAGTCGAGCACTGAGCTACTCCTCGGTTGAGAAACCAGGTCTGGTGTGGCGCCAGGAGAACTTCTCGGGCACCGGGTCGCGGCCGGGCATCGTCCACGGGCCGCATCGCAGCAACCGGCGCACCGCGAGATACGAACCGCGAGCGGCGCCGAAGCGGGTCAGGGCCTCAACCGCGTACGTGCTGCAGCTCGGGTAGAAGCGGCAGCTCGGCGGGAGGAAGGGGGAGATCCATCTGCGATAGAGGCGAAGCGGGAGCAGCAGAACCCAGGCGACGGGGCCCGGGCGGTTGACATGCTGGGTCTCGTCGCCGATCGCGGTCGTGTTCTCGTTCACACCGCAGGCCCATCGTCGTCGTGGTCGCCGGACCGGTCGGGGCGCCGGTCCTTCAGGAGGCTCAGCCGCTTGAGCGCCGCGTCGAGGTCCGCGCCGAGTTCCGCGCTGGACGCCGTCGCCGCCGGCGGCAATGCCCGTATCACCAACGCCGTGGCGGGCGGCACGGTTCCGAGACGAGCCGCGACCAGATGCCGCAGCCGCCTGCTCACCCGATGCCGGACCACCGAATTGCCGACAGCCTTGCTCACCACAAGACCCGCCCGCGACGGTGCCGCGGACGGGTCTTGGGCCTGCAACGCGTGAACGACCAGACGCCGCCGCCCCGCACGGGACCCGCGGCGCATCACTTCGCGGAAGTCCTCACTTCGCCGCAGACGCGCGGCCGCGGGCAGCATGGGATGCGCCTGGCGGTGGCGCGATCAGGCGGACAGCTTCTCGCGGCCCTTGCGACGACGGGCCGAAAGGATCGCCCGGCCGGCACGGGTGCGCATGCGCAACCGGAATCCGTGCGTGCGGGCGCGTCGGCGGTTGTTCGGCTGGAAGGTGCGCTTACCCTTGCTCACGACTCTGCTTCTCCTGGTCTCGACATACCGGCGGCGCCAAGCCACCGTCAGGTCTGGTGTCCCCGGACTCGCGAACGCGGACACGCGAAGGCGCCCGCGGCAAGCGGGGTACTTTACGAGAGTACGCACTCGCTTCGGTGACCTGGCAACCGGCCCCCGCCAGTACGGTCGAGGATCGACTGGCGACGGCGCGTAGAGCGTGGAATCCTTCTCCCACACGGCGTCTTGTCTGACAGCGCGAGGCTTGTTAGCGTGTCTCCTCTTGAGTCACCCCGTCCGTGGGGCTCGGCGCCGCCGACGAAAAGGTGTGGAGGCTCTGGCTGGCGTAGGTTGCACCCGCAGATGGAGTCGCTGCGGGTCGCCGTACATTAGTGCACAGTTGTGGACAACTCTGTGGATGACCGCTGCGCGCGGTCATCGTCGTTGCCGCCGAAGCCGCTCGATGGAGTGGGCCGGTAGCCGGCGAGGGTGATTTCGTCTGGGGTGGACGAGGGGAGGGGAGCGAAGTCGGTGTCCGAGCACCAGATGAACCTGGGTGTCGTCTGGGAGCAGGTCGTCCGTGAACTGTCGGACGGCACCCTGTCCCCCCAGCAGCGCGCATGGATGCGCGTCACGCGGCCGATCGGCCTGCTCGATGGCACCGCGTTGCTCGCCGCACCGAGCGACTTCGCGAAGGAGGCGATCGAGCGCGCGCTGCGCGAGCCGATCACCCACGCGCTGTCGCGGCGTCTCGGCCGTCCCGTGTCACTCGCGGTCAAGGTCGACAGCACAGAGGTCGCCCCGGCGCCCCAGGCCCAGTACGCTCCGTCACCCGCGCGAGCGGAAAACGGCGCCCCCGACGCGCCGCCGCTCCCGCCGGTGATGCCTCCGCTGGACGACGGCATGCTCCCGCCCTTGCACCGCACGCGCGCGGGGGCCGAGCCGGCGCCTCCCGAAGACGACGGCGAAGACGAGGTCGACGAAGAGGGCGACGCGCTCGCCGCCGCGCACGAAATCTGGCCGATGTTCTCCGGGCAACCGGCCGCCGGCCAGCCCTACACGGCGCCCGCGCAACCGCAGACCTCGAAGACGCGCCTGAACGAGAAGTACACCTTCGACACCTTCGTGATCGGTGCCTCCAACCGGTTCGCGCACGCGGCCGCCTTCGCGGTCGCCGAAGCGCCTTCCCGCGCGTATAACCCGCTTTTCATCTGGGGCGAGTCCGGGCTCGGCAAGACGCACCTGCTGCACGCCGTCGGGCACTACGCGCAACGGCTGTTCCCCGGGATGCGCGTGCGCTACGTGTCGACCGAGGAATTCACCAACGACTTCATCAACTCGCTGCGCGACGACCGGAAGGTGGCCTTCCAGCGCCGCTACCGCGACATCGACATCCTGCTCGTCGACGACATCCAGTTCCTGGAAGGCAAGGAAGGGACTCAGGAGGAGTTCTTCCACACCTTCAACACGCTGCACAACGCGAACAAGCAGATCGTCGTCTCCTCCGACCGGCCCCCGAAGCGCCTGGAAACGCTGGAAGACCGGCTGCGCACGCGGTTCGAGTGGGGACTGATCACCGACATCCAGCCGCCGGAGCTCGAGACGCGGATCGCGATCCTGCGCAAGAAGGCCGCGCAGGATCGGCTCGCGGTGCCGGGCGAGGTGCTGGAGTTCATCGCCTCCCGGGTGGAGGCGAACATTCGCGAACTCGAGGGCGCGCTCATCCGCGTCACCGCGTTCGCCTCGCTGAACCAGCAGCCGGTCGACGTCGGCCTTGCCGAGATCGTGCTGCGCGATCTCATTCCGGATTCGCAGGCGCCGGAAATCAGCGCGGCGACGATCATGGCGACGACCGCCGAGTTCTTCGACGTGACGATCGACGATCTGTGCGGTCCCGGAAAGACCAAGGCGCTCGCCACCGCGCGCCAGATCGCGATGTACCTGTGCCGCGAACTGACCGACATGTCGCTACCGAAGATCGGGCAGACGTTCGGCGGCCGCGACCATACGACGGTCATGCACGCGGACAAGAAGATCCGCAAGGAAATGGCGGAGCGGCGCCGGATCTACGACCAGGTGCAGGAACTGACCTTCCGGATCAAGCAGCGCGCGCGCCAATAGCCGCGCGCACACCGCAGCCCGCTATTCCTTCGCGTCGTGCGCGATCCGTTGCACGATCAGCACATCCGAGTGTTCAAGTAGGACAGTCGCGGATGGTCGCGGCGCGCTCGCCGCTTGTGATGCCGGCAACGAGAGTGCATCGAAAAAAGATCTCGGTAGCTCACAGGGGTGAAGAAACAAGTGCCGCGGTGGTGCGCGGTGGCTGGGCACAACTGCGCTCACAACTGGGGAAGATCATGTGGACAACTGTGGATGGATGTGGACGGGTTGAGCGCCGCGCGAACTTGTCCACGGATCGCCGAAACTGTCCACCGCGCGTGCTCCCCAGCTGTCCACATGCCGCCGCGCCGTCCGACCTGCGACGACACCAGCTGTCCACACAACCCACAGCCCCTATTACTGTTACTGCCCTTGTTCTTCTCAAGAAAATCTTCTAGAGCGAAAACAGGTGGCTGTGGACTTGGGGACAAGCGCCACCACGTCGACAAGTCGATCGCCTGCCCCGAATGACGCCGGGCCGGGTCACGTTCTAACGTGGGTATCCACACCCAAGCCCGCACGTCGTTGGCGACATCGGCTCCGGGCTCCACCACACGCGAGATCCCTGGTCAGCGCGCTGCGCACCGCACGTCCAGGGCCGTTTGCCGACCTTCTCGAGCCAAGGGGTGGCTCGGCTGTCGAAAGGATGGGCGCATGAAGATCCGCGTCGAGCGAGATGGGCTGGCCGACGCCGTCGCTTGGGTCGCCCGCAGCCTGCCGTCGAGGCCGCCGGTTCCCGTACTGGGCGGCGTCCTCCTCGATGCCGGTTCCGACGGGACGACCGACGCACTCACGGTGTCCGGCTTCGACTACGAGGTCTCGGCCACGGTCGGGGTCCCGGCGACGATCGCCGACGGCGGCCGGCTGCTCGTGTCCGGACGGCTACTCGCCGACATCACCAAGTCACTACCCGCTCAGCCGGTCGAGATCTTCGTCGACGGCGCCCGCGCCTCCATCACGTGTGGCAACGCCCGGTTCTCCCTGCCGACCATGCCGGTCGAGGACTATCCGGCCCTGCCGGCGCAGCCCGCGCTCGCCGGTGAGGTCGCGGGCGACGTGTTCGGCCAGGCGGTCACCCAGGTCGCCGTCGCCGCCGGCAAGGACGACACGCTCCCGATGCTGACCGGCATGCGGCTGGAGATCTCCGGCAACTCGCTCACCCTCGTGGCCACCGACCGGTTCCGCCTCGCCATGCGCGAGTTCACCTGGGAACCGGCCCAAGGGCTCGACGACGCGGCGGTCCTCGTCCCGGCGCGCACGCTCGCCGAAGCCGCGAAGTCGCTCGCCGCGAGCGGAGCCAAGGTCGCCCTGAGTCTCGCCAGCGGCGAGGGCCTACTCGGTCTCGCCGGCTCCGGCCGCTACACCACCACCCGGCTGCTCGACGCGGAGTTCCCTCCGTACCGCCAGCTGCTGCCGTCCCAGCACACGTCGCGCGCGGTGATCGACGTCGCACCGCTTTCGGAGGCGATCAAACGCGTCTCGCTGGTCGCCGAACGGGGCACCCAGGTAAGGCTGGAATTCGCGGACGGCCTGCTCCGGCTTTCCGCGGGCGGTGACGACGAAGGCAGCGCCGAAGAGGAGCTGCCGGTGGACTACGAGGGCGAACCGGTGACGATCGCGTTCAACCCGGGCTACTTCGTCGACGGTCTCGGCGCCCTGCACGCCGACCGCGCGGAGCTCACCTTCACCACCCCGAACCGGCCGGCTTTGATCAAGCCGGCAGACGAGCAGGGCCAGGTCGTTCCTGGTTACCTCTACTTGTTGATGCCGGTCCGCCTACCCGGCTGACCGGATACGACCGACAAAGGGGATTTTTCGATGGTGCAGCTGGGACTCGTCGGCCTCGGCAAAATGGGCTTCAACATGCGCGAGCGGCTCCGGGCCGCCGGGCACGAGGTGGTCGGCTACGACCGCAACGAGGCTGTGAGCGACTCCTCTTCGCTGGCGGACATCGTGTCCAAGCTCGCCGGCCCGCGCATCGTATGGATCATGGTGCCCGCCGGGGGGCCGACCAGGGACACCGTCGCCGAGCTCGGCGAGCTGCTGTCCGAGGGCGATCTCGTGATCGACGGCGGCAACTCGAAGTTCACCGATGACAAGCACAACTCCGAGGTGCTGGCCGCGAAGAAGATCGGCTATCTCGACTGCGGGGTCTCGGGTGGCGTGTGGGGCAAGGAGAACGGCTACGGCCTGATGGTCGGCGGCGCCGCCGAGGACGTCGAGCGCGCGATGCCGATCTTCGACACGCTGCGCCCGGAAGGCCCGCGCGAGGAAGGGTTCTCGCACGCGGGCTCCGTCGGCGCCGGTCACTACGCCAAGATGGTCCACAACGGCATCGAGTACGGCATCATGCAGGCCTACGCCGAGGGCTTCGAGCTGCTGGAAGCCGCGAAGGTGGTCGAGGACGTGCCCGCGGTGATCAAGGGCTGGCAGCGGGGCACCGTGGTCCGGTCCTGGCTGCTCGACCTGCTGGTCCGCGCGCTCGACGAGGACCCGGAGCTGGACGACCTCGAAGGGTACGTCGAGGATTCGGGCGAGGGCCGGTGGACGCTGGAGGAAGCGATCAACAACGCGGTGCCCGCGCCGGTGATCTCGGCCGCCCTGTTCGCCCGGTTCTCCTCCCGACAGAAGGACTCCGCGGCGATGCGTGCCGTCGCCGCGCTGCGCAACCAGTTCGGCGGGCACTCGGTCAAGAAGGCCGGTCAGTAGGGCGCGCGCCTTGTACCTCCGTCATCTTCAGGTCACCGACTTCCGCTCCTGGGAGCACGCGGACCTGCCGCTGACGCCGGGGCCGACCGTGCTGGTCGGCCCGAACGGCCGGGGCAAGACCAACCTGCTGGAGGCGGTCGGCTACCTCGCGACGCTCGGTTCACACCGGGTCGCCACCGACGCGCCGCTCGTCCGGCACGGCTGTGAGCGCGCCCTGGTCCGGGCAGCCGTGGTCAACGAGGACCGCGAGCTGACCATCGAACTCGAGATCACGCCGGGCAAGGCGAACCGCGCGCGGGTCAACCGCGGCGCGGTCGGCAAACCGCGCGACATTCTCGGCATCCTGCGCACGGTGCTGTTCGCGCCGGAGGATCTGGCGCTCGTGCGCGGCGATCCCGGTGAGCGAAGGCGGTTTCTCGACGAGTTGCTCGTCCTTCGCGCGCCTCGCTGGGCCGGGGTCCGTTCGGACTACGAACGGGTGCTGCGGCAACGGAACGCGTTGCTGAAGACAGCGGGAAAGAGAAAGGGAGCGCGCGAAGATCCGTACGCGCTCTCGACGCTGGAGGTGTGGGACAACCACCTGGCGGCTGCCGGCGCGCAGTTGCTCGCCGCCAGACTCGACCTTGTCGCGGACCTGGGGCCGCACACTTCCGCCGCCTATGCCGGGGTCGCGCCCGACTCGCTGCCCGCGACGATTTCCTACCGGTCGAGTCTCGGTGACGCGCTGCCCACCGGGTACGGAAAACCTGGCGGGGAACGTGCCGATCCGGACAAACTGACCGGTATCCTGACCGCGGCGCTCGGTGACGCCCGCCAGGCCGAGCTCGAACGAGGGGTGAGCCTGGTCGGGCCGCACCGGGACGAACTCGAGCTGGTGCTCGGCGAGGCGCCGGCGAAGGGGTACGCGAGTCATGGGGAGTCGTGGTCGTTCGCGCTCGCGCTGCGGCTCGGGTCGTATGAGCTGCTGCGCAGCGAGAACGGGGAACCGGTGCTGCTGTTGGACGACGTGTTCGCGGAGCTCGACCGGCGCCGCCGCGCACGCCTGGCCGAGGTGGCGGCCGGCGCCGAGCAGGTGTTGATCACCGCGGCGGTGGACGAGGACGTCCCCGGGGAGCTGTCCGGCACCCGGTTCACGATCTCGAACGGGGAGGTCAGGCGTGGTTGAGGAGGAACCCACAAGATCCATTCGGGCACCGGGCGTGACCGGCGCCACACAATTTACCCACCGATCTGGGGACAAGTCTGTGGACAGTGTGGATAACCCGGTGAACGAGTCATCGCCGCGGGTGATCAAGGGGCTGAACGAGTCAGCTGGCGTGACACCTACGGGGACTGGCTCAGCGGACGAAACTGCATCCACAACACAGAGTGACACGGCTGCTGGGCCGAACGTGTCCGGCCGCGATCTGGCGCGGCAGGCCCTGGCCGCCGCACGGGCGAAGGCCGAGGCGAGGGGTGTGGAACCCGGCGTACGGAAGCGTACGGCAGGGGCCTCCGGCCAGAATCCGCGGCGCCGCCGTTGGTCCGGACCAGGCGCCGACCCGCGTGACCCGCAGCCGATCGGCCGCGTGATGTCGCGGCTGGCGACCGATCGTGGCTGGTCACAGCGCCTCACCGACGGTCAGGTTTTCGGCCAGTGGGCGAAACTCGTCGGTGAGGAGGTCGCTGAGCACGCCCAGCCGGTCTCCCTGAAGGACGGTGAGCTCACCGTCCGCGCCACGTCCACCGCCTGGGCCACCCAGCTACGCCTGCTGCAGGGGCAGTTGCTCACCAAGATCGCCGTCGCCGTCGGGCACGGCGTCGTCAAGCGGATGCGTATCCATGGGCCCACCGCACCCAGCTGGCGCAAGGGCGCCAGGCACGTCTCCGGACGAGGTCCCCGCGACACGTACGGCTGAGCCTGCCAGAGAGCCCCGGCCACGAGATCGGCTGGGCGCGTGGGCCCAGTAGACGCTGAGATCTGAACGCGCCGTGATGCCTCGACATAACGCAGAGCCAGGTCGGCACTCGTCCGGGTTTGAGTTCGTGGCTCTGTGAGGAAATCAGGGGTGTCCTTGCCGCACCTGAGCGGAGGTGGCCAAGTAGAATAGACAGGGAGCGGGGATCCCTTGGGCGAGACTGAGGAGAAAGCAGGCCTGTGGCAGCCAAGCAGAATGACTACAACGCGTCCTCCATCACCGTGCTCGAGGGGCTCGAAGCCGTCCGGAAACGTCCCGGGATGTACATCGGCTCGACCGGCGAGCGCGGTCTGCACCATCTGGTGTGGGAGGTCGTGGACAACTCTGTCGACGAGGCGATGGCGGGGTTCGCGACCAAGGTCGAGGTGACCCTGCTGGCCGACGGTGGGGTGCGGGTGGCCGACGACGGCCGCGGCATCCCGGTCGAGGAGCACCCGGTCCACAAGAAGCCGACGCTGGAGATCGTGCACACGGTGCTGCACGCGGGCGGCAAGTTCGACAGCGAGAGCTACGCCGTGTCGGGTGGTCTGCACGGTGTGGGCGTCTCCGTGGTCAACGCACTTTCGGCCGCGCTCGACGTCGAGGTACGCCGCGACGGCAAGACCTGGCGTCAGCACTACGACCGGTCCGAGCCGGGCGAACTGATCGAGGTCGGCGAGACCAGCGAGACCGGCACCACCACCACGTTCTGGGCGGACCCGGAGATCTTCGAGACGACCACGTACAACGCGGAGACGGTCGCACGGCGCCTGCAGGAGATGGCCTTCCTGAACAAGGGCCTCTACATCAGCCTGCGCGACGAGCGGGTGACCGAGGAGGACGCCGAGTCCGACGTGGATGGCCAGCAGGCCCGCGTCAAGGAGCGCGCGTTCCACTACCCGGGCGGGCTCGAGGACTTCGTCAAGCACATCAACGGCAGCAAGGACCCGATCCACCCCAGCGTGATCTCCTTCGACGCGAAGGGTGACGGCCTCGAGGTCGAGGTCGCGATGCAGTGGAACAACTCGTACACGCCGTCGGTGCACACGTTCGCGAACACGATCAACACGCATGAAGGCGGTACGCACGAGGAAGGCTTCCGCGCCGCGCTGACCCGTGTCGTCAACGCGTACGCGCGTGACAAGAAGCTGCTCAAGGATAAGGACGAGAACCTCTCCGGCGAGGACGTGCGCGAGGGCCTCGCGGCGATCGTGTCGATCAAGCTCGCCGAGCCGCAGTTCGAGGGCCAGACCAAGACGAAGCTCGGCAACAGCGAGGCGAAGTCGTTCGTCCAGACCAAGACGAACGAGTGGCTTGCGGACTGGTTCGAGCGCAACCCGAGTGAAGCCAAGACGGTCATCAACAAGTCGGTCGCGAGCGCGCAGGCGCGGATGGCCGCGCGGCGCGCGCGGGATCTGGTGCGCCGCAAGGGTGCGCTGGAGATCGGCGGCCTGCCGGGCAAGCTGAAGGACTGCCAGTCCACCAACCCGGAGGAGTGCGAGCTCTACATCGTCGAGGGTGACTCGGCCGGCGGCTCCGCCAAGGAGGGCCGGGAGTCGCGGTTCCAGGCGATCCTGCCGATCCGCGGCAAGATCATCAACGTGGAGAAGGCCCGGATCGACCGGGTGCTCAAGAACAACGAGGTCCAGTCGCTCATCACCGCGCTGGGCACCGGTATCCACGACGATTTCGACATCTCGAAGCTGCGCTACCACAAGATCGTGCTGATGGCCGACGCCGACGTGGACGGCCAGCACATCCGGACACTGCTGCTGACGCTGCTGTTCCGGTTCATGCCGCAGCTCATCGAGCACGGCTACGTGTATCTCGCCTGCCCGCCGCTGTACAAGATCAAGTGGCCGCGGTCGGAGCCGGAGTACGCCTACTCCGACAAGGAGCGCGACGGTCTGCTCGCGGCCGGCGCCGAGGCCGGCCGCAAGCTGCCGAAGGACGACGCGATCCAGCGCTACAAGGGGCTCGGCGAGATGAACGCCGAAGAGCTGTGGGAGACCACGATGGACCCGGCGCACCGGCTGCTGCTGCAGGTCACGCTCGACGACGCGGCCGCGGCCGACGAGCTGTTCACCGTGCTGATGGGTGAGGACGTGGAGGCGCGCCGCACCTTCATCACCCGCAACGCCAAGGACGTTCGCTTCCTCGACGTCTGATCGAAGCCTCCACTTAGCACTGTCCACTCGAGAAGGACCTCATGACGGAAACCTTGCCGCCGGATCACGACCGCACCGAGCCGGTCGACATCCAGCAGGAGATGCAGCGCTCGTACATCGACTACGCGATGAGCGTGATCGTGTCGCGGGCGCTGCCGGACGTGCGCGACGGCCTCAAGCCGGTACACCGCCGCGTGCTCTACTCCATGTACGACTCGGGTTTCCGGCCGGAGCGCGGATACAACAAGTGTTCGCGCGTCGTCGGCGATGTCATGGGCAACTACCACCCGCACGGTGACTCGGCGATCTACGACGCGCTCGTGCGGCTGGCCCAGCCGTGGTCGCTGCGGTACCCGCTGATCGACGGCCAGGGCAACTTCGGCTCGCCGGGCAACGATCCGGCGGCCGCGATGAGGTACACCGAATCGCGGCTGGACCCGCTCGCGATGGAGATGCTCCGCGAGATCGACGAGGAAACCGTCGACTTCTCGGACAACTACGACGGCCGCACGCAGGAGCCGGACGTCCTGCCGTCCCGCATTCCCAACCTGCTGGTCAACGGCACCTCGGGGATCGCGGTCGGGATGGCGACCAACATCCCGCCGCACAACCTGCGGGAGGTCGCCGAAGGTGTCATCTGGTCGCTGGACAACCCGGAGGCGAGCGAGGACGAGCTTCTCGCCGCGCTGCTCATGCGCATCAAGGGCCCGGACTTCCCGACGAAGGGCCTGATCCTGGGCACCTCCGGGATCGAGGAGGCCTACCGCACCGGCCGTGGTTCGGTCCGCATGCGCGCGGTGGTCGAGGTCGAGGAGGACGTCAAGGGCCGCACGACGCTCGTCGTGACGGAACTGCCGTACCAGGTCAACCCGGACAACCTGGTGGAGAACATCGCCTCGCTCGTGCGCGACGGCAAGATGACCGGCATCTCCGACATCGCCGACGAGTCGAACAGCCGTCGCGGGATGCGGATCGTGGTCACGCTCAAGCGGGACGCGGTCGCGAAGGTGGTGCTGAACAACCTCTACAAGCACACCCAGCTGCAGTACAACTTCGGCGTCAACATGCTGGCCTTGGTCGACGGCGTGCCGCGCACGCTGCGCCTGGACCAGGTGGTCCGGCATTACGTCAACCACCAGATCGACGTCATCGTCCGGCGGACCCGGTACCGGTTGCGCAAGGCCGAAGAGCGGGCCCACATCCTGCGTGGTCTGGTCAAGGCGCTGGACATGCTCGACGAGGTCATTGCGCTGATCCGGCGGTCGCCGACCGTCGAAGAGGCGCGCACCGGCCTGATCGAGCTGCTGGACATCGACGAGATCCAGGCGACCGCGATCCTCGACATGCAGCTGCGCCGGCTGGCCGCGCTCGAACGTCAGAAGATCATCGACGAGCTGGCCAAGATCGAGGTGGAAATCGCGGACCTGCGCGACATCCTCGACAAGCCCGAGCGGCAGCGGCAGATCGTCAAGGACGAGCTGACCGAGATCGTCGAGAAGTACGGCGACGAGCGGCGCACCCAGATCATCCCGTTCGACGGGGATGTGTCGGTCGAGGACCTGATCGCGGTCGAGGACGTGGTGGTCACCATCACGCGCACCGGCTACGCCAAGCGCACGAAGACGGACCTGTACCGCTCGCAGAAGCGCGGCGGCAAGGGTGTGCAGGGCGCGCAGCTCAAGCAGGACGACATCGTGCAGCACTTCTTCGTGTGCTCCACGCATGACTGGATCCTGTTCTTCACCAACAAGGGACGCGTCTACCGCGCGAAGGCGTACGAACTGCCCGAAGCGAACCGCGCGGCGCGGGGTCAGCACGTCGCGAACCTGCTGGCCTTCCAGCCGGACGAGGAGATCGCCCAGGTCATCGAGATCCCGAACTACGAGGTCGCGCCGTACCTGGTGCTCGCCACCCGCAAGGGCCTGGTCAAGAAGACCAAGCTGACCGACTTCGACTCGAACCGTTCGGGCGGGCTGATCGCGGTCAACCTGCGCGAAGGTGACGAACTCGTCGGTGCCGTGCTCGCCGGGCCCGAGGACGACCTGCTGCTGGTCTCGGCGGAAGGACAGTCGATCCGGTTCCACGCGACCGACGAGGCGCTGCGGCCGATGGGCCGGGCCACCTCGGGTGTGCTCGGCATGCGGTTCAACGACGGAGACGAACTGCTGGCGCTGAACGTGGCCGTGACGGACAAGTTCCTGCTGGTCGCGACCGACGGCGGGTACGCGAAGCGGACGCCGATCGAGGACTACCCGGTCCAGGGCCGTGGCGGCAAGGGGGTGTTGACCATCCAGCACGACCGGAAACGTGGCAGGCTGGTGGGCGCGCTCATCGTCGACGAGGACGACGAGTTGTACGCCATCACCTCCAACGGCGGGGTCATCCGGACCGGTGCCGAACAGGTGCGCAAGACGGGCCGGCAGACCAAGGGCGTGCGGCTGATCAACCTCGCGGAGGGCACTACCCTCCTGGCGGTGGCACGCAACGCCGACGAGCCCTCGGACGTCGGTAATGGTGAAGGCAACGGCAACGAGACCGAAGCACAGGCCCAGCAGCCTGAAGCGTGAGGATTATTGAGTGACTTCGCCCGAGAACCCGGAATCGACCACGGCCGCCGGTGACAAGGCGACGCCGCCCTGGCAGCGGCTGAGCAAGGACAGCGGCAACGGTACGGCCGAAAGTGCCACGCAGTGGCTCCCGAGCGGCCAGCCCGGCGAAAGTGTGCTTCACTCGGAAAAAGGCGGTGGCAACCAGACGGTGGTCACCGGCACCGCGGCGGCCGGGCTGTTCGGCGGTTCGGCCGACTCACGGGAGGACGTACTAGGCGGGCTGAGGGGGCAGGAGACGGTGACCGTGCCGGGCACCGCGACCAAGGGCCGCGGGACACCGAGCGCGCTGCGGCGCCCGGGCCGAGGCCCGCGGCGAGCCAGCCTGCAGGTCAAGCGGTTCGACCCGTGGTCGGTGCTGAAACTGTCCCTCGTACTCGGCGTCGCGATGTTCTTCGTCTGGCTCGTCGCGGTCGGCGTGCTGTACACGGTGCTCGACGGCATGGGTGTCTGGGACAAACTCAACGGCACCTACTCGTCGCTGGTCTCCGGTGACGGCACCAGCAGTTCCGCCCAACCGCTCATCAGCGCGGGCCGCGTGTTCGGCATCGCCGCCATCCTCGGCGCGATCAACATCGTGCTGCTCTCGGCACTGGCCACCGTGAGCGCGTTCATCTACAACGTGTCCGCCGACCTGGCCGGCGGCCTCGAAGTCACCCTCTCCGAACGGGAGTAGCGGGCATCCTGTAGGCTTTTCTCGTTCCCGGGGCCCATAGCTCAGGCGGTTAGAGCGCTTCGCTGATAACGAAGAGGTCGGAGGTTCAAGTCCTCCTGGGCCCACCTTCCCGGTGTCCTTATCTCTCCCGGGGCGACCCCCCGGACCCCCGCGGTGCGTGCTCCTCGTCCTTGGCGGGCGCTGGGCGCGAGTTGTGTTGACCAGCATTCGGTTTCGGTTTGCCCACTGTCTGTGACCTGCGGTTCTTGTGTGGTGTGACGGTTACGCTGCGGCGGGTGATCTTGGTGTGGCCTCGATTACGTGACACCTGATTGCTTTTCCGCGCTTGGTTAGTGTCCCTGATGGGGCAGTGACGAGCGACGGGAGTGTGTGATGTTCGGCCGCCTAATGCGGAGGGATGGCCGGCAGGGGGAGCCGGTCACGTTCGACTCCGGTGCCGGGTTGGTGAGCGCGCGTGTGCGCGACGAGAGCGGGCGGCCGCTGGCCGGCGCCGAGATGGTGTTGCGGCACAAACGGACGCAGCGCACCGCGCGGGCGACGGCGGACGGCTTCGGGCTGGTGGTGAGTACGGTCTCGGCGGGGTTGTACTCGGTGTCGATCAGCTCCGGCGGGTACCGCGAGTCCGTGCACACGGTGGAGGTCATCAGTGGCGACCACACCGCACTCGGCGAACTCGCGTTGCAGCCCGACGCGAGCCTGCGGCTGCCCGAGCCCGGCGAATGGCTCATCGACCAGGACCACACGTCGGTCCAGTTCGTGGCCCGGCACATCGGGTTGTCGCGCGTGCACGGCCGGTTCACGGATTTCCGCGGCAGCATCAACGTCGGCCACCGGATCGAGGACTCCTCCGTCGAGGTGATCATCGACGCGGCCAGCATCGACACCGCGTCCGCCCAGCGCGACGAACATCTGCGATCGGCGGATTTCCTCGACGTCGAGAACTACCCGAGGCTGCATTTCTTCAGCAACCGCATCCAGCGTGCCGCCGGTGACCGCTGGTTCCTCGACGGCACGCTCAACCTGCGCGGAGCCAGCCGCGGCGTCCGGCTCGAGGCCGGCTATCTCGGCCTCCGCTCGTGGAACGGCGACCGCCTCGGCGCCCGCGCGACCACGGAACTGCACCGCGAGGACTTCACCATCAACTGGCAGCAGACGCTGGCCAAGGGACTGGCGGTGGTCGGTTCGACGGTGGAGATCCAGTTGGACATCCAGGCGGTGCGCGGCTGAGTCACGCCACGTCGGCGACGACGCACGCCACGTTATCGGCGCCGCCACCGCGATTCGCGCGCTCGACGAGTTCGCGCACCGCGGCGGCCGGGTCAGGGATGCCGGTCACGATCTCGCGCAGGGCCTCGAAAGTCAGCGCGGTGTACAAGCCGTCTGAGCACAACAAGTAGCGATCACCTGGCTCAGCGTCGCGTAACTCGACATCGGGCTGGGCTGCCTCGCCACCGTGGAGGGCTTTCACCAGCAGGGCCCGCTGCGGGTGCGAAGCGGCTTCGGCGGGGGTGAGGCGACCTTCGTCGATCATCGACTGGACGACCGTATGGTCCTGGGTGATCTGGCTCAGCTGTCCTTCACGCAGCAGGTACACCCGCGAATCTCCGATATGGACCAAGGCCAGCTGGGAACCGGACCAGAGCATGGCGGTGAGCGTCGTGCCGACGTTCTCACCGAGTTCGCGCACGGCCGAGCCGGCGCTTTCGACCGCGTCCGACAGGGCGTTGAGAAGCTGGCCGGCGGGCACGGTCGCGTCCAACGGTTTGAGCGCATCGATCGCGGCGGCGCTGGCGAGGTGCTCCTCGGACTCGGCGCCGAACCCATCGGCGACGGCGAGCAGGTGCGGGCCCGCGTACGCGACGTCTTGGTTCGACTCCCGAACGAGGCCGCGGTCGGCGCGGGCGGCGTACCGCATGGTCAGTGACGACGACATGATCGCTTCCTTTCTCGACAACTGTTCGATGAGGAAGGAAGCCAGCCTCGCCCGTGACCGGACCTCGGCCTCGACTTCTTGCCAGTACACCGCGATTTCCCTTGCGGCGTCAGCATTTTCGAGCTCGCAAACGGTCTTGATCCGCGCGAGCGGCATGCCGAGCCGCCGGAGCCAGGCGACCAGCCGGGCACGTTCGAGCTGCTCCGGCGAATAGAAGCGGTAGCCGGAAAAGGGATCGACGGACACCGGCCGCAGCAGCCCGAGCTCGTCGTACAACCGCAACGCCTTCGGCGACAGGCGGGCAGCCCGTGCGAAGGCCCCGATGGTCAGCAGTCCCATGCTCGCCCTCCTCATGCCGTCAACCCTGCGGTCTGCCCTGAGGTCAAGGTCAACCATGGTTCCACGTGGAACGGGTGTCACTGCCGGTGTCTCCGGCGGGTCCGGTAGCATCTTGAAGTCAGCGGAAACGTCGAAAAAGGGGCTTCAGGGTGAAGAAGCTGTTGGCGCTCGCGGTCGTCGCGGGTGGTGTGCTGTTCGTCATCAAGCGCAACAAGAACGCCAAGACCGAGGGCGACGTCTGGCGCCAGACCACGGCCTCCACGGACAAGCCGCTGGGCGCCGTCTCGACCAACGGCACCGCACCGGCCCACGCCGCGGGCGCCGGCCACAACAACTGAACTTCGCGCGGGTCCGCCCGCGCTCCGGGGCTGTAGCTCAATTGGTAGAGCACTGCCTTTGCAAGGCAGGGGTCAGGGGTTCGATTCCCCTCAGCTCCACGGAGCCATGCCGTATCCGGAGAACACCGATAACCACTTCGTTATCGATCCGGACAAGTACGACTTCTACGTGATGGACTGCTACCGGCACGTCGGCGAAGACCGCCTGGCCAGTGCTCTCGCCTCTGAAGTCATCCGGTCAAGCACCGACGCTCACGGGCGCCGCGCTCAGAGTCCGTCGCCCGGATGGCCGTTCGCGCTTTACCGATCGGAGCGGATCTCACGCCGAACGTGCACGTTGAAAGCCTGGAGAGCCTTCACGACATCCGCCTGCTCTGGCACGTTCTTGTCCTTCCTCTGCCATGCAAAACTTGCGGGGGCGCTGGCGGATTCGCGTGTCTCGTCACGACACAGCAAATGCATGATCGACCTGCCGGTCTGCAGCTTGTCCTGCCATGCCACGCGGTCCGCTGGAGTGAGGCGGCTCTGGTCACTGCTGTCGCGCTGGGATTCGTAGAGGTGCGAAACAGCGGCGATGAGGTCTGCCGCGCTCTTCAACTTCTGTTCCCGCAGCCAACTCCGGTGTTCGTTGCGGCTTTTGAGCCAGGCGCCGAGCAACACGCCAGCCAAGCTGACGGCCGCCCCCACAACGCCCGCCAATATGTTCCACACGCAACCCACCCACTTCACTAGACTCCGACGGACCCGATCTTTGTACCCCAACGTGGCCTGGTGGGGAGCTGTCGGCAGTGGCTGACCCGCTTCCCGAAGCAAGGGCCGATCCTGCCTTTTCAGCGGCGAGGTGCCTGACTGTGGTTGAGGCGGTCGGTGAGGAAGGCGAGGATCTCATCCCTGGCCTTAAGCGTGGGATGTCCTTCCTCGTCGACGAGGTGGGCGGTGACGACGCTGTGGGGGGACCCGACCACGTCGCGTAAGAACGGGGGCGAGTTGGTGTTCGCGAAACTGCCTGGCAGGACGCGACCGTCGAAGGCGTCGCCGAGGAGTGCTTGGTAGGCGGCGAAGCGTTGGCCGGTGCACCAGCGGTCGTTGTCGAACCGGTAGGCGAGAACCGTCAGTCCATCGCGCGTGATGCGATCACGGACTGCGTGTGCGTCCTCGTCGCTGATCTCGAGTCCGGCCGCGTCGTCAAGTGGCAGTGACGGGTGGTTGACCACCGGCGCGATGACGGCTGGCTCGAGTGCCATGGTGAGTGCGAAGTTGCCGGTGAAGCACAGACCGATCGCACCGACTCCCGGGCCGCCGCATTGGGCGTGGGCCTGGCGTGCGAGCCCGCGTAGCCACACCGTGACGGGGCTGGTGCCGCCCTTGGCGAAGGCGCGGAACTCGGCGCTGACGCACGCGCGACGCACAACCTCGCGACCACCCTCGAGGGTGGGATAGGCGCCGTCGGTCCCGAAGAGCGAGGGGAGGTAGACGGTCAAGCCGGCATCCCGCACCCACCGCGCCAGCCGAAGGACGTCAGGGCTGATGCCTGGCATCTCCGGCATCAGCACCACGGCGGGCCCGGAACCGGCGACGTACACCGTCTTGACCACCCCGTCCACGTCCACTTCTCGACGGGAGAAGTCCGTGATCGCGTCATCAAGGCGTCGGTTGCCAGCGCTCATGCCGACAGCGTGCCCTGCTGTGCCGCACGAGGCGATAGGCCAGATCGCCAAGTATCACGGTAATCTCGCCAAAGACGTGGTGGTGAGGAGGCGGGCGTGAGCGCACTGCGGATTGGTGTCCTGGCTTATCCGGGTTGCTTCGCATCCGAGGTGTTCGGCGTGCCCGACCTGTTGACGATGGCCACCCGCATTGCTGGTCCGGACCACGCCGGATACGAGGTGTCGATCTTTTCGCCGCGCCGTCGCGTCGTCGCATCGGGTGGTGCGGCGTTGGCCGTCTCTCCGCTGCGCGAGGTAGACGTCCTTGTCGTACCGGGGTTCGAACTTTCGCCGGGCCTCGACGTGGACGCGAAGCTTGCGTCGCTCGCCCCTGAAGTTGCGGCGATCCGCACACACGCGACCGCAGGCAATGCGCTGGTGTCGATCTGTGTCGGTGCGTTCCTGCTTGCCCAGGCAGGAGTTCTGCAGGGCCGCCGGGCTACGACGGCATGGCTATTCGCGGACGACCTGGCTCGACGCTGTCCTGACACTGACGTGCGCTCCGAACGTCTCGTTGTTACCGACACGGGGGTGACGACGACAGCGGCCTTCAGCGCTATGTACGACTTCGCGCTGGAACTGATCCGCGAACACAATGGTGCCCGCGTAGCACGGACGACCGCGCGGGTGGCGCTCGTCGACGACGCGCGATCGTCCCAGACTCCCTACGTTGACGCGGACCTTCTTCCCCAGCCCGGAAACGAGTTCTCCCGCAGGGTCATGCGATGGCTCGACCAGAACCTTGCGGCCCGATACGACCTCGTCGCGCTGGCCGGAACCTTCAATGTCAGCACTCGGACGTTGCTGCGGCGCTTCGCCGACGAGACAGGCCAGAGTCCGCTCGACTACCTGCAGGCGTCGCGCGTCCGTCGCGCCCGCCACCTGCTGGAGACGACAGGTCGAACGGTCGCCAGCATCTCCACCGCGGTCGGTTACCGGGACGCCGGCACCTTCGCGGCTCTGTTCGCCCGGCGTACGGGACGCCGCCCAAGGGACTACCGCGCAGCCTTCCGGCAACCTTCCCCTCGGCGCGACGATGAGTTCTTCGCCCGGGAGAAGTCTGTACCGCCATGACGACACACATCCTCGAAACCCCCGAAGCGGATCTCGCCTACGACGTGCACGGACCGGCCGGCGAAAACCCGCCGCTGGTCATGATCGGGCACCCGATGGCCGCTGACGGTTTCGGCGCGCTGGTCTCCTACGTTCCGGATCGCACGGTGGTCACCTACGACCCGCGCGGTATCGGCCGGAGCATCCGCAAGGACGGCCGCGCCGACCACGACCCGACCGTCCAGGCGCGCGACGTGCACGCGATCATCGGCGCGCTCGGCGCAGGGCCGGTCGAAGTGTTCGGCAGCAGCGGCGGGGCGGTGACCGCGCTCGCGCTCGTCGCGGCGTATCCGCGTGACGTGACCACCCTGGTCGCGCACGAGCCGCCGCTTGTCCCGGTGGTTCCGGACGCCGAGGCGGCCGAGCGGGCCCGCGCGGGCGTCCGGGATGCGTACGAGGCCAAGGGCTTCGGCGCCGGAATGGCGGCGTTCATCGCGATGACCTCGTGGCAGGGCGAGTTCACCGACGACTATTTCGCCCAGCCGCCGGCAGACCCCGCCCAGTTCGGGCTGCCCGACAGCGACGACGGCACCCGGGACGACCCGCTGCTTTCCGACCGGTCCTGGGCCCTGAGCAGCTACCGCCCCGACATCGAGGCGCTGGCCGCGGCGCCGACGCGCGTCGTGATCGCCGTGGGCCAGGAGTCCGCGGGCGTCTTCACCGGACGCGCCGGGGCCGCCACGGCCGCACTGCTCGGTCAGCAGCCGACGGTCTTTCCCAGCCACCACAGCGGTTTCCTCGGTGGTGAGTCCGGGTACGCCGGCCAGCCCGAGGCGTTCGCGCGAAGGCTCCGCGAGATCCTCAGCTGACCTCGTCCAGGATCGCCGCCAGCTCGGCCGGGCGGTCGAACATCGGCCAGTGCGAGCCGCCGAGCAGATCCCGGTGGTCCCAGTCGCCGTTCGCCATATGCCGGAACGCCGGCACGGTGGCGGCCATCGCCCTGGCCTGTTCCGCCGGGAAGCTGCACATCACATGCAGCCGCGGCAGCTTCTCCCAGGCGCCGGTCAGCCGCGCCGGGCTGGTCGCGGTGGCCCACGGTTGGGGGACCGATAGCCGCGTGAGCCGCTCCGCGTCGGGCAGTTGCGACCAGGACGGGGGCGGCAGCTGCCAGCCGTGCCCTTCCGTGCGCACCAGTTCGGCGTCGGCCGCCTGCTGCTCCGGCGGGGTGAATTCGGTCTGCGACATGCCGTCCGGCAGCGGTCCGCTGTCGATGAACACCAGCCGCCGGATCCGGTCCGGCATCCGGTCGGCCACGCTCGGGATCACCACCGCACCCGCGTAGCTGTGCCCGACCAGCACCACGTCGTGCAGTTCCTCGTAGCGGATCAGGTTGAGCACATCCGTGACGTGCGTTTCCAGGTCGATATCGGGTCCGGCCAGATGCACCCGCTCGCCCAGCCCGGTGAGGCTGAGCGGGTGGACTTCGTGCCCGCGCGAACGCAGGTCAGCCGTGACCGGGTGCCACGCCCAGGCGCCGAGCCAGAAACCGGGGATGAGTACGTAAGTCGACATGGCACGTACGGTAGGTCCAATACTGGACAGGATCCGCCCGGTATTGGAGAAAATTCATGCCCCGACCGACCGCCCGAGTGCTCGCCCTGCTGGAGATCCTCCAGGCGGGCGGCACCCGCACCGTCGCCGATCTGGCCGGCCGGCTCGGCGTGGACGAACGCACCGTCCGCCGCTACGCCGGCCACCTCGTCGATCTGGACATCCCGGTCCGATCCGTGCGCGGCCGCTACGGCGGCTACCGGCTCGCCCCCGGCTACCGGATGCCGCCGCTCATGCTGACCGACGAGGAGGCGCTTGCCGTGGTACTCGGCCTGGTTGCCGGCCGGCGAGCGGGGCTGGTCACGACCTCGGTCGCCGCGATGGAGAGCGCGACCGCCAAGGTGCGCCGCGTACTGCCCGAGGCGCTCGGCCGCAGGCTCGACGCCCTGCTGGCGACCGCGGATTTCACCGCCCCCGCCCGTCCCGTCGTCACCGCGGAAACGGGCGTGCTGCTCACACTCGCGGAGGCCGCGCGGGATCGCCGGCCGGTTGCGCTCAGCTACACGGCCTGGCGTGGGCGGCGCAGCGAGCGCATTCTGCATCCGTACGGGATGGTCGCCCACTCCGGCCGCTGGTACGTGACCGGCGCGGATTCGGACAGCGGTGAGGTGCGCACTTTCCGCCTCGACCGGATCGAGACCGCCTCGACGCTGGCGGGTTCGTTCGAGGTGCCCGCGGGGTTCGATCCGGGAGCCCGGGTGCTGTCCGGGCTCGCGGAGGTGCCGTACCAGCACGAGGTGTCCGTTCGCGTCCAAGGCACGGCCGGCGAGGTCCGCTCCCGGCTCCCGGCTGGAACGGTCACGATCGAGGAACTGGACGACGGGTGGGTGCGCGTCCGGTTGCGGGCGCAGCGGCTGGAGTGGGTGCCTTCCGTGCTCGCCTGGCTGAACCTGCCCTTCGCGATCGAATACCCGGACGCCCTGCGCGAGCACGTGCACGCGGTGGCCGCCCGCCTGGTCGCGAGTGCCCGCTAGGATTCTGCGGTGACGTGGACCGCGCCTGAGATCCAGTTCGCCGGTGGTTCGACCGCGGCGGACGAACGCACCATGCTCGCCGGGTACCTCGCCTGGCATCGCAGCGTGCTGCTCACGAAATGCGCGGGCCTGACCGGCGAGGAACTGGCCCGGCGCACGGTCCCGCCGTCCACGCTTTCCTTGCTGGGCCTGATCCGCCATCTGGCCAAGGTCGAGCGCATCTGGCTGCGTGAGCGGTTCGCCGGTGAACCGGTCGAACGCCTGCACCCCGGCACGGACACCGACTTCGACGAGGTGGACGCGGCGAAAGCCGCCGAAGACTACGAGCGGCTGCTGGCGGAGATGCGGACCGCGGACAAGATCTTCGCCGGCGCGGCGCTCGACGACACCTTCACCCACGAAGGCGAAACGTTCTCCGTCCGCTTTCTCTACCTGCACCTGATCCAGGAGTACGCGCGGCACAACGGGCATGCCGACCTGCTGCGCGAGCGGACCGACGGGGCCACCGGAGCTTGAGCAAGCGGCGCAGGCAAACCGGCCCGATGCCCGGCGAGTACCCGGTGCGGTTCGGCACCGCGGAACTGCTCGCCGACGCCGACCATCCCGGCGGCTGGCTGCTCAGTGTGGACGGCATCGCGCAGTCCTATGTGGACATCGACGATCCGGAGCACCTGGAGTTCGAGTACGTCCGTCGGATGGGCGATGTCATCGACTGCCTCGGCGATGGCAGGGAACCCCTGGAGGCCCTGCATCTCGGCGGCGCCGGCTGCACCCTGCCGCGTTACGTCGCGGCGACCCGGCCGGGTTCGCGCCAGCTCGTGTTCGACGCCGACGGGCCGCTCATCGAACTCGTTCGCGAGCAACTCGACCTTCGCAGCGTGCCACGCCTGCGTGTCCGGATCTCTGACGGCCGCGCCGGTGTCGCCACCCGCCACGACGACACGGCGGATCTCGTGATCGTCGACGTCTTCAGGCAGGCGAGCATGCCCAGCGACATCGCGACCCTCGAGTTCACCCGCGACGTCGCCCGCGTGCTGCGCCCGCCGGGTGCCTACCTGCTCAACGTGGCCGACGGGCCCGGCCTCATCTTCACCCGCCGGGTCACCGCCACCGTCGCGTCCGTGTTCGGCGAGGTGCTCCTGCTCGCCGAACCGGGCGTGCTGCGCGGGCGCCGGTTCGGGAACGTCGTGCTCGCCGCGTCCGGGACCGAACTCCCGGTGCAGGCCATCGCCGGCCGGGCCGCTTCGGCCGCGTTCCCGGCGAGGTGCGTTGCCGGCGACGACCTGAAATCCTTCTACGGCAAGGCGAAACCTCTCACCGACGCGGACGGGATGGCCGCTCCGATGCCGCCGCCGAAGATACTGCGGCGCGGAGCGTCCCCTTGAGGGGTGGTGGTCGGGTGAGGGGCTGGCGCTAGGACAGGAGTTCCCGGAACCGGTCCGCGGAGACGTTGCCGCCGGAGATGATCGCGCCGACGCGCTTTCCGGTCACCCGAACCTTTTCCGTCAGCAGCGCGGCGACCACGGTGGCCCCGCTGGGCTCGACGACCAGCTTCATCCGGTCGAACAGGAATCGCATGGCGTCGCGGATCTCGTCGTCGGTCACCGTCACGACATGCGACACCAGCCGCTGGTTGATCGCGAACGTCTGCTCGCCCGGCTCGTTCACCGCGAGCCCGTCCGCGATCGTGCGCGGCACCTCGATTCGCACCCGCCTGCCCTCGGCGAACGACCGCTGGTGATCGTCACCGGCGGCCGGTTCCACACCGACGAGTTCCACATCCGGCAGCAACGACGTCGCCGCGACGGCCGTGCCCGCCATGAGACCGCCGCCGCCCATCGGGGCCACCAGCACGTCCACCGCAGCGGCGTCCTCGATGAGTTCGAGCGCCGCGGTGCCCTGGCCGGCCATCACGTCCGGATGCTCGTACGGCGGGATGATCGAATACCCGTGCTGCGCCGCGAGTTCCGCGGCCAGCGTGCTCCGGTCCGCGGTGTAGCGGTCGAACCGGCGGACCTCGGCACCGTACCCGAGCACGGCGTCCACTTTGGATTCCGGCGCGTCCTCGGGCATCAGGATCGTCGCCTTCGTCCCGAGTATCGCGGCGGCGAGCGCGACCGCCTGCGCGTGGTTTCCCGACGAGTACGCGCACACACCCAGCGCCAGTTGCGCACCGGACAGCCGCGACAACGCGTGGTACGCACCGCGGAACTTGAACGCACCCATGCGCTGGAAGTTCTCGCATTTGAGCAGCACCCCCTGCGCGCCGGTACGGGCGTCGAGCGTGCGGGAGGTGTGGATCGGCGTCCGGTGGGCCTGCCCGGCGAGCCTGCCGGCCGCCGCGCGGATGTCCTCGATGTTCACCCCACCATCGTGTCGGCTACTCAGACCCTTTGTCGACATGATTCACTGTGGGACCTATGCGCCGGCTCGTGCTCGCTCTCGGGACCATCGCCGTGGTGGCGACGGGCTGCTCGCAGCCGCCACCGGCACCCAGCCCGAGTCCGGCGCCCCCGGCCCCCGCGCAGCCGCTGCCCGATCCACGGCCGGCCGGCACCGGGCCGTGCCCGTACCTGGCGACCTCCTTCGTCGCCGACGCCAACGGGCAGCACGTCTCGAAGGTCCAGACCTCCGGCGGCCAGCCACCCTCGTGCTTCTTCTACGCCCTGAACGGGAAGCTTCAGTTGACCGTCCAGGTCTACGTCGGCGAAGCGGGCGTCGCCAAGGCGCTCGTGGACAAGGCGGCCCCGATGACCAGCAGCAACCCGGCGAACGAACCGGCAGGCTGGCGGGGTGGCTACGAGCGGACCGACACCGGAGCCGTGTACGCGGTGTCGAAAGCCGGAGCCGCGGTCGTGGTCACCACGAACCAGAAACAAACGGTCAAGGCGAGAACCGTTGCGAAGCAAACAATTTCCGCGCTCGGCCTTTAACACCCAGTGGCTGAAGGTGCAACTCGAAGCTGTACTACGCTTGCCCCCACCTGTGGCCGGGGAGGACCAGCCGCCGTCGGCGTGCAACGGGCCGCAGCGAACTCCGTGTACCTCGAAGTGAAGAAGGACAGACACCCGTGGCTGACACCCTCAAGGAAATCCTGCTCGACTCCAGCAGGCGTCCGGCCGTCGTGACCGACCTGGAGACCCTGGTCGACGCCGAGGTCTCGGACAAGAGCGGCGTTTCAGGTGCCGTCATCAAGACCGGTTTCGCGGCGGTCAAGAAGATCAAGCCGGGCATCATCGGTTCCGCCGTCGACACCCTGCTCGACGACTTCGCCGCGACCCTCGAGCCGTTCTACGCCGACTTCAAGGGCAAGGGCGGCGGCGACTTCGGTGCCTACCTGACCGGTCGCGGCGACGAGGCGGCCGACGCGCTGCTCGGCGTCACCGACGCCCGCGCCGAGAGGAGCAGCCGGGACAGCATCAAGAAGGTCTACTCGAAGCTGCGCCCGAACGGCAAGAAGAACGTCGAGGAAGCCCTTCCCCGGCTCGGCCAGCTGATCGACCAGCACGCCGCCAAGGCCTGACCGGCGGAAACACCGCGAGGCCGCCCTCGGGAACTCCCGGAGGCGGCCTCGACGGTTCGTACTAGTTCTTCTCCGCCGGAGAAGGCGTGGAAACCTGACCGTTCGCCGCGTGCTTCGGCTCCGCGGGCGCGGGTGCGGCCTGCGGCGGCTCCGTCGCGACCGGCGGCTGCTCCTTCGGGCGCAGTGCGTACGCCGCACCGGCGGCGACCAGGCCGATTCCCACCAGCCACGGCCAGCGGCGGCGCTTGCGCTCGCCCTTGGCAGCGGTCTTGGCCTCGGCGAGCGCGGCCTTGAACTCCTTCTTCGCGTCCTTGAAGTCGCGCTTGGCCTTGCGCTTGGACTCGCCGGCCGACTTCGCGGCCTTGACCGCGGCCTTGCGCGCCTTCCGGCCCGGCTTCCGCATCTCGGCGAGCCGGGCGGCCGCCTCCTTGCGTGCCTCCTCGCGGGCCTTCTTGAGCTCCTTGCGGGTCTCGCTCGACCTCTTGGCGAGCTCCTTACGAGCCTTGCGGCCACGCTTGGCCGCTTCCTTGCGGACCTCTTCGGTGTTCTCAGCGAGCAGTTGCTCGGCCGCCTTGCCGGCCTCCACGGCACGGTTACGCAGGCCTCGCAAGCCGGTCCTGACCGGCTCGCCGACCGAGTCTGCGGCTCGGGTCATGGCCTTCACCTCGTCAATCGTCGGGTTTCGTTGTCTTTCCCGTCATCTATCCTGCCCGTTTCCGGCGGATCCCGCTGCGGATGGCACGATGAGGCGCGTGACTGAGAGCAATGAATCCCTCGTTGGTGCGAAGGCCAAGGCCGTTCTGCATACCAACCAAGGCGACATCCGGCTGAATCTCTTTCCTGATCACGCGCCGAAAACCGTGGCCAACTTCGTCGGCCTCGCCGAAGGCACGAAAGAGTACACGCAGCCCAACGCGAAGGGTGAGAAGTCGGGCCCGTTCTACGACGGCTCGATCTTCCACCGGGTCATCTCGGGCTTCATGATCCAGGGCGGTGATCCGACCGGCACCGGCCGCGGCGGGCCCGGCTACCGGTTCGACGACGAGTTCCACCCGGAACTGCAGTTCAACCGCCCGTACCTGCTCGCGATGGCGAACGCGGGCCCGGGCACGAACGGTTCGCAGTTCTTCATCACGGTCGCGCCGACGACCCACCTGAACTTCAAGCACACGATCTTCGGCGAGGTCGCCGACCAGGAGTCGCGCAACGTCGTCGACACGATCGCCAACACGGCGACCGGCAGCGCCGACCGCCCGCTCGACGACGTGGTGATCGAAAAGATCGACATCGAGCGCTGACGCCCGCAAAACGGCATGGAGGCTAGCTTGTGTTTTGAAGCGGCGGAGCCGCTTGCGGTGGGCAAGCAACCGGCGCCGCCGCGGGTTCTCAGGTGGGGCCGCCTGAGGTTCCGCCACGCAAACCACTTCAAAACAGTCTTAGCCTGGAAGTACCGTGAACCAGCCTCCATCACCAGAGACTCCACCGACTGCGCTGCCCGGCTGCTGGTGGCATCCCAGCCGTCCGACCGGGTTGAGCTGCGTTCGCTGCGGCCGTCCCGCGTGCCCCGACTGCCTGCGAGAGGCGGCCGTGGGCGCGCAGTGCGTCGACTGCGTGCAGGCCGGCCGCCGCCAGGACGCCGGGCAGCGCCGTCAGCATCGCGCCGTGGGGTACGGCGCGCGCACGTTCGTGGGCGCCCGCCTGTCCAACCGGCTCGTGGTGACGCCGGTCCTCATCGCGCTCAACGTGCTGGTCTACGGGATCACCGCGGTCGAGGCCCGCAGCCCGCTGAACAACCAGGTCTCCGACCTGTTCGGCGCGTGGGTGCTGTGGCCGCTCGCCGTCGCGGGCGGTGAATGGTGGCGCCTCGTCACCTCCGGGTTCCTGCACTTCGGGCCGCTACACATCGCGGTGAACATGTTCGCGCTGTGGATCATCGGCCGCGAGCTCGAAGTGGCGCTGGGCAAGGCCAGGTACGTCGCGCTGTACGCGATCTCGCTGCTGGGCGGCGGGATCATGGTGTACCTGTTCAGCGCGGTGAACGGGCCGACGGCCGGTGCCTCCGGCGCCATCTACGGGCTGCTCGGCGGCATGCTCATCGCGGTACTGCGGCTGAAGCTCAACCCCGGGCCCGTGATCGGCACGATCGTGCTGAACCTGATCATCACGGTGTCGCTGCCGAACATCTCGCTGTACGGGCACCTCGGCGGGCTCATCGTCGGCGCGCTGGCGACGGCGGCGCTGGTGTACGCCCCGGCGAAACACCGGGTCGCCTGGCAGGTGGGCGCGCTCGTCCTGCTCGTCGTTGCCCTGGTCGGGCTGTACTTCTACCGCGACGCCCAACTGGCGAACGTGGTCTGCAGCGGTGCCGGAGCCCAGATGGAGTGCTCACCGTAACGCGCTGAGCACGTCCAGCACGTCGATCGGGTCGGCGCCCAGCTCGAGCCAGCCGAACACGAACAACTCGTCGCCTGCCGAGATCTCCAGGGTCTTGCTCTCGCGGCCGAGGCGTTTCGTGCTGCGGAGCGACGTATGCGCCTCCGGCCAGCTGAACCGGTGCTCCCCGCGCATCGTTCGGATGCGCAGGCCTTCGACGTCCGCGGCGAGTCTGGGACGCACGAGCAGCCCGTGCGCCGACAGCGCCGCCAGCACCACGGCCGCGACCCCGAACAGCACTGCGCCAGCCTTCTGGCCGTAGAGGAAGGCGCCCGCCAGTGCGACGAGCGCGCCGAGCAGCCCGACCGCGACGAGTGCCGGTCGGGGAGCCCAGCTCGCCGAAGAGTTATCCACAGGGGTTATCCACAATGGGGATGAGTCACACCGCTGTAATTCGCTGTCAATCGGCTGTTCGGGCTAACGGTGATGAACTTCCGCTGACCACGAATCAACGCCAGCGCATCGTCATCAGCAGACCGGAGATCATCAGCGCGAACCCGATCGCGAAGTTCCAGTTGCCCAGGTCGGACATGAAGCTGATCTTGTCGACCGCGATGTAGTTCACCACCAGCCAGGCAAGGCCGACCAGCATCAGACCGAACATCACGATCTTGTAGATCGGGTGCGACGGCCCCGCGGCGCGCACCTTGACCGGGGTGCGCCGGTCGGCAGGCGGGGTGTACGCCGTCTTCTTGCGGACCTTGGACTTGGGCATCGGAACCTCGCGTAATCGGACAACTCGCCGGGGCTGCACGGGGCCCGGAACTGCCGCGGCGCGCAACCACCTCTACCACCACACGTTAACGTAAGCGAGCCTTGGAGAGGAGCGTGCGTGGCGATACTGGACGCACCACCGCCGAAGTCGTCGCCGGGCCCTGGCGCGAAGGCCGTCCGCACGATCGGCGAGCTGCTCATCACCGCTGGTCTGATCGTGCTCCTGTTCGTCGTCTACGAGCTGTACGTGACGGACCTCTTCTCCGCCCAGAAGCAGGCCAGCGCCACTGCCGGCCTGGACGACCAGTGGTCACAGAGCCGCGAGCTGCATCCGGAACTGATCGACGGCAAGGCGTTCGCGAAGCTGTACATCCCGAGCTTCGGCGCCGACTACCACTTCACCATCCAGGAGGGCACGGACCAGGCCGCGCTCGAAATCGGCCCCGGCCACTACAAGGGCACCGCGCTGCCGGGTGAGCCGGGCAACTTCGCCGTCGCCGGGCACCGCGTCGGCAAGGGAGCCCCGTTCAACGACCTGGATCTGCTCAGCTCGTGCGACGCGATCGTCGTCGAGACCCAGACCGACTTCTTCGTGTACCGGGTACTGCCGCATTCCGACGAGATCGCGAACTGGGCCACCGGCAAGGGGAAGCAGCCCCAGTGCGCGAAGGTCAGCACGCTGCGCACGAGCGCGCCAGACGGCGGTCCGTACGGCCAGACGTTCGGTCGCGAGGTCGTCAGCCCCAACGAGGTCGACGAGGTGGCGCCGGTGCCGCATCACCTGACCGACGTGCTGCCCGCGGCGCAGCAGGTCGCGCTGCTCACGCTCACCACCTGCCACCCGCAGTTCTCCGACCGGCAGCGGCTGATCGTGCACGCCGTGCTGACCAACCAGTTCCCGAAGACTCCGGGCGCCACATACGCTCAGTTGCTGCAGGCGATCGGGGAGGCGTAGATGTACGGCTGGATCTGGCGTCACCTGCCGGGACCGGTGGGCGCGAAGCTCGTGCTCGCGATCGTCCTGGTCGCGGCCGTCGTGGCGGTGCTGCTGTTCGTCGTGTTCCCGTGGCTGGACCCGAAGCTGCCGTTCAACCAGGTCTCCGTCACCGGTGGGTAGAGTGGCTCCATGCGAGTCCTCGTGGTCGACAACTACGACAGCTTCGTCTACAACCTCGTGCAGTACCTGGCGCAGCTCGGCGCCGACTGCACGGTCTGGCGCAACGACGTCGTCGAACTCGACCGCATCACGGATTTCGACGGAGTGCTGGTCTCGCCGGGGCCGGGCACGCCGGAGCGCGCGGGCCAGAGCATCGACGTCGTCCGCCGGTGCGCCGCCACCGGGACCCCGGCCCTCGGGGTGTGCCTCGGGCACCAGGCGATGGGCGTGGCGTGGGGCGCCACCGTCGACCGCGCCCCGGAGTTGCTGCACGGCAAGACGAGCCAGGTGCATCACCAGGGGCTGGGCGTGCTGGCCGGGTTGCCCGATCCGTTCACCGCGACCCGCTACCACTCGCTGACCGTGCTGCCGGAGACGATCCCGCCCGAGTTCGAGGTGACCGCGCGGACCGAATCCGGCGTGGTGATGGGGATGCGGCACCGAGAGCTGCCGGTGGAGGGCGTCCAGTTCCATCCGGAGTCGGTGCTGACGCAGGGCGGGCATCGGATGCTCGCCAACTGGATGGCCATCGCCGGGCATGCGGTCGAGAAGTCATTGGTGGACGGTCTGGTGCGCCAGGTCGAGGTGCTGCAGAAGGCCGCGGTTGCGTGACGGCGCTGGTGCGGCTCCACGGCGTCGGTAAGCGTTACGGCCGGGGGAAGCCCGTGCTCACGGGCGTCGAGCTGGAAATCCCGCGTGCAGCCGTGATCGGCATCGTCGGCACGAACGGGTCCGGGAAATCGACCTTGCTGCGCATCCTCGCGCGGGTTTCGGCGCCCTCCTCGGGCACGATCGAGGGTGCGCCGCCGGTCGGTTACGTGCCGGACCGCTTCCCGGCCTCGACCCGGATGAGCGCCCTTGCGTACCTGCGGCATCTCGGCCGGATGAGCGGAGTGTCCGATGTGGACGCCCGGGCGGCCCGGCTGCTAGAGCGCCTGGCGCTGGCCGGTGGTCCGCGCACGCCGATCAAGCAGCTGTCGAAGGGCAACGCGCAGAAGGTGGGGCTCGCGCAGGCGCTGCTCACGGATCCGGACCTGCTGGTGCTCGACGAGCCGTGGTCCGGGCTCGACCCGGCCGCGCACGGTGTCCTCGGCGAGTTGATCGCGGACACCCGCGAGCGCGGGGCGAGCGTGGTTTTCACCGCACACGACGAGGAAGTCGCGCAGCAGCACGCTTCGCGGGTGTTCCGCATGGCTGACGGCGTGTTGCGGGAATCGGCCCCGACGGTGCGGATCGTGCTGCGTGGTGGCGGCGACGTGCCGTGGACCGAGGTGGCGGCGCGCGACGGTGACCAGCTCGAGCTGGCGGTCCCGGCCGAGCGCGTCGACAAGGTGCTGCTGGACGCGTTGCAGCGCGGGTGGTCGGTGCTGGCGGTGGCACGGTGATCCGGTACCAACTGGCGCTGCTCGGCCATTCGCAGCGGTGGCTGCCGCCTTCGTTCGCGTTCGTCGTGGTGCTGGCGATCCTGTACCCCGACGCGGGCGCGCCGGTCATGCCGGAGTTCGCGGTGAGCGCCGGCGCGCTGACCGTGGTGGCGTGCTGGCTCACGATCGCGCTGATCGACGCCGAGGACCCGGTCCAGCGGCTCATCACCCGGGTCCACGCGCGCGGGCTCTCGAGGTTGTTCGGCGGGGTGGTCGTCGCGGTGCTGGCCTGCTGCGCGGCACTCACGGTGGTGTCGCTGACGTGGTCCTCGATGCGGCACGGCGGCGAGCCGGCAGGCGATCTCGAGTTTGGCGTGCTCGCCCACCTGGCCGGGGCCTGCACCGGACTCGCGATCGGGCTGCCCTGCTCGCGGCTGCTGCTGCCGCGCATCGGCTACACGGTGCTCACCGCGCTGGCGGCCCTCGTCGTGGTGCTGCTGGTTCGGTGGATCCCGCTGCTCAACCCGCTGCTCCGCGCGATGTCGTCCGATACCCCGGCAGCGGGTCCGATGGTGCTGAGCGTGGTGAGCTCAGTGCTGGTCCTGGCGGTCAGCGCGACCGGGGTCGCCTACGTCCACCAGCGACGCGGCTGAGAGCAGCATCGCGACCGTGGCGCTCGTCGCGACCACTGCGGTCCGCGCTCGCCGGGACAGCGCGGACGCGGCGAGCGGCAGGGCGGCCCACAGCACGTACCACGGCTGCACGACCGGCCCCGAAACGACCATGACGGCGAAAACCAGTCCCAGGCCCGTCAGCGGGTCCCGCCGGCCGACGAAGATCGTCCAAACCAGCCAGGCCGCGACGAGCACGCCCGCGATCGCGCCGATCCAGACGCATACTCCGATCGCCCGCGTGGTGATGTCCGCGCCCGCCAGCGCGCTCGCGAGGAAACCGAGCTGGTTGGTCGGCGCCAGCCAGCTGTGCACCCGAGCGGACGCGCTCAGCGTGCCGACCCAGCCGAAGCCGAGACCTCGTCCGGGAGATCGCGATCCAAACCGGGCCGTAGGGCGCGGGCGTGTTCTGCCAGTAATGGCTGACCTGCTGCACCACCGGCGAATCCGGGCCCAGCGCATCCAGCGGCCCAAGCCGGTAGGGATCGAGACCCCGTGCCGCGATCACTCCCTGCGCGAGGTAACTGCGCACGTCGCCACTGAACAGGGGGCGCGAGACCAGTAGCGGAAGGCACCACAGCGCGGTGATCCGGTAATCGCAGTGCCGGCGAATCCCGCGACCGGTGGAACCCGGATGTCCACGCGCAGGCCAGCGCTCATCGTCTGGCGAAGTCCCATTGGGAACATGCTGTCGGAGCCGGGGCACGCCGGTGATCCGGGGAATCCCCGGTCCTTCCCTGAGCGGGACCCGGAGTTACGGAGCGAGCGGCCGGCTACGACCCTCGCCCCGACACGGCGATCAGCCGCCGCCGCGGCCTGGTGGGGGGAGGATCCCGCCGCCGGTCGAGGTCGGTGTGGTCGAGCTACTGCTGCTGCCGCTGGTCTGGCCGACGTAGATGGTGACCGTCTGGCTCTTCGTGATCTGCGTGCCCGCGGTCGGCGCGGTGCGAGTGACCAGGCCGTCCTTGCTCGGATCGAACGTGGGGTCGGCCTGCGTGTTCAGCTGACCGTCCCAGCCCGCCTGCGTCAACTTCGCCTGCGCTTCCTGCGGCGTGAGGCCTGTCAGATCCGGCATCGAGATCTGCTGCAGCGAACCGTCGGACACGTACAGCGTGATGGTGCTGCCCTCTGGCTGCGACCCGCCGTTCGGCTTCTGGTTGACCACGATGCCCGCCGGCTGGTCCGACGCCTGCGTCTGCTTCGCGACGGTGAACCCGGCCGCCTTCAACTGGGCCTCGGCCACGCTGGCCTGCTGCCCGGTGTAGTCGGTGACGTTGACCAGGTTCTTCGTCTTGCCGACGGTGATCGTCACCGTCGTGCCCTCGTCGACCGTCGTGCTCGGGCCAACGCTCTGGCGGACGACCTTGCCGTACTGGTTCGGGTCGCTGACGTCGATCTGCGGCACGTTCGGGTCGAGATAGAGCCCGGCCTGCGTCAGCGCCTGCTTCGCCTCGTCCTCGGTCTTGCCGGTCAGGTCCGGCACCGACACCTTCGCCGGCGCGGCGCCGATGCTCAGCTTGATCTCGGTCGAGGTGCTCACCGACATCCCGGCCGCCGGATCGGTGGACAGCGCCTTGCCGACGTCGTCCGGGTTGTTGCACGCCGCCTGCCCGGTCTCGAGCATCTTGCACGACACCGGCACGATCGTGACCTTCGTGAAGCCCTTGTTCCGCAACGTCTCCGTCGCGACGTTCTGCTGCTGGCCCTTGACGTCGGGCACCTGCGCCGTCGCCGGTTTGGTGTCGAACGCCCCCGACAGCCACACGATGAACGCGACCAGCGCGAGCGCGATCACCGTGAAGATCACGGCGGTCCACATGCGGCGGCGACGGCGACGAGCCGGATCCTCTTCGTCATAGCCGTCGCCGTAGTCCTCGTAGTCCGCCGCGTGGCCCGGCGGGCCGCCGCCGGTCAGCACCTGCGTGCGCTCGTCGGCGGTCATCACCATCGGCGCGGACGGGCGCTGCCCGGACAGCACGCGCACCATGTCCGAGCGCATCTCCGCGGCCGACTGGTACCGGTTCGCCGGCCCCTTGGCCAGCGCCTTCAGCACGATCGCGTCCAGTTCCGGCGACACTGCGGGGTTCACCGTGGACGGGGCCTTCGGGTCCTCCCGGACATGCTGGTAGGCAACCGCGACCGGGGAGTCCCCGGTGAACGGCGGCTCACCGGTGATCAGTTCGTACAGCACGCATCCGGCGGCGTACACGTCCGAGCGCGCGTCCACCCCTTCGCCGCGCGCCTGCTCCGGCGACAGGTACTGGGCCGTGCCGATCACCGCCGCGGTCTGGGTCATCGCGGCCTGGCCGTCGTGCATCGCGCGGGCGATCCCGAAGTCCATCACCTTGACCGCGCCATGCGTCGTGATCATGACGTTGGCCGGTTTCACGTCCCGGTGCACGATGCCGTGCCGGTGCGAGAAGTCGAGTGCGGCACAGACGTCCGCCATGACCTCCATCGCCCGCTTCTCCGACATCGGGCCCTCGGTCTTGACGATGTCGCGCAGCGTCCGGCCGTTGACGTACTCCATCACGATGTAGGGGAGCGGACCGTACTCGGTCTGCGTCTCGCCCGTGTCGTAGACGGCGACGATCGCCGGGTGGTTCAGCGCGGCCGCGTTCTGCGCCTCACGCCGGAAGCGTTCCTGGAACTGCGGGTCACGGGCGAGGTCGGCACGAAGGATCTTCACCGCGACCTCGCGCCCCAGCCGGACGTCGGTGCCGTGGTGGACCTCGGACATGCCGCCGTAGCCGAGCGTGTCGCCCAGTTCGTAGCGGTTGGAGAGCAGTCGGGGTGCGCTCATCGGAGAAGGCCTGTCCATTCCGTCCAAGGTGTACTCATCATGCCCCGTAGGTCTTCGGTTCGGTGGGAGGCGGCTGGTCCCGGCTGGGCACGAGGTTCGTCCCGATCTGCCCCGGCGGTGCCGAATCGTCCGACTTCAGCAGTCTGGGTACGAGCAGCGCCGCCGCGACGATGATGCCCGCGACCACGATGGCCAGCACAACCCACAGCGCCGTGAGGTTCCGCCGGCGCCGGCCGGGCATCGGCATCACCCCACTGGGATGACTCATGGGCGGCGCCACGGGTTGCATCACCGGATGGGAGACGGGGCCGACAGGTGTGCCCGGCTGCTGGTTCGGCACGTACGCCTGCACCAGACCGGACGGCGCCGGCAGTGGGTGACCGGCGCGGACGGCGGCGGTGGCGGCCGCGAACTCGCCGCCGGTCCGGTAGCGCTGCCGCGGATCCTTCACCAGCGTCGCCTCGATGAGGGCTCGCGCGCCCGGCGGCACGTCCGGCGGGAGCGGTGGCGGCAGGTCGCGGATGTGCATCATGGCGACCGTCACCGAATGCTCAGACCGGAACGGCCTGTGGCCGGCAAGACATTCGTAGCCGCATACGGCCAGCGAGTACACGTCACTCGCCGGTTCGGCGTCGTGCCCCAGGGCCTGCTCGGGCGCGATGTAGTGGGCCGTACCCATGACCATGCCCGAGCGCGTCACCGGCGCGGCGTGCGCGGCCTTGGCGATCCCGAAGTCGGTGATCTTGACCGAGTTCGCGGGCGTGACCAGGATGTTGCCGGGTTTGATGTCGCGATGCACGAGGCCCCGCTCGTGCGCGGCCTGCAGCGCGGAGCCGGCCTGCTCGAGGATGCCGAGCACCCGGTCGGCGGCGAGGCGCCCTTCGCGCGCGAGGATCCCGGCCAGCGGCTCGCCCTCGACGAGCTCCATGACCAGGTAAGCAATGGATTCGCCCGCTGCGCCCTGCGCCCCACCCGCCCCGGCCGGAGCGCTTTCACCGTAATCGTGCACGGCGGCGATCCCCGGATGGTTCAACGAGGCCGTCGTGCGCGCCTCCGTCCGGAAGCGGTGCAGGAACTCGGCGTCCCCCGACAGCTCCGCCTTGAGCACCTTCACCGCGACGATGCGGTCCAACCGGGTGTCGCTGGCCTGCCAGACCTCGCCCATCCCGCCGACGGCGATCCGGCTGACCAGGCGGTAGCGCTCCGCCACCAGCTGACCCGTGGACAGCATTCGCTACCCACCCCCGAGCAGCGCGTTGATCGTGGCCCGGCCGACGCCGGCGGCGACGGAGCTGCCGGTGGCCTCCAGGCCCCGGTTACCGCCGGACTCCACGACCACCGCGACCGCGATCTGCGGGTTGTCGGCGGGCGCGAAGGCGGTGTACCACGCGTGCGGCGGGGTGTTCTTCGGATCGTTGCCGTGCTCGGCCGTACCGGTCTTGGAGGCGATCTTGATGTCCGGCCTCTTGCCGCCGCCCTTGGTGTTGTCCTCCGAAGCCTCCATCATCTGCTTGAGGATTCCGGCGTTGGCCGACGACAGCGCCGGCGTGCCGGTGAGCTCCTCCGGCGTGAAGCCTTCGAGGTCGGACAGGTCGGGCGCGAGGAGCTTCTTCACCAGCTGGGGCTTCATTGCCATCCCGCCGTTCGCGACTGTCGCCGCGAGCAGGCAGTCCTGCAGCGGGGTCAGCCGCACGTCACGCTGGCCGATACCGCTCTGGTACAGCGCGGCTGTCGAGTCCAGCGCACCGAGCGTCGACGGCACGACCTTCGTCGGGATCGTCAGGTCGGTCTGGCCGATACCGAAGTTCGCCGCGGTCGCGCGCAGCTTCTCCGCGCCCAGCTGACCGGCGAACGTCGCGAACGGGACGTTGCACGAGTGCGCGAGGGCGTCGGCGAAGGTGTTGCCAGGGCACGTCTCGCCGTCGTAGTTCTCCAGCGTCACGCTGGTACCGGGCAGTTGCACGCTCGACGCCTGGCTCACCGGCGTGGAGGGCGTGGCCCCGTTCTCCAGTTCGGCCGAGGCCACCACGAGCTTGAACGTCGAGCCGGGCGGGTACGTCTCCGAGATCGCCCGGTTCAGCATCGGGTTCTTCGGGTCGCTGGTGTACGCCGACCAGGCTTTCTGCTGCGCCGTCGCGTCGTGCGAGGCCAGCGCGTTGGGGTCGTACGACGGCGTCGAGACCATCGCCAGGATCTCGCCGGTCTTCGGGTTCATCGCGACGACCGCGCCGGTGAACCCCTTCGACGTCATCGCGTCGTAGGCGGCCTGCTGGACTGCCGGGTTGATGGTCAGCTGCACGTTGCCGCCGCGCGGGTCCCGGCCGGTGACCATGTCCGACAGGCGCCGCACGAACAGTCGCGGATCCGAACCGGTGAGGATGTCGTCCTCGGTGCGCTCCAGCCCCGCCGAGCCGTAGCGCACCGAGTAGTAGCCGGTGACCGGCGCGTACAGCGGGCCGTTGAGGTACCGGCGCTGGAACTTCAGCTTGTCGTTCGTCGGCGCCACGTCGGCGATCACCTGGCCGTTGAACTGCGAGATGAAACTGCCGCGTTGACGCGCGTACTCGTCGAGCAGTACCCGCTGGTTACGCGGGTCGGTGCGGTAGTCGTCGGCCTTGACGACCTGCAGGTATGTGTTGTTGGCCAGTAGCAGCGCCACCATGACGAGCATGGCGATGCCGACCCGGCGCATGGGCTTGTTCATCCGGCTTCCCCCTGCTCGCCGGCCGGCGGCCGCTGGACCAGCACGGTGTTCGCCTCGGCGAGCGGAGCCTGCTGCGGCGGGGCCTTCGGGCGCGGTTTCGCGGACGGCCGCCGCGCCGCGTCGGAGATCCTCAGCAGCAGGGCCACCAGGATGTAGTTGGCCAGCAGCGACGAACCACCGTAGGACATGAACGGGGTCGTGATGCCCGTCATCGGGATCAGCTTGGTGACCCCGCCGACGATCACGAACACCTGCATCACGATCGAGAAGGACAGGCCGCAGCCGAGCAGCTTGCCGAACGTGTCGCGCACGGCCAGCGCGCTGCGCATCCCGCGGGTGGCGAGGATCAGGTACACCATCAGGATGGCGGCGAGACCGACGAAGCCGAGTTCCTCGCCGAGCCCGGCGGTGATGAAGTCGGTGTTCGCCTCGGGCACGATCTCGGGCCGGCCCGCGCCGAGCCCAGTGCCGCCGACCCCACCGGTACCCAGGCCGAAAAGTCCCTGTGCGATCTGGTAACCGCCGCCCGGCTGGTTGTAGGTGGCCAGTGGGTCGATCCAGTTCGCCACGCGCTGCTGGACGTGGGTGAACAGCTTGTACGCGATGAAGCTGCCGATCATGAAGAAGCCGAGGCCGGTGAAGACCCAGATCGCGCGCTCGGTCGCGACGTAGATCAGCACCAGGACGATGGCGAAGAACAGCAGCGAGGTGCCGAGGTCCTTCTCGAACACCAGAACGAGCAGGCTGACCCCGGCCGCGATCAGCAGCGGGCCGAGGTCGCGGGCACGCGGCAACTCGACCCCGAAGACCTTCTTGCCCGCGATCATGAACAGATCGCGTTTCGCGACCAGGAAGGTGGCGAAGAAGATCATCAGCAGGATCTTCGCGAACTCGCCGGGCTGGATCGAGAACAACGGCAGCCTGATCCAGACCTTCGCGCCGTTGACCTCCGACAGTGAACTGGGCAGGATCGCCGGCAGCGCGAGGGCGGCGATCCCGATGAGGCCGCAGGTGTAGCCGTAGCGCGTGAGCGTGCGGTGGTCCTTCACCAGGATGAGCACCGCGAGGAACAATGCGAGCGCGAGCGTGGTGAACAGCACCTGCTTGGGTGCCGCCGAGCTGTAGTCGTTACCGCTCTGGGTTGCCTTCTCCGCCATCGCCAGGTCGATCCGGTAGATCATCACCAGGCCGATGCCGTTGAGCAGGGCGACCGAGGGCAGGATCAGCGGATCCGCGTACGGCGCCCATCGCCGGACCGCCAGGTGCGCGACCCCGAACAGCGCGAGATAGGCCAGGCCGTACCAGATGATGGAGACTGACAGCTCCTGCTCCTGGTTGGCCTGTACCAGGACGAACGCGCAGGTGACGATGAACGCGGCGAACCCGAGCATGGCCAGCTCGGTACCCCGCCGCGTCGGCAACTCGCGCTGCGGGTTGCTCTGGTAGATCGCGGCTGCGGAGTCGGGCGACGCGGGCTGGCTCATCAGCCACCGCCGCCGGAGGGGGTCGTGGCCGGGCAGCCGGTGCCGGGCAGCCCGGTGCCCGGGGGTGTCGGGGTCGGGCTGGTGCCGGTCGGCTGCTGCGGCGTGCAGTCTTTGAGGGTCTTGTACCGGAGGAAGTTGTTGATGTAGTCGCGGGCGTCCTGCAGGGAGTCCTTCTTGACCCCGTTGCGGACCGCGCTCTGCGCGTCCTGCTGCAGCTCGGGCACGGTCAGCACGTCACACAGCGAACTGCCCGGCGGGCACGAGCCCTCCGCCTCCTGGTGCAGCTGGATCCCGAGGATGCTGCCCGGTACGCCACGGAAGACCGCGACCTCCTGGTTCGGGCCCACACCGACGTAGTACTGGCTGAGTACGAAGTAGCGGGTCGCGATCGCGCCGGCCGCCAGCAGCACGAGCACGAGCACGATGCCGACGAGCCAGCGCCAGCGCTTGCGACGTTTGGCCTTCGGATTCTCTTCGAACTGTTCGGTCAGCTGCGGCGGCGGAGGAGGCGGCGGCGCGGTGAGCGCGCGGGCACGGGCCGCCGGCGAGTCGCCCTGGTGGTTGTAGTCGTCGCTGCCGTCGCCGGCCGCGCCGCCCACGATCGGGGCGTCCTCGCCGAAGTCCACGTCGACCACGTCGGCCACGATGACCGTGACGTTGTCGGTGCCACCGCCCTTGAGCGCGAGCTCGATCATCCGGTCGGCGCAGTCCTGCGGATCCGGGATCTGGATCGCCTCGGCGAGAGTCTCGTCGCTCACCATGCCGGACAGGCCGTCCGAACAGAGCAGGTAGCGGTCTCCGGCACGGGCCTCGCGCACGGTCAGGCTCGGTTCGACCTCATGCCCGGTGAGCGCCTTCAGCAGCAGCGAACGCTGCGGGTGGGTGGCGGCCTGGTCGGCGGTGATCCGACCCTGTTCGAGCAGTTCGTTGACGAAACTGTCGTCACGCGTGATCTGCGAGAACTGGCCGTTGCGCAGGAGGTACGCGCGTGAGTCGCCGACGTGCACCATGCCCAGCCGCGAGCCGGAGAACAGCATCGCGGTCAGCGTGGTGCCCATCCCGTCGAGATCAGGATCGTTCGCCACCAGCTCCGAGATCGCGGCGTTGCCGCCTGACACTGCCTCTCTCAGCTGCGACAGCAGGTCGTCGCCGGGCTCGTCGTCGTCGAGCGGGGCGAGTGAGGCGATGACCACTTTGCTGGCTACCTCACCAGCGGCATGGCCTCCCATGCCGTCGGCGAGTGCGAGCAGGCGCGGTCCCGCGTACACCGAGTCCTGGTTGCTCGAACGCACCAGGCCCCGGTCGCTGCGGGCCGCGTAGCGAAGCACGAGTGTCATGGGCGAAGCTCGATCACCGTCTTGCCGATCCGGATGGGGACACCGAGTGGAACTCGGAGGGGTGCAGTGACCTTAGCCCGGTCGAGGTAAGTCCCGTTTGTGGATCCCAGATCTTCCACGTACCAATCCGTCCCGCGCAGCGAGATCCGCGCGTGGCGGGTCGACGCGTAGTCGTCGTCGAGAACCAGTGTCGAGTCGTCCGCTCGGCCGATCGTGATGGGCCGGCCGTCGAGCGCGATCCGGGTCCCGGCCAGCACGCCGTGCGTCACGATGAGCTGGCGGGGCATCTTGCCCGACCCCTTGGGCCGCTGCTTGTCCTTGCCCCGCCGCAGGCCGGGAATCGCCACCTTCAGCCCGGAGGCCGCGTACAGATCGGACCGCACCACGCGCAACGCGGCCAGCACGAACAGCCAGAGCAGGATCAGAAAGCCCACCCTGGTGAGTTGAACGACCAGCTCTGGCACCTGTTGTGTCAGCTCCCGCCTTCTGTACTCCCGCCCGTGACACCGGTATGCCACGGGGCCCCGCAAGGGTCATTCTGCGGGACAGGGAATACCAGCTTCCCAGCGGCTCGGCCAACCGAATCAGGCAGGTGCCCTGCCGACCGGTTAGCCCTGCGTCCGGAAAACCAGTGACGAGTGGCCGACCCTGATCACGTCGCCGTCGGCCAGTTGCCAGGTCTGCACCGGGGTGCCGTTGACCGTGGTGCCGTTCGTCGAGCCGATGTCCGCGAGCGTCGCGCTCTGGCCGTCCCAGGTGATCTCCAGGTGCCGGCGGGACACGCCGGTGTCCGGGAGGCGGAAGTCCGCGTCCTGGCCGCGGCCGACCACGTTGCCGCCCTGCTTGAGCGAGTACGTGCGGTTGGAGCCGTCGTCGAGCGACAGGCTCGCCTGCAGCTGGCGGTTACCGCCCTGCACGGCGGGCGGGGCGTAGCCCTGCTGGGCATACGGGTCCGGCGCGCCCTGGGGCTGACCGTAGCCACCCTGCTGCGGCTGGCCGCCGTAGCCGCCCTGCTCGTAGCCGGGCTGGGGCTGACCGTAGCCGCCCTGCTCGTAGCCGGGCTGGGCGTAACCGCCCTGGGGCTGCTGACCGTAGCCCTGGTCATAGCCGCCCTGCTCGTAGCCGGGCTGGGGCTGGCCGTAACCACCCTGGCCGTAGCCCTGGTCGTAGCCGCCGCCCTGGGGCTGCTGGCCGTAGCCCTGGTCGTAGCCGCCCTGCTGACCGCCATAGCCCTGGTCGTAGCCGGGCTGGCCGTAGCCACCCTGGTCGTACCCCTGCTGGCCGCCGTAGCCGCCCTGGTCGTACCCGGGTTGTCCCTGCTGTCCGTAGCCGTACTGACCGCCTTGCTGGCCGTACGGGTCACCCTGGTCGTATTGGCCGTAGCCGGGGGGCTGGCTCATTGCTGGGTCTCCTGCGTTGCTGGGTAGAGCTGGCCGTCCTGGATCCGGGCCGCCGCGCGCGCTGACGTCCGGATCGACGGATGAACGGATCTTGAATTGTCCAGTGTGCAGCGCCTCGTTGCGCTCGAGCGAGACTACGACGTCACCATAGGTGTCCCAGCCGTGCTCGGCGAGATGCTGTCCCACCGCTTCCGCGAGCACCGCGGTGACGCGCCGTTCGTCTCCCGCCATGCGGTCATGGTCCGCCTGGCCCAACGAAACCACGTAGTGGTTCGGGGCCAGGAGCCTACCGCCGGCCAGCTCACGAACGTTGTCCTCACTCTCGCGCTCCAGGGCCTGCGCCACCTCCTGGGTGACGACATTGCCGCCGAACATACGCGCGAAGGTGTTCCCCACCAGGCTTTCCAGGCGTCGATCGAAGCGTTCAACGCGGCCCACCGGGTATCGCTACCTCCTCCACACGTGTGCTTTCGCACCCGATCCTATCGGCATCCGGGCCCATCGACACGGGCCCTGCGAAAACGCCTGAGCCCAGCCTGATACAGTTTCCTGGCTGTCGCACTCGGGCGAGTGGCGGAATGGCAGACGCGCACGGTTCAGGTCCGTGTGTCCGTAAGGACGTGAGGGTTCAACTCCCTCCTCGCCCACCCTGTTCGGTGGTGTTCCCACCTTCCCGGTGTCCTTATCTCTCCCGGGGGCCGAGCCCCCGGACCCTGCGGTGCTAGCTCCTTGCGTTGGCGGGCGCTGGGGGCGTTGTGTGGGGACCAGCATCTGGTTGGCGTGGTGTACGTCACATCTATGGCTGCGGTGCGCTGGGGCGAGTGCTGTTTGGGGTGCGGTGGGGCGCGGTACTGTCTGACGTTGACGTGTCTCAGCTACGGGGGAGTCGCGGTGCGCAACCAGTTCGACGGTGAGGCGGAGTCGCTGGTCATGGCCCGCGATATCGGGCAGATCCACTACCACGGCGAGCGGCGGGCCGAGGCACTGTGCCAGGTCCCGGTCACGACCGTGTACTTCACCGACCGCGAGGGCCCGTTCGCCGACCTCGACAGCTGGTTCTCCGATACGACCGGCCCACGGGTCGCGATCATTCGCGGCGAACCGGGATCCGGCCGCACCACGTTCGCGAACCGGTGGGTCGAACAGCACAAGAAGGACTATCCGGACGGGCAGTTCTTCGTCCGGCTCGCCAGCGGTCCCAATGGTCCGGACCGCGAGCGTTCAGCGTTGCGCGAACTGCTCCTCGCCACCGGGCACAGACCGGACGAAATCCCGGACAGCCTGGACGGCCGCGCCGGCTGGTGGCGCTCGTGGACCCGGGGCAAGCGGATCGCCCTCGTCATCGACGACGCGCTGACCGTCTCACAGGTCCGGAGCCTGTTGCCGGGTTCAGGCGGTTCGGCGGTGCTCGTCACGGCAGCCGGCAGCCTCGGTGCGTTGCGCGCTTCGGCGCCCGCGACCTTCATCGACCTCGTTCGCATGCCGGACACGGCCGCCCGTGAGCTGCTCGGCCAGCTTGCCGGCACCGGCCGTCTGGCGGAGGATCCGGACATCATCAAGCGGCTGATCTCGATCTGTGACGGATCGACGATCGCGCTGTGCGTCGTCGGCACGATGCTCGCCGAGCGCCCGGCATCGTGGCTCGCGGCCAAGCTCAGCCGCGACGAGCGGATCCTGCGGGAGCTGTCGAAGAACGAGAGCCTGTCGGTCACCGTCGTCTTCGATGCCGCGTACGAGCGGCTGCCCGAACCGGCACGGGCCTGCTACGAGGCGCTGGGCGCGCATCCCGGGACGGGCGACGTCGGGCCGGACGCTGTGGCCGCGGTCGTCGGGATGCCGGCCGAGGACGCCATCGAAGCGTTGGAGGCGCTCGAAACCGCGCGCTTGGTGACCGAATCGCACGGTCGCTTCCTGATGTCCGGTCTCGTCCGGCGGCATGCGCGCACGAAGGCGGCAGAGCCGGACAAGCTGGTGAGGAATTTCCTCGGCTACTACCTCACCTTCGTCTCGGCGGCCGCGAAGACGTTGCAGCCCAATCGCGTGTGGCACCGGACGATGCTGCCTACCGTCCGGGTGCCGGAGTTCCCCGTCGAGCAATGGCTGGACGACGAGGCCGTCAACCTGCGGGCTGCCGTCGAAGAGGCGTACCGGCTCGGGGAACTCGAGCAGGTGTGCCAGTTCGCGATCGCGCTCTGGGCCTACTACGAACGCGGCGGGCACACCCAGGATCTGGCCGCGGTCAGCGAGCTGGGGATCGAGGCCTCGAAGGCTCGTGGTGACCAGCTCGCCGAATCGGTGCTCGGGGCCCAGTTCGGCTTCGCGCACCTACAACGCGGCGCCGCTATGCAGGCGATCGAGGCCTCGACCAGGGCAACCCATGTGGGCAACGCCGAAGCCGAGGCGACCGCGGTCGAAACCCTCGGGCTGGCGCACCTCGCCAACGGCGAGCCCGAGGTCGCCGAAGGCGTGCTGCGGCGCAACCTTCAGCTGGCGCGCGGAATCGGTGACGGCCGCCGGAGCGCGTTGGCTCGGCTGCATCTCGCGAAGGTCGCGCCTCGCGACGAAGTACCGTCCTTATTGGACGAGGCCGCGGCCGGTCTGCGCGGCGAGCCCTACAACCTCGCGAAGATCGACCTGTGGCGTGGGCGGAGGCTGCACGACGAAGCCGCGCTGCGCCGGGTGCTGGCGCAGGGCAAGCCGAGGGAGCGCGGCGAGGCCTTCATGCAGCTGGCCGAACTGTCCGAAGGGGACACTGCCCGCCAGCACCTCACCGAGGCGCTGGAGATCTTCCGCGAACGCGGGCTCACCGAGCTGACCGTCGAGGCCGAAACCCGGCTTGCCGGCCGGGACTGAGTACGGTCACCGTCGCGGTGTGCCGTTCTTCGCCGGTCACGACTGTCAGCCGCCGGGGGAAATGGCCGTGTACCAGCACGGCCGCGAAAGCGGCGGCGGGTCCGGTGACCTCGTCGAGCCGGAGCAGCGCCCGCCCGGCCGTACCCATCAGCCAGGTCCGGTCGTCGATCCGGGCCGCGGCCACCTGGCAGCCTGGCAACGCGCGCAAGGTGGCCTCGATCCACCGTTCGGGATCCGCCGGACGATCGTGCACGAGGACATCGGCCAGGTCGAGCAGGCGCGCGCTCGGTTCCCGCGTGTCGACGACGAGTTGACCGCCGGCCGGAGCCAGCGCCGGCTCGCGCAGGCCCTCCGCGGCGAATCGGGTCACTTTCGCTTCCGCACCACGGAGTTCGACCAGGACGAGCTGGGCGTGCGCCGACGGCAACGCCACGTCCGGAACGGGTAGCGCGCGCGTTTCGGCGGGTGTGCGAGGTGCGGGGAGATCAAGCCAGCGATAGATCGTCTCGCGGAGCGCGATCGCTGATCTTCGCGGGAGCGAGGTCGTGAGGTCCGTGATGGCCGCGAAAGTATCCGGTTCGTGCCGGGCGAGCAGGCGGTTCAGCTGCGGCTCCGGATCGGCCCCGGCGTCGAACCGGGGGCTGATCTCGAGCAACCGCCCGACCGGCGATTTCGGGTCCACCGCGCCGGTGGGTGCGGTCGCGAGCAGCAGCGGGGTACCGAGCGCGGCGGAGTAGAAGCTGACCGAACCGTGATCCCCGATGGTCAGATCGGCCGCCACCAGCGCGGGTCCCCACAGCAGTTCGCTGGGCAGCACTAGGACACCTGCGCGTGCGCAGTCGGCGAGCCACATCCTTACCTGCCACGGCGAATGGTGCCCGGCGATATTCGGATGGAGCGCGACCACCAGCCGGTAGCCGTCGAGATCCAGCCGGGTCGCGAGCCGGCGCACCAGGTCCGGGTCGGTGCCGTAGAGCGAGGACGCGCCCCAGGTCGAGGAGACGACCACCAGCCGCTGCCCCGGTCGCACCCCGAACGCCTGCCGGTAGGTCTCGCGCAGCGGCAGGCTCGCCAGCATGCGGTCGAAGCTCGGATCGCCGGCGACGACGGCCGCGCCGAGTGCTTGCGGGCAGGCCTCGGCGAGCCGGGTGCGCTGTTCGGCGTGGGACAGCACGATCACCGAGGGGACGGTTTCCCCGCGGTGCAGCAGCCACGGTGACGACAGCCCGAAGACTCCGTTGGTGCCGCCGGTTTCGAGATATTTGTTGTAGCCCATGCCATGTGGCACGACCATCAGCGGCGCGTCGATCTCGTGCAGGTCGCCGCCGTAGCTCGCCGCGATTGCGAAATCGGACCGCCGCCGCAGGGCCTGCTTCCACGGCAGGACCTCGGTGATCCCGGCGCGCGCGAGGAAAGCGCCGGTGCCGCGGGTGAAGGCGCTGGAGCCCGGGCAGGTGAACACGGTCTCGACTCGCGGATCCTCCGCGAACAGCGGGAGGATGTCGAACAGCCGGGTGGCCGCGGTGGTGTTGTGCACCACGGCCAGAACGGTCTTCTCGGCCCGTACCGTGCTCCAGCGATCAACCGACACGACGGCCGATATTGCCAGACGCGCTCAGAAGTGAATGTCGCCGTGGATGTCGCGCGCCTGGACGACCTTTCCGTGCACCTTGCCCGAAATGGTGTTCGTCACGCTTTCGTCGTGGCGCGCCCACTCCGCGCGGAGCGCTTCGCCGAACTCGGGATCCTCACGCGACAACGATTCGAGACGCTCGGCCACGGCTTCGATGGTCTCCGGGGCCTCGGGGGTGGCGGCCTCGAGTTCCGCCACTGCCTCCGGGCTCTTCGCGAACTTCTTCTTGACCAGGTCGTACAGGCTGGTCGCCGCCTTGCCGGCGAGCGCGGCCGCGATGGAGATCAGGATCGGTTCGGGCATTTCCCCACCGTAGTCACGGCGTCCAGTCCGCGTTGGCGCCGCAGACGACCAGGCACGGCAGCGCGCCGGGCACGCGGCCGGCGAGCCAGGCGGCGAAGGGGACGGCCGCGGCCGGTTCGACCGCAAGCCGGAACTCTCGCCACAGCAGGTCGCGCGCGGTGAGGATCTCCTCGTCGCGGACCACGACCGAGTGGGCCCCGCAGGCGGTCAGGATCTCGAACGGCACCTCACCGGCACGGGTCGCGCCCAGCGCCGAGGACGCGACGGAATCCACCTCCGCGTCGACCGGATGTCCGGCCGCGAGCGCCTGATGCAGGCAGCCGCAGTGTTCCGGCTCGACCGCGACCGTGCGCCGCCCGCCCGAACCCAGCGCGATCCCGGCCGCCAGCCCGCCCCCGCCGACCGCGACGGCGATCGTGTCGGCCTCCGGGACGTCTTCGACGATCTCCGCCGCCACCGTTCCCTGACCGGCGATCACCGTCCGGTCGTTGTATGCCTCGACGTAGCGGGCGTTCGTCACCTCGTGCGCCGCCGCGGCGGCCTCGGCGTAGGTGCCGCCCGCGCGCACGAGGCGGGCGCCGGCCTCTTCGATCCGCTGCGCCTTGCTTTCCGGGATCGAGACCGGCGCGTACACGGTGGCGGGCAGGCCGAGGATCGCGGCGGCCGTCGCGACGCCGATGCCGTGGTTGCCGCCCGAAGCGGTCACCACGTGGTCCGGCCGCGTGCCGGTGAGCAGTGCGTTGAGCGCGCCGCGCAGTTTGAAGGAGCCGGTCCGCTGCAGGTGTTCCAGCTTGAGCACGAGCGGGCGGCCGTCGAACTCGGCGCGCAGGACCGGCGTGCGGCGCACGTACGGGCGGATCCGGTCCGCGGCGGCGGTGACCTCGGCGGAGAGGGTGGCTGTCATACCCCACACTCTGCGCGCTCCCGGCCATTAGCCGTTAGCGCGTTTCGCTAAGGCGAGTTAAGCGATACTTACGGCATGCTGTCCGCCGAACGCCTGCGCGTGCTGGTCGAAGTCGCGCACGCCGGGTCCATCGCGACCGCCGCCCGCCGGATGGGGTTCACGCCGTCCGCGCTGTCGCAGCAGCTTTCCCGCCTCGAACGTGAAGTCGGTTGCACGCTGCTGGAACGCCGGCCGACCGGCGCCTCGCTCACCGAGGCGGGCCGCCTGCTGGTCGGCCACGGGGAGTCCGTCGCGGGCGAGCTGCGCGCGGCCGAACAGGCGCTCGCGGCACTGCGGGAACAGCCGGTCGCGCAGCTTGGCATCGGCACCTTCGCCACCGCCGGGCAGGTCCTGCTGCCGCCCGCGCTCCGGGCGTTCCGGGCGGCGCATCCGCGGACCCGCCTGAGCCTGCTCGATCTCGAACCGCCGGACGGCTACGGCCTCGTCGTCTCGGGAGAGCTGGACCTGCTGATCACGCATCGCTATCCGGGAGTGCGGCTGCCGCCCGCGCGAGGCCTCACGCGCCGGCCGCTGCTGTCGGACCGGCTTCGCCTCGTCCTGCCCGCGGATCACCGGCTCGCGACGGCGCGACGGGTCCGGTTCCCCGATCTTGCCGAGGACGACTGGATCTCCGGGGATCCGGAGGCGCCGAGCCGGATCTGCCTGGACAGCCTGATCGAGGAGACGGGCATCGAACCGCGGGTCGCCTACGAGACGCGCGATTACGCCGCGATCCTCGCACTGGTACGGGCCGGGCTCGGGGTCTCGTTCGTCCCGGGCAGCCTGCTCGGCACGGACGCCCGCGACGGGATCGTCGTCCGCGACCTCGCCGGGCGGCGGCCGGTGCGGGAAATCCTTACCGTGCACCGAGAACGACCTCCCGTGCAAGTCACGACGATGGTGACGATGTTGCGGGAGGTCGTTGCCGGGCTCTAGCCGATTTCGACGAGGTCGACCACGAAGATCAGGGTCTCGTTGGGCTTGATCACGCCACCCGCGCCGCGTTCGCCGTAGGCCAGCTGGGGCGGGATGACCAGCTTGCGCCGCCCGCCGACCTTCATGCCCTGCACACCCTGGTCCCAGCCGGGGATGACATGCCCCTGGCCGAGCGGGAAGCGCAGCGGCTGACCGCGATTCCACGAGGCGTCGAACTCCTCGCCCGTCGAATGCGCGACCCCGACGTAGTGCACCGACACGACCTGTCCCGCGCTCGCCTCGGGGCCTTCGCCGACGGTCAGGTCGGTCACCTCGAGTTCGGCCGGGGGCGGGCCTTCCGGCCGGTCCACCTCGGGCTTCTCCAATGCCATGGTTACTCCTCGTCCTCGCGTCGCTGCACCGTATCGGCCTTGTGTCCCGGTTGCACGCCGTAGGGTGGCCGCATGGTGCGTCCTAGAACCCGAGCGGTCACCGCGGGCAGGCCCAACGAGCCCGGCGAGCCGTTGAACACGCCGATCGTCCCGGCGAGCACCTACGTCGCCGGTGGCGATTTCACGTACGCGCGTGAGAGCGGCACGCCGACGTGGGTCGCGCTGGAAGAGGCGGTCGGGTCGCTCGAAGGTGGCCGGGCCACGGCGTTCGCGTCGGGGGTCGCCGCGGTCGCGGCGGTGTTCGAGCTGTTCCCGATCGGCGCGGAGGTCGCGGTGCCGACGTTCAGCTACTCCGGTACCCGCGCCCTGCTCGAGCACGCCGAGAAGCAGGGCCGGTTCACCGTCCGGCAGCTCGAACCGGAGGACACCGGGGCGTGGCGCGCCGCGGGCGACGAGGTGGACGTGCTGTGGATCGAGTCGCCGACGAACCCGACGCTGCACCTGATGGATATCGCCTCGCTCACCGGTCGACACGCGAAGGTGGTCGTGGACAACACGTTCGCGACCCCGCTCGCCCAGCAGCCGCTCGCCGACGGCGCGGACGTCGTGGTGCACAGCGCGACCAAGCTCATCGGCGGGCACAGCGACCTGCTGCTCGGGGTCACGATCGCCGCGGACGAAACGCTCGCCCAGGAGTTGCGTGACGCCCGCACCCGCAACGGTGCCACGCCCGGCGCGCTGGAGGCGTGGCTCGCGCTGCGTGGCCTGCGCACGATGCCGGTGCGGCTCGCGGAACAGTCGAAGACGGCGGCGCTGCTGGCCGAGCGCCTCGAAGCCCACGAAGCCGTGACCAAGGTCCGCTACCCCGGGCAGGGCATGATGATCGCCTTCGAACTCGCGGACGCCCGTGCGGCCGAGCGATTCGTCGGCCGGCTCGAGTTGATCGTGCACGCGACGAGCCTCGGCGGGGTCGAGAGCCTGATCGAGCGGCGGGCGAGGTACGCCGGCGACGCGCACGTGCCGCCAGGGCTGATCAGGTTCAGCGTCGGGCTCGAGGATCCCGAAGACCTCTGGGGGGATCTGGAGAACGCTCTCGGCTGAACGTCCGCCCGGAGAAGGAGGAGGTTTCGTGTTCAAGAGTGCGACCGAGCTGCTGGCGGAGTACCGCGCCGGGACGCTGTCACCGGTCGAGGCGACCGACGCGGTGCTGAACCGGATCGACGAGGCTATCGCGGGTTCTCGCAGATCGACGTGATGAGCGCCACGACGGTGCGTGCGACCGACCCCTTCGACTTCGTCCTTTCGCCGACCTGCCAGGTCTCCGCCCCACCGTCGGACTGGGCATCTCCGACAAACGACGCGCGGCGGCCGTTCGAGCACATCTCGTTCACTGTGCCGGACAACATGTCGGGCCGGCCCGCGGTGTCGGTGAACTGCGGTTACACGGGCGACGGGCTGCCGATCGGGCTGCAGATCGCCGGGCAGCGGTTCGACGACCCGGGGGTGCTCCGGCTCGCTGCAGCATTCGAAGTAATTCGCGGTCGCGGGCGGCGTCCACAGGTGTAATCGGGCGCGGAACTTGAGACCATCGTGTCATGCGCATGGTCTACACCGGGGCGGACGAAGAGGACTTCATCGACGCTCGTCAGCGCCTGCTCGTCGAGCTCGACGCGTGGTCGCAGATGCGGCAGCGGACGATCGATCCCGTGGTCGCCGGCGCCATGCTCGACTACCGGTACGAGCGGGACGGCCTGCTCGGCCGGTGGACAAGAGAAATCCTGCGCGGGGCGCTGCTGACCTGGTTCCCGCGCAAGGTCGTGCTGCTCGATCCGCACTCCTCCGCGGTGCTGACCACCGTCGAGGCGTTGCTGGACTTCCTGGACGACGCGGATCTGTTCGACGAGCGCAGCGAACCCCCGTCGGTGCTGCGGTCGTTCCTGCGCGGTATCGCGGACCGGTTCGACGAGGAGATGAGGGAGCCGTCGAACTTCGGGCTGGCCAAGTTCTGGGCCGTGGCGATGGCCGAGCACGGGATCGACCCGCTCGACGAGTCGGAGGCGCAGGAGTTCATCGACAGCGTGCAGCACGGCGAGGTCGAGGTCGATCAGGACCTGCTGCACGACATCGCCTACCGGCATTACGAGGGTGACCCGGAGGTCGAGCCGCTGGAACCGACGCCGGTGTTCGCGCTGGCCTCGGACGAGGATCTCGCCGGGGAGGCCGGCGGTCTGCCGGTGCTGCGGCGGCTGAGGCGGTTCGTCGGCTGGGTCGGCGACGGCCGGGAACTCGCGGCGAAAGGCAGGCTGTCCGAGTCGGACGCCCGTGACCTGGCCGACTGCATCGGTGATCCCGACCCGGCCGCGCTCGTCTCGCTCGCGAAGACGGCCGGGCTGGTGCGGGTCCTCAAAGGCAGGCTGGTGCGGGTGAAGCGCGCCGAACCGCTGCTGTCGGATCCCCTGGCGTTGTGGCGGGCCTCGTTGCCGCACGTGCTGGCCAGCCGCGACGAGCCGGTCCGGCGCCGTTCGGCGGACCGGATCCTGGCCTATGAACTGCTCGAATCCGTCCAGGCGGACGACGAGTGCGCCACGGTGCCGATGCTGGTGGAGATCCTGGACGATCTCGGCGAGCTGACCTGGCGCAGCGCCGATTCGGCGCCGGTGTTGCGGGTACTGGACCGGCTCGCGGAGTACGGGCTGGTCGAGGTCTGCCCGGCGACGGAGGAACATTACGAGGACCTGATCGACTTCGCGGGAGTCGACTCGGTCGAGGACGTGCCGGAGGAGGAGCGGCAGGTCGTCCGGATGCTGCCGCTCGGCGCGCGAGCGATGTACGACGCGCGAGTGGAGGCCGGCGTCCCGACGCTGACCCTGGAGGACATGTCGGCCGAGACGGCCGAAGTGTTCTTCGCGCGCGTCGGCCCGCTGTCGCAGGAGTCGTTCGACGAGGGCACGCAGCTGTGGCTCGCGGCGCGGCAACCCCAGGAGGCCATCGCCGAACTGTCCGCGCTCGCTCGCCGCACCGACGATTTCGAGCACCGGATGCTCGCCTTCCAGCTGCTCGCGGAGTATGGAGAGCCCGGCGTCGAGGCGATCGCGGACCTGCGCGAGCACTCCGCCGCGGGCCCGGCCGCGCTGAGCTGGCTGCTGGACGCGGGCCTGATCGACGAGAGCGAGGTCCGTGGCCGCGAACGGGCGTACAGCATGGTCGACGTGCTGGCGGCCGGAATCCGCTCGGCGGGCCGGAAGAAGGCGATGGAGGAGTTCGCCGCCCAGCCCCGGCCGGCGCAGCTGCTGTTCCTGGCGGACGCGACCATCTGCGGCCACCCGCACACTCGCGAGGTCCTCGAGTCGATGGTCGTCGCCCACCCGGACCGCATGGTCTCCAACGCGGCCCGGAAGGCCCTCGACTGGCTCCACGAACCGGAGGAGTAGGGACCTCCCTCAGCCTTCCAGCGCCTCCGCGAGCGCGAGCACCCGCTGCGCGTTCTCCACGTGCAGGTTCTCGATCATCCGCCCGTCCACCGTCGCGACGCCGCGGCCTTCGGCCTTCGCGTCCTCGAAGGCCGAGATCACGCGACGCGCCTGCTCGATCTCTTCCGCCGACGGCGCGAAGACCCGGTTGCACGGTTCGATCTGTCCTGGATGGATGAGGGTCTTGCCGTCGAAGCCGAACTGCCGGCCCTGCAAGCATTCCGCTTCGAAACCCTCGACATCCTTCACGTCGTTGTAGACCCCGTCGAGGATGACCTTGCCCGTCGCGCGTGCGGCGAGCAGGCACAGCGAAAGCCCGCCCAGCAGCGGGGCACGGCCGGGCACGAACTCGGCGTGCAACTCCTTCGCCAGGTCATTCGTGCCCATCACGAGCACGGTCAGCCGCTCGCTCGCCGCCGCGATCTCCTCCGCGTGCAGCATCGCCACCGGCGTCTCGACCATCGCCCAGATCTTCGTCTCCTCGGATGCGCCGCCGAGTTCCAGCGCGCGCTCGATGTTGTGCACGTCGCGAGCAGAATTCACTTTCGGCACAACAACAGCAGCGGGCCCGGCCTGTGCGGCGGCGCGCAGATCGGCGTCGTGCCATTCGGTGTCCAGGCCGTTGACGCGGATCGTCACCTCGCGCTCGCCGTACTCACCGACCAGCCCGCACACCCGCTCCCGCGCCGATTCCTTCGCGTCGGGAGCGACGGCGTCCTCGAGATCTAGGATCAGGGCGTCGGCCGGCAAGGTCTTCGCCTTCTCCAGTGCGCGCTCGTTGGCGCCGGGCATGTACAGCGCGGACCGCCGCGGTTTCATGCGAGCGCCTCCTCGGTTGCCTTGTCGTACGCGGCTTTCAGCTCGGCATCACGCGCGGCGAGCGCGTCGGCCAGTTCGGCCACCACCCGGCACTGCTTCACCGACGCGTCGTCCTGCATCTTCCCGTCGATCATCACCGCACCGGTACCGTCGCCCATCGCGGCGATCACGCGGCGCGCCCACGCCACATCCTTCGGTTCGGGGGAGAACACCCGTTTCGCGATGTCGATCTGCACGGGGTGCAGCGACCACGCGCCGACACAGCCGAGCAGGTACGCGTTGCGGAACTGGTCCTCGCAGGCGACCACGTCACGAATGTCGCCGAAGGGCCCGTAGTACGGCAGGATCCCGTGCAGCACGCACGCGTCGACCATGCGCGCGACCGTGTAGTGCCACAGATCCTGCTGGTAGGTGGTGCGGCCGGAGTGCAGATCGTCGCCGGCCGGATCGCTGCGCACGAGGTACCCGGGATGCCCGCCGCCGACGCGGGTCGTCTTCATCCGGCGGCTCGCCGCGAGATCGGCGGGGCCAAGGGAAATCCCCTGCATCCGCGGGCTGGCGCCGGCGATCTCCTCGACGTTGGCCACACCGCTCGCCGTCTCGAGGATCGCGTGCACCAGCAGCGGGCGGCGCAGCCCGGCGCGCGCCTCCAACTGGGCCAGCAACCGGTCCACGTAATGGATGTCCTGCGCGCCCTCGACTTTCGGCACCATGATCACGTCGAGCTTGTCCCCGATCTCGGTGACCAGCGTGATCAGATCGTCGAGCACCCACGGCGAGTCGAGGCTGTTGACCCGCGTCCACAACTGGGTGGCGCCGAAGTCCGTGGCCTTCGCGATCGAGACCAGGCCCGCCCGCGCCGCCTCCTTCCGGTCGGCGCGCACGGCGTCTTCGAGGTTGCCGAGCAGGACGTCGGTCTTCGCCGCCAGATCGGGGACCTTGGCGGCCATCTTCTCGTTGCTCGGGTCGAAAAAGTGAATCATCCTCGACGGCGAGGCGGGTATCTCCCGCACCGGGGCCGGTGCCCCGACCGCGAGCGGCGCGAAGAAGTCCTTCGGCGAACGCATCGATCCTCCAACGCTGTGGTAACCGAGGAGTAACCCTAACCGGCCCAGTGGGTCATCCGCTGTCCACAGTGGAGAAGCCCACGCCGATTGCTCCATTCGGCGGTACGGAAATCCCGTGAGTAGCACCGTTCGGCTGCCCGTCACCCGTTCGGTCGCAGAGTCGGGCCGAAGTCCGATTACCGCTTATCGACCGGTCACCGACCGGCGAGTGCCGCCGATCGCAGCTGGTTCGTCAACCCGGAGACCCCGGGCCGCGGCACTGGTACTCAAGTCATGTGCCACTTTTCACGAGGGGGAAGCGGCACGCACGGCACAGGCGGCAGGGATAACGAGGAGGCGGACTCGTGGCGGTTACACCAGGGCACACCGGCGACGCGGTGGTGGCCGGCAAGAGCCGGTCATTTCCCACCCGGGTGGTCCCGCCCGTCGAGCTTCCGGCGAGTGCCTCGTACCTGGCCGGCGCCGCCGCGGCGCAGCTGGGCTGGAAAGGCGTCGTGCTGCCCGAGGTGACGATGCTCGGCCGCCGCGTGTGCGTGGTCGCGCGGCTGCGCACCGACGTGCACGCCGAGCGGATCGCGTGCGGGATCGGCCCGGTGGCCGACCGCACGACCGTCGCCACCTGGACCTGGCCGGAGTTCGCGGGGACCGCGCCCGCACCGGCCGCGGAGATCGTCGGCGTGCTGTCGGTCGCGCGGCACTGGCGCACCGGGATGGCCGCGACAGTCCCGTTCGCCCGCTACGGCGAGGCCGCGATGGTGCTGCCGACGTCGGCGGTGCTCACCAAGGACTACGTCGAAGGCTGCCTGCCGCGCGCCCGCTCGTACGGCTTGTCCATCGTGTCCGCCGACACCGACGCGACGGTCGCGCTCGACCTGTCCGGGCGGCGCGAGCGCAGTCTGCTCCCGCAGGACGCGGTTTCGCGGTGGATCAACGAGATGGTCTACGAGCAGCTGCTCGCTTCCTACGACCTGCCGGTGGCCTGAGGCCTGAGTAGGGTCGGCCTCATGCGCGTAGTCATCGCGGGAGGCCACGGGAACATCGCATTGCGCCTGGAGCGGCAGCTTGCCGCGAACGGCGATCAGGCGGTCGGGATCATCCGCAACCGCGACCACGCGGCGGACCTGCGCGAGGCCGGAGCGGAACCGGTGGTCCTCGACCTGGAGTCCGTGTCCGCCGAGGAGGTGGCGGAGGTGCTGAAAGGCGCCGACGCCGCCGTGTTCGCGGCGGGTGCGGGACCGGGCAGCGGCATGGCGCGGAAGGACACAGTGGACCGTGGCGCGGCCGCCCTTTTCGGTGCGGTCTGCGAACGGGCCGGTGTCCGCCGCCACGTGCAGATCGGTTCGATGGGGGTAGGCCGCCGACCACGTCCGGGCACCGACGAGGTGTACGCCGCGTATCTACTGGCGAAGGAAGCCGCCGAAGTGGATCTGCGGACGCGGGACCTGGACTGGACGATCCTGCGTCCCGGCCGTCTTACGAACGAGCCACCGGCCGGAGAGGTGCACCTGGCGGAGTCCGTCGAGTACGGCGAGATCTCCCGCGAGGACGTCGCTTCGGTGATCGTCGCGATCCTCGAAGAGGGGCGGACTTTCCGGCGCACCTTCGAAGTAGTGGGCGGCAACACGCCCATCGCCGAAGCGATCACCCGCCTATGACCGGCCAGTCACGCGCCTCGCTCTCGGCGGCGGCTGCGATCGTCCTGGCCGCCGTCGCGGTCAGCGTTGTCCTGCTGGCGGCGCGGAACCACCTGCTGGTGCCCGTGCTGATCTTCGCGGGCGTGATGCCGTTCGTCGCGGTGCTGCTGTCCGGTGTCTCGCTGGCGAGCGCACGTCGCGCCGTCCACGTTGGTCAGCTGCGGCGGCTGCGTGTCGGCATGACCATCCAGGTCGTGGTGGCCGTCCTGCTCGCCGTGCTCGCGGGCTACGCCGCGGCGCTGGACGGCCCGGTCGTTTTCGCCGCCTTCGTCCCCCTGGAGCTCATCGCGATCATCCTCTGTGGACTGAACCTGGTCAGCCTGCCGCGGGCCCCAGAACCCGGTCCAGGTAGGGGTTACTGAACACGCCGGCCGGGTCCACCTCGCCACGGATCCGCACGAAATCGTCGAAACGGGAGTACAGCTTCTGCAGCGCGGCCGCGTCCAGGTTGTGCATCTTCCCCCAGTGCGGGCGCCCGCCGACCTCCGCGACGATGTCCGCGAAACCCGCGAAGTACTCCAGGTACGGCATGCCGACGAACTGGTGGATCGCGACGTACGCCGAATCCCGGCCCTGCGCGGTGGAAAGCCAGATGTCGTCCGCCGCGGCGACGCGCACTTCGACCGGGAACGCGACCGGGTTCTCCAGCCGCGGCACGAGCGCCCGCAGTTCCGCGAGCACCTGGTGGACGGACTCGCGCGGCACGGCGAACTCTGACTCGACGAACCGCACCCCGCGATGAGTGATGAAGACCCTGTGTGAAGTGTCGCTGTACTCGCGGGCCGACAGTGCCGCCGAGGCGAACCTGCCCAGCGGGCGCACCAGCCGCGGCACCGCGCGCCCGATCCGGCACAGCGTTCCGAACGCGGCGTTCTCCATGATCTCGTAGTCGACGAACCGCCGGACCGAGCCCAGCGGTGCGCGCTCGCCGGACGTCCGGTTGTTCCGCTTGACCAGCGCGTCGCGGCCGTAGGGGAACCAGTAGAACTCGAAATGATCGTTTTCGGCGGCGAACTCGTCGAACCCTTCGAGCACCTGGCCCAGCGGTTCGGGCCGTTCTTGTGCGGACAGCACGAACGACGGCTCGCACTGCAGCGTCACCTGCGTGATCACGCCGAGCGCGCCGAGGCCGACGCGGGCGGCGCTGAACAGCTCAGGGCGTTCGTCGGCCGAACACGTCACCACCGACCCGTCCGCGAGCACCAGTTCGAGTTGCACGATCTGCGTGGCCAGCCCGCCGAGGCGCGCGCCGGTGCCGTGCGTCCCGGTCGACACCGCACCGGCGACCGTCTGCGCGTCGATGTCGCCGAGGTTGGTCATCGCGAGGCCGAGCGCGTCGAGTTCGGCGTTCAACTGCCGCAGCGTCGTGCCGGACCGCACGGTGACGCGATAGGCCCCGGCGTCGACGGCGGCGATCCCGGTCCACCCGTTCAGGTCAATCGCGTCGGTCTCCGCGACGGCGATCGGCGTGAACGAATGCCCGGACCCGCGCGCGCGAATCCGCCGCCCCGCCGTCGCGGCACCGGCGACGACCTCGGCGATCTCGGCCGCGCTGCGCGGCGTGTGCACGCGCTGGGGGTCGGCGGTCGCCGTGCCCGCCCAGTTGGTCCACCGGTTCATGGCTAGCCCGTTCCTCTCCGATGGAGAAAACGTAAGTGAAAGATATTCGCTTTTCAAGTCTTGTTGACGTACCGTACTTCCCATGACCACGCCGAACGCGGCTGTATACGACCTGGCCACGAAGGATCTCGATCCTCCGCTGGCCGTCGTCGACCTCGCCGCGTTCGACGCCAACGCCGACGACCTCGTCCGCCGCGCGAACGGGACGCCGATCCGGCTGGTGAGCAAGTCCGTCCGGTGCCGGTACCTCATCGAGCGAGGGCTCGCGAAGCCCGGCTTCGCCGGCCTGATGTGCTACTCGTTGCCGGAGGCGCTCTGGCATGCCGAGCTGGGCACGAGCGAAGACATCCTGGTCGCGTACCCGAGTGTCGACCACGATGCGCTCCGGCGGCTCGCCACCGACGAGCATGCCCGCGCGAACATCACGATCATGATCGACTCGGTCGAGCACCTCGACCTCATCGACGCGGCGGCCGGGCACGAGCACGCCCGCATCCGGGTCTGCATCGAACTCGACGCCTCGTGGCGCCCGCTCGGCCTGGTGCACGTCGGCACCCGCCGGTCGCCGGTGTTCACCCCGCGCCAGGCCGCCGAGCTTGCCCGGAATGTCGTGGCGCGCGGTGGCTTCCGGCTCGCCGGGCTGATGGCCTACGAAGGGCAGATCGCCGGGTTCCCCGATTCGACGGGCGCCCGGACCGACCGCGTGGTGCGCTGGATGCAGCGGCGTTCGGCCGGTGAGCTGGCCCGGCGGCGGGGCGAAGCGGTGAAAGCCGTGCGTGAGGTCGCCGAACTCGAGTTCGTCAACGGCGGCGGTTCCGGCAGCATCGACATGACGTCCGCCGAGGACGCGGTCACCGAGGTCGCGGCCGGTTCCGGGCTGATCGGCTCGACGTTGTTCGACGGGTACACGCGCTTTCACCCGCGGCCAGCCGCGCTGTTCGCGCTCCCAGTTGTCCACAAGCCCACCCGTGGTATCGCCACCCTCTTCTCGGGCGGATATATAGCGTCCGGACCCGCTTCGGCGTCCCGCCTGCCGTCGCCGTACCTGCCGGCCGGGCTCAAGCTGCTGCCGATCGAAGGGGCGGGCGAGGTACAGACGCCGGTACGTGGCAAAGCGGCGCGTGACCTGCGGTTGGGCGACCGCGTGTGGCTGCGGCACGCGAAGGCCGGCGAGCTCGCCGAGCGGTTCACGCACTACCACATCGTGGCCGACGGGCGGGTCGAACGTACGGTGCCCACCTACCGCGGCGACGGGCAGAGCTTCGGTTAGCCAGCAGTCCACATATCCACAGGAATTCGCCAGCCTGTGGACTACTCGCCGAGCCGGCTCGCGAGGTACAGCTTGATCACGTGCTTGGTCTCGTCGACGATCTCCTGATCGCCCTGCGGATCCCGGTGGAAGGCGAATTTCAGCAGCGCGTCCGCCATCTCGATGGCGACCGCGATCGCCAGCGGCAGGTTCTCGCCTGGCTGCTCGATGTACTTGCGCACCAGTTCGGTCAGCGAGTCCGCGATGACCTTGTTGTTGTCGCGGCTCTCGTCCAGCAGTTGACGGTCCACCACGTCCCCGAAGTGCACCTTCGAGAATCCCGGCACCGTCCGGTGCATGTCCAGGTAGATGTCGAGGATCGAGTCGACGACGTCCCACCAGTGCGACGGGTCCTCACCGGCGAGCCGCTCGTTGGTGGCGGCGACGAACCGGTCGAGGTTGCGCTGGGTCAGCGCCTGCACGACGGCGCGCTTGTCGGGGAAGAACTGGTACAACGAGCCGACGGCGACCCCGGCGCGCTTCGCGATGAGCGTCGTGGTCAACGCGTCGTAGCCGATCTCGTCGATCAACTGCGCACTGGCGTCCAGCATCTGCTCGACCCGCTTGGCACTGCGCTGCTGCACGGGCTGCCGGCGCAGCGGGGTCGCCTGGGTGTCCGACACGTTGTGCTCCTTCTGGCCTGCTGAACTGCGACTTTAGCGTGTCGAGAGGCTTCCCCCCGGTCGAGGGAACGGCTATTGTATGAGAACTTTTCATGTTTCCTCGGCGAAAGGCTGTCAGCGCCATGGAAAACTTGATCTTTCCGCCGGAGTTCCTGTGGGGCGTGTCGACGTCAGCCTTCCAGATCGAGGGCGCGCCCCGCGAGGGTGGCCGCGGACTGTCCGTTTGGGACGAATTCGGTGCGGTGCACGCCGGCGCCGCGACCGACCACTACCACCGCTACGCCGAGGACGTTGCGCTGATGGCCGAACTCGGCGTCGGGGCCTACCGCATGTCGTTCGCCTGGCCGCGGATCCAGCCCGAGGGCACCGGCAGACCGAACCAGGACGGGCTCGATTTCTACGATCGCCTGCTCGACGAGGTCTGCGCGGCGGGGATCATGCCGGTCGCGACCGCCTACCACTGGGACACGCCGCTCGCGATCGAGGACGCGGGCGGCTGGCTGGCGCGCGACACCGCGTTCCGGTTCGCCGAGTACGCTGCGATCCTCGGCGAGCATTTCGCCGACCGGGTGCGGATGTGGATCCCGCTCAACGAGCCCATGGTCACCACCGTGTACGGCTACGCGATCGGCGAGTACGCGCCGGGCAAGGCGCTGTTGCTCGACGCGCTTCCGACGGCGCACCACCAGAATCTCGCGCATGGTCTGGCCGTGCAGGAGTTGCGAGCTGCGGGCGCCGCGAGCGTTGGGACGGCGAACCACCATTCCCCGATCTGGCCGGCGAGCGACAGCGAAGCCGACCGGGCGGCGGCGGACTGGCTGGACGCACTGCTCAACGGCCTGTTCGCCGATCCCGGGCTGACCGGCCGCTACCCGCCGGAGCTGCTGCCGTACCTGCCCGCGAACTGCGCCGGGGACCTGCCGGTCATCGCCCAGCCGCTGGATTTCTACGGGGTCAACTACTACGAACCGCAGTGTGCCGCCGCGCCCGGCGAAGGCGGCCCGCTGCCGTTCGAACTGCGCCCGATCGAGGGATTTCCCCGCACCACCAACGATTCGCCGATCGTGCCCGACGGCCTGCGTGAGCTGCTCGTCCAATTCCACGAGCGCTACGACCTGCCGCCGGTGTACCTCACGGAAAACGGGTGCAGCTTCGACGGCGTGCACGATCCGGAACGGATCGATTTCCTGGCGCGCCACCTGTCGGCGCTGCGCGCGGCGATGGACGCGGGCGTGGACGTTCGTGGCTACTTCGTCTGGTCGCTGCTCGACAATTTCGAATGGTCGAAGGGTTACGCTCCCCGTTTCGGGCTCGTGCACGTCGACTACGAAACCCAGCGCCGCACGCCGAAGGACTCCTTCGCCTGGTACCGGAAACTGGTGAGCCATGACTGACACCGACCTCCCGGCGGCGATGGCCGAACCGGTCACCCGCGTGCGCGGCGGGTGGACGAGCCTGCTGTTCCTCGCGAACATCGGTCTCTGGCTGGGCATCTACGCGCCGATCCAGGTGCTGCTGCCGGAGCAGGCGGAACTGCTCGACTCGGCGAACAAGGAACTGGTGTTCGGCGTGGTCACCGGTGTCGGCGCGGTGGTCTCCCTGTTCGCGAACCCGTTGATCGGCCTGGCCTCGGACCGCACGCGCTCGCGGTTCGGCCGCCGCCATCCGTGGACGCTGCTGGGTGCGATGGTCGGCGCGCTCGGCCTGGTCATCCTGGCGCTGGCGCCCAGCGTCGTCGTGATGACGATCGGCTGGTGCGTCGTGCAGGCGGGCCTCAACGGCATGCTCGCGACGCTGACCTCCGCGGTCCCCGACCGGGTCCCGGTGGAGCAGCGAGCGCAGATCGGCGGTCTGGTCGGGATCAGCCAGATGCTGGGCACGGTCCTCGGTGCGGTCGTGGTGACCGTGCTGGTCACCAGCCTGCCCGGCGGCTACCTGGCCTGTGCGATCGTCGTTGTCCTGGGTGCGATGGCCTTCGTCCTGCGGACGCCGGACCTGCCGTTGCCGAGGGCGTGGCGGCCGTCGAACCGCTGGCGCGACGTCCTGGCGGAGTTGTGGGTATCGCCGCGCGAGCATCCCGACTTCGCGTGGGCGTGGTCCTGCCACTTCCTGATCAACCTGGGCAATGCCCTGGGCACCTTCTATCTGCTGTTCTTCCTGAAGGACTCGGTCCACTACCCGGATCCGGACACCGGGCTGTTGATCATGATGGGCCTTTACGGCGCGGCGCTGGTCGTCGGCGGCCTGACGGTGGGCCGGCTGTCCGACCGATCGGGCCGGCGGAAGCCCTACGTCTGGCTCGCGGTCATCGTCATGGCCGCGGCGGCGTTCATCCTGACCGCGTGGCAGACGTGGCCGGCCGCGCTGGCCGCCTCACCGCTGCTGGGCGTCGGTTTCGGCGCGTACTGGGCCGTGGCGCTCGCGATCCTCACCCAGGTGCTGCCCGCCGCACAGGACCGCGCCAAGGACCTCGGCGTCGTCAACATCGCGAACCTGCTGCCGCAGGTCATCGCCCCCTTCGCGGCAACGATCATCCTGGCGAACGTGGGCGGCTACCCGGGCCTCTTCGCCGCCGCGGGTATCGCCACGCTCGCCGCGGGCGCCATGATCACGGGAGTGAGGAAGGTGCGCTAGCCGTGAGGTGGTCGATCAGTGCGGCGCGGAAGGCCGCGGGCTGGTCGAGGTGCGGGGAGTGTCCCGAGTCGGAAATGGCGATCTCCCGGTAGTCGCCATACGTGCCGAGCACGGCGCGGGTCTGCGCGACCATCGGCTGCGGGGGACAGACTTCGTCGCCGGGCCAGCCGGGCACGACGCCGATCGAGCCGAGGTACGCCATGTCGTGCAGGGAAGTGTCGGAGACGATCACGTCGTCGGTGCCCCGGATCCACAGCAACGGCGGTTTGGGCTCCGCAGTGGACAGATCGGAGATGCGGAACCGTGTCGGTGCCATGGTGTTGAGTACCCCGCGGTCGCCGGGCGCGAGACCCGGCCAGGCGTCGGCGGCGGCACTCGTGCCGGGGTAGTGGTCCTCGCCGGTGCGGGTCGAGAGCATGGACTCGACGAGCATGTCGAGGTGCGCCGGCACGCAAGGCGGTTTGACGTAGTGGGCGAGCAGCACCTGGCGCGGAGACAGCGGGGAGTCGGCGCCGGTGTCGCCGTCGGCCAGGCGCTGGACGAACTCGGGGTTCGCCGCGCCAGCACCGGCCCCAGCGCCAGCCGGGTCGTTCAGCCGGCCATCGACACCACTGGTCCCGCCGAACCCGTAGGGCGAAACCGGGTTGACGAGCGTCAGCGACGCGATCGCTGACGGCTGGCCGAGCAGGTACCGCAGGAGCACACCGCCGCCCATGCTCCAGCCGACGAGGTGCACCGGTGCGAGATCGAGCGCCGTGATCAGGGCGGCGAGGTCGTCGACGTAATCGTCAAGCCCGCGCGTAGCGTCGACCGGCTCGGGATCGGTGTCGCCGAAGCCCCGCAGGTCCAGTGCGAGCGGCCGGAAGGACGGGGGCAGGGCGAGCATCGTCTCCTGCCAGAACAGGCTCGAGGACACGTTGCCGTGGACGAACAACACCGGCGTCCCGGTCCGGCCCACCGGCTCGAGCACATTCACCGTCAGCCGCTCGGTAGGCACGCGGCGCGCCGTCACGCCAGGCAGCAAGGTCGCCACCACCAAAGACTAGGTCGCCACGCTCCGCCCCACCATGTAGCCCGGCACCACAACCCGAGCGCGCGACCCCGTGCTGGTCACCACGAATCGGGCCCGGCAAACGAACAGGGGTGGGCCCGCGGACCGGCACCGGTCGGGGGAGGGGAGTGCAACGGTGCCGGTCCGCGGAGCTTCGGGGCCTCGTCATCGAGGGCGAGGTGGCCGCAAAGTGCGATCTGCAACATCACACCCAGCGACCATGTTGATCAACATACTGGCGAGCGGGCTCACTCGCTAGGGGGTCGGGTACGTTTTTTCGATTAATCGACGAGCGGTCAGTGCGTCGCGACCTGCGGGATAAGCGCGTGACGCCCCGTGGTCTCGCCATGCGCCGGCTTCGCCGCACGGCTCTGGCCCGGCACCGCCGACTTACCCCGGTGCCACGGGCGGCGCAGGTCCTGCTGCGGCGCGAGGCCACCGGCGACGAGGTGCTCGTGGGCGACCTGCCAGACCGAGCACGGCGCCTTGCACCGGTGCCAGCGGGTCGAGCAGGTGGGGCAGTCGCCGCGCTCGTCGGGCTCGTGCGCCTGCAGCATCGCGCGCCAGCCCTCGGTGAGGCGGGGCAGCTCGGACCGGGCGACCGAGACGAGCGAGTCGGTGTCGGCGCGGTTGGCGAGGTCAGCGAGCATGTCGAGGCGCTCCCATACCGCGTTGCGGAGCACCTGTCCAAGGATCTGGTCCACCGAAAACTCACTTACCTTTCCGTCAGCTTCGCAGCTTCGTTGAGCGCCGCCCGCAGCTGGCCGAGCTGGCCCGCGGTCAGTCGCGCCGTCTCCCCGGGTGGCCCCACCAGCACCACCTGGTCGTCCTGAACGAGCACCGTCACACAACGTTCCCGGTTGATCATGTCGCCGCACTGCACGCGCCACACCAGCTGGCCGCTCTCGTACCGGCGCACCTGTGCGGCACGCGGGTCCGTCACAGCCGGCACCGCCGAGCGGGCCACCGTCCTCATCGGCCCGAGGTGGTGATGGGCCTGGGCGGTCGTCCGTGCTGCCGGGATCGAGTCCATGAACTCCACGGCGTCAACTCCGCTCTGTCCGGGCTAGGTCTGTCGTGTTCGTCATTGCTCTGAGTGATCGCGGGGCGTACCCGCTTGCTCACGGAGAACTGAGAACTAGATTGCGATGAACCAGACCGGAAGAGAAGCCGAACCGCCGTCATAGCGGCGACCGGCCCGGGTTCCACGGTAAACGGTCGGGATAGTTCGGCCGGGCTGATCAGGCTCGGCAAAAGGCGTTTCGCGCGGTTGAATAGGAATGCCTACGCTGCGAATCGACGCCCGAGGTGATGGTGAGGGGGCGCAATGGACGCCAGTAGTGCTGCGGATGCCCGGCAGGGTCACCCGATCAGCCCTGAGGTCTGGGACAAGCGCGAGATGCGGGAAGCGCTGGCCGGGCGCGAGATCAGCGCGGTCTACCGCAACCTCCGGAAGGAGGGCATCTCCCAGCGCCAGATCGCCGCGCTCACCGGCCAGTCACAGTCCGAGGTCTCGGAGATCCTCAAGGGCAGGCAGGTCATGGCCTATGACGTGCTCGCCAGGATCGCCGACGGGCTGGGCGTCCCCCGTGGATACATGGGCCTCGCCTACGACGAGGCCACCGAGATTCAGGTCGTCGGCGCGGCCGACGAGCAGCAGGCTGAGGAGGACGAGTCCGTGAAACGGCGGAACTTCCTCGCGCATGCCGCCCAGGTCACGATGGGAGCGGCGGTCTTCGGATCGTCCCCGCAGGCCTGGGGGGCGAACCCCGCGAGGACGCCGGCACCGGGGCATATCGGGATGACCGACGTGCGCCAGGTGGAGGCAGCGACAAGGGCGCTGCGGGCACTCGATTACCAGTACGGCGGCGGGTTCTGCCGCGACGCCGTGGTCGCCCAGCTGTCCTGGGGGCAGCAGATGCTGGACTCGTCGGCGACGAGCCCGGTCAAGTCCAGACTGTTCGTCGCGCTCGCCGATCTGCACAGCCTGGCCGGCTGGACCTCGTTCGACACGGGGCTCATGGACTCCGCGCGCGGCCACTTCGCGAACGCGCTGGAGCTGGCCAAACAGGGCAACAACGATCCGCTGGTCGCGAACATCCTCTACCGGATGGGCCGCGTCTACCTGCACCAGGAAGCCCCGAACGACGCGCTGAAGCTGTTCCAGCTCGGCCAGATCGCGGCGCAGGAGTCCGGTTCGGAGCTCGCGATCGCCGTGCTCGCGGCCAACCAGGCGTGGGCCTACGCGATGATGGAGAACGAAGATCAGGCGCTGAAGCTGCTGGGCCTGGCCAAGGACGAGTTCGCCCGCGCCAACCTCGCCGAGGCCGAGGACTGGGTCAAGTTCTTCAACGAGACCGACGTCTACGCGATGATCGGCACCGTGCACACGGTGCTCGCGCGCAATGTGGACCTCAAGCACACCAAGTACGCGATCCCCGCGCTGACCAGGGCGGTCGACTCCTACGGCGAGGACATGCAGCGCAGCAAGACGTTCAACCTGAGCGCGCTGGCGACCAACCACCTGCTCGAGGGCGACATCGACCACGGTGCCCGGGTCGGGCGGGCCGCGCTCGACGCCGCGGACGGGCTGAAGTCGGCGCGGGTCAGGGACCGGATGGTGCCGTTGCGGGAAGAGGCGGACAGGCGCAGGAACAACCCGGACGCTCGTGACCTGGCCGACCGGCTGGGCACCTTCTTCGCGGCCTGACCTGCCCTGAACCGATGCGCGCCGCCACCCTCGACGGTCGTTTCACCCGGGAAAAGCTGGCCGAAGCGCTGACCGGAGCCGCCGCGCTGCTCGGGCTCGACCCGGGCGGCGCGCGGCTGCTGCGGTTCACCAACAACGCCGTCTACCGGCTCGTGAGCGCGCCGGTCGTGCTGCGCATCGTCGGATCCCGCACGCTGCGGCACCGGGCGGAGCGAGTGGTCGCCGTGGCCCGGCACTTCGAGCGGCACGACGTTCCGGCGATCCGCCTGCTGCCCGGGGTCGACCAGCCCATTCCCGTCGGCGAGCACCTCGTGACGGCGTGGGAGTACGTGCGGCCCGTCCGCCGCCGGGCCACCGCCAAGGACCTCGGGCCGCTGCTACGGCGCGTGCACGAACTGCCGTCGCCCGCCGGCGTCGGGGAGTGGGATCCGATGGCCGACGTCCGGGCGCGGATCGCGGACGCGGAGGAGCTCGAGACCGGTGACCGGCGGTTTCTCCTGCGCCGCTGCGCCGAGGTGGGCGCCGCGCTCGATGAGCTCGAGTTCCCGTTGCGCCGTGGCCTGATCCACGGCGACGCCCATCCTGGCAACATCATCGTGGGCCAGGACGGGCCGGTGCTGTGCGATTTCGACTCGTCGTGCGTGGGCCCGCCGGAATGGGATCTCACCCCGATGGCGGTCGGGCGCGAGCGGTTCGGCGATCCCGCCCGGCGGTACCGCATGCTGGCCGATCACTACGGCTTCGACGTCACCGCGTGGGACGGGTTTCCCGTGCTCAGGGCCGCGCGCGAGCTCAAGCTGACGACCAGCGTGCTGCCGATCCTGCGGAGCCACCCGCAGGTGCGGGCCGAGTTGCGGCGGCGGCTCACCGATCTGCGGGCCGGCCGCACCGGTCACCCATGGGCCCGCTACCGGTGACCACTGCCCGAGAGGCATTCGCCGCCTCCAGGTGACCGCTTGTCGCTTGTGCAGATGCACGTGCACTGAGTAGCAAATTCGGCTCGACTAGTCACCCTGAACGGTCTAAATGCCACTCGCCAGCTGCAATTTGCGATTACGTTAGGTGATCGGCGCGCGAGTCAGGACCACCGCGAGCCCGAACGCGAGCCCCATCGTGGTGAGTTCGAGGCTCGCCCAAGTGGCGAGCGCCGTCCGTTCATGCCGGACGATCCTCGGCAGCAGCCGCCACCTCAAGGTCGCGCCGAGCAGGCCGATCACGATCGCGCACAGCACCTTCAGCAGGACGAGCCATCCGTAGGCCGTGGTCAGCAGCGCGGTCCAGAATCCGGTCGCCGGATCGAGCAGGATCTCGGCGCCGGCGTTGACCAGGCCGGTCACCACGGACAGGGCCAGGCAGAGGGTGGCCAGCTTCGAGAACCGGGGCAGCGCGCGGGCGAGCAGCGTCCGGTTGCCGATGAGCAGCGCGGCCATCGCGCCGAGCCCGCCGGTCCAGGCGACCGCGCTCATCACGTGCAGTTCGATCGAGATCATCGTGTAGTCGCGGTGGGCCCAGTCCGAGGCGTGGCCGGTGACCGGCAGCGGCAGCAACGCGAACAGGCCCAGCCCGGCTCGTAGCTCCGCGGGCACCTTTTCGCCGTGACGCAGCGCGAGCATGCCGACCCCGGCGTGCGCCAGTGCGAGCACCGCTACGGCGAGCAGGGCTGTGCCCGCGCCGACGTGCACGACGTAGTCCCAGATGTCGCCGAAGCCGATCGTCCTCGCCCGGTACTCCGCCGTCTGCAGTACGAGAGTGGCCACCGCGGCGATCGCCCAGACGAGTGCGGCCGCGAAGGCGGCGAGCCGCGCCCTGGCGAGCACCGGTTCGGTCAGTTTCGGCCGGTCGTAGCCGACGAGCACCGGTAGCAGGCACAGCCCGACCGTGATCACGGCCGCGAGGTCGAGCAGCACCCGCACGACCGGGATGGCGACCGAGACCACCGCGCCCGCGTTCGCCACGCCCGGTACGGGGGCCGTCGTGGTCAGCGCGACCCCGATCAGCACTCCGGCCAGCGCCGCCGTGACCGTGGCCACGAGCGTCGAGTAGCGGACGGGCGCGGTGGCCCCGGCTCTGCTCATTTCGTTGTTTCCCTGCCCATCCGGAGCGCGATCGTCAAGCCGGCCGCCAGCAGGACGACCGCTCCCACGATCCACACCCACACCGGCACGCCGCCGCTGGAACCATCGCCGGACGAGGCCGCCGTGGCCGTGGCCGGGGTCCCGTTACCGGCCTTGGTCAGGGTGAACGTGTACTCGCCTTCGACGGGATGCCCGTCCGCGGACAGGATCCGGTAGCCGACCGTGTAGGTCCCGGCCGGACCGAGCGGCCGCACGGGCGCGGTGACCACGTTGCTGCTGATCTGCACCGGGCCCTCGGTCCACTGCGATCTGTCCGGTCCGAGGACGGAGACCTGGTTGAGGTCACCGCCCTGGACGGGCGCGTCGAAGGTGAGCGTGATCTTGGCCGGCCCGGTGTCCAGCGAGGCGCCCTTGGCGGGATCGGTCGAGATCAGCACGTTGTGCGCGAGCGCAGGAGCGGCCGTGCCGATCATCGCCGCGACCACCAGCGCCAGCACGGCGAGGGCCTTGCGTGTCACTTCGCCGCCTTACGGCCACGCAGCACCGCGCCGATCGCGGCGCCGAGGCCGAGCGCGCCGACGATCAGCCCGGCGCCACCGAGCCAGCGTGCGGTGCCGTCCGTCGACGTGGTCATGGACCCGGTCGTCATCGAGGCGCTCATCCCGTGCTCGTCACCGGTGGCGGCGGTCAGGTGCACGACCGGTGCCGGATGTTCCGGCTCCTCCGAGCCGGTCTGCATCTGGTCCCAGCGCACGACCTGACCGTTGTCGTAGGTCTGGATCGTGGGCAGCATCAGCTCGTCCACATTGGACGGCAGGGTCGATGCGGTGATCTCGAACTCCTGGAATTCGGTGGCGCCCTTCGCGATGCCCGAGCCCGGTTGTGCGGTGAAGATGATCTTCGTGACCGGATTGGTCACGTCGAGGTTCTTGCCGTTCTTCACCGGCGACGGCAGCGGTGTCTTCTCGACCTGGGCCGTCCAGCCCGGCACCGGCCGGTAGCGCACGCTGCTGATCGCGTACTCCGGTTTGAAGTCGATTTCCAGCTTGTTCGTGCCGGCGTCCTGTTCCTCGTTCGGCACGCGGAAGACGATCGCCGCGCTGCCGCCCTTCTGGGGTTCGCTGCCGTAGACGTTGGCGGTCACATGGGCGGACGCGACGCCCGCTCCGAGAAGCCCGGCGACAGCGAAGGTCGTCACCAGGACGGTCGCGCGCAGGGCGCGGTTGATCGACATGGACTATCTGCTCCTGAATATGACAGAGGGACCAGCGCCGGATCTGCCGCTGGCATGGTGCGGGAGGCTCAGGAGCACACGGGTGGACCGCGGCGGCGGTGCGCCAGGTTGAGCAGCACCGGCAGCGCGGGGATGTCCGGCGCGGCGGGCGCGAGGATCGGGGCGCCCGCGACCGGGGCCGCGTGCCAGACGATCGGCAGCAGCAGCCAAAGCCGGGCGACCGCGATCCCCATCATCGACTCGGCGTGCGAGAACAGGGCAGCGGTGCAGGCGGTGGCCACCGCGTGCGTGAGGTACATCCCGGGACCAGGCATCGCCATATGTCCCATCACCACGCACAGCAGCAGGTGCATCGCGACCTGCGCGACGCCGAGCACGGTCAGCACGCCGAGCAGGCCCGAGGTCTTTTCCGCGAGTGCCGCGCCGATCCATCCGATGAGGACAGTGAGGACCACGGTCAGCGCGGTGTCCGGCATTCCACCGTCGGCGAGCGCGTGCGCGGTGATCGCGAGCGCGGCCGAGCAGAGTGCGAGCAGCCCGCCACGCAGCGCGCGTGACACACCGTGCGGTCGCGCTGGTCTGCTCACTCGCTCAGGGTAGGAGACCGGACTTATGTGGTGTACGCAACCGTGAACGCAGAACGTGAAAATCTATGAAGAACGGTTATCTTCGCAGGTCAACTAGCTGATTGCCGGGGGAACGGAGGTGTTTATGGAACGTACCGGGAGTGTCAATGGTTGCTGTCTAACAAATAATGAGGAACGGTGGTCGGGCCATTGACCGGGAGGGAGGGCCGCCACGCGTGAACCTTTTCGACTACGTCGCGGACCGATGGAGCAAGCTGTCGCTGCAGGCCTGGCTCCACGTCAGCGAGGTCGTGCAGGCGACCGTCGTCGCCGCGATCATCGGGGTGCTGATCGGCGTCGCGGTATACCGCAGCCCCATCGGCTCGGCGCTGGCGACCGCGCTGGCCAGCACGATCCTCACCATCCCGTCGTTCGCGCTCATCGGGTTGCTGATCCCGCTCGTCGGACTCGGCGTCGCGCCCAGTTTCATCCCGCTCGTCGTGTACGCCCTGCTGCCGATCGTGCGGAACACGATCGTCGGACTGTCCGGGGTGGACCCGGCGGTGACGGACGCGGCCAAGGGGATCGGCATGCACCGGTTCGGGGTACTCACGCGTGTCGAACTCCGGCTGGCCTGGCCCGCCATTCTCGCCGGGATGCGCGTCGCCACCCAGATGCTGATGGGCATCGCGGTGATCGCCGCCTACGCGAAGGGGCCCGGCCTCGGTTCCGAGGTGTTCTCCGGGCTGACCCGCGCGGGCAGCGCGAACGCCACGAACCAGGCACTGACCGGCACGCTCGGCGTGGTCATCCTCGCGCTGATTCTCGACGCCATCTACGTTCTGATCGCCCGCTTCACCGTTCCAAGGGGTGTCCGTGTCTGAAACCATCGAAACGACGGCCAGCGTCGAGGGCGGCGGCAGCGCTGTCTCGGGCGTCGAGATCCAGCTCGAGCACGTGACGAAGCGGTACCCGGGCTCGCGGGAACCGGCGGTCGACGACGTCACGATGACCATCCCGGCCGGGAAGATCGTGATCCTGGTCGGCCCGTCCGGCTGCGGCAAGACGACGACCATGCGGATGATCAACCGGCTCATCGAGCCGACCTCCGGCAAGATCACGATCGGCGGGAAGGACGCACTGCGCCTCAACCCGGATCGCCTGCGCCGCACGGTCGGTTACGCGATCCAGCAGGCCGGGCTGTTCCCGCATTTCACCGTCGCGCAGAACATCGCCGTCGTGCCGGGGCTGCTCGGCTGGGACAAGAAGAAGATCAACGACCGGGTCGAGGAGATGATGGACCTGGTCGGGCTCGACCCGAAACAGTTCCACGGCCGCTACCCGCGCCAGCTCTCCGGCGGCCAGCAGCAGCGTGTCGGCGTCGCGCGGGCGCTCGCCGCGGACCCGCCGGTGCTGCTGATGGACGAACCGTTCGGCGCGGTCGACCCGATCACCCGTGGCAACCTGCAGGACGAGTTGCTGCGCCTGCAGTCCGACCTGCACAAGACGATCGTGTTCGTCACGCACGACTTCGACGAGGCCGTGAAGCTCGGCGACAAGATCGCGGTGCTGGGCAACCAGTCGAAGATCCTGCAGTACGACACCCCGGACGCGATCCTCGCCAATCCGGCCGACGACACGGTGGCCGGGTTCGTCGGCGCCGGTGCGTCGTTGAAGCAGCTGACCTTGCTGCGTGTCCGGGACGTCGAACTCGACCAGGCGCCGCTGACCGCGTCGATCAGCGAGTCCCCGGCCTCCGTGCGGCAGAAGCTCGCCGAGAAGAACGCCAAGTACGTGCTCGTGCTCGACGAGCGGCGGCGTCCCGTCCGGTGGGTGCACCTTCGTGAGCTCGGCGGCGCGTCCTCGCTGGGCACGGCCGGTAAACCGCTGTCCGATCTGGTGAGCCTGCAGTCGACGCTGCAGGACGCGCTCGAGGCGATGCTCGTCGAGGGCGGTGGGGTGCCGGTGACCGGTTCGCGTGGCGAGTATGTCGGGACGATCCACCTCGACACCGTGATGGCGACGATCCAGCGTCTCCGTGAGGAGCACGCCGAATCATGACGACCACCACCATCGAACGCGGTTTCTCGACCGAATCCGGTTCGCGGCGCGCCGACCGCGGCCGGTTCATCGCCCAGCCGCTCGCCGTGGTCGTCATCGTCGCCGCGGTGCTCATCTGGGCGCTGAACCGGGACAACGACGCGATCGAAGCGAAGAACCTGAACCTCCCCACGCTGCTGCATGCCACCTGGCAGCATCTGCTGATCACCGTCGCGGTGGCGGCGATCGTGGTGGTGGTCGCGGTGCCGCTGGGCATGCTGCTGACCCGTCCACGCGCGCGCCGTGTCGCACCGGTGTTCCTGGTCATCGCGAACATCGGCCAGGCCGCGCCCGCGCTCGGCATGATCGTGCTGTTCTTCCTGTGGACCAGCTGGGAAGGCTTCTGGTGCGCGGTGCTGCCGCTCGCCTTCTATTCGCTGCTTCCCGTGCTGCGCAACACGATCGTCGGTATCGAGGCGGTCGATCCGGCGCTCATCGACGCCGGTCGGGGGATCGGGATGTCGGGTGCTTCGGTGTTGCTGCGGATCGAAATGCCGCTGGCGGTACCGCTGATCCTGGCCGGTCTGCGGACTTCCCTCGTGCTGGCTGTCGGCACCGCGACACTCGCGTTCTTCGTCAACGGCGGTGGGCTCGGCGAGCTGATCGACACCGGGTACAAGCTCAACCGCGTGCCCGTCCTGATCACCGGCGCGGTACTCGCGGTGGGCCTGGCGCTGCTGGTCGACTGGATCGGCGCCGTGCTCGAGCAGGTATTCGGACCTAGGGGGCTCAAGTGAAGCATCGGCTCAAGGCGCTGTTCGGCACGGTACTGCTGGCTTCGTCGCTGACCGCCTGTGGTCTGGACGTCAACGCGGCCCTGCCGTACAACGTGCAACCGGGCTCGATCCGCCCGGTGCCGAGCCTGGAGGGGCTGAAGGTGACGGTGGGGTCGAAGGACTTCACCGAGAACATCATCCTCGGCTACCTGGCGGAACTCGCGTTGTCGGCGGCGGGCGCGCACGTGATCGACCTGACGAACATCTCCGGTTCCAACAGCGCGCGGCAGGCCTTGCTCAACGGGCAGATCAACCTGTCCTGGGAGTACACCGGCACCGGCTGGATCTCGTATCAGGGCAACACCACGCCGATCCCCGACGAGCAAGCCCAGTACGACGCGGTGAAAGCGGCTGACGAGAAAGAGTTCGGCATCACCTGGCTCCCCTACTCGCCGCTGAACGACACGTACGCGTTCGGCACCACCGAGGCCTACGCCGCCGCGCACAATCTCAAGACCAATTCGGACATGACGGCGTTCCTCAAGCAGCATCCCGACCAGGCGGTGTTCTGCGTGGAGACCGAGTTCGCGAGCCGGCAGGACGGGATGCCGGGCGTGCAGAAGACCTACGGGTTCCCGACCACGAACATCAAGACGTTCGGCACCGGCGCGGTCTACGCCGCGATCGCGAACGGCACCTGCAACTTCGGCGAGATCTTCACGACCGACGGCCGGATCGCCGGGCTGCACCTGCGCGTGTTGCAGGACGACAAGAAGTTCTTCCCGCAGTACAACGCCGCGGTGACGATGAAGAAGTCCTATCTGCAGGCGCACCCCGCGCTCGCCGGCGTGCTCGTCCCGGTGGGGAAGGCCATGGACAACGAGCAGATGATCGAACTCTGCAAGGAGGTCGACGTCGACGGCAAGGACCCCGGTGAGGTCGCCCGCGACTGGATGATCTCCAAGGGCTTCATCAAGTGACGGTCACACCCCGAGGCGTTTGAGGATTTGGGTTTCCAGGCGCTCCAGTTCGGTGGTCACGGCCTGGTGGGCGGCCTTGCGACGGGCGGCAGGCATGCGTTCCGCCGCGCGTACCGCGGCCGTCAGTTGTTCGAGCGTCGCCTGCGCGTCGGCGGCGAACTTCTGGTCGTCCTCGCTCGCGCGTTCGGACTTGCGCAGGTCCGCCACCGCCTCGGACACGCCGGCGATGCGGGCCAGCAGCCCCGCGCCGCGGCCGGTGAACTCGGGCAGCCGTTCGACGGGCACACCGAGCCGGCGCGCCTGGTACCGGTCGTAGGCGTCGCGCGCGGCGCCGGCCGCGCGTACCGCGAAAGGCGCGAGCACCGGCGCCACCGCCGGCACGATGATCTTGGCGACGGAGACGGCGTTGCGGGCCTTCTTCGGCGTCAGACCCTTGCTCGCCTCGCCGGACTTCTTGCGTGCCATGGCTAGAACTTACTGGTCGTCCTGCCCGCGGGCACGCCGGACGCAGGTCAATTCTTGTCGGTGGGTGCTTCTACAGTGGTGAACATGGAAACAGAGGTGCTGCTCGACGCCGGGGCGGTGACGCGCTGCCGGCGCCGGGTGCACCTCGAAGCCGATCCGTCGATGCGCGGCACCCCGCTCGCACCGCCCGATCCGGCCGGTGAGCAGCGCCGGGCCGACGCCGCCGCGCACCGGATGGAGATCCGGCGGCGGCTCGTCGAGGCCGTCCCGGGTGACTGGGTGACGGTGCCGCGCGAACTGCCCGCGCGCGAACGCGCCCGCATCACCGAGCAGGCGCTGGCCGACGGCGCCTCCCGTATCTGGGGCGCGTTGCTGCCGGCGGATCAGGTGGGGCATCGCCGCGGTGGTGCCGAGCTGCTGATCCGCGCCGGCGAGGGGTACCTGCCGCTGCTCGTCGTCCGGCACCGCATCACCGATCCCGGTGCGGGAGCGGTCACCGCGCCGCCCACCGAACTCGATCCGGCGCGCGCGGTCGTCGACGAGCAGCGCAAGGTCCGCTCCCAGCCGAGGGATCAGCTCCGGCTCGCGCACCTGCGCCGCATGCTCGAGGCGCTGGGCCTCGCCGCGCACCAGCCGCTCGGCGGGGTCATCGGGCTCGATGCCGACGTGGTGCTCTGGCACGACCTGGCCGCGCCCACCTGGCCAGGCGGCCGCAGCGCGCTGGCGGAGTACGACGCCCGCTTCGCCGACCGGGTGGCGGTCGCGCGGGCGGCGGCCACCGGTGCGCCCGCGCTCGCCGAGCCGTCGCGCATCCTCGAATGCCGCAGCTGCCCCTGGTGGCCGACGTGCGAGGCCGAGCTGCGCGCGGTCCGGGACGTGAGCCTGGTCGTGCGCGGCGAGGACGCGGTGGAGCTGCGCCGTGCCGGGGTGTCCACTGTGGACAAGCTGGCCGCGCTCGACCCGGCGGACGAGCCGCCCATCGTCTGGACCTCGGGCCCCTTCGCCGACGCGGTCGCGCTCGCGCGGGCGTGGCTCGCGGATCTGACGGTGGTGCGCCGGGTCCCCGAGGTCACGGTCCCGCGCGGCGACGTCGAGGTCGACGTGGACATGGAAAGCTTCGGCGAGTCGGGTGCGTACCTGTGGGGTTGCCTGCTGTCCGGGGCCGATATCGGGATGGCCAGGGGTTACCGCTCGTTCGTCACCTGGGATCCACTGCCCACAGTGGACGAAGCCAGGTCGTTCGCCGAGTTCTGGGCCTGGCTGCGGGAAGTGCGGGAGCGTACGGCCGCGGCGGGCCTGACGTTCCGCGCGTACTGCTACAACGCGATGGCCGAGAACCGCTGGCTGTTCGGCTCGGTGGACCGGTTCGCGGGTCTGGACGGCATCCCGGCCAAGCGCGAGGTCCAGTCGTTTGTGGACTCCGCAGAGTGGGTGGACCTGTTCCGCGCGGTGTCGGACCAGTTCCTGTGCTCGCGCGGTAAGGGGCTGAAGGTGGTCGCCCCGGTGGCCGGGTTCAGCTGGCGCGATCCGGAAGCGGGCGGCGAGGCCTCGATGCGCTGGTACCGCGATGCCGTCGGCATGGACGGCGCCGAACTCGACCAGGCGCAGCGCAAGCGCCTGCTGCGCTACAACGAGGACGACGTGCGCGCCACCCAGGTGCTACGCCACTGGATGTCCGGCCCCGCCAACGAAATCCCCTACATGAACGACCTATAACCCACGCGAATCCCCCGCGCCGCGCGGGTGCGCTACCGCGGTGCCATCCGGATCGCGCCGTCCATGCGGATGACCTCGCCGTTGAGGTAGTCGTGCTCGATGATGTCGACGGCCAGTTGCGCATATTCGCCCGGCCGCCCGAGCCGCTTCGGGAAAGGCACGCTCGCGGCGAGCCCCGCCCGGAACTCCTCGCTGATCGTCGCGAGCATCGGGGTTTCGACGATGCCGGGCGCGATGGTCACCACGCGGACGCCCTGCGAAGCGAGGTCACGCGCAGCAGGCAGGGTCATGCTCACGACCCCGCCCTTCGAGGCCGAATACGCGACCTGCCCGATCTGCCCGTCGAACGCCGCGACGGACGCGGTGTTGACGATGACCCCGCGAGCGTCGTCCTCGAGCGGCTCGGTCTTGGCGATCGCCTCGGCCGCGAGCGTGATGACGTTGAACGTGCCGATCAGGTTGATCTCGATGACCTTCCGGAACAGGTCGAGATCATGCGTGCCCCGCTTCGACAGGATGCGCGCCGACGGGCCGATGCCCGCGCAGTTGACGACGGTGCGCAGCGGCACCCCCGCCGAGGACGCCCGCTCGACGGCGGCCTGCACCTGATCGGGCACGGTCACGTCGGTCTCGACATAGGTCACGCCGGCCACCTCGGGCGCCTTCTCGATCCCACCCGCGAGGTCGAGCGCGAACACCCGCGCACCCTTGGCCGCCAGCGCCGTCGCGGTCGCCCCGCCGAGGCCGGAAGCGCCACCGGTGACGATCGCCGCCGTGTCCGTGATCCGCATGTCGTTCCTCTCCGAGTCCGCTGGAAACCTCAGGTTAACGTTCGTTCGCATACGCGCTGCGTGGCCCTCCTCACCCGTCGCGCTAAGTATTCGGGGCGGACCCCTGCAGTTAGCACGGTCGTCAACTCCGGATGCGACCTTCGCACCATGGGCTCAGCTCGGATCGTCGTCATCGGCACCGGATACGTCGGCCTGACCACCGGGGCGTGCCTCGCCAGCCTCGGGCACCAGGTCACCTGCGTGGACGTCGACGGGGCGAAGGTGGCCAGACTCGCGGCCGGGCAGGTCGACATCCTCGAACCCGGGCTCGAAGAACTCGTCGCCCGCGGGCTCGCGACCGGGCGGCTGCACTTCGTGCTCAGTTCCCGCAGCGCGGTCGTCGAGGCGGAGGGCGTGTTCCTGTGCGTGCCGACGCCGATGGGCGCGGGCGGCGCCGCCGACCTGCGCGCGGTCGAAGCCGTCATCGACGAGATCTCCGGCTCGCTGCCCGCCGGATGTGCCGTGATCACCAAGTCGACCGTCCCGGTCGGCACCGCGCAGCGTATCCGCGCGCTCCTCGGCCGCGGTGACGTGCCGGTCGTGGCGAACCCCGAGTTCCTGCGCGAGGGCACCGCGGTCAGCGACTTCCTCAACCCCGACCGGATCGTGGTCGGCTCGGACGAGGAGCACGCCGCCCGCTGGGTCGCCGAGCTGTACACCGATCTCGCCGCGCCGAGTGTGGTCACCGACGCGGCGAGCGCCGAACTCGTCAAGTACGCGGCGAACTGCTTCCTCGCGATGAAACTGTCCTATGTGAACGCCGTCGCCGAACTGTGCGAGCGCCTCGGCGCGGACATCGAGTCGGTCACCGAGGGCATGGGCTACGACCGGCGGATCGGCCGGTCCTTCCTCAAACCCGGTCCGGGCTGGGGCGGCTCCTGCCTGCCGAAGGACACGCACGCGCTCGTCCAGGTCGCGGAGTCGGTCGGCTTCGACTTCTCCCTGCTTTCGGCCGCGATCGGGGAGAACATCGCGCAGCGGGACCGGATCGTCGCGAAGATCGCCGGCACCGTCGGCGGCAGCCTCACCGGGGCCCGCGTCGGCGTGCTCGGCCTCGCGTTCAAGGCGGGCACCAACGACCTGCGTGATTCGCCGGCGCTGTCGGTGACCGCGATGCTTGCCGCACACGGCGCCGAAGTCACCGCCTACGACCCGGCGGTCGGCGGCGAGCTTCCCGGGATGCGTATCGTGGACGATCCGTACCAGACGGCGAAGGGCGCGGACGCGATCGTCGTGCTGACCGAGTGGGACGAATTCTGCCGGCTCGACTGGACCTACATCGCGGACCTCATGCACGGCGATTCCGTTGTGGACACTCGCAACCTCCTCGACCCGCAGGCAGTCCTCGGCGCCGGGCTCACCTGGCTCGGCCTCGGCCGCCCGCGCGCCCGCGTCCTGGCCCGCTAAGGCTGTTGGAGCAACCAGAACTCGATGCCCTGGTTGTCCACGCAGTCCGCCGTCAGGCCATAGGGATACTGCTCCGCGTCACCGGCTTGCCCGCCGAGTTCGCGTACACGGGCGAGAGCGGCTTCGAGGTCGTCGACGGCGTACATCAGCTTCCAGCCGACCTGCCGTCCCGGGCCGCCCCACAACCCGCCGAAGAGGCCGTTGCCCTGGACATTCCAGCCGCCTTCGACGGTGCCCGGCGAGAACTGCCAGCCCAGCACGCCGCGGTAGAACCGCTTGGCGGCCTCGTCATCCGGCACCTGGAACGTGAAGTACGCCGCTTCGCCGTGTCGCGGCCCGGTGCCGGCCGGTGTGCGGGGCGAGACCAGCCACCGCTGGCCGAACGGGTCGCGGAGGCGGCCGGTGCGCCCGTGCCCACGGTCCTCGACCGGACCGATCTGCTCCGCGCCCCGTGCCACCGCCCGCTCGACCACATCGTCCACATCGGACACCTCAACCCGGATGGACGCGCCACCGGGCGAGGCGACATGGCCGATCTCCGGGGACTCGTCCGCCAGCATCAGCACCGCGTCGCCGATCGCCAGTTCCGCGTGGCCGATCCGGCCGTCGTGCATCACGATCGGCTCGCCGCGCCGGGTCGCGCCGAACACCTCGACGTAGAACTCGATCGCCCGCCGCGTGTCGGACACCGCCAGGTACGGGGTCAGGGAATGCAGTTGCGCCGGTGCTTCGGTCGTCGTCATCTCTCCTCCATCCAGGATCGCGTGCTGCAACCTCTCGCGTAGTTCGGCGGCGAACCGGGGTTCGGGATCGACCGGGCGCACCGGCGCGCGGAGGGCGTCGAACGGATCAGTCATCACGGCCCTCCTTCTCCAGGTAGGCGGCGCGGAACGCGGCCCGCGCCCGCACCAGCAAGGCTTCCGTCGCGTGCACCGTCCGGCCCAGCAGGTGCGCCACCTCCGGCACGCCGAGCCCGTCGAGATACCGCAACGTCAAGGCGGCCCGGTGGTGCGCACCGAGTTCGGCGAGCACCTCCCGGGCCAGCAACGCGTCGAGTTCGGAATCCCACGGGTCCACGGTCTCGGCCTCCCGCACGAGACGCAGCCCGCGCTCCTCCCGCTCCCGCCGGCGCCAGTGGTCGACCAGTTTGTGCCGGGCGACGCCGATGAGCCACGGCGTGCTCACCGGCGGCGCGCCCGCCCTCCGGCAGGCGGTCACCGCGCCGAGGAACGTCTCCGAAGTCAGTTCCTCGGCCACGGCGCGATTCCCGCACCGGGACAGCAGGTACCCGTACACCTCCGGCAGCGCCGCCTCGTACACCTCGAGCAGCGCGAACGCCGGGTCCGGTCGCACCTGCGGTTCGCTCACATCCCCATCGTCGTCCGGGAGCGGGCTTCTCCGACGGGCCGAACCGGACTTTTTCAGCCGCGCGGGTCAGGCAGCCGCCGCGCGGCGACCGCGACGAGTGCGGTCATCGCCGCCTGCACGAGCGTGACCGTCACGAGAGCGTTCCCATAGCCGGAGACGCTGAGCGTCGCGAACAACGTGCCGAGTGTCGCGACCCCGAGTGCGAGGAAGGTCTGCTGGGTCGTGGTCAGCACCCCGCTGCCGGCCCCCGCGCTGCCCGCGGGCACCCGCGACAGGATCACCCGGAACATCGTCGGCGCGACCAGGCCCTGCCCGGCGCCGGTGATGAGCGTGCCGGGCGCGAGGTCGGCGACGTTGACGTGCGGCCAGGCCACGAGCACCGTCGCGACCAGCGTCAGCAACCCGAGCAGTTGCACGGACAGGCCGAGCACCACGACGCGGTGCCCGATCCGCGCGACCAGCCTGCTGCTGAGCAGCGAGGCCACCAGGAACGCGACCGCCATCGGGGTCAGCGCGAGCCCCGAGCCGAGCGGCCCGAGGTGCAGGCCGTCCTGCAGGGTCAGCGCGTAGACGAACAGGAACCCGCCGAACCCGGTGAAGAACGGCGCGGCGATGCCGAGTCCCCGTCGCATCGCCGGGGTGGACAGCAGCGACATCGGCAGCAGCGGGACCCCGCCCCTCGCTTCGAGCCGCCGCTCGACGGCGACGAACGCGGCCACGGCGAACGGGAAGACGCCGATCAGCACCCAGCACCAGACCGGCCAGCCGAGCGCGCGGCCTTCCATCAGCGGGATCAGCAGCGTGAGCAGGGCGAGCCCGAGCAGCGGGGTGCCGGCCCTGTCGATGCCGATCGGGTCGGTCGCCCTGGTCTCGGGCAGGGTTCTCATGGCGAGCAGCACACCGAGGATCCCGATCGGTACGTTGACCAGGAAGATCGGCCGCCAGCCTTCGCCGGCGACGTTCGCGGTGACGAGGACGCCGCCGAGCAACTGGCCGACGACCATCGCGATGCCCCCGGTGGCGCCGTAGTAGCCGAGCGTCCGCGCGCGGTGCTCACCGGTCGTGGTGGCCTGGATGATCGACAGCGCCTGCGGCACCATCATCGCGGCGGCGGCGCCCTGCGCCACGCGTGCGATGACGAGCGTGGTCACGCCCGGCGCGATCCCGCAGGCCAGCGAGGTGACGGTGAACGCGGACAGGCCCGCGACGAACAGGCGCCGCCGGCCGAACGCGTCGCCGAGCCGTCCGCCGACGACGAGCAGCAGGGCGAACGCGATGCCGTAACCGGCGACGATCCATTGGAGGGTGGCGGTGGAGGCGTGGAGGTCGGCGTCGATGGTGGGAAGCGCGACGTTGACGATGAACATGTCGATCGGGGCCAGCGCCGCACCGAGCAGCACGGTCCCCAGCCCGGCCCGGCTCAGCGACCGGGTCCCGGCCGCTGTGAGCGTGGTGGTGGTCGTCATGGATACCACGATCCAGCGAGATGGAACCTGGTACCAGGTGGAGGTTATCCAGGTATTGGGACTACCTGGTACCAGGAATCAGCTTGTGCGACAGTGGCAGCATGACCACCGCTTTACCTGCGCCCGACGTCATCCGCCGCCGTGAGCTGGCCGGGTTCCTGCGCAGCCGCCGCGAGCGGATCACGCCCGAGCAGGTCGGCCTGCCCGTGATCGGCCGGCGCCGGACGCCCGGTCTGCGGCGCGAGGAGGTCGCGCAACTCGCCGGGGTCGGCGTCACCTGGTACACGTGGCTCGAACAGGGCCGTGACATCAACGCCTCCGAGCAGGTGCTGCAGGCCATCGCGAGCACTCTGCGGCTGGACCCGTACGAGCGCGCGCACCTGTTCACCCTGGCCGGGGTGCCCGAGCCCGCGGTGGAGAAGGAATGCAAGGCGGTCACTCCGGTCGTGCACGCGATGCTGGAGAAGCTGGAGCCGTACCCGGCGGCGGTTTACAACGCGCGCACCGACATCCTCGCCCACAACGGGGCCTTCAACTGGCTGCACAAGATCGACGACCTGCCGTTCGAGGAGCGTAACTCGCTGTTGCAGGCCTTCACGAACCCGGCGTGGCGAGCGCGAATCGTGGACTGGGAAGAGAACGTGCCACGGGTCGTCGCGGAGTTCCGTGCGGCGATGGCCGAGCACGTCGGTGAACCGGCGTGGAAGCACCTGGTCAAGCGGCTGCGGCGGGAGTCGGCCGAGTTCGGGGACCTGTGGAACCGGCATGACGTGCGGCCGATGCTCAACCTCACCAAGCGGTTCAGGCACGACGAGGCGGGGCTGCTGCTGTTCGACTACACGCATATGTGGTTCGGCCGCAATTCGGAGACGCGGATGACGACCTACGTGCCGGCCGACGACGAGACCAGGGAAAAGCTCGACCGCTACTGGTCGTAGGCGCGAAAGCCGCTTTTCGACCGACGCGCGGCGAACGGGAGTGCCGTAGCTTCTCAAAGCGTGTGGCGAGGGAACCGGATCGCGGCCGCGATACTGCTGACGCTCGCGCCGATGGCGATCGTGCTCGGTGCGACGACGGCGGCCGGGCATTTCCAGACCACCGGCCACCCACTCGACGCGGCCGGGTACGGCTGGCTGGCCGGGGCCGCCCTCCCGCTGCTGCTCGTCCGCCGGTTCCCGTTGCCCGTGTTCGTCGTCGTGTACGGCGCGGTCCTCGCCTACTACTGGTCGGACTATCCGAACGGCCCGGCGCTGCTGCTGCCGACGGTCGCCCTGTTCGTGCTGACCCGGCGGCGTGGACCGCTGGTCGCGGGCATCGCCGGGATCGCGGTCCTGCTGGTCGCCGGCGGGATCTATCTGGCCGCAGGTGGCACGGTCGCGATGGACGCGAGCGCGGCCCTGGTCGTGGCGTGGCTCGCCGCGGTCATCGGCATCGGGACGGCCTCGCGGAACCGGTACGCGGCGATCCGCGCCGCGCGCGAGCGGGCCGCGGAGCAGCAGTACCGGATGGCCGAGAGCGAGCGGTTGCGGATCGCCCGCGAGGTGCACGACGTGGTCGCGCACAGCCTCGCGATGATCAACGTGCAGGCCGGGGTCGCCGCCCACGTCGCGGACCGGCGGCCCGAGCAGGCGGTCGAGGCGTTACGCGCGATCAAGGAAGCGAGCGCGTCGGCGCTGGCCGATCTGCGGGCGACGGTCGCCGTACTGCGATCCGGGCAGGGCCTCGGGCCCGCGCCGAGCCTGCGCCAGCTCGAAGAGCTCGTCGAACGTGCGCGAGCCGCGGGGCTGACTGTCCGGGTGCACGGATCGGCGGGCGAGCTGCCCGCGCCGGTCGACGGCGCCGCGTACCGGATCCTCCAGGAGTCGCTGACGAACGTCGTGCGGCACGCACGCGAACCCTCCGAAGTGGATATTTCGTTCGAAAGATCGGATGGGAGGCTGTCCGTGCGGATCCGGGACAACGGGCGCGAGGCCGTGGCGCCCGAACCGGGGAACGGCCTGCGTGGCATGTGTGAACGCGCCGCGGCGCTGGGCGGCCAGGTGCGGGCCGAGCCGGTGAATGGTGGTTTCGAAGTCCGGGCAGAGCTGCCGTTGAAGGAGCGACGATGACGATCCGTGTGGTGCTGGCCGACGACCAGGCGCTCGTGCGGGCGGGCTTCCGGGTGCTGCTGGAGACCGAGGACGGGTTCGAGGTCTGCGGCGAGGCGAACGACGGCGCCGAGGCGGTCGAGCTGGCGCGGCGGCACCGGCCGGACGTGGTCGTCATGGACATCCGCATGCCCGGGGTCGACGGGCTCGAAGCGACCCGCCGGATCACCGCCGACGAGGAGCTCGCGGCGGTGAAGGTGCTGGTGCTCACGACGTTCGACGTCGACGAGTACGTCTACGACGCGCTGCGTGCCGGGGCCAGCGGGTTCCTGCTGAAGGACACCGACCCGGTCGAACTGCTGCGGGCGCTGCGCGTCATCGCCGACGGGGAGTCCCTGCTGGCGCCGACCGTCACCCGGCGGCTGATCGCCGAGTTCGTCGGGCGCCCGGAGAACCGGCGCGTGGACGCCCGTGCGGTCGGGCAGATCACCGATCGCGAACGTGAGGTGCTGGCGCTCGTCGCCGGCGGTCTGTCCAACGACGAGATCGCGGAGCATCTGGTGATCTCGACGGCCACCGCCCGCACGCACGTCAGCCGCATCATGACCAAGGTCGGCGCGCGCGACCGCGCCCAGCTCGTCGTGCTCGCCTACGAATCCGGCCTCGTCACGCCTGGTCGCTGACTACTTACCCGGCGAGCGCAACCGGGCGACCAGCCGCACCAGGAACACGACGGCCACGGCGACGAGAATCACGATCTGAACCCACATCTGGCCCCCTTCCGACCCCGATGCTCACCCAGAAGGCGCATCGGGTGGGGAGGAGGTTGTGCGACACGGTGAATCTCACCTATTGGGCGTACTGCGCTGATCGTTACCAAGCCGACCGGCAGCCACGGCGATCGGCGAAACGTAGGTCGGCTACCGGTAGGTCAGTTCGGCCTACTTCTGGTCGGCTTGGTAAGCATGGTGCCGAGGCGCGGCATGACGTCCCTGCGCCACCCGGCGGACCGGCCGCATGATCGCCGTTTCCTCGGTTGCGTTGGGCCGTGGCTGGGGTTTCGGCGGCGCGGCACGCGGGGGCCTCGGCCGCGGCCGGGGCGGGACAGGCGGCAGTTCGATGGTGATCTCCGCGCTGACCGGGATCGGCTCCGGCTTCGGCTGCGAGCCGTGCGACAGGCGGCGTGCCAGTGTGTGGCTCGGCCGCTCGACGTAGCGGTAGCTCAGTTCGACCACGCCGAATACCGCGGCGATCGCGAGCACCAGCGCGATCGGGAGCGGGATCGCGGGGCGCATCAGGTCCAGCAGGACGAACGCGACCAGCGAATGCAGCAGGTAGATCGAGTAGCTCCGCTCCGACAGCGCCGTCCAGCCCCGGCGCTGCCTCAGCTTCGGCTCGGCGAACATGCCCAGCAGGAAGCACAGCACCGCGAAGGCCAGCGACAGGTTGTACGAACTGTCGATGCGGCCCACGTTGATGACGTCGCCGAGCACGTAGAGCGCCCACGCGGTACCGATGAAGATCCCGCCGGCCCACAGCGGGATCTTCTTGGCGGTGGCGGCCCAGATGATCTGCCCGATCAGCGGGATCGCCAGGTAGGACACGTTCACCGCGAACAGGAAATACGATGCGGAGAACTGCCGCGCGCTCATCAGCACCACGAAGACGAAGGTCAGTTCGACCGCGATGGTGAGCCACACCGACCGGCGCAGCAGCGGCAGCACGGCCAGCAGCACCAGGTAGAACAGCACTTCGACGATCATCGACCAGGCGACCGGGATCAGCACCACCTGCGGCACGATCAGGTAGTTCACCAGCAGGCTGTTGGTCAGCACCGTCAGCGGGTTCAGCGTCTGCGGCTGGCCCGTCGACGGAGGGTGCAGGTGCACGAGAATCACGACCGTGGTCAGCAGGACCACGAACACGATCGGCACGTACACCCGGATCAGCCGGTTGGCGGAGAACCGCCGGATGCCCTGCCGCAGCGCGATCGGGGTCACTACGAAGCCGCTGACCAGGAAGAAGAACGGCACCGCGACCTCGCCGATGCCCTGCTTGGCCATATGCATCGGGTTGCTGGTCAGCGCCTCGAGAAAGCTGATGTACGGCGCGTGCTCGCCCTTGGTCTCGACCCACTCGTGCGCGATATGGCTGTAGAACACGAGCAGCGCGCCCACGGCGCGGCCGATGTCGATGAAGACGATCCGGGTCTTCTTCGGTGCCTGCTTCTCCGCCGGTTTCGAGGGCGTGGACTCGGCCAGTGCCCTCACCCCCAGCTCGTTCGTGGCTTTCTACCCCTCAAGGAGTGTAACCATGAACCGGTGGGTGGTTTTCGTGCTCGGTGAATCAGGCGTTGGGTGATTCCCGTGGATCGAGCCAGAGTGTGAGGAATTCCTTCTCGTTCGCCCGTGCCGCCGCGATCAGTTCGGGGTCGCCGCGAAGGCGCTCGACCGGCCCTTTCTCACCCACCTCGATCAGCCGGTAGCCCAGCTCGCGGTACCCGGCGAGCACCGCGGCGGGATCGTCGCCGAGCTCCTCGATGGCACTGGGGCAGAATTCGCACACGACGTGCGGCCGGTCCCGGCGCAGGACGCCCGCGAGCCCGGCGAGCGCACGGTGATCACGGCCCTGCAGGTCCACCTTGACCAGCGTGACCGGCTGAGCGCCGACCTCGGGCAGGTCGTCGAGCCGCAGCGCGCGGACCTCGATGCCCGGCCCTTCGGCGCTGACCCGGTTGTCCCCGCTGTTGCCCGGCGAAGCCTGCGCCAGCCGGACCGTCGTCTCGGTGTCCCACGCCGCGGATTCCACGACGGTGACCAGTTCCGCGGTCTCGGCCGGGAGGTTGACCCGCAGGTTCCGCCGCAGGTACTCCGCGTTGACCGGATGCGCCTCGACGGCGATCGCACCGGTCACTTCGGGACACGAGCGCAGTAGGCGCAGCGTGTGGTAGCCGACGTGCGCGCCGATGTCGAGGATCGCGCCGGACCGGCCGGCGGCCAGGCGCGCCATCAGCTCGGCCTCGCTGTCCTCCCAGGACCGGTTGAACACGATCCACGGGAGCATGACCTCGTCGACCGGCATCAGCAGCGCGCCGACGTCACACGGCACGACGTCCGCGTCGCGCGGCACCGGGGCGTGCGCCATGCGGGCGGCGTCGCGGATCGCGACGAGGTCGATCGATACTCGCTGCAGCGCTTCTTCGTCGTTGTCGAGGCGCTTGTCGCGGGCCTCGAACATATGGTGCGTCGCGGCTGTCGCTGCCTGAAGCTCGGCGGTGAACCCGTCCGCCAGCTTCGCCACGTCGGCTTCCATGTTGTGCAGCGCCAGATCGGTTTCCGGCAGCTGGGCCCGCAGCGCGGCCAGCGAGGACTCGACCGCATTCAGCCGCCTGTCCACCACGCCCTTCACCGACTCGATCCGCTCGCTGACCCGGCGGCCGGTCTCGGCCGCGCGCCGCGCGTCGTCGAGCCGCGCCTCGATCGACTCCAGCCGGGCGAGCAGCCGCTGCGCGGTGTCCTCGGTGCCGCTGAGCAGGGCGCCCATCACCCGCCGCTGGTGCACGTCGTAATGGTCGATCGCGCGGAGTACGGCCTTGCGCATCGCCGGCGCCAGCGGGACGCGGGAGGCCGCGTCGGGTTCGGGCCGCCAGCGCAGCGCTTCGCTCGCCTGCCGGACCGGAGTAAGCGGATGTTCCGGCGCCGGGGCGACGTGGCGGGCCTGCCAGAGCCGGTACGCCGTCTCGAGTTCCGCGCGGATCCACTCGGCGGCCGTGTCCATCGACCGGGTCCGCAGGATGTGCTCGCGCGCCTGCCTGCCGCGCCGGCCCGCTTCGGCCGGATCGTCGGCGACCTGCCGCATGGCCGCCGCGGCGGCGTCGAGATCCGGTTCCGCCCAGCTCGACTCCGCCTCGTACGGCCCGCAGCCCTTGCCGACCTTGACCAGCTCGTACGGGATCGGCCAGCCGGTGTGCTCGTCGAGGAACTCCGTGGTGCTCGAATAATCCGTCGAGATGACCGGCATCGCGCGAGCCATCGCCTCGGCGACGGTGAGCCCGAAGCCCTCGCTGCGGTGCAGCGAAACGTAGCAGGAGCTGTCCTCGTACAGTTGGTGCAGCTCGTCGAGGCTCAGATAGTGCTCGATCAGCTCGATCCGGCCGTCCCCGGCGACCGCGGCGCGCAGGCGCTCGGCCTCGAGCGGATGCGACCTGCCGTTGATCGTCTTGATGGTCAGGCGCACGTCTTCCCGGCCGGGGAAGGCCTTCTGGAACGCCGCGACCGCGCCCCACGGGTTCTTCCGCTGCGCGACGCTGTTGAAGTCGAACGCGAAGAGGAACCGCACCGGATCACCCGGTGTACGCTCCGGCCGCGCGGGCTCACCCGGATCGCGGACCGGCACCGGGATCGTCTTGACCGGGATCGGGGCGTGTTTCGCGAACGCCGTCCGGCAGAAGTCGCTGACCGTCCACACCTCGTCGAGCAGCCCGAAGGCCTCGTGCATCCAGCCGGGAAAGTCCTCCAGCTCCCAGGCCCACAGCCCGATCCGGTACCGGTCGTGCCCGACCTCCCGGTGGGCGCCCAACAGCGGGCGGGTCATGTCCGCGTTGACGGCGAGCACGCTGATCGGGAACCGCGGTTCGCCCAGCGTCGCCGGACGCTCGACGCCGGTGCGGTTGAACACCGAACGCTCTTCGAGCACCGAGGCCATCGGGACACCGGCCGACTCGATCGCGTCGTGCACGATCCGGCCCATCTCGCCGACCCCGAGCTCGGCGGTCAGGTAGCCGAGCAGGTTGACGCCGAACTCGTCGCCGGGCGGGCGCGGCACGGGCGGGTGTTCCGGCACGGCCCAGCCGGCGAGCTCGCCCTCGCTGATCCCGGAGGTCAGGCACCAGGCGCGGAAGGCCTCCGCGTCGCCGCCCGTCGGGTCGGGAAAGGCGGTGCGCAGATCGGCACGCGCCGACCAGACCGCGAGCGCCATCCGGTTGAGCCCGGCGGCCGCCTGCGCCTCGTTGCCCGGCTCCGCGAGCCACTCCCGCAGCGCCTCACCGCCGTCCGTGCCGTACGCGTGCGGCGGCAGGCTCTTCTTCTTGCGTTCCGCCTTGATCCACGCCTCGCGGAACGCGCGGCGCGCGAGCCGGGGCAGCGGCAAACCGTCACCGAAGGCGAGGAACCCGTACGGCACGGCTTCGAGCGTCTCGGCGTACCCGGCGGCACGCAGGGCGGCGCCGTACTCGTCGCACAGCTCGCGCAGGTCAGGGTTCTCCGACAGCATGACCCGCGGTTTGCGGATGCAGTACATGGTCAGCAGCCACGGCTGCTCCGGCCGGTAGCCGCTGAAGTGGAAGAACCGGAGGCCGGCGCCGCCGGCGGTGAGCCGACCGTCGTCCGCACGCCGCAGGGGCCGCTCGTGCAGGTTCCAGTAGGCGACGTTGAACCCCGGATCACGGAGCACGTGATGACCGAACAGCGCGGGCACGTTGTCCACCCACCGCTGGTCGGTGAACAGTTGCCGCTCCGGTGCGACGATCGCGTCGTGGCGGAGGCGTTCGGCCCAGAAGTCGAGGAACTCGCCGGAGCCGGGGCCGACCCCGATGAAGCCGAGGTTGAAGATCCCGGAGCCCATGATGCCGGCCTCGTCCGGCTCGCAGCCGTCGCGCGGCAGCGGCGAAAGCACGTGCGGGGTGAGGACGATGCTGTGCGCCACCGCCAGTTCGGCGACCTCGGGCATCGGGGCGAACACCTGGATGTCGGGGTCGAGGTAGATCGCCACGTCGTACTCGCGGCGCAGTTCGCGCAGCAGGTACGGCTTGACCGACGTGGCCAGTTCGGTGACCGAGTAGGCGGTCGCCATCCGGAGGTAGTCGTCCTCCGCGATGCCGAAGGCCTCCCAGCCCACGACGCGGAATCCCTCCTGCGCCGCCGGTTCGTCATGCGCGTCGATGACGGCGATCACGAAGTCGTTGCCGGGGTGATGCGCCAGGTACGACCGGGCCAGCACCTTCGCCGCGGGCAGGTAGTTGCGTGCGACGATCGTGCACGCGGTGACTCGCCGGTCAGCCATTGGCGGGCAGGGCCTTCAGCTGCGAGTTCAGGATCGAGGTGAAATCGGCCTGCGCGGCCTGCGCGTCCTGGTTGTTGACCTCGATGCGGACCACCACGTTGTCGTGCGCGTAGTGCGCGCGGACCTGGGCCGGGTTGCCGTTCTTGCTGTCGATGGCCGAGGCGTACACGTTGTCGGGCACGTTCGAGTAGCGGGCGGCGCCGTTGCGGATCTGGATCTGCAGCAGGTCACTGGCCGCCCGGCCGGCGCTCTGCGGATCGCTCACCTGCGTGATGATCATCAGCAGGCGGCTGCCGTCGGCGAGCTGGCGGGCGACGAACTTCGTGTCCCCGGCACCCGCGGACGTGTAGACCGACGCCTCCGCCGAGGTCAGATAGTGCAGGTTGGGGATCTGCGAGAAGTTCTTGATCTGGTCGAAGTTCTGGGCCGTGCCCGGCAGGTCGGGGGCCACCGCGAGCGGGTCCGGCGGCGCGGTCGGGGACGGCGGAGGGGCCTGCGAGGTCTGCGCCTGGCCGCCGTCGGCCGACGTGCTGCTGCTCTTGCCCCACAGGAAGTACGCGCCGACCGCGATCCCGGCCAGCACCACGACGGCCGCGATGATCGCCCCGATCTTCGCGCCGTTGCCCTTCTTGGGCTTGTTGTCGAAGGACTCCGGGCCCTGCTGGACCCAGCCGGCTTCGCCACCGCCCGGGCTCAGCGGCGGCAGGTCACCGCCACCCCACGGCGGGCTCTGGTCGGTCTCCGGCGCGTGCCACGGCGCCTGCGGGAAACCGCCGGGCGGCGAGGAAGGAGTGGCCTGCGGGAAGCCGCCCGCGGGCGAGGCGGGACCGGCCTGCGGGAAGCCACCGGGCGGGGAGTAGGGCACCTGCGGTTGCTGGGGCGGCGCCACGTACTCGGTGCGACCCGGGTCCGCGGGTTGTTGCGGCTGTTGCTGCTGCCACTGCTGCGACACCGCTTGTGTGCGTTCGGCGCTGTTGTCCTGGGTCGGGGAAGGCGAGGGCGTGCCGGAAGGCGGGCTGATCGGCGCGATTACCTGGGTCGAGTCCGCGTTGCTCTCCGGCTGGCTTGGCTCCGAGTCGGGCTGCCCGACCGCGGACGACAGCACCTGGTCACGTCGTACCCGGTAGTCATCCGCGGAGAGTCGGCCGGACGCAAGCTCCTCGTCCAGCTTGCGCAGCTCCTCCTGCCAAGACACCAGGGGCCCCCTATCTGTCGGCGCATCGCCATGACCCGAGTGGATAGCGACCTTGCACATTGTGCACGGTTACGGCCCTGCGCGGCCTCGCGGGTCGTATTGTTATCTGCCAACCGCTACCTGGTGTTTCACGTCGCCGGGAAAGCGCCCGTGACCTGCGTCCGGATCTGTTCGAGGCGGGTGCGCAGCTGCGCCGGATCGCCGGTCGGCGACTGCGAAACGCCCATCCCGACAGCCAGCGTGCTCGAGGGGTACCACAAGGCGCCGACCCGGCCCTGCGCGTTGCTGCCCGTGTACATCAGATCGGCGCCGGCCGGCCCGAGCGGTGTGGCCACGAAACCGGTGCCGGCAAGGTTCTCGCGCAGCGCGTCGGCGAGTTTGGTGGCTTGGGCGGCCGACGACGCCGGGACCACGAGGAGCATCGCGCCGTTCGGGCTGTTCGCCGGATCGGAGGACGCGCGGTAGATGATCTCGCTCGCGCCCGCCGCCCGCATCAGGTCGGCGTCGGCCTGGGTGACCAGGTGGAGTTCGAGGGCCTTGTCGATGGACAAGGTCGCGTTCTCGGGGTTCGCGGCGCCGGGCAACGTCGGCAGCTTCGCCTCGGCGCGCTCGATGGCGTCGGACGGGCTCAGCGTCTGCGCCGGGCCGGTGACCGCCGAACCCGGTGCGTCCGGCTCGTTCCGCGAGCTGAAGAACAACGTCGCGCCGATGATCATGGCCAGCACCAGTACCACCCCGAGCGCGAGGATCGCCCAGGTCGGCTTGCGGCCGGTACGGCGTACCGGGTGGGTGGGCAACGGCGGGACCTGCCGCCGGGACCGCGGCGGCGTCAGGTCGGGCAGGGGGCCCAGGGCGCGCGTGACGATCGTCGGTGCTTCGTGGATCGTCGGGTAGCGCATCGACTCGGTGGCGCGTTCGTCGGCCGGGCTGGGTGCGGTCGTCTGCCGGTCGGTCGCGAGGAGCGCGGCGGAGCGGCTCACCGGCGGTTCGTCCACCGGGACGGGCTCGGTCGTGGCCGCCACGGGTGACGACGCGAAACCCCCGGAAGCGGCGGCGAGCAGCTCCTCGCGCTGCTTGCGATGCTCGCGCAGGCTGATCTCACCGCCGGCCAGCTGCACGTCCAGGCGGCGAAGATCTTCCTGCCAGGTCATGACGGCTCCTCGGGTCTCACGTCCGGCCCGGTCCTTACGTTAGCGCTATCGGGTGAGGCTTGGGCGGTCACCACAGGGTCAGCGGGCCGGTGGGGAGCGGCTCGAGCTGGGGCAGGCGGGCGCGCACCTCGTCGTGGAAGCGGCGGGCGAGCACCAGCGCGTGCGCGTTGTCCGGGGTGTGGACGAAAACCGTGGGAGAGCGGCCTTCGCGCAGCCAGCCGACGACGGTGTCGAGCCAGTGGTGCCAGCCCTCGACCGTCCGCGCGTCGTCGTCGCGCCCGATGTACCGGACGACAGGGTGCGCGCCGAGTGCTTGGGAGCGGCGAGGCAAGCGCGGCTTCTTCTGCCACGCCTCCTCTTCCGCGGGGCTGTTAGGCGCCGCATCGAACAGAACGGTGGTGTCGAACAGGACCCACTCGGCGCCGGCATCGCCGAGCACTCGCTCCAGCCGGCCCGGCTCGGCGAAGAACGCGGGATGCCGCACCTCCACGGCCGTCCGGTACTCGCGCGGCATCCGCCGCAGGAACGCGGCGAGCGCACCGAGATCGGGCGGGCCGAACGACGCCGGCAGCTGAACCCACAGCGCGTGCGCCCGCGCGCCGAGGGGTTCGATCGTGTCCAGGAAGCTCCGGACGAGCCCGGCGACGTCGCTCAGCCGGCGTTCGTGGGTGATCGTCTTCGGCAGTTTGAGCAGGAACCGGAAGTCCGGCGACGTCTGCCGCGCCCACGACGCCACCGTGCTCGCGGCCGGTGTCGCGTAGAAGGTCGTGTTGCCCTCGACCGCATTGCACCAGTCCGCGTATGAGCGCAACCCGTCGTGCACCGGCCAGGCCGGGTGGGTCCACATCGCGCAGCCGACGTGCATCTTCACGGCCGGGACGCTACTCACCCTCGTCCAGGTACGCCGCCGCTTGGAGGGTGAACAGGTCCGCGTAGTCGCCGCCGAGACGCATCAGTTCCTCGTGCGTGCCCTGTTCGGCGAGCTTGCCGTGGTCGAGCAGCACGATCTTCTCCGCCTGCCGGACCGTGGAGAACCGGTGCGAGATGTACAGCGTGGTCCGGCCCGAGGCCAGCGCGCGCAGGCGCGAGAACAGTTCGTGCTCCGCCTGGGCGTCCAGCGCCGAGGTCGGTTCGTCCAGGATCAGGATGGGCGCGTCCCGCATGAAGGCCCGCGCCAGCGCCACCTTCTGCCATTCGCCACCGGACAGGCTCACGCCCTGGTCGAACCAGCGCCCGAGCGGGCTGTCGTACCCCTTCGGCAGCCGTTCGATCCGCTCGGCCGCCCCCGCGCGATGAGCCGAGGCGGCGATCCGCTCGCGATCGTCCAGATCGGACAGCTGGCCGAGGCCGATGTTCTCCGCGGCCGTGCCCTGGTAGGTCACGTAGTCCTGGAACATCGCGCTGATCCGCGCCCGCAACTCGTCCGGGTCGAACTCCCTGACGTCCACGCCGTCGAGCAGGATCCGCCCGCCCGTCGGGTCGTACAGCCGGCACAGCAGCTTGATCAGGGTCGACTTCCCGGCGCCGTTGCGGCCGACGACGGCCACCGTCTCGCCCGGCCGGATCTCGAAGTTCACGCTGTCCAGCGCGGGCTCGTCGGCCCCGGGATAGGAGAACGAGACGTCCTGGAACTGGATATGCCCGCGCACCTTCTCCGGGAGCGGCCGCGGCTGCGCGGGAGCGGTGATCGCCGGCCGGGTGCCGAGGAACTGGTACAGCGTGTCGAGATAGAGATTGTTCTCGTACATCCCGGAAAACCCGGTGAACAGGCCCTGCACGGAGGTCTGCACCGCGGTCGCGGCGCTCGTGTACAGCGCGAGGTCGCCGATGGTCAGCCGGCCGTGCACCGCCTCGAGCGCGATGTACAGCGCGATCCCGGACCCGGCCGCCGTCGACAGGAAGCTCCACGCCGTCCCGACCAGGTTCCGCTTCGTGGTCAGCTTGCGTTCGCGGGCGTAGTAGGTCTGGCCGAGCCGCAGGAACCGGTCGGTCAGGTAGTTCCCGAGCCCGAAGAGCTTGGTCTCCTTCGCGTAGGTGTCGGTCGTGACCAGCGAGGACAGGTAGTCCATCCGCCGCCGGATCGGGGAGATGTACAGCGCCAGCATGAAGGCCCGCGAGCCGTATTTCGACTGCGAGATGAACGCGGGGATGGGCGCCAGCAACGCGATCAGCGCGAGCAGCGGGCTCACCGCGATCAGCAGTGCGACCATGCTCGCGAAGGTGATGCCCGTGCGCACCAGGCTCAGCGCCGAGGTCAGCATGGAAACCGGGCGCGCGGGCGCCTCCTGCGAGGCCTGCCGCAGCAGGTCGTAGGACTCGGAACCCTCGAAGAACGCGAGATCCAGCTTCGCCGCGTGCGACATCACCTGATGCCGGATGGACAGCGTCATCCGCTCCTGCAACAGGTTCTGCGCCACGTTCGTGATCGCGGTGGTGATCGCGGTCGCGGTGAACAGTGCCAGCTGGAAGCCGGTGATCTCGACGATCCGGCCGATCGACCCGCGCCCCTGAACCGCCGCGACGACGGAGTCCAGCAGCAGCTTCGCGACGTACGCGGTGATCGTCGGCGTCAACCCGCTGGCCACTGTGGACAGTACGATGAGGACGGTCATGACCGGGCTGGCCTGCCAGGTCAGCCGGAGCACCTTCGGCAGCCCGCGCACCGTGCCGCCGGCCGAGGTGCGCAACCGGTGCAGCCGGGCTCGCAGGTCCTTCGGCTCGCCGGACGGCGTCGGGTCGGGGATCTCGATGGGGCCGGTCAACCCGCTGTCCGGCACGGTGCTGCTCGCCTGCCGCAGCCGCCGTCTCAGCCCCATCGGCTGCCCGCCGCCGTGCATCACTGGGCCTTCACCGCCCCGTGCAGGAAGACGTCGATCAGCGCGCCGGTCCCCAGGCCGGCCTGGTCGTCGCGGGAACGGCTGAGCAGCAGCGATAGGAAGATCCCACCGAGTTGCCCCGGGGACAGTCGCAGCTTCTCGCGTTCCGGCTCGAACAACTCCGCGAGCGCCGCGCGCATCGCCTCGAACGAGGCCTTTCGGTCGCCCCGCTGGCCTCGCTTCCGCGTCCCCGAGCGGTGGATCGCACCCGCGATCGCGCCGAGCCGTTCGAGGTGCGCGGACAGCACGTCGGCGGCGTCCGCCAGCCGCTTCTCCAACGGTTCGTCGAGCGGGATCTCCGAAAGCAGTTCGAGCATCCCGTCCGGCCGTGTGGCCTCGAACACGCACGCCTCGACCAGTTCGTCCTTGTCCTTGAAAGCGCGGAAGATCGTGCCCTCGCCGATCCCGGCCGTGCGCGCGATCTGCGCTGTGGTCACCGCGGAGCCGTGCTCGGCGATCAGCGGCAGCACGGCTTGAATGATCATCTTCCGGCGGTCCTCGGGACTCATCCCCGGCGCGCGCCGCTTGGTCTCGGTCACGAGCCCAGTCTGCGGAGTGAGTGCTCACTCCGTCAAGCGGATAAAAGAAACCGGCCCTCACGGGAGGGCCGGTTTCCCTGGTCAGTACGTGATCGCGAGCGCCGGATCGGCCAGCAGCGCGCCGACGTCGGCGAGGAACTGCGAGCCCTGCTGCCCGTCGACCAGCCGGTGGTCGAAGCTCAGCGCGAGCTGCAGCACCTTGCGGACGGCGAGTTCACCGTCCACGACCCACGGCATGTCCTTGATCGCGCCGAAGGCCAGGATCGCCGCCTCGCCGGGGTTGATGATCGGCGTCCCGGTGTCGACGCCGAACACGCCGACGTTGGTGATCGTGATCGTGCCGTTCACCATGTCCTCGGGCGGCGTCCTGCCTTCGCGTGCGGTCGCCGTCAGCTGCTCGAGCGCGGCCGCGAGCTCCGGCAGTGACATGGCGTCCGCGTCGCGGATCTTCGGCACCATCAGCCCGCGCGGGGTCGCCGCGGCGATGCCGAGGTGCACGTAGTCCTGGTAGACGATCTCGCCCGCGGCCTCGTCCCAGGACGCGTTCACGTCCGGAGTCCGTTTCGCCGCAAGGCAAACGGCCTTCGCCGCGAACGCCAGCGGGGTGAGTTTCACGCTCGCGAAGGGCGGATGGTTCTTCAGCCGCTCACGCAGTTCCATCATCGGCGTCACGTCGATGGTCAGGAACTCCGTGACATGGGGTGCGGTGAACGCGCTCGCCACCATCGCCTGCGCGGTCGCCTTGCGGACGCCCTTGATCGGGACCCGCCGCTCGCGGGCGCCGGTCTGCGGAGGCTTCGCAGGGGCAGCCGCGCGCTGGACGTCCTCGCGCGTGATGACGCCGTCGGCCGAACCGGTCAGCGCGGTCAGGTCCACGCCGAGATCCTTCGCGAGCTTGCGCACGGGCGGTTTCGCCAGCGGGACGTAGCCCCCCTTGACGGCGACCGGCGCCGCCGGCGTCGCCTCACGGCGGGCACGGCGCTTCGCGGCGACCTTTTTCGAGCCGTAGCCGACGAGCGGTTTCATCTCCTCTTCGGCGGCGGCCCCGTTCGCCGACGAGGCGCCTGCAGGGTCCACGTCGATCGTCAGGATCGGTGCCCCGACCTCGACCGTCTGCCCGGGCTCCACGAGGATCTCGGTGACCTTGCCCGCCCACGGGATGGGCAGCTCGACCGCCGCCTTCGCCGTCTCGACCTCGACCACGATCTGGTTGACGGTCACCTCGTCGCCCGGTTTCACCCGCACCCCAAGGATTTCGGCCTCGGTGAGACCTTCGGCGGTGTCGGCGAGCAGGAACTGTTTGAAGTCCGGCACCGCTCACCACCCCAGCGATCGGTCGACGGCGTGCAGCACCCGGTCCAGGCCCGGCAGGTAGTGTTCCTCCAGTTTGGACGGTGGGTACGGCGTGTCGAAGCCGGTCACCCGCAGCACCGGCGCCTCCAGCGAGTAGAAGCACTCCTGCTGCACCCGCGCCGCGATCTCGGACGTGACCGAGGATTCCGACGGCGCCTCGGTGACCGCGATGAGCCGGCCGGTGCGGCGCACCGACTCGAACACCGGGCCGAGGTCCAGCGGCGAGATCGTGCGCAGGTCGATGACCTCCAGCGAGCGGCCTTCCTCCTGCGCCGCGGTGGCCGCGTCGAGGCAGACCTTCACCGAAGGCCCGTACGCGACGAGCGTCGCGTCCGTGCCCGTGCGCACGACCCGGGATGCGAACAGCGGGCCCGGCGGTGTTGTGGTGTCCACTTCGGACTTGAGCTGCCCGTTGTGGTACAGGCGCTTCGGCTCGAAGAAGAGCACCGGATCGTCCGACGCGATGGCCTGCTGGATCATCCAGTAGGCGTCGGCCGGGTTCGAGCACGAGACGACCTTCAGCCCGGCGATATGCGCGAACAGCGACTCGGGCGACTCCGAGTGGTGCTCGACGGCACCGATCCCGCCGCCGAAGGGCACCCGCACCACGACCGGCACCTTGATCTTGCCCTGCGTGCGGTAGTGCAGTTTGGCGAGCTGGCTGGAGATCTGGTCGAAACCGGGGAAGATGAACCCCTCGAACTGGATCTCGCACACCGGGCGGAACCCGCGTACGGCGAGGCCCACCGCGGTGCCGATGATGCCGGACTCGGCCAGCGGCGTGTCGAGCACGCGCTGCTCGCCGAAGTCCTTCTGCAGCCCGTCGGTGATCCGGAAGACGCCGCCGAGCTTGCCGACGTCCTCCCCGAGAATGATGACCTTGTCGTCCGCCTCCATCGCGGCTCGCAGGCCGAGGTTCAGGGCCTTGCCGATGGTCAGCGTCTGTACGGGGGACACGGTTTCGTCGATTCGCGATTTCACGGGGGCGGCCATCAGCCCTCACCCGCCCCGACGAAACCGGACAGGTACGCGAGGTACTCGTCGCGTTCGGCGTCCAGCACCGGCGACGGCTCCGCGTAGACGTTCGCGAAGACCCGTTCCGGCGGCGGTTCGGGCATGTTGAACGTGAACTCGCGCAACTCGGCGGCGAACGTGTCCGCGTCGGCCTGGACCTGGTCGAAGAACGACTGATCCGCGTGGCCGCCGCGGGCGAGGTACGCGCGCACGCGCTCGATCGGGTCCTTCAGCTTCCACGCCTCCAGTTCGTCCGAGAGGCGGTAGCGCGTCGGGTCGTCGGTCGTGGTGTGCGCGTCCATGCGGTAGGTGAAGGCCTCGATCAGCACGGGACCGTTGCCGTGGCGGCATTCGTCGAGCGCCCACCGGGTGACCGCGAGGCAGGCGAGCACGTCGTTGCCGTCGACGCGGATACCGGGGAAGCCGTAGCCGCGGGCGCGCTGGTACAGCGGCAGGCGCGACTGGCGTTCGGTCGGCTCCGAAATGGCCCACTGGTTGTTCTGGCAGAAGAAGACCAGCGGCGCGTCGTACACGGCGGACCAGACGAAGCCCTCGTGCACGTCGCCCTGCGAAGTGGCGCCGTCGCCGAAGTAGACGATGGTGGCTTCACCGTCGTCGTCACCGACTCTGCCCTCGAACTTCTGCCCCATCGCGTAACCGGCGGCGTTGAGGACCTGGTTGCCGATGACGATCGTGTACGGGTGGAAGCGGTGCTTCTGGTAATCCCAGCCGCCCTGGTCGGTGCAGCGGAAGATGCCCATCAGCTCGCGCATGTCCACGCCGCGCGCATACGCGACACCGTGCTCGCGATAGCTGGGAAAGGCCATGTCCTGTTTCCGCAGGGCTCTTCCGGAGCCGATCTGCGCGGCCTCCTGGCCCAGCAGCGGAACCCAGATGCCGAGCTGGCCCTGGCGCTGCATGGCGTTGGCCTCGCGGTCGGCGCGGCGGACCAGCACCATGTCGCGGTACAGCCCGCGCAATGCCTCGCTGTCGATATCGCCGATGTACCGGTCGAACCGGGGTGAGGCGACTCGCTCACCCTCCGGCGTGAGCAGCTGGGTCAGCTCAGCGCCACCTTCGGTCGTTGCTCGCAAACCCGCGATCACCTGCTCCGGGGACGGTTGCGCCGCTCGCGCGGCCGGTCCTTCACCGGGCTCCGGGTGCGTCCACTGTTCTGGGGACGACATGCGCGTCTCTCCTCGGTGTCGTGCCGCGAAGCCACTTGTGGCGGCTACGGCGGCGGCGCCGGCGGCCGCCTGCGCCTCGGGTCCGGAGCGCTCGGGCAGCCGTCGGCCGTGACGGCTTACGCGGCCATCCTGACACGAACGAGACCCGGCCGGTCAGTATCGACAGCTGATTTGTTGCCGAGAAAGATGCGCTGAGCTGCGAAAACCCTAGGACGCCCGATGATCAGAGCGCCGAAGGTCGGTCCCGCAACCGAGGGTTGAGCAGTACCTTGGCTCCGGCACCGCGCACCGATGCGGGCTCGGCGCCACAGCTTCGTGACTCGTTGTGACCTGCGTCACTGCCGAGAATGGCTGGCAGAATAGCCGCGTGGAGCAGACGAGCGTGCGTGAAACCGTGTCCAGGCTGTGGGAGACCGAGGTCGTGCCGAGCCTGTCGGAGCTGGTGAGGATTCCCGCCCTGTCGCAGGCGTTCGACGCGGACTGGGCAGCGAACGGGCATCTGGCCGCGGCTGTCGGGCATGTGCGCGGGTGGATCGCGGGGCGCGGGCTGCCCGGCGCAAAGCTCGATGTGGTGAGCATCGACGGCCGGAGCCCGGTGCTGCTGGTGGACGTGCCCGCGTCGCCCGGCGCGGAGGATCGCGGCACGGTGCTGCTCTACGGGCATCTCGACAAGCAGCCGCCGGTGGGCGGCTGGTCGGAGGGCCTCGGGCCGTGGAAGCCGGTGGTGCGCGGAGAAAAGCTGTTCGGCCGCGGCTCGGCGGACGACGGGTACGCGGGGTATGCGGCGACGACGGCGTTGGAGGCGGTGCACGCGGCGGGCGGGCAGCACGCGCGTGCCGTGGTGCTGCTGGAAACCGGTGAGGAGTCGGGCAGCCCGGACCTGCCGGCGTACCTGGAGCACCTGTCGGCCCGGCTCGGCGAGGTCTCGCTGGTGATCTGCCTGGACTCCGGCGGCAACGACTACGAGCGGCTGTGGCTGACCTCCAGCCTGCGCGGCCTGGTGCAGGTGCACGCGACCGTGCGGGTGCTGGAGTCCGCGCAGCACTCGGGTCTGGCGAGCGGGGTCGTGCCCAGCTCGTTCCGCGTACTGCGGCAGTTGCTGGACCGGATCGAGGACGCGGAGACCGGACAGCTCAAGCTGGCCGAGCTGAACGTGGAAATCCCGGCGAACCGGCTGGAGGAGACGCGCGCGAGCGCTGCCGTCGCGCCCGGCGCGATGCGCTCGGCGTTCCCCTTGGCCGACGGGATGCATCCGGTCTCGGACGACGAACTCGAGCTGATGCTGAACAACAGCTGGCGGCCGACGCTGTCCGTGATCGGCGGAGCGGGCTTCCCGGAACCCGCGAACGCGGGCAACGTGCTGCGCGAGTCGACGACGCTCGCATTGAGCTTCCGCCTGCCCCCGACGGCCGACTCGGCGGCGGCGCTGAACGCGGTGGAGAAGGCGCTGACCACCGGTGTCCCATATGGCGCGCACGTGGAGCTGTCGGGCGTCGAGCACGCGGGCGGCTGGAACGCCCCCGACGCGGCGCCGTGGCTGGCGGCCGTGCTGGACAAGGTGAGCACGGAGGTCTTCGGCGCGCCATGGCGCAGCGTCGGCCTCGGCGGGTCGATCCCGTTCATGGGGCTGCTGGCGGAGAAGTACCCGCAGGCGCAGTTCCTGGTCACCGGCGCACTCGGCCCGGACTCGAACGCCCACGTCCCGGACGAGTGGCTACACCTGGGCCAAGCGCGCCGCGTATCGGAGACGGTGGCCCACACGCTGGACGCGCACGCCCGCGGCTGAGGACGTGCACCCGGACTGACCGTCGTTGAATTAACCGGCTGTTACCTGCTCGTTGCCCGCGTCGTCGACATCACGCCGTGACCTCCCTGGTGCTGCGCACAGACCCATCCGGATGGCAGGATGCGTGGACTCACACGGTATGACCTACTAGGAGTGACCAACGTGGCGCGTGCAACACAAATCAAGGCGCTTGCCCTGCTGCCGGCCTTCGCGCTGGCCGGGCTGACCATGGCCTGCGGTGCGGGCGGCAACGGTTCCGGTGGCACGCAGCCCAGCAGCGGCGCCCCGGCCTCCTCGGCGATCCCCGCCGAGGCCAAGGACGCCAAGCTCGCCGCGCTGGTCCCGGCCGACATCGCCGGCGACGGCAAGATCGTCGTCGGGCAGGACCAGACCTATCCGCCGAACGAGTTCGTCGACTCCAACGGCAAGGTCGTCGGCTTCGACGTCGACCTCGGCAACGCGATCGGGCAGAAGCTCGGCCTGACCATGGAGTACCAGAACGCCGACTTCAGCGGCATCCTCGCGGGCCTCGCGGCGAGCAAGTACGAAATGGCGATGTCCTCGTTCACGGTCAACTCCGAGCGGGAGCAGACCGTCGACATGGTGACCTACTACTCGGCGGGCACCTCGCTGGGCGTGCTGAAGGGCAACCCCGAGAACCTCTCGCCGGACAACCTGTGCGGCAAGAACCTCGCCGTGCAGAAGGGCACCGTCCAGGTGGACGACGCGACCGCGCGCTCGCAGGACTGCACCAAGGCGGGCAAGCCCGCGATCAACATCCAGCAGTTCCAGGCGCAGACCGACGTGAACCTGCAGCTGACCACGAAGCGCAGCGACGCGATGCTGGCCGACTCGCCGGTCGTCGACTACGCGGTGACGCAGACCAACGGTGCGGTCGAGGTGGTCGGCCAGCCGTACGACACCGCGCCCTACGGGATCGCGCTCAAGAAGGGCTCGGGCCAGTTCGCGCAGGCCATCCAGGGCGCCGTGCAGGCGCTCATCGATGACGGCACCTACGCGAAGATCATCGCGAAGTGGAACCTGAGCACCGCGGGCGCCGTCCAGAAGTCGGAAATTAACCCGGCCGTGAGCTGATGACCGGAACGAACGAACGCACCGGCACCACCCCGGACGAGATCCGCGCGGTGCCGGTGCGGCACTACGGCCGGTGGGTCGCCGGCGTGGTCATCGTGTTCGCGGCGGTGCTCGTCCTGCGCAGTGTGGCGACCAACGCCAACATGGAATGGGGCGTGGTCGGCGACTACCTGTTCAACGACCGGGTCATCCGCGGGCTGCAGAACACCCTGATCCTGACCGCGATCTCGATGGTGATCGGGGTCGCCGGCGGGATCGTCCTCGCGGTGATGCGGATGTCGCCCAACCCGCTGACCTCGGGCGCCGCGGGGATCTACATCTGGCTGTTCCGCGGCACGCCGCTGATCACGCAGCTGGTCATCTGGAACTACCTCGCGCTGTTCTACCCCCGGCTGGGCATCGGGATCCCGTTCGGGCCCGAGTTCGCCGGGGCGAACACCAACTCGCTGATCACCCCGTTCATGGCGGCCCTGCTGGGACTCGGCCTGAACGAAGCCGCGTACATGGCCGAGATCGTGCGCGGCGGCATCCTGTCGGTCGACGCCGGCCAATTGGAGGCGGCGAGCGCGCTGGGCATGTCGCGCGGCAAGACGCTGCGGCGGATCATCCTGCCGCAGGCGATGCGCGTGATCATCCCGCCGACCGGCAACGAGACGATCGCGATGCTCAAGACCACCTCGCTCGTGGTCGTCATCGGGTACTTCGAGCTGATGACCGCGGTACAGCAGATCTACGCGCAGAACTACAAGATCGCCCCGCTGCTGATCGTCGCCGCGCTGTGGTACCTGTTCCTGACGTCGGTGCTGACGCTGATCCAGATGCAGATCGAGAAGCACTTCGCCCGCGGCACGTCGCGTGCCGAGGCGACACGCGTGACCTGGGCGAACCGCATGCTCGGCTTCCGGTTCGGCAACCGCGACCAGGGAGGGCAGCGGTGACGCCCATCGTGCAGGCGCAGGGCATCCACAAGCGGTTCGGCCGCCTGGAGGTGCTCAAGGGCATCGATTTCGAGGTGACCGAACGGGAGGTCGCCTGCCTGATCGGCCCGTCGGGGTCCGGCAAGTCGACGCTGCTGCGGTGCATCAACCACCTCGAGAAGATCAACGCCGGGCGGCTGTTCGTGAACGGCCATCTCGTCGGCTACCGGCAACGCGGGGACAAGCTCTACGAGCTGCGGGAAAAGGAGATCGCCGAGCAGCGCCGGGAAATCGGCATGGTGTTCCAGCGGTTCAACCTGTTCCCGCATATGACCGCGCTGGACAACGTCATCGAGGCGCCCGTGCAGGTCCGCGGCGAGAACAGGGCGCAGGCCCGGGCGCGCGGCCGTGCGCTGCTTGCGCAGGTCGGCTTGGCGGACAAGGAAAAGTCCTATCCCGGCCAGCTGTCGGGCGGTCAGCAGCAACGGGTCGCGATCGCGCGGGCGCTCGCCATGCAGCCGAAACTGATGCTGTTCGACGAGCCGACCTCGGCGCTGGACCCGGAGCTCGTCGGCGACGTGCTCGGCGTGATGCGGCAGCTCGCGGCGGACGGGATGACGATGATCGTGGTCACGCACGAGATGCAGTTCGCCCGCGAGGTCGCGGACAAGGTCCTGTTCATGGACGGCGGTGTCGTGGTCGAGGAGGGCCCGCCGGATCAGGTCGTCGGCGAGCCGCGGCATGAGCGGACACGGGCGTTCCTGTCCCGCGTGCTCAATCCGAACGCCTGACGTCGTAGGTCGACGGTGCCACGCGAACCAGGCGTGGTGACGCGTTGAGGGCGTTGCGCAGGCCTTCGCGGGTGATGGGCCTGGTGAGCTTGGCCCGGATCTCGTCGAGGTGCAGCGGCCTGCCGGCGCTCGTGATGAGGCGGACGGCGTTGTCCGTGCTCGACGTACTGGGTTCGGCGTACGGCTCCAGATGCCAGGATTCGAGCGCGAACGTGCTCGGCGCGACGCGCACGAACCGGCTGTCGGCGTTGAGCCGGTTGTACAGCGGGCCGCGGCTGTAGGGCCGGTCCATCCGGTGCAGCAGTTCGTCGAGATGCAGCGGTGCACCGGCCTGCGACAGCAGTTCGGCCGCCGTGTCGGTCGCGGTCGGGCCGCGTGCCGCGCGCCGGCCTGCTGAGACGCGTTCGACGATCCGGTGCAGTGCCCGCCGCGGTTGGCGCAGTTCCGCCGCCGAAATGCGGTACCCGCAGTGCGCGAGCCAGGCGACGAGTTCGTCGTCGGTGAGCATGAAACCGCGTGCGGCGAACAGTTCCGCCGGGGTTTCCGCGCGCAGCGCCTCGCCGAGCGCCGTCACCGCCTCCCTGGTCCTGGCGACCGCCGTCACCACATCCGGCACCGTCGCCCACCCGTGATCGACCTCGAACACCCCGCCGAACCGGGCGAGCACTCGCCAGGCGGCGACATTCGGGGCTATCACGGGATAGTCCAGCTCGGGATGGCGCTCGAGCAACCGCGCCAGCGGCAGTACGGGGGCGATCTCCGCGCGCAGCCGTTCGGCCCACTCGGTCAGCGCGCCGCCGCGCGCGAGCGCCACCCTGACCCGGTCGGCGAACTCGGCTTCGATCACGCTTCGCTGTTCCGGCGCGGGTAGGTACTGGCCGAACCAGCGGTAGGCGCCCTCCTCGTCCGCCCACAACCGGCGCCTCAGCGCGGCCAGCTCTCCGTAGGTCACCTTGTCGGTGACCTCCCTCAGCTGTCCGAGGGCCTCCTCCATCCCTTCGACGATAGCCGCGAAACCCAGTGACCTCAGCGAAACTGCCCTACCGGAGTAATGGGGCGACTAAGGTCGGTTCGGACCTCGAAAGAAGGAGAACGTGCGGATGGCGAATGGCCAGGCGGGACCGGCGGAACGCGAACTGCCACCGCTCGACCCGTTCGCCGGAGTGCCGGACGCGCGGTACCACCTGTCGGCGGAGGAGCTGCTCCGGCCGCTGCTGGAACCGGGCAGCGGCGGCCTGCTGCGATGGCGCAGGCAGGCCAGCAACGCGCCCATCGTGCCGGTCGAAAACGCCTACGTGACGGGCAGGCTGGACCTGCGCGGCGCGGATCTCGACTGCCTGTTCCGCTTCGAGAACTGCCGGTTCGACCAAGCGCCGGACGTGCGCGAGGCGAAGCTGCTGGGGCTCGTGTTCCGCCGGTGCTGGCTGCCCGGGCTCAAGGCCCGTAACCTCCGCAGCCGCAATGACGTCCGGCTCATCCGCAGTGTCGTGCAGCCGTTCCCCGGCGGTACGGACGACGGCGAAACGGCGGTACAGCGCGGGGACACGCGCGAACGCGGGGTGCCGGACGCGGCCATCAACCTGACCGACGCGGTCATCGAGGGTTCGCTCGTGCTGACCCGCACCCGGATCGCCTCCGCGTTCGGCCGCGCCATCCAGGCCGACCGGCTCCAGATCAACGGAGCGCTGCTCGCGTACCGGCTCAAAGCGGACGGGCAGGTGCGCGTCCCCGGCATGCGGACCGGCGGCAACGTCAACTTTTCCGGCGCCACGCTGAGAAATCCGGGCGGGTTCGCACTCGACGCGAACGGGGTGCAGGTCGGCGGCAGCCTGCTGTGCGAGGTCGACAACTTCGGCGCTGGTGACCAGCGGCAGGCCTTCAGCGCCCGCGGCATCCTGCACCTGCCGAGCGCCCGCGTCGACGGGGACATCGTGTTCCGCGGCGCGGATCTGGCGAGTCCCCAGCGCGGTGCGATCGCCGTGGAGGCCTGGGATTCCAGCGATCCCTACGTCGATCCGTGGCCTGCGGTGGTCGCCGACCGGATGCGGGTCGAGGGCAACGTCGAGCTGTCCGACGGGCTCTCGGCCGTCGGCACGCTGCGCATGATCAACGTGCGCATCGGCGGCACGCTGCGGCTCGCGCGGGCCCGGGTGAAGGTGACGCGCGGCAAGATCGAGCCGTTCTACGACCGTGCGTTACATCTCGACGGCAGCGAGATCGACGGGGACCTCGAAGCGACCGGGCTGGACGTGCCTTCGGGCCAGCTGCGCCTCGCGGACGTGCGCGTCGGCGGCAACGTGCTGGCCGCGCACGCGCAGCTGCGGCACGGCGGGCGGGACGTGCTGTCCGCGCGGCGGTTGAAGGTCGCCGGCAACCTGCAGCTCACCGACGCGACGATCGAGGGCACGCTGCGGTTGCAGGGCACGGAGGTCGGCGGCAGCGTCGAGCTGTACGGCACCGATGTCAGCGCGCCCAACGTGCGGGAGCAGACGAGCTACTCGGTGGACGTGCGGACGGTCCGGGCCGGGCGCAACGTCAGCCTCACCACCTCCGGGGACCGGCATTTCCGCGCGACCGGCGGGGTCAACATGGACGGGGCGAGGGTGGCCCGCCGGGTGGACCTGACCGGTGCGGAGCTGGATTCCGTGCCAGGGCACGACGTCGCGCTCGACGCGAGCGATCTCACCGCCGACGAGCTGCTGCTGAACCCAGGGACGATCCCGCGCGGCCGGATCGTGCTGCGGCACGCGCACTGCCGCACCCTCGACGACAACGACGAGTTCTGGGAGACCACGGGCGGGATCGAGCTCGAGGACTTCCAGTACGACATGCTCCGCCGGCCGATCGAGATGAAGAACGACCGCGCGGTGAACGTCCGGATCCGGCAGCTGCGCGCCGCGATGGCGGGCTACCGGCCCGGCCCGTACGACCAGCTGGCGGCGATGCTGCGGGCGAGCGGGAACGAGGAGCATGCGGACACGGTGCTGTTCCGCAAGCAGCAGTACCGGTACGAAGCGCTCGCGCAGGGCTATCGCGTGTTCGGGCCGGGTGTGCGGTTGTGGAGCTGGCTGCAGCGCTGGATGGTCGGCTACGGGTACCGGCCGGTGCGGGCGCTGGGCTGGCTGGTCGGCCTGCTGGCCGCCGGCAGCCTGTATTTCTGGTTGGGCAACGACTCGTGCGTGCACGACGTGCGGGAAGGGGTGAACCAGTTGCTCGTGCTGGGTCCCCGCTGCGCGATCAACTCACAGGACAGCGGTATGCAGTGGAACCCGGTGCTGTACACGCTGGACCTGCTGGTGCCGATCGTGGACTTCGGCAACAAGTCACGGTGGTACATGCATGGTCTGGACAAGTGGGTCAGTGGCGGGTTCATCGCGATGGGCTGGATCTTCGCGACCACGGTCGCGGCGGGCGCCGGCCGGATGATCCGGCGCGACGCCCCCAGCAACCCCCGCTGAAAGCGCTTTCTCACTGGGGCAGGTGCGGGCGGTTGCCCGGCTCCTGCGAGGGCGGGGTCTGCGTCGCGGGCAGGTTCGCCGCCTCGTAGCGGGACAGGGTGAGCGGGCCCGAGGTGTCCGGCAGCAGCGCCATCCTTGACCCGCCGCGCCCCCCGCTGAAAGCGCCAAGCATCGAAACGACGCCCCCGCGCGGGTCAACGCAACCAAACAACGCAACCGGCACCGAGTGTGGGGGGTCCAGGGGGGCGAAGCCCTCCCTGGCGGGGGGTTGGGGGTCCGACCCCCAAAGGCAATGGCGAGGGACGCTCGGCTCGCGCTTTCCGCGAGCACAGCTCACCCCGTCCCGAGCGGACGACGGGATTCGAACCCGCGACCCTCACCTTGGCAAGGTGATGCGCTACCAGCTGCGCTACGTCCGCATGCCCCGTTCGCGAGGCGTTGTTTACTCTATACCGTGGCCTTCAGGGGCGTGACAGGCACCCGGTCGGAGGTAACTCTGTCACTCCCGGAGTACAAGGGGTGACGGCAAGCGTTTCGCTCCGTATGGTGTCCCCATTCAACCGAACGGGTCAATCCCGCCCGGGGAGGAGGTGCCTGGCCGGATGACGGAAGAAGCAACGGTACCGGAGCAACGCACGGTATCGGCCGATGAACAGGCACTTCTGCGTCGCCTCCGGGCCGGGGAGGATCGGGCGTTCAGTGAGCTCTTCGAGCAGCACTCGGGCGCCGTGCGGCGGCTGGCTCGTGGGATAGCCAGCGACGCTTCCGAGGCGGAGGACATCACCGCCGAAACCTTCTTCCGGGTGCTCCAGGCGCTCCGGCGCGGGTCGGGCCCGCGTGATCACATCCGCGCTTACCTGCTCACCGTCGCCCGCCGGGTGTCCTGGGAGTGGCATGGGTCGCGCCGTGACGTTCCGGTCACCGACGACGAGTTGACGGTCCGCGTGGGCGCCGGTGTGGACGCGCATGCCCGCACCGCGGAGCACACGTTGATCGCGACCGCCTTCACGAGCCTTCCGGAGCGCTGGCGCACGGTCCTGTGGCAGACGGAGGTCGAAGGTGAGCAGCCGGCGGTCGTCGCCCCGCATTTCGGGTTGAGCGCGAACGCGACGGCGGCGCTCGCCCGCCGCGCCCGGCAGGGGTTGCGCGCGGCGTATCTGCAGGCCCATCTCGCGATGAACCGTACCTCGGACGTCAGCTGCCGCGGCGTGATCGAGAAGCTGGGCGGGTACACCGCGGGCAGCGTGACCGGGTCGGAGGCCGCCCGCATCCGCACCCACCTTCTCGGCTGCGCTTCGTGTCGCGCGATGCACGCCGAACTGCGGGACGTCTGCTCCTCCCTGCGGTCGCACGCCGGGGTGCTGGCGATGCTGGTGCCTTCGACTGCGGCGGTCGCCGCGTCGGGACATGGCGCGCTCGCCACGCTCAAGGGGCTCGTGCTCTCGAAGCTCAAGGTCGGGATCGCGCTCGTGTCCACGGCGGCGGCCGGGGTCGTCGGCGTCACCGTGGGCCCGGCGCTGATCAACCCCGACCACGCGCAGACCGTTGGCCTGCCGCAGAGCGGGATCGAACTGCGGATCGCGCCGACCGAGCCCTCGCTGCTGAGCCCGCCGCCGCAGCAGCCCGTGACGCCGGACGAAGCGACGCTGCGGCTGCCCGGGGCTCCGGTGATCGTGCAGCGGGAAGCCCAGGCGCCGCCCCCGGCCGGCGCGGTCGCGACGGCGCCGGCCGGGCCCAAGCAGGCACCGGCCGCGCCCAAGCAGGTGCCCGCCGCGCCGCCGCAGAGCCAGCAGGGGCGCAGCGATCCACCGGCCACGTCGTCGCCGTCCTCGTCGAGCGGCACCGCGCGCGACGACCTCGACTCGACGTCCAGCACCCCGCCCAGCAGCACGAAGCCGGGCAAAGCCCGTAACGGGAACAAGAACAACAACTCGCGGGCCGGCACCGCGCCGAACAACAACCTCCGTGCGGACCCGCCGCCGGCCGATGCCGACGTGACGGCGACCCAGGCGGCGAAGCCGTCCGGGGAACACAGCACGTTCTTCTGGTGGTTGTTCGGCCCTGGCGCGCGTAACGCCTCCGGTTGATCTTGGTGCGGATCTCGCGCCACGGGCCCGGGCCACGCTACCGTTGAGCACGCTCACGAACGACGGAGCGTGTCCAGGAGGCCACGAAGCATGAACCGCCGGGTGCAGGGGCTGGACGGCCGCGAATGGACGGTCCGGGCGCAGATGGAGTGGCGCCGCCCCGTGACCGTCGAGGATTTCGAGCATGACGTGGCGGGCAGCCCGGCGCCAGGCGTCGCGATGCTCTCGGTCACCCTGGTGCTCGCGGTTATCCTGGTCGCATGGCTACCCGAAGGGGTCGTCGTGCCGGCCTGGGTGATCTGGGGCCTGCTGCTGATCGCGCTGTTCTTCCCGCTGCGGTGGGTGCTGAACCGGCCGTGGGGCGTGGTCGCGGAGACCGACGGCGACGCGCTGGGCGATCACCCGCCCGAGCGCTGGGTCGGCGTGGTGTCCGGGATGTTCCGGGTGCGCGGCGAGGTGGCGAAGGTCGTCAAGGCCATCCGGACCGAGGGCCTGCCGGACTTCGACGGCCCCCTGCATCCCATGGAGTGACCGATGCCCGAGTTACCTGAGGTCGAGGCGCTCGCACACCACCTGCGCGAGCACGCGGTCGGCCGGACGGTGACGCGGGTGGACGTGGCGTCGTTCGGTGTGCTGAAGACCGTGAGCCCGCAGTGGACGGAACTGCACGGGCGCACCGTGACCGGCGCCGGCCGCTACGGCAAGCATCTCGATCTCGACTGCGACGGGATCCATCTCGTGATCCACCTGGCCCGCGCGGGCTGGCTGCGCTGGTCCGATCAGCTCTCGCCGACGCCACCCAAACCGGGTCGCGGTCCGCTGGCGCTGCGGGTCCACCTTGGGGGGCCGGGGTTCGACCTGACCGAGGCCGGCACGAAGAAGGGGCTCGCGGTGTGGATCGTGCACGATCCGAAGGACGTGCCGAGCGTCGCGCGGCTTGGGCCCGATGCCCTGGAGCTCACCCGCGAGAGGCTCGGCGAGTTGTTCACCGGCCGCACGGAACGGCTCAAGACCGCGCTGACCGACCAGCCGCTGATCGCCGGCATCGGCAACGCCTACTCCGACGAGATCATGCACGCCGCGAAGCTGTCGCCGTATGCGACGCCGGGCAAGCTCTCCGAGGAGGCGCTGGACCGGTTGTTCGACGCGATGCACGAGGTGCTCACGAACGCCGTAGAACGGTCGGTCGGCCAGGACGCGGCACGCCTGAAGGGCGAGAAGCGATCCGGCCTCAAGGTGCACGCGCGGGCGGGTCTGCCGTGCCCGGTCTGCGGGGACACGGTGCGCGAGATCTCGTTCGCGGACAAGGCGTTCCAGTACTGCCCGACCTGCCAGACAGGCGGCAAGCCGCTTGCGGACCGCAGAATGTCGCGGCTGCTGAAGTAGCAGACGGTAGGGGCGCCGTTCACCCGTTCATCGTCTAATTGCGACACTTGGCTGGCGGATACGGCGCCGTTCTCGCGTTGGGTAAGGTGCGCCCTGCCCCAGGGTGTCGGTATCTACACAGAAAGTGGGCCCGAAGCCTTGCACCCGGCTGACCGAGCGCAGAGCATTGACGCCGTGTCCGAGTTGCCGATCGCGCAGATCATCCCGTGGACTCTCGCGGGCTTGCTGCTGATCGTCGTGGTGGTACTCCTCGTCCGGTCCCGCAAACCGAGCAGTTTCGTGGACGACGCGGTGCTCGAAGCCGTGTACCACATGTCGAAGGCCACCCCGGACCTCCGCGAGGGCTTCGACCAGGTCGCGGCCGACAGGATCACCTCGCAGCTGCTCGAACTCCTCAAATGCGTCGCGGTCGGGATCACCGACCCCGAGGGCACCCTCGCGTCCTGGGACGGGGAGGCCAACGACCACTACGTCGACCTCACCACCGCCATCGGGATGGCGATCCGCAAGAGCCGGCGTGAGGTCGTCAACCACGACGACGTCCCCTGTGACCACCGCGGCACCTGCAAGATGAAGACCGCCGTGATCGTCCCCCTGATCGTCGACGGCGAGGTGGAGGCCGCGCTCGTCGTGGTCGGCCGCTCGAAGGGCAAGCGCCTGGTGCAGATGGCCGACGCGGTCGCCCAGTTCGTCTGCACCCAGTTCGAACTGGCCCGCCTCGACGAGTCGAAACTGCAGTTGCAGCAGGCCGAGATCAAGGCATTGCGCGCGCAGATCTCACCCCACTTCATCTACAACGCCCTCAACACGATCTCCTCGCTCATCCGCACCGATCCCGAAGAGGCGCGAGAGCTGCTGCAGGAGTTCGCCGACTTCACCCGGTACTCGTTCCGCACCTCGGGCATGTTCACGTCGCTCGCCGACGAGCTGCGCAATATCGACCGCTACCTCACCATCGAGCGCGCCCGGTTCGGCGGCCGGCTCGAGGTGCGGCTGAAGATCGCGCCTGAGGTGCTCTCGGTCGTGGTGCCGTTCCTGATCATCCAGCCGCTCGTGGAGAACGCCGTCCAGCACGGGCTCGCGAGCAAGCCGAGCGGCGGCATGGTCACCGTGACCGCGCAAGACTACGGCAGCGAGGCACTGATCAGCGTCGAGGACGACGGGATCGGCATGGACCCGGCGCGCCTAGCGGACCTGCGCAACTCCCACCGCACTGGCGCGCATGTCGGGCTCGGCAACATCAACGCCCGGATGCGGCAGCTGTTCGGCGACGAGTACGCGCTGATGGTCGAGACCGCGCCCGGTGCGGGGATGAAGGTGACCCTGCGCGTGCCGAAGTTCGCCCCCGGCGTACGCACCGAGCTGCCGGACTACTCGGCCGCGGTCCCCGCGCAGGCATCGCGCAACGGCTCACCTGCGCACGCGAAGAAAGGTCCGTAACCTGGCGGCATGCCATCCGTGACCGAGTTGACGAGCAGGATCCCACGAATCGGTGACCGGGGTGACCGCACCGACGTCGTCGCGGTCGTCAAGCTGCACGGTGTCATCACGCCGACCCCGTCGCCGCTTGCGCGGGGCACGATCAACCTCGCGGCCGTCGAGTCGGCGCTGACCAGGGCGTTCGATCACGACCGGCTCAAGGCCGTCGCGCTGCTGATCAACTCGCCCGGCGGCGCCCCCACCCAGTCGGGGCTGGTCGCGGAGCGTATCCGGCAGCTGGCCGCGAAGAAGAAGGACGTGCCGGTGCTGGCGTTCTGCGAGGACGTCACGGCGTCGGGCGGGTACTGGCTCGCATGCGCGGCGGACGAGATCTACGCGCACCGCACTTCGATCGTCGGGTCGATCGGCGTGATCAGCGGCGGGTTCGGGTTCACCGGGCTGCTGGAGCGGTTCGGCATCGAGCGGCGGCTGCACACCGCTGGCGCGAACAAGTCCCGGCTCGACCCGTTCAGCCCGGAGAAGCCCGAGGACGTCGAATGGCTCAAGAAAATGCATGCCCAGCTGCACGAACTGTTCGTGAGCTGGGTCCAGGAGCGCCGCGGCGACCGGCTCGCCCAGACCGAGGACCTGTTCACCGGTGACGTCTGGCTCGGCGCGAAGGCGAAGGAACTCGGCCTCATCGACGGGCTGGGCAACCTGCGCGAGACGATCGCGGAACGGTTCCCTGGCGCGGAGATCAAGATGGCCGAACCGAAGAAGCCGTTGCTCGCCCGGCTCGGCGTCGGGGCGCCGGCCGCGGCGATCTTGGAAGCGGTGTCACACAAAGCGATTTGGAGCCGGTACGGGTTGTAGCGTGTTCGCCCAAGCGCGGTATGGACAGTAAGGTCGGCTCTAGGCAGGATGCGAACCACTGTGAGTGCGCAAACTGACACACGGCGACTGGTCGTCCTCGCCGTGGACGACGAACCCCACGGGCTGAACCTGCTCGTCGAGGGCCTGCAGGCGAACCACCATATCGGCCGGGTCTTCGCCGCGGTCGACGCCGCGGAGGCGCTGCGCCTGCTCGCCTCCGACGACGACGAGTTGCGCAACCGCAAGGAACGCGGGCTCCCCGCGATCGACGCGGTGTTCGCGGACCTGCAGATGCCCGGGTTGTCGGGGATGGAGATGGCGCGGGTGTTCTCCGCGCTCAACCCGGCGCCGGTACTGGTGTTCGTCACCGGGCACGCCTCCGAAGCGGTGAACGCCTTCGATCTCGGCGCCGTGGACTACCTGCTCAAGCCGTGCAACCAGAACAGGCTGGACCGCGCCGTGGACCGGGTGCTGGACAAGCTCAGCAGCACGCCGGCCGCCAGCAGTCCCTCGGGCGCGGCGGCCCCGGCGAAAGCGGACGACGACGAGGTGATCCCAGTCGAGCTGGCCGGCACCACGAAGCTGGTCCCGCGCTCGACGGTGCGGTGGGTCGAGGCGCAGGGCGACTACGCGCGCCTGTTCACCACGGACGGAAACAGTCACCTGGTCCGGATCCCGTTGACACAGCTGGAAGAACGCTGGGAGAAGGCCGGGTTCGTGCGGATCCACCGGTCGTTCCTGGTCGCGCTCAGCCTGATCACCGAGCTGCGGATGGGGCAGGGCGGGTACCAGGTGGTGATCGGCAACGACGAGAAGCTCCTGCCGGTCTCGCGCCGGCACACCCGTGAACTCAAGGATCGCTTGACCGGGCGATGAACGAGGACTACTACCAGCAGGTCGACGGGGTACGGGAGCCCGATCCCACCCTCGGGAAGAACTTCGCGACGCACGAGCCCGCGACGGTGGAGCGCGTGCCGCCGGTCCCCGCCGAACAGCCGGCCGAGACCCCGGCGAAACCGCTCAAGCGGCAACGGGTGGTGCTGGCGGATCCGCACTCGCGGTCGTCGACGCCGACGCTGCGCGCGAGGGTCGAGCTCGAGGAGCAGACGAGCTGGGGTGCGCTGCTCGTCGACGACCTGGTCAAGCACCAGTTGCGCGCCGGGCTCATGCTCGCCGCGCTCGTGGTGGTCGTGCTCGGCGGGCTGCCGCTCGCGTTCTACCTCTCGCCCGCCTTCGCCGGGCTGCGCGTGATCGGCGTGCCGCTGGCCTGGCTCCTGCTGGCCATCCTGCCGTTTCCACTGCTCCTGCTGGCCGGTCTGCTGTACAACCGGCTGGCCGAAGGAAACGAACGCGACTTCGTCGACATGATCGAAAATTAGACAGTGAAGTGGTTTGCGTGGCGGTGCTGGCGGTGCAAGCTGACGGCCCACGGCAAGCGGCTGCCGCCGCTTATGAGCGCTGCCAAGCGGCAGTGCCACACTATCGACCGTGCAGCTGAACGCGTGGGTGCTGACCGGTGTCGTGCTGGTCGCCGCGATGACCTTCTACCTGGGCCATCGCTCCTCGCGGTTCGCCAGTTCCACCCATGACTTCCTGGTCGCCCGCCGCACGGTGCGTTCCCGCCGGAACGCGGCCGCCATCTCCGGTGAGTACCTCTCGGCCGCGTCGTTCCTCGGCGTCGCGGGGATCGTGCTCAAGGAGGGCGCCGACGGGCTGTGGTACCCGATCGGCTTCACCGCGGGCTACCTCGCGCTGATGCTGTTCGTCGCGGCACCGTTGCGGCGTTCGGGCGCGTACACCCTGCCCGACTTCATCGAGGCCCGGCTCGGTTCGGTCACGCTTCGCCGGTGCGCCACGGCCTTCGTGATCGTGATCGGCATCCTCTACCTGGTGCCGCAACTGCAGGGCGCGGGGCTCGCGTTGACCACCGTGCTGCCGGTGCCGCTGTGGGTCGGCGCGGTCGGGGTGACCGTGATCGTCGCCGGCAACGTACTCGCCGGCGGGATGCGCGCGATCACCGTGGTCCAGGCGTTCCAGTACTGGTTCAAGCTCTTCGCCCTCGCCGTGCCGGCGTTCGTGCTGTGCGCCGTCTTCGTGACCGGCGGGCACGGCGGGCCCGCCGGTGCGCTCGGCTCGTCGGCCGCGCCGAAGTTCACCGCGGACACCACCGTGACGATCAAGACCGACGTGAACCTGCGGGTCGACGCGCTGACCCCGGTTACCGTGCGCGATCCGGGCGCGACCGCGGAGCGGACGGCGGGCTGGGTCAAGGGCTCGACCGAGCACGTGCTGAAGGGCACCGTGCTGCGGTTCCCCGCGGGCACCCCGGTTCCGGTGGTCACGGATGCCGTCCCGGCCAACGGAGAGTGGCTCCGTCCCGGCAGTTCCGGGCTGCCGGATCTGCTGCAGACCTACTCGCTGATCCTCGCGCTGTTCCTCGGCACGATGGGCCTGCCGCATGTGCTGGTCCGCTTCTACACCAACCCCGACGGCAAGGCCGCCCGCCGCACGGCGGTGCACGTGCTGTTGCTGCTGGGCCTGTTCTACGTGTTCCCGACGGTGCTCGGCGCGATGTCCCGGATGTACGTGCCCGAACTGCTGGTCACGGGTCAGACCGACGCCGCCGTGCTGCTGCTGCCGCACGCGGTGCTGCCCGGCGTGGGCGGGGAGATCCTGACCGCGGTGGTCATGGCGGGCGCCTTCGCCGCGTTCCTGTCCACCTCGTCCGGGCTGCTGGTGAGCGTCGCCGGGGTGGTGTCGACCGACGTGTTCAAGGGACGGGTGCGTGATTTCCGGTGGGCGACGGTGATCGTCGGCATCGTGCCGGCGGCGCTCGCGCTCGCGATGCGCCCGACCGATCTCTCGCTCAGCGTCGGGATGTCCTTCGCGCTGGCGGCGTCGACCTTCGCGCCCGTGCTCGTGCTGGGTATCTGGTGGCGCGGGCTGACCTGGCCGGGCGCGATGGCCGGCATGATCGTCGGCGGCGGGCTGGTCGTCGCGGCGCTCGCGGTCCACACGGTCAGCGGGTACACCGGCAACTGGGCGCCGTGGCTGGCCGATCAGCCTGCGCTGGTCACCGTCCCGGCCGCGTTCGCGGTGACCGTGCTGGTCAGCCTCGGCACCCGCGCGGGCCGCCCGGCCGACGTCAACGCCGTGATGCTGCGGCTGCACGCGCCCGATCCGCTGGGTTTCATGCGGGACCGTGCGGTCGCCCGGTTCGGCCAGGTCGACAGCCGCCACCGCTCTGGCCGCGGCCGGCACCGCAAGTAGCACCTGCTTCTTTCGCTCATCTGGCGACTGAACTCGTCAATCGGTCAAAGTACTTGTACCCGGATAAAATCCTGCTCTACTGTCAGTGCTTCCGTTCACTCGAAAGGGAATGACTACCCGTGAGTACTACCGAACAGGGCCTGACGGGATCGGGTCCCGGCGGCGACTGGAAAAAGGTGCAGGCCAGTCCCGAGTTCGCCCAGTTGCGACGGCGGTTGCGCACCTTCGTCTTCCCGATGACCGCCCTCTTCCTGGCCTGGTATCTGGTCTACGTCCTGCTCGCCGACTACGCGCACGCCTTCATGGCGACGAAGATCGCCGGGAACTTCAACGTCGGTCTGCTCATCGGCCTGCTGCAGTTCGTGTCCACGTTCCTGATCACCTGGCTGTACGTCCGATACGCGAACCGGAGGCTCGACCCCATCTCGGACAAGATCCGTGACGAGGTGGAGAGCGAGAAGCTCGAGACCGTCGAAGGAGACGCCGAGTGAAGACACTTGCGGCGGGCGTCGAGGGCAGCAACCCCACGCTCAACATCGTCATCTTCGCGGTCTTCGTCGCGATCACCCTGGTGATCGTGTTCTGGGCGAGCCGGAACACCAGGACGGCCTCCGACTACTACGCGGCGGGGCGGGCGTTCACCGGTCCGCAGAACGGAGTCGCGATCTCCGGTGACTACCTGTCCGCGGCCTCGTTCCTCGGGATCGCCGGGGCGATCGCGGTCTACGGCTACGACGGCTTCCTGTACTCGATCGGCTTCCTGGTCGCGTGGCTGGTCGCGCTGCTGCTAGTCGCCGAACTGCTGCGCAACACGGGCAAGTTCACCATGGGCGACGTGCTCGCGTTCCGGATGAAGCAGCGTCCGGTCCGGGCGGCGGCCGCGGTGTCCACGCTGATCGTGTCGCTGTTCTACCTGCTCGCGCAGATGACCGGCGCCGGTGGCCTGGTCAACCTGCTGCTCGGCGTCGAGGGCAACGTCGGCCAGGACCTCGTGATCGCCGTCGTCGGCGTGATCATGGTGCTGTACGTGCTGATCGGCGGGATGAAGGGCACCACCTGGGTGCAGATCGTCAAGGCGGCGCTGCTGATCGTCGGCGCGCTCGCGATGACGCTGTGGGTGCTCGGCAAGTACGGGTTCAACTTCTCCAGCCTGCTGCAGCACGCGGTGGACCGCGCCGGCGGCGGGGCGAAGGGTGAGGCGCTGCTCGGGCCTGGCAAGCAGTACGGCAAGAGCAGCACCACGAAGCTGGACTTCCTGTCCCTGAGCATCGCGCTGGTGCTCGGCACCGCGGGCCTGCCGCATGTGCTGATGCGCTTCTACACCGTGCCGACCGCCAAGGAAGCCCGGCGGTCCGTGGTGTGGGCGATCGTGCTGATCGGCGTGTTCTACCTGTTCACGCTGGTGCTCGGCTACGGCGCGGGCGCGCTGGTGGGCGCGGAAACGATCAACGGCGCACCGGGCAAGACCAACTCCGCGGCGCCGCTGCTCGCGCTGGAACTCGGCGGGCCGGTGCTGCTCGGGTTCATCGCCGCGGTCGCGTTCGCGACGATCCTGGCCGTGGTCGCCGGGCTCACCATCACCGCGTCGGCCTCCTTCGCACACGACGTGTACGCGAACGTGATCAAGAAGGGCCAGGTGGACAGCAAGAACGCGGAGGTGCGGGTCGCCCGGATCACGGCCCTCGTGATCGGTGCGGTCGCCATCGTGGGCGGCATCCTCGCGAAGAACCAGAACGTCGCGTTCCTCGTCGCGCTTGCCTTCGCGATCGCCGCCTCGGCGAACCTGCCGACGCTGGTGTACTCGCTGTTCTGGAAGCGGTTCAACACCCGGGGCGCGCTGTACTCCATGTACGGCGGGCTGGCGGTGTCCCTGGTGCTGATCATCTTCTCGCCCGCGGTGTCCGGCTCCTCGACCGCGATGGTCAAGGGTGCCGACTTCGCCTGGTTCCCGTTGCAGAACCCGGGCCTGGTGTCCATCCCGGCTTCGTTCCTGCTCGGCTGGCTCGGGGCGGTCACCTCGAAGGAGAGCGACGAGGACAAGTACGCCGAGATGGAGGTCCGGGCGCTCACCGGTGCGCACGCGGAGAAAGCCGTAGCGCACTAGCTCACATGCACGCGACGGAGGCGCGTGGGAAACTGGCGGGGTGAATCCGGCTCAGCTTCCTACCGCCTCTGTCTCCGAACTTCCTGATGCCGACCTCACCCTGGTTGACGTGCGGGAGCACGACGAGTGGGCGGCCGGGCACGCGCCCGGCGCGGTGCACATCCCGCTCGGCGAGTTGCCCGCCCGGCTCGAGGAGCTCGCGGAACTGCCCGACGACCAGCCCCTGTACATCGTGTGCCGCACCGGAGGCCGGTCCGCGCGGGCGACGGCCTGGCTCAACGCCAGCGGCTGGGAAGCGGTGAACGTGGCCGGCGGCATGAAGTCCTGGCGTACCGAAGGGCGCCCGGTCGTCGCAGAGCGTCCGAACGCGGCGCCGGAGATCCTGTAGGCCCCATGCGTCCCGGCCAGTACCACTTCCGCCCGCGCGTGCGCTGGGTCGCGTCACCCCCGCCCGGCTCGCAGCCGCCGCGTCGCGCCCGGCGGGCCGAGCCCTACACCGGCCCGCCCGCCTATCCCGTCCCGCCGCGCTGGGGGTTCCCGAACCTGACCTGGCGCGCGCCGACGCTGGTGCCGGGCACGCCGTCGAGTTATCCGCGCCCGGTGGAGCGGGTGCGGCTGCTCTCGCGCAACGCGGTCACGGTCCTGTGGTTCCTCGCCGGGCTGGCGCTCGCCGGTGCGGTGGCCGAGTTCTGGCGGTACGCGCTGCTGGTGATCAGCCGGAACTCCGCGCTGAGCTCCGGGGTCGTGGCGATGTCGGACGCGCTGGAGATCATCGCCTCGTTGCTGAGCGTCGTGTTCGGCCTGCTGGCCATCGGCTCGGTGCTGTGGTGGCTCGTGGTCGCCCGCCAGGCCGCGGCGGACGAGAGCGGCCACGAGCCGCCGCGTTCGGCGCGCCAGGTGGTGATCGGCGCGCTCGTACCGGGGTTCAACCTGGTCATGGCCGGCTCGATCCTCGCCGAATTGGAGCACGCGATCCTGCGCCAGTCCCCGGACCGGCGGCCGCGGCCCTCGCGGCTCGTGCTCGCGTGGTGGGCCGCTTGGGTGGTCGACGCCGTGCTGATGGTCCTGGTGATCGTGTGGCGGTTCCGCTCCGGTATCCAGGCACAGGCGGACGGGGTGTTCCTGTCCGGGCTGCTCGACCTGTCGGCGGTGGTGCTCGCCGTGCTGACCGCGGTCGTGGTGCAGCGGCTGACGAGCCTGCTCGCCCCGATTTCGCTCGACCGGCTGCGGGTGCGCCGGGTGGTCGCGGTCAAGGGCGCGCCGGCGCCCGCGCTGCGCCCGGTCCGGCCGACGACCTCACGCTGAGACGGGCAACGTCCGCAGTCCGCGGATCACGAACTCCGGCCGCCGTTCGGGTTCGCCGGCGAGCTGGAGTCCCGGCAGGCGAGCGGTCAGCGCGCGCAGAGCGGCGCCGATCTCGATCCGGGCGAGCGGGGCGCCGACGCAGTAGTGGATGCCGGCGCCGAAACCCAGGTGCCGAGGCCGCGCTGTGCGACACGGCGATCGCGAGCCCCAGCCCTTCGTGCCGGTGCACCTCGCCGCGCGCCCGTAGCCGGGCGAACTCGGGATAGGGATCGGCGAGGAACTCAGGATCCCGGGGATCGAACACGTTTCGACATTACTGCCGGTGGCCGATCCGGCTCGCGCCCCGTGAGCGGGACACGGGCGCGGATTCGGTAGCGTCTGCGGCCAAGCCGTTCGAGGAGGGCATATGGGCAAGGCCGCGCGCAAGAAGAACAAGGCGCCGAAGGTGCGCGAGGTGTTCGTGGCGCAGCCCTTCGAGGGGCTGGCCGCCGAGCCGGAGCTGGTCGCGCTGCGCGAGTTCGTGCCGTCCGCGACGGCTCCGTTGACGCTGAAGGACTCCACTCGCGAGGTCACGCTGGCGACCGTCCTGCCGGGCGCCGCGGCCGCGTTCGTCCGTTCCGACGAGCGGGTGTTCGTCGGCCTGCAGGTGCAGACCCGCTCCTCCGACGTCAGCCGCGACCTCGGCCGTTCGCTCCGGTGGGCTCTGGACGCCAAGCCCGGCGACGTGCTGTCCGTGCCCGACACCACCACACCGGGCGGTGCAGGGGAACGGCTGCAGGATCTGCTGGTCGCGGAGGCGGAACTCGACGTCACGCTGCACGAGAACTTCGACTGGTGGCTGCCCGCGGACGCCGACGCGGAAGGCGAGGTCAAGCTCTCGCTGGACCGCGCGAACGAGGCGATCATGCCCACCGAACGTCTCGGCACCGGGTCGTACTGGGTGCTCGCCGGGGAGAAGGCGCACCTGCGCTGGGTCCGCCCGGAACCGGAGAACGCCGTGCTGCAGGCGCTCGCGCGGCTGTCGGCCGCCGGTGAGCTGGGGCTCGGCGAGGGCTCCCGCTACGCCGGTTCGTTCCGCGCCCACGGCCTGCTGGTGCCGGTGTGGGACCTCGATCCGGAGGCGCACGCGCGCGAGTGGGCCGAGCCGGCCAGGCAGCTCGGCACCCGTCTCGACAACGCGCTGGCGTCCCTCGGCTCCGAACCACTCGACGCGACCGAGCGCCGGGCCCGCGACGGCCTGATCGGGCGCCAGCTGACCCTGCGGTGATCCTCCACATCTGCTCGCGCGCGGACTGGTCGGGCAGAAAAGGCACCGCGTACCGTTCCTCCTCGCTCGATTCGGCCGGGTTCGTCCACTGCTCCGACCCGGGGACCGCGCACCTCGCCGCGAACGCGCACTACGCCGGGCGCACCGACCTCGTCCTACTGGAAATCGACCCAGCAAGGCTCGACGTGCCCGTTCGCTGGGAAGAGGGCGAGCCTCCGCATCCCGCGGGGATCTGGTTCCCGCATGTCTACGGACCGATCGGGGCGCACGCGGTCGTCGCCGTGCACCCGTTCCCGCCCGGACCGGACGGCGCCTTCCGGCTTCCGGCCTCCCTCGCCAACCGGTAGCCCCCCTCACGCGTCCCCTGAACGAGGAACAAGGCGAGGGGACTGCCATGCGAGGCGTTACGGTGACCACGACCGTCCCGGTCACGGGAAGGGAAACGTCGATGGCGGGTGAGCTCACGGACTTCGAGGAGTTCGTGCACGCGAGCCTTCCTGGCCTGCTCCGCTACGGGCACGCGCTCACCGGCAACCCGCACGACGCGGCCGACCTCGTGCAGACCGTGCTGGAGAAGATCGGCTCGCGCTGGACCCATGTGCAGCGCAAGACCGGAGACCCGCTCGCCTACATCCGCAGATCGATGGCGAACGCGCATATCAGCCGCTGGCGCCGGATCCGCCGGGAAACGCTGGTCGCGGACCTCCCCGACGGCCAGGTCGCCTCCCCGCCGGACCCGTTCGAGCACGAACCGCTATGGCAGGCCCTGCGAGAATTGCCGCCGAGGCAACGTGCCGTCATCGTGCTGCGTTACTACGAAGGACTGTCCGAGGCCGAGATCGCGCAGACGCTCGGGATCAGCCAGGGCACGGTGAAGAGCCAGGCCAGCAAGGCCATCGCGAACCTGCGGACCAAGATCACCGGAGGGAGGGAAGTGGGTTGACCGAACACGACGAACTCGACACGGAGCTGCGCCGGTTGTTCGCGGACGACCGGCTGGACATCCGGCCGGACGAGGCCGCCCCCGCCCGCGTCCTCGCCGGTGCGCGCCGGATCCGCCGGCGCCGGGCCGCGCTGACCGCGACCGGCGGCACACTCACCGCCGTGGTCCTGGTGACCGCCGGGCTGCTGCTGGGGCCGCTGCGCCCGGCCAGCACCAACACGGCCGCCCCGGTCGAGGACTCGACGACTCGCGCCACCGGATCGTCTGCGCCGCTCACCGCGAACCCGGTCAACCCGGCGCCGGGCAGCCAGTCCACCGCCGAGTCCACCGGCAGCACGGGGCAGTCGGAGCCGTCGCGGACCCCGGCACGGTCGTCGTCCTCGGCCGCTCCGCCGACGACCGCGTCGTCACGCGGCCAGACCGCACCGCTGATGACCGGAGCGGTCCTCGGCCCGGATGGCTACAGCAAGCTCGTGCTCGGCATGTCCTTCGCCGACGCCAAGAAGACCGGGCTGCTCGCGGGCGCCGGCACCGCGCCGAGCGGCTGCGCGGGCTACCGGCTCACCGAAGGCTCGGCGAGCGTCAGCGTCGTGACGATCTCGGACACGAACGGCGTCGTCGGCTTCGACGCGACCGGCGCGCACACGCCCGAGCGGATCCGCATCGGTTCCACCAAGGACGAGCTGGAGGCGGCCTACCCGGGCCTGAGCAAGAACGGCAGCACGTACACGGCCGACGCGGGCGGAGGCGGCAGCTACGTCTTCGCTGTCGATGACAGCAACCACGTCAGCACGCTCCAGCTGGTCGCCTCCACCAGCTGCTGACCTAGAGTGCGCCGCCGGCCACAGCGGGCATGCTCGCGTCTTCGCCGGGAGCGACCGACTCGCGGGCGAGCCAGTTCTCGATCTCGAACAGGTTGCCTTCGGCGCGCTCGACCACGGTGCGCAGCGTGGTCATCGTGGCGACCTCTTCGATCTGCTCGGCGAGGAACCACTGGAGGAACTGCTCACCCTGGTAGTCGTCCTCGTCGCGGGCGGCCTTGACGAGCGCGCGGAAGTCGGCGGTGACGCCCCTCTCCTGCTCGAGCGCGAGCTCGACCAGGTCGGCGACCTTTTCGAAGTCGTTGCGGATCTCACCCGTGCCGGGGATTTCCACATGGTGGTCGGTATCCATCAGGTACCGCGTGATCGCGAGCGCGTGATTGCGTTCCTCGACCGCCTGCCGGTAAAAGAACTTCGCGAGCTGCGGCAGATCCGAGTTGTCGGCCCAGACCGCGATCGCGACATACTGCTGCGAGGCGTTGAACTCGGTGTGGATCTGCTGTTGCAGCAGCTCATAGAACTTGGAACGGGGTTCTTTCCGCTTGGTGGCCATGTCCCCGAGAATAGAGGAAAGGAAATTGCTTCGCCCGCCTGCCCGATAGCGGCTCCGCCTTATTCGGTAAGGCTTTCCTTATTGCGCTCACGCTATCGGGTCACGCGCTATCGGGCAGGACATGCAGCGTGGGCCGCCTCGGCCGGAGCCCAGTTCCGAGCCCGCGATCGGCAGCACCTCGACTCCGGCGTCTTCGAGCCGCGCGTTCGTTTCGGTATTGCGCTCGTAGCCCACGACCACACCGGGCGCGAGGGCGAGCGTGTTGTTGCCGTCGTCCCACTGCTCGCGTTCCGCGGTGACCGGGTCGAGCCCCGTGTCGATCACGCGCAGTTTCTCGATGCCCATCGCGTCGGCGGCCGCGTGCAGGAACGGCTCCGGACCGCTGACGGTCAAGGAGCCGTCGCCGCCGGGGCGCATCGTGAAGGCGACCAGCGAGTCGCGCGCGAGCGGGTACATCACCACGGCGTCCCGGTCGACCATCGTGCACACGGTGTCGAGGTGCATCGTGGCGCGTTCCTGCGCGATCGGCACCGCGAGCACGGTATGCGCGAGATGGTCGGCGAACACCGAGCGCGCGAGCGACTCCGCACCGGCCGCGGTGGTCCGCTCACCGACCCCGACCGCCAGCACGCCCGGGGCGAGCAGCATCACATCGCCGCCCTCGACCGGCGCCGAATGCGCCCCGTAGGCGCGGGCCGCGCGGCGGAACCGCGGATGGTAGGCGTAGATCAGATCGAGCAAGGCCGTCTCGCGGCGGCGGGCCGGCATCGCGAGCGACGAGATCGCCACCCGGTCCGCGATCCACACCGACGAGTCGCGCGTGAACAGCAGGTTCGGCAGCGGATCGACGGCGAAGTCGTGCGGGTGATGCATCTTCCGCACCAGCGAAGCGCCTTCGGCGGCGGGCAGCTCCTCGAAGGTGACGCCGCAGGTCAGCACTTCGGCAAGGGTGGCCGCATCGACTCCCGACAGGTGCGAGCGCAGTGTGTCCGCGAGCGCCTGGCCGAGCCGCAACTCGTCGACGGCGGCGTGCACTCCCGCGGCATGCGCCCGGTCGTCTTCGAGGGCGGCCCGGAGCACCTCGGTGAGCAGGAGCACCTCGACGCCGCGGCCGCGCAGCACCTCGGCGAACGCGTCGTGCTCCTGCTGTGCGCGGTCCACCCAGGGGATCGAGTCGAACAGCAGCTGGTCGTTGTTGCGCGGGGTGAGCCTTTTTAGCTCGTTACCCGGCCGGTGCAGCAGGACGGCGCGCAGCGGCCCGACCTCGCTGTCCACCCGTGGTTCGGTCATGGCTCGCAGATTACGGGAGGAACGGGAGTTTGCCCTTCAGCAGCGAGTATCCGACGAACGACACCACGTCGAGGAGCGTGTGCGCGACGATCAGCGGCCACAGCCGGTTCGTCCGTTGCCATACCCGCCCGAACACCAGCCCCATGATCAGGTTACCGACGAACCCGCCGAAGCCCTGGTAGAGGTGGTACGAACCGCGCAGTACGGCCGCCGCGAACAGGGCGGTGTTCTCGCGGAACGCCAGCTGCCGCAACCGGGTCAGCAGGTAGCCGATGACGAGCATCTCCTCGGCGAAGGCGTTGCCGAACGCCGAGAGCGTGAGCACGATCGGGCGCCACCACGTGTCGCTCAGCGTCGAAGGCGCGACGGCGAGGTTGAAGCCGAGCTTCCAGGCGACGAAGTACAGCGCGAGCCCGGGAATCCCGATCAGCGCGGCGAGCCCCGCTCCCCACAGCGCGTCGCGGCCGCGCCAGGTCAGGCCGACCGACTTCAGCCGGATCCCGGCCCGCACGAGCAGGTAGGCGCCGAGCGCACCCCAGCCGACGAGTTGCGCGACGCTCAGCAGTTGCGCCAGCAGGTCGATCAGGCTGAGCGCGGCCTGCGGCGCGTTGAGCGCGACGTGCTGCTTGCTGAGCGGGGTCGGCTGGAGCAGTGAGTCCAGGAGCGAGAGCAGGCTGCGCGCGCCGGACAGGCCGAGGGTGATCCCGAAGACGATCAGGATCTCCAGCTTGATGCGGCGCCGCTCAGGCTCGTCGCCGACCTGTTCGGGCAGGTCGGGACGTTCCGGACGTAACCAGTCGCGGGCGAGTGACGTCACGCGCGCACGCTACCGTTCGTACTCATGGCACCGAAAATAGCGACGGCGGACCGGGTCGGACGTGAAGAGTTGCTGGAGTTCCTCCGTCCCCGCCACCGAGCCATCCTGATGACCACCCGCGCCGACGGCACCCCGCAGCTTTCGCCGGTCACCGCCGGCATCGACACCGACGGCCGGTTCGTGGTCGCCACCTATCCGAAGCGCGCGAAGGCGGTCAACGCGCGCCGCAACCCGGCGGTGTCGGCGTGCGTGGTCTCCGACGAGTGGAACGGGGCGTACGTCCAGATCGACGGCCGGGCCGAGGTGCTCGACCTGCCGGACGCGCTGGAGCCGCTGGTGGAGTACTTCCGGTGCATCTCCGGCGAGCACCCCGACTGGGACGAGTACCGCGACGCGATGCGGAAGCAGAACAAGAGCCTGATCCGGCTCACGATCGACCGCTGGGGCCCCATCGCCACCGGGGGTTTCCCACCCGAAGAGACTGACTGAAAACGGCTTGCATAGCGGTGCGGGCAGCGGAACCTCAGGCGGCCCACCGCAAGCGGCTCCGCCGCTTCGAATACAAGCTAGCCCCGCCGCGAGCGGAACGGGCAGCCGACGAGGCGGCGCATCTCGCTCCCGAGTTCGGCGGGGTTCGACACCGGCCGTGAGAACGCCAGCCGGACGTCGTGATCCTCGCCCTCGGTTTCGATCCGCAGGCGCAGGCCGAACCGGTCGAGCCCGAGAGGGCGGATGCGGCCGCCGCGCAACTCGCCGGGGACGTGGCGGGCCAGGCTCGCGACCACGTCGGCGTGCTCGTGTGCGAGATGCCGCAGCCAGGTGGTCTCGTACTCGGCGAATGGGTCCGGGCTCGCCGCGCTGAACACGTGCGGGCGCAGCGAATGCGTGCCCTCGGCGTCCGCGAGTACGAGCGAGGCCGGGGTAAGGCGCAACAGGCTCGCCCCGTGCCCGAGGTCGAGCAGCCTCGGGTCGGGGCGGGTCTCGGCGACCGCGACGGCGCGGGCGCGGGCGGCGGCCGGGCCGAGCGGCCGGAGCCAGCCGGTGATCCACAGCAGCCCGCGCACCGGCTCGCGCAGGTCGACCGGGGCCTGATCGGTCAGTTCGAACATGACGGCGACCTCGGCTTCGGCCGCCCTGGCCAGCAACGGGTCGTCGTCGCCGAGCAGGATGCTCACGCTCCCGCTCGCGTGCACGTGGTGCAACTCGGGCACGACGCGTGCACCGCCGGCGTGCCTGGTCGGCATGAGCGAACCGGGGCACGCGCGAGCCGCGATGGTCTTCGCGCGCTCGGCCGGGGCCGGGGCGGGCGGGCGCCGGATGGAAGTCTCGGTCACGAGGCCACCTCCTAGTTAGGTGAGCCTAACCTGAGTTCTGGAAAAGGGGAAGTCGGGGCGGCAGTGTCCGCCTTGCGGACCCGTTTGTCCGGCTGCCGTACGCTACTAGCGTGTCCCTTGTGTCAAGCGCTGCGGAACTCACGCCCCCCGGCCCCCGTGGAATTCCTTCTCTCTTCGCGCGGCTCGTAGACGACTCGGCGCTGTTCCCCCCGGGAACGGCGACCATGACCGAAGCGCTGCGCGCGCATTTCGCGGCGATGACAGGCGATCATGCCGGGCTGCTCGGTGTCTTCCTCTGCCAGGCCTCCCGGTTGCCGGAGCTCATCACCGAGCTGATCAAGGTGAAGCCGAAGCAGCCCCTGCCGCTGTCGCTGATCATCGACACCGGGCTTGGCGGCGTGCCGAAGGCGATCTCGATCGTCGAGTCGCGCAGCGAACTGCTGTCCCTGCGCATGGTGGAGATGCCCGCACCGTCCGATGTGGACGAAGTGTGGCTCGAGCGGGTGTCGGAGTTCGTGCCGGAGGACGTGATCCGGGTGGTCGAGCCGCGCCGGGGCGTCGGCTGGCTCGACGGGGTGCGCAAGGTGATCGAGCACGGCAGCTGGCCGAAGATCCGCTGCGGTGGCGTGTCGACCGAGAACTTTCCCAGCATCGACGAGGTCGCCGATTTCCTGGCGGTGCTCGGCGGCGCGGCCGGTGCCTCCTTCAAGGCGACCAACAGCCTGCACCGCGCGGTCCGTCACGACGACCCGGAGACCGGCATCGCGCACCACGGGTTCCTGAATCTGCTGGTCGCCGTCGGCCGGTGCCTCTCCGGTGGCGACGTGCGGGAGGCACTGGCCTCGACCGACGGGCAGAAGCTCGCCGACGAGGCGAGTGCGTTGTCGGAGCAGGCATCGAAAGCCGTCCGCGCGCTGTTCGCCTCCTACGCCTCCGCGACCTTCGACCAGCCGGTCGCCGATCTCAGGGTGCTCGGACTGCTGTGACCGCCGAGGGGTCGCTGACCCTCGATCGCGGGCTGGCGTTGCTGCAGGCGGTGGCCGACGCGGGTGGCGAGGCGGCCACGATCTCGGAGCTGGCCGCCAGGATCGGCGCGAGCCGCGCCGCCGTCTACCGGCTGCTCGTCCCGCTGTCCGCCCGTGGCCTGGTCCGGCGCGACGGCAACAAGGTGCGGCTCGGGGTCGCCGTGCTGCGGCTGGCCGGCCAGGTCGTACCCCAGTTGCGTGAGGTGGCCCGGCCGGTGCTGCGGACGCTCGCCGAGACCTCCGGCGCGACGGCGCATCTGTCGATCGCCGAGGGTGACGAGATCGAGTCCGTCGCGGTGGTCGAACCGTCGTCGACGAACCTGCACGTCTCGTACCGGGTCGGCACCCGGCAGCCGGTTGGCGTTGGCGCGGCTGGCAAGGCGTTGGGCCTGCGCCAGGGCGGGCGAGGCTGGGCGACCGCTTCGGAGCGCGGGGTCGCCGGGCTCGCCGCACCCGTGCGAGGTGTACCCGGGCTGCGGGCGAGTGTCGGCGTACTGGCGCTGGGCACGATCAAGGCGGAAACCGTTGGACCACAAGTACTCGCGGCGGCCTCGGAGCTGGCGGCCGCGTTCAGATAGCGCTTACCGCCTGCCAGAGCGCGACCAGGGCGAGGCACGCGAAGGTGAACCCGGCAATGCGCTGGATCAGCCGTGGCTGGATCCGGCTGCGGATCTTTTGGCCCAGCAGCACGGCCACGCCCGCCACCGCGATCAGTGCGGCGAACGCGCCGACGCCCACGGCGACCGGCGCGCCGTAGCGGGCCGTCAGCCCAGCTGTCGCGAGCTGTGACGCGTCGCCCCATTCGGCGGCGAACAGCACGCCGAACGAGGTGAGCGCGGAGCGGAAGAAGGTTACCGGACGCGGCCCGGAACGCGCCGCGTCCTCGCTCCCGTCGCGCACGGTGGAAAATCCCTCACGCAGCAACAGGACGGCGCCGAGGCCGAACAACACGGCCACCACGCCGGCCACCACGTTTTCCGGCAACAATGCCAGCACATGGCCGAACAGCACGGCGACCGCGCATTGCACCCCGAATGCGACGGTGACCCCGGTGAACACCGGCCACGCCCGGAACCGGGTGGTCAGCACGAGTGTCGCGACGAGTGTCTTGTCCGGCAATTCCACGGCCAGGACCAGCGCGAACGTGCTGATGAGCGCCAGCAGTGAGGCATCCATATCGGCTTTGGCTCCCCTTTCACTGCAACGATAAAGGGGAATCACCGAGAATGCCAGCAGATGGGAATTGCGAATTGGCGGTCGAGGGTCGATGGAATTTGTTTTTCGGTGCGCCGAAACAATTTATGAGGCTAGCTAGTAGCTCCTTGATTCGCGGGGCGCTAGTTCCGGTTGTGACGATTCGGAACGATCGCCCCGGTTGTCCAGGACCTAGGTCCTGCCAAGATCAGGACCCCGGGACCTGATGGCCGATCGCGCGTTCGAGCAGGCTGGACGGCGTGGACGTACTCCAGCTGGCGAGATGGCAGTTCGGGATCACGACCGTCTACCACTTCCTCATGGTTCCGCTCACGATCGGGCTGTCCGTGCTGGTCGCGGGCATGCAGACGGCGTGGGTGCGGACCGGGCACCGGCGTTACTACGAGATGACCAGGTTCTGGGGGAAGCTCCTGCTGGTCAACTTCGCGATGGGCGTCGTGACGGGTCTCGTGCAGGAGTTCCAGTTCGGGATGGCCTGGAACGCCTACTCGCGGTTCGTCGGCGACGTGTTCGGCGCGCCGCTCGCGATGGAGGGCCTGGTCGCGTTCTTCGTCGAGTCGACCTTCCTCGGGTTGTGGATCTTCGGCTGGGACCGGTTGCCGAAGAAGGTGCATCTGGGGTGTGCGTGGGCGTTCTCGCTCGCGACCGTGGCGTCGGCGTATTTCATCCTCGCGGCGAACTCGTGGATGCAGCATCCGGTGGGTGTGGACTTCGTCGACGGGAAGCCGACCATGCGGTCGATCGGGGCGGTGCTGACGAACAGCACGGCGCTCGCCGCGATCCCGCACACGATCGCGGGTGCGTTCTCGGTGGCCGGGGCGTTCATCGTCGGGGTGGCCGCATGGCACCTGTGGCGCAAGCGCAAGAGCGACGACGAGCACCGCGCGACGTGGCGAACCTCGCTGCGGCTCGGCGGCTGGGTCGGTGTGGTCGCGTTCGCGGTGCTCACGATCACCGGTGACACGCAGGGCAAGCTGATGTTCGAGCAGCAGCCGATGAAGATGGCTTCGGCGGAGGCGTTGTGCCATACCGAACAGCCGGCGAGCTTCTCGATCATCGCGATCGGCAACGTGAGCAAGCAGGACTGCGAGGACGTCAAGACGTTCACCGTGCCGGCGCTGCTGTCGTTCCTGGCGCACAACGACTTCAAGACGAAGGTGACCGGTGTCGAGGATCTGATCGGGCAGTATCAGGCGAAGTACGGCACGAACTACCCGGACGACCCGGCGCTGGGCAAGCTGGCCGGCAAGCCGATCGACTACACGCCGAACCTGCCGGTGACGTACTGGGGTTTCCGGGCGATGATCGGCTTCGGCGCGATGTCGGCGGGGATCGGGGTGCTGGCGCTGTGGGCGACGCGGCGTGGTCGCATCCCCGAGTCGAAATGGTTCCCCCGGCTCGCGCTGCTGAGCATCGCGGCCCCGTTCATCGGTAACAGCGCCGGCTGGATCTTCACCGAGATGGGCCGCCAGCCATTCGTCGTGGCGCCGAACCCGTCGGGGGTGGACGGGGTCTGGATGTTCACCGCGCAGGCCGTGTCGGACCTGTCGACGGGGGAGCTGTGGACCTCTTTGCTCGCGCTGACCTCGCTGTACGCGGTGCTCGGGGTGGTCGAGGTGTTCCTCATGCGCAAGTACGTACGCGGCGGGGTCGAAGGCGTGCTACCGCCACCGCAGGAACCCAAGCACGACAACGACGAACTCGCCTTCGCCTACTAGGACCAGCGAAATGTGGATAACTCCGGGATCTGTGCACAAATCTGTGGATAACCCTGTGGAAGGTGTCCGATGAGCCTGGAAACGCTGTGGTTCTGCATCATCGCGCTCTTCTGGCTCGGCTACCTGTTCCTCGAAGGCTTCGACTTCGGCGTGGGCATGCTGCTGCCGATCCTCGGCCGCGACGACACCGAACGCCGGGTCATGATCAACACGATCGGACCCGTCTGGGACGGGAACGAGGTGTGGCTCATCGTGGCCGCCGGTGCGATGTTCGCAGCCTTCCCGGACTGGTACGCGTCACTCTTCTCCGCCGCCTACCTGCCGCTGCTGCTCGTGCTGCTCGCGCTCATCGGGCGCGGCGTCGCGTTCGAGTACCGCGGCAAGGTCGACTCGCCGCGATGGCGCCGCAACTGGGACCGGGCCATCATGGTCGGCTCGTGGATCCCGCCGCTGGGCGTCGGGCTCCTGCTCACCACCACGGTGCTCGGCCTGCCGCTCGACGCGCGCGGCGACCGGATCGGCTCGGCGTTCGAGACCATCCGCTGGGACACGCTGCTCGGCGCGCTCGCCGTAACCGGGTTCTCACTCGTGCACGGCGCCGCCTTCCTCGCCCTCAAGACCAGCGGCGAGTTCCGGGAGCGGGCCCGCCTGCTGGCCGTCCGGATACTGCCGGTCGCGCTCGCCCCGCTCGCCGCCCTCCTGCTGATCGTCCAGCTCCACGAGGGTGCACTGTGGACGATCGGGTCGCTCGCGATCTCCGTCTGCGGCGCGTTCTTCGCGTGGCGCAAGCTCGCCGCCGACCGCGACGGCCAGGCCTTCGCCGCGCTGGGCGTCACGCTCGCGGCAGCGGCAGTGACCCTGTTCGGCGCGCTCTACCCGGACGTGCTGCCGTCCACCGTGGATCACGCGAACTCGTTGACCGTGGCGAGCGCGGCGTCGAGCGACTACACGCTGAAGGTGATCAGCTGGGTCGGCGCGTTCGGTGCCCCGGCCGTGCTCGTCTACCAGGGCTGGACGTACTGGGTGTTCCGCAAGCGGATCAGCACCGCGCACATCCCGCCGGTGCACACCCCATGAGGTTTCCCGGACGCACCACCCTTCCCGCCGAAGTGTCCAGAGTGGACACAGTGCGCCTGGGAAAGGGGCCGCTCGGCGCGCTGCCGGCTCTGTCCGTAGCCGCGCGCCGGGCGCTCGCCCTCGCCGCCGTACTCGCCCTGCTGAGCGCCGCCGCACTGGTGGCGCAGGCATTCCTGCTCGCATCGGCCTGCGCGACGATCGTCGCCGGGCACGTCCCGGAGACGGCCGAACTCGCCGCCATCGCCGCGATCGTGCTCGGCCGGGCGCTGATCACGTGGGCGATGCGGGTGGTCGCCGCCCGCGCCGCCGCCGGAGCCAAGGAGGAACTGCGCGCCAAGGCCGTCGACCACGCGATGCGCCTCGGCCCGGAATGGGTCGCCGAACAGGGCCCGGCCGAGCTGACGTCCTTGGCTACCAGAGGACTCGATGCGCTGGACGCCTACTTCACCGACTACCTGCCCGCGCTGGTCACCGCCGCGGTCGTGCCACTCGGTGCGGGCGCCGCGATCCTGTTCGCCGACTGGCCGTCCGCAGTGATCATCGCGCTGACCGTGCCCCTGCTCCCGCTGTTCGCGATCCTCGTCGGCAAGTACACGGCGGCCCGCTCGGCCGCCGCCACCGACGCGCTGCACCGGCTTTCCGGGCAACTGCTGGAACTCGTGCGCTCGTTGCCGGTCCTCGCCGCCTTCCGGCGCGCCGAAGCGCAGGCGGAGACGGTCCGGCTGGTCTCCGACCGGCACCGCCGTGCCACCCTGAAGACTCTCCGGGTCGCGTTCTCCTCGGCGTTCGTCTTGGAACTCGCCGCGACCCTGTCCGTCGCGCTGGTCGCCGTGCTCATCGGGGTCCGGCTCGTCTCCGGCGACCTGCCGCTGGCGATCGGGCTCGGCGTGCTGATCCTGGCGCCCGAGTGCTACCAGCCGCTGCGCTCGGTCGGGGCGGCGTTCCACGCGAGCGAGGACGGGGTCGAGGCGGTCCGCCGGGTCGCGGACGTCCTCGCCCAGCCCCTCCCGCCCACCGGCACGGTGGACCCGGAGCGCGGCGAGGTTCGCGTCGAGGGGCTGCGCGTCGCGCGACGGAACGGGTTCGCACCGGACGGTGAGTCATTCGTCGTGCGTCCCGGCGAGATCACCTGGCTGCGTTCGCCGAGCGGCGCCGGGAAGTCGACGACCCTCGCGGTCCTGCTCGGTTTCGTCCAGCCGGCCGGCGGTCGGGCCACTGTTTCGGATGTCGATCTGACGAACATCCGGATGTCAACATTCAGACGGCAGACGGGCTGGGTGCCGCAGTCGCCGGTCTTCACCTGCGAAACGGTGCGTGAGGAGCTGGCCGGTGCGTCGCCCGAGCTTCTCGCCGAACTGAATCTCGCGGGGTTCGAGTCCGCGCGCCTGGACCAGCTGTCGCTGGGACAGCGGCAACGGGTCGCCGTCGCGAGAGCTCTGTCGCGCGACGCGTGGCTCCTGCTGTTCGACGAGCCGACCGCCCACCTCGACGCCGCGAATGCTGCCAAGGTCATGGCCGCGATCGAGGCCGCACGGCGCCGGGGCGCCGCGATCCTCATCGCCGCCCACGAACGTCCCGAAGCCACCGCGGTCTCCGGCGGCTCGCGGGCGGTGCTCCCGGCAGACCGGACCGTCCGCGCGTCGAGCCGGGTGCGCGGGCTGGTGGGTAAGCGCTTCCTCGGCGGGGCGGTGCTCGGCGCGCTCGCCTTGGTCGCGGGGCTCGCCCTGACCGCGACCTCGGGCTGGCTGATCGCGAAGGCTTCCCAGCAGCCACCGATCCTCACCCTGACCGTCGCCGTGGTCGGGGTGCGCGCGTTCGGCCTCGGCCGCGCGGGCCTCCGCTACGCCGAGCGCCTCACCACGCACGACGCGGCCTTCCGTATCGCCGGGCGGCTGCGCGTCGAGCTGTGGCAGACCCTCGTCCGCCTCGGCCCCGCGCACAGCCTGCGGCACGGCGAAAGCCAGCGGCGGCTGGTCGCCGACGTCGACACCGTGCGCGACCTGCTGCCCCGCGTGCTCACCCCGCCGCTGATCGCCGGGATCGTGCTCGCCTGCGCGATCGCGGTGCAGGCGGTGCTGGTGCCACCGGCGGGACTCGTGCTCGCGGTCGCCGTGCTGATCGGTGCGGTCGCCGGTCCGCTGCTGGCATTGCGGCTGGAACGCCGCGCGACCTCATCGCTCGCACAGGGACGGCGCGCCGTGCACGCGAAGGTGTTCGAACTGTTCGAGCGCGCGGCGGAACTGCTGGCCTTCGACCGGTACCGCGCCCGCCGTGCCGACCTGGCCGCGACCGATGCCGGGCTGGTCGCCAAGGCGCGCCGGCAGGCGTTCGGCGCCGGCGCGGCCGACGGCCTGATCGTGCTGGTCACCGGCCTGGCGGCGGTGACCAGCACCTGGCTCGCGGTCGGCCGCCTGTCGCCGGCACTTGTGCCCGTGGTCGCGCTGGTGCCGCTCGTGCTCGCCGAGGTGCTCGCGTTCCTGCCGCCCGTCGCACAACACTGGGACACCCTGCGCGACGCCCGCGCGCGGCTGGAAATCGAGACACCGCCGGTCCGGCGACCCCAGCACGGCGACCACGTCGTCCTGCGCGGCGACATCGCTTGGCCGGATGCCCCGCCCGTGCTGCGAGACGTCGATCTGGAAATCCCGGCCGGGACACACGTCGCGGTGGTCGGGGAGTCAGGCGCGGGGAAGTCGACGCTGCTGGCCGCGCTCCTCGGCTTCCTCACCCCCGAGCACGCGAGCGTCCCCGCGGAGGTCGCGTGGGCACCGCAGGACCCGTACCTGGTGTCGACGACCGTCGCGGAGAACCTGCGTCTCGCCGACCCGCGGGCGAGCGATGAGCAACTGACCGAAGCCCTGCGCCTGGCGTGCCTCCCGGACCTGGAGCTCGACACCGTGCTCGGCAGCGCGGGCAGCGGGCTCTCCGGCGGCCAGGCCCAGCGGCTCGCGCTCGCGCGCGCTCTCGTGGCGGCGCCGAAGTCGCGGCTGGTCCTGCTCGACGAGCCCACCGCGCATCTCGACGAGCCGACGGCGCGGGCGCTCCGCGCGAACCTGTGCGCCGCACTCGCCGGGCACACCGTGGTGCAGGTGACGCACCATCCGGACGAAGCGGCCGCGGCGGACGTCGTGCTCGAGGTGTGCGACGGTCGGGTCACCGCCCGGGTTCCGGAAGGCGTCTACGCTTGACCTCGCTCATGGAACCGACCCTCGCCGCGCACGCGCTGTCCGCGGCCACCGACATCACGACAGCCGCGCTCTCCGGCGACGAGCCCGACAGCGTCCTGGCCTCGGCTGTGCAGAAAGCGGTCGAGTTCGCCAGGGCCGACCTCGGCCTGATCATGGTGCGCACGGACGACGGCGGCGTAGCCGTGGAAGCCGGGTACGGGTCGCAAACCGCCGAACTGCGAGGGTTGCTGCTGCCCGCGAACTCCGCCGCGGGACAGGTCGCGCGCGGCGGGGAGACCGTGGTGACCGACGATTTCACCGTCGATCCCCGCACGGCGCCGCACGTGCCGGCCGAGTTGCGGGAGTACGGCCCGTTCGCGGCCGTGCCGTTCGGTGCGGGCGGCCGGGTACTGGGCTCGCTCGCCGTCTACCGCAGCCACGGTGCCGAGGGCTTTTCCGCGGGCACGGTCGAGGTGCTGAGCGCGTTCGCCGCGCAGGTCGGCGTGGTGCTGGCGCTGGCAGAGGGCGCGAACGCGCGGCACCGGGTGACCCTGTACGAGGAGCGTGAGCGGATCGCGCGCGAGCTGCACGACGTGATCGTGCAGAGGTTGTACGCGGCGGGTATGCAGCTGGACCGCGTGCGGCGGCGGATGCGCAAGCGGTTCGCCGGCACCGACGCGGCCCGGCTCGGCGACGCGATCGACCAGCTCGACCAGACCATCGAAGAGATCCGCGACACGGTACACAGCCTGCGGTCGCCCGCGCCGGAGCCGGAGGAGAAGCCGCAGACGGATCTCGCCGAATCGGCCCGGGGGGAGGTGCGCATCGCCGAGGAGCTGCTCGGCTTCCCGCCGACGCTCGAGCTGTCCGGAGAGTTCGCCGACATCCCGGCCGAACGCGCCGACCACATCCGCGCCGCGCTGCGCGAGGCACTGTCCAACGTGGTCCGCCACTCCGGTGCCAGCGAGACCCGCGTGACCCTGCACCGCGACGCGCGCGAGATACGGCTTCGCGTGCGGGACAACGGGTCCGGCGTGCCACAGGGCGTCGCGACGCGGGGCCTGCGGCACCTTGCCGAGCGGGCGAAGAGCGCGGGCGGGAAGTTCTACCTCAACTCCTCTCCGAGTCTCGGCACGCTCGTCGCGTTCGACCTGCCCCTGGACCCGGACAAGCGGGCCAGCTGATCCCGGGACGCCGCGGCGACCTCGGCCGGCACGCCGAGCTCGCCCAGCATGTCCGCGGCCGCGGCCATCTCCGTGGTCCGGCGCTCGGCGTGCCGGTAGGAGCCGGTGACCAGCCTGTCCACTGTGGACTCGTTCGCGGTGGACAGTTCGTGCACGATGATCTCCCGCAGCCAGTCCTCCAGCCCCGCGGCGCGAGCGGCGGTCAGCGCCTCCACGACCGCGGCCGACATGCCCTTGAAGAACACGCTGCGCAACAGCTTCCGTTCCGCGGCGAGTCCCGCTTCGCCCGCGATGACCTCGACCGAGGCACCCAGCGAGCGCAACAGGGTGGTGGCGGCTTCGGCGCCCGGACCGCTCGCGAGCATGGGGACCCGCAGGCCCTTGCCCGGTACCGGCGCCATGATCGCGATGTCGGTGAACGGCACCGCGCCCGCGATCGAGGCGAGTTCGCGCTTGAGGCCGGGTGAGGCGGTGTTGAGATCGGCCCAGATGCCGGTCGTCTTGGGCAGGCCGGCGCGCAACGCGTCGACGGCGGCGGTCGCGCTGTTCACGCTCAGCACCAGGTCGGCGCCGTCGGCGGCCTCGGCCTCGGAGGAGGTGTCGACGATGCCATCGGTGGCCGGCACGGCCGGGTCGTAGCCTCGTACGGCGGCGCCGGCGGCGACGAGATCGCGCGCGATCGCGCCGCCCGCCTCCCCCAGGCCGAGTACCGCGATCGTGGCTGACGTTCCGGACATAGCAGACTCCTTGTGCGACGGGCTTACGATCGAGTAGACGGTGTCCGCGACAAAATTGTCAACAATCCGGGGTTGAGGAGTGGGAAGCGGTGACGGAAGCCGAGGCTGAGCAGCCGGTGGTGGTGGCGATCCGCGAGGCGATCGTGAGCGGAGAGTTCGTGCCCAACCAGCGGCTGGTCGAAGCCGACCTGTCCGCCCAGTTCTCGGCGAGCCGCGCGAACGTGCGCGCCGCGCTGATCGAACTCGCCAACGAGGGGCTCGTCGAACGGGTGCAGAACCGGGGCGCCCGCGTGCGAGCGGTGTCGATCGAAGAGGCCGTCGAGATCTCCGAGGTGCGGATGATGCTCGAGGCGTTGTGTGCGGCGAAGGCGGCCGAGCAGATCACCGAGGACGAGATCGCGGAACTCGAGCAGTTGGGGACCCGGATGAGCGAGGCCGTCGCCGCCGGTGACGTAGTCGGCTACAGCACGCTCAACCAGCGGCTGCACCTGCGGGTCCGGGAGATCGGCGGCCAGCGGACCGCGGCGCAGGTGCTGGAGCGGCTGCGTGGCCAGAGCGTGCGTCACCAGTTCCGGCTCGCGATGCGACCGGGGCGGCCGTCGGTGTCGTTGCCCGAGCACCTCGCGATCATCGAGGGCATCTGCGCGCACGACCCGGAGCGGGCGCAGGAGGCGATGCGCGCGCATCTGGAAAGCGTGATCAAGGCCCTCCGTGAGACGGACACCGCCCCGGCGCAGTTTGGCACTTGACGGCTGTCGCCAAGATTGTTAACAATCTGGTCGGAAATCGGCGCACCTGGATGCGGCGGGAAACGCAAAGGAGCGACCATTGACCGACCACCCAGAGCCCTCCACCCACGCCCGCGAACTCGTCAAGGGCGCGTACGACGTGCACATCCACGTCGCACCGGACGTGATGCGGCGGAGGATCGACGATCTCGCGCTGGCTGGGCGGTTCGAAGCCGTCGGGATGGCCGGCTTCGTGCTGAAATCGCATTACGTGCCGACCGCGGAACGCGCGGAGGTGGTGCGCCGCGCGCATCCGGGTATCGACGCGCTCGGGGCGATCACCCTTAACGCCTCCGTCGGCGGGCTCAACCCGATCGCGGTCGAGATCGCCGGCCGTGGCGGCGCCCGGTTCGTCTGGCTGCCCACAGTGGACAGTGCGAACCAGCGCCAGTGCCAGGCCGAGGATCCCGAAGGCGCGAAACCGCCGATGTGGGCCCGGCTCCAGGCCGATCTCGCCGAGGCGGGCATGGCGGCCGATCCGGTGGACGTGCTCGACGCCGACGGCAAGGTACTGGACAAGACGCGCCAGGTGCTGCGCCTGATCGCCAAGCACGACATGACGCTCGCGACCGGACACGTCCACCAGGACGAATCCGTGGCGGTGATCGACGCCGCGCTGGACGAAGGGGTGCGCCGCATCGTCGTCACGCATCCGGAGTTCACGTCGCAACGCATCGGAGTCGAGCGGCAGAAGGCCCTCGCCGGGAAAGGTGCGCTGCTCGAACGCTGCTTCACCACGCCGTACACCGGCAAGGTCGAGTGGGACGTCTGGTTCGGCAACATCCGCGCGGTCGGGCCGGAGCACTCCGTCATCTCCAGCGACCTCGGCCAGCCGTTCAACCCGCCGGTCGAAGACGGCCTCGCGCTGTGCGCGGATCGGTTGCTCGGCCACGGTTTCAGTGACGAGGAGATCCGCCTGATGATCGTCCACAACAGCCGCCGGCTTGCCGCGGCCGAACCGCTCCCGGACGCGCCGGAGCGACTCCGGTGACGGCCGTGCTCACCGCGGACGCGGTCACGAAACAGTTCCCCAAGGGCGACACCGCGACCGTCGCGCTGAGAGAACTTTCCGTGAGCATCGAAGAGGGCAGCTTCGTCTCGGTGCTTGGCCGCAGCGGTTGCGGCAAGTCCACGCTGCTCAACATGCTCGCCGGCCTCACTTCGCCGACCGCCGGCGAGATCCGGTACCGCGACCGGCGTCTCGGCGGGCCCGACACGAACATCGGCTACCTGACCCAGCACGACACCCTCATGCCGTGGCGTGACGTGCGGCGGAATGTCGAGATGCCGCTGGAAATCCGTGGTGTTTCGGCGAAACAGCGCAGGCCGGTCGCCGAGGACCTGATCCGCCGGGTCGGGCTGCAGGGGTTCGAAAAGCATTACCCGCGAGAGCTTTCCGGCGGTATGCGCCGCCGGGCGAGCCTCGCGCGGATGCTCGCCGGCGAGCCGGAAACCCTGCTGATGGACGAGCCCTTCGGCGCCCTCGACGCCCAGTTGCGTACGGAACTGCAGGAGGAACTGCTCCGGCTGTGGCAGGGCAGCGGGCAGACCGTCGTGTTCGTCACCCACGACATCGAAGAGGCGCTGACGCTGGGGGACCGGGTCGTCGTGCTCGGCAAGATCGGCCGCGTGCTGCTCGACCGGCCGATCACGCTCGCCCGGCCACGCTCGGCCGACGATCTGCGGATCGATCCGGATTTCGTTGCGCTGCACCGGGAACTGTCGGCGGCACTGAAGGAGGGGCAATGACCCTGACCGCGACCGAGTCCGGGCCGGTACGGATCGGGCTCGAACGAACCTGGTGGCAGCGGCACGGCACGTCGGCCGTCGTCTGGTCGCTGCGGATCGGGTTGCTGGTGCTGATCCTCGTGCTGTGGCAACTGGCCGCCGACCGCTGGATCGACAGCACGTTCACCAGCAAACCGACCGAGATCGTCAAGCGCCTCGGCGAGTGGAGCGCCGACGGTACATTGTGGACGAACAGCTGGATCACCGTGCAGGAGATCGTCTACGGCTTCCTGCTCGGCGCCGCGGCCGGTGCGATCGCCGGGTTCGTGCTCGCGTCGATGAACCTGATCTACCGCGTACTCGACCCGTTCGTGATGGCACTGTACTCGATCCCGAAGGTCGCGCTCGCGCCGCTGTTCATCGTGTGGTTCGGCATCGGTATGCACATGAAGGTGCTGCTCGCCGCGGCCACCGTGTTCTTCCTGGTGTTCCTCAACACCGCGGCCGGGGTGCGCGAGGTGGACCGCGGGCTGATCGACGCGGTGCGGCTGATGGGCGGCAGCCGCGGCGACATCGCCCGGCGGGTCGTGCTGCCCGCGTCGATGACCGGGGTGCTGACGGGGCTCAAGGTCTCCATCCCGTACGCGCTGATCGGCGCGGTGATCGGGGAACTCGTGGCGTCGAACCGGGGGCTCGGTTACCTGATCAACGATGCGGCCTCGCAGTTCGACACCGCGGGCGTGTTCGCCACCCTGGTCGTGCTGAGCGTCATCGCGGGCGTGCTCAACGTATTCGTCGGGCTGATCGGGCGGCGCGTGAACCGATGGAAGCCGCTCGATGACTGACCGCCGGACGATCTTGAAAGCGTTTTCCGCGGCCCCGCTGCTACTGGCCGCGGGTTGCGCGACCCGCGAATCCACCACCCCGCCCGGCGTGCTCAACGTCGGCCAGATCAGCAACTCGGTCGCCTTCCTGCCGCTGTTCATCGCCGAAAAGCAGGGCTATTTCAAGGCGGAGGGCCTGACTCTCGGCGCCAGGCCCGAACTGGGCACCGGCGCGAAAGTCGCCGCCGCGCTCAAATCGGGCAGTATCGACCTGGGTGCGGGCGTGATCACCGACGCGTTCAACCTCGCCAAGATCGACGACGGCATGCGGATCGTGACGAGCCTGGTCACCGAGTACTACGTGGACATCGTCGTCCCGCCGTCGCTGCCGGAACCCGCCTCGCTGAACGAAAAGATCCAGGCGCTGGTGGGAAAGAAGATCGGCATCACCGGGCCGGGGAGTGGCACCGAAGCGCTCGTCAAGTACCTGTTCGGCAGCATCGGCCGCGACGCGGCGAAGGACGCGACGCTGGTGAACCTGGGCGGGACGATGACTTCCGCGATCGGTGCGCTGAAAGCGAACCGGGTGGACGCGCTGTCCTTCTTCCAGCCGATCGCGCAGCAGGCCGCCGCCGCCGACGTCGGCAAGACCTACATCTCGCCCGCGCGCGGCGACGTGCCGAGCCTGCGCGGCGCGTTGCACGGCGTCGTGTTCAGCACGACGAAACTGCTCGATCGCAAACGGAACGAACTCGCCGCGTTCGAGCGCGCGATGGGCAGGGCGCTCGCGGATGTGCACGGCGATCCGGCGCACGCCAGATCCTTGCTGGGCCAGTACCTCAAGACCACGAATCCGAAGGCGCTCGACGCGCTCGTCCCGATCCTGCGGAAGGAGATGCCGGCGACACCTCAGGTGCGGCGCGCTTCCTACGACACCGCGCGAAAGTTCCATTTGGACAGTGGGTTGGTACGCAAGGCGCCGGCCTACGACGCGGTCCTGTACGAGCAGGCCGCGGTCTAGGAACTCACCCCTTCGACGGTTTGGAGGACCGTCCCGAGCAGGCCCGCGAGTTCGGACCGTTCCGGTTCCGACAGGTTCTCCAGTACGGCGCGTTCGGATTCGAGCTGCCGGGGCAGCAGGTGGTCGATCAGCCGGACACCCTTGGCGGTCAGCCGTACCTGAACGACGCGGCGGTCGCGCTCGCTGGCCGTGCGGGAAACCAGTTCCGTGCGCGCGAGCCGATCGAGGCGTTTGGTGATCGCCGCGCCGGAGGACAGCATTTCCCGGCTGATCTGACCGGGATTGAGCACGGTGTTGCGGCGCAACGCGCACAGTACGTCGAACTCGGCCCTGGTCAGATCGTGCCCGGCGAGCAGGTCGTCGGTTTCGCGGCGGATCAGGGAGGCGAGCCGCAGTACCCGCCCGATCACGGCCATCCCGGAGGTGTCCAGTTCGGGGCGTACCTCCCCCCATTGCCGCTGTGCTCTGTCGATGAGATCACTCACCGGAAATATGCTCCTTCGCCCCAGTCTTTTCACTCGTGCGGGATGGCGGCGAACATAGCCCGGTTCGTTTTCGTGACCGCAGGGCGTACCGTTTTGTGACGGAGAGTGAAGGGACTACTTGTCGCGCCGCGCGACCCACGCGGCCGCCTGGGTCCGGCGCTGCATGCCGAGTTTCGCGAGTACCGAGGTCACGTAGTTCTTGACCGTTTTCTCCGCCAGGAACAACCGTTCCGCGATCTCCCGGTTGGACAGCCCGTCGCCGATCAGGTGCAGCACACTGCGTTCGCGTTCGGTCAGCTTGTCGAACGCGTCCTCGTGCGGGTGGCGCAGCTTGTCGAGTACGCGTGCGGTGGTCAGCGGGTCGAGCAGGGAGCGCCCGGCCGCCACCTCGCGCACCGCGTTGACCACGTCCTGCCCGCGAACCTGCTTCAGCAGGTAACCGGCGGCGCCCGCCATGATCGCGCCGACCATGGCCTCCTCGTCGTCGAACGCCGTCAGCACGAGGCACTGCGGTGGGTTCGGCCTCGAGCGCAGTTCGCGGCACAGCGTGACCCCGTCGCCGTCACCGAGCCGCACGTCGACCACCGCGACGTCGGGCTCGACATGCATGGCCACGGCCAGCGCCTCGTCCGCGCTGCTCGCCTCCGCCACGACCTCGATATCCGGTTCGTCGGTGAGCAGTTCGCGCAGCCCGCGCCGGACCACCTCGTGATCGTCGACAAGCAACACTTCGATGGCCATATACCCAGGCTATCCCGCCCAGATCCGCCTTGACGGGCCCGCGGGATCGGGTTCGACGGAGACCTCGAGGTCCCACCGGCGAGCCAGGCGCGCGCGTGGTCCGCACCAGAGGAGTCACGCACCATGGCTTACCAGAACGCGGTTCGGATTGACGGGTCAGCGGCCGCAGGGCTTGCCATGGTCCACGGCGTGGGGAGGCCGCGGGCAGTCCGGGGGCGGTGTCGTGGTCGTGGTGCGCCGCGTGGTGACGGGCCCGGGCGGGACGGTGCTGCCCGCCTGTGCCACCGGCTCGGTCGCCGTGGACGGTGCCGACGACGGCGCGGGCGCGTCGATGTTCCCGTTGCACGGCGGACCCCACAGACCCTTGCCACCCGTGCGCGCCGCGGTCTCGGCGGCTTCGAGGGCCGGACCGTATCCGGCGGACAGCGCGTCGGGCGCGTATTTCGCGTATCCGCTCTGCAGGGCGATCGTCGAATAGTTCGCGCCGTCGTCGAGCGTGATGAATGCCACGGTGCCGGTTGGCGTTTCGAGCGTCTTCATGGTTATTTGCTTTCCGATGAGGAACGAGCCGGCCCAACTCGCTGTTTCGACGGAGTAACAGTTCGTGGCGAGCGGCAGCGCGATTCCGGCGGCGCGCACAGACGTTTGCCGCCCGTCGACGGTGGTCAGGTGGATCAGGTCGCCGTCGACACCGGTCACCGTGTACGTCGTGACAGGCGGGGAGGTGGTCGTCGGTGCCGAAGCCGCAACCCCGCTGAGCGCGGCGTTTCCCGGCGTGGCCGGTCTGCCGACGATCGTGGCGACGGCGAACAGCAGCACGAACGCCCCCAGCGTGACCTTGAGCCAGGTGGGTACGCGTCTTTTCCGCACGTGAGCTACTCGTTTCCCGGATCAAGTCCGTTACGTTTTCGTGCCCGTTGGCGATTAGCGGGGCAATGGTAACTTTCGGCGCTCTGCGGTTGGCCCGGGACGGCCGGTTCCCGGTATCCGGTACGGAATTCACCGCAGTCGATTTCCGGACCACCGGCCTGCGACCGGGGCATGTCGTCGAGATGGCCGCCGTCCGCACGCGTGCGGACGGCACTGTGCTCGCCGAGTTCACCACGCTGGTGAACCCGGGCTGGCACGTCGAGCCCGGGCCGGCGACCCTGCACCATGTCAGCCGCCGCGAGCTGGACAACGCGCCGGAGTTCGGTGACGTGCTGGGGGAACTACTCGACCTGTGTTCGGGAAGCGTGCTCGTCGCGCACAACCTGCCCGTCACGCTGGAGTTCCTGGACGCCGAGCTGCGGAGACTGAACGTGCGGCTGCCGAAACTGCCCGCCGTCGGCACGCTCGACGCGGCCCGTGAAGCGCTGCACCTGCCGAACGCGCAGCTCGCCACCGTCGCGGACGCGCTGGGGATCAAGGACTTCCCGGGGTTTCTGGCATTGGCGAACGCGCGGACGGTGGCCGGTGTCGTCACCGCACTCACCGGCACGCATCGCCTCGCGTTCACCGAGGAGCCCCGGTGCCCGCAGCTGCCCCAGTTGCCGGTCAGCGACCTCGTGCTGCCGCGAGGGGCCGAAAGCGTGCCGGAGCGTACGTGGCTGGCGGAGCTCGCCGGTCGTGCCTGGGTCGCCGGAGACGATCCGGTGCACGAGGCCTACCGCGAGCTGCTCACGGCCGTGCTCTCCGACCAGTACGTTTCGTCTGACGAAGTGCGTGACCTGGCGGAACTCGCGGCGGACGCGGGGATCGCCGTCCGCCAAACGCATCTCGACTTCGTGGCCGCGATGCGGGACGCCGCCGAGGAGGAGGGCACCCCCGCCGAGACCGAAGCTCGTGACCTCATGCGCATCGCGACCGCGCTCGGCGTGCCCGAAGCCGCACGCAGCCTGCGGACCGAGGAAATTCCGCGGATCCCGGTGCGGGTGCTGGTGCTGGGCGAGGCGGCCGGCTCGGATGCCCTGCGCTCGGCGATCCTCGGCGCCGGACTCGAGCTCTGCGGGGAACTGACGTCTTCGGTCACGCACGTCGTCGTCGCCGACGACGTGCCGCGCAACGATGCTCGCCTCGCCCAGGCCCGCGAGCGGGGCCTGGTGGCCCTCGACGTGGCCGCCGCGTGGACGGCGCTGGGCCTGAGCGAACCGGCTCCGGTCGCCCCCGGGCCCGCCGTGGCGCCCCGGCAGGTCTGGGCCGCGCGGGCACTGATGGGCGCCGGGCTGCTCGTGATGCTGTTCTCGCTCCTGGCCCTCGTCGGCGGCGCCCCGTTCGCGGGCGCGCTGGTGCTCGCGGTGTTCGGCGTGGGCGCGTTGTGCCTCGGCTGGTACTTCAGCGAACCCGGAGTGAGCACCTGATGCCTGTCCGGATTGACATATGGCCCGTGTGAGGTGCGCGTCCTCCATCCGTGCGCTCTGAACGCATGCGGTATCACTGTGTGTATGTCGCCGATCCCCGAGCTCCAGCAACGGCAGATCGTTCGTTGGTGTGAACGGCGCGTTCCGGCGGACAAACGGATCACCTCACGCTGGCGTGGGCGCATGGTGACCCTCGTGGAAAGGCGCCCGGACTGGTCCGGTGACGCGCTCGGCGAGCGGCCGTTCGCGCAGCTGCGGTACGGCATCGACGGCCTGTGGACCCTGTACTACTGGTCCGAGGACCTCGGCCGGTGGCGCAAGTATCCGCAGAGCGTCCGCGAGAACTCGCCGGTGCCGCTGCTGGCCGATATCGACCGCAGCGCCTCCGATGGATACTTCTTCACCTTGCAGACTTGACTGTCCGTGTCCGTAACCAGGCGAAATCAAACGCTCGTGGGTGACGGTGCCACACCTTCGGGTCGGGCAGGATAGGCCCGTGAACCCGGCCCCGGATCTGCGCGCGTACCTGCGCTCGCTCGATGCGGAGACGTTGGCCGAACTGCTGCATGCGGAAGCCGAACGTGACTCCCGGTTACGGCAGGAGCTGACGCGGCGTGCCGCGGCCGCGAGCAAGGTCGGCCCTGCGCTCGACATGGTGCAGCGGCTGCTTGATGCCGGCACCCAGGCCGATCTCACCCCGCTCGCGCGCCGCATGCTCGAGGGCCTCGACGGCGCCACCGCGGCCGAGCGGCGCCGGGCCATCGCGCTGTACGCGCAGGCCTGCGCGACGCATCCGCCCGCGCCCGAGCCGCTCGCCGACTGGATCGTCGGCACCACGTTCCATCGCCCGGACTGGCCGCGGATCGACCTGGCCGCTTTCGCCGGGGCGCTCGGGCAGGCCGGCCTCGCCCGTGTCAAGTCCATTGTGGACGGCGTACTCGCCGGGCGGCCGGGGCCCGGCCGCGATATCGCGCGCCGGCTCGCCGAACAACTCGCCGAAGTCACCGGCGACGTCGACAGGCTGCTCGAGATCCTGGCCTCGAAACCGCCGACGCGCGAGGTCGACCTCCGGATCATCCGCGCGCTGCGCGCGGCGGGCCGCCACGGCGAGGCGGTCGCCCACGCGGCCAGGACGATGGTGCACCGGGAACGCCCGCGCGGCGGGGCGCTGGCCCTGCGGCGCGCCGAGTTCCGGCGCAACCCCTGCCCGGCCAGCTATTCCGCACTGCGCGAGGTTGCGGCCGGGCGCTGGCCGGAGGAGCGCGCGGCGGCGCTCGAAGCCGTCGCCGAGGGAGAACCGGCTGAGGCCATCCCCGCCTACCGGCTGTATGTCGAGGAGTTGATCGAGCACAAGGATCCGTCGTGCTACCGGGAGGCGGCCAGGGCGCTGAAGGACCTGCGCGGCCTGCACCGGCGCGCGGAAACCGGCGACGAGTTCACCCACTACCTCGCGGATCTGCTCGAGACGCACAAACGCAAAACCCGCCTGCTGATCGAGGTCCGTAACGCCCGGATCGCGATCCCCAAGACCAGAACCGCCAGCATGAGCGCATGAACCCCGGGTGCGGGCGAGGCCTTGCGCGGGTAGGCCAGGATGTGCGCGTGACGGATCTCCGGGGCTACCTCCGTTCGCTGGACGCCGAGACGCTCGCCGGCCTGCTGCACGAACAAGCCGAGCGTGACCCGGAGTTGCACGCGCGGTTACAGCTGCGAGCCACCGGGGAGGAACCCGCGGACCTGCTCGAACGGCAGGCGGGGTCGGGGGAGGCCACGAAGATCGTCGCCGTGCTGGACACGCTCCAGCGGCTGCTCGACGGCGGCACACAGGCCGACCTCGCCCCGCTGGCACGCCGTACGGTCGACCGGATCGTCAAGGCGCCGCAGGAAGATCCGGCCGTGTTGCGCCGCGCCGCCGGGCTATACGCACGCGCCTGCGCCGCCCGGCCGCCGGCCGATCTCGCCGGCTGGATCGCGGACACCGCACTCGGGCACGGGGCCGATGTGGACCTGGCCGATTTCGCACAAGCCTTGGGCGACAAGGGGCTCGCCCAACTGAAGTCCGTTGTGGACAAACACCGCGGCAGCGCGGCGGAGCGGCTCGCCGAGCAGTTGGCGGAACTATCCGGTGACGTCGACACGTTGCTCGAAATCCTTTCGCGCCAACCGGAAAGGCTCGATCTGCGGGTGAAGGTCGTGCGTGCGCTGCGAAGCGCCGGCCGCAACACCGAAGCGGTCGCGTACGCGGCCCGCGCGCGCCATCAGGACGAACAGGATCCGGACGCGCTCGTGCGCGCCCTGCTCGCCGAGGAGCGCTTCGGCGAAGCGCTGGTGATCTGCAAACGGCACGTCGATCACCTGATCGAGCAGAAGAGCGCGGCGCATTACGAGCAGGCGGCGAAGTTGCTACGCAAGATCCGCCGGCTGTACCGGCAGGCGGGCACACCGGAGGAGTTCACCCCCTATCTCACCGAACTGGTCACCGTCCACAAGCGCAAGGCCCGGCTCATCGCGGAGATCCGGCAGGCCAGGATCGCGCTGCCGAAGGGGTGACGGCGGCGCGCATTCGACCCGGTGCGAATATGTGACGCATGACCGAGCTGCCCCAGCAGGAATCGAGCGAAGACGCCGAGAGCGCGAGCGAGCTGCTCGAGGAGGTCCTGCGTGAGTTCGCCGAGCTGGACTCGTCTGCTGAGCCGCTGCGGGTGGAGCTCGTCGCATCCGAAATCCTGGGCGAATGGTGGGAGGCCGGCGACGATCTGGCCGCCGAGCTCATCGAGTCTGCCCCCGCCGCCCCCGAGCCCGGGCGGCTCGTCGCGCCGCTGGCCGCGTTGCGCTCGCTCGCCACCGCCGAGGGCCAGCGGGAAGCCGCCGGTCTCGCGCTGGAGAAGCTCGGCCTCGGCGAGCCCGCCTGGGCCGGTGCGCTCAACCAGGTCACCGTTGCCGAGTGCTGGCGCACCGCCGACGTCTACGGCGACGAAAGCTCGGTGCTGTGCGTCTTCGGCGCCGGTGAAGCAGCGCACGGGCTGCTCGTTTCGATCGGCTACGCGGCGTTCGGCGGCTGGGCCGACGAAGCCGTGATCGTCGAATCGCCCGCCGAGGTCGTCGCCGAAATGCAGAGTCAGGCCGCGGAGAGCGGCGACCTCGTCATCTGCGAGCGGATCAGCCCTGGCCGGGCGCACCAGCTGCTCGCCGACGCGTTCGTCGGGACCGAACTGCAGAACGAGCCCGAGGTCAGCGACGATTACGTGCGATTCCGCGCGCTCGCGCTGGCGCGCATCCGAGCCCTTCCTGAGCCAGAGCCGGCCGACCCGCCCCAGCTGCTCTCCACCGAGGACGAGGCCGAGGCGATCGACGAGTTCTTCCGCGCGTCCGCCGACGTCGAGGACACCGAGGCCGCCCGCGTCTGCGTGCTGCGGCTCATCGAGTTCGGCGTCGAGCACGATCCGCGCCGCCCGCTGCGAGTCGGCCCGGACAAGCTCGCGGCCTTCGTCGATTTCGTCGACGACGGCGTCATCGAGCTGACCGACGAACAGGACGAAACGCTCGAAAAGGTGCTGCCCGCCTGGGCTCGCTGGGGCGCCTTCCGCGCTGGCCTGCCCTCCGACGCCGTGGAGCCGCTGGTGGAAGCGGTCGAGGACCGGCTATACGAGCGTGCGCTCGAAACGGAGTCCACAATAGACTCCTATCTCGACGGCTTCGAGGAGCTGGACGAGCACGCGGCCGTGGCGCTGCTCGAACGGCGCCAGTTCGCGGTCCCCTCGGTCTACACGGAGATCGCCGGCGAAGAGGTCGAACTCGACCCTTCGGACCCGGAACAGCGCAGGCTGCTGGTCATCGGCGAGCACCCCGACTTCCAGGAGGCGCTCGCCGAGGACGAGCTGGACGAGGAGTCGTTCCTGCGGGTCACGGCCCATACGACGGTCGTGGACCAGCTGTGGGAGGACGAGCCCGCCGAGGTCTGGCAGGCCGCCCAGCGGTTGCGCGGGCGGGGGCTCGAACGCACCGAAGTGCTCGACGAACTGGCCACGGTGCTCGAAGAACGGCTGGAAACCGGTGAGGGCGACGCTCTCGAATTCGATCTTGACGAGTACCTTCGCGCCCTCGCTGAACTGGGCTGACGGTCAGGAGCCGGGGGTGCCTTCCGGCGCCGGCACCTTCTGGCGGCGGTCGGCGAGCGCGTCGTCGACGTCCACGACGAACGCGCCGGCGGCCATCGCCAGCAGCACCACGATGCCCAGCATCGCCCCGATCCAGGTGAAGATGATCGCGACCATCTGCGGGCCTCCTCCCTGCTCAACGTGCATTTCCTGCTGAGTCCAGGGTGCGGTTCGCCACATGCGCGCGGTATCGGCCAACCGGTTACTGACCGAGTGACAACATCAGCCGTTCGGCCGAGCCCGGCGCCTACAGCTTGCGCAGACGCACACGGTTGATGCTGTGGTCTGCATCCTTACGGAGGACAAGGGTCGCCCGCGGGCGGGTCGGGCGGATGTTCTCGATGAGGTTCGGCTCGTTGATGGTGCGCCACAGGTGGCGGGCCTCCGCGCGGGCCTCGTCGTCGGGCAGGCTCGCGAAATGGTGGAAATGCGAGGCCGGGTCCGCGAAGGCGGTATGGCGCAGCTTGAGGAACCGTTCGACGTACCAGTGCTCGATGTCCTCGGTATGCGCGTCCACGTAGATGGAGAAGTCGAACAGGTCCGAGACCATCAGCCGCGGGCCGGGCTGGAGCACGTTGAGGCCCTCGATGATGAGGATGTCCGGCTGCCGCACGAGCTGCTCCTCGCCCGGCATGATGTCGTAGGCCAGGTGTGAGTAGACGGGTGCGCTGACCTCTTCGGCGCCGGACTTCACTTCCGCCACGAACCGCAGCAGCGCGCGCCGGTCGTAGCTCTCCGGGAAACCCTTGCGGTGCATGATGCCGCGGCGGGTCAGTTCCGCGGCCGGGTAGAGGAAGCCGTCCGTGGTGACGAGATCGACGCGTGGATGGTCGGGCCAGCGGGCGAGCAGGGTGCGCAGCAGGCGCGCGGTCGTCGACTTGCCGACCGCGACGCTGCCGGCGATGCCGATCACGAACGGCACCTTCGTGCCCCGGCAGTCCTCACCGAGGAAGGTCGTGGTCGCTTCGTAGAGCCGCTGCCGGGCCGCGACCTGCAGGTTGATCAGCCGGGACAGCGGCAGGTAGACCTCGGCGACCTCGTTCAGATCGACCTGCTCGCCGAGCCCGCGCAGTCGCAGCAGCTCCTCGGCGGTCAGCGGCAGGGGAGTGCTGCGCCGCAGGTCCCGCCATTGTTCCCGGTGTAGTTCGACGTAGGGGCTGAGTTCACGAACCCGCGACATTCCCACACTCCTTGCCCGTCGGTGGGCCGGCGTCGACGACTGCGTAACGCTCTTCTTACGGTAGGTGGTACCGCCGCGAAACGGGCTGTGAGCGTGGCTACATACGCGGGCCGAACACCTCGGCCCACGCCGCCGCGACCTGGCGCGCACAGGCGGCGGGGCTGACGCCGCCGACACCGGTGCCGAGCCCTGGCATCGCGATCGTGTCGACCGCCGTGCGCACGTCGACCCCGTGCTCGAGCCTGCCGTCGCGCCATTGCAGGAACACCCCGCGCGCGGCGAGGTACGGGTGCACGGTGTCCTCGGGCAGGTGCTCACCCGGCTCGCGCATCGTCGGGGAGCTGATCAGCCACGCCGGTGCCGGTTCCCCGGTCGGCACGATGACCGACTCGCCGATCGGCAGCTCACCGCCGTGGTAGGCGAGGATCGCGCTCCGCACGTGCTGTTCGACCCCGGGAAACGCCCGCGCGTAGATCGCGTCGATCCCGCCGCGCATCCAGCCGTAGGAGTTGGCCGGGCTCACCACGGCCTCGGCCGACACGTCGAGGACGGAGCCGTGATGGACGCGTATGGAGCCTTCGATCCCGTCCACGACCGACTGCCAGGCGCGGACGAGGGGCTCGTCGAGGGCGCAGAGGACCAGAGACGGGGTACGAAGTGAGACCTGATCGTCGGTGCCCTTATGGGTGGCGTGCGTGCCCGAATCAGCGGTCACGGGTACACCATGCCAAAAAAAGCCACCCGGCGTAACCATGCGATCTCCGTGACGCCTGAAGAGACCAGCGTTCCGGTGGGTGCGTAACCGCTCTCGGAGTGCCCGTAACCTGGGTGGGTGGCACGGATCGCATACTTCGGACCCGAGGGAACCTTCACCGAACAGGCCGCCCGGTCGCTCGCGGCCGGCGAGGACGAGCTCATCCCGTTCGAGACGATCCCGCTCGCGCTCGCGGCGGTGCGCAAGGGCGAAACCGAGGCCGTCTGCGTGCCGGTGGAGAACTCGGTCGAAGGCGTGGTACCGGCCACTCTCGACGGGCTCGCCGAGTCCGAACCGCTGATCGCCTTCGCCGAGGCGCTGCTCCCGGTGCACTTCAGCGTGCTGACCCGCCCCGGCACGAAGGAGATCGGCACGATCGCGAGCCATCCGCACGCGCTCGCGCAGGTGCGGCTCTGGGTGGAGGCGAACCTGCCCGGGGCGCGCCCGGTCGCGACCTCGTCGACCGCGGCGGCCGCGGTGGCGGTGCGCGCCGGCGAGTTCGACGCGGCGGTGACCGCGCCGGTCGCGGTCCAGCACTACCCGCTCGAGGTCCTCGCCACCGAGGTCGCCGACGTGCGGGACGCGCGCACCCGCTTCCTCCTCGTCCGCAGGCCGCAACATCCGCTGCCGGAACCCACCGGCGCCGACCGCACGTCGGTCGTCGCGGCCGCCGCCAACCGCACCGGCGCGCTCGCCGAGTTGCTGACCGAACTGGCCGGCCGTGGGATCAACCTGACCAGGCTCGACGCCCGTCCCGCGCGGAGCTACGGCGAGTACCGGTTCTTCATCGACTTCGAAGGGCATGTGTCCGAGCCCCGGATCGGGGACGCGCTCGCCGCTTTGCGCCGCCGGTGCCGGAATGTCCGGTTTCTCGGTTCGCATCCGCGTGCGGACGGAGTGCGCGCGACCATCGAGCCGTCGGCTGGCAACGAGGATTTCACCGAAGCCGCGGACTGGGTCGCCGCCGTGCGCAGGGGGGAGCAGGCGTGAAGCTGTACCTGATCCGGCATGCGCAAAGCACCGCGAACGTGCGGAAGATCCTGGACACCGCGCTGCCCGGACCGCCGCTCACGGACCTCGGGCACCAGCAGGCGCAAGCGCTTGCGCGCCAGTTGTCCGGCGAGCCCATCACGGCCGTGTACGCGTCGCGCGCGGTCCGCGCGCAACAGACCGCGACGCCGCTCGCCGCCGCGCTGATGCACGAGGTCCAGGTGATCGACGGGGTGCACGAGGTGAACGTCGGCGAACTCGAGGGCCGTGGTGACGTCGAGGCGCTCCGGGCCTACGCCGGCACGGTCCACCCGTGGACGCGGGGCGACCTCGGCGTCGCGATGCCCGGCGGTGAGAGCGGCGAGCAGGTGCGCTCCCGCTACCTGGGCGCGGTCGCCGACCTGCGTGTCAAGCACGACGCTGATCCGGCGATCGCGCTCTTCAGCCACGGCGGGGCGATCCGGCTCGCGGCGGAGTGGCTTTCCGACAATGTGCGGCCCGAGCTGGCGGATCAGGGGCTCATCCCGAACACCGGGATCGTCGAACTCGAGTCCTTGACCGGCGGTGGCTGGCGCTGCCTGACCTGGGTCGGCGCCGAGATGTGACGGTGGTGGTTCACCGTTTCCGGGGTTATTCGGTAACAGATTGGCATGGACCACTCAACCCGCGGTGTGCGCGGTGCGTCCTCCGGGTAGTGCTTCGAACGCACGCAGGGAGGGAAGACATGGTGCGAGTGAGGATCTCTCAGGTGGGGTTGGCCGCGAGCGCGGCCGCTGTGGCCTTCGCCGTCTCGGCCTGTGGCGGCGGGACGAACAACGCCCAGCCGCCGGGCGGCACGACGTCCGCGACCACACCGCCGTCCAGCAGCAGTCCGGCGCCGAGTTCGACGTCGAGCGCGGCCCCGAGCAGTTCGCCCGCGGCCGGCCCTGGTGGGAACGGGCTGTGCAAATCCGGGGACCTCAAGCTGTCGTTCGGCCAGGGGAACGGGGCGGCCGGCACGGTCTACCGGCCGCTGATCTTCACCAACGTCAGCGACCATCCATGCACCATCCAGGGGTTCCCCGGTGTTTCCTACGTCGGCGGCTCGGACGGGCACCAGATCGGCCAGGCGGCGTTCCGGGTCGGGACGAAGGGCGCGGCGATCACCCTGAACAAGGGCGACACGGCCTCGACGGCGATCGGGTTCGTCAACGTGCAGAACTACGACCCGGTGACCTGCCAGCCGCAGCCGGTGCGCGGGCTGCGCGTCTACCCGCCGCAGGAGACGGCGTCGATGTTCATCGAGCAGGCAGGCACGGCGTGCGCGAACCAGAACATCCCCGGTAACCAGCTCACGGTGAAGACCCTCGTCAAGGGCAGCAACGCCCAGTAGCCCTCACAGGCCGCCGCACAACTGCCGGGCCAGCGCGAGGTGCCCGCGCCCGGCGGGGTCGGCGAAGTTGAGGCTGATCACCATGCGGCTGACCCCGTCCAGGTGCCTGGCGAGGTCGCCGTAGGCGGGGTTCCGCGCGGCCGCGGCGGCGGATAGATCGCGCGCGGCGGTGATGTGCTGGACCGTCTCGGGAGGGAGCGCGGCCTGGCCGGCATAGCCTTCCGGGAGCGGGCCCGCGCGGTCAAGGGCGCCACAGGCGGCACGGGCGTCCTCGGTCGCGCCGCTGCCGCTGGAGGCGCCGAGCCACAGCAGTCCCATGACCAGCATCCCGAGCACGAACCCGGCGACGGCGGCGAACACGAGCGGGCGCCGGGAGAGCAGCGGCTCTGCCGGCGCCACGTCGTCGTCGATCGCCATGCGCTATTCCAGCACTCGGTAGGGTGAGGAACCAGCATTGCGGCCAGTCTGTTATCCCCAGCCGAGTTCGTGCAGCCGCGCGTCGTCGATGCCGAAATGGTGCGCGATCTCGTGCACCACGGTGATCAGCACCTCCTCGACCACCTGCTCCTCGGTGGCGCAGAGGGCCAGGATCGGCGCACGGTAGATCGAGATCCGGTCGGGGAGCACGCCGCCGTAGCTCGACGTCCGTTCGGTCAGGGCGATGCCGTGGTAGAGCCCGAGAATCCCGGGCGTCTCCTCGTTGTGGTCCTCGACCAGCACGACGACGTTGTCCATCGCCTCGGCGAATTCGGCGGGCACGGCGTCGAGCGCGTCGCCGACTAGTTCTTCGAACCGTGCGGCGGACATCTCCACCGGCATCGGCTCACCCGCCGCCCGGCGGTGCGGCCGGCGACTGCGGCGGTGGTGCGTCCTGCGCCTGCTGCTTGATACTGCCGGTCACCGGCGCGAGCCCGGTGTTGTCCGCGAGCTTCGCCCCGACCTTGCAGTTGACCAGCGTCGACCCGGCGTCCCAGCTTTCCTGCTCGCGCAGGTCCCAGGTCAGGATCAGCTTCTGCGCGTCGAGGTCGACCCCGCCGGCATAGCTCTGCAGGTCGTTGTTGCACTCGGCGTCCAGCCACGCCGCCTGATCCTTCTGCGTCGGGTAGCCGGCCTTGAAGTGGTCTTTCAGGTCGATCGTCGCGACGATCTCGTAGGCGTGCGGCTGGGCACAGTCGATCGGGTTGCCGACCGTCTTGTCCTGCAGGGCCAGGCAGGTTCCCGGCTGCCACACCAGCGACTGCGACTGGCCGGCCACCTTCCCGGTCACCGGCTGCAGCGCACCGCCGGGCGCGGCCCACTGCAGGACACAGCGCATGTCGCGGTCGCCGCCGCTCCACTCGTCGGCCCCCGGGCGCAGCGCGCTCACCGTGAACTTGCCGTACGGGTCGAGTTCCTCGCCGAGGTAGCTCTCCGTCCCCTTGGTGCAGCGCGCCATCGCCAGGTCGCGCCAGTCGCTGACGGTCGGGGCGGGGGCGCCGGGCGGGTACTTGTCGGCGACGCTCACCACGCCGGCCACCTCGTACAGGTGCGGCTGCGCGCACGGCACGACGTGGATGTCCGACGCGTCGGGTTGCAGCCAGTTCAGGCAACTGCCCGGGGCCGAGTGGAAGGCCGCGTTGGCTGCCGGTGCCTCCTCGACCTTGCCACCCCCGGCCAGCCCGGCACCCCACGAGAAGGTGACGCTCAGTGCGAGGGCGACGATCGCGCCGAGGAACACACCCACCATGACGAGCCGGGTGCGCATCGTGTCCGTTGCCAAGCCGTGTCCGAGCATCGCGTCAATAATGCCCGCGTCTTGCTCACACGACGACCCTCGGGTCACTAGTGTGTGCTTCGATGACCGAAGAAAATCCGCCGGAAGAGCCGCAGCCGCCCAAACCGGGGTCCATGCGCTTCCAGGACGCCGACTCGACGAAGCCGCGGGAACCGACGCTCGCGGAGCAGCGGGCGCGGCGTAAAGCGCTGGCCGAGGAACAGGAGCGCGAGGCGGCCGAGGCGGAGGCCGAACAGCGGGCCGCGACCCGGCGCAAGGTGATGATCGGCAGCGGGGTCACCGTCGGCCTCGTCGGCGTGGTCGCCGCGTGGTACCTCGTCGGCACGCCGAACACCGTCAACGCGGTCTGCACGGATGCGAACGGGGTCGTGCAGAACGACGAGTACTGCGACGACGCGTACATCGCCAGCCACGGTGGGCATTACGACACCGTGAGCGGGCTGTGGATCATCCCGTACGGCGTCGGCGCGGGCCAGTACCGGTACAACTACGGCGGTACCGGCGCGATCGGCACGCGCGTCTCGGGCGGTTCGTTCACCAAGCCGTCCGGCAACACGACGGTCAAGACCAGCGCGGGCAAGACCGTGCAGCGCGGCGGGTTCGGGATCAGCGGCAAGAGCGGCGGCATCGGGAAGTCCGGGGGTTCGTAAGGTGCGAAGGGCAACCAGTGCCCGGCGGCGGGACTGGCAGCGCATCGTCGAGGAACAGGGCCTGGTGTTCGGTACCCCCGCGCGCTACGGCACCGGTCAGGCAAGGCCGTACTGGGACGAGTCGGTGCACTACGTGCTCGAGATGGACGAGGTCCTTTCCCTCGAAGCCGACGTCGAGTTGCTGCATTCGATGTGCCTCGAGGCGGTCGACAACGTCGTGCTGACCGAGCGGTACGCGCAGTTCGGCATCCCGGAATGGATCTGGCCACATATCGCCGAGTCGTGGAAACGCCGCGATCCGCACGTCTACGGCCGCTTCGACCTGCGCTATGACGGCAGTGGCCCGGCGAAACTGCTGGAGTACAACGCCGACACACCGACTTCGCTGCTCGAGGCATCGGTGCTGCAGTGGCACTGGAAGACCGAGGTCTTCCCCGAAGACGACCAGTGGAACTCGGTGCACGAGAAACTCGTCGAGCGCTGGCAGGAGATCCGCGGCCAGTTGCCCGACACCGAGGTGTACTTCACCTGGTCCAGCGCCGATCCGACGGGCGAGGACCACATCACGACCTCGTACCTGCAGGAGACGGCGGCCGAGGCGGGGCTCGACACCGTCGGGCTCGCGATCGAGGAGATCGGCTGGGATCCGCTGCTCAAGCGGTTCGTCGACCTCGAAGAGGCGCCGATGAACACCGTGGTGAAGCTCTACCCGTGGGAATGGGTGGTGGACGAGGAGTTCGGCCGTCACGCCGTCGAGTCGCTGCCGCGCACCCTGTGGGTCGAGCCGCTGTGGAAGATGCTGCTGTCGAACAAGACGCTGCTGGCGATCCTGTGGGAGAACTATCCCGGGCATCCCAACCTGCTGCCCGCCTTCGTCGACGACCCCGGCCTGCTCACCGAGTACGTGCGCAAGCCGAAGCTGGGCCGGGAAGGGGCGAATGTGTCGATCGTCGCGCCCGGCTACGAGACCGAGACGCCCGGTGTCTACGGCGAGGAAGGCTATGTCTACCAGGCCTTCGATCCGCTGCCCGAGTTCGACGGGTTCCGGCCGGCGCTCGGCGCGTGGATCGTCGGGGACTCGTCGGCGGGCCTCGGCATCCGCGAGACCGCCGGCCTGGTGACCGACGACGGGGCCGCGTTCGTCCCGCACCGCATCCCGGAATCGTGATAGACACCCCTCGACAGCACAAACCAGACCGGGAGACTCCATGAACCTCGCGCTCGCCGACACGTTCGGCTCGGACCTCGTCAAAGGGATCGGCGCGATCCTGCTGTACGGGGTCGTCGGGCTGCTGCTGATGCTCGTCGGCTTTTACGCGATCGACTGGACCACTCCAGGCAAGCTGTCCGCGCTCGTGCGCCGGGGCCTGCCGAACGCGGTGATCGTCACCGCCTCCGGGATGCTGTCGATGGCGTTCATCGTCGTCGTTGCGATCTTCAACTCGGCCAGCGACCTGACCGAGGGTCTGATCACCTCCCTCGTCTACGGGCTGCTGGGGATCATCGTGCAGGTCCTGGCGGTGCGGATGCTGGAATGGGTCACACGGATCAACGTCGGCTCGACCATCGAGAGCGAAGCATTCGCCCCGGCCAGCGTCGTCGTCGCGGCCGCGCATCTCGCGCTGGGGCTCGTGGTGGCGGTCGGCATCTCCTAGGGTGGGGGGCGTGCGCCTACTCAGGACACCCGAAGACCGGTTCACCGACCTGCCCGACTTCGATTTCCCGGCGCTGTACGCCGACATCGAGAATCCGAGAGACGGCATCGTCAGAGTCGCCTACACCGAGGCGGGCCCACCGGACGGGCCGGTGGTGCTGCTACTGCACGGCGAACCGAGCTGGTCGTTCCTCTACCGCACGATGCTGCCCGTGCTCGCCGATGCCGGGTTGCGCGCGATCGCCCCGGATCTGGTCGGGTTCGGACGGTCGGACAAGCCCGCCGACGTGGCCGACCACACCTATGCCAGGCATGTCGAGTGGATGCGCGCGTTCGCGTTCGACGCGCTGGATCTGCGCGAGGTCACGCTCGTCGGGCAGGACTGGGGCGGGCTGATCGGGCTCCGGCTGGTGGGCGAGCATCCGGACCGCTTCGCGCGGGTTGTCGCGGCGAACACCGGACTGCCCACGGGCGACCAGGACATGCCGAAGGTCTGGCACTCTTTCCGCGAAGCGGTGCAGAAGGCCCCGGTGCTCGACATCGGCCGGTTCGTCCAATCCGGATGCAAGACGAAACTGTCCGAAGAGGTCCGCGCCGCCTACGACGCGCCGTTCCCGAACGAGATGTACAAGGCAGGCCCGCGTGCGATGCCGGGGCTGGTGCCGATCACGCCGGACGATCCGGCGAGCGAAGCCAATCGCGCGGCCTGGGGCGTGCTGTCCACTCTGGACATCCCGTTCCTGTGCGCCTTCTCCGACGGTGACCCGATCACCGGCGGGATGGCCCCGATCCTGCGGCGCGCAATGAAGGGCGCCGCTGGTCTGCACCATCCCACGGTGGCCCACGCGGGCCACTTCCTCCAGGAGGACGCCGGCGAGGAGTTGGGCCGGATCGTGGCGGAGTTCGTCCAGGCTTAACCCTCAAACAAGCGAGGTTTTTGCCTACTGAAGACACTAGGTGCGCGCGGCGTGAAGGGTGTTGTGGCGTGGGGCGCGGTTGGGGTCTACATACGAGGGTGGGATGAACCACGGTTTGCCGTGCACCATGCGGATCTGCCAGTCGGTGTGGTGGATGGTGCGGTGGTGTCGGCGGCAGAGCAGGGTGAGATTCGATAGGGCGGTGGCACCGCCTCGGGACCATTCGAGGACGTGGTGGGCGTCGGTCCACTTGGCCTTCTTGCCGCACCCCGGGAAGGTGCAGCCTTTGTCTCGGCGGGTCAGGGCGCGGCGGATGCTGCGGGGCACGATGCGGGTGGCGCGCCCGACATCGAGGGTTTCGCCGTGCGATCCGAGGACGACGGGCACGATTCGCGCATCGCACGCCATGCGGCGGATCTGGGCGACCGAGACGTTCCAGTAGCCGTCCATCAACCCATGTCCGACACCGGCTTTGAGGTCGTCGACTGTGACGCTGACCATGAGCGTGACGGGTTCCCCGGCTTCGCTGGGGCCATCGCCGCTCCCGGCGGCCAGGCGCAGGATCTCGACGAACGCGTCCCCACGCCGTTCGCTCGCGCTGCGGGGGTCGGGGCCGTCCGGGGTCGGGGCGGGTTCGGTCAGCGGGGACAGTAGGTTGGTCAGTAGCGCACCGGCTTCTGTGTCCAGGTCGAACGAACCCGAGACACCATCAGATGTTTCGCGGAAGTCCACCTGATTCCGGGGGCGCTCCAGGTCCTTGTCGCGCGGCGAGTCGCCGTCCGGATCCAGGCGGTGGCGGATCTCGGTGCCGAGTCGTTTCACCAGGTAAGGCTCGCTGGAAACGGCGGCCTCGCAAAGAATCTTCTCGGCCATCACCCGGTCTTCGGCCGAGGCTGATGCGGGGAGGTTCTCGGCGGCTTTGCGGATGACTTCGACGTGTTCGGGCCCGATCACCCCGTCAGTCAGGGCGTCAGCGACCATCGGGAGCGGGGGCGAGAGCCGTGCGCCCGAGGGCGACACCGATCCGGTCAACGCCCGGGCATGGGCGACCATTCGGCGCGCCTCGAGCGGAGCGAGGTTGAATATATCCCGCAACAATGCACCCACGGCGATGTGACCGCCGCGGTCCATCGCGATCCCGCGAGCGTCGATTTCCGCGACCAGGCGCAGCTCCTCGAAATACGCGCGGCGGCGCTCGATCTCCTTCTCCCGCACGGCATCCAACAGCTCCGTGTCGCTCAGGGAGGAGAGGTTGCTGGTCATGAAAACAGCCTAGCACGATATCGAACACGTGTATTAACACTTTCGAGTTGCCCGCCTGGTCCGGGGACTGGGCTATTCGGGTGGTGTCGACCTTGCGTGTCGCTTCGCGACTGTCCACATAGGAACGTTCCGTCGACTCTGCGCCTAGCCGTCGTCCGGAGTGAACGCGGCTTCGTAGGCGAGCAGGGTGTCGACGAACATCCGTTGCTGCGCCGGCGTCAGCGGTTCGAGCGCGTGCCGCCACGCCTGTGCCCCCGGCGAGAGCCACTGCGAGATGGCCGGGCGGCTTTCGGTACTGATGTCGATGATGCGGCGGCGGCGGTCGTCCTCGTCCTCGCGCCGGACCAGTACGCCCTTGCGGCTCAGGTCGCTCACGAGCAGGCTCACCGTGGTCGGCGCCACGCTCAGCCGGTCGGCCAGTTGTGACACCGTCTGCGGACCGTCGTGAAGCAGCAGGGTCAGCAGCGAGAGATGCCGCGGGGCGAGGTCGAACGACCGGAGTTGTTCGGGCAGCGGCAGGCGTTTCGCCCGGCCGACCAGTCGTGGCATCAGCAGCAGCAACTCCCGGACGGCGTCGTCCGTGGACCCGGGCGTTGACATGCGCCGGTCGCCTCCATTACCTTTGTTTGCAAAGCTTATTTGCGATCAAACTCATTTTAGGGGTTGTCATGCCGCATCTGACCGTACGTGCGCTCGAAGACGATCTCGCCGGCCGGGAGGTCGAGTTGATCGGGGCGCTGACCGACGCGGTCGTCGAGGTCTACGGGGACTGGGCACGGGAGATCGCGGTCGTGCAGCTGATCGGCCTGCCTGCCAACCGGTGGGGCATCGGCGGCAAGCCGGCCGAATCGCCTTCGCCGAGCGTCACGTTCGGGATCAACGAGGCGGCCTTCAGCAGGCCCGACGCGCAGGACATCGTGGCCCGGCTGATCGCCGGTGTCACCGACGCGATCGTCGCGGTGTTCGGCGAACGCGTCCGCTCGGGGGTGACGGTCGAGTTGGTCGGAACGCCGATGGAGCGCACCGGCGTCGGCGGGGTGATGGCGACGCCGTAGGCGCGGCGGCAACTTTTCCGGCAGGCCAGGCGTTGACCGGCCATGGGAGTCGTCTGGGCGCTTTCGATACCCGGCCTGGTGGTCGGTCTGTTCGTGCTCGCGTTGCTGGAATCCGCCGGCGCGCGGTTGAACTGGCTCCCGTGGCGCCGCCGGAGCACCAGGTCGGCGGCGGGGCTGGCCAACGAGGAGCTGTTTTCCTTCCTGTACGGCACGAAACGCGTGGAACTCGAGCAGCGCGACATCGAGCTGGTACTGCCCCAGCGAGAGGAGGACGGCGCCCCGCCGCGCTCGTCGGTCGATCTCGAAGCCGGTGTCGCCTTTCTCGAACCGCCGCACCGGGCCTAGCCGAGTGCGGGATCAACGGGCTCTGTCAACGCAACCACCCCGTCAGCTCGTCGTACCGTCCGCGTTGATCATCGCGAAACCGGTGTACGGCACCAGCGCCTCGGGGATCCGGATCGAGCCGTCGGCCTGCTGGCACTGCTCGACCAGCGCGACGAGCGTCCGGCCGACCGGCAGCCCGGAGGCGTTCAACGCGGCCACCGCGCCGCGTTTGCCGTCCTTGCCCTTCGCGCGGATCCCGGCCCGGCGGGTCTGGAACACGCCGGTGTCCGACGCGCTCGAGATCTCGCGGTAGGTCTGCTGGCTGGGCAGCCACACCTCGATGTCGAAGGTGATCTGCGCGGAGAACCCGACGTCCCCGGCCGGCAGCTTGATCACGCGGTACGCGAGGCCGAGCTTCTGGAGCGTCTCCTCGGCGTGCGTGAGGATCTCGTCCAGCGCCTCGCGTGACTTGGCCGCATCGACGAGCTGGACCAGCTCCACCTTCGAGAACTCGTGTTGCCGGATCAGGCCGCGGGTGTCGCGGCCGTAGGACCCGGCCTCCGAGCGAAAGCACGGCGTGTACGCCGTGTAGCGCAGCGGCAGGTCCTCGAGGTTGAGCATTTCGCCCGCGTGCAGGTTGACCAGCGGCACCTCGGCGGTCGGGATGAGGAACAGCTCCCGGTCCGCCACGCTCGTGCGGAACAGGTCCTCCTCGAACTTCGGCAGCTGGCCGGTCCCGGTCATCGTCTGCCGGGTCACGAGCGCGGGCAGCGAGAACTCCGTGTAGCCCTGCTCCTGCGTGTGCACATCGAGGAAGAACGTGGCGAGCGCCCGCTCGAGCCGCGCGCCCGGGCCCTTGAACACGGCGAACCGCGGGCCGGAAAGCTTCGTCGCGCGCTGAAGATCCAGGAAGCCCGCGCGCTCACCGAGATCGACGTGGTCGAGCGGCTCGAAGTCGAACTCGGGAATCGTGCCCCAGCGGCGCACCTCTTCGGCGAAGTCCTCGGTGGCACCGTCGGGTAGCTCGTCGAGCGGGAGGTTCGGCACCGCCAGCAGGAAATCGTTCAGCTCGGCCTCGACCGAACGCTGCTCCTCTTCCAGTTCACCGATGCGGACCTTCAGCAGCCGCGCCTGTTCCCGCAGTTCGGTGATGTCCTCGCCGCGGCGCGCGGCGGCCTGCACCTCGGCGGCCGACTTCTTCGACTGCGCGCGCGCCTGGTCGCCCTCGCTGATGACCTCGGACCGCCTGCTCACCAGCTTGCCGAGGCGGTCGGTGTCGAGCACGTACCCGCGGCGGCGCAGCTTGGCGGCGGCGTCCGTCTCGGGGTCGAGCAGCAGGCGAGGGTCGTGCATCGGTACTCCAGGTACGAGCCGGGATTTTGCTGCACCCAGGGTAGTCGCGGCGACCGGGAGGTGGTGCGGAGGGACCTGGCCTCCGCACCACCCGCGCGTCACGACGTGAAGTAGCCGAACAGGTCCGCGATCACGTCCACGGTGCCGAACCGGTTGTAGAAGTCGACCTTGCCGTTCGTGACCGGGACGATGACGAGGTTGGGCACGGTCTGGCCGGGGACGTAGTTGAGGTTCGACGCGGTCGGCCTCGACGTCCCGTCCGGGTAGACGGTCAGGAAGCTGTAGTCGGTCGGGTTGGTGGCCGTCACGTTCAGCACCACGGCGGTGGTGCTGGCCGGCACCCCGGTCAGCGGCAGCGCGTAGGTGCCACCCGCGCCGATGGTGCCGCTGTTACTCCGGGTGTCGAGCAGGCGGGTCGGCCCGGCGGGGGTGAACGTGTTGCCGCTGCCGGTGGTGTAGTAGCCGAAGAGGTCCGCGATCACGTCCACGGTGCCGAACCGGTTGTAGAAGTCGACCTTGCCGTTCGTCACCGGGACGATGACGAGATTGGGCACGGTCTGGCCGGGGACGAAGTTCAGGTTCGACGCGGTCGGCCGAGACGTCCCGTCCGGGTACACCGTGAGGTAGCCCGAATCCGTGGGGTTCGTGACCGTCACGTTCAGCACGACCGCCGTGACGCCGGAGGGAACTCCGCTCAGCGGCAACGTGTACGTGCTGTCGGCGCCGAGCGTTCCGCCGTTGTTCCGCGTGTCGAGCAGGCGGGTCGGCCCGGCGGGGGTGAACGTGTTGCCGCTGCCGGTGGTGTAGTAGCCGAAGAGGTCCGCGATCACGTCCACGGTGCCGAACCGGTTGTAGAAGCTGACCTTGCCGTCGGTCACCGGCACCGTCACCAGGTTGGGCACGGTCTGGCCCGGGACGAAGTTGAGGTTCGACGCCGTCGGCCGTTTGCTGCCGTCCGGGTACACGGTGAGGTAGCCGGAATCCGTGGGGTTCGTGACAGTCACGTTCAGCACGACCGCGGTGACGCTGGACGGGACTCCGCTCAGCGGGAGCGTGTACGTGCTGTCGGCGGCGATGGTGCCGCCGTTGTTCCGCGTGTCGAGCAGTCGTGTCGGACCCGCGGGCACGTAGCGGTTCGGCACCGGGACGGCGGCCGCACCCGCGACGCCGACGTCGAGCACGTCTTTGTCGATATTGAGCGTGTACCCACCGTGGGTCTCGTTGACGTTGCCCGAGTACTGGTGCACCCGCTGGTGGTTTGCCCACGCTGCGCTCGGCAGCACGGGGAGGCTGGTGTCGTCGGTGTTGTCCCACTTGGCGACGAAGGCGACGTCCGGGGTGGCCGCGTTGCCGTAGTTCGCGACGAGGTCCTGGACCGTGGAGTAGGCGGCGCCGTAGATCCCGGAGAGGTACCCGGCCTTGTGCAGTTCGCTGTTCCAGGCGGCCTCGAACGCCAGCGCCGCCGGGCCCTGGCCGGACGAGTACGCCTCCATGTCGTAGTAGAGGACGCTGCCGGGGCCGAAGCCGAGGTTCGTGGCCTGCGCGATCGCGTCCTGCGCGGCGGTGACCGCCTGGTTGGACGGATCGGTCAGCTCACCGAACGCGGCCTGCGGGCCCACGTAGATCGGCATGAAGGACCACCCGGCCGCCGCCTGCGTGCTGACCCAGTCGGCCGTCAGGTTCGGCTGCGTGCAAGCCATGTCGGACCCGCCAAGGTAGATGCCGACGTTCGAATAGCTGCTGCGCCAGGCGCTCATCACCGTGCTGCTGGGCGCGGAGCACGCGTCGAAGCCCTCGCCGGAGCCGTTCGTGGTGGTGCTGGGCACTCCCGCGGTCGCGAGCCGCGGGGACACCAGGCCGGTGCTGGTGCGCGGCGTGGGCGCGGGCAGTCCGGCCTCGCTGAGGATCCCGGTGACCAGCGCGCGGTCGGCGCCGTAGGCCGCGGAGATCGTGACACCCGGCCGGGTGGCCGTGATCTGCCGCCCCGCGGAGTTCTCGACGCTGGTCGTGGCGGTCGCGTCCGACGGCTGCACGAGCAGCGCCTCGGTGCGGCCGACGAGCCCGCTCGGGCAGTCCTGATCCGGACCGGGCACGCCGAGGTACACCGCGTGCTGATCGAACCGGACACAGGTGTGCGGGTTCGCGGTCAGGTCGAGCACCGGCCAGTCGGCCGGCACGCTGAAGTCGAGCCCCAGGTACGAAACGTGCTGCTGAGCGGCGGCATCGGCAGTCGCGGAGCCGGTGGCGACCAGCAGGAACGCGGCCGCGGCGGTGACGAGTGTGCGCGCCGGTCTCAGCGCGCGGGCAGGGTGGAGCCCCACGAAGTCACACCTTTCTCAGGATGGCGAATGACAGCGCCCCCCCGAGCCCGATCATTAAACCTCTTCGCGTTCGGCCCGTCTCACGCGACCTCGGGCACGGGCAGCGGCGCGGTGAGCGCGCTTGCCTGGGCCAGGGCCGAGCCGGCGTGCTGTAGCGCCGCCCACATGGTGACCTGGTTCGCGGTGAGCACGGGCAGGTCGAGCCGCCGTTCCAGCGGGGCGACCAGGTCGTAGGTGGGCACGTTGGTGCAGCTGACGAACAGCGCGTCGGCGCCGGTGACGTCCAGGTCCGCGACCGCGCCGAGGACCTCGGAGTAGGACATCTTCCAGATGTCGCCGAGCATGCCGAGGCCGACGCTCGCGGTGGTGGCGATGCCGTACTCGGCGAGGAACGACAGCAGGCGGCCGGTCACGTCCTCGACGTATGGCGTGATCACCGCGAGCCGGCGGATCCCGAGCTTCGTGCACGCGCTGATGAGCGCGCCGGACGTGGTGACGGCGGACGGGGCGCCCGCGTCGAGCATGCCGGCCACCAGGGCGGCCTCACCCGCGGCGCCATCGACGAAGCTGCCCGACGTGCAGGCGTAGGCCACGACGAGCGGCTCGGGTGCGAGCACGTCGCGGGTCGCGCGGCGGACGCCGTGCGGGTCGCTGAGCGCTTCCGCGAGTTGCACGGTGACCGGCTCTGGCAGGTACGGCAGGCGGGTGGTGTGCAGGCAGACCTGATCGGGCACCCAGCGCCACAGCTCGCGATCGAGCGCGAAGTCGAACGGGGCGACCACGCCGACCCCGACCTGCGCGGGCAGCGTGACCTCGAAGGGACTGACGGTCATGGAACTTCCCCTTCTCACCCATGCGACTCCACCGCAGACGGTAGGTTCGACGTGCGAAAACGACGGGCGGCTCGTGTTACCGGGTCGTTAAACCTTGGAGGGGGCGCGAGTGCGCGCAGGTGCGGCATGCTTGGCCATCGTGCTGCTCGCCGGTGGCTGCACCAGCTCGGTGAGCGGGGTCCCGCAGCCGGATCCGCGGCGGGTGACCGTGACGCCCGCCTTTTCGACCGATCCCTGCTCGCTGTTGACGAGCGACGAGGCCGTGCAACTCGGGTTGCGCGTGCCGGGCACGCCGAAACCCGAGGACAAGGGTGCGCTGGTGCCGCCGAGCTGCGAGTGGCGTTCCTCGAACCCGGTCTCGGATCTCGACGGCTCGCTGCAGATCTTCTACGCGACCGACCTCAACGTGCGGGAGTACTTCTCGAGCGCGCCGTCCGGGCAGGAACGGCTCGGCGGGGTCACCTGGGACGACTACCCGAGCGTGCTGGGTGACTCCATGTGCAACCTCGCCGTCACCCTGTCCGATCTGGCGTTCATCGCCCTGACCAGCCAGAACTTCGTCGACGGCACGAAGTCCTGCGACGCCGTGCGCAAGGCGGCGCCGGTGGTGGCTAAGCGGATACCAGGTTAGCCACGTGCTTGCCGATCTCCAGCGCGCTCGTCGCGGCGGGGGACGGCGCGTTGAGCACGTGGACCTGGTTCGGCGCGCTCGAGATCAGGAAGTCCTGCACGAGCGAACCGTCCGGGAACAGCGCCTGCGCGCGCACGCCGGAGCCGGCCCGCACGATGTCCTCGGGCCCGATGGCCGGCACGAGCCGGGCGAGGCTCGCCGCGAACCGGCGTTTGGACAGCGACCGGCGGATCTCGTCGAGGCCGGTGGGGTAGGCGTATTTGCGGGCGAGCCGCCAGGAGCCGGGGTAGCGGGCGACATCGAGCAGGTCGGCCGCGGAGATGTCGCGCCAGCGATAGCCCTCGCGGCGCAGCGCGAGCACGGCGTTCGGGCCGGCGTGCACGCTGCCGTCGAGCATGCGGGTCAGGTGCACGCCCAGGAACGGCAGCGCCGGATCGGGCACCGGGTAGATGAGGCCGTGTACGAGATGTGCCCGAGCCGGGCGGAGTTCGTAGTACTCGCCACGGAACGGGACGATCCGGGCGGTCGGGGTGAGCCCGGCGAGTTCGGCGACGCGGTCGGCCTGCAGTCCGGCGCAGTTCACCAGCGCGTCGGCCGCCAGCACCTCACGGCCGGTGGCGATCTCGACACCGCCGGCGCGGCCGGGCCGGATCGCGAGCGCGGGCGTGCCGAGCCGCAGTTCGGCGCCCTTTTCCTCGAGCAGGCGCACGAGCGCGGCGCAGACGCCGGGGAAATCGATGATGCCGGTGGACTCGACGCGCAGGGCCTTCACGCAGGAGACTTCGGGCTCGTACTCGCGCGCTTCCTCGCTCGAGATCAGCTTCGCCGGGACGCCGTTCGCCTCGGCCCGCTCGGCCAGGACGCCCAGGGCGGGCAGTTCGGCTTCGGCCGTGGCCACGACGAGCTTGCCGCACACCTCGACGCCGACGCCGTTCGCGCGCGCGAAGTCCACAATGGACCGGTTGCCCGCGACGGACATGCGGGCCTTCGCGGAGCCGGGCCGGTAGTACAGCCCGGCGTGCACGACGTTCGAATTGTGCCCGGTCTGGTGGGCTGCCCAGGAATTTTCCTTCTCCAGCACGGTTACGTGGCTGCCCCGCCGGGTCAGTTCCCACGCCACGGCCAGCCCGAGGATCCCGCCGCCGATTACCACCACACGCTGCGCCACACGGCCCAGGGTAGCTACGGGCCATTCCAGGTGGTTCGCCCGATCAGGTGAGGGGGTGTGCTGCTTAGACTTCGCGCGACTCTAAGGAGCACTGGTGACGATCCCGCTGGGCAGGCCGAGCGTTGGCGAGCCGGAACTGGCCGCCGTGGCGGAGGTGTTCGCCTCGGGGTGGCTCGCGGGAGCCGGTCCTGCCTGCCGCCGGTTCGAGGAGCGTTTCGCGAAGCTGACCGGGACGGCGCATGCCCTCGCGACGAGCAACTGCGGTTCCGCCCTGTTCCTCGGGTTGCGTGCGCTCGGCGTACGCCCCGGCGACGAGGTCGTCGTCGCGGACTACACCTTTCCCGCCACCGGGCACGCGGTACTGCAGGCCGGGGCCACCCCGGTGTTCGCCGATGTGCGGCCTGACTCGTTCTGCGCGGACCCGGCCGCGATCGAGGCCGCGATCAGCCCGCGCACCGTGGGCATCCTTGTCGTCGACCTCGCCGGCCAGCCGGGGGATTTCGACGAGTACCGCGCGATCGCGGACCGCCACGGGCTCTGGCTGTTCGAGGACGCCGCGTGCGCGGCCGGTGCGAGCTACCGCACGCGCCCGGCCGGGAGTTTGGCCGATCTCGCGGCGTTCTCCTTCCACGGCCGCAAGGGCATCACCGCCGGCGAGGGCGGGGCGCTCGTCTCGGACGACGCGGAGCTGATCGAGCGCGCGCGCAAACTGCACACCTACGGCGTGCGGCCCGCTTACGGCCGGCAAACGGTGCCCGTCTTCGACGAGCTGGGTTACAACTTCCGCCTCTCCGACGTGCAGGCCGCGATCCTGACCGTGCAACTGGACCGCCTCCCCGAAATCCTGGCCGCACGGCGGCTCGTCGCGAAGCGGTATGCCGAGGGGTTCGCGGGGCTGGCCGGTGTGCGGGTGCCCGAGGAACTGCCGGACCGAGTGCACCCGTGGCAGTCGTACCTGCTGCTGCTCGCGCCTGGGATCGATCGTGACCGGGCCATGGACAGCCTGCGCGCACGCGGTGTGCAGTGCACGATCGGCACCTACGCCTCGCACCTGCAGCCGGTTTACGGCGGGTGCGCGCCCTGCCCGGTGTCCGCGGACGCGTTCCGCCGGCACCTCGCGATCCCGATGCACGCCGAGCTCACCGGGGAACAGGTGGACCGCGTGATCGAAGCCGTCCGAGGAGAGGTGCATGACTGAGCACAAGGTGTTCTTCACCGGTGGCGCGGGATTCATCGCCGCGCACACGATCCCGCTGCTGCTCGAACGCGGCTACGCGGTGCGGATCTTCGACAACATGACCCGCGGCGACCGGGAGCGCGTCGGCGAGTTCGTCGCGACCGGCCGGGTCGAGCTCGTCGAGGGGGACGTGCGCTACGGCGGCGCGGTGCGCGAGGCGATCCGCGGCTGCACGCACGTGATCCACTTCGCGACCGTGTCGATCAACAAGTCGATCGCGGATCCGCACGAGTCGATCGACATCAACATGACGGGCAACCACAACGTGTTCGCCGCCGCGGCCGCGGAAGGCGTGCGGCGCCTGGTGTTCGCGTCCTCGGCGTCGGTGTACGGCGAGCCGGAGAAGCTGCCGATGCACGAGGACGACCCGCTGCGCCCGCTGACCCCGTACTGCATCAGCAAGCGCGCGGGCGAGGATCTGCTCGGCTTCTACGAGCGGCGGCACGGGCTTTCGTGGCTCGCCCTGCGGTTCTTCAACGTCTACGGTCCCGGCCAGAAGATCGAGGCGTACTACACCTCGGTCATCAACCACTTCATCCAGCGGCTGCGCGCGGGCAGGCCACCGGTGATCGACGGCCGCGGCGAGCAGTCGATGGACTTCGTGCACGTCACCGATCTCGCGAAGGCTGTGGTGCTGGCCCTGGCATCCTCGCGCGCGAACCTGCCGGTCAACATCGGCACCGGGATCGACACGTCGATCGCGACGCTCGCGAAGATCCTCATCGAAGCGGTCGGCGCGGACGTCGAGCCCGAGTTCAACCCGCGCGAAGTGCTGGTGTCGCGCCGTGCCGCGGACGTCGCCCGCGCGCGCGAGGTGCTCGGCTGGGAGCCGAGCATTCCCGTCGAGCAGGGGATGCGCGAACTCGTCGAGTCCTACCGCTGAAATGCGGATCGTCGTCGTCAACAACTTCTTCCCGCCGCGAGTCGGCGGGAGCGCTCATATGGCCGCGGCGCTCGCGGGGAAGTACGCCGAGGCCGGGCACGACGTGCTCGTGCTGACCGCCGCCTACGGCCAGGCGCCGGCGGAGGAGGAGCGCGACGGCTACCGGATCATCCGGTTGCCCGCGGTGCGGATGCCGATACTGGGCCTGTCGATCGACTTCGACCTCAGCTTCGCCGCGATGGTGCCGGGCAACCGGCGGCGGATCCGACGGCTGCTGCACGAGTTCCAGCCGGATGCGCTGCATCTGCACGGACAGTTCTTCGACCTGTCCTGGCTCGCGGGCTGTTACGGGCGGCGGCTCGGTGTACCGTCCATAGTGACCATCCACACGCTACTGGTCAGCGAAAATCCCTGGTACGGCGCGATCTTCCGGGCGCTCGACGCGGTACTGGTGAAGCCGATGCTGCGGCGGATCGGCCCGCTGCACATCCTGCTCGACAAGCTGGGCGCGGACTACTGCGCCCGCCGCTACGGGACGACCGCGGCGAACTCGGTGCATCTGCCGATCCCGATCGACACCGGGTTCTTCGACCGTGCCGATGTCCGGACGGGGGAACGGGAAGGCGCGTCGATCCTGTCTCTCGGCCACGTTATCCCGCTGCGGAACCGGTTGCCGCTCGTCGAGGCGTTGCCGTCGATCCTGGCGAAACACCCTGGCACCACCGTGACGGTCGTCGGGCGGGTGTACCACGACGAGTTCCTGCGCCGGGCCGAGGAACTCGGCGTCCGGGATGCGATCGTCGTGCGGGGCGCGGTGCCGCGCGAGGAGGTTCCGTCGTATTTCGCCGCGGCGGACGTCGTCGCGCACGACCTCAACGGCGGATGCGGTACGGCTTCGCTCGAAGCGATGCTGTCCGGTACGGCGACCATCGCCTCGGTCGCGCCCGACAACTATCCGGGCGTGGAACTGCGCAATGGCGAGAACATCCTGCTTGTCCCACCGGACGACCCTGGCGCGGTCGCGGAAGCCGTCATCGGGCTGCTCGACGACCCGCGGTGGCGGGCCGACCTGGCCCGCCGCGCGAGCGCGCTGGTGCGCGAGCATTTCGCGCTCGACGTGGTGGCCAAGCATCATCTGCGACTACTGGAGGCACTGTGTTCTTCGACGACGAGCGCAGCAACCGGCTCCGGCCGGAGATCCTGACCCAGCTGGTCGGCCAGTACCTCAACGACGCCGAGCGCGCGCGGTACCTCGGCCTGCCGGACACGACGCGGATCCGCGAGCGCGCGAAGATCATCAACCCGGAGCGGCTGATCCTCGGGGAGCACTGCTGGATCGGCGAGGACGCGGTGCTCGACGCGAGCGGCGGCCTGACGATCGGCGAGCACACGAGCGTCGGCGTGGGCACGCTCGTGTTCACGCATTCGAGCTGGCTGGCGAACATGATGCTGGAGAACCACTCCGGCAGCGATCTCATCGAGCGGACCCCGGTCGTGATCGGCAAGGGTTGCTTCCTCGGCGGGCACGCGGTCATCATGCCGGGCGTCACGATCGGGGATTTCGCCACCGTGCAGCCGAATTCGGTGGTGGCGAAGGACGTGCCGGACCGCTGCCTCGTCGCGGGCAATCCGGCGCGTGTGTTCCAGCGCTACGACGAGGACTACGTGGAGTCCGAGGCCGAGCGGGTCCGCGCCAAGAACGCCCGCTTGCCGTGAGGGGGCCCCTCACGGTCGTATAGGGCATGAGGGGGTCCCTCACGGCATCACGAGCATCACGAGGGGTGGGGGTTGGTTGCCTGAGCGATGACCTGGTGCGCGGGCAGGATCGAGGCGCGTTCGGCGTCCGCATCCACCTGACCGGCCGCCAGCGCAAGGAAATACTCGAGCTGCGCGGCCAACGGCTCGGGCCCCGTCGGCTCATGCACCTCCACCGCTGACCCGCGGGTCACGACGATCGACCGTGCCACCAGGTCCACTTCGATCACCCGGTCCAGTTCGGACATCGTGATCGTGCGCGTTTTCCGTTGCCCGAGGCGGGAAGCCGACAGGGTGGCGACTCCGGTGGGGAACGACAGCGTCGCGTCCACCGTGTCCTCCGCAGCCGGCGCCGAAGCGGGATGGAAGTAGCCCGCGGCGGAGGTGACCCGGACCGGCGAGCACCCGAAGCACCGGATCGCGAGGTCCACGTCGTGCACCAGCAGATCCCACGCCACGCCGGTGCGGATCCGCGGCGCATAGGGGCCGTGCCGGTGGGCGATCAGGTGCACCGGTTCCGTCACCAGGCTCATCGCCGTCACGACGGCCGGGTTGAACCGCTCGACGAACCCGCACATCACCGGCACGCCGAGGTTCTCCGACAGCCGGACGATCTCCTCGGCCGCGCCCAGTTCGTCCGCCACCGGTTTCTCGACGAGCAAAGGCTTGCCCTGCTTGAGGATCTCCAGTGCGAGCTCGTGATGGGATTCGGTCGCGGAGGCGAGCACCACGGCGTCCACATCGGACAGGGTGTCCAGCGAAGGCGCCCAGGCGGCACCGAATTCCGCGGCACAAGCCCGCCCCGCGTCGGCTCGCGGCTCGATGACCCGAACCAGCGAAGCCCTCGAGCCGGCTATCGTCCTCGCGTGCAACCGGCCCATGCATCCGGTGCCCACCAAGGCCAGTCTCATGCGCCCAGCGCCTCTCTGACTTCTCGCACGACGGTGTCCACATCGGACTCGGTGAGAGCCGGGTGCACCGGCAGCGACAGCGCTTCCTGAGTCAGCCGGTGCGCCACCGGGAACTGCTCGGGCGACACCGCCGGGATCTGCGGATGGCCCCGGAAGCAGTCGTGATCGAACACCAGGCTCGGGTAGTACACGCCGGTGCCGATCCCCCGGCCGGTCAGCTCGGCGGCGAGTTCGTCGCGCGAGAGCATCGCGTGCGGGCCGATCAGCACCGTGTACTGGTGCCAGACATGCGAACGCCCCGGCAGCACGGCCGGCACCGCGAGCCCAGGCGTTCCGGCGAGCCCGGTCGAGAGCTGCTTGGCGTTGTGGCGCCGGGCGGCGACCAACTCGTCGAGCCGTGCCAGCTGGGGAATGCCGACGGCGGCGTGCAGCTCCGACATCCGGTAGTTGTGCCCGGCCAGCTCGTACCGGTACCGCGCGCGCATGCCCTGATTGCGCAGCACACGCAGCCGGTCGGCCAGTTCGTCGTCGTCGCAGGTGACGACGCCGCCTTCGCCGGTCGTGACGTTCTTCGTGGCGTACAACGAAAAGCAGCCCAAGCCGTAGGAGCCGGCCGCCTGGCCCTCGAACGCCGAGCCCACCGACTGCGCCGCGTCCTCGACCAGGTGCAGACCGTGTTCGGCGGCCAGCGGAGCGAGCTTGCCCATGTCCGCCACCTGCCCGTACAGGTGCACGGGCAGCAGCACCTTCGTGCGCGGCCCGATCACCCGTGCCACCGCGTCCGGGTCGAGCGCGAAGTCCTCGCGTGACACGTCGGCGAACCGGACCGTCGCACCCGCTTCGAGGATCGCGTTCAGCGTGGCCACGAACGTGAACGGGGACGTGATCACCTCGTCACCCGGGCGCAGCCCGAGCGCCTGCAACGCCGCGACGAGCGCCGTCGTCCCGCTGTTCACCGCCACCGCGTGCGCCGTGCCCGCGACGCGGGCGAAGGCGTCCTCGAACCGGCCGACCATCGGCCCCTGGGCGAGCCCGCCCGAGCGCAGGACCTCGATCACGAGCGGCTCGGCGTCACGGACGTCGACCACGGTAAGGGGAATCATGCGGCGATACCTCCTTCGGCCGGTGGGTAGGGTTGCGCCCCGTGAATCGCATCCACCCGACCGCGGTGCTGGGGCCGGGTGTCGCGCTCGGGACCGGGAACGTCATCGGGCCGTACACCGTCATCACCGGTCCCGCCGTGCTCGGCGACGGCAACTGGATCGGCCCGCACGTCACGATCGGCACCCCGGCCGAGGACCGTGACGGCCCGCATCCGGGCTGGGACGACGAGCCCGCGGGCGCGGGCGTGCGCATCGGGCACCGCAACCGGATCCGCGAGTACGCCAGCGTGCATCAGGGCACGCGGCGCCCGACCGTGCTCGGTGACGACGGTTACTACCTGCGAGGCGCTCATGTCGCACATGACTGCCTCATCGGGGACGCGGTGACCTTGGCCTCCAATGTCGTGCTGGGCGGGCATGTGCACGTCTGGTCGCGAGCCAACCTCGGGATGGGCACGATGGTCCACCAGCACGTACGGATCGGCCCTGGCGCCATGGTTGGCATGGGCGCGGCCGTCCGGCGCGAGGTCGGTGCGTTCACGATCTGCGTCGGCAACCCCGCCAGGGTCACCGGCCTCAACGTGGTCGGGCTCGCCCGGCTGGGCCTCGACCAGGACACGATTGATCAGCTCGAACCGTGGCTCAAGGGCAAAGCGCGACTTCCACCCGATGGGTTGACGAACACGCTGCCCACCGGGCTCTCTACCTTGGTGCGAGCCTGGGACGAGCGGAAGGACTGAAAACGTGGAGATCGGACAGCGCCTGCGGGCCGTGTTCGTGTCGGCACTGGACCTCGACGAGGACGCTGACGTCGAGAAACTCGAGTATCGCGGGATCGAGGCGTGGGACTCGGTCGGGCATATTACGCTCGTCGCCGCGATCGAGGACGAGTTCGAGGTGCAACTCGACACCGACCAGGTGCTCGACCTGTCGAGCTACAAGGCGGCGTTGGACCTGGTGACGCAGTTGCTCGCGTGAGGAGGCGGTCCTGTGACGCTCATCGGTGACGGCGCACGACTCGTCGACACGGTTTCCGGTCGCGCGCTCGGGCACGCCGCGCTCAGGCGCGAGGTCGCCCGGATCGCGGAAGCGCTTTCCACGCTGCCCGAAGGCGTGCTGTTCACCCGGGTTTCGATCGGGATGCCCGATCTGCTGCGGTATCTGGCGGCCTTCGAGAGCGGTCGCGCGGTCGCGCTCATCGACCCCGCGTTGAATGCGGACTCGCTGGCCTCCCTGATCGCCCGGTTCCGGCCCGGAGCGGTGCTCTCCGCGCCCTGCGCCGAACCGCCGCCCGGGTACCGCGCCGAGGACGGGCACTGGCTGCGTGCCGACCCCGAAGGCGTGGCGCCGCATCCGGAGCTCGCGATCCTGCTGGCCACCAGCGGCTCCACCGGCGCGCCGCAGTTCGCCCGGCTCTCCCGGCGCGCGATCCTGTCCAACGCGCGCGCGATCGCGGAGGTCCTCGGTATAGGGCCGGACGACGTGGCGCCGACGAGCCTGCCGCCGCACTACAGCTTCGGGCTGTCGGTGCTGAACTCTCATCTCGCGCAGGGCGCGACCGTGGTGATCGAACCGTCGGGGATCCTCGGCCGTCCGTTCTGGGACTCGGTGTCCAGTGCCGGCTGCACGTCGCTGGCGGCGGTCCCGTATCACTACGAGATGTTGCGGCGCCTGGACTTCGACCCGGCGCGCTACCCGCGGTTGCGCAAGCTCACCCAGGCGGGCGGGCGGCTGCGGCCCGAACTGGTCGACGAATTCGACACCAAGATGCGGGCGGCCGGTGGCGGGCTGTACGTGATGTACGGCCAGACCGAGGCGTCGCCGCGGATGGCGACGATGCCCGCGGAACTGCTGGCGCACAAGCCCGCGTCGGTCGGGCCCGCGGTGCCGGGCGGGCAGTTCAGCATCCGCCACGGTGACGGCTCGGAGACGACGCACCCGAAGATCACCGGCGAGGTGGTCTACCGGGGTCCCAACGTGATGATGGGCTACGCCGAGGACGCGGCGGCGCTCGCGCTCGGCGACGAACTCGGCGGCCTGCTGCCGACCGGTGACCTGGGCTACCTCGACGAGGACGGGTTCCTGTTCGTCACCGGCAGGCTCAAGCGCATCGGCAAGGTGTTCGGTAACCGGGTCGGCCTCGACGATCTCGAGCACGCGGCGCGCGCGACCGGGCTCGGCATCGAGATCGTCGCCGCGATCGCCGCCGACGACAAGGTCGTGCTGTTCGCGGAGGGTGTCGCGAAGGACGTGTGCAAGCAGGCTTCGCGCGCGCTCGGCGAACGCCTGCACCTGCACGCCTCGGGTTTCGACGTCCGCCCGATCGACGTGGTCCCGTTGCTGGCCAGCGGGAAGATCGACTACCAGGCGCTGGCGGAGCTGATATGAGCCTGGTGGCCCGGCTTTACGACTTGACCGCGTATCACCGGTCGCGGTGCGGCGAGTACGACCGGATCCTCTCGGCGCTCGGCACCGGCGATGCGTTCGCCGAGGTGGCGGACCTGCCATGGCTTCCGGTGCGCCTGTTCAAGACGCACGCGCTCAAGAGCATTCCGGACGAGGACGTGTTCCGGGTGCTGACTTCTTCGGGCACGACCGGCGCGCCGTCGAGGATCTTTCTCGACAAGGCCGCCGCGGCGGCGCAGACGCGGCACCTGTCGTCGACCCTGCAGCGCGTGCTCGGCCCATCCCGGCTGCCGATGCTCGTGGTGGACCGCAGGAGCATCGTGCGCTCGCGGTCCGCGCGGGGCGCCGGAGTGCTCGGGATGGCGAACTTCGGCCGCAAGCATGTGTACCTGCTCGACGAGGACGAGCGGCCGGATGTGCCCGCCCTTCGGCGGTTCCTGGCCGAGCACGGCGGCGAGCCGTTCCTGATCTTCGGGTTCACGTTCCTGGTCTGGCAATACCTGTACGAGGTGGCGCGCGAACACCGGCTCGACCTGTCGAACGGGATCCTGATCCACTCGGGCGGCTGGAAGAAGCTCATCGAGCGGGCCGTCGACAACGCCGAGTTCCGGCGGCGCTTCGCCGAGGACACAGGCCTGCGGCGGATCCACAACTACTACGGGATGGTCGAGCAGATCGGCACCGTCTTCCTCGAAGGACCCTCCGGCGACGGCTTGTACTGCCCGGAGTTCGCCGACGTCGTGATCCGCGATCCGCGCACCTGGGCGGAACAGCCGATCGGCGTGCCGGGCGTGGTGGAGGTGGTGAGCACGCTGCCGCGGTCGTATCCCGGGCATGTGCTGCTGACCGAGGATCTCGGGGTGTGTCACGGGATCGACGACGGGGACTGGCCGGGGAAGCGGTTTTCGGTGCTCGGGCGCCTGCCCCGTGCCGAAGTCCGCGGCTGTTCCGATACCGTCGCGGGGTGACGTTTCCGAGCCTCGATGGGCCGTTGCTGGCAGTCGGTGACGAGCGGGTCGTCGATTTCCTGGACCGGTTCGGGCGGCGCCTGCTCGCGCTTGGGCGGCGGTATCCGGAACTCGCCTCGCTGGGTTTCTTCCTCCGGCGCGCCGAGACCGGGCGGCAGCTGTCCCGTTTGGACGGTTTGCGGTACCCGCGCGGCGTGGTGTTCCACGTGCCGCCGGCCAATGTGGACACCGTGTTCGTGTACTCGTGGGCGCTGTCGGCGCTCGCCGGGAACACCAACGTCGTGCGGATCTCGCCACGGGCGGGCGCGGCCGCGCGGGCGATCCTGGACGTCTGGCGTTCGATGGACGATCCGGTCATCGCGCGCACCCAGCACATGATCAGCTACGACCGCGACGACGAGTTGACCGCGAAGCTGTCGGCGGCCGCCGATCTGCGTGTGCTGTGGGGTGGCGACGATTCGGTGCGCGCCCTGCGGAAGTTCCCGCTCGCGCCGCATGCGCGTGACCTGACGTTTCCCGACCGCTCGTCGTTCGCGATCGTGTCCGTCGCGGGCTGGCAGCGGGCGTCCGAAGCGCGCCGGCGGAAGGCCGTCGAGGCGTTCTTCACCGACGCGTACTGGTTCGATCAGGCGGCCTGTTCCTCGCCACGCGGCGTGTTCTGGGTGGGCGAGGACGACGTGTCCGCCGTGTTCCGCGAACTGCTGGTGGCGGTCGCCGAGGAGAAAGGGCACCTCACCGAGCCCGCCATGGCCGTGCAGAAGCGTGTCGCCACCTATGGCGCCGCGGCGGACGGTCTCGTCGAGAAGATCTCCTTCGACAGTCACGCGGTGACGAGTCTCGAGTCGGAAGACCTGCTCCGAGAATGGCTCGGCGCCGGAGTTTTCACTCATTCGAAGGTTTCCTCCCTCGCCGAACTCGTACCGAAAGTCGTCCGCAAGGATCAGACGGTCACCCATTTCGGGTTCGAGCGTGCGGAACTTGTCGAGTTCGCCAGGAAAACGGGGGTGGACCGGGTCGTGCCGTTCGGCTCGGCGCTCGAGTTCTCCCCGGTCTGGGACGGCTACGATCTGCTCGCCGAATTCACGAAACTGATCACCGTCACCGGTTGAGGACCATGAAGACCAGGATTCTCGATGTCGCACGCTGGGCCGCGCTCGTGCTGGTCATCGGTTTCGCGGTGCGCGAACTCGCCGCGAACTGGACCGAGTTCTGGCGCACCCTTCGCGGAATCGCATGGGAGTCCTCGGGGTTGAGCCTGCTCGCGCTCGTCGCGAGCATCGCGGTGTCCACCTACGGCTGGCAGGTCGTGGTCAACGGCCTCGGCGCCCCGGTCGGCTACCGGCGCGGCGCGCGGATCTGTCTCGTGGGGCAACTCGGGAAGTACGTGCCTGGCTCGGTGTGGGCGTACCTCCTGCAGATGGAGTTGGGCCGCAAGGCTGGCCTCTCGCGGGCACGCGTGTTCACCGGGTCGCTGGTGCAGTTCGGCATCGGGCTCGTCGCCGCACTGCCACTGGCGGTCCTGGCCGGGCCGCGCACGTGGCTGCTGGCGACGATCCCGGCCGCCGCCGTACTGCATCCGAAGGTGCTGTCGTGGGGCGCTTCGAGGGTGCTCAAACTGGCGCGGCGCCCGCCGATGGAACGGGAGCTCACCGGCCGCCGGACCGTGACGGCGTTCGGGGCGGCGCTGGTCGCGTGGTGCCTGCAAGGCGTGCACCTCTGGCTGCTCGCCGGCTCGGACCTGCTCACCTGCGTCGGCGCGATGGCGCTCGCGATGACCGCGGGCACCTTCGCCTTCCTGCTGCCCAGCGGCGCCGGGGTGCGCGAGGCGGTGCTCGTCGCGGTGCTGACCGCCGCCGGGATCCCCGCCGGTCAGGCGCTCGCGTACGCGCTGACCTCGCGGGTCATGTTCACCGTCGCGGACCTGCTCACCGCCCTGGCAGCAGCTGGTACACCGTGGCGTCCGCGTTCCGGTAGGCCACTCGCAGGAATGGCAGCCCGTCCAGGTTGAGCAGGCCCGGCGGATGCGGTCCGGTGGGGAACCCGCCGCGGCCGAGGATCACCCACCGTATGTTCAGCCGCGCCACCGTCGCCCGCACCTGCGGGTTCGTGTCGTAGTCGCGGAAGTGCGCGGCCAGCAACGTGTACTCCGGCGTGGGCAGCGCGCGATCGAAATGCGCCGCCACGGTACGCACCCCGGTCAGCGCGTACGTCCACACCGAACCGTCGGCGCGGTCGTTCATCGCCCACTGCCCGGGTTTCGCGAGGCGCCCGAGTTCGAGCATCGCCTGCTCCTCGTCGTGGCTGACCGGGAGGTCGTCCTCGGCGATGCCGTCGTGCGGGCCGTATCCCGGTTGGATGATCGCCGCGTTCGCCGTCGTGTAGAGCTGGTTGCTCACCACGAAGAACCCGGCCAGCACGACGACCGCTGTCGCGGGCGCGAACCACCGCATCGTGAACCGGTCGCGCACCACGCGCTGCACCTCCGCGAGCCCGTGCGCGGCCAGGACGCACAGCGGGATCGCGGCCATCGCGACCATCCGGGTCGGGTCGTTCCACCACGGCCGGGAAAGCGCTTTCACCAGCGGGTTTCCCGAGGACAGCACGGCCACCGCGAACAGGCCCAGCAGTACCGCGGACGCGGTGATCCAGCGCAGTTCGCCGAGCCCGCGCCAGGCGATCAGCCCGATCAGGAGTGCTGCGGAAAGCCACAGTTGCGCGTGCGGCTCGGTGCGCTGGAACGCGAGCAGGATGCCGACGGCCTTGTTCGTCGTGGTCTCGGTCGGCCAGCCGTTGTAGGGGAGGCTCCCCGAGGCGAGCCCGATCGCGCCGGACAGTTGCAGCCACGCCGCGACGAGACTCACCGCCGCGATCGGCAGCAGCCGCAGCAGGTTCCGGCCGATCGCGCGGTTGGCCAGCAGCGGCAGGGCGAACAGCAACCCGGCGAAGAGGGTCGACGAGTGGATCGTCAGCAGCCCGATCATGCTCGCGGCGAGCAGGAAGCCCGTGTCGAGGCCCGGCCGCCGGAGGTACTCGCGCAACGCGACGGTGCCGAGGGGGGTGAGCGCGAGGCCCAGCACGAACGGCAGCAGCGGTCCGCCCAGCGAGTCATACAGCAGGGTCGCCGCCGCGACGCAGACCAGCGCGACTGCGCCCGCGAGCACCGCGCGCCCGTGAAACCGGCGCACCAGCACGACCAGGGACAACGCCAGCAGGCCCGGTAGCAGGAGGGTGTTCGCGTTGAGCACGACCGGGATCGGCGCGCCGGTCAGCCGCTCGACGAGCGAGGCGACGAGGTGATAGGCGTTCGGGTAGAAAAGGCCGTGCGGGTACCAGTTCAGGGTCCCCATTCCGGTGAGGCTGCCGTCACCTGTTTCAGCGATATACCGGATTCCGTCGGCGTGATAAACCGCGTCGAATCCCTGGGGAATCGCGGACAGTTCACCCATTCCGCGGAGAAGCGTGCGTGCCCCGATCGTGGCGGCGAACAGTGTGGACACCGCGACGGCCGTATGCCCGCGCCAGTCCCAGTGGTGTTCGCCGGGCGCCGGACGCCGGACGGCGAACGCGATCCCGGCGAAAACGAGCGTCGCCACCAGGAAACTCGGCAGGTTGAAGGGCACTCCGATGGTGGCGAACCAGGGCCCGGCGAGGCCCGCGACGCAATAGGTGAGCAGGGGCGCCATCCCCGCCAGCAGCCAGCCGCGGGCGCCCGCGAGCGCGGCGATCACCGCACCCGGTCCGAAGATCACCAGCAGATACGCCGCGATGGTCAGCAAATTCCCGCCCCGAAAACAAAGAAACCGAATCGCGCGCACCCTACTTCCCCGGGCATCTCCTTTCCGGCACCCCGGTGTACTGACGAGTAACCTACGGTCGCGTAACCTGGTGGTATGGCAGAGCTCGTGTACCCACCCGTGATCCTGTTCGCGAAGACCATGTTCCGGGTCCTCGATCTGAAACCGCGGGTCGAAGGCGGCGAGCGGCTGCCGCGGCGCGGAGGCGCGGTGATCGCGTGCAACCACGTCAGCTACCTCGACTTCGTCTTCTGCGGCTTCGGCGCGCTGCCGGCGAAGCGGCGGGTGCGGTTCATGGCGAAGGAGTCGGTGTTCCGGCACCGGATCTCCGGCCCGCTCATGCGCGGGATGCGGCATATCCCGGTCGACCGGAAGGCGGGCCGGGCCTCCTACGACGAGGCCGTCCGGCGGCTGCGGGCCGGCGAGGTGGTCGGCGTGTTCCCGGAGGCGACGATCAGCCCGTCGTTCACGGTCGAGCCGATCAAGTCCGGCGCGGTGCGGATGGCCGAGGAGGCGGGGGTGCCGGTGTTCCCGATGGCCGTCTGGGGGGGCCAGCGGCTGTGGACCAAGGGCCATCCGAAACGGCTGACGCAGCGGCACGTGCCGATCTCGATCCTGGTCGGCGAACCGCTCGGCGCCGGTGACGACCTGCGCACCCGGATGTCGCTGCTGCTGGACAAGGCGCAGGCGGAGTACCCCGACGAGCCGTCCGGCCCGGACGACCGCTGGTGGCTCCCCGCCCACCTCGGCGGCACCGCCCCCAAACCCCCTACCTGACGCCCCACCCCGCGAGTCCGGCTTTCGCTACGCGCGTGTCCGGCTTTCGCCGCGCGCGAGTTCGGCCCTCAGAACCAGCGTTCGAGGACCTGGGCCACGCCGTCCTCGGTGTTCGGTCCGGTGATCTCGTCGGCCGCCTCGCGTACGGCCGGATGGGCGTTCGCCATGGCCACACCGTGCCCCGCCCACCGCAGCATCGCCACGTCGTTGGGCATGTCGCCGAACGCGATGATCCGCTCGGCCGGCACACCGAGCCGCGCCGCGACTTCGGCGAGTCCGGTCGCTTTCGTGATCCCGCGCGCGGAGATCTCGATCAGCCCCGAGCCCGCGGAGAAGGTGATGTCCACGGACTCGTCGAGCACCGCGCCGACCGCCTCGGCCATCTCGTCCGAGGTCATCCCGGGCCTGGACACCAGCAGTTTCATCGCCGGATGGCCGACGATCTCACCCCGGGTCACCCGCATGCCCTCGCCGTCGCCCCATGGGTTGCGGAAGCTGTCCTCGATGACGAGATTGCCGATGTCCGAGTCGAGCGCGTGCTTGCCGATGCGCTCGGCCGCGAACCCGCAGCGCGGCAGCGCCCGCGCCACCTCGGCCACCACCTCGCGCAGGAGCATCGGCTCGAGCAGGCCGTTCACCTCGGCCACGAGGTCCTCGCCGATGTCGTACAGCACGGCACCGTTCGCGCACACCGCGTAACCGGTCAGGCCGGCGGGTTCGGCGACGGACGGGATCCAGCGCGGCGGCCTGCCGCTGGCCAGCACGAGCGGCACGCCCGCGTCGGCCACCCGGCGGACGACGGCCAGCGTCCGCGAGGACAGCCGTTCGTAGGTGTCCAGCAGCGTGCCGTCGACGTCCGAGGCGATCAACAGGGGTTGCTCCACACGCCCATTGTCCCTTTGCCACCGGCGACCGATAGCGTGCTCAGGTGCGCGTTGGCATTGTGATTCTCCCCGAGGACCGGTGGTGGGCCGCCGAGCCCAAGTGGCGGGCGGCCGAGGAATACGGCTTCGACCACGCCTGGACCTACGACCACCTGGGCTGGAGATCACTGGTCGACGGCCCGTGGTTCAGCGCCGTGCCCACCCTGACCGCCGCCGCCACCGTCACCTCCACCATCCGCCTCGGCACCTTCGTCGCCTCCCCGAACTTCCGGCATCCCGTCCCGTTCATGCGGGAGCTGATCACCGTCGACGACATCGCCGACGGCCGCCTCATCCTCGGCATCGGCGCGGGTGGCCTGGGCTATGACACTCAGGTGCTCGGCGACCCGGACCTGTCCGCGCGGCAGCGGGCCGACCGGTTCGCCGAGTTCACCGAGGCGCTCGACGGCCTGTTCAGCACCGACAAGTTCGACTACAAGGGCGAGTACTACCGGGCCGTCGGCGTCCGCAACCTGCCCGGCCCGGTCCAGCGGCCGCGGGTGCCGTTCCTGATCGCCGCGAACGGGCCGCGCGGGATGCGGCTCGCCGCCCGGTACGGCATGGGCTGGGTCACCACCGGCGCGCTGCCGGACGATCCCGAGCGCGGCGGCTCGCTCGAGAAGTGGTGGCAGCTGATCGGTGAGCTGTCCGCCCGCTTCGACGAGGTCCTCGGCGAAACCGGCCGGAACCGGGCGGACGTCCATCGCTACCTCAGCCTCGATGCGGCCCCGGTCTTCTCCCTGTCCAGCGTCGAGGCGTTCACCGACGCCGCGGGCCGGGCGGCGGAACTCGGCTTCACCGACATCGTCACGCACTGGCCACGCTCCAGCGGCCCCTACGCGGGGCGGGAAACGGTGCTCGAACACGTGGTGTCGGATGTGTTGCCCGGGTTAAGGGGTACCCCTTAACCAGCGGCCGGTGTGATCGCCCTGCGTAGCGTGGGTACCCTCGACGCCCGTGAGCGAGCACACGAACCGTAGTGAGTTTTCCGAAGCCGATTTCACCGGCTACGACCTGATCGTCGTCGGCTCCGGGTTCTTCGGGCTGACCGCGGCCGAGCGTGCCGCCACGCAGCTCGGCAAGAGGGTGCTCGTCCTGGAACGGCGCGCCCACATCGGCGGCAACGCCTACTCCGAGCCCGAGCCCGAGACCGGCATCGAGGTGCACCGTTACGGTGCGCACCTGTTCCACACCTCGAACACGCGGGTGTGGGAGTACGTGAACCAGTTCACGGACTTCACCGGCTACCAGCACCGGGTGTTCGGCAAGTACCAGGGCCAGGTGTACCCGCTGCCGATGAACCTGGCGCTGATCAACCAGTTCTTCGGCAAGTCGCACACGCCGGACGAGGCCAGGAAGCTCATCGCCGAGCAGGCCAGCGAGATCGAAACCAAGGACGCGAAGAACTTCGAGGAGAAGGCGATCTCGCTGATCGGCCGTCCGCTGTACGAGGCGTTCTTCCGTGGCTACACCGCCAAGCAGTGGGAGACCGATCCGAAGGAACTGCCCGCGGGCAACATCACCCGCCTGCCGGTGCGCTACACGTTCGACAACCGGTACTTCAACGACACCTACGAGGGCCTGCCCGTCAACGGCTACACCGCCTGGCTCGAGAAGATGGCCGACCACGAGAACATCGAGGTCCGCCTCAACATCGACTACTTCGACGTGCGCGCGCTGATCCCGGCCGGCACCCCGACGGTCTACACCGGCCCGCTCGACCGCTACTTCGACTACTCGGCAGGCCACCTCGGCTGGCGGACGCTCGACTTCGAGCAGGAAGTCGTCCCGACGGGGGACTACCAGGGCACCTCCGTCATGAACTACAACGACGAAGACGTCCCCTTCACCCGGATCCACGAGTTCCGCCACTTCCACCCGGAGCGGGACTACCCGAAGGACAAGACCGTCATAGTCCGGGAGTACTCGCGTTTCGCCAAGGATGACGACGAACCGTATTACCCGATCAACACCGCCGAGAACCGCGAGAAGCTCGAGCGCTACCGCGAGCTGGCCAAGCGGGAGGCGGCCGAGCGGAACGTCCTGTTCGGCGGCCGGCTGGGCACCTACAAGTACCTGGACATGCACATGGCCATCGGTTCGGCCCTGTCGGTGTTCGACAACAAGATCGCCCCGCATTTGACCGAGGGCGCGCCGCTCGACGGGAGCATCGATGCTTGAGAAGGGCGACAGGCCGCTGACCGAGGTGGACGTCCTCGCCAAGGTGCAGCGCACGTTGAAGCGGCCGCAGGCGGTCAAGGCCGCGCGTGGCCTCTCGCACTTCGGTGAGCACGCCCTCGGCTGGCTCGCCGTCGGCGCGGTGGGCGCGGCGATCGACCGCAAACGCCGCAAGGACTGGCTGACCGCGGCGGCCGGGGTCGCCGCGGCGCACGGCGCCTCGATCGCCGTCAAGCGGGTGGTCCGCCGCCCGCGCCCGGAGCATCCGGACGTCGAGGTTCTCGTCGGTACCCCGAGCCGGCTGAGCTTCCCGTCTTCGCACGCCACCTCCACGACGGCGGCGGCGGTGCTCTACTCCGGACTGACCGGGCGTAACCTGGTTCCCGCCCTGGTGCCGCCGATGCTGGCCTCCAGGCTTGTGCTCGGGGTGCATTACCCGACCGACGTGCTCGCCGGAGCCGCACTCGGTGGCGTGGTCGGTGGTCTGCTGCGCAGGAAGATCCGCAAACAGGGGTAGGGAAAGCTTCGTGACGAAATCAGTGAACGAGACCGGTGTGGACGCCGCGCCGGCCGTCGAGAGCGAACTGGAGACCACTGCGGCCGAGGTCAAGCGCGGCCCGGTCCGGATAGCGCTGGGCGTGCTCAAGACCGCCCGCCCGCGCCAATGGGCGAAGAACGTGCTCGTCTTCGTCGCGCCGTTCACCGCGGCCCAGATCACCAACGGCGGGGTGCTGGTCGACGCACTGATCGCGTTCGTGGCCTTCTCCCTCGTCGCCTCCTCGGTGTACCTGATCAACGACGCGATCGACGTCGAAGCGGACCGGGCGCATCCGACGAAGCGCAACCGGCCCATCGCCGCCGGGGTCGTGCCGGTCCCGCTGGCCTACGCCGCGGCGGTGCTCTTCTTCGCGGTCGGCCTCGGTTTGTCCTTCCTGGCGAGCCCGCAGCTGGCGATCGTGCTGGGCGTGTACGAGGCGGTTCAGCTGGGCTACTGCTTCGGCCTCAAGCACCAGCCGGTGGTGGACCTGTCCATCGTCAGCTCCGGTTTCCTGATGCGGGCCATGGCCGGCGGTGTCGCCGCCGGGATCCTGCTCTCCCAGTGGTTCCTGCTGGTGACCGCCTTCGGCTCGCTGTTCATGGTCGCGGGCAAGCGGTACGCCGAGATCATGCTGTTCGAGCGCACCGGCGCGAAGATCCGCGCGTCGCTGAAGAAGTACTCGGCCAGCTACCTGCGCTTCGTGTGGGCGACCGCGGCGGCGATCCTGATCATGTCGTACTCGCTGTGGGCGTTCACCCTCCGCGAGGGCGCGCACGGCTCGATCTGGCCGATGATCTCGATGGTCCCGTTCGTCATCGCGGTGCTGCGCTACGCCGTCGACGTCGACGGCGGCACGGCCGGTGAGCCCGAGGAGATCGTGCTCAAGGACCGCGTCCTGCAGGTGCTGGGCGTGTTCTGGGTCGCCACGCTCGCGGTGACGTTCTACCTGTGACGACGACGCTGGCGCCGCACGCGCGGACGGACACGGTGCCCGCGCCGGAAGAGCCGCGCCTCACGCGGCTTTCGCTCGGCCGGACGGTCGCCGAACTGGTGCTCGGCAGCGTGCTCGCCGTCGTGCTGAGCCTGCTGTTGCAGGTCGCGGCGAGCCATATCGGCACCGACCCGGGCACCTACGTGCCGCTCGCGCTGGTCGATCTCGCCGGCGCGGTCATCCTGCTGGCGGTGTTCGCCCTGCTCGGCTGGGGCTGGGCCCGTCGCTGGCCGTCCTGGGTGAAGCTCGCCGGGGCATGGGCGGCACTGGCGGCGCTGGCCACCCTGCTGCTCGCGATCCCGCTGCAGGCCACCCGCTTCTTCCTCGGCGGCTCGGCCGTCGACAACACGTTCCGCCTCCAGTACATGGAGCGGATGGCCAGCAACGGGATGGCCGGCTCTCTTCCCGATATGAACTACCACGGGATCGCGCCGTACTACCCGGGCGGCTGGTTCTGGCTCGGCGGGCGGTTCGCGAACCTGCTCGGCTGGGACGGCTGGGCCGCCTACAAGCCGTACGCCATCTTGTGGATCGCACTCGGCTCGGTCGTCGCGTTCGTGCTGTGGAGCCTCGTCGTCAGCCGGCGGCTCGCGCTGCTCGCCTCGATCGCGACCGTGTTCGCCGGTTTCCTGTCCGCGTCGGTCGACGAGCCGTACGCGTGGCCGACCGTAGCCTGGCTGCCGCCGGTCGCCGTGCTCGCCTGGCTGGTGTTCCGCCGCCGTGGCCGTGTCCCGGCGTGGCCGCTCGTGCTGATCGGCGTGTACCTGGGTTTCGCCGGGATCACCTACACCCTGCACCTCGTGCTCGGCGTGCTCGCCGTGGTGGTGCTCGCGATCGTGGCCGGGGTGCTCGCCGTGCGCCGCGGCGCGGCAGCCGGGGCGACGGCGAAGCGGCTGTTCCCGCGGCTGGTCGTGATGGGCGCCGTGACGCTGGTGCTCTCGTTGGTCACCTGGGGGCCGTTCATCCTCGCGGGCGGGCTGGGCAAGCCGAACGCCGCCGCGCATTTCCTTCCCGAAAGCAGCGCGACGTTCCCGACGCCGTTCGAACCGACGAGCGTGTTCGGTTTCCTGTGCCTGGCGGGGCTGGTCTGGATGGTGCTGCGGGTGCGCCGGAGCCCGGTCGCGTTCAGCCTGCTGACCGTCGCCGCGCTGGTGTACGTGTGGTTCGGGCTTTCGACGCTGGCGCTGGTGGCGCACACCACGCTGCTGGCGTTCCGGTTCATCGTCACGATCGACACCGTGTTCGCCGTCGCGGGCGTGTTCGCCGCGGTGGACCTGCTGCGATCCGTGCCCAAGTTGTTCCGTGACAGGCAGGCCGTCCTCGTCACCGGGTTCGTGCTGGCTTTCGCCGCGGCGGTGTCGCTCGCGCAGTCGAGCGTGAAGTCGACGTCGTCCCTGGTCCAGACCGCGGAGTCGGACTACTACGCCAACGGCTACAACGCGAAGGGCCAGCACGACCCGAGCCAGGACGGCGCCTGGACCGGTGAACTGATCAGCACGATCGACCAGTTGTCGGGCCGGCCCCGCACGGAGAACGTCGTGCTCTCGTCCTACGACCGGCTGCTGTCGTTCGCCCCGTACTGGGGTTTCCAGCAGACCACCCCGCAGTACGCGAATCCGCTTGCCGAGTACGCGAAACGCAACGCGGAGATCAAGTACTGGGCCGCTTCGGCCGACTCCGCGGAGTTGCTCCAACGGCTCGCCTCGAGCCCGTACGATCCGCCGAACGTGTTCGTGCTCCGGGCCGACAATGGCAAGTATGCGGCATACGTCGCGTCCGACTCGTTCCCGCAGGCGTCTCCGGTGGCCGTGGAGAAGGTCGACTTCGATCCGGCGCTGTTCGATTCGCCACGGTTCGCCCGACGGGATGTCGGTCCCTTCGTCGTCGTCGCGCAGCGGTGACAATGGCGGGGTGAGAACGTCGTGGTGGCTGCCGGTGGCCGCCGCGCTCGTGTCGGTGCTGACCTTCCTGGCAGCCAAGGACAGTCTCACCGACGACGCGTACATCACGCTCGACTACGCGAAGAATCTTGCGGTGCACGGCGAATGGGCGCTGATCCCCGGCGTGCCCGCGAACACCGCGACTTCGCCGCTGAACGTCGCGCTGCTCGGGTTCGTCACGTTCCTGACCAGGATTTCCGGGGCAGCGCATCCGGTGGTCGCGCTCGGCCTCGTCGACGCCGGTGTCAGCGCCGTGCTCGGCTGGGCCTGGGCGAGAACGGGGCGGCCGGCACTGGCGGCCGCGGCCGGCACGGCGTTGATCCTGCTCAACCCGATACTGCTGTCGGCGCTGGGGATGGAGGTCCTGCTCATCGCCGCGATGCTGGTGCTCCTGGTCGCGTTCGCCGACCGGCCGGTGGCGTTCGGCATCCTTTCCGGGCTGGCCGTGCTGACCCGTCTCGACCTGATCCTGTTCGTCGTGGCGATCGGCCTCTGCGCGCCCGCGATCCGGCGGCGGGCCTGGCGCGTGCTGGGCCTGCTCGGGCTCATCGTGCTGCCCTGGTTCCTGTTCAGCTGGCTGTACTTCGGCTCGGCCGTGCCGGACACGCTCGTCATCAAGCAACTGCAGAAATCCTTCGGCGGCAACGGTTACCTCGAAACCGGTCTGCGTCTGATGTGGAGTTCCGACCCGCTTGCCGTGTTCAGTTTCGCCCCGGCGGAACTGGGTGTGCTGGCGGTGCTCGCGAGCCTGCCGTGGAGGGGCCGGGCCCCCGTCAGGGGGCTGGAGACAACACTGCGTCGCCGGCTGGCTCCGTTCATCGGGCTCGGGCTCGGCGGGATCGCCTACTACGCGCTGTACTCGATGCTCGGGGTGCCGCCGTACCACTGGTACTACGTGCCGCCGGTGGTCGCGTTGAGCGCGGCGGCCGCGGGCGTGGCACTGCCGCGGATCCCGCACGCGGGTGTGCTGGTGCTCGCCACGGCACTCGTCGCCGGGTACGCGCCGGCGTTCACGCGGCCGGTGCCGTGGGAGGCGCCGCCGTACTTCGGAAACTGGGCCAGCGCGCGGGATTACGCGCGCGTCGGCCGGGAACTGGCCGAACGCGTGCCGGGCGCGGCGGTGGGGTCGCCGGGCGAGATCGGCACGCTCGCGTACTTCTGCGACTGCCGGATCATCGACGGATTTTCCGATCCGGGACTGCTCGGACCCGAGATCAGGCAACGAATTGACAACGCGAGCCCGGTCGTGGCGTGGCTCTTCCGCGTCAACTACGCCAATTTCGACTGGTCGAGGCGGCCGATACGGCTGGGCTACCAGCTGCGCTACCTGCCAGGACCCGGCCAGTGGCAGGTGTTCTCGGTCGCGAAGGGTGTCGGGCACTTCACGCTGGAGCCAATTCGCTGACGCCGTTAGCCCCACGTAAAATCCTGCGGCAAGTGGTCGGGGAACACAGCAAAGGGGCGTCATGAGTTACCCCCTGTACCGCCGCGGCACGTTCGCCGTCATCGACGGCAAGTCGTGCCCGGTGTCGTACAAGGTCGGCGAGAACTACGTCCAGCTGGCCTCCGGGGACAGCACCGAGCCGATCCCGGTCGACATGTGCGCCCGCGTGGTCTCGGTCCAGGTCTACGCCACCTACCGCGGTCACGGGGTGCTGGTCGACGACATGGACGAAGCCGGTACGGCTCGGGTGATGGAAGCCGAGTGGGACGGGGAATGGGCCACCGTCAACGGTTTCCTGCACGAGAACAAGTACGAGTACTTCAAGACGGTCGACGTGACCGACCTGCGCGACTACTACGAGAAACAGGTTGATCTGCTGTTCGGTCGCTGGCGTTCGGTGCATTTCTCGCGGCCCATCGAGGGCCATCCGCTCGGCGGCGGCTGGGCCAACGGCCGCCCGGCGATCATCGACGGCCGGCCCCGGTCGGGGTTGCTGGAGACCGAGGACGGCAGACCGGTCGAGGTCACGACCCGCGCGGAGTACTTCGGTCATCCGTGCGAGATCGCGGGAATCACCGCGGACGGGGCGGTCGGACTGTACTACCTCGGCAAGGACAGCGAGCGCGCCGAGGCGGACGGTTTCGAGCCGGACGAGAACGGTCGCTGGGCCAGGGCCGTGCACATCTACGATCTGGCCCGCTACCAGGAACACCACGCCGACCTGTACTTCGACACCTGGTTGCGGGGGCGGGGCAACCGCTAGTCACCCGGGAACGTACAGTTCCGTGTGATCGAAGTGCTGAACGCCACCAGCGAGACCACCCAGACCAGCCGGTCCACGACGGGTACGAAACGTGATCTGTACCCGTGGCTCATCGGCGTACTCGCGCTGCTTTTCGGACTCGTCTTCGTCGCCTCGAACCTCGCGATCAACCAGGGCAGCCTCTTCGCCCCACTCGACGACGTGTACATCCACCTGCAGTACGGGCGGCAGATCGGGCTCGGTCACTTCTTCCAGTACAACACCGGCGACCAGATCAGCGCCGGCGCCAGCAGTTTCCTCTACGCGCTGATCCTCGGCGCCGCCTACGCGATCGGGGTCCACGGCTCGTGGTTCCTCGCCTTCGCGATGGGCTTCAACCTGCTGTGCTTCGCGGCCAGCGCGGCGCTGACGTACCGGCTCGGCTCGGTGCTGGTCGCGCGCTCGGTCGGCGCGTGGGCAGGCGTGCTGCTCGCCGTCAGCGGCCCGGCGCTGTGGGGCAGCGCGAGCGGGATGGAAGTCGGCATCGTGATGCTGCTCGTGACCGCGACGGTGCTGGTGTTCACCCGCGAGGTGCCCAGCGGCCTGTTCATCTTCACCCCGCTCCTTGGCGTGCTGCTCGCGCTCGTCCGCCCGGAGGGGCTGATCTTCGCCGGCGTGCTCACCCTCGCGTCGTGGTGGATCCTGTGGACGCGGCGGCGCACCACGGGTCTCGCCAGGACGTGGGGGCGCTGGCCGCTGACGCTGCTGCCGATGCTCGCCGGTATGGGGCAGCTCGTGTTCTACGCGATCGCCACGGGCACCACCTCGGCCAACGGCGTCCAGGCCAAATCGCTGCTGTATGACCGCCCGCTGTTCTACTTCGGCACCTTCGTCGACCGGGCGACGGCCAACCTGCGCGGGCTCGTCGGCACGTTTCTCGGCTTCACCAACGGGGATTTCGCGTTCCCCGGCGCGATGCTGCTGTTCCTCGCCGGCGTGGTGTACCTGGTCGTGCTGCGGCGGGCGTGGCGGCCGGTGTTCGTCGCGCTCGTGGCCGGGCTCGTCCTTGTCATGCTGTCGGTGTCCACTTTGAACACCGCGCTGGCCCACAACCTGCGCTACGAGCAGCCTTTCCTGCCGCTCCTGCTGCTGTTCGCGGTGTCCGGCGGGTACGGCATCACCCGTGCCGTCCCGCACCGGGCGCGGCGCGCCACCCTGCACGGCGGGCTGGCGATCGCGCTGCTGTTCTCGCTGATCGCCGTGCCGACGTGGGCGGTCCGCTACGGCCGAGACACTTCGACGATCCGGGACACCGACGTTTCGGTCGGCGCGTGGATCAGCACCAACCTGCCGCCGGGGGCGAGCGTCGCGGTGAAGGACGTCGGCGCGGTCGCGTACTTCGGCAGGCACCGCGTGGTGGACCTGATCGGCCTCGCCACCAACGGTCTCGCCGAGCCTTCGAACAACGGGATCGGCTCGCTGTACGAGGCCGTGCGGCAGCTACCGCCGGGCAAGCGCCCGACGTATTTCGCCACCTACGACAGCGGTCCCGGCCCGTCGATGGCGATGCTGCGGCAGGTCGGCATCCTCGACAGCGAACCGCTGCAGCGGTTCAAGGTGCAGACCCCGCCGGATATCCATGGCAACCTGATCGTGCCGTTCACCGAGATCGACGTCTACCGCGCGGACTGGACACTCGCCGGCAGCGGTGACTTCCAGGCGGTGCCGGGACAGTTCCGCGACTATCTGAACGTCGGTGACGTCGCCAACGAGAAGGCGCATGGCTACGACCCGATGATGGCGCAGGCGGGGATGGAGCCGCTGAGCATCGTGAGCCGCGCGGGGAACGTCATCGACAGCGGCCGGAACATCGCCGGCGGCGAGGCGTTCACCGCGCACAACCTGATCCCCGGCCGCCCGCTGACGATCACCGCGCGCACCGCGATGAACAAGATCGTGCCGGACATGCACGTGGTCGTGGACGGCAAACCGGCAGGCACCTGGACGCGCACTCCCGAACAGGGCGCCTGGGGGACCTACACCTACACGATTCCCGGCTCGCTGATCACGGGTTCGACCGCGCGGATCGAGATCGAGCAGCCGAGGCCGCTGCTCAACCCGTACCCGATCTACAACTCCTACGGCTACTGGATGAGTCAGTAGCGGCCACCGGCTCGCCCGGACTCAGATGGGCAGCTTCCGGAAGATCGGCCGCGGCACATGCCGCAGCACCGACATCACGAGCCGGAACTGCGCTGGCGCCCACACGAGGTCCTTGCCCTTGCGCGCCGCGTCCACCGCGATGTCCGCGACCTGTTCGGCGGTCTGCTCGAGCGGCGCCTTGCCCATGCCCTCGGTCATCTTCGTCTTGACCTGGCCAGGCCGGACGACGGTGACGGTCACGCCATGCGGCGCGAGCGCTTCGCCGAGGCCGAGGTAGAACCCGTCGAACCCGGCCTTGGTCGAGCCGTACACGAAGTTCGAGCGGCGCACCCGCTCACCGGCGACCGAGGACAGCGCGATGACCCGGCCGTGGCCCTGCTTCTTCAGCTTGTCCGCGAGCGCCACCCCGACCGACACCGCCGCGGTGTAGTTCACCGTGGCGAGTTCGACGGCCTTCGCGTGGTCCTGCCACACTTCCTCGGCGTCGCCGAGCAGACCGAACGCGACGACGGTCACGTCGATGTCGCCGCCCTCGAAAGCCTTGTCCAGCACGGCGGGGTGCGAAGCCGTGTCGGTCGCGTCGAAGTCCACTTCGGACACTTCGGCACCGGCGGCGCGCAGTTTCTCGGCGGCGAGCTTGCGCCGCTCGCTCGCCCGCGCCGCGAGCACGACCCTGAGCGGGCGCTCGGCGAGGTACTTCCCGGCGATCGCGAGCGCGATGTCGGAGGTGCCGCCGAGCAGCAGCAGCGACTGGGGGTTTCCTACCGCGTCGATCACAGTTCGAGCCTCCGGCTCATGTCTGAGGCGAAAACGCCTTCGGGGTCAACGGAATGCCGGACCTTGCGCCACTCGTCCAGCCGCGGGTACATCTTCGCGAACATCTCGGCCGTGGTCCGGGAGTCCTTCGCGGTGTAGAGCCGGCCACCGGCGGCCAGCACCTCGTCGTCCAACTCCAGGCAGAACCGGCTGAGCCCGCTCTTGATCGGGAAGTCGACGCTGAGCATCCAACCCGGCGAGGGCCACGACAGCGGCGCACGGTTGGCCTCGCCCATCCGCTTGAACACGTTGAGGAACGAGTAGTGGCCCGAGGTCGCGATCCTGCGGCACAGCCGCTTCAGCTCGTCCTCCCGGCCGAACGGCACCGAGAACTGGTACTGCAGGAAACCCTTGGAGCCGTAGGCGCGGTTCCACTCGCTGAGCATGTCGAGCGGGTGGTAGAACTGCGTCAGATTCTGGATCTTGCCGCGCACGCCCTTCTTCGGCACCGTGCGCTGCCAGACGTTGTTGAGCAGCCCGAAGGTCAGCTTGTTGCCCAGCCCGTTGGGGAACACGTCCGGCAGCCTCATCAGCTGGGGCGCGTCGAACTTCAGCGGGTTCTCGCGCAGTTTCGGCGGCAACTGGTCGAGCTTCGCCAGCGAGCCGCGGGAGAACGTCGCGCGGCCCATCCGCTCGTCGGAGTTGATGAGGTCCGGCACCGACATCGAGTAGTCGTAGTTGAGGTCCGAACCATCGGTGAACAGCGCGAGCGTCTCGTCGAGGTTCGCGGTGCGGTCCGCGTCGACGACGAAATACGCGCTTTCGGTCTGCTTCATCCGGATCTTGGCGCGCACGATGATCCCGGTCAGCCCGACGCCCGCGACGGTCGCCCAGAACAGCTCCGCCTCCGGGCCGTCCGGCGTCAGGGTGCGGACCTGGCCGTCCGCGGTGATTAGCTCCATCGACAGCACGTGGTTGCTGAAAGTGCCCGCGCTGTGGTGGTTCTTGCCGTGGATGTCGTTGGCGATCGCACCGCCGATCGTGACCTGCCGGGTGCCCGGCAGCACCGGCACCCACAGCCCGTGCGGCAGCCCGGCCTTCATCAGCCTGTCCAGGCTCACACCGGCGTCGAGGTCGACGACCGCGGTGTCGGGGTCGATCGAGTGAATACGGTCCAGTGGGGTCATGTCCACGACCAAGCCGCCCGCGTTCTGCGCGGGGTCGCCGTAGGAGCGGCCCAGCCCGCGCGCGATCACGCCGCGCTCACCGGCCTGGGTCACCGCGCGGGCGATGACCTCCACATCCGGCGTGCTGAGCACGTTCGCCGTGGTCGGGGCGGTACGGCCCCACCCGCTCAGTGCCCGCCGCTCGGTCGGAAAATCGGGAGTCGTCGCGTTCACCCGGACCAGGGTAACGATCCCCGAACGGCGGCTTGCGGGGCACCGCTTCTACACTTTCTGGCGTCCTGGAAATCCCATGCCGGTGAGGTAGCGCAGTGGTGTCCACGGAACCGCAGGAGTCGACCCAGCCGAAGGCGTCGCCGGGCCTGACCGGCCAGTTGGTGCGCTTCGTGCTCATCGGCGGCTTCTGCGCCTGTCTCGACCTCGGGACGTACACGCTGGAACGCACGCTGGGAATGGATCACGAACCATGGGCGACCGTGGCGCGTGCGATCAGTTTCATCGTCGGCACCACGACCGCCTATTTCCTTAACCGGAGATTCACATTCGCCGCGGGAGCGAAAAAGGGCGCCGGGCAGATCGGCGGCTTCGTCGCGCTCTATGGGACGACGTTCTTCGTCACGGTCGGCGTGAACGCATTGATGCTGCAGGTGCTGCCCGAGTTGACCTGGCGGGCGACCATCGCCTGGGTGATCTCGCAGGGCACCGCGACCGCGATCAACTTCGTGATGCTGAAGTGGGTCGTGTTCCGCGAACCTGTAGCTTGACCCCGGCGTGACCCAACCCCTGGAGGACAGCGAACCGATGGCTGGCAAGACCACCGCGCAGGCGACCAGGACGCGTGGCAACGGCACCCGCGCCGCGAGCAAGGAGCAGACCACGTTCTCCGAACACACCCCGCAGGGGCGGTTGACCACGCAGCGCGGGCTCTTCGCCGGTCCGTCGCCGATCGTCTCGAAGGACCTCTACGCCGAGGTCGAGGCCGGGGTCGTCACCCGCAAGCGTGCCAGCATCAGTCTCGAAGGGTCAGCGCGCGTCTCCGGTAACACCTATTTCGGTCGGTTCCCCGCGAGCTACTGGCAGCGGTGGACCACCGTGCGTGAGGTGCGCGCCGAGGTCGTCGTCACCGGTTCCGGTTTGGTGGCCGTCCGCGCGTCGGACTACGAGGGCGAGCCGCGCACGGTCGCCGCGCAGGAGGTCGAAGGCGCGAAGCAGGCGCCCGTGAGCTTCGATCTGAAACTCGACAAGTTCCTCGACGGCGGCGCGCTATGGCTGGACCTGGAGACCGAGGCCGGGCAGCAGCTGACCGTCGAGCAGGTCCGCTGGACGGTCGAGCCGCCGGAGAAGATCCGGCCCACCGCGGTCACCATCTGCACGATGAACCGGGCCGACGACTGCCTGAAGAACCTGCAGGCCCTGGCCGGGGACATCTCGTCGCTGGACACGCTCGACGCCATCTATGTCGCGGACCAGGGCACGGACCGGGTCGAGTCGCGCGACGGCTTCGCGCAGGTCGCCGCCGACCTCGGGGACAAGCTGCGCTATATCACCCAGCCGAACCTCGGTGGCTCGGGCGGGTTCACCCGCGGCCTGTACGAGGTGGCCGGGCACACCGAGACAGAGCACGCGAACGTCCTGTTCATGGACGACGACGTGCTGCTCGAGCCGGACCTGGTGATCCGGATGACGGCGTTCTCGAACCGCGCCGCGAACCCGGTCATCGTCGGCGGCCAGATGCTCAACCTGCTGCACCCGCACCAGTTGCACGTGGGGGCGGAGTACGCGCGGCTGAACACCCTGGAGCCCGGGATGCCGGTCGAGCACAGCCTGCACACCGCGGACCTGCTGGGCGTCGACGAGGAGACGGGCAACCCGAACAAGCAGGAGCGGCGGCTCGACGCGGGATACAACGGCTGGTGGTCGTGCCTGATCCCGTACGAGGTCGTGAAGGAGACCGGCTATCCGATGCCGTTCTTCTTCCAGTGGGACGACGCCGAGTACAGCTACCGGGCGCGGGCGCACGGGTTCCCGACGGTGACGCTGCCCGGTGCGGGCGTGTGGCACGCGGACTTCCACTGGAAGGACTGGGACGAGTGGCACCGGTACTTCAACCTGCGGAACTCGATCATCACCGCGGCGCTGCACAGCGACTTCAACCTGACCGTGCTGTCGCGGGTGCTGATGGCGCAGGTGGTGCGGTACCTGCTGGGGATGCAGTACGGCCTGACGCACACGCTGATCAAGGCGGTCGAGGACTTCCTGGAGGGCCCGGACATCCTCCGCGACGGCGGGGTCGCCGCGATGCAGGAGATCCGCGAGATCCGCGCGAAGTACCCGGAGACGAAGCGCTACGACCCGACCGAGGTGCCGGGTATCGCGTCCAACGACATCGGCATCATCAACGGCGCCGGGCGGCCCGCGTTGCAGCGGGTGGTGCTGATCAAGCGCATCGTCGACCGGCTGCTCGGCCGTTCGAGGTTCGGCCTTGGCGCGATCCCGATGGACGAGGCGACGTGGTGGCACGTGGCGCTGTTCGACACCGCGGTCGTGACCGACGCCAACCAGGAAGGCGTGCGGGTGCGCAAGTACGATCGTGACCGCATGTTCGACCTGGGCAAACGCGCCGCCCGCGTGATCAACCGGCTGCGCAAGGAGGGCAAGGCCGTCCAGGCCCAGTACCAGCGCGCCCTGCCGCAACTGACAAGCCGCGAGAACTGGCAGCGCCTGTACGAGCTGTAACGGCGCGCGTCTCGGAACCGTCGCCGTCTCGCCTACGTCGAAGTGATGTTTCTGCGTGAAAGCGGGGTTGCGGTCGGTCTGCGGCCAGTAGACTCCGCGACGGAACCGGACAAGACGACGGGGGACAGCGATGACGGGCTTCGTGCCGAACGCGGGCCAACCGCAGACGGCGGCCGGCAGCATCGGGGGATCGATAGGCGCCGCGGTCGGCGGCATGCTCAGCGATGCCGCGATCGCCTCCACGGCTGCCGGCGTGCAGAAGCTGGTCGACTCGGCCAAGTCCGGCGGCTTCGCGATCAGCGAAGAAGGCGCGAACGAGTACATTCGGGTGTTCCAAGACTTCGAAAACGTGCTGGCCTCGATGCAGAACGCGGCGCGTGAGGCTGGTCAGTCGCCAGCGCTCGGGGGTAGTGACTATGCCGCAACAGTGGCTGCCCATACTCGGCTGATGGCGGATGGTGACGCGCAGTCGTATTCGACCGCTTTGGAGTCTCTGGGCAAGGTGGTCGAGCAGGCGAGGCTTGCCTTCCACCAAGCCAAGAAGAACTACGCGCAGATGGACGAGCAGGCCAAGCAGACGTTCGGTCAGGCACAGGTCTGATCGATGCCGAAGGTGATGCGTACCGCTCGCACGGCTGTACCGATGCTCGCAGCCATGATCGCGGTTCTCGCCGGTTGTGCGAATGAGCAGCCTGGCAATCCTTCGCCTGTTGGCGGTCAATCGGCGAGTGCGACGGTGCCAACCAGCGCAGCGGGCTCGACGGGACAGGATCCCGGGCTGGCATCGATCAAGGCCTGCAGCCTGCTTACCGACCACGAGGCTGCCACCTTCAAGGCACAGGGCGCCGGTCAGAATCAGGACACATCGGCCTCGGGCGCGACGAGTGTCTGCCGCTGGACCGGGCGGTCCGCGAGCGGTGCCTCGACGAACCTGAGCATCGCGGTACGGGCGGCGCAGGGAATCGAGTCTGTCAATGCCGAGGGCGGGCAACTGACCGAGGGCAAGGTAAACGGTCGCCCCGCCAAGCAGTTGGTCGACAGTTCAGGCGGCTACTGCATGACGTCCCTCGCCGTCACGCCCGGTTCGAGAGTGGATCTCGGCTACGTGATCGTGGGTGCGTCCGACGCGACCGAAGCCTGCCAGACGGACAACCAGATCGCCGACATCGTCGAGCCTAAGCTGCCGAAATACGAGGGGTAGCCATGACCAATCCGCAGCAGTCGGGCAATCAGGGGCTGGGTCAGTACAACCAGGACGGCCAGTACGTCTCCCCCGAGGAGCAGCTCAAGCAGGAGCTCAAGGCCCAGGGGTACGACCCCAACAGCAAGGGCTTCTGGGACACCTTCGAGAACATGCTCGCGCAGGCGAAGGCGAACGCGAGCGCCACCCAGCAGCGCACCCAGCAATCGCAGCAGCTGAGCCAGGGGGTCGACTACCGGACCGGCCTCCCGACGCCGGACACGCTCTACCAGAGCTACGACCACCAGCGGCTCTTCAACATGGTCCAGACGGTCAGCCCGTCCCAGGTCACTGGCGTCTCGAGCTCCTGGACCCAGCTCGCCAACGCGATGGCCACCTTCGGGCAGCAGCTGGGCCAGGCGGCGAACAACTCGGGCGCCACGTGGAAGGGTGACGCGGCCGAGTCGGCGCACAACTTCGTTTCCGGGCTCGGCACGTGGAGCGACCAGAGCGGCCAGGCCGCGCAGCTCGCGGCCGACCAGGTGTACAGCCAGTCTTCGGCGGCCGAGTCCGCGAAGAACACCATGCCCGAGCCCATCCCGTTCAGCTGGACCGACGAGATCAAGAGTTGGGGATCCTCGGGCCCGTTCGACCTCGTCGACAACATCAACAAGTCCCTCCAGAAGCAGAAGGACAGCCAGGACGCCCACGACCAGGCCGTACAGGTCATGTCGTCCTACGACCAGAACCTCTACTCGGCCGCGTCCAAGGCCCCGGCGTTCAACCCGCCGCCCACCTTCGACCCGCCCGCGGGCGGGTCGGTCGGCCACGTCAGCGGCGGGCTCGACGGCACCAACTCATCCTCGTACACCGGCCCCACGGGCGGCAGCGTCGGCGCGAGCGGCGGCGCCCACAGCGGTCAGACCAGCGGCTCGGGCTCGGTCAGCGGCAACCTCTCCGGCTTCACCCCGCCTACGCTCAACGCGGGTGTCAAGACCGGCGGCAGCAGCACGCCCGGCCGGACCAGCGCCCAGAACTTCCAGCCGAGCAGCGGCACCATCAACCCCAACGCCACCTCGGGCCTCGGCCAGAACGGTCTCGGCTCGATGGGCGCGATGCCGATGGGCGGGCTGGCCGGTGCCGGTGGCATGGGCGGCGACGAGGCGTACTCCAGCAAGCTCGGCCGTGGCGGGGCCAGTGGATTCGGCCCCGGCGGCGGTGGTTCGGCAGCCAGCAGCGGCAGCGCCGGAGCGGGCGCGCAGAGCGGCGCCAGGGCAGGGGGCGCCGGCGCGGCCGAGACAGCCGCGGGTGCTGGTGGCCGTGGCGCGACCGGGGCCACCGGGCGCAGCGGTATGGGCGGCATGGGCCACGGCGGCAAGGGCCAGGGCGGCGAAGACGACGAGCACCAGCGCCCGTCGTGGCTGATCGAGCCCGACCCGGACGACGTCTTCGGCACCAGCGAGCGCACCGCCCCGCCGGTCATCGGGGAGTGACCGCGTCAGCGCAGTCCGAATACCTTTCCTTTTCGCTGCAGGTCGTCGATATAGGCGACGGCCACATGCGCGAAATTGATCGAGACCGTGGTTTCCTCTTTGGTCCGTACGGATTCCGTTGAACCGTGTTCGAGCAGCAGGTGGAGTCTCGACGCGAGTTCCTTCACGCCTTCCTCGGGCAGGGCGAACACCAACGGTTCGCCGCCCGCGGTGAGGTGCAGGATGAGCGCGGGTTTCGTATCGGTCATGCCTCTACCACAGCAGTTCCGGATCTTGTGCGGCAACCGGGTTCGCTGAGGGCAGAGAGGGCAACAACGGTGCCCGTTATCGATTAAAGTGCTGCACGGACGATTCCGAGGGGGAAGTGCCGATGCCACACCAGTTCGCGCTGTCGCTGACGGCGCTGGATGTGCTGCTCGAGCAGCTGCGGCTAGGCCGCGCACCGGCACCGTTCGAAGTGCCCTTCACCGGCGGCACCGTCGACGAGCGGGCCCAGGTGCGCGGTGCGGTGTTCCGCGAGCTCGAAAACCGCGGGCTCGCCGGTCACGGCCGGTTCGACCCGGATCTGGAGCTCGCCCTGCACACCTTCGTCGGCGCCCCCGTCGCCATCACGGCCGTCGCGCAGCTCGACGACGGTGAGCAGCTCTTCGCCCGCGCCGCCTCGAACGGGCAGTACGCCATGGTCGTCAAGCAGGACAGGGATTCGTTGATCTTCACCGGCGCCCGCCCCACGGCGATCGTGCCCGGCATCGTCGACCTGCTGCCCGTTACCCGCGCCGCCGCCGGGCAGTCGGTCACCGTGGCGAAGCCGGCGAAGCGGCCGAAACATCGCCTGGAAGAGGACGACCACTTCGCGGACGTGAGCAGACCCCGGTCGACCGCGCCGGCGCAGATGCGGATGGTCGAGCGCATCTTCGCGAAGCCGAAGCTGCGCATCGGACAGTTCAGCGCCGTCGTACGCGGGCAGCGGCTCACCCCGACGGCCTGGTTCGACACCGAGGAAGGGCGCTACTTCGTCACGTCGCGCGAGGCCGAGGACGGCCAGAGCTGGGTCACCTACGCGCCCGCGGACAGCGCCCGCATCGCGCACCACATCTTCGAGCAGATCCAGCCGTATCAGTAGCGGAAGAAACGTTCGCGCTGCCCTTGGCGCACGAGCTTCAGCCACTGCAGGAACGCCTTCGGGTTCCGCTTGATGCCCACGAAGTACAGCCCGAAGCGGACCACCTCGAGCGCGCCGATCTTGCGCATTCCCGGCTGGGACAGCAGGTACCCGCGGTTGCGGTAGGTGTAGTACCGCTTGACCTCGTTCTCCGGATCCTGCGCGTGGAACCGCCCGCGGAGCATGGGCTTGAACTCGTCCGAGCCGTCCGGATGCAGGTAGGAGACCTTCAGCGAGGTGCCGAACGGCAGGCCCGAGCGCACCAGCCGCCGGTGCACCTCGACCTCGTCGCCGCGGAAGAACAGCCGTAGATCCGGCACCCCGACGACGTCGAGGGTAGACGCGCGGAACAGCGCGCCGTTGAACAGCGAAGCGATCCCGGGCAGGAAATCGGTGCCCAGTTCGGACGCGGATCGCTTCCAGGTCAGGCCGCGGCGCAAGGGGAACGCGAGCTTCGCGGGGGCGTCGATATTCGTCACGACCGGCGAAACCTCGGCGAGGCCGCGTTTTTCCGCCTCGGCCAGCAGTACCTCGAGCACGTGCTCGTCCGCGGGCCTGCCGTCGTCGTCCGCGAGCCAGACCCAGTCCGCGCCGAGCGACAGCGCGTGCAGCATGCCGAGCGCGAACCCGCCGGCGCCACCGAGGTTCCGGTGCGAGGGCAGGTAGGTGAACGGCAGCGGGAACGACTCGACGACCGCGCGCGCGGGCTGGTCCGGCCCGTTGTCGACGACGACGAGATGGTCGACCGCCCTGGTCTGGGCGGCGATGACCTTCAGCGAGTCCGCGAGCAGTTCACGGCGGTGCCTGGTGACCACGACGGCCACCACGGCGCCCTTGCCGAGCGGCGCCTGCTCGGGATGCGTCATGTCACTCTCCGTTGACGACGGCCGCGGGTTCGACCCCGAGCCGCTCGGCCGTTTCCGTGCTGATGTTCTCGTACGGGTCACGGCCCTTGTACGCGGTCAGAACGTCACGCAGGGAACCTTGCATGCGCATCCGGCCCTCGTCCATCCAGACGGCCGTGGTGCACAGCTCCAACAGTAGGTCGTCGGCGTGCGAAGCGAAGACCAACATGCCGGAGCGGCGCACGAGGTCGACGAGGCGGTCCCGGGCCTTGTTCAGGAAGGCCGCGTCGACCGCGCCGATGCCCTCGTCCAGGATCAGGATCTCCGGGTCGATCGTGGTGACTACGCCGAGCGCGAGCCGCACGCGCATACCGGTCGAGTACGTCCGCAGCGGCATCTGCAGGTAGTCGCCGAGTTCGGTGAATTCGGCGATGTCGTCGACCCGCTTCTCCATCTGCTTGCGGGTCATCCCGAGAAACAGGCCGCGAATCATGATGTTCTCGTAGCCGGAGATCTCCGGGTCCATCCCGATGCCCAGGTCGAACACCGGTGCGACCTTGCCCACGACGTGGGCGGAGCCGCGGGTAGGCTCGTAGATGCCCGAAAGCAGCCGCAGCAGCGTCGACTTCCCGGCGCCGTTGTGCCCGACGAGGCCGACCCGGTCACCGTCGGACAGCGACAGCGAAACGTCTTGCAGAGCCTCGATGACCGGCACCTTGCTCGCGGTGCCGATCTTGCCGCCCACCTTGCCGAGCACCCTTTTCTTGAGCGAACGAGTCTTCGCGTCGAAGATCGGGAAGTCGACGAAGGCGTTGTGCACCTCAATGCTGACCATGTTCTCTTCTCACACCCAGTAGGAGACGCGGGCACGGTAGTTGCGCATCGCGAGCAGCGCGAGCAGCCAGCCCACGACGGTGATGCCCAGCACGACCAGCCAGCTGCCGATGCTCACCGCCTGCCCGATGAGCGGCGCACGCAGGATCTGGACGAAGTGGTAGAAGGGGTTCAGGTGCACGATCGGCACCACCCAGCGGGCGAGTTCGGCGCGGGCGCCGTGGCCGTAGAGCTGGTCGATCGGCCAGACGATCGGGGTCATGTAGAACAGCAGCTGGATCAGTGAGTTGATCAGCTGCGGGATGTCCCGGTACCGCGTCGAGATGATGCCCAGCAGCAGGGTCAGCCAGCCCGCGTTGAGCGCCAGCAGCAGGAACGCCGGGATGGCGCTCAGCGAGTACCACCCGAGACCGGGGTGGCAGATGATCGTCTCCCCCGCCGTGCAGGTGCCGTGGTTGAGGTCGTAGGTGTGGCTGAGGCTGCCGAAGAAGATCGCCACGATGACGACCACCACGATGATGTTGTGCGCGAACATCAGCGTCTGCCGCCACACCGTCCGCAGCATGTACACCGTCAACGGCGCCCGGATCTGCTTGATCAGGCCCTCGTTCGAGATGAACGTCTCCATGCCCTCGGCAAGGCAGCCGCTGATGAACGTCCAGACGATGAACCCGGTCGCGATATAGGGCAAGAACGTCGAAACGTGCAAACCCCACAGTGTCGAGTAGAGAATGCCGAGGCCGAGCGAGATGACACCCTGGCTGATGGTGATCCAGAACGGGCCGATCACCGAGCGGCGGTAGCGCTGCTTGATGTCCTGCCAGCCGAGGTGGGTCCACAGCTCACGCTGGGCGAACCCTTCGCGGATGTCGTCGATCGCGCGCCGGAACGAACGGCTGTTCGCCGACGGCACGGTGTGACCCTGGCTGGCGGTCACGGGATCACCGGTCTGATCGACCGTGCTGGTGGCATGCACCCGCCCAGGGTAGCGACCTGGGGTGTGACGTCCCGTTGAGGGCGGGCAACCACATGGTCAACGGGGGCGTCATCATTCGGGGCGGGTGATTTACCCGCTTCCGCGCCAGGTAGCGTGTGATCCTGATTCCGCCGAGGCGCTGGGGCCTTCGCTGTTTCCACAAAAACAAATCCTGAAATGGGGTGTCGATCGGCATGACCCAGAACGTGGTTGCCGAGCCGGAGAACCGGCCGGAGAGTCAGGGCGGCGAGCCCGGGCGGTTGCTCGCGCAGCGGACGTTCTTCGCCGCACGCTCGTTCCCCGCTCCGGACGCCATGTACGCCGCCGCCACGCTGGGCGCCGCGGTCACCGAGCGTGAACGTGTCACGGTCGAACCCCATGCGCAGGTCACCACCAACACCTACTTCGGCCGGTTTCCCGCCAGCTACTGGCAGCGCTACACCGAGGTCGCGAGCTGCGACCTCGAGGCCGTGGTCACCGGTTCGGGCAAGCTCGCGATCACCGCGTCGGACAGCCACGGGGACCCCAGGACGGTGGCGCACAAGGTCGTCGAAGGCGCCGAGCGCGAGCCCATCCGGCTGACCGCCCCGATCGACCGGTTCGTCGACGGCGGTGCGCTGTGGCTGGACATCGAGACCGGTGGCGAGCGCCTCATCGTCGAGAACGTGCGCTGGACGGTGGCCGCCGCGAAGACGCCGCGCCCGATCTCGGTCGTCATCTGCACCCACAACCGCGCCGACTACTGCATCGAGACGCTGGTCGAACTCGCCGAGGACCCGGTCGTCCGCGACTACGTCACGGCCGTGCACGTCACCGACCAGGGCACCGACACGGTCGACTCGCGCGAGCGCTTCGCGCAGGTCAAGGAGTTGCTCGGCGACAAGCTCCGCTACGTCCGCCAGCCCAACCTCGGCGGCGCCGGCGGGTTCACCCGCGGCATGTACGAGACACTCGAGGGCCCGGGCGGTGAAGACGCGCACATCCTGTTGATGGACGACGACATCAAGCTCGAGTCGGACACCATCATGCGGATCAGCGCGCTCGCCAACAGCACCACCGAGCCCGCCGTGATCGGCGGCCAGAACCTGTGTGAACTGCATCCCGACCGGCTGTTCGTCGACGCGGACGTCGCGGACCTGCCGAAGCTGCGCGCCGGCATCGACCGCAGCGAGTCGCTGTCGCAGCGCAGCATGCTCGACCACAGCCAGGAACGCCGCGTGGACGCGACGCACAACGCGTGGTGGTGCTGCCTGCTCCCGGCCGAGGTCGTGCGCGCGGTCGGGTACCCGCTGCCGATCTTCTTCCAGTGGGACGACGTCGAGTACGGCCTGCGCGCTCGGGGCGCCGGGTTCTTCACGGTCACCCTGCCCGGTGCCGGGGTGTGGCACCAGGACCTGTACTGGAAGGGCTGGGACGACTGGGCCCGCTACTTCCACTACCGCAACGGCCTGATCACTGGGGCGCTGCACAACCAGTTGCGGCCCAAGGAGATGGCCCAGTTCCTGCTCACCGAGTTCATGCAGACGCTGGCCTCGATGCAGTACGGCCTGGCGGCGACCATGATCAAGGCGATCGAGGACTTCCTGGACGGTCCGGGCACGCTGGACGACGGCGGCGCGAACGTGGTGCCGTCGATCCGCATGCTGCGCGCCGAGTACCCGGAGACGCACATCGTGCCTGCGGCCAACAGCGGGGTGCGGGCCGATCACGCGCCGATCGTCCGCTCGGGCTGGGAGCCGTCGAAGCCGACGCTCGTGCTGCTCAAGCGCCTGGCCATGCAGTACCTCGACAAGCCGGGCGGCGGTGCGGCGATCCGTTCCGGTGACGAGGCGTGGTGGCATGTGTCGCTGTTCCGCACCGCGGTCGTCACCGACGCTTCGCAGACCGGGGTGCGCGTGCGCCGCCTGGACAAGAAGCTGATGACGAAGCTCGGCAAGCAGGGCCTCGCCGTCCTGTGGCGGCTTCGCCAGGAAGGTGCCGAGACCGTCCGCCGGTACCACCAGGAGCAGCCGCGGCTGACCGGCAAGGAGAACTGGGAGCGCCTCTTCGGGGCGCGATGAGCGGGTTCCGTACCCTCACCCAGGTGGTTGAACACGACGGGACCCGGGTCCTGGCCGTCGTCCCGGCCAGGGGCGGCTCGAAAGGCGTGCCCGGCAAGAACCTCGCGAGGGTCGGCGAGGAGCCGCTGATCTCGCGAGCGGTGCGGGCGCTGCGTTCGTCCTCCCGGGTCGACGAGGTCGTCGTCAGCACCGACAGCCCGGATATCGGCGCCGTCGCGGAACTCGCCGGTGCCTCCGTGCTGCCGCGCCCGGACGAACTGTCCGGTGACGCCGTGTCATCGGAGGCGGTGCTGCTGCACTCGCTGGACATGTTCGAGGAGGAGCACGGTTACGCGCCCGAAGTGGTCCTGCTCGTGCAATGCACTTCGCCGTTCATCGCCACCGAGACCATCGACAAAGTCGTTTCCCAGATCCTGGACGACGGGTGGGACTGCGCCTTCACGGCCGTCCGCGTGCACGAGTTCCTGTGGCAGCGGGACGCCCACGGCGCCGCGGTCGCGGTCAACCACGACGCCGCCGTCCGGCCGCGGCGCCAGGAACGCACGCCCGAGTTCCGCGAGACCGGCGCCGTGTACGGGATGCGCGTGCCCGGCTTTCGCGCCGCGCGGCACCGGTTCTTCGGGCGCATCGGCCTCATCGAGACGCCCGCGAAGCATGCGATCGAGATCGACACGGCCGAGGATCTCGCGATCGCCCGCGCGCTGGCGGCCACGATGGAGCCGTTCGCGATCGACCTCGACGTGGACGCGGTGGTCACCGACTTCGACGGCGTGCACACCGACGACCGCGCGCTGGTCCTGCAGGACGGCACCGAGGGCGTCCTGGTCAGCCGGTCCGACGGCGCGGGCGTCGCCCGGCTGCTCGCGGCCGGTGTGCCGATGATGATCCTCTCGGTCGAGGAGAATCCGGTGGTCGCGGCCAGGGCCCGGAAGCTCGGCGTCGAGGTGCTGCACGGGGTGGGCGACAAGGCGGCCGTGCTCAAGACCTGGCTCGCCGAGCAGCGGCTGGACCCGGCGCGCGTCGCGTACGTCGGCAACGATCTGCGGGATCTGCCGGCGATGGCGCAGATCGGCTGGCCCATCGCGGTGCACGACGCGCAGCCGGAGGTGCGCCAGGCCGCGCGTCTGGTGCTGAGCCGGACCGGTGGTTCCGGTGCGGTCCGGGAACTGGCCGATCTCGTCATGCAGGCGGTCGAACGGAGGAAAGAACAGTGACTTCTGCCGTGCGGATCGGCGAGGCGGAGGTGGGTGCCGGGCATCCGGTGTACACCGTCGCGGAGATCGGCATCAATCACAACGGCGACGTCGAAATCGCTAAGCAGTTGATCGAGATTGCCGCGCGGGTCGGCGCGGACGCGGTCAAGTTCCAGAAGCGCACCCCCGACATCGCGACCCCGCCGGACATGCGCGACACGCTGCGCGACACCCCGTGGGGCCGGATGACCTACCTCGACTACCGGTACCGCGTGGAGTTCGGCGCGGCCGAGTACGAGGAGATCGGCCGGTACTGCAAGGAACTGGGGGTCGCGTGGTTCGCGTCGCCGTGGGACGTGCCGAGCGTGGAGTTCCTGGAGCGGTTCGACGTCGTCACACATAAGGTCGCGTCCGCCTCACTGACCGATTTGGACTTGCTGAAAGCCTTGCGGGACACCGGGAAACCGATCATCGCCTCGACTGGTATGTCCACAATGGACGAGATCGACTCGGCGGTGGCGGTGCTCGGCACCGAGCGGCTGGTGCTGCTGCACGCCACCTCGACGTACCCGTGCCCGCCGGAGGAAGCGAACCTCCGCATGATCGGGACGCTGGCGGAGCGGTTCGGCGTGCCGGTCGGGTACTCCGGGCACGAGCGCGGACTGCAGGTGTCGGTCGCCGCCGTCGCGCTGGGCGCGTGCATGGTCGAGCGGCACGTCACGCTGGACCGCACGATGTGGGGTTCGGACCAGGCGGCGTCCCTCGAGCCGGAGGGCCTGCGCCGGCTGGTGCGCGACATCCGCACGGTCGAGGTGGCTCTCGGTGACGGTGTGAAGCGAGTGTTCCCGGGTGAGGAAGCCCCGCGCCGCCGCCTTCGTCGGGTCTGACACGTTTCGCTACAGTCTGTCGGTCAATCGGTGAAGGGTGGAGCCGAGTGCAACTGACAGAGGCCGCGCCTGAAGAAGTGGGCGAGTCGCGGCAGTTCGACGTTTTCCGTGATCTGGTCACCTCCTATGCCCGCGGGCAGCGGGTCGAAACACTGACCGTCGTCGGGAACGCGCCGCTGCCGCCGAACTCGGAGCGGGCCGCACTGATCGACGGCAGTGATCTCGTGCTGCGGATGACGACGTTCGCGCTCGACGAGCCGGGCGCGGAACCGGCGTACGGCCGCAAAACCGACGTGGTGGTCCTGCATCGCGGGGTCCTCCCCAGCCCGAACACGTTCGCCGACTACAAGTCTCGCCTGTACCTGCTGGCCGAGCCGGGCCGGCTGCACTGGGAACCGGAGATCATCCCGGACTGGTGGCCCACGGATCTGGGGTTCGTGCCGATCCCGAACCGGCAGTTCGTGCGGCCACTGGGCCGGCTGCTCGAGTTCGATCCGGAGCAGGCGATCTGGGGGACCACCGGCACGCTCGCCGTGTATCTCGCGGGACGGCTGTTCCCCGAAGCCACGAAACGCATCACCGGGTTCTCGATCCTTGATCGGCCCGAGCAGACGACGTTCGCGCATGCCTGGGGTGAGGACGTGAACGTGACCGGAGACCATCGCCTGCACGCCGAATCCGCCCTCCTGCGGTCGTGGCGTGACAACGGAGAAATCGAGTTGATCCCGTGAGCACCGTGAAGAGAATCGGCAAGGCCGCGGTCTTTCCGCTGTGGAAGCGCCTGCGCTGGCGGATCGAGAACGTGACCGATCAGCGTTTCGCGCCCCAGCTCGACGATCTGCGCGGCCAGCTGGCGCATATGCGCGGGCAGCTGGACGGCCTGCGCGGCGAGCTGCACGCGGTCCGGGACGAGTTGCGCGGGCACACCGATCAGCGCGTCGACGACCTCGATGGCCGGTTCCGCTGGCACGACGACGAGCTGCGCCGGCTCGCCGCGCACGTCGCCGCGATGGACAGCCGGGTAGCTTCGCTCGAACGCCCCGGTGCCGCCTCCTCCGAAGTCTCCGAGGCACGCGATGAGCACGCTCGTATCCGCGCCCGTGTCGCCGCTGTGGCCCAGTACGAAGAGCGCATCGCCCGCGTCGAAGAGGCGCTCGCGCAACGGGTTTCCGGCGACTGAATGATCGCGCTCTCTGGGCGGCTCGGGTGGGCCGCCGGGGGCGTGGCTGCCCTGGTGGCCGTTGCGACGACGGTGTTGTGGACCGGGCTCAACCACGACGTCCACTACGTGCTCGGCTGCCTGCGTGTCGCGGAACTGCCCGCGTCGGCGGTGTTCGTGCACCGGCCGCTGGGCGATCGCCTGTTCATGGCCGCGCTTTCCCCGCTCGGCTCGGACGCGCTGATCCGGCTCGGCGCCCTGGTACTCCTCGCCGGAGTCGTCTGGTGGCTGCGTACCGCGCTCCGGCGACCGGAGGCGACGCTGGTCGCCACCGCGACCGGCCTGGCGCTCGCGCTCGCGCCGAACTGGGATTTCCTGCAGCCGGAGTGGATCGCGTCGCTGCTCGCGACCGCGGCCGTCGCGGGTGCGTTGTGGCCGCGGCGGCTGTGGTTCTCGGCTCTGCTGGGCGGTTTCTTCGCCGCGCTGGCCGTACTCGTCAAGTACACCACCCTGCCGGCCGCGCTGATCGCGATCGGTGTGGTGCTCGTGCTCGACCGCCGGCGCGCGTTCGCGATGGCCGCGGCCGCGGTACCTCTCGGCGGCGCCCTCTTCGCGCTCGCCGTCGCGATCGAGCCCCGGGAATGGCGGTGGTTACACGAGTTCTCGGTGCTCAACGGTGCCTCGCCGCTCGGCGGGGCACCGATGGACTTCACCGACCTGTGGCGGACGGTTGCGAACGAAGCCGTGCAGGCACCGCTGCTCGCATTGGCGCCGGTGAGCGTGGTGGTGATTTTCCGCGTCGTGCGCGGCTGGTGGCCGGTGTTGCCCGCGCTCGGCGCCGCGGCCGTGTTCGCCGCGACCCTGGTGCAGGCCCAGTGGTTCCAGTACCACCTCGACGCGCTGCTGCCGCTTTCCGCGGGACTGTGGGGATTCGCGGTCGCGCGCTGGTACTCCGCGTTCGGGCGGCCGCCGTGGGCGCTCGTGCTCGCCACCGCGGCGCTCGCCGTCGCCGAACCGCTGGCGGCCGCGAAATCGCACTCCTGGCGCGTTTCCCACGCGGTCACGGTGTACTGGGTGCTGATCGCCGTGGTCGCGCTCGCGGTCGTAGCCGCCGCGCTCGAACCGGTTCGTGGCGGGCGGCCACTGTTCGCCGTGCCCGTACTGGTGGCGGTGGCCGCGCTCGCGGTCCCGGTGTGGCCCAGCAGCCCTTACTCGTTCGACTTCGGCTGGTCGGACTCGACGAACGCCGATCGCGTGCGGGCGTTCACCACCACGACCGCGGAGATGGCGGGCGTTCGCGACGCGATCGGCGCGGACACGCCGGTGCTCTACCTGACCTTCGGCGACGTCGACTACTACCTCGGCAATCCGACGCCGTGCCGCTACCCGTCGCCGGTGTTCCTGCAGCGCGGCATGCGGCTACCGGAAGTACGCACGCTGCGCAGCTATGCCGAGAACGCCGCTTGCCTGGCGGACCCCACGCCGCGATACCTCGTCGTGGCCCCGGCGTGGTTCGACCTGAAGGCCCTGGAACCCGGCCTGGCCGGTGAAATCAGCCGGAGCTACGACTGCGAGCGCGCGATCACCACGGACACGCTCGTGGTGTGCCCGCGGCGCTAGAGGTACTGCCCGGTGCCGCTGATCCCCGGGCCGTGATGGTCACCACGGCCGGCGGAGGTGCCAGGCGGCAGGCCCCGGCGCATCTGCTCGAGCTGGACGCGCGCGGCCATCTGCTGGGCGAACAGCGCGGTCTGGATGCCGTGGAAGAGCCCCTCGAGCCAGCCGACCAGCTGCGCCTGCGCGATCCGCAACTCGGCGTCCGACGGCGTGGAGCCGTCCGTGAACGGCTGCACCAGACGCTCGAGCTCGCTCTGCAACTCCGGCGCGAGCGCCTGTTCGAGCTCCTTGACCGAGGTCTCGTGGATCTCGCGCAAGCGATTGCGGCTCGCGTCGTCCAGCGGCGCGGCGCGGACCTCCTCGAGCAGCTGCTTGATCATCGTGCCGATCCGCATCACCTTGGCGGGCTCTTCGACGAGGTCACCGACGGATTCCTGCTCCTCGTCGGACGAGGGCATCCGTGCCGTGCCCACCGGCTGGCCGTCGGGGCCGACGACCAGCACGTGCTGGGGCTGCTCGTCCGGCTGGGGGATGAACTGGCTGGGCTCGGTCATAACTCCGTCCATGGGGCTTCGGCTGCGCTGATGCGACCTGTACGAGAGTAGTCCCCCCGCCGCGGGCGGGTCGCCCATATCCTGGGCCCCGGACGCGCAGCGAAATTACCTCTCCGTACGGTGTGCCCATGGCGTTCGACGTCGCTCGAATTCGTGGGTTGTTCCCCGCGCTGGGTGACGGCTGGATTCACTTCGACGGTCCTGCCGGAATGCTGGTACCCGAACAGGTCGCCTCCGCCGTGTCGACGGCGATGCGCGCCCCGGTCTCCGGACCCGGCGGCGCGTTCCCGGCATCCCAGCGCGCGGAGAGCATAGTGACCGCGGCCCGCCGCGCGGTGGCCGATCTCGTCGGCACCGACCCGGCCGGTGTCGTGCTGGGGCCGAGCGCCGCCGTGCTGCTGCGCCGGCTCGCCGTCGCGATGAGCGAGCGCTGGCAGCTGGGCGACGAGGTCGTCGTGTCGCGGCTCGACGAGCAGGAGAACCTCGTGCCGTGGCAGCACGTCGCGAAGCGGGTCGGCGCGATCGTGCGCTGGGGCGAGATCGACATCGAGAACTGCGAGCTGCCTGCCTGGCAATACGAAAGTCTCATTTCCGCGCATACCAAGGCGGTCGCCATCACCGCCGCGTCCGGCTCGGTCGGCACGCGGCCCGACGTGCCCACCGTCGTGGAGTTCGCGAAGCGGGTGGGTGCGCTCGTCGTGGTGGACGCGACGTATGCCGCGCCGTTCGTCCCGCTCGACCTGCCGGAGCTGGGTGCCGACGTGATCGTGGTGTCCGCGCAGGCCTGGGGCGGCCCCGCGGTGGGGGCGCTCGCCTTCCGTGACCCCGAGTTGATCGAACGGCTGCCCTCGGCCTCGCTCGACCCGGATGTGCGCGGCCCGGCGCGGCTTGAACTGGGCCCCCACGCGTACCCGCTGCTGGCCGGGCTGATCGCGTCGATCGACTACCTCGCCGAACTCGACGACGCCGCCTCCGGCTCACGGCGGGAGCGGCTGGTGACCTCGCTCGGCTCGGCGAAGTCGTACCACGCGGGGCTGCTCGCGCAGCTGAACACCGAACTGCGCGCGCTGCCGCAGGTCATGGTCATCGGCGACGCGATGCGCCGGATCCCGGCGCTGGCCTTCGCCGTCGCGGGCAAGAAGGCGCCCGAGATCGCGGATTACCTGGCCTCACAGGGACTGTGCGCGTTCGCCGACGACGGGACCAGCGGCGTGTTCGCGGCGCTCGGCGTGGGCGAGGTCGGCGGCGCGGTCCGCATCGGCCTCGCCCACTACTCGAACGTCTTCGAGGTCAACCAGCTGGTCAGGGTGCTGGAAGAGCTGCCCTAGCTCTTGGCGGCGAGGAGGACCTTCCCGAACACGCCACCCTCGTCGAGTGCGCGATGCGCGGCCGCGGCCTCGGAAAGCGGCACGACCTGACCGACGATCGGCTGCACCGTGCCCGCCTCGACCAGCGGCCACAGCTGTTCGCGGACGGCAGTGACGATCGCGCCCTTCTCCTCGACCGGGCGCGCCCGGAGCGTGGTCCCCGAGATGACGGCGCGTTTGGCCATCACCTTGCCGAGGTTGAGCTCGGTCTTGGTGCCGCCCTGCAGACCGATGATCGCGAGCCGGCCGTTGGTCGCCAGCGCGTCGAGGTTGCGGTCCAGATAGGACGCGCCCATGTTGTCGAGGATGACGTCGGCGCCGCCGGTCTCCTTCTTCAGCACCTCGACGAAGTCCTGCTCGCGGTAGTTGATCGTGATGTCCGCGCCGAGTTGCCCGCAGCGCTCGAGCCGTTCGGCCGAACCGGCGGTCACCGCGACGGTCGCGCCGATCGCCTTGCCGACCTGGATCGCGTGGGTGCCGATCCCGCCGGCTCCGCCGTGGATCAGGAACACCTCGCCTTCGGTGAGACCCGCGAGCATCACGACGTTCGACCACACGGTGCAGGCGACCTCGGGCAGCGCCGCGGCGGTGACCAGGCCGACCTCGGCTGGCACCGGCAGCAGCTGCACGGTCGGCACGACGACCTGCTCCGCGTACCCGCCGCCCGCGAGCAGCGCGCACACCTCGTCGCCGATCTGCCAGCCCTCGACGCCCTCGCCGAGCGCCGCGATCGTGCCGGAACACTCGAGGCCGAGGATGTCGCTCGCGCCGCGCGGGGGCGGGTAGAAGCCCTGGCGCTGCAACAGGTCGGCGCGGTTGACGGCACTGGCGGCGACCTCGACGAGCACCTCGCCGGGGCCCGGTTCGGGATCGGGTACCTCCGCCCATGTCAGGACTTCGGGGCCGCCGGGTTCACGAATGGTGATCGCGTGCATGGTTGCAGGCTAGCCGAGATCGCGAGCGCCGAAAGTGTCGCAGCGGGCCGGATCGCCTGTGGTGAAACCGGTGTTGAACCATTTCTCGCGCTGCGCCGAGGTGCCGTGGGTGAACTGCGAGGTGTCGACGCGGCCGCTGCCGAGGTTCCGCTGGATGTAGTCGTCACCGATGCGGGAAGCGGTGTCGAGGGCGTTCTTGACGTCGTCCTGGGTGACCTGGGTGATCAGTGGCCGGCCGCTGGAGGACGGGGTGGTGGTGGCGTGGTTGCCCCAGACCCCGGCGTAGCAGTCGGCCTGGAGTTCGAGACGTACGGAACCGGAGGCCGGCCCGGTGGCGCTGCCGGCGCGCCGGGAGGTGCCGAGGAGGTTCTGCACGTGGTGCCCGTACTCGTGGGCCAGCACGTATGCCTCGGCGAAGGGCCCGCCCTCGGCGCCGAAGCGGGTCTGCAGCTCCTGGAAGAACGACAGGTCGATGTACACCTCGGAGTCGGCGGGGCAGTAGAAGGGCCCGGTGTCGGAGGTGGCGCCGCCGCAGCCGGTGCGGACGCTGCCGTTGAAGAAGTTCGTGGTCGCCTTGCGATAGGTCCGGCCGGAGCGCGCGAACTGGTCGGTCCAGTAGTCCTGGATGGAGTTGATGATCGCGACGGTGGCGCAGTCGTGGTTGCGGTTCGCATCGGCGCCGGTACGGCATTCCTGGGCGAGGGTGCTGCCCGAGACCTGCTGCCCGGGGCCGATGCGGCTCAGGCTCACGTCGCCGCCGGTGGTGCTGACGCCGCCGAGCTGGCTGAGCACGAAGTAGATGAGGACGCCGACCACGCCGAGCCCGCCACCGCCGAGCGCGACCCGGGGCCCGATCCCTCCGCCACCGCCGCGGAGGTCGGTGACCTCGGACGTGTCGAGCTGCGCACCGTCGTCGAACCTCATGGTTGCGGGAGCCTACCCAAAACGGACCCGGGTGCGGCTTCGGACGCCGCACCCGGGCTTGTTAACCGAGGTTGTCATTTTTCGGGGCGGTTGGCTGCTTCCGGGTCGGCGAGTTTCGCGCTGCTGGTGCTCGCTCGGAGGCGGTACCGACGCAGGCCAGATTCTCGCCGTGCTGCGCGAGAGGATTTCGAGCGCTACGACACCCGTGCTGCTCTCTTCGCGACCGGATCGAGGTTCACCACATCCCGGCCGTGGGGCCACAGCCGGCAGTCAACCGCGGGGAATCATTCGCCATTCAACCACCTGGACCTTCCCCGGCGGCGGGTTCCGCGAGGTGCGCCAGGCTGGTACACGTACCGCGGAGCTCGTCCTCCGATACCTCCAGGATGCGCCTTTCCGGCCGTGGTCTCAACCGTTCCGTTATCGCACGTTGGGTTGACGGGGTTGCCCGGGCCGGGGGCAGTAGCCTCCGGGAATGGTTGAAGTGCGCTGGCTGACCGGCGCGGAGCAAGATGTGTGGCGGGCGTACGTCGTGGCCGGGCTGCGGCTGCGGCATCGCCTGCACCGCGAACTGAGCGAGGCGCATGACGTGTCGCTGGTGGATTACGAGTTGCTCGTGGTACTGCAGATGCAGGATGGTCGCCGGATGCGTATGTCGGACCTGGCCGCGCAGCTGGGGTCGACCAAGAGCCGGCTGTCGCACCAGGTGGCGCGCATGGAGGCCGCCGGTCTCCTGCGCCGCCTGCCGGACCCGGAGGACAAGCGAGGCGTCATCGCGGAACTGGCACCGGCCGGCGAGGCGCTGCTGACCTCCGCGGCCCCAACCCACGTCCACGGCGTCCGGCGGCACCTGATCGACCTCATGAGCCCCGAGGAGCAGCGAGTGATCGGGACTGTGTTCTCGCGAGTGCTCGAACACCTGACGGCCCTGCCGAACTGACGAGCTACTCTGCACCTACGGGAAGCGTGGCAGAGCGGCCGAATGCACTCGCCTTGAAAGCGAGCGTTGGGAAACCAACCGGGGGTTCAAATCCCTCCGCTTCCGCGTGTTTGACCAGGGCACATGCCGGGCGGGGCATCTTTGGCTGACTGTACGAGCAGGGCCCTGGTCTCGATTCCGGTCTCATTTGGTCTCGACACTCCGCCCAGCTGGGCGGCGTGCGCGGACCTAATCAATCCAAGTTCGGGGTAGCTCGGGCAGGATCCAGCTGACCTCTGAATGCCGGGGTCACCGGCAGGCGCCGGGGTTGTTCGGTGTCGTGGCGGAACCAGTGTGTAGGCACGGTGCGGCCGTCGGGCAATCGGTGATGGGCGGGCCCCGCCGCAGTGACGAATCCGGCGGAGACCAGCGCGTTGATGCACGCCGTGTTGGTTGTTTCGGCACCGGCTCGCACAGCGGCGAAACCGAGGTGGAGATGAGCAAGAGTTGCGGCACCCTGGAATAGTTCGCGGCCGAGACCGCGGGCCCGGAAGGGCGGGGCCAGCCATCAGCCGACCTCGCGGTGCTTTTCGGTGATGTGAAGGCCGTCGGCGATTCGCCCGCTTGCGCGGTCGGTTGCGATGCGCAACCATGAGTTGCGGTGGTTAGCGAACCGTCGACCGCCGCCGGGTCGTTGGGCCAGCAGCGAGCGCAGCGACGAGTATCGCGAATGCAGCCACGCCGGCGAGCCAGAAGGCAGTGACGACCCGCGCCCACAGCGGCACGCCGACGTAGCCCCGGACTTCGGCGGTCCGTCACCGCTGTCGATGACGCTGATACGGAACTCCTTTGCTGTTTCTGCCCAATTCAGAAGGCCACCGGCCGGGCGGCAGCAACATCGTTGCGAACGCCCAAACCTTCGTCGGCTGGCATCATGAGCTCATGGGAATTGTCAAGCGCCTTTTCGCCCGCAAACCCATCGAGGCGGTTGCGCCCGAGCGCGGAATGCCGCCACGCCCGCTCGATGTCAAGTTGTATGGAGGCAGCTACGACTTGGAGGTAGTCGGCGAGAGCCATTATCAAGAAGCGCTGTGGCGCGTGGTTGGCGGCCGGACGACTGACCGGGTGCGTGTTGAGGTAGAAGCCGTACTCGTTGCTGAGAACGACAACGCGTACGATCCCAACGCGATCTCGGTCTGGATCGACGGCATGAAAGTGGGCTATCTCGCTCGGGAGGACGCGGAGTCGTATCGACCGGGACTTCTGGCTCTGCAGGCACGCGAGGCAATGTCCATCGGGTTGCGCGGGGTAGTCGTAGGCGGGGGTATCCGGGAGGACGGGCCAGGTTTCCTCGGCGTGTGGATGCTGCACGATCCGGCAGACTTCGGCATCGCTGCGCTCGTCCCTCCCCCGGCTGCCGTGCTGAGGGGATCGATGCGTACGGGACTGACCGAGGCGTTGCTCACCGACGAAGAGGACGACTCCTACGATCTCTCATGGTTGGAGTGTCTGCCAAACGACCCGATCGCGGCCATTGGCCGGCTGCGCCAACTTCTGGAACATGACCCCGATCCGATCGACCGCCATTTCATGTTCTGTGAACTCGAGGAACGGCTTTATCGGTCGAGAGACGCGTTTGAATCGGCACTCGCGGAGTACGACGCTGCCTGTTCCCGGCATGATGCCGAGATGGACGGTATCCGAGATGCGTTGCTGGCCAAGTTCGGAAAGGTTCCGCTGCTGGAAACCTATCGGCAGATGGTCATTCGACAGCAGAAGGCAAGAAACTGGTCCGCGGCCGTGTGGTGGGCGGAGCGGGGCTTGGCTCTTTACGGGCAGAACGCCGCGAGGCCCGAGGCTACCGAAGACCTCGAAAAGCGCCGGGCCACATACGTGGCGAAGCTGTCGGCAGCCGAGAAGGCCAACGGACCGGCTCGCCCTGCCGCCACGAAGCCCGCCGGGAAACGGACCGATGAGACGCTGAGATGTGAAGGCTGTGGCAGTAGTTTCGTTAGGCCGACAGCAAGGGGGCGCAAACCGAGATACTGCCCGTCCTGTCGGTAACGCCGACGACGGCGAGAAACGCCCCGGCAGACCCCAGCTTGTCTCGCCATTGCGTGTGCCGTGCAGGGCATACCATGCTGAGGCTGTGCTGACCGAGCTGAGCAGGGCGGAGCGGGCGCTTCACCTCCGTGCGGTGCTGGCATGCGAAGCGGCGGCCGGCGCGGGCTTGGGTTCGTTCCGGAATTTTGAGCAGCGCGGGCTCATGGCTGTGTCGGTCAGCGAGCCGACGTTGAGCTTCCTTGCGACAGTGTCCGGAGTCGTCGAGGGAAACGTGGCTGACGCGATCGATCTCGTTGAGGCGCCGATCTGGAGCGGTGTGGGTCCCACACTGATCGTTTCGCGGCCGTCCGGCAGGTTGGACACCCTGCTGCGCCATGCCGGTTTTACCCGCGTGGAGGATCGGCTGGTGGCCATCAAACGGCTTGGGTGCGGTCCGGCGTCCTGGCACATCGGGAATCGGCTGGAAGTCGTTGACGCGCAAGACGATGACGAATTCGCGGACATCTTGCTGGCTGGTTACCAGGTGGACGGGATGACTGCCGATTTCATCGGGGCGGAACACCGCGCTTCCGCGGTGAAGAAGTTCCTCGTGCGCGACCGTGCTGACCTGATCGCCGCTGGCGCCATGACATTGCACGGCGAGGTAGCAGTGCTTGGCGGTGCGTCGACACTCGAGGATCGTCGCGGGCGGGGGGCGCAACGTCGATTGCTGCGGCACCGCCTGGAAGCTGCTACGGGATCGGGATGTGCGCTGGCTGTCGCGACAGCCGGTCCCGAATCGGCCAGTGCCACCAATCTGCGGCGCGCCGGTTTTCGTCTCGCGCGGAGGCCCGCTTGGAAAACGAAATCGAAGGACCCTGCCTCAGGCCAGTGCGGATAGGAGATCGGCGAGATCGCCGGTCGGGTCGTAGAGCACGCGTGCGCCGTCGGTGACGACTCGGCGGGTGCCGGGATCGGTCTTGGCGCGCCGGGCCCAGGCCGGATCCGTGGTGTTGAGCTCGAACTCCAGCCCGTTTTCGGTCCGGAATCGATGTTCCAGCACGTCTCCCCAACGCTGCAGACGGATCGGGGTACCGAACGCGGTCACCGTGATGTGGTCCGGATCGGTTGTCAGCAGCACAAAGTCCACATCGGACTCGGGCCGTGCGGTGTTGCGCGCGTACGAGCCGACCAGTAGCAGCCCGTACGTCGCGGGCTGGCCGGCGGCCCAGGCGGTGACTCGCTCCACCAGTGCCGCGGCTTCGGCCACGCGTGCCTTACGACGTTCCATTGCCCTGCCGCCAGAACAGCACTACCCCGTGCCCCGGCAACAACCACGACCGCACTTCCAACTCCGGCAGGTCCTCGGCTTTCAGCCACCGCGTCGGGGCGGTGTTGGAGCGGAACGTGAAGGGCGCGATGTTGAACTGGAAATCGCCGGTGCCGTCGATGTCCAGTTCCTTCACCGCGAACGTCACTCGGTCCACATAGCACGGATACGGGGCCTGCCAGTAACAGAAACCTTCGTCGATTCGCTGCAGTGAGGTCGCCCGGACCGACAGGCGTTCGATGGCGCCCACATTCTGGTGATCGTCGGCGATATCGCTCAGATCGCATTCGAAGATGCGCAGATCGGCGAGATGCTCCCGCGGGCTCTGCCGCGGCAGCGGGCCCATGTCCTCCCGGAAGAACGACAGGTAGTCCGACCAGTTCTGGAACTTCACCTCGCGCAGCCGCAGACTGCTCGACTCCGCGACGTGATGGCGCCGGTCGTGGTCGACGTACTCGATCCCGAGGCGCACGGTGGGAAGCATGTCGTCCACGGAGCTCTGGAACAGCTCACTGTCCGGCACGAACCACATCTCGAACAGGGGCAGCTGGCAACCCGAACTGATGGAGTCACGCAGCAGCGCGTTACACGTCGCGAAGATGATGAACCGGTCGACCTGAACGTTCTTCTTGAAGCTGTAGGTCACGGCGAACGTGAGGTGGTACAACTCGCGGTCGACCGCACGCAGTTCGACGGTCACCCCCGTATGCGTGCTGATCGTGAGATCCCCGCCGGCGGGCAGCCGCCCCTCGCCGCCGAGCACGCCCGTCATCACGTCCCGGTTCGCCTCGTTCTTGCCGTAGATCGACTCCAGGAACACCCCCATGACCTGCTGGGGGAGCAGCGCTTCGACGATCCGCGGGCCGGCGATCCTCGCCAGTTCCGCGGTGAACCACCGCCGCAGGAACAGCTCGTACGAGCCGAGCGCGCCACCGGCGAGCAACACCACCGGGAACGTCAGCTCCAGCAGACGATGGATCGCGCCGGACCAGCCGGGCCCTGGCGTCCAGAACACCGCCACGAGCAGCGTGGCCACCCCGAGCGACACCAGTGACGCAGCCAAGGCCAGCGCGCGCCGCCGGTACCCCGGTGGGCGTGCGCCGTCGGCGGACCGCCCGCGTTCCCCAGCCTTCACTGCCTCTCCGCCCGTCCACGACAATCGTGTGCGGGAAGGGGACCAACGCGATAGGCCCGTTCGGTCTAACTGTGCCGTAGTCACCAAGCCGACCGGGCTTTCGGTCGGCTTGGTGAGTCATCGGCTGTGCCAGCGTGGTTCGTCCTCCTCGGAGTCGGAGACGTAGGTGCCGAGCGCGGCCCGCTCGTCGGCGGGCATTCCGGTCTGGTTCGCCAGGTCGTTGTACAGCCCGAGCAGGTGCGTGATCATCGAAACGCGGGCCCCGCCGTCGTCGTGCCGCTTGAGGAACCAGGCGACCTGGTTGTGCTCCGAGGCCGAACGGTTGTGCAGCTCGGCCGTTCCGTAGCTGTTCCGGCGGAGGACACGCAGCTTCGGCACGAGCGTCCGGTAGAGCTGCTCGAGGAGCTCGTTGTGGCTCGCCCGGATGACCGCCGCGTGGAACTCTTCGTCGGTCCGCAGCAGTTCTTCCTTGTCGTCGTTCGAGGCCGTCTGGTGGTCCTTCGCGCGCTTCGCGATCTCGTCGATCTCACCCTCGTCAGCGCGCGAAGCGGCGAGGCTCGCCGCCGTGGCTTCCAGCGCGATGCGCACTTCGATGAGATCGGCTTCGCGCACGCGGTTGCCGAGCACGAACCCCTCGTCGCGCTCGGCGGTATCGGTGGACCGCACGTACCAGCCGCGCCCGCGCATGACCTCGACGACACCCTGGATCTGCAACCGTTGCAGCGCCGTGCGCAACGAGCTGCGGGCCACCCCCAGCCGCTGCGCGAGCTCCGGCTCGGTGGGCAGTCGCTTGCCCGCCGTGAACCGGCCACTCTCGATCAACTGGCGGAGCTTGTCCTCGATGAGTTCCGGCAGTGGTTTACGCGTATCCGGTGAGAGCGACCAGCCCTCGTCATCCATGATCGGCCTTCTCCACCTCAACGGGACCCCGACGACCTGCCGAGCTTAACAAGAACAGACAGCGGACACAAGTTGTCTGTCTACGAGTTGTAACTTGACAGACAACCGACAGCGTGAGGATGCTATTTCCACCGAGGCGGTGCGAAAGCTCGGACAGGCTCGCCGCCCTCGGTTGTAACCGAAGGAGGTGCCATGGTGAGCTCGCAAAACCTGCTGATCGTCATCTTCCTGGTCGCCATCGGGGTCGCCCTGATCGGGTGGCGCACCGTACTGGTGATGACCTTGACGGCCGGGGTGACTCTTGCCGTTCTCGGTCTGGTCGAGATCGTCTCCTTGCTCGGCTCGGCTTCATAAAGGTGAGGTGACAGTGGCCGACGGACTGCTGTCAGACAACACCTCCTTGGCGGAGGTGGGTGAGTGACCCTGGACCGGGCGGGGTAGGTTGGCCCGGTCCTTCAGGTCGCTCCCCCAAGCCGGAAGCCGCGCGGATGAACCTCAGATCTGATTGGCCCGACGCCACCGCGGTGCACGCGGCGCTGGCTCCCGCCGGCGCGCTACTGGCCGAGCGGCGTGGCCTATACCAGTTGGCCGTCGAATTGTTCTCGCCCGGCACGCCGCCCCTGCCGGAAAGTCGGCTCGACAACCCGCTCTTCCGCTTCCGGGTCGGCGAGGCGCTGGCCGATCGCATCCCGTTCGACAGCGACGCGGAAGACGACCTGGACGACCTCGCCACCGAGGTCGGCCGAGACCTGAGAGTGATTTCGGGGGCCTCCGCCAACGAAAGGCTGGCCGACGCGCTTCGCGTGATCCACCGGCAGAGCGGCGCCCCGGGCGTACCGCCGCGCGTGCTCACCGAGGCGGACGGGGAGTCCTTCCGTGAAGCGATGGCCCTCGTCGAAGCCGGGCTGGCCCGCTTCCGTGCGGTCAGCCCCGCGCTGGCCCGCGATCTGTTGCCGCACACCGCGTTACTCGTGATCTTGGACCCGGCGACCGCCAACGGCGTGGTCTCCGCGTCATCGCGACTCTTTCCCGGGCTGATCCTCATCGACAAGCCGTCATGTCCCTATGACGTCGCGGAAGCACTTGTGCACGAAGGGGCCCACCAGAAGCTCTTCGACCTGGCGATCACCCACGACTTCCTCGGTGCCGAGGTCGACGAGCGGGTGTTCAGCCCGTCCTGGTCGAGTGCGCACTGGCCACTCGAACAGGTCGTCGCGGCCTTCCACGCGTACGCGCTGATGGCACAGTTCGCCGAGGACGTCACCGCTTCGGGCGAAATCGGCCGGCTGGGCCGGAACTCGCTGCTGCCCTTCGCACGGGAACGTGAGACCGAGATCGGACGATGGCTCCTTGGCACCGAGGAGTCGCTGGAAGGTGACGCGCGGTGGTTGCTGCGGACTCTGCTGTGTGAAGACAATGCCGCCAGCCAGGCGGAAGAATCGAAAGATCCGATCCCGGACGGCCGATACGAGTTAAAGCCGCTCGTACGGATGGCCCGGATGGCGACCGGCCGGGTGTTACTGGCGAGTCCCGGCCATCCACCGCGGCTGGTTTGGCTCAACGGCAACGCCGCCCGGATCGTGGATCACCTGGGGCGGGAACCGCTCTCGATGAGTGCGCTGGGGCCGGAAAAGGCTCGCGTTCTCACTGGTCTGGTGGATTCCGCACTCGTCCACCGGGTTCAGTGAGTCGTTTTGAGACAGCGTTGACAAGCGGACTAAGATTGCCACGACATCGACAACGGCACTGTCTTGTTTGGACGGTGCCGTCCCTCGTTTCGAAAGGACGCTGATGGCAGCGCAGTGGGATCCTCCCCGAAGAACAGGCACCTCCACGGGCAAGCCGGTGGTTCGCCAGACCCACGGCCCTTCACCGGTGCAGACCGTTCTCGGGAGCGGCCCGTACGGCCGGCCCGTGACCCGTGTCGACTTCTTCCGGCGCATGCCCGTCGGCGGCACCGCCTACCTCAAGCCGACCGACTCCGAGGATTGATTCGCCGGCGCGGCAGCACTCCAGTTGTTGTCGCGCCGTTAAACTGCGCCCGCCGCCATCGCTTCGCAGCTGCGCAGCACGACCGCCGCGGCCCGCCGTTCACCGGCGCTGAAGCCCGCGGTCTCCGCGAGAGCACGCCACCGCCGGATCGTGTGAAAAACGGTGCGATCGACGTCCGTATCGGCGGAGCCGAGCCGTTCCGCGACCCCCGTTCCGTTGCCGCCCACCAGCCGCACCGCCTCCGCGTTCAGCTCCGGCGGGAGCACCACCCGACCCGTGCGCAGTTCCGCGAGCAGCCGCAGCTCACGGAAATCGTGCGCGCTCGCCAGCGTCCGCTCCAGCTCACCCGCGAGCGCCGCCGCGGCCGGGTGCGGTTCCATCCGCAGCACCACTTCCAGCCCCAGCAATGCCGAACGCGCCTTCAGCACCGCCTGCCGTTCGGTGAAGCACTGGTCGATCGTGTCCCGCAGTTCCGCCAGCCCGCTGCGCGGCACGAGCTGCGCGGCCAGCGCGGGCTGGGTCTGTGCCCCGCGCCGGATCAACGTGATCGCCAGCCGCACACCGAACAGCCCGAACCGTTCGAGCAGCGTCGCGCGCCGCTCGCCGTCCTGGGACAGGAACCGATCGGTGGACAGCAGATACGGCTCCAGCTCCGCGCGCGGCACTCGCGCCAGCTCGACCAGCGCCTCGAACTCGTGCGGGCGCAAGGTTCGGCCCGCCGACGCCAGCAACCCCGCCACCGGCACGACGTCCTGGCACAACCCCTGAAGCTCCGGCTCGCGGCGATAGCGCCGGGCGATCTGGCGCGCCGAAACGAGCGCGTCCACGCGGCCGGCGCCGAGTTCGTCCGCGCGCGACAGCACGACCACCGAGTTGATCGCCGAAGCTCGCGCGATGGGGTGGTCCTGCAGGGTGTGCAGGAAGCCGAGATCCGCGTTTTCCGGATGCCGCACCAGGAACAGCACGGCATCCGCCTCGAGACAGATCCCTTCGATCGTGTGCGGGGCCGCGTCCGCGTCGATCGCGGGTGCGTCGATCAGGGTGATGTCGTCCTGCGACCGGCTCGGCGCCACGCGGTACCAGTGCATCCCCGGACCGTCGCCGCCGAGTTCCTGGCCGGCGATCGCGCTCACCATCGTCGACTTGCCGGTCTGCTTCGCCCCGACGACGGCCAGCCGCAGCGGGTCGGAAAACCGGTCGAGATGGCGCCGCAGCCAGCCGGCCGCGCGCGGGCTGTCCCGATACGCGTCGACGGCCTGCTCGAGCATCCGCCGTGTGCGTGCTGCCAGGCTCACGCGGTGAGCCCCCGCGGCGCCGGCCGAGGCCGCAGGCCGCCGATCGCCTGCGCGCGCTGCCGCAGCAGGCCGAGTTCGTCGATACTGCGGCGGATCTCGTGGGCCCGCGCGTTGCGTTCCGCCGCATCGGTGTCGATCACGCGCTTGACCGCCTTGGCGGACTCGGTGATCTCCGTGCGCAGTTCGTCGGCGACACCGCTCAGCCGGTCACGAAGCGCGCGATGGATCTGGCGCGCGGTGTCCTTGCTGTGCTTGCCGTAGGTCAGGAAGAAGTCGTCGACGTACCGGTGCGCGGCGTTCTTCGCCGCGGCCTGCCGCCGCTTGAGCCGGTTTCCCCGCTCCTCGAAGACGCTCTTCGCGCCGAACGCGGCGCCCGCGCCGAGCGAGATCGGGTTGATCAGCGGGAGGCCGGCGATCGTCGTCGCCAAACCGAACATCAGGAGACCGCTGTAGGAGCCCCGCATCCCGACGAACAGCTTCTGCCCGACGCTGAACTTCTCGACCCTCGGCATGCGGAGGTCGCCGACCGAATCGGCGGGCACCTCGCGCGGCAGCGTCTCCGGCACGGCGTCCGGGCGGTGCGGTGAGACGTGCCGCGCCATCTTGCGGGCGATCCACTCGAACCGGTCGAGCAGCCATTCGGAGTTCGTCTCGGCGACGACGGTCAGGTTCTCGCGCAGCCAATCCTCGAATTCCGGCCACGCGCGGGCCGGATCGGCGGCGTCGAAGTAGTCGTCGACTTCGACCAGGATGCGCCGGGTCCGGTCGCGCAGGTCGAACTCGACATCCGAAAGCAGGTCGGCGACCTCGTCGGAAAGCAGGGTCTGCCATCGGGCCGCGTCGCGTTGCAGCCGTTCCAGCCGGTGCCCCTCGTTGTGCCAGCGCGCCACCGCTTCGCCGTTCTCCGGCTGCTGCGTCTTGACGAACTCCTCCTGCAGCGGGCCCATCAGCGATTCCACGGTCAGCGCCGTCAGCGCCGCGACCGAACGGCTCGCCAGCAGGTCCGCCTGGCCCAGCAAATCCTTGTGCAGGAAGCGAATGAGCTCGCCGAAGCCGGACTCCTCGTTGAGCGCCTTGTCGCCCGTGCGTGCCGCGGCGAGCCGCAGCGTCGCCGAAACGGGGACGACGGTCGCCAGCAGGCCGCCCTCGTCGAGCCGCGCCCGGACCCGTTCGGCGACCACGCGCCAGCCGGGCACGAGGTCGATCTTGGTGAGGACCACGATGATCGTCGGGCACAGGTGCGCGGCCTGTTCGAGCAGGCGCAGTTCGGTGGCCGAGAGGTCCGCCGTGGCGTCGGTGGCCATCAGCACGGCGTCGGCCGCCATGTCCTGCACGGTCTCCAGCGCCGCGCGGGCCGGTGTGTCGACGATGGCGAGACCACCGGCGAGCAGGGCACGGGGCAGGCCGATTTCGGTGCGTACAACGGGCGCGCCGGTGACGGACAGGGCTTCCCGGTTGGCCTCCGTCGTCACGGACTCGACGGCGACCGGGGTCCGTGCGGAGCCCTCGATCGCACGCCGGCCGCCGGTCACCACCGTCGCGGTCGGCGTCTCGGCGTGCTCGATGACCGCGGGCACGACGGTGGTGCGGTCGTCCCCCACCGCGCAGACCGGCGCGTTGAGCAGGGCGTTGATCAGCTGGCTCTTGCCCTGACCGGATTCACCGATGACTACCACGCGCAGTTTGGGATCCAGCAGCCGGGATCTGCGCGCGCCCAGCCGCTCGACCAGATCCACGCGCTGGTTGGCGGCGCACGCACGGACGGTGTCGTCCAGCACTTCGAGCCACGGCGGAGCCATCACGCGCAGCAGTGTGGCGCATCCGGTCACGAAAAGGAAACGGCGGGGGTCCATCCGAAGATGAACCCCCGCCGTGCACGACCGGCGATCGGTGCGCTCACCTCACAGGGAGGGCACAGGTGAACGCACCATTCGCCTCACTGGGCGCGGTCAGTGGCCGAACGGCAGGTCGTTGTGGAGGCTGTCGAGGCTGGGTGCCTCCGGCAGCGCGGCATGGTCGAGAGTGTCGCCGAGCGGGCTGCCCGACACCGTGTCGGTGACCGGGTTGTCCGCGATGGCGTGCGTCAGGTCATTGACCTGCGGCAGCGGGTTGGCCACCGGCAGGTGCGGGAGCGCGTGGGGCAGCTCACCGGCCAGGTGCGGCACGTCGGCCGGCAGGTGTGTGGGCAGCGCCGGGACCGCGGGCAGCGCCGGGGCGGCCGGCAGGTGCGCGGCCTGGTCCGACACCGCCGAAGTGGCGTGGTCGATGCCATCGGTGACCTGCGAGCCGGCCGTGGTCATCGCGTCGGTCGCGCCTGCGCCCGGAGCCATGGAGGAGAGGCCGGTCAGGTAGCCGCCGATGGTCGACGTGCCCGTCTCGACCGGCTGGCTGAGCAGGTCGCCACCCGAGGACACGTAGTCGGCCAGCGCGCCGCCGGCCGGGTCGGCCTTCGCGAGCGCGTCGGAGTCGAGGGAGCTGCCCAGGTCGCCCAGCGAGCCGAAGCTCGGCACGGCGCCCGGGGTGCCCTCGGCGCCCGCCGAGTAGGACCCGAGGCCGGAGTCCGACTCCAGGCTGCCGGCGAAGCTGTCGAGGCCCGCGACGCCGCTGCCGGTCACGGTGCCCAGCGGAGAATCGGCGGCGCCCGCGGCGGCGACGTTCTCACCCGAAACGGCGGCACCGGCCGCGCTCGAAGCCTCGTCGCCGGTGGTCGTGATGCTCCCGGCGAGGTGGTCGGCGGTGCTGCTGGTCGCGGTCTTGACGTCGCCGAGGGCCGGGACGCTCAGCTCCGGCGCCTGCAGCGGCAGGCCGCCGAGGTCCGGGGTGGCCAGCGGGAGGGCGTCCGCGCGGGGGCCTTCCACGGGCAGGGTCGCGACCTGCGGCTCGGGCAGCGCCGGAACCGAGATCGGGAGGCTGCTGAGCGACGGCGCGTCGAGCGGCAGGTTGCCCAGGTCCGGAGTGGCGATGGGGAGGCCACCCAGGTCGGGGGTGGCGATGGGGAGGCTGCCGGTGGGCAGGTCGCTGAGCGACGGCACCGAGGCGGGCAGGTCGCCGAGGTTCGGGGCGGCGATCGGGAGGTCCCCGGTGGGCAGGTTGCCCAGCGGGAGGGCGTCGGCCTTGGGGAGGTCGACCGGCAGGCCGCCGACGGGGAGGTCGCCCAGGTTCGGGGTGGCGATGGGGAGGCTGCTGAGCGACGGTGCGTCGAGGGGGAGGCTGCCCAGGTCGGGGGTCGCAACGGGGAGGTCCCCGGTGGGCAGGTTGCCCAGCGGGAGGGCGTCGGCCTTGGGGAGGTCGACCGGCAGGCCGCCGACGGGG
>NZ_VDFW01000060.1 GCF_006152065.1 Amycolatopsis alkalitolerans
CCGCTCCCATCTCTGGCACCGACACGCCACAACAAGATCCTTGACCAGCAGCCACGACCGCTAACTGAACGGCTTTGGGGTTAGAGCTGGACGCCGCGGGTGAGGGCGCCGTCGATGACCAGGTTCGTGCCGCTGATGAACGAGGCCCGGGGGCTGGCCAGCATGATCACCCCGTACGCGATCTCCTCGGGCCTGGCCATCCGGCCGGTCGGGTTGAGCGCGAGCGCCTTGCCGTACAGGTCCGGATCACCCTGCTGGATGTTGCTCCACACGCCGCCTTCGAAGAACGTGTTGCCGGGGCAGACGCTGTTCACCCGGATCCCCTTGCCCGCCAGTTCGAACGCCTGCGCCTGCGCGTAGTGCACGAGCGCGGCCTTCATCGAACCGTAGGCCGCGTGGGCGAAGTCGACCTCCCGCCCGGACACGCTCGACACGACCGTGACCGACGCGGACCGGCTCTGCTCGAGGAACGGCATCGCCGCCTCGACCGCGCGCACCGTGTGCATCATGTCCACTTCGAAGCTCGAGCGCCAGTTCTCCTCGGTGGGCCCGATGGCGAGCGCGCTGACGTTGGTGACCACGATGTCGAGCCCGCCGAACGACGTGGCGGCGTCCTGCACCCAGGCCGCGAGAGACGGCCCGTCGCCCACGTCGACGGCGCCGCCGACGACGGTCGCGCCCTTGGCGGTCAGCTCCTCGACGGCTGTGTCCACATCGGACTCGGTGCGCGCGCAGAACGCGACGGAAGCGCCTTCCGCGACGAGCCCGTCGACGATCGCGCGGCCGATTCCCTTGGTACCGCCGGTCACGAGGGCCCGCAGGCCCGCGAGCTGAAGGTCCATTCCGGACTCCTTAGAGTGTGCTGGCTTGTTCCCTGAGATGCCGGTGCATTCCCCCGAAGGCGTCCGCGCGCGGCAGGAACCTCTTCGCCACCTTGGTGACCGCGCTGTAGTTCGCGTCGACGACGTTCGCCAGCGGCGACTCGCTGACCTGGGTGAGCAGCTGGTAGGCGTCGACGCGGTCCAAACCGTACAGCTCGTGCAGCCAGTCGATCATGCCGACCTGGCTCACCCGCCACGCGTCCTCGAGCGGCCGCGAAGACCCGACCACGACGTAGTGCGAGTCCTGCTCGATCCGCGGCCACGCGGGCGCCCCGCCCTTGATCAGCTCCACGATGAGGGTCACGTTCATCGCGCCCTCGACCGCGGTACCGCACGATTCGCCCTCGCCCTGGCGGTAGTGCCCGTCGCCGACCGAGAACAGCGCGCCTTCGACGTTCACCCCGAGGAAACACGTGGCGCCGGCCCGCATTTCGGGCGTGTCCATGTTGCCGCCGAACGCGTCGGGCACGATCGAGGTGCGCACCTCGCGGCCGGCGGGGGCGACGCCGACGGTGCCGAGCATCGGCGCGATCGGCAGGTCGAGCCGGAGCTCACCGTCGTGGCTTTCGAAGACGACGATCTCGCGTTCGCGGTCGAGCTGGTAGATCCACGTGCGCTCGGGCAGCGGCGGGTGCAGCAGCGCCGTGCGGTCGGTGGTGGTGAGCGCGCCGAAGAACGGGATGGTGGCCGAGGCGCCCCAGTCCCGCGCCGGCTCCAGCTCGACGAAATGCAGCGCGAGCGTGTCGCCCGGTTCGGCGCCTTCCACGTAGAACGGCCCGGTCTGCGGATTGACCTCGGCCATGTCGAGGTGCTCGCTCGGATGGTCGTGCGGGCTGGTCAGCCGGCCGCTGAAGGCGTCCTCGGTCCACAGCCGCAGCACGGTGCCCGGCGCGACGCGCATGACCGGTTCGGCCCCGCCGAAGGTCCAGGCGTACTGCTCGCGTTTCGGGGAGAACTCCACCACGTCCATGAAACGATCATTCATGCGTCCTCGCCGGGGCACAAGACCCGGGCACACTGATCCCTGTGAGGAAAGAGACCGTGCTCGGCCGCGTCGTGCGGATCTTGGAGGTGTTCGGCACGGACACCACTGCCGTGGGCGTGTCCGAACTCGCCCGCCGGGCCGATCTGCACGTGGCGACGGCTTCGCGCCTGGTCGAGCAGCTCGTCGGGTATGGCTGGCTGCAACGGGACGGTGACCGGAAGGTCCGCATCGGGGTGCGGCTGTGGGAGCTGGCCTCGCGTGCCTCGCCGACGCTTCCGCTGCGCGAGGCCGCGATGCCGTATATGGAGGATCTGCACGCGGTCGTCCGGCAGCACACGCAACTGGGCGTGCTCGACGGCGACGAGGTGCTGTTCGTCGAGCGGTTGTCCGCCCGGCACGCGGTGATCAACCTGACCCGGATCGCCGGGCGGCTGCCGTTGCACGTGTCGTCCTCGGGTGAGGTGCTGCTCGCGTACGCGCCGCCGGAGCTGCAGGAGCGGGTGCTGCAGGAGCCGCTGCGCGCGTATACGCCGAAGACCGTCACCGATCCGAAGGTGCTACGACGGCGGCTGGCCGACATCCGGCGAGAAGGGTTCGTCGTCTGCGCCGGTTTCGTCGACGAGCGGGCGACCGGGATCGCCGTGCCCGTGCGCGGACCGGGCGGGGACGTCGTGGCGGCGCTGAGCGTCGTGGTGCCGAACGACGCCAAGGCGCGGATGCAGGTTCCCGCGCTGCGGGCCGCGGCGCTCGGGATCAGCCGCGCGATGGGTCTCTCATTGAGTGAGAATCGGCTGTAGCAGCGCGGGCCCGGCGATTCATCCTCGGGAAATGACGACGGTCGATCTGCGCATCGTGGACAAGGCGAGCGCGGCCGACGGGGTGGTGACCCTCACGCTGGCCCATCCGCGCGGAAACCGGCTGCCCGACTGGGCCCCGGGTGCCCATGTGGATCTGGTCCTGCCCGGCGGCCTGGTCCGCCAGTACTCGCTGTGCGGGGACCGGTACGACCCCCGGACCTACCGGGTCGCGGTCCTGCGGGAGCCGCACGGGCGCGGCGGTTCGGCCTTCGTCCACGACGAGCTGTCCGCCGGAGACACCGTCTCGATCGGCGGGCCACGCAACAACTTCCCGCTCGTCCCGGCCGGGCGCTACCTGTTCATCGCGGGCGGCATCGGGATCACGCCGCTGCTGCCGATGGTGCGCCAGGCCGAACTGCTCGGCGCGGACTGGCGGCTGCTCTACGGCGGCCGCAGCCGCGCTTCGATGGCCTTCCTCGACGAACTCGACCACGAGCGCGTGACCGTGCGCCCCCAGGACGAGTACGGCCTCCTGGATCTCGGCGGGTGGCTGGGCGAGCCGGACTGGTCGCGCAAGGTCTACTGCTGCGGGCCCGAGCCCCTGCTCGCGGCGGTGGAGAACCGGTGCGCGGGCTGGCCGGCCGGGCTGCTGCGGACCGAGCGGTTCGTGCCCGCGGAGCAGGGCGCGCCCGTGCGGGCCGAACCGTTCGAAGTCGCGTTCGCCCGCGCCGGCGGTTCGGTGCGTGTCCAACCGGGACAGTCGATCCTGGACGCGGCCGCGGCGGCGGGGCTCAACGTCCTGTCCTCGTGCCGCCATGGCACCTGCGGGACATGCGAAACCGGTGTTCTGGAAGGGATTCCCGAGCACCGCGACTCGATCCTCGACGACGCCGAGCGTGCCGCCGGTGACTGCATGTTCGTCTGCGTCTCGCGGTCGCGTACCGATCGTCTCGTACTCGACCTGTGAAGGAGCGACCGTGTTCGACCCGTTCTCCCACGACGTTCTCGAGGACCCGCTGCCGATGCACGCCGCGCTGCGCGAGGCGGGGCCGGTCGTGTACCTGGACCGGTACGACGTCTACGCCATGGCGCGCTACGCAGAGGTCCACGCCGCGCTCACCGACTGGCAGGGGTTCCAGTCGGCGGCCGGGGTCGGCCTGAGCAATTTCCGGGTCGAGAAACCGTGGCGCCCGCCGAGCCTCCTGCTCGAAGCCGACCCGCCGCTCCACGACGCCCCGCGCGTGGTGCTGTCGAAGATCCTCGGCCCGCGCGCGCTGCGGAAGCTGCGCGCCGCCTGGTTCGCCGACGCCGAAGACCTCGTCGACAAGGTCCTGGTACAGACCGAGTTCGACGCGGTGACCGCGCTCGCGGAAGCCTTCCCGCTGCGGGTCTTCCCCGACGCCGTCGGCATCTCCAAGACCGGCCGCGAGCACCTGCTGCCCTACGGCGATCACGCCTTCAACGCCTTCGGCCCGGTCAACGACCTCGTCGAAAAGGGCGCGCCGCGCGTGGCCGAGCTGTCCGCCTGGGTGAACAGCCAGTGCGCGCGCGAGGCGCTCACCGAAGACGGCTTCGGCGCGCGGATCTGGGCCGCGGCCGACCACGGCGACATCACCCATGAGCAGGCGCCGCTCGTCGTCCGGTCGCTGCTGACCGCCGGGGTGGACACGACGGTGCACGGGATCGCCGCCCTCCTCTACGCCTTCGCGACCAACCCGGAGCAGTGGCTGCGTCTGCGCGAGCAGCCCGCGACGCTCGCCCGCGTCGCCTTCGACGAGGCCGTGCGCTGGGAGTCACCGGTGCAGACGTTCTTCCGCACCGCGACCAGGGAGCTGGAGATTGGCGGTGTCACGATTCCCGAAGGCAGGAAGATCCTGATGTTCCTCGGCGCCGCCAACCGCGATCCGCGCCGCTGGGCGGATCCGGACTCGTTCGACCTGTCCCGCGACCCGTCCGGGCAGGTCGGCTTCGGCATGGGCATCCACCAGTGCGCCGGGCAGCATGTGGCGCGGCTGGAGGCGGAGGCGCTGCTGACCGCGCTCGCCGCGCGGGTCGAGCGGTTCGAACTGGCCGGACCGGCGCGCCGCCACCACAACAACACCCTGCGGGCGTGGGGATCGCTGCCCATGAGGATCCACCTGATCGGCTAATCGGATCACATATCGGCACCAATATCGTCGCGAACCGGGATCGGTTTCCGGCGCGATGGGGCGAGTCGACGATCGTGACGGGCACGGAACCTGGTCCTCGCGCGGAGGGGTGCGGTCGGTGGCGATCCTCACCAGCAGACCGGTCCGGGAAGCCGGGGAGCTCGCCCGGACCACGCCGGGGGTGCTGACCGCGCTCGCGCTCGTCGTCGTGGCCGCTTCGCTGCTCGCCGGCATGTTCACCTCGCTGAGCGTGCAGGGGAGGGGCCAGGCGATCGACGATCTCGCGACCCGCAGCGGCCCGCTCGCCGCCGCGGCCGGCGAGATCTACCGTTCGCTGTCGGACGCCGACGCCACCGCGTCCGGCGCCTTCCTCACCGGCGGGCTCGAACCGACCGCGACTCGACGCCGTTACGAGGCGGACGTCGCGCAGGCGAGCAACGCGCTCGCGATCGCCATCGCCGCCAGGGAACCGGGCGACATCACCGCGGCGGGCAGCCCGCTGGCCACCCTGTCCCAGCAGTTGCCGGTCTACACGGGACTCGTCGAGACCGCACGCGCCGACAACCGCCAGGGCCTGCCGCTCGGCGCCGCCTACCAGCGCGAGGCGTCGAACCTGATGAGCACCACCCTGCTGCCCGCGGCGCAGGCGCTCTACCGGGGCGAGGCCGATCGGCTGGCGGCCGACCAGGACCGCGCCGGTTCCGCGCCGTGGGTCGAGGTCCTGCTCGCGCTCGTCGTGCTCGCGCTGCTCGTCGTGGCCCAGGTGGTCCTGCGGCGGCGGACGAACCGCGTGTTCAACGCCGGGCTCCTGATCGCGACGGCGGCCGCGGTCGTGTCCCTGGCTTGGGTGCTGATCGCGACCGTCGCGGCGATGAGCGCTACCTCCGCCAGCCGCACGAACGGGTCGGCGCAGGTCGACGTGCTGGTGCAGGCCAGGATCGCGACGCTGAAGGCGCGCGCGGACGAGACGCTCACCCTCGTCGCGCGGGGTGTGGGAGGTGCGTATCAGGACGACTACGCGGCCGTCACCCGGCAGCTGGCCGGTCTGCTGGACCGGGCGAAACCGCTGGCGACCGACACCGAGGTGAGCCGCCGGGTCGAGGCGGCTTCGGCCGACGCGCGGGCCTGGGCGACCGCGCACGCGGGCATCCGCGCGGCCGACGACCAGGGCGATTACGTGACCGCGGTGCGGCTCGCCACGGACGCCGGGCCGACCGGCGCGGCCGGGATCTTCGACCGGCTCGACGGCGATCTGCGGGACGCCATCGACCGCGCCCGCGACACGTTCGGCACCGAAGTGAACGCGGCGAGCCGCGACCTCGCCGGTGCGGTGGCCGCGACGACCGTGCTCGCGGTGCTCGTCGCCGCGGGGTCGGCGGCCGGGATCTGGCGACGGCTGAGGGACTACCGGTGAAACGAGCGCTCGCACTCGCCTTCGCGCTGCTCCTCGCCGGCTGCGCCACGGTGACCACGACGGACCTGCCGACCGTGCCCGCGCAGGTGCCGACACCCGGCGGCGCCACGCCGGCCCCGGTCGCGCCGCAGCCCGCCGCGCAGCAGTGCGGCGATGTGCTCGCGAGTCCGCGCCCGCTCAGCCCGATGCCGCGGCCGGGGCAGATGCCGGCCGGGTCGACGATGGCGAAGATCGTGCAGCGCGGCAAGCTCGTGGTCGGCGTCGACCAGAACACGCTCGACATGGGCTTCCGCGATCCCTTCACCGGGCGGATCCAGGGGTTCGACGTCGATATGGCGCGCGCGGTCGCGCGGGCGCTGTTCGGGGACCCGGACGCGATCCAGCTCCGCGCGCTCACCTCCGCCCAGCGGATCCCGGCGCTTCAGCACGGCGACGTCGACATCGTCGTGCGCACCATGACGATCACCTGTGAGCGCAAGACCCAGGTGGCGTTCTCTTCGGTGTACTACCGAGCACAGCAACGGATCCTGGTGAAGAAGAACTCGGGCATCCAGGGTCCGGAGCAGCTCGCCGGGAAGCGGGTCTGCGCGACGGAAGGCTCGACGTCGCTGACCACCGTGCAGGCGTTGCCGCAGAAAACGGCGGCGATCGCGGTCGCGGACTGGACCGACTGCCTGGTGCTGCTGCAGCAAGGGCAGGCCGACGCGGTGTCCACCGACGACGTCATCCTCGCCGGGATGGCCGCGCAGGACCGCTACACCGAGGTCGTCGGCCCGTCCCTGCACGCCGAGCCGTACGGGATCGCGGTGCCCAAGGGCGATGTGGACCTGGTGCGGTTCGTCAACGGCGTGCTGGAGCAGGTGCGCGGCAGCGGAGAGTGGGCCGAGTCCTACCGGCACTGGTTGTTCGGGTTGCTGCCCGGTCCCGTCCCGGCGCCGCCGGAGCCGCGCTACGAGGAGGGGCCATCGTGAACACCCCGCGGGAAGATCCGGGCCCCGCCACGTCCGCGACCGCGTTCTCGGCACCGACCGGCGTTTCGTGGAGCACACGGGCGACGCCACCGCCTTCGCGTCCGGCGCGCGCCTCCGCCCGGTCCAGCAGCCCGAGCTCGCTGGGACGCGGCGTGATCGAGGTGCCGCCCGTGCCGCGGCGCGACCCGCGTGAAGCCGTGCTGACCGATCCGCGGGTGCCGGAGGGCAAACGGTTCTGCAGCGCGTGCGGCGGGAAGGTCGGCCGTGACGGCGACGCGGAGCCCGAGGGAACCTGCCCCCAGTGCGGGCACGCGTTCTCGTTCACGCCGAAGCTCTCGCCCGGGGAGGTCGTGCACGATCAGTACGAGGTGCTCGGCTGCCTGGCGCATGGCGGGCTCGGCTGGATCTACCTCGCCGCCGACCACCGGGTCGCCGACCGGTGGGTGGTGCTCAAGGGCCTGCTCGACACCGGCGACGCCGCCGCGATGGCCGCCGCGATCGCCGAGACGAAGTTCCTCGCGCAGGTCGAGCATCCGTCGATCGTGCGTATCTACAACTTCGTCGAGCACCGCGGCACCGGCTACATCGTGATGGAGTACGTCGGCGGGACCTCGCTCAAGGACATGATGGCGCGGCAGGACGAACCCGGCGCGTGCCTGCCGATCACCAGGGCCATCGCGTACACGCTGGAGATCCTGCCCGCGCTGGCGCATCTGCACGCCAGCGGGCTCGTCTACTGCGATTTCAAACCGGACAACGCGATCCAGGTCGAGGACCAGCTCAAGCTCATCGACCTCGGCGCGGTCCGGCATGTCAGCGACTCCGGCAGCCCGATCTACGGCACTTCCGGTTACCAGGCCCCGGAAGTCGGCCGGGAGCTGCCCTCGCCGGTGTCCGATGTGTACAGCGTGGGGCGCGCGCTCGCGGTGATGACCTTCCCGTTCGATTTTCACCACGCCTACCGCGACGTCCTGCCCCCGCCCGAGGAAGTCCCGCTGCTGGCGCGATTCGAGTCCTTCCACCGGCTGCTGATCCGGGCCACCCATCCCGATCCCGACCGGCGGTTCGGCTCGGCGGAGGAGATGCGCGAGCAGCTCGAAGGGGTCTTCCGCGAGGTCGCGGCCACTGTGGACGATCAGCCGCGGCCCGGGATGTCGACCGCGTTCACCCCGGAGCGCCGGGCTTTCGGGGTCCAGGGAGCGCCCGCGCTCCGCGAGGTCGCCGTCGCACTGCCCGTCCCGCGAGTGGATCCGGCAGACCCGGGAACGGCGTTCCTGGCCGCTCTCGCGGAGACGGATCCGGTGGCGCTCATCGAGGAACTCGCCGATCCGCCGGCGCGTGGCGACGAGATCAAGTTCCGCCTGGCGAGGGGGCAGATCGACGCTGGACGGCCGGCCGAGGCGAGGAGAACCCTCAACACGGTGAAACTCGGCCCGGGGGACTGGCGCGCCGAGTGGTACCGGGGGCTCGCCGCGCTCGCCGAAGGCCAGCCGCACCAGGCGCGGCAGTGTTTCGAGACCGTGTACGACCTGGCCCCCGGTGAGCCCGCGCCGAAGCTGGCGATCGCGGTGTGTGCCGAGGCGGCGGGTGAGGCGGGAGACGCCGAACGCTACTACCGGACGGTGTGGCGCACCGACCGGACGTTCATCAGCGCGGCGTTCGGTCTCGCGAGAGCGTTGCTGGACAAGGGAAATCGCGCCGACGCCGTGGACGTGCTCGAATCCGTGCCGGAGACTTCGAGCCGGTACCTCGTCGCGCAGCTGACCGCGATCCACGCTCGTACCAACGCTTCTCCACTGTCTGAAGAGGACTTCGCGGTGGCGGGCGAGCGGCTGTCGCGATTGGACCTGGACGAGCACCGGCGCGCGGAGGCGGCCCGTGACCTGCTGAGCGCGGCGCTGGCCTGGGTACGCGGCACCGGAGCCCACGCGGGATCGGTGCTGGGGTGCCGGTTGACCGAACACGAGCTGCGGAAGGGACTGGAGACCTGGTACCTGCGCCTCGCGCGCCAGACCACCGGCCGGCGCGAGCGGATCGCCCTGGTGGACGAGGCGAACCGCGTCCGCCCGAAGACCTGGTTCTAGCGGTCCGTGGGCGGCGCATCGGCACCCAGATGTGGAGCCGTGGGGTGTGGAGCACATGCCTGCGTCGTGTTGCGTAGTCACAACACCTGTTGTAACATTCCAACGTTGAGTAAGGGGCGGCACTCCAAATCGCCAGTGGCTGCTGCCCTCGACAGCGCGAAGGGTCTCGATCATCTCGCCGTGGTCGAGGACCACAAGGGCCATCGTTGGGGTTGGGTGATATGCCTGAAGTGTCATCGTGGGCAACCTGATCGCGGGTATCCCGGCGACCCTGGCAGCTTCACCGTGTCGAGCACACCCGAACCCGCCGATCGTCACGCCAACCAGATCGAGCGCTTCATCGGACGCCACGCACACGCCGCTTGAAAGGAGGACACCGACCGTGACTGTATGGAATTTCCAGCTTCGCCTGAACCGAGAACCAGCGGAAGGCGAGCTTGACGAGTTGTTCGATGCTGGGCTGTCCGATGCTGGCTTTGAAGGCTCTCTCGTCGATGTGGATCGCGAGGCCGACACGCTTCTGGATGCCGTGACAAGCGCGACGGAGCAGATTCGGACTGTCCCTGGTTTGCGAGCGGTCGGTGTCGAAACCCAAGATGCCGTGACGCTCGCCGACGCGGCCCAGCGTTTGGGGCGTCGTACGGCGGAAAGTCTCCGGCTTCTGGCTGAGGGCAAGCGAGGCCCTGGTGGATTTCCGCGCCCCATTGTCGATACCGGCAAAGTGCGGGTCTACTCGTGGGCCGAGATCACCAGCTGGCTACGTGAAGCACTCGGCGAAGACGTGCCTCCTGCCGAGCGCGAGCTGATGCTGGCCGACCGTGCTCTGCGCTTGGCGGATCAAGCGCTGCGCGCCGGTAAGACCCAAGCGGAAGCGGTCCGCCACCTGGTCGGTTGCTGAATGGCCGAACGCACCACTTTCGCCTGGCCCTGTCAGTGATCGAGGTAGGCGGACAGCGCGGCGGACGCGCGTAACCGGCGGAGGCTGCGCTGGTGCAGCTCCTGTTCGCGTTTGGCCAGCTCCTCCCGCACCCGCTCGGGCCCGCGGCGACGTGGCGGTTAAGTGGCTCGACGGCGGCCTGGCGGACGCCATGCGGTGGGCGGATTTCCCGACGGGTCAGGCATTCGCGTGGCTCGGCGGGGAGGCCTACGAAGTGCGGCGACACCTTGTCGACGAGCGCCGGATTCCCAAGCGTGCCATCGATTTCACCGGATACTGGCGGCGGAAGCTCACCTAGGACGACGCGCCCGCCGACGAGAATCCTGGCCGGAGCCAGGGAAAAGCTCAGCCGGTGACCGACCGCCTCAGTTCGGCCATCAGCGCGAGCACCGGGCGGGACAGCGGCCGTGACGCGGAGCTGGCCAGCGACACGTTCCAGACGAGGTCTTCCCCGGCGATGGGCACGATGACCAGTCCGGGGTAGGCGGCGGCGACGCTGTCCGGCAGGAAGCCGACGACATGCCCCTGCTCGATCAGCGCCGCCGTGGTTGCGTAATCCGGCGATTCCAGCGGCACCGACCGGTGCAGTCCCCGCCGGTCGAACGCGAGGTCGGCCGCGTCGCGGGTGCCCCACCCTTCGGGGAACTCCACGAAGATCTCGTCGGCCAGGTCCTCCATGCGCACCGGCCCGCCGCCGGCGAGCCGGTGCGCCGGACCGCAGGTGAGCCGCAGCACCTCGGTGGCGAGCGGCTCCACCGACAGCCCGGGCGGCGGGCGTTTCGGGAACGACGCGAGTGCCACGTCGATCGTGCCGTCGAGCAGCGCGTGCACATGCCCGCGCGAACCCGACGGCGAGTACTGGATCCGCACCCGGACCGCGGGGTTCGCGCGGTGGAAGCGGCCGAGCACGCCCGGCACGTCGATACCGGGCGTGGAGAGCATGCTGCCCATCACGACCGCGCCGTGCAGCTCACCGTGCTGTTCCTGGACCGCGTCGTGAGCTGCTCGCGCGGCCGCGAGCGTGGCGCGGGCGTTGGGCAGCATCGCCGCACCCGCGTCGGTGAGCCGGACATGGCGGCTGTCCCGCTTGAACAGGGCGGCGCCGACCTCCCGTTCGAGCGCGCGGATCGCCGTCGAGACCCCGGACTGCACGACCCGCAGCCGCCGGGCGGCCTTCGTGAAGCTCAGCTCCTCGGCGACCGCGACGAAGTACTCGAGTTGTCGAAGCTCCACGCGAGCAATCTACGTCAGTGATAGCTGCATGCAAAAACATTCGTTGGACGTGATCGATCTACGGGCGGAAAGTGGAGATCGTGACGACTACCGAGGCATACGCGAGCCTGCCCGCGGTGGGCACCGGGGGCTCCCGGGCGCACAGCCGGGGGTTCTGGCTGGTGGCCTACACCTTCGCGGTGACGATGGCGTTCTCCGCCGCGCCCGCCCCGCTTTACGTTCTCTACCAAGCAAAAGACGGGTTCGGCCCGTTCACGGTGACCCTGATCTTCGCCGCCTACGCCCTGGGGGTGATCGCAAGCCTGTTCCTGGCCGGGCACATCTCCGACTGGACCGGGCGGCGGCGCGTGCTGATCCCGGCCGTGCTGATCAACGTGCTCGCCGGCGTGATGTTCCTCGCCTGGTCCTCGGTGCCGGTGCTGCTCGTGGCGCGGTTCGTGTCCGGGATCAGCATCGGCATGCTCACCGCGACGGCGACGGCACATCTCACGGAACTGCACCTGGCCGCCCGGCCGGGCGCGTCCCGTACCCGCGCGGATCTCGTCGCCACGGCGGCGAATCTCGGGGGCATCGGCCTCGGGCCGCTCGTTTCCGGCCTGCTCGCCCAGTACGCGGGCGACCCGCTCCACGTGCCGTACCTCGTGTTCCAGGCGCTCATGCTGATCGGCGCGGCCGGGGTGATGCTGGCGCCGGAGACGGTCGAGCGGACGCGCTTTCGGTATCGCCCGCAGCGTGTGTCGGTTCCGCGTGCGGCGCGCGGCCGGTTCTACGCGGCGGGCGCGGCCGCACTCGCGCAGTTCGCGGTTTTCGGCCTGTTCACGTCACTGGCACCGGCCTTCCTGGCGAACGTCCTGCACCAGCACTCGCACGCGCTGGCCGGGGTGACGGCCTTCGCGGTGTTCGCGGCCGGAGCGACCGGGCAGATCCTGCTGGCCCGCGCTGGGTTGCGCCGGCAACTGGGCTACGGACTGGGATTTCTCGTCGTCGGCATCGTCGCGCTGACGGTCGCGGTGCAGTTGCCGAGCCTCGCGCTCTTCCTCGTCGGCGGGGTGCTCGCGGGCGGTGGCGCGGGCGCGGCGTTCAAAGGCTGCGTGAGCATCGTGCTCTCGGTCGCACCTCCCGAGGGTCGCGGCGAGGCGCTGGCGGGCCTGTTCCTCGCCGCGTACGTCGGGCTGGCGGTGCCCGTGGTGGCGCTCGGCCTCGCGACCCAGTTGGTGTCGCTGCAGGTCGCGCTCGCCGGGTTCGCCGTCGTACTGCTGGCGATCCTCGGGCTGGTCGGCCGTCGCCTGTTCGCGGCGGCGTGAGCCGGGGGGCATTCGTCCTGATCAGCGCGTCCGCGGCCGCGGCGGGGGCGGCTGCCGCCGGGGCGGCGGCTGGGCGCCGGCGGGGTTTCGCCGCGGCGGGGGAGGTGGCTGGCGCCGCACCGGAGGTTGCTGTCGCGGCTGCTGCGGAGGCACCGGCTGCTGGGCGCGGGTCGGCTGC
>NZ_VDFW01000061.1 GCF_006152065.1 Amycolatopsis alkalitolerans
CATGGGCGAGGCCTACATGCGCCTCTACCCCCAAGTCACCGAGGAACTGGCATGAACCCCGTCATCGTCACCAACCCGGCCGCAAGGTCTAGGTCCTGTCGGAAAATCTGAAGAGAACGGAATCACATGAGCGCGAAAAACCTCCAGGAGCTGTTGGACCAGAAGGGAAACACGGTCGAACACCTCCGCAACTCCCAGCTCGGGGCCTACATCTACCCGGTCGTGCCCGCGGAGTTCACCAACTGGCGCCGTGAGGTGAACGCGTGGAAGGACGCGGCGGTCCTGTTCGACCAGTCCCACCACATGGCGAACATCTTCATCTCGGGCCCCGACGCGCTGAAACTGATCTCCGACACCGGGATCAACAGCGTGGCGAAGTTCCCGGTGGACTCGGCCAAGCAGTTCGTCCCGGTCTCCCCCGAGGGCGGCGTGATCGGTGACGGCATCCTCTTCCGGCTCGCCGAGGAGGAGTACGTGTTCGTCGGCCGCGCGCCGGTGACGAACTACCTGAGCTTCACGGGCAGCAAGGGCTACAACGTCGACATTCGCGTGGACCCGCGCTCCCCGTCGCGTCCGTACGGCAAGGCCGTCAAACGCGACGTGTGGCGGTTCCAGATCCAGGGCCCCCGCGCGTGGGACGTCATCGAGAAGGTCAACGGCGGACCGGTCGAGCAGGTCAAGTTCTTCCGCATGGGCTACATGAACATCGCCGGGGAGAAGGTCCGCACCCTGCGGCACGGGATGGCGGGCGCGCCCGGTCTGGAGATCTGGGGCACGTACGAGAGCTACGACCGGATCCGCGACGCGATCCTCGAAGCGGGCCAGGAGTTCGGTCTCGAGCCGTGCGGTTCGCGCGCGTACGCGTGCAACACCCTCGAGTCGGGCTGGATCCCCTCGCCGCTGCCCGCGATCTACACCAGCGAGGAGCTGCGCCCGTACCGTGAGTGGCTCGGCGCGGACAGTTACGAAGCGACCAACGCGCTGGCCGGCAGCTTCGTCTCCGACAAGATCGAGGACTACTACCTCAACCCGTGGGAGCTCGGCTACGGCTCGTTCGTGAAGTTCGACCACGACTTCGTCGGGCGTGACGCGCTGCAGGCCGTCGACCCGGCCGCCCAGCGCCGCAAGGTGACGCTGGCGTGGAACGACGAGGACATGGCCAAGCTGCTGGCCAATCCCGTCACCTCGGGCGTGGACTACCAGTTCTTCGACCTGCCCAACGCCAACTACGGCTCGTCCAACTTCGACTCCGTGATCGACGCGGACGGCAACGTGGTGGGGCTGTCGCTGTTCACCGGCTACAGCGCCAACGAGCGCAAGGCCCTTTCGCTCGCCACGGTCAACCCCGACGTCCCGCTGGGCGCCGAGGTCCGGGTCGTGTGGGGCGAGCCGGGCGGCGGGTCGAAGAAGACCACCGTGCAGCCGCACGAGCAGTTCGCCGCGCGGGCGATCGTGAGCCCCGCGCCGTACTCGGCGATGGCCCGTGAGGACTACCACCAGGGCTGGCGCACCGCCGCCACGAAGGCCTGACGGTGCCGTGGGGTGTGGGCCTGGCGCGAGTCCCGCACCCCGCGAGTCGGAATTCGCCGCACCCGAATCCGGCTTTCACGTGGCCGGACCGGCGTGGGCCTGCCGCAGGCGCCGCCAGGCGAGCCGGAACGGGTCGCGGCCGGCGACCCGTCCGTTCTGGACGTCGAACCGCGCGGTGGCGAGCGCTCGCGCCGCCTCCCCCGCGTCGACCTGATGCTCCTCGCAGCGGCTCAGATACGTGCGGAGTCGTCGTCCCTCATCCACATCTGGCAGCCTGCCCAGCCGCGCCACGCCGGACCAGTTCAGCCGGGACTGTTCACCGGGTCAGGCGATCAGACCGTCCCCGGCCGTACCACGCTGTTCCGCCTGGTGATCGTGATGAGACCATGGGGCATGCCTGACGAGCCGGGACCACGGGTGATCGACGCGGACGCCGTCGCGGCCGCACTCGACGGGCTCGGCGACCGGGCCAGCGTGCAGCAGTGGGCGGAACGATTCTCCGTTTTGGCCGATCCCTCCCGGCTGACGCTGCTCGTCTGCATTCACTACGCACGCGAGATCGCGGTCTCCGATCTGGCCGTCGCGGCCGGCATGACCGACACCGCCGTCTCGCAGGCCCTGCGGCTGCTGCGCGCGCACGGGCTGGTGACCGGCCACCGCGAAGGCCGCGTGGTCCGCTACAGCCTCGCCGACGCGACCGTGCACGAACTGATCCACCACGTCCGCCCGCACCCGGGCGCCATGCCGTAGCCAGCCCGTCCGGGTACGGTGCGAGGCATGATCGGCCTGCCCGACGGGATCTCCGCCTGCCTGTTCGACCTCGACGGCGTGCTGACCGGCACAGCCGCGCTGCACCGGGAGGCGTGGAAACAGACTTTCGACGCGTTCCTGCGCGAACGAGACGGGGACGGTTTCCGCCCGTTCACCGACGACGACTACATCCAGCACGTGGACGGTCGCCCGCGCGCCGACGGCGTACGCGAGTTCCTCACCTCTCGCGGCATCACGCTGCCCGAAGGCAGCCCGGGCGACACGCCGAGCGCGCCCACGGTCAACGGCATCGGCAACCGCAAGAACGAACTCGTCCTGCGGCTCATCGCCGAGCGCGGCGTGGACCCGTACCCGGGCTCGGTGCACTATCTGGAGGAAGCCGAGAAGGCCGGGCTCGCGATCGCGGTCGTGACCTCGTCCGCGAACGGGGCCGCCGTGCTCGACGCGGCCAACCTGAACCGTTTCGTGCGAGCCCGCATCGACGGCATCGTGATCCGGCGCGAGCATCTGCGCGGCAAGCCCGCTCCGGACTCCTTCCTCGCCGGAGCCAAGGCACTGGGCGTCACCCCGGCGCAGGCGGCGGTGTTCGAAGACGCGCTCGCGGGCGTGGCGGCCGGGCGGGCGGGTAACTTCGGCTACGTCGTCGGGGTCAACCGCGTGAACCAGGCGGACGAACTGCGGGCCAACGGTGCCGACATCGTCGTGGACGACCTCGCGGACCTACTGGGAGACAAAGCATGAGCGCACCGGTTGAGGGGTACGAAACCGACCCCTGGCAACTGCGCTGGCGCGGGCTGGCCGTCGATCAGCTGCACCGCACGGAGTCGACGTTCGCGCTCGGCAACGGGCACATCGGGATCCGCGGCACCCTCGAGGAGGGCGAGCCGCGCGGGCTTCCCGGGACCTACCTCAACGGGTTCTACGAGGAGCACGAACTTCCGTACGCCGAAGCCGGTTACGGCTATCCCGAGGCCGGGCAGACCGTCGTGAACGTGACCGACGGCAAGGTCATCCGGCTGCTCGTCGAGGACGAACCGTTCGACATGCGCTACGGCGTGGCCACCGCGCACGACCGCACGCTCGACTTCCGCACCGGCACCCTCACCCGCAACACCGACTGGATGTCCCCGACCGGCCGGCACGTGCGGGTCCGCACCCAGCGGCTGGTGTCGTTCACGCAGCGGGCCGTGGTCGCGATCCGGTACGAGGTCGAACCGCTCGACGGCGACACGCAACTCGTGCTGCAGTCGGACCTGCTGGCCAACGAGCCCATCGAATCGGACACGAGCGATCCGCGGGTGGCCGCCGCGCTGCAGAGCCCGCTGGCCGCCGAGTTCTCCTTCGCCCAGGACTACCGCGCGGTGCTGGTGCACCAGACCAAACGGTCGGGGCTGCGGATCGCCGCGGCGATGGACCATCTCATCGAATCACCCGACGGGCTGCGCACCACGATCAGCGCCGAGGACGACCTCGCGCGGCTGACCATCGCGGTCGAAGTCCCGCGGGGAAAGCGCTTACGGCTCACGAAGTTCCTGGGCTACGGCTGGTCCGCGCAGCGGTCGGTTCCCGCGCTGCGGGCGCAGGTCGACGCGGCGCTCGCCGGTGCGGTGCAGACGGGCTGGGACGGGCTGCTGGCCGAGCAGAAGGCGTTCCTCGAGGATTTCTGGACCACCGCGGACATCCAGATCGACGGGGATCCGGAACTGCAGCAGGCCACCAGGTTCGCGCTGTTCCACATCCTGCAGGCCGGCGCCCGCGGGGAGAGCCGCGCGATCCCCGGCAAGGGCCTGACCGGTCCCGGCTACGACGGGCATGCCTTCTGGGACACCGAATCCTTCGTGCTGCCGGTGCTGACGTACACGATGCCCGAAGCCGCCCGCGACGCCCTCCGCTGGCGTCACTCCACTTTGGACAAGGCCAAGGACAGGGCGGTACAGCTCGGCCTGCGGGGCGCGGCCTTCCCCTGGCGGTCGATCAACGGCGCCGAATGCTCGGCCTACTGGCCGGCGGGCACCGCGGCGTTCCACGTGAGCGCGGACATCTCGGATGCGATCGCACGCTATCTCGCGGCCACCGGCGACGAGGAGTTCGAACGCAGCTGCGGCACCGAGATCCTCGCGGAGACGGCGCGGTTGTGGATGTCGCTCGGGCATTTCGACTCGCACGACCGGTTCCGCATCGACGGGGTCACCGGGCCGGACGAGTACTCCGCGGTGGCGGACAACAATGTCTATACCAATCTGATGGCGGCGCGGAACCTGCGTGAGGCGGCGGCTTCGTGCGGCCGGCTGCCGGAGGTCGCCGCCCGCCTCGGCGTGACCGAGCACGAGACGCGGACCTGGCGCAACGCGGCCGAGCGGATCTCCGTTCCGTATGACGCCGAGCGCGGGGTGCACCCGCAGTCCGAGGGATTCACCGAGCACCTGGACTGGGACTTCGAGCACACGCGGTCGCGGGATTACCCGCTGCTGCTGCACTTCCCGTACTTCGATCTGTACCGGCGGCAGGTCGTCAAGCAGGCGGATCTGGTGCTGGCGCTGCATCTGTGCGGGGACGCGTTCACGCCGGAGGAGAAGGCGCGGAACTTCGCGTACTACGAGGCCCGCACGGTACGGGACTCCTCCCTCTCCGCCGCGACGCAGGCCGTGGTCGCGGCCGAGGTCGGGCATCTCGATCTGGCCTACGACTACGTCGGCGAAGCGGCGCTGACCGACCTGCACGACGTGCACAACAACGTCCGGAATGGACTGCACATGGCCTCGCTCGCCGGAGCCTGGCTCGGGTTCGTGGCGGGCTTCGGCGGTATGCGGGACCACAACGGGCAGATCACGTTCGCCCCGCGCCTGCCGTCCGCTTTGGACCGTCTGGAGTTTCGCATGTGCTTGCGGGGCAGCCGGTTCGCGGTGGAGATCCACGCCGACCGGGCCACCTACCGCCTGGTGTCGGGGAAGCCGGTGGAGATCAGCCACTACGGCAGCCCGTGCACGGTCGACGAGGGTCCCGTGACCCTGCCTGTCCCGGAGCCCACCGCCGGCCCCGCCCCGGCGCAGCCCGCGGGACGCGCCCCGTCGCGGCGGCATCCGGAACGACTGCGCCCGGCACAGCCCCTTCAGCAGCCGTAGCGCGGTGGTCAGTCCGGGGGCTCGGGCACGGGCTCTTCGGTGTGCACCTCGTCGCGGTTCGGCACGCCCTCGACCTCGTCGGTCTTGTCGGGGTCGAGGTCCGGGTGATGCAGCCGCGGGAAGTTGGGGCCCAGCGGCGGTTCCGGGTTTCGCTTCTGCTTCTTGTCCTGGTCTTCGGCCATGCGTTCGGCTTACCCGATTTCGCGCAAACGTCAACCCGGCTGGCAGTGCGGGCACCACACCGCCGCCCGCCCGCCCGTCCGGGCATGGCTCGGCGGTGTCCCGCACCGGGACACGAGGATCCCCAGGCCGCTCACCACCGACTGGCCCACCACCCTCGACCAGGCGCAATCCTGGCAGCTTGCGCATGTCGTGGTAGCGCCGTTCCGCGCCGGAGAAGCGGAAGACCACCCGGTCATGCGGCCGGGTGTCCCAGCGCGGCGAGCGGCGCGAGGGGTTTCCCGTCACCCGGATCGGGAAACTTAATTCATCGTATGTTGATTTTAGGTCAGGGGCGGGGCATCCTGAAGGCATGGTGTTGTCGAAGAGAGTCGCCAAGTTCAACCGCGTCGCCACCAACCGCGTGCTGGGCCGGATCGCCGGCAGGGTCCCCGGGTTCGGCAAGATCGTGCACCGTGGGCGCCGCTCCGGCCGCGAGTACCGCACACCGGTCAACGTCTTCCGCGTCCCCGAGGGCTACGTCGTCGCCCTGACCTACGGCCCGAAGACCGACTGGGTCCGCAACGTGCTCGCCGCGGACGGCTGCGAGCTCGAAACCTTGGGGCAGCAGATCAAACTGACCAACCCGCGCCTCGTCCACGACGAGGAGCGCCGGACCATGCCGTTCGGGGTCCGGCAGTTCCTGGGCCTGATCGGCGTGGCCGACTTCCTGTACCTGGACCGGGCCTGAGCCTCAGCCCATCAGCTCGCGAAGCTGGCTCACGACCTCCACCCGCCGCTGCACGCCGGGCTCGAGCAGTGTCGCCTGGAGCGTGGTCACGCCCGCGTCGGCGTACGCCGCCAGCCGCTCCTTCACGTACCCGGCCGGCCCGATCAGGCTGATCGCCTCGAGCAACTCGTCCGGCACGGCCGCGGCGGCCTCGTCCTTCTTGCCGTCCAGGTATAGATCCTGGATGCGCTTCGCTTCGGCCTCGTAGCCATACCGGCAGGCGAGTTCGTTGTAGAAGTTCTTGCCGCGCGCGCCCATGCCGCCGACGTACAGCGCGACCATCGGCCGCACCCAGTCGATCATGTGCTTGACGTCCTCGCCGATCGCAACCGGCACCCCGACCACGACGTCGAGCTCACCGAGCGACGGGTCGCGCTTCGCCTTGCCCTCGGCCAGCGACTCGCCCCATACGCTCGCCGCCTTCTCCGGGTGGAAGAAGATCGGCTCCCAGCCCTCGGCGATCTCCGCGGTCATCGCCACGTTCTTCGGGCCGAGCGAGGCCAGGATGACCGGGATGCGCTCGCGCACCGGATGGTTGATCAGCTTCAGCGGTTTGCCCAGGCCGGTACCCTGCCCCTCCGGCAGCGGGATGTGGTAGTGCTTGCCCTGGTGCACGACGCGTTCGCGGCGCCACACCTGCCGGCAGATCTCCACGATCTCCCGCGTCCGCGCGAGCGGAGCGTCGTAGCGCACGCCGTGGAAACCCTCGATGACCTGCGGCCCCGACGCGCCGATGCCGAGCGAGAACCGGCCGTTCGACACGAAGTCCAGGCCCGCCGCGGTCATCGCGGTCAGGGTCGGGGTGCGGGTGTAGATCTGCAGGATCCCGGAGGCGAGTTCGACCCGCTCGGTGCGCGCCGCGAGGTAGCCCAGCTGGCTGACCGCGTCGAACGAGTAAGCCTCGGGCACGGACACTATGTCCAGCCCCGCCTTCTCCAGCTCGACGACGTCGGCCACGCTTTCGGCGAAGCCGCCGGCGTAGGAGATCTGCGTCCCGATCCGCATCTGTGCCGCCTTCCGAGGTGAGCGCTCGCTTAGCCGCACCCTACCCCACGGACGCCACCCAGTCCGCCACGACGGTGCCGAGCACCGCGAGCGGCAGGATGCCGTGGCCGAGGACGGCATCGTGGAAGTCCCGGATGTCGAAGGCCTCCCCCAGCGCCCGCTCGGCCTCCGCGCGCACGCGCTGAATCTCCAGGCGGCCCACCAGGTAGGACAGCGCCTGGGCGGGACAGCCCGCGTACCGGTCGATTTCAAGCTCGATCTCCAGCGGCGCCATCGGCGTGTGCTCGCGCAGGTAGTCCACCGCCTGCTGCCGGCTCCAGCCCAGCGCGTGCATCCCCGTGTCGACGACCAGGCGCCCGGCGCGCATCGAGTCCTGGGTCAGCATGCCGAACCGGGACACGTCGCTCGAGTACAGCCCCATCTCGTCGGCGAGCCGCTCGGCGTAGAGGCCCCAGCCCTCGATGTAGGAATTGACGTCGGCAAGCTTGTGCACAAGCGGGACGCCGTCGAGGCTCATCGCGCCGCTGAGCTGGAAATGGTGTCCCGGCACGGCTTCGTGGAAGGCGATGGCCTCGCTGGTGTGCCGGAATCGCTCCCGCGCATGTGCCGTATTCGCGTAGTAGACGCCTTGGCGCTTGCCGGCGAAGTCGGGCTCGATGTAGTACGCGATCGTGCCGCCTTCGGCCTCGGCGGGCGGCACCGGGCGCACCTCGCACGGCTGCGAAGGCACGGTGCGGAACCATTGGGGCGCAGCGGCTTCCGCTCGGCGGATCGCCGTGCGCGCCCCGTCCAGCAGTTCCTCTCCGCTGCTCCAGCGCAGTGCGGGGTCGGTGCGCAGGCGCTCGAAGATCTCCGGCAGCGCGGTGAGGCCGAACACCCGGGAACCCAGCTCGCGGTACTCCTCGGCAAGCGCGTCGATCGTCCGCAGCCCGGTCTCGTGCAACTCCTGGGCGCCGCGCTCGGTGGAGGTGTGTACCCGGATCAGCCGCGCGTACCGGCGTTCCCCGTCGGGCTGCCAGCACAGCCCGGCCTGCTCCTGCCCCAGCGCCCGCGGCTTCAGCTCTTCGTCCAGGAAATCGCGATAGCGCGCGAAGGCAGGGCGGACCACTTCGGCGAGCAATGCCTCCTGACGGTCCACAAAGGAGTGACCGGTCAGGCGAAGTGGATCACTTCCGGGACGTTCGAGGTACCGGCCGAGGAAGTCCGCGCCCGCCCGCACAAGGAAGTCCGGCAGCCTCGCCGCGCGCTGCCGCTCGATCACCGTGTCCACAAGGGACGGAATACTTTCGAGGCGGGACAGGTATCCCGCGACTTTCTCCTCGTCGTCGAGCGTGATGAGCGGCAGCACGGTGAGCGGGGTCAGCGCGGGCGCGCTGAGCGTTTCGCTGACGGAGAACTCGACCTCGGCGGCTTCGAGGCGCTCGACCGCCGCGCGCGCCTGCTGCACCACCACGCCACGAGTCACCGCGTCACCCGCGGCGTTCTCGGCATGATCGGCCAGTTCGCCGTATCGCGCCCGCAACCGCCCGTGGTTCTCCGCGCTGTAGTCCGGGAGGCGCCCGTGATCGCCTGGCAGGCCCAGCAGCGAAGCCCGGACCGGGTCCTCGTCGAACCAGGTCCGGACGAGGTCTTCGGCGATCTCCTCGATCTCGGTCACGCGGCGTCGATCCACGCGGTGACCACGGCGTCGAGTACGGACATCGGCAGCGCGCCACCGCCGAGCACGATGTCGTGGAACGCGCGGATGTCGAACTTCTCGCCCAGGGCCCGCTTCGCCTTGTCGCGGACGCGCAGGATCTCCAGCCGCCCCACCATGTACGACAGCGCCTGTCCCGGGTACGCGATGTAGCGGTCGACCTCGGAGTCGATCTCCACCTGCGGCATCGGGGTGTGCTCGCGCAGGAAGGCCACCGCCTGCTCGCGGCTCCAGCCCTTCGCGTGCAGGCCCGTGTCGACGACGAGGCGGCCGGCGCGCATCGAGTCCATGGTCAGCATGCCCAGCAGCGTGAGATCGCTCGAATACAGCCCCATCTCCTGCGCGAGCCGCTCGCTGTAGAGGCCCCAGCCTTCGACGTAGGCGTTGAACTCGCCGATACGGCGCAACAGCGGGAGGTCGGTCAGACCCAGTGCGGTGGACAGCTGGAAATGGTGCCCGGGAATGGCCTCGTGGAACGCGATCACCTCGGAGGTGTGCCGGAACCGCTCGGTGACCTCGTAGGTGTTGGCGAAGTACGTGCCCGGCCGGGAACCGTCGACGGCGGGCTGCATGTAGAACGCCGTCGGCGCGCCGGGCGCTTCGGCCGCGGGCACGGCCTCCACGACCCACGGATGCGGCGGGATCCGGCCGAACCACTGCGGCGAAGCTTCTTCCGCGCGAGAGATCGCCGCGCGAGCGGAGTCGAGCAGCTCGTCGGCGCTGGTCCAGCGCAGCGACTTGTCGGTACGCAGATGCTCGAAGATCTCGGCCAGTTCGGTGGTGCCGAACACGCGCGAACCGAGCTCGGTGTACTCACCCGTCAGCTCCTCGATGATCCGCAGCCCGGTCTCGTGCAGGTCCTCGGGCGTGCGCTCGGTGGTGGTGTGCGAGCGGACGAGCGCGGCGTACATCCTTTCCCCGCCGGGCAGCCAGGACAGGCCGGGTTTGCCGGCGGGACGGCCGTGCTGGACGATCTCGGTGGCCAGCACGTCCCGGTACGCGGCGAACCCGGGCCGCACGACCTTCTCGACCAGATCGGCGCGGCGCCGCGTGGAGTCCTCGTCCGGCATGGGCTGCCGCAGCAGCGGGTCGGCGGTGGGCTCGGCGAGGTACCGGTCCAGGTGGTCGACCGCGGCGCGCACGAGATGCTCGACCGGGACGCGCCCGGCGCTCACCCCGCTGCGGTGCCTGTCGGCGGCCTGCTCGAGGTACTTCGGGATCGACGCGAGCCGCTCCAGGTGCAGTTCGGCCTGCTGCCCGGTGCCCACGGAGATCATCGGCAGGACGGTGAGGAGGCCGGCCGCGGGGGCGACGAACATGTCGGTGACCGTGTACTCGGCGCTGTGCGAGCCGATCCGGTCGAGATGGCTCCGCGCCTGGTTCACCAGCACGTCGCGGGTCGTGCGGTCCTCGGCGGTGGCTGGTTCGAGCGCGAGCGCGCGGCTGACGAAGTCCTTGAGCACGGTGCGCTGCTTGGCCTCGGCGACCTCGCTCAGGTCACCGACACCCGGGCGGTCGGACTCGATGCCCAGGACCGCCGGCCACAGGGGCTCGGCGTCGAACAGTGCTTCCACGAACTCGTCGGCCAGTTTGGTCACCTCGGTCACTAGGGCACCATCCTTCCTGCGGGCCTCGTGATCATGATGGGGTTCGTTGAAGGGACTCGGCGGGAGCCGG
>NZ_VDFW01000062.1 GCF_006152065.1 Amycolatopsis alkalitolerans
CCAACCGCCCAGCCACCACCACCATCGACATCCAGCCGATCTTGACAACACCGCCGCCGACCTAACTGAACGGCTTTGCCACTAGACGGGCAACCGTTCGACGTCGACGACGACCTGCCGCGCGTTGGCAACCCCTGCCTTGAACCGGTTGTCCGGCTCGAACAGCGGATCGTCCGGGTGCGACAGGAGCAGCACCGGGCACGTAGTCTTCCCCAGGTATTTCGCGGGCTGGTAGGTGTAAACGGCATGGAAGGCCTGGTAGCCCGTGCGCGGGTCGTGCGCGATTCCTGCCACGGGGCGGCTGCGGGCTTCCGGGTCGTACACCGCGGGCTCCCATTCGAAAATGCCCAGTTGGTGCGAGCTGTCGTCGGCGAAGGCCGGGATCGCGGGCACGACCTTCGCCTCCCGGACCTCGTCTGTGTAGAAGGGCGCCCCGCCCGGTGCCAGGCCCTCGACACGGGCGCCGAGCGTCGCGGCCAGGTGGACCCCGAATCTGCCGCCGGTGTGCACGCCGTAGAGCACGATGCGGTCGAGCCCGATGGCATCGAGCCCCTCGGTGAACGTCTTCGCGTAGTCCTCGATCGTGGTCGGCCCGGCCGGGCTGTCGGATTCGCCGTACCCCGGCGTGTCGAAGGCGACGACCCGGAACTTCTCGCTCAGCAGCGGGGCCAGGCGCTGGAACGCGGCGTGGTTGAGCGGCGTCTCGTGCAGCAGCACGATGGTCTGCTCACCCGAGCCGGTGGCCAAGAAGTGGAGTTGCCCCCATCGGGTGTCGACGTATCCACGCATCACCTAGACGCTGTCGGGCCAGCGCTTGCGGTCGTACAGCGGGTCCGACCTGTCGCGGGCGCTGCGAAGCTGGGTATCGGACCGGGGAAACTCGTCGGCGTCGATCGCGCCGGTCCACTCGGAGACGACCCGGCGGTACTTCACCCGCCACCGGCCGTCGATGCGCTGGAAGTAGTCGAGATAGCGGCCACAGGCGTGCACGAACTTTCCGTCGCCCGTCTTCATGTCCATCATGTAGGCCGTCTCACCGAAGGCTTCGTCACCCTCGATGTCGAACAGCTGCTGGCCAAGGTGGTGCAACAGGAACAGCGCCTGCGCGGAGGTCGGCGAACCGCCGCAGATGTAGTCGGCGAACTCGCGGCCGCTCCCCTTGAAGCCGGCACCGTGGTCGTCGTAGGACTCTTCGGCGTAGCACGCGATGATGCCGGCCCGATCCGCCCGGTCCACCGCTCGGCTCAGCCGCGCGAGCAGGTCGGACAGTTCGAGCCGGTCGGCGATCAGTGATCGGTCGAGCGCGAGCGACATTGACACACTCCATTCCTCGGTCGGTGTTCGGTGGTCGTCATGACGTCACGTCGCCGTAACGAACACGAGCGGGAGAGAGTGCAGCGAACGAACGGTCAGGTCCGCCTCGTGACGCGGTTCCGGACGCCGTATGCGACGGATGTCGGACGTCCGGTCGAGAAGCTTCTCCAGAACGATCCGGCCTTCGGCACGGGCGAGCGCCGCGCCGGAGCACAGGTGCGCGCCCATACCGAACGCGACATGGTTCGGCCGGCCCTCGGTCGTCGAGATGTCGAACCTGCCCGCCGAGTCGTACACATCGTCATCGCGGTCCGCGGAACCCAGCAGCACCAGGCAGACCGAGTTCGCGGGGATCACGGACCCGCCGATCTCGACGTCGCGGGTGGTGAACCGGTAGGCGGCCTTGATCGGCGACTCGAAGCGGAGCGTTTCCTCGACCGCGTCGGGGATCAGCGAGCGATCCGCACGCAGCGCCGCGAGCTGGTCGGGATGGTCGACCAGCTGGTCGATCAGGGAGCTGATCATGCTCGCGGTCGATTCCGCGCCGGCGACGATCAGCTGTGCGCAGATAAGCACCAGCTCCTGCCTGCTGACGCCCTCGGCACCGGCCAGCAGGTCGCTCAGGAAGTCGTCCCGTGGCTCCTTTTCCCGCGCTTCGAGCTGCCCGATGATGTACTGGTGCATCTCGACGATGGTGCGCGCGATCTCGAGGTTTTCCTCCTCGCTCTCGCGCGGATGCCCGAACCGGGCGACCTGGGCGTCACCCCAGCGTTTGACCTGTGCCGCCTTGTCCGCGTCCAACCCGAGGATATGAGTGATCACGCGAACCGGCAGTGGCACGCTCAGCCTCGGCACGATGTCGACCTCCTCGTTCGAGGGCAGATCGTCGAGCAGCTCGTCCACGATGTTCGAGATGAGCTCCTCGAGCGCACGAACACGGGCGACGGTGAACCCGCGGCGGACAGCGCGGCGCTGGGCGGCGTGCCGGGGCCCGTCGGTGAAGTTCAGGGTGCCGACGTACGGGCAGGCGTCCGCGAGTACCTCCTTGACCGCCGGGCTGTCTTCGTAGGCCGAGACCCCGCCCTTGAACCGACGGCTCAGCTCGCTGGAGAAGGTCTCCGTGTCACGCAGCACCGCGGTGACGTCGGCGTACCTGCTGATCACGTAGTACCCGATTCCCTCCTCGGTGGGAAAGACCGGACACTGCGACCGGAGCGAGGCCCAGAACTCATGGGGCTCGCGGAGGGTGCCTTCCGCGAACAGCTCGTAGGAATCAGGGCTCTTGACCTGGGTCACAATGGCTCCATGGTTGCGATCGGAGTGGAACGGGGCGAGGCCAACCTACCTGCAGGCTAATCTTGTTTTAGTACTTGTGCAATCAACACATGGTTTCCCGGGAGGTGTACAGGGCGTCGCCGAAGTCTCCGGTGGGGTCGCGCCACACGCTGTGCTTGTGGTTCGCCCCGTTCTGCGCGCAGTTGTACTCGATGAGCAGTCGTTCTCCCTGGATGCGGTAGTAGTGCGCGGCTCCCGGTTCGGCCGGGCCCGCCCACGCGAACGCCGTACCGTTCAGCGACGTGCTGTCGAACACATGCTCGTACTGGGCCCCGATGGGGGCGGCCAGGTGCGAGAAGTAGGTGCGGATGACATGCACCAGCCGCTGGCGCTGTCTCGATGACATGCCGGCGGCGGTGAGACCTTTGGGCGCGGCGGTGTAGCGGTACATCTCATCGTGCTCCCGGGTCAGCCGCAGGTAGTCACGGAGCACCTGCCCGCCAGGCCCCTCCCCGCCAATGGTGGGAATGGCGCCGATCCCCACTGTCGGCGCGTTCTCCTGCACGATGTCGGTGGGCGGGACCGGGCAGATCGTCGCCACTCGCCGCTGCTCGCCGTCCAGGCTGGCCATGAGTGCTCTGGCGGTGTCCTCCTCGCCGGCCATCATGCGCAGGACCGCACCGCCGGCCATCTCGGCACGTGCCGGCTCGCCGCCGAAGAAGGCAGGCGTTACGGAGATCTCGCCGCCGCGGACGGTGAACTGCAGTGCGACGTGGTGTCCCCCGATCCGCCAGCTCCACGCGTGCGGCCCCGGAACGCCGAAGACCGCCACGCGATAGTTGCCGGGATGCCGGATCCGGGTGCCCGGCGTTCCGCCGTACGCCCTGGCGGGGAACCCGTACCGGTAGTCAAGGACGTGCTCCATGCCGATGACCATGCAGACATGGCCGTATCCGTACTCGGACAGACCGACCGCGAGCATCTTGAACAGCGCCTGCGACTGCTCGGGCGTCATGTCCAGCAGCGCCAGACCGGGACGGGCCGTCGGCGTGTAGAACCAGCGGCGCCGTTCCCCCTCGTCCGCGAAGTCGAGCATGGTCGCGGATCGCTGCTCATCGGACAGCAGGGACAGAAACGCGGTCGCCGCCTCGGACATCCGCGAGATCAGGGCGGCGATACCAACGTCGCCGGCAGTTCCGGGTTCGGCCCATTCGGTCATCCGATCGCCTCATCAGTGCCTGGGTGCCGGACTGACCCGCATGCCGGTCCGGCCGTGAACCCTAATTATGATAGTGGAGGATAATACGGTTCCGATCGTCTCGAAACAGAAGCGAGGCCCTTGCATGCAGCTTCGGTTCGGCATACATGTCGGCCTGCAGGACACGACGGTCGCGGACGTGCTCGGCGTCGCGCGTCACGCCGAGGATCTCGGTTTCGACTGGGTGTCCGCCTGGGACCACTTCTACCCCTCCTCGCACGCGGACGGCGGGTCGCTGGAGGCGGTCTCGATGCACACGGCGCTGGCCGCCGCGACCCACCGGGTGCAGTGCGGTGTCCTGGTCTACTGCGCGACCTACCGGCATCCAGCTGTGCTCGCGAAGGCCGCGGCGACCATCGACCAGCTCTCCGGCGGCCGTGCCCAGATCGGCGTCGGCGCGGGCTGGTCGGCGCGCGAGCACGCCGCGTATGGCATCCGGTTCCCGCCGGTCGCCGAGCGCATGGACATCCTCGAGGAGTCGGCCACCTGCCTGCGGCTGCTGCTCCGCCAACGCGAAAGCGAGTTCTCCGGGCGGCACTTCCAGCTGAATGCCGCGCGGCTCGACCCTCGCCCGGTCCAGCCGGCGCTGCCCATCTGGATCGGCGGCGCGGGCGAGAAACGGACACTGCCGACCGCCGCCAGGGTCGCCGACGGCTGGAACGCGCCGTTTCTCACGGCCGCCGAGTTCGGGCGCAAACACGGTGTTCTCCGCGAGCACTGCGCGGCGGCCGGACGGGACGCCGGCGAGATCCGGTGCGCCGCGAATGTCGGCGTCGCCCCGGACCAGGCTGCCTACGAGCAGTTCATCGGCACGATGAGCACCATCATGCCCGCCGGCGGCGTCCTCCGCGGCTCCGGAGCACAACTGGGCGACGGTATCGCGCGGTACGTCGACGCCGGCGCGAATCAGGTGAACTTCGCCTTCCGCGCTCCGTTCGACCTGACCACTCTGGACGCGATCGCCGACGCCATGCGGACGTTCCAGTCCTGATAGTTCGCAAGTTATGCTCAACACAATAGTGAATCGTTGATGAAAGGGGCGCTGGCGCATGCGCCGCTACGTGGACACCATGGTGGCTTCGACCTCGTTGCTCCCCGACCGGGTGTTCTGGCCCTACCACGCGGTGTACAAGTACTCACCGGGTGACGCGCTCCGAAGATCACGGCGCCGGGCGTGTTCCTCACCAGCGAGTTCGACATCCTCCACCCAGGCGACGTGGACGGCGTCGAACTCGTGCGAAACGGCAAGCTGATCAACGTCGAGACGGAGCGGTTGCCGCTCTGCTGGACCCAGCCGGGGCGGATCGCCGCGGAAGTGTTGTCGACACTGGAACTCGACGCCGCCAGGTGACGCCCCCGCCTCAGCTGAACTCCGAGTAGCCGGTCGGTGTCTTGTCCCCGAGAATCGTCTTCACCTCCAGGTAGGGCAACAGACCCTCGCGCCCGCCCTCGCGCCCGACGCCGGACTGCTTGAAACCACCGAACGCGATCCCGAAGTCGCTGCGGAAACCGTTGATGCCAACCGTCCCCGAACGCAACTCCCGCGCGACCTGCTGGGCGCGGTCGATGTCATCGGTGAAGACCGACGCGTTGAGACCGTAGATGGTGTCGTTGGCGATGCGGACGGCGTCGGCCTCGTTCTCGGCGGGGATGACGCTGAGCACCGGCCCGAAGATCTCTTCCCGCGCAATGGTGTGCTTGTTGTCCACATTCGCGAACAGAGTGGGCTCGACGTAGTAACCCCGGTCGAGGTGCTTGGGGCGCCCGCCGCCCGCGACGAGCTTGGCCCCCTCGGCGATCCCCTTCGCGATGTAACCCTCCACCCGGTCTCGCTGGCGGCTCATGGCCAACGGGCCCATCTGGGACTGGGCGTCGAACGGCGAGCCCACTCGCACCTGGGAGAAGTTCGTCGCGAGCGCCTCGACCAGCGCGTCGTGCCGGCCTCGCGTGACGATGATCCGGGTGAGCGACGCGCACACCTGCCCTGTCATCAGGCATTCGGCCCCTGCCAGTTGCGCCGCCGTCGTCTCGATATCGGCGTCGTCGAGCACCACGGCGGCCGACTTCCCGCCGAGTTCGAGGGTGTACCGGCCGATGCGGTCCCCGAGCAGCGACGCGATCCGGCGGCCCGCGGCGGTCGAACCGGTGAACGCGATCTTGTCGACCCGGGGGTCACGCACCAGGCACTCGGACACCTCACGATCGGCGGTCACGACATTGAGCACCCCGGCGGGAAGTCCGATCGACTCGGCGATCTGCGCCATCAGGTACGCCTCCCCCGGCGCTTCGGGCGAAGCCTTGACAACAACGGTGCACCCGGCGAGCAGGGCAGGCGCGATCTTGTACACGATAAGGCTCAACGGGCCGTTCCACGGGATGATCGCACCGACCACACCGACCGGTTCGCGCACCAGGAGCCCGAACCCGCCGAGCGACGGCTTGTGCTGTTCCTCGAACTCGAACGTGCTCGCGAGACCCGCGTAGTAGTCGAACATCCCGGCCTCACCCTGGGCGGTGAGCAAGGCGATCGACTGCAGTACTCCGGACTGCCGCGGCCAGATCTCACCGACCTCGGACGCACGCGCGCGCAGGCCGTCGGCGAAGCCGCGCAGGTAGCCGGCCCTCTCCTCGTGCGACAGCCGCGGCCAGGGCCCGTCGTCGAACGCCCGGCGTGCCGCCGAGATGGCACGGTCCATGTCGGCGGGTTGCGCCTCGGCGACCCGGAAATAGAGTTCCTCGGTCCCCGAGTCGATGACGTCGATCGTGGACGTGGACGATGGTTCCGTCCACGTCCCGTCGATGAAGAACTTGCTGGGATGGTCAATCGGTGCCGCGATCTCCGTCATTGGGGCTCGCTCCTGTCTCGACTAAGTATTCATGAGTAGGCAACATCATTGGGCGTGCGGTCATCGGGAACGCGGGCTCAGCCAACCGCCGTCTCCTGACGGTCCTCGGACGGTGTCCGGCACGCCCGCATCATCGCGTCCAGGCCGGCGACCTTGACGCGCTCGGCGCAGCCGCGAACGCGACCGAGCCGGATCTCCTCGACGTCCAGGCTTTCCCAGTGCTCCCAAGCGACAACGTCGAACCCGAGCGTGCCGAGACACTCCGTGATCGACTCGGGCTCGGGATGGGCGGGCGCCGGCAGGCCAGCCAGATCCGCCAGCAACGAGGACACGGTCTGCCCCGCGTCTCCCTTGTTGGTTCCGATCACGCCGGATGGCCCGCGCTTGATCCAGCCGGTCACGTACTGGCCTGGCACGACATTCCCGTCGCGGAGCACTCGCCCCGCCACGTTCGGCACGACACCGGCGGCCTCGTCGAACGGGAGCCCGCCGATCGGCTCGCCGGAGTACCCGATGGCCCGGACCACAAGGCCGGCCTCGATCGTCTCCTCGCGCCCCGTCCCCACGAGCCTGCCGTCGCGGATCTCGTTGCGCTCCACCACCACGCCGGTGACTTTGCCGTCGCCGCCGGCGACACGGACGGGAGACCGCTGGAAGTGCAGGTGAATGCGGCGGCGTGCCGGCTGCCCCCCGGCTTTCGCCCACCCATCGAGCAGCCGCATGTTCTGCCGCTGCCGCCGATCCGCGGGCTCTCCCGCGCGCCCCGCGATCGCACCGCCGTTGTGGACCAGCACCGACACGTCGTCGAGCTCACCGATCTGCCTAAGCTCGGGTGGGGTGAACTTGACGTGCTCCGGGGACCGCCGGATGACCACGTGCACGTCGCGGACGGAACTCTGCTGTAGCGACTTCAGTACGTGATCGGGCACGTCGGTGCGGGCCATGTCCGCGACATCGCGGGTGAGAACCCTGGCGATGTCCAGCGCCACGTTTCCTGCCCCTACGACGACGACCCCGGAATGGTCCAAGCGGGGATCGAGGGCCGTGAAATCCGGGTGCCCGCTGTACCAGCCGACCAGCGCGCGGGAACCATGACTGCCGTCTAGATCCTCACCCGGGATGCCGAGACGGCGGTCGCGAGAACTACCGGAAGCGTGGATGACCGCGTGGTAGTGCCGGCGAAGGGTGTCCAGCACCAAGCCGTGCTCCCCGAGGCAGACATTGCCGAGGAACCTGATCCGAGAGCCGACGGCGAAGGGCTTTCGCAGCACTGGGATCACACTCTTCATCCGGATGTGATCCGGTGCCACTCCGTAGCGGACCAAGCCATACGGAGCAGGCAACCGATCGAGCACATCGACCTCGACGGGTGTTTCGGACGCGAGCAGAGCGGCCGCGGCGTAGAGGCCCGAGGGCCCCGCACCGATGACGGCCACGCGTGGAGGGCGTGACATCGGCCTTCACCGCTTCCTGGATAGGGGTCCCACCACGGGACGTGCCAACGGGATCGTGACCGGGCGGATAGGCACAGGGGACGACAGCATCGCCGCGTTCAGTCCCTCGCCGCCTCGGCGCGCGGAATCGACGACAACACCGCGACCAGCGCCGGGCTGTCCTTGCCGACCCTGCCGACCTCGGCAGCCCCGCCGGGGCTGCCGAGGTCGGAGAAGAACTCGCGGCTCCCGTCGACGAAGACCGAAAGGGCTTCCGGGACTTCTTCGTCGTAGAAGATGGCTTCCTGCGGGCAGACCGGTTCGCAGGCACCGCAGTCGACACACTCGTCCGCGTTGATGTACATCATGCGGTCGCCTTCGTAGATGCAGTCCACCGGGCACACTCCGACACACGACTTGTCGAGGATGTCCACGCATCCCTGGGTGACCACGAAAGTCATACTTCCTCCTTCTCGCATCGCGACGCCGGGAAACCCTGCGCGATGCGAGCTCGCTCCCAACGGACGGCAGCGGATGCTTATCCGGCCGGGTCGCCGCCAAGTTCGGAGCACACCAGCAATTATGTAGTGACATTCATTCTAGTTATGTTCGCACATTATTACAAGCGGCTTCGGGCCGAGCGATACCTCGGCGCACAACGACCGGCGACGCGCCAGATCGCCTGTCACCCAGGCAGGGCCGCGAGGTTCAGCTGGCGCGTTCGGCGGCGGTGTCGGGCAGGCCCGCATCCTTCAGCCGCGCCAGCAGCTCGCGCCCCTCGGCCACCGCAGCCTGATCGGCATCTTCCCGCACATACAGGGCCATCAGCGCGTTCAGCTGGCGGCGCGAAGTCTCGAGACGCTTCAGGTACTCGTCCCGCTCGGCACGCAACTGATCCCGCTCGGCAAGCAGATCGCGGCTGCTTTCAACGTCCACCGGGTGGCTGACGCCAGACACCGGCACGTCCGAGCCGACGGCAGGCGCCAGCGAACGCACCAGCTGCCGCAGCAGGGCCTGCGCGAGCAAGTCGTAGTCGATCTGCGCACCCGAAGCGGTGTGCCCGGCTGCCTGCTGCGGTGCGGGTATGGTCGCGCCGACCTCGGCACCCTGCTGCGCGCCCAACCGGATGCCGTAGGTGCGCTTACCCTTGATCTCGCGCTGGATCTCCCCGGCCTGGTCCATCGCGGTGACGAGCTGGATGAAGGCGACAGAGCTACCTTTATAGTCGATGGCCTCGCGAAGCATGGTGGTCGCACCACCACTTCGGTCCGCGATGGGTCCGTGCTCGGCGAGATACCCCTTGATGCGAGCACGCGCGGTGGTGTCTTTTGTGCGTCCAGCCATGGTCATCCCTCGCGTCGACCTGCAATCATGGTGATTGTACCTCATTGCACGGAACCATCGTCAATACACGACATGCGTTGGTGCCCGCAATCCCCGAGAGACGGTTCGCACTGGTTGATCACACCCGGTACTCGCGGAGGAGACCGCGGCTGATGATGGTCTTCTGGATCTCGCTGGTGCCTTCGCCGATGAGCAGGAACGGG
>NZ_VDFW01000063.1 GCF_006152065.1 Amycolatopsis alkalitolerans
CAACTACACAACCACCATCACCGTCCAGATCCTTGACGGTTGACGACCTACCAAGACCACTAACTACGCGGCATTGGGACTAGCGGCGGCGCGTCGGGTGGCGGCGGGCCCGGGCCTGCCAGCAGGCGCGATGCCAGTGCCGCCGGTCGGCGACGGAGCCCGTCTCGTCCGCCGGCCACGCGACGACGTGCGCCACCCCGATCGCGATCTCGTGGTCGCAACCGGGGCACCGGTACACCTTCGTCGCGTGCGAGCCCGGCACGCTGCGCACGAGCCATTCGCCGTCCCGCCCCGACTCCGCGCGCGCCCAGCCGGCGGCCGCCCCGGCGTCGACGGGGCGGCCATGGTCTCGGCGGTTGCGGCGCGGCACGAAGCCCAGGTTATCGAGCTACCTTCCGGAAGGTCAGTGCGACGGCGAACGCCAGCGCGGCGATCACCACCGAAGCGAAGAACGCGCTGGTCATGCCGTGGACGAGCACCTGGTGCGGTGAGCCGGGCGCGTTCCGCGTCGCGGTGCCGAAGATCGTGACGAGGATCGCGAGGCCGAGCGTCGCCCCGACCTGCTGCATGGTCTGCAGCACACCACCGGCGGCACCGGCGTCCTTCGGCGGCACCGTCGACATGATGATCACGTTCAGCGGTGAGAACGCGAGTCCCATACCCAGGCCCATCAGCACCATCGGCACGAACAGCAGCGGGAAGTAGCCGCTGTCCACCGAAAGCCGCGTCAGCAGCGCCAGGCCGCCCGCCATCAGCACGGTGCCGGTCAGCGCGACCGGCTTCGGCCCGAACCGGGGCAGCAGGCGCGGGATCAGCCGGCTCATGGTGAACACCAGCACCGCCATCGGCAGGAACGCGAACCCGGTCGCCAGCGCGCCGTAGCCGTGCACGTCCTGCAGGTACTGGCTGAGGAAGAAGAACATCGACATCCCCGCCATCGGCCCGAGGCAGAAGTTCACGTAGGCCGCGGCACGGTTGCGGTCGGCGAACAGGCGCAGCGGCAGCAGCGGCTGCTCGGTCCGGACCTCGATCGCGATGAAGGCACCGAGCAACCCGATCCCGGCGAACAGCGCGACCAGCGTCCAGCTGTCGCCCCAGCCGTTGCTCGCGGCCCGGATGAACCCGTAGACCACGGCCGCGATACCGCCGGTCGCCGTGACCGCGCCGGGCAGGTCGAGGTTACCGCGGTTGCGTTCGGGCTCCCGCACGTACCGAGCGGCGAAGGCCACCGCGGCGATGCCGAACGGCACGTTGATGAACAGCACCGACCGCCACGAGAACCACTCCGTGAGCAGGCCGCCGAGGATGAGCCCGACGGCGAACCCGGCGCTGGCCATACCCGAGAACAGCGCGAGCGCGCGCAGCCGCGCCCGTGGTTCGGTGAAGGTCGTGGTGAGCAGGGCGAGCGTGCTGGGACCGGCGGCGGCCGCGCCGAGTCCCTGCGCCACGCGGGCGGCGAGCAGCCAGGTGGCGGAGTCGGCGAACCCGCCGGCGAGCGAGGCGATGGTGAACAGCGTCAGGCCGCCGATGAACAGGCGGCGGCGGCCGAACAGGTCACCCGCGCGGCCGCCGAGCAGCAGCAGGCCGCCGAAGACGAGCGTGTAGATGTTGATCACCCAGGACAGCGAGGTCGCGCTGAAGTGCAGGTCCGCCTGGATGCGCGGGAGCGCCACGTTCATCACCGTGGCATCCAGGATGATCATCAGCTGGCAGGTGAGCAGGGTGGCCAGTACGATCCCGGGCCGGTGCGGCCGGGCCGTTCCGGTGAGCGCCGGGGCGCTCGTGGACAGCGTCGTATCAGACAAGTCAGGGCTCCGTTGAATACGCGAATGCAAGCGGACAGAGTCTCCGCTTCACTGGAGCTATCATAAGGAGAGAGTCTCCGGTTATGCAAGGGTATCCGGAGATTGCGTCCGTTTCCAGTGAGGAGGGCCCGTGGGATCAACGTCGACGCCACGGCCGATGCGAGCCGATGCCCGCCGCAACTACGAGCGGATCATCAACGTCGCGCGGGAGGCGTTCACCGAGCACGGGCCCGAAGCGCCGCTGGACGACATCGCACGCCGGGCCTGCGTGGGTCCAGGCACGCTCTACCGGCACTTCCCGAACCGCGAGGCGCTCATCGAGGCCGTGTACCGGGCGGACATCGAGAAGCTGGCTCAGCGGGCGACGGAGCTGGCCGAGGCACGCTCCCCCGGCGACGCGCTCGCGGAATGGGTGCGTGAGCAGGTCGGGTTCGTGGTGCAGAACCACGGGCTCGCGGCGACGCTGAAGGCGGCGATCGACCGTGACTCGGAGACGTTCGCCCTGTGTAAGGTGATGCTCAACGACGCCGCGGCCAAGATCGTCAAGGCGGCGCAGGAGGCGGGCGTGCTCCGCGAGGACGTCCAGCCCCGGGACATCATGCTGATGGCGCACGGCGTCGGCGCCGCGTCGCAGAACTCACCCGACGCGGCCCCGCGGATGGTGGCCGTGATGCTCGACGGGCTGCGGCGTCAGGAGCCGTAGGCCACCGCGAGCGGGACGAGTTGTTCCGCGGTGGTGAGCGAGCCGTGGTGCCCGATCAGCGCCGACTCGAACGGCTCGGCGGCCCGGCGCACCAGCCCGAACCGCTCGCGTGCCGCGACGACGAGGTCCCCGATCCGCGGGCGGACCCGGTCACTGACACGCGGTCCGAACCAGCCGGCCTCGATCGCCTCTTCGCGGGTGACGACCCAGGCGCGGTCCCCCAGTTCGACCCGCCAGGCACCCAGCACGTCGTCCATCGCGCCTTCGTCGGCGTACACATGCCGCGCCCGCGGCTCACCCGCGATGGCGCGGACACCGGCGAGCAGGTCCGGCACCGCGTCGAGGTCGGTCGCCTCGTCGATGGTGACCATGCCGTGGTCCGCGACGACCGCGAGCATGCTGTCCGGCGGCAGATTGTCCACAACGGACTCGACGAGCCGGTCCACCTGCCGCAGCTGATACCGCCACGCCGCCGAGCCCGGGCCGTAGCGGTGGCCCATCTGGTCCAGCTGGCTGTGGTAGGCGTAGGCGAAGCTCCTCGGCTGCTCGAGCCTGTGCAGGATCGACGCGGCGAGATCGCCCAGCGCGTAGACGCCGACGTACTCACCGCCGCGCTGCACGGCTTCGGTCAGCGCGGTCTTGGCGAACTGCGCCTCGGAGACGACGGCCGACCGCGCACCCGCGTCCGCCGCCCTCTCGAAGGTCGTCGGCAGGGGCTGGGCCTCACCCGGCGGCAGGCGCTCGCGCAGGTCCGGCCCGCGTGGATGGGTCGCCCAGCGCAGCGCGTTCAGCACGCCGACGCCGGGCACCACGAAGGTGTACCCGGTCATACCGTGCTCACCGGACGCGAGCCCGGTGCCGATCGCCGCCAGCCCCGCGACGGTGGTCGCCGGGTAGCCGACCTTCAGCGGGCTGCGCGCGAGCGCGGCCAGGACCGGTGCTTCCGCGGCATGCTCTTCGAGCAGTTCCCAGCCGAGCCCGTCGACGAGCAGCACGCAGGCGCTGGACACTGGCGGGATTTCGAGGGTGTTGGCGAACCCGGGAACGCCGAGCACCGCGAGTACGGAGGGCACCACTTCGGCCAGATGCGGCCGGTTCGGCAGCCTTGGCAGATCCACGGGCACAAGCTTGGCAGGGACTGGCCCGGATCCGCATTCCGGGAGCGATAATGGGCCCATGCCGACTTACGCCTACCGCTGCCGCGAGTGCACGGAGACCTTCGAGATCAACCGGCCGATGAGCGAGTCCAGCTCCCCCGCCCCCTGCCCGGAAGGGCACGCCGACACGGTCAAGCTGCTCACGACCGTCGCCCTCACGGGCTCGGCCGGTGCGCCGATGCCGGCCGCCGACGGCTGCTGTGGCGGCGCGTGCGGCTGCGGGAACTAGCGGGCGTAGTCCCGGAACCCCTGACCGGTCTTCCGGCCGAGGCGGCCGGCGGTGACGAGGTGTTCCAGCAGCGGCGCGGGCGCGAAGCCCTCCTCGCGGAACTCGTTGAACAACGTCCGCTCGATCGCCAGCGAGACGTCCAGGCCGACCACGTCCAGTAGCTCGAAGGGGCCCATCGGCAGCCCGCAACCGACCTTCATCGCCGTGTCGATGTCGTCGGCCTGCGCGTAATGCGCTTCGAGCATCTTGACCGCGTCGTTGAGGTACGGGAACAGCAGTGCGTTGACGATGAACCCGGCACGATCGCCGCAGTGCACCGGGTGCTTGCCGAGCGCCTGGCACACGGCGTGCGCCGTCGCGACAACGTCCGGTGAGGTCGCGATCGTGTGCACCACCTCGACGAGCTTCATCACCGGCGCCGGGTTGAAGAAGTGCAGGCCGACCACGTCCGCTCCCCGCGCGGTGGCCGCCGCGCATTCGATCACCGGGAGCGAGGACGTCGTGGTGGCGAGGATCGCGCCCGGGCGGACCACCTTGTCCAGCGCCTCGAACACGGCCCGCTTCACCGCCAGGTCCTCGGCCACCGCCTCGACCACCAGATCCACATCGGACAGCGCGGCGAACTCGGTCACGGGTGTGATCCGAGCCAGTATCGTCGCGGCGTCCGCCTCGGTCAGGCGGCCTTTCGACACCGCACGCCCGATCGATTTGGCGACTTTCGCCACCGCGGCCTCGGCCTTCTCGGGCGTCCGCGCGCGCAGCACGATCTCGTAACCGCGTTTGGCGAAGACCTCCGCGATACCGGTCGCCATCGTGCCCGTACCGACGACGCCCACCCGCCGGACCTCACGCAGCCCCGCCGCATCGACGGTGGGTGGCTCGGCGGCGTCGGTCACGACCGGGGAATCCGCCGACTCGTACGAGTAGAAGCCCCGGCCGCTCTTCCGCCCCAGCAGGCCGGCGGTGATCATCTGCTTGAGCAGTGGCGCGGGCGCGTGCAGCCGGTTACGCGACTGCCGGTACATCGACTCGAGGATCTCGTAGGCCGTGTCCAGCCCGATGAGATCGAGCAACGCCAGCGGCCCCATCGGGTACCCGCAGCCGTACCGCATCGCCGCGTCGAGGTCCTCACGCGTCGCGTACCGCTGCTCGAACATCCGCACCGCGTGGTTGAGATACCCGAACAGCAGGGCGTTCGCGATGAAACCCGCCCGGTCGCCGATCACGACGGGGGTCTTCCCGAGCCGCTCGGCGAACGCGACCACGTCGGCCACGACATCCGGTTCGGTGACGACCGTGCGCACGATCTCGACCAGTTTCAGCACCGGCGCCGGGTTGAAGAAGTGCATCCCGACGACCTTGCCCGGCCGGGCGGTGTGCACGCCGATCTCGGTCACCGACAGGGACGAGGTGTTCGAGGCGAAGACGGCCTCCGGTTTGACGATCTTGTCCAGCTGCCCGAGGACCTCGGCCTTGAGCTCGAGGCTCTCCGGCACGGCCTCGATGACGAGATCGACATCGGCGAGGTCGGCCGGCTCCGTCGTGTACCGGATCCGCCCCAGCAACTCCGCGCGCCCGGCCTCGTCGAGCTTGCCGCGGCTGAGCGCGCGGCCGGTCGAATGCTCGAGATGCGCACGTCCACGGGCGATGCTCGCCGCGTCGACCTCGACGGCGACGACTTCGAGGCCGCTGCGGGCGAGGACCTCCGCGATGCCTGCGCCCATCGTGCCGACGCCGACCACTCCCACACTCGTGAACTCGCGTGCCATGACCGGACCTCCGATGGTTACCGGGCGGTATTCCCTGCTTAGCGACACCTCCATAACATCAAAACTCCAGGTCACGGGTCAACTGCTGCCTTTCGA
>NZ_VDFW01000064.1 GCF_006152065.1 Amycolatopsis alkalitolerans
AAGTTCGGCGGTGTCCTACTCTCCCACATCCTGGCGGGTGCAGTACCATCGGCGCTGGTAGGCTTAGCTTCCGGGTTCGGGATGGGACCGGGCGTTTCCCTACCGCTATCACCACCGAAACACTTTCAAACACACACGGTGTTTCGACTGTTTGCAGTTTGTCGACAGGTGGTGTGGTGTTTCAGGATCGTAGAGTGGATGCGTAGCATGTTTGTGGCAAGTCCTCGGCCTATTAGTACCAGTCAACTCGAAAACACATTACTGTGCGTCCATTTCTGGCCTATCAACCCCATCGTCTTTAGGGGGCCTTACCCCATCACTGGGTGGGAGACCTCATCTTGGAACAGGCTTCCCGCTTAGATGCCTTCAGCGGTTATCCCTTCCGAACGTAGCTAACCAGCCATGCCCCTGGCGGGACAACTGGCATACCAGAGGTTCGTCCGTCCCGGTCCTCTCGTACTAGGGACAGCCTTCCTCAAGTCTCCTACGCGCGCGGCGGATAGGGACCGAACTGTCTCACGACGTTCTAAACCCAGCTCGCGTGCCGCTTTAATGGGCGAACAGCCCAACCCTTGGGACCTACTCCAGCCCCAGGATGCGACGAGCCGACATCGAGGTGCCAAACCATGCCGTCGATATGGACTCTTGGGCAAGATCAGCCTGTTATCCCCGGGGTACCTTTTATCCGTTGAGCGACACCCCTTCCACCAGGAGGTGCCGGATCACTAGTCCCGACTTTCGTCCCTGCTCGACCTGTCAGTCTCACAGTCAAGCTCCCTTGTGCACTTACACTCACCACCTGATTGCCAACCAGGCTGAGGGAACCTTTGGGCGCCTCCGTTACTCTTTAGGAGGCAACCGCCCCAGTTAAACTACCCACCAGGCACTGTCCCTGAACCGGATCACGGTCCCAGGTTCAGATTCCCCATCCGGCCAGAGTGGTATTTCAACAACGACTCCACCCCAACTAGCGTCAGAGTTTCACAGTCTCCCACCTATCCTACACAAACCGAACCGAAAACCAATACCAAGCTATAGTAAAGGTCCCGGGGTCTTTCCGTCCTGCCGCGCGTAACGAGCATCTTTACTCGTAATGCAATTTCACCGGGCCTGTGGTTGAGACAGCCGGAAAGTCGTTACGCCATTCGTGCAGGTCGGAACTTACCCGACAAGGAATTTCGCTACCTTAGGATGGTTATAGTTACCACCGCCGTTTACTGGCGCTTAAATTCTCACCTTCACCCCCCGAAAGGGGTTAAGCGGTCCTCTTAACGTTCCAGCACCGGGCAGGCGTCAGTCCATATACATCGTTTTACAACTTCGCATGGACCTGTGTTTTTAGTAAACAGTCGCTTTCCGCTGGTCTCTGCGGCCAACCACCCCTAGCCCGCGAAAGGCTTCAGGGTTTTTGGCCCCCCTTCTCCCGAAGTTACGGGGGCATTTTGCCGAGTTCCTTAACCACAGTTCACCCGACCGCCTTAGTATTCTCTACCTGACCACCTGTGTCGGTTTCGGGTACGGGCCACACATGCTCTCGCTAGAGGCTTTTCTCGGCAGCATAGGATCACCCTCTTCACCACAACGGCTACGCATCACGCCTCACCCTATTGTTGTGCGGATTTACCTACACAACGGGCCACACGCTTACACCAGCACATCCACCAGCTGGCGGGGCTACCTTCCTGCGTCACCCCATCACTCGACTACTACCAGCTCAGGCCCCACGCTCCCCCACCTCGACCCGAAAGCCTCAGCAGGTTCGGGTGGTTAGTATCACCAGCCTCGTCCTGGACGAACACACGCGGGTACGGGAATATCAACCCGTTATCCATCGACTACGCCTGTCGGCCTCGCCTTAGGTCCCGACTCACCCTGGGCAGACAAACTTGACCCAGGAACCCTTGGTCATCCGGCGGCAGAGATTCTCACTCTGCATTCGCTACTCATGCCTGCATTCTCACTCCCACACCCTCCACAGTTGGGTCACCCCACTGCTTCACCGGGCGCAGGACGCTCCCCTACCCACCACACCACCCGTTAGGGCTCCCGGTGCGGTGACACGGCTTCGGCGGTGTGCTTCAGCCCCGCTACATTGTCGGCGCAGGACCACTTGACCAGTGAGCTATTACGCACTCTTTCAAGGGTGGCTGCTTCTAAGCCAACCTCCTGGTTGTCTCAGCGATCCCACATCCTTTCCCACTAAGCACACACTTCGGGGCCTTAGCCGGTGTTCTGGGCTGTTTCCCTCTCGACGACGAAGCTTATCCCCCGCCGTCTCACTGCCGCGCTCTCACATGATGGTATTCGGAGTTTGGTTGACTTCGGTAACCCGGTAAGGCCCCTAGGCCACCCAGTAGCTCTACCCCCACCATGAAACACACGACGCTGCACCTAAATGCATTTCGGGGAGAACCAGCTATCACGGAGTTTGATTGGCCTTTCACCCCTACCCACAACTCATCCCCCAGGTTTTCAACCCTGGTGGGTTCGGCCCTCCACACCGTCTTACCGGCGCTTCAACCTGGCCATGGGTAGATCACTCCGCTTCGGGTCTAGACCACGCGACTAGAAACGCCCTCTTCAGACTCGCTTTCGCTACGGCTACCCCACCACGGGTTAACCTCGCCACGCAGCACTAACTCGCAGGCTCATTCTTCAAAAGGCACGCCATCACCACCACACCCCAAAGGGCACAGCTCGGCTCTGACGGCTTGCAGGCACACGGTTTCAGGTACTCTTTCACTCCCCTCCCGGGGTACTTTTCATCTTTCCCTCACGGTACTCGTCCGCTATCGGTCACCAGGAAGTATTTAGGCTTACCGAGTGGTCCCGGCAGATTCACAGCAAATTCCACGAGCTCGCTGCTACTCGAGAACACCACCACACCACACCCACACAGCTTTCACATACAGGACTCTCACCCACTACGGTCACCCATCCCAAGGTGTTCTGCTAACTGTGCGGCATCGCGCTAGAACTGTCAGATTCTAGAAGACGGGTCTCACAACCCCGAACACACAACCCCTGACAGGTATCACATGCATCCGGTTTAGCCTCCTCCGCTTTCGCTCGCCACTACTCACGGAATCACTAAGTGTTTTCTCTTCCTACGGGTACTAAGATGTTTCACTTCCCCGCGTTCCCTCTCACAACCCTATACATTCAGGCTGGAGTAACACCTCATCACAGGTGCTGGGTTTCCCCATTCGGACACCCTCGGATCACAGCTCGGTTGACAGCTCCCCGAGGCTTATCGCAGCCTCCCACGTCCTTCATCGGCCCCTGATGCCAAGACATCCACCATGCGCCCATAAAAACTTGACCACAAAGATGCTCGCATCCACTCTACAATTCTCAAACACCACACCCAGAAACAACACCACGTGTTGCCTCAGGACCCAACAGTGTGCATAGCAAACAACCATCCATCCGAACCAGACCACCGCTTTCCACACCCCCACACAAGGAGCAGTACTCACCAGCCCATGATCAGATCAACGGCATTCAACCAGTAGGTTCACAATTCCATGAGCGCCCAGACAGGAACACATCCGGTCCCTGAACCTGGCCACTCCACCCCCACCCTGGCCCGAAGACCCCGAGGGAGCGGATGTGTTGTGCTCCTTAGAAAGGAGGTGATCCAGCCGCACCTTCCGGTACGGCTACCTTGTTACGACTTCGTCCCAATCGCCAGTCCCACCTTCGACCACTCCCTCCCTTACGGGTTGGGCCATGGGCTTCGGGTGTTACCGACTTTCATGACGTGACGGGCGGTGTGTACAAGGCCCGGGAACGTATTCACCGCAGCGTTGCTGATCTGCGATTACTAGCGACTCCGACTTCACGCAGTCGAGTTGCAGACTACGATCCGAACTGAGACCGGCTTTAAGGGATTCGCTCCACCTCACGATATCGCCACCCTCTGTACCAGCCATTGTAGCATGTGTGAAGCCCTGGACATAAGGGGCATGATGACTTGACGTCATCCCCACCTTCCTCCGAGTTGACCCCGGCAGTCCCCCACGAGTCCCCACCACCCCGAAGGGCGTGCTGGCAACATAGGGCAAGGGTTGCGCTCGTTGCGGGACTTAACCCAACATCTCACGACACGAGCTGACGACAGCCATGCACCACCTGCACACAGGCCACAAGGGAACCGACATCTCTGCCGGGATCCTGTGCATGTCAAACCCAGGTAAGGTTCTTCGCGTTGCATCGAATTAATCCACATGCTCCGCCGCTTGTGCGGGCCCCCGTCAATTCCTTTGAGTTTTAGCCTTGCGGCCGTACTCCCCAGGCGGGGCGCTTAATGCGTTAGCTACGGCACGGACAACGTGAACAGTCACCCACACCTAGCGCCCAACGTTTACAGCGTGGACTACCAGGGTATCTAATCCTGTTCGCTCCCCACGCTTTCGCTCCTCAGCGTCAGTATCGGCCCAGAGACCCGCCTTCGCCACCGGTGTTCCTCCTGATATCTGCGCATTTCACCGCTACACCAGGAATTCCAGTCTCCCCTACCGAACTCAAGCCCACCCGTATCCACCGCACGTCCACAGTTAAGCTGTGAATTTTCACGGCAGACGCAATGAGCCGCCTACGAGCTCTTTACGCCCAATAATTCCGGACAACGCTCGCACCCTACGTATTACCGCGGCTGCTGGCACGTAGTTAGCCGGTGCTTCTTATCCAAGTACCGTCACCTCACGGCTTCGTCCTTGGCGAAAGAGGTTTACAACCCGAAGGCCGTCATCCCTCACGCGGCGTCGCTGCATCAGGCTTCCGCCCATTGTGCAATATTCCCCACTGCTGCCTCCCGTAGGAGTCTGGGCCGTGTCTCAGTCCCAGTGTGGCCGGACACCCTCTCAGGCCGGCTACCCGTCGTCGCCACGGTAGGCCATCACCCCACCGTCAAGCTGATAGGCCGCGGACCCAACCCATACCGCCACAACTTTCCACCCCACCACATGCGCGGCAAGGTCCTATCCGGTATTAGACCCAGTTTCCCAGGCTTATCCCAAAGTACAGGGCAGGTTATCCACGTGTTACTCACCCGTTCGCCACTCATCCACCACCGAAGTAGCTTCAGCGTTCGACTTGCATGTGTTAAGCACGCCGCCAGCGTTCGTCCTGAGCCAGGATCAAACTCTCCAACAATGCATCGAAGAAAATCCGATCGACTCGAATCTCAAAGAAACCCAAAACAGGGCAAAAAAA
>NZ_VDFW01000065.1 GCF_006152065.1 Amycolatopsis alkalitolerans
TACACAACCACCATCACCGTCCAGATCCTTGACGGTTGACGACCTACCAAGACCACTAACTACGCGGCATTGGGGTTAGCGGGGGACGCGTTCGGAGGGCCAGCGGACTTCGGGGACGTCCCCCGGGCTCGGTACGCGCAGGAACAGGCTGAACACCGCGGGCCGCCGGCTCGACAGCTCCAGCCGCCCGCCGTCCGCCTCCGCGAGCGCGCGGGCCAGCGCCAGGCCCACGCCGGTCGATCCGCCGCCGGAGAACCCGCGCTCGAACACGTGCGGCACCAACTCGTCGGGAATGCCCGAACCGTTGTCGCTCACCTCGACCACCACCGTGCCCTCGGCCTCGCCGCGCCGAGCCGCGAGCGTCACCGTGCCCGCGCCGTGGCGCACCGCGTTGTCCAGCAGCACGCCGACGACCTCACGCAGCCGGCCCGGGGTCGCCCGCCCGATGAGCCGGTCACCGATCTTCAGCCGCAGGTTCCGGCCCTCCGCCCGCAGCAGCTGGCGCCACTCCTGCGCGATCTCCGGCAGCACGCTCGCGAGCTCGACCGGTTCCGCGTCGACCTCGCTCGCCGCACGCGCCGCCGCGAGCAGTTCCTCCAGCGCTTCCGACAGCCGGTCGGCCTGCTCCTGCGCCGCGCGCGCGTCTTCGGCGATGTCCTTGTCGTCCACGATGGTCAGCGACTCCAGCCGCAGCTGGAGCGCGGTCAGCCGGCTGCGCAGCTGGTGCGAAACGTCGCCGACCAGCTGCCGCTCCCGCTGCACGAGCTGGGCGAGCGCGGTCCCGGAGGTGTCCAGCGCCTCGGCCACCATGTCCAGCTCACCCACCCCGTAGCGGCTGGGATCGGGCCGGAAATCTCCGCCACCGAGCTTCGCCGCCCGCTCCGCGACGTGCCGCAGCGGTTTGGCGAGGCGGCGGGCGGTGACGGTCGCGACCACGGTGCCGATGCTCACCGACAGCACGACCAGCAGCAGCACCGCGAACGTCACCGTGGTCTGCCGGGACCGGGTCGGGCCGGCGGGAATGGCCAGTTCGAGGGTCCCGTCACGGGCCAGCTGCACGCGCGCGGTGACCGCGTCGCTGCCCGGGTCGGCGCCCTCGGTCTGCTCGGACTGGCCCGGCAGCCGCACGGTGAGCCGGCCACCGGGCGGGATGGCGACGGCGACCTTGGCCAGGTCGTCGGTGTCGAGCGTGCCGTCGGCCAGGTCCGTGTCGAGGGTGGCGGCGATCTGGGACGCGCGGGCGCCGAGATCCTCCGTCGTGATGCTGTCGACGAGCTTCCAGGCCGTGAAGCCCAGCGGGATGCCGAGCGCGGCCGCGGTCACCGCGACGGCCACCAGGATGGCCAGCAGAATTCTGCGGCGCACGGCGGGTTACTCGGTGTTGAAACGGAAGCCGACGCCGCGCACCGTCGCGATGCGGCGCTCACCGTCGCCAGAGTGCACGACCGCGCCCTTGCCGTCGCTGGTCACCGACAGCTTGCGGCGCAGCCACGACATGTGCATGTCCAGCGTCTTCGACGTCTTCGACTCCAGCTCGTTCCACACCTCGGCGAGGATCTCGTCGCGGCTGACGACCTCGCCCGCGTGGCTCATCAGCACCCGGAGCAGCTCGAACTCCTTCTTCGCGAGCTGGATCTCGCGGCCTTCGACGGTGACGAGCCGGGCCCCGAGGTCCATCCGCACGCCACCGGCGTCGAGCACCTCCGGCGCGCGGCGGCGCAGCAGCGCGCGGATCCGGGCGAGCAGTTCGGCGAGGCGGAACGGCTTGGCCACGTAGTCGTCGGCTCCGGCGTCGAGGCCGACGACGAAGTCGACCTCGTCGGTGCGCGCCGTGAGCATCAGCACCGGCAGTTCGGTCCCGCTCGCGCGCAGGCGCCGGCACACCTCGAGACCGTCCATCCCGGGCAGGCCCAGGTCGAGTACGAGCAGGTCGACCCGGTGCTCCCCGGTCGCGTCCAGCGCGGTCGGCCCGTCCGCGACGACCTGGACCTCGTAGCCCTCACGTTGCAGCGCGCGCGACAGCGGTTCCGCGATCGCCGGATCGTCCTCGGCAAGTAGCACCATGCTCACCTGGCCAACTCTACGACCGGCGCGCGTGAAAACATCGTCGCGTGGCCAGCTACTTCGCCGATCTCACTCTGGCAGGGCGTCTCGCCGACGCCGCCGATGCGATCACCACCGCCCGGTTCCGCGCGCTCGACCTCGAGGTGCGCAGCAAACCGGACCGCACGCCGGTCACCGACGCGGACACCGCCGTCGAGGACGCCGTACGCGAGGTGCTCGCCGCCGAACGCCCGTCGGACGCCGTCGCGGGCGAAGAACGCGGCGGTTCCGGCTGGTCGGCGGGCCGGACGTGGATCCTCGATCCGATCGACGGGACGAAGAACTTCCTGCGCGGCGGGCCGGTGTGGGCGACGCTGATCGCGCTGGTCGAGGACGGTACGCCGGTGGTCGGCATGGTGAGCGCGCCGCTGCTCGGGCGGCGGTGGTGGGCGAGCCTCGGCGAGGGCGCCTGGCTGCGCGATACGGCGGGCGAGCGGCCGATCTCGGTGTCGGGCGTGTCGTCGCTGTCGGACGCCTACCTGTCGACGACGCACCTGAACTCGTGGACCGAGTACCACTCGCGCGACGCGTATCTGGCGCTGAACGACGCCTGCTGGGAGACCCGCGCCTTCGGGGACTTCTGGCATCACTGCCTGGTCGCGGAGGGCGCGATCGATCTGGCCGCCGAGGCGGTCGTGAACCCGTGGGACGTCGCGCCGATGCAGGTCCTGGTGACCGAGGCCGGTGGGCGGTTCAGCGACCTGACCGGTGCCGTCCGGTTCGACGGCGGTTCGGCGCTGTCGTCCAACGGGCGGCTGCACGACGCGGCGCTGAAGATCCTGCAGGACAGCTGAACGGTTCGTGCAGTTTTCCGCGCTGGTGCGCGCGGGCCTGCCCGGCCCATGCTGAACCCATGCGCGACACCAAGGATTGGACCTGGGTCCTGCGGCGGCCATGCCCGGAGTGCGGGCTGGACACGTCGAGTTTCGAGCGGCACGAAGTCCCGGCGCTGCTGCGGGACAACGCGGCGTCATGGCAGCGGGTGCTCAAGCGCGCGGATGTGCGCGTCCGGCCGGATGACGAGACCTGGTCGCCGCTGGAGTACGCCTGCCACGTGCGGGACGCGTGCCGGATCTTCCGCGACCGTCTCGCGCTGATGCTGACGGCGCCGGCGCCGGAGTTCCCGAACTGGGATCAGGACAAGACAGCCGTCGAGGACCGGTATTCCGAACAGGACCCGGAGCGTGTCGCGGCCGCGCTCGCCGACGCGGCCGCCGCGCTGGCGGACGACTTCGCCGCGGTTTCCGGTCCGGCATGGGAACGCACCGGATCCCGCAGCGACGGCTCCCACTTCACGGTGGAGACGTTCGCGCGGTACTTCATCCACGACCCCGTCCACCACCTGCACGACGTCAGGGGGTAGGCAGCAACCCGACCGCGCCGCGAGCGACCTGGGACCAGGCGAGCCGGCCGAACAGGTAGTGGCAGGCGACCTGCTCGTTGGTGAAACGGGCCCAGTCGTAGCGGTTGCCCTGCTCGCGCCAGAAGACCTCCCAGACGGGCGCGCCCTCTTCCGACTCGTCGACGCGCAGAAGGCACCAGGCATTGTCGGCCTCGGCGCCGATCGAGACCACTTCGTGCGGCACCCCGATCGACTCCAGCCACCGTGCGACCGATTCGACGTTCACTCCGCCTCCTCCAAGGCCAGGTATCCCATGGTGACCAGTTCGTCGGCGGAATAGACGGCGCGGTACCGGATCCCGCCGCCGGGCTGGGCGAACCACGGCGCGGACACGGCCGTCCACAGTGGAATGTCGCGGAGCACCCGATACCGCCGGTATTCGCCGTGCGACGCGGACGGCGGCAGCGAGCGTTTGACGAACGGGGTGCCTTCCGGCGCGAAGACCCGGCCGCGGACGCCGCCGAAACGGTCCAGGAGGGTGCCTTCCGGCACGAGTTCCGGTTCGCCCGGTTCGTGGCCGCCCTCGGGGTAGAGCTCGCCCGGGGGCCAGGCGTACTCCGGAATGGACTGTCGCGTGCCCGCGAGGAACCGGCGCTCCCAGTCGCGTTCGTGCAGCCCGCCCAACGGGTCGTACCCCTCGGCGAGCGCGGGTGGCGGCGGGGCCGCGGTCGAGGGCAGGCGGGCGTACCCGGCCCGGACCTTCTCGAGCGCTTCGGCCGAGTCGATCAGGTCGGAGCTCGGGTGGTCGTGCGGCGGGAAACGGAGGCCGGGCGCATAGTCCATTTCGGGTGGTGGCACCGGAAGCTGGCGGGCAGGCCGCGACGTCGCCACCGGGAGATGGCCGAGCGGGAACATGTGCACGCGGAACAGCGCGACGATGCTCTCGCGCTCCTGCCTCGGCGCCCCCATCGGCTGCGGTTGCGGTGGTGCGTAAGCGTTTGCCGGTGGCGGCGGGCTCTGGCGCGGCGGCGGGGCGCTCTCGGCCGGACGCCGCGGCGCCGCTCCGGCGACCGGGCCCGCCACCGGCGGACCCACCGGACGCGCGGGCGGCACGGGCACCACCGGTGGCACGGGGCGCGCCG
>NZ_VDFW01000066.1 GCF_006152065.1 Amycolatopsis alkalitolerans
CAACTACACAACCACCATCACCGTCCAGATCCTTGACGGTTGACGACCTACCAAGACCACTAACTACGCGGCATTGCCCCTAATCCCCCCGAGATCTACGTTCGGGACGCCGAGTTCGACGCTCAAGACGGCGAGTTCGACGCTCAAGACGGCGAGATCGACGCTCAAGACGGCGAGATCGACGCTCAAGACGGCGAGATCGACGCTCAAGACAGCGAGTTCAACATTTCGCGATACCGGGATCTACGTTCAGAACACCGAGGCAGGCGGTCACGACGCGGAGTTCGGGGCGGACCACCCCTGCGGGTGGCCCGCCCCGAACCGGCGGTCAGTCCTCGTCTTCCTCGTCCTCGCGCGGCGCTCGATATGGGTCCGGGTCGCCGGCGTGCCGGGCGCCGGACGAGCGGCGGGCGACCTCGGCGTCGGCCTCGCGGGCCTTCGCCAGCAGCACCTCGATCTGGTGCGCCGTCTCGGGAATGGTGTCCGCGACGAAGGTCAGCGTCGGGGTGAAGCGCACCCCGGTGCCCTGGCCGACCTTGCTGCGCAGCACCCCGCGTGCCGACTCGAGCGCGGCGGCCGCGCCCGCGAAGTCCGGAGTGGACTCGAGGTTCTCCCCCAGCACCGTGTAGTACACGGTCGCGTCGTGCAGGTCGGCGGTCACCCTGGTGTCGGTGATCGTGACGTTGTTCAGCCGCGGGTCCTTGATCTCGTGCTCGATGGCCGAAGCCACGATCTGCGAGATCCGCTTGGACAGCCTCCGCGCACGCGCCGGATCAGCCATCGCGCATCTCCTACTTTCTCCTAATCCTCTGGCCCCAGCAGCCGCCGGTGGGCCGAGAGGAGCTCCACCTCCGGCCTGCCCGCGACGAAACGTTCGCACTCGTCGAGCACGTCACGAACATGCTCGCCGTCGGCCGCCACCGCCGCGACTCCGAGCAGGGCCCTGCGATGCAGGTCAAGATGCCCGGCCTCGGCGACCGCCACCTCGAACCGCTTGTGCAACTCGGCGACGAGCGGCCGCACGACCGAGCGCTTCTGCTTCAGCGACCGGACGTCGCCCAGCAGCAGGTCGAACTCGAGCGCTCCAACGAACAATGACCTCAGGCCCCTCATGCCGAACGCAACCACCGCGGGGTCCAGGGGGCTTGCCCCCCTGGACGGAGTTTGGGGGTCCGACCCCCAAAGGACACGGCGAAGGGACCGGGCGAGCCGGCTCGGGTGCGGGTGTCCCGCAGAACACCGCGCGAGCACACTCGCCCGATCCCGAAGCCTCTACGCGCGCGGCTTCTCGCGCTGCTCGTAGGTCTCGACCACGTCACCGACCTTGACGTCGTTGTAGGACCCCAACGTCAGACCGCACTCGTAGCCGTCGCGCACCTCGACCACGTCGTCCTTGAACCGCCGCAGCGAGCTGATCGACAGGTTCTGCGCGATGACCACGTCGTCGCGCATGAGCCGGGCCTTCGCGTTGCGCCGGATCTCGCCGGAGGTGACCAGGCAGCCGGCGATGGTCCCGAACTTCGAGGACTTGAAGACCTCGCGGACCTCCGCCTTGCCGAGTTCGACCTCCTCGTACTCCGGCTTGAGCATGCCCTTGAGCGCCTGCTCGATCTCCTCGATCGCCTGGTAGATCACCGTGTAGTACCGGACGTCGACGCCCTCGCGGTTGGCCCGCTCGGTCGCCTTGCCCTGGGCCCGCACGTTGAACCCGAGCACGATCGCGTCGGATGCGGTCGCGAGGTCGATATCCGACTCGGTCACGCCACCGACGCCGCGGTGCACCACGTTGAGCTCGACCTCGTCGCCGACGTCCAGCTGCAGCAGCGCCGCTTCGAGCGCCTCGACGGTACCCGAGTTGTCACCCTTGATGATCAGGTTGAGGGTCGAGGTCTCCTTCAGCGCGGAGTCCAGATCCTCGAGGCTGACCCTCTTCCGCCGCGCCGCGTTCTGGGCGTTGCGGATGCGGGCCTGGCGCCGCTCGGCGATCTGCCGGGCGACCCGGTCCTCGTCGACCACCAGGAACGTGTCACCGGCGCCCGGCACCGAGGTGAACCCGATGACCTGCACCGGACGCGAGGGCAGTGCCTCGGTGACGTCCTCGTTGTACTCGTCGACCATCCGGCGCACGCGGCCGTAGGCGTCGCCCGCGACCACCGAGTCACCGACGCGCAGCGTGCCGCGCTGCACCAGCACCGTGGCCACCGGGCCGCGTCCGCGGTCCAGGTGCGCCTCGATCGCGACGCCCTGGGCCTCCATGTCGGGGTTGGCCCGCAGGTCCAGCGCCGCGTCGGCGGTCAGCAGGATCGCCTCGAGCAGCCCGTCGATGTTGATGTTCTCGCGGGCGGAGATGTCGACGAACATGGTGTCGCCGCCGTACTCCTCGGCCACGAGCCCGTACTCGGTGAGCTGCTGGCGGATCTTCTGCGGGTTGGCACCTTCCTTGTCGATCTTGTTGACCGCGACCACGATCGGCGCCTTGGCCGCCTGGGCGTGGTTGATCGCCTCCACCGTCTGCGGCATGACGCCGTCGTCGGCGGCGACCACGAGCACCGCGATGTCACTGGACTGCGCGCCGCGGGCACGCATCGCGGTGAACGACTCGTGACCAGGGGTGTCGATGAAGGTGATGAGCCGTTCCGTGCCGTCCAGCTCGGTCTGCACCTGGTAGGCGCCGATGTGCTGGGTGATGCCGCCGGCCTCGCCCTCGCGCACCTTCGTCTTCCTGATCGTGTCGAGCAGGCGGGTCTTACCGTGGTCGACGTGACCCATGACGGTCACGACGGGCGGCCGGACCTGCAGGTCCTCCTCGTCACCGGCGTCCTCGCCGTAGGTGATGTCGAAGGTCTCCAGCAGCTCGCGGTCCTCCTCCTCGGGGCTGACCACCTGCACGTCGTAGTTCATCTCGGAGCCCAGCAGCTCCAGGACCTCGTCGGACACCGACTGCGTGGCCGTCACCATCTCACCGAGGTGGAACAGCACCTGCACCAGCGAAGCCGGGTTCGCGTCGATCTTCTCCGCGAAGTCGGTCAGCGAGGCACCGCGCGGCAGGCGGATGGTCTCGCCGCTGCCCTTGGGCAGCCGCACACCGCCGACGCTGGGCGCCTGCATGTTGTCCATGTACTCCTGGCGCTTCTGCCGCTTCGACTTGCGGCCCTTGCGCGAGGGACCGCCCGGGCGGCCGAAGGCACCGGCCGTACCGCCGCGGCCACCGCCACCACGGCCGCCGCCGCCGCCACGGAAACCGCCGCCGCCACCACCGGCGGGCGCGCCGCCGCCACCGGGACCACCCCGGAAGCCGCCGCCACCGCCACCGCCACCGCGGTAACCGCCACCGCCG
>NZ_VDFW01000067.1 GCF_006152065.1 Amycolatopsis alkalitolerans
AAAAAAATGAAAAAAAAATACAAAAAATGAAAATAAAAAATAAAAAAAAATAAAAAAAATACATAAAATAACAAAAAAAAATACTTTTAGCACAAAGCACACTCAAAATCCTTGCCGCAAGATCTACAACATCAACAAGCTCATGATTTAACAACATCAAAACCCAAGTAAGATATCCACGAGACCGAAATATTTTACACATTGCAGTCGTTTCTAATTTAAAATACATTAAAAAAATATAAAAAAATAAATAAAAGGTTCAACATACCTTCATTGACTTTTTTAAGAATCTCCTCTAAGTATTTTAAATCCGGACTTCTGTCGTATCTCTGAATAAGTTTGTTTATAAATACTCCCATTTTGTTGTGTTGCACAGGTACAGGAGCAAACTATAAATGTGTGTTTTATTAATATTATTATTGTCATTGTTAATATTGTTATTTATTTTTATTATTTATATTGTTTTTATTATTATTATTGAAAAATATGATTTATTATTATTGTTATTATCTATTATTATTATTATTATTATTATTATCAATACCATTATTATTAACATTATTATTATTATTGTTATTGTTATTATTATCATCGTTATTATTGTTATTTATTGTTATTAATATTATTGTTAATCATTGTTACTATTATTCTTATTGTTATTATCCTTATTATTATTATTATTATTAGTATTATTTATTATTATAACCATTATTATTATCATAATTATTATTGTTATTATTATTATTATTATTATTATTATTATTATTATTATTATCATAATTATTATTATTATTGTTATTATTATTATTATTTTTATTATTATTATTTTTATTATTAAAAAGTTGAGGCTTGCATATAGGGCACACTCACTTTAACCATGAATACATAAATTTGTTATTATAATTAAAAAAATATAAAATTATTAATTTACATACAAAAAAGCTGCGCTCAACTCCCACAAACCGCTTTCGTGAGACACGAAATTGACCAATAAAGCTAAATAAAAAAAATATGAAATCTTATGACAGATCGATTTATTTAATAAATAAAATTGTAAACAACATTCTCATAACTTCTTATCACGTCATAAAATACATTTTGTTTTAAGAAACTCTAGTCAAAAGTAATCATAATCATAGAAACGTAAAAATATATAAAAAAAATAATAAAAAAATACGTACCGCTCTACCAGCAATTCCAGTATTATACACACGAAATTTTACAACATTAGCCATAGTACCAGCTAACTTACTACATAAAAAAAAAAATATTAAAACAAAAACATCACAAAAAAAAAATAAAAAAATAAAAAAATAAAAAAAAATAAAAACAATTTTTGATAAAATGTTTTCAAGAAATTAAAATAAATTTTATTAATTAAACTATTATTATTATATCAATTGAAAATAAAATAAAATATATCACTGTGATAATTTAATTTTGTTAGAGCAAATACATGATTTTTTGTTATAATAATCATAATAATAATAAATAAAAATAAAAATAATAATGAAAATAATGAAAATAAAAATAATAATAAAATAATAATGATAATAATAATAAATAATAAAAAAATAATAATAATAATAATAATAATAACAATAATAATAACAACAATAATAACACTAATAATACCTAATAACTCTCTTTTTCTTCCCAACAGTACAACAAAGCGGAACATAATAACTAAGCACATCATTAATAGAAGTAGAAGACGTCTGATCAGAAAACTCTTCCATGATATTAATCCTCATTTTTTCAACACAGAAATCCAAGAAATACTTATCCTTATACGAATACAAGAACAATGATTTTTCTTTCACACTCACACGCGTATTCTCTTTCTGAGATCCTGGGAGAGTGATTAGTGACATTAGAAAAATAAAAGTAAATACAGAATAAAGAAAAAAACACAACTAGAAAAAACAATAATTACAAAATAAATAAAAAAACTGCTAATAATTAATTTAATTGACTGGCGTTAAAAACAATAAATTACAAATTAAATAAATAAAAACTTGTAATAATTTATTTTATTGAATAATTGTTTTTATTCGTAACATATTGAAAAGTATAATAAAGTTATTTTTATATTGGTACATTTCTTGTTATTG
>NZ_VDFW01000007.1 GCF_006152065.1 Amycolatopsis alkalitolerans
GGCCTGCAACGCCATCCGCGCCGCCGCCGGATGATCCCCGTTGTAGGGGTCGGCCAGCGGGTGGGTGAGCACGACGGCGGGGTTGACCTCCCGGTAGACGTGCACGATCCGGTCCACCAGCTGCGGTGTCTCGAGCAGCGGATAGTCCCCGGCGTCGAGGAACTCGATCTCCGCCCCGAGCGCCCCGGCCGCGTTGGTGGCCTCCTCGCGCCGGATCGCCTTGATCTGCTCCAGGCTGTGCCCGGCCCGCCACGCCTTGGCCGACTCACCCCGCTCCCCATAGGTCAGGCACAACACCTTCGCCCGGTCCCCGCGAGCGGTGGCCAGCGCGATCGCCCCCGCCGCACGCCACACGAAATCACCTGCATGCGCACTGACCACCAGCAACGAACCCATAACAGCACCCTAAGAGCGGCGGGCGCCGTAGCACGACCTTCCCGCGACTGGTCTGGCATACGACATTCGACTCGGTCACGCGCGCACCCGCCGGTCGTCCCGGGAACCGTCATCAGGCCGTTTCCGCAGGCCGGGGAACGTTCTAGGGTGCAGGGCATGAACTGTCCACTCCGGACCTGCCAGGTGGCGCGGCGATGAGACGGGCGGCCGTTTCCGCGCGGTTCGACGATCTTCGCGCCGGCACCGCGCTGGGCTTCGCCGACCTCGCCTACGACCTGGTGGCTACGCGGCCCGAGCAGGTGCCGCAGGTGCTCGCCGAGGTCGAGCACGCCACCAGGAAGGGCTGGTGGGCGTTCGGGTTCGTCTCCTACGAGGCAGCGCCGGGCCTCGATCCTTCGCTCGTTACGCGCGAACCGGCGCCAGGGCTGCCGCTTGCGTGGTTCGGCGTGAGCGCGGGGCCCGAACCGGTCCCGGTGCTCAAACCTCCCGATGCGCGCGACTATCGCGTCGGGCGGTGGCGGTACGAGTGGGACGCGGCCCGGCACGCGCGCCAGGTCGGCGAGGTCCGGCGGCGTATCGCCGAGGGCGAGACCTACCAGTGCAACCTGACCACGAGGATGACCGCGGCGGCCGAGGGCGACCTGTCCCAGCTTTACGCGGACCTCGCACTCGGGCAGGGCGGCTCGTACAACGCCTACCTGGACCTCGGCCGGTACGTGATCGCGAGCGCCAGCCCCGAACTGTTCTTCGCCACCGAAGGCGACCGGATCACCATGCGGCCGATGAAGGGCACGACCCGCCGGGGACGTACCCCGGCGGAAGACGAGCGGCTCGTCGCCCGGCTGCGGGCGAGTGCCAAGGAACGCGCCGAGAACATCATGATCGTCGACCTCGTGCGCAACGACGTCGCGCGGCTGGCCGTCACGGGCAGTGTGACGGTCACCTCACTGTGCCGGCCCGAACGGTACGAGACCGTGCACCAGCTCACCTCCGAGGTGACCGCGAAGCTCCGGCCCCGCACCGATCTCGTGGAGATCTTCCGGGCACTGTTCCCGTGCGGTTCGGTCACCGGCGCGCCCAAACCCCGCACGATGCGGCTTATCCGCGAGCTGGAGGACTCCCCGCGCGGCGTCTACTGCGGAGCGATCGGGGTGGCCGGGCCCGCCGGCGCGCGGTTCAGCGTCGCGATCCGCACCCAGGCGATCGACCGCGACACGGGCATCGCCACCTACGGCACCGGCGGCGGGATCACCTGGAGCTCCCGCGCGGACGCCGAATACGCCGAGCTGGAGGCGAAGGCCGCGGTGCTCACCGCACGGGTCTGACAGCACGGGTGTTGGTCATTTGTCGCGGTCAATTCCGTTCCGATGCCGGACGAAACGAGCCGCCTCCTCGGCTGTACTGGGCTGGCGGGGTATCCCGCGTAGAGGAGGTAATGCCTAGTCATGGGTGCCGAGAGTCTCGAGGCCGCCATCGGCCGCGCCGGATCCGCGGTCGCGCTGCTGCGGAACTCGGCGGTGCGGCCGCACACCTTCCCGGTGGCGCCGGAGTTCACGAACTGGCGATCCGAGCAGCAAGCGTGGCGCACCTCCTGCGCCCTGCTCGACCAGTCGCACCATATGACCGACCTGTACCTGTCCGGTCCGGACGCGCTGAAGCTGCTGACCGCGTACGGAGTGAACAGCTTCGCGGACTTCGGCCCGGGCAAGGCGAAGCAGTACGTCGCGGTGAACGCCGAGGGCTACTTCATCGGCGACGCGATCCTCTTCCATCTTTCCGGCGGGAACTTCGACCTCGTCGGTCACCCGACCGTCCTGGACTGGCTGCAGTACCAGGCCGAGACCGGCGGCTACGACGTCACGCTGGAGCGGGACGACAACTCCGCGGAGCGGGCATCGGGCCCGCCGAAGGTCTACCGCTACGAACTGCAGGGGCCGAACGCGAAGGCCCTCGTCGAGGAGCTGACCGGCGAACCGCTGCCCGGCGTGAAGTTCTTCCACACCATCGAATTCACCATCGCCGGGCACCGGGTGCGTGCGCTGCGTCACGGGATGGCGGCCCAGCCCGGGTTCGAGCTGTTCGGTCCGTGGGCCGAAGGGGAGAAGGTCCTGCGGGGTATCCTGGAGGCAGGTGAACGGTTCGGTCTCGTCCGCGCCGGAGCCAAAGCCTACTCGACGGCGAACCTCGAATCGGGCTGGATCCCCGCCGTGGTGCCCGCCGTGTTCGGGCCCGCCGAGCGCGGGTACCGGGAATGGCTCCCGGCCGGCGCGCTCGGTTCGCTCGGCGGCAGCTTCGACCCGGCCGATATCACCGACTACTACTTCACGCCCTACGAACTCGGCTACGGCAAGACGGTCAGGTTCGACCACGAGTTCACCGGGCGTGCGGCACTGCAGCGAATGGAGCCGAGCCGCGAAAAGGTCACGCTCGTCTGGCACGCGGAGGACGTCGCCGCCGCGGTCCGGGCGCTGTGCGAGCCGGGGCTCCCGGCGAAGTACATCGACCTGCCGAAGGCGCGATACGCCTTCTACCAGGCGGACAAGGTGCTGGCCGGTGACCGGCTCGCCGGTGTCTCGACCGACGTCGGCTACCTCACGAACGCCCACGCCTTCGTGTCCCTCGCGGTCGTCGACAAGGCGGTGAGCGAACCGGGCAGCCAGGTCACGGTGGTCTGGGGCGAGGAGCCGAATTCGGCGAAGCCCGCGATCGAACCCCACCGGCAGGTGCGGATCCGCGCGACGGTCGCGCCCGTGCCCTTCGCCGCCCACGAGTCCTACCGCAAGCCCTGAACCCCTTTCCCCACGCAGACGGGATGCTGGAAATGACGAACCCCCGCCGGGAGGCCGCCGGCAACTCGCGCCGGCGCGCGAAACTCGCCGAACTCGTGCGCACCATGAGCTACGAGGTGATGCCGTTCAAGAAGACCGAGGAGGACGTGCTCGCCTTCGTGCCCAAGACGGTGCCGCTCACCGTCACGGTCACCGAGGCGAAGGGGATCGAGACGACACTGAGCCTGTCCGAACGCCTGCTCGGGCACGGCTACCAGGTCTCGCCACACCTGCCGGCCCGCCAGTTCGTCGACGAGAAGCACGTCGCCGATGTGGTGGCGCGGCTGAGCGAAGGCGGGTTCACGTCGGTGTTCGTCATCGGTGGCGACGCGCCGGAACCGGCCGGAAAGTTCACCGACGCGTACTCGCTGCTGCAGGAGATGGAGGCAGCGGGGCATCCGTTCCGCCAGGTCGGCGTCGGGGGCTATCCCGAGGGCCACGGGAAGATCCCGCAGGAGGCGATCGACCTGGCGCTCAAGCAGAAGGCGCCGCTGGCGACACGCGTGCTCACGCAGATCTGTTTCGACGCCGCGAAAACCGCGTCGTGGGCGGCCGGGATCGCGAGCGCGGGGGTGGACCTGCCGGTGTTCGTGGGGATGCCGGGGCCGGTGAACCGCCAGAAGCTGATGCGGATCTCGGCCGGGATCGGGCTCGGGCAGTCGGCGCGGTTCCTGCAGAAGCAGCAGAGCATGCTGTGGCGGTTCCTGCTGCCCGGCGGCTACCGCCCGTCGAAGTTCGCCCGGCGGCTCGCCATCGCGGCGCCGAAGACCAGGAACAACATCAGCGGGCTGCACATCTTCACCTTCAACGAGCTTCGCGGAACCGAGCAGTGGCGCCAGGAGATGCTGGCCGCCGTGTCCGAAAAGGATTGATATGAACGAGGACTACGGTCGCCTGATCGTGCAAGGCGCCGACCGGCCGGGCATCGTCTCGAGCGTGTCGACCGTGCTGGCCGAGCAGGGCGCGAACATCGTCGCATTGGACCAGACCTCGAGCGACCCTTCGGGCGGGCGGTTCTTCCAGCGCACGGTCTTCCACCTGCCCGATCTGTCCACGCGGCTGGCCGAGCTCGATCACGCACTCGAACAGAAGCTCACGGACGAGTTCGGCCTCAGCTACCGGCTCGTGGAAGTCAAGCGGCACAAGCGGGTCGCCATCTTGGTGTCCAAAGCGGACCACTGCCTGCTGGACCTGTTGTGGCGGCAGCGCCGCGGCGAACTGCACATGAGCATCCCGATGGTCATCTCCAACCATCCGGACCTCGGCGACGACGTCCGGCAGTTCGGCATCCCGTTCTTCCACGTCCCGGTGGAGAAGGACAAGAAGGCGATCGCGGAGAAGGAACATCTCAACCTGCTCAAGGGCAACGTCGATCTGGTCGTGCTGGCCCGGTACATGCAGATCGTGTCGGGGGAGTTCCTCGACGATGTCGGCGTACCGGTGATCAACATCCACCATTCGTTCCTGCCGGCGTTCATGGGCGCGGGCCCGTACCAGCGGGCGAAGGAACGCGGCGTCAAGCTGGTCGGCGCCACGGCGCACTACGTGACCGAGGACCTCGACGAGGGCCCGATCATCGAGCAGGACGTGATCCGGGTGTCGCACCGGGAGTCCGCGCGCGAGTTGCAGCGCAAGGGCGCCGACGTCGAGCGGCTCGTGCTCTCGCGCGCGGTCGCGTGGCACCTCGACGACCGCGTCATCCGCGACGGCAACACGACAGTGGTGTTCTAGTGGCCGCGGAGATTCTCGACGGCCGGGCCGTCTCGGCGAAGATCCTCGACCTGGTGACGAAGGACGTCGCCGACCTGGGGCGCAAACCGGTGCTCGCGACCGTCCTGGTCGGGGACGATCCGGCCTCGCGCACGTATGTCCGGATGAAGGCCGGCCGCTGCGCGAAGGTCGGCATGGAGTCGCGGCGGATCGAACTGCCCGGACAGACCACGACCGCGGAGCTGGTGGCGCGGATCCGGGAGTTGTCGGACGATCCGTCGGTCGACGGGATCCTGCTGCAACACCCGGTGCCGCACCAGATCGACGAGCGTGCCGCGTTCGAGGCGATCGCGCCGGAGAAGGACGTCGACGGCGTCACGCGGACCTCGTTCGCGATGATGGCCTTCGACGAGGGCGGGTTCGCCTCGGCCACCCCGGGCGGCATCATGGCACTGCTCGACGCCTATGAGATTCCCTTGTCCGGCAAGCACGCGGTCGTCGTGGGCCGCAGCCCGATCCTCGGCAAACCGGCCGGCTTGCTGCTGCTCGCGCGCGACGCGACCGTCACCTACTGCCACTCGCGCACCACCGATCTGCCCGCACGCGTCGCCGAGGCCGACATCCTGGTCGCCGCGGTGGGCCGGCCCGCGCTCATCCGCGGGAACTGGATCAAACGCGGCGCTGTCGTCATCGACGCCGGCTACGCGGACAACACCGGCGACGTCGAGTACGAAGCCGCCGCGGAACGCGCCTCGTTCATCACCCCCGTGCCCGGCGGCGTCGGTCCCATGACCATCGCCGTCCTGCTCGCGCAGACCGCGCGGGCGGCACGGCAGAAAAAATGAGAAAGAGGCGGATGGCTCAGGCTATGACTCAAGCACAGGACAACTACGTGCTGGGGCTGGAAGAGAACAGACGCGGGCTCGCGCTCAACCGGATGTGCGGTTCGCTCAAGCACGCCGGCAACCGCGCGAAGTTCAGCGAGGACGAGGCGGCCTACTGCGACGCCTACGGGCTCACCCCCGCGCAGAAGAAGGCCGTGCTGGAACGGGACTGGACCGGCATGCTGGACCTCGGCGCGTCCATCTTCTACACCTTCAAACTCGCCACGCTGGACCGGAAGTCGATCCAGTACCTCGGCGGTGTGTTCACCGGTATGACGGCCGAGGAGTTCACGGCCGAGCTGCGCGCCGGAGGGCGGCGGTTTGGCTGAGGTCATCTGGGGCCTCGCGACTTCGCACGTGCCCTCCATCGGTGCGGCGATGGACAACCACAAGACCGGGGACCCGTACTGGAAGCCGCTTTTCGACGGGTACGCGCCCGCGCGCGAGTGGATGGCGGAGCACACGCCCGACGTCGCGGTGATCGTGTACAACGACCACGCGAACGCCGTCGATCTCGATCTCGTGCCGACCTTCGCGATCGGCACCGCGCCGCACTACGGCGTGGCCGACGAGGGCTGGGGCCGCCGCCCCGTGCCACCGGTGGTGGGTGCGCCGGAACTGAGCGCGCACCTGGTCCGCGAACTGGTGGACGACGAGTTCGACATCGCCACCTTCCACGAGCTCGACGTGGACCACGGGCTCACCGTCCCGCTTTCGGTGTACTGCCCGGAGCCCGGCGACGCGTGGCCGTGCGCGGTGGTCCCGGTGCTGGTCAACGTGATCCAGCATCCGCAGCCGACCGCTTCGCGCTGCTACCGCCTCGGTGAGGCGATCGGGCGGGCGATCCGGTCCTACCCCGGGGATCTCAAAGTCGCCGTGTTCGGCACCGGCGGCATGTCCCATCAGCTCGCCGGCGGCCGCGCGGGGCTCATCAACGCCGAGTTCGACCGGATGTTCCTGACGGCGATCGAGCACGAGCCCGAAAAGCTCGCCACGCTGACCCGCGAGGACTACATTCGCGAGGCGGGCACCGAAGGGATCGAGCTGATCATGTGGCTCGTCATGCGGGGCGCGCTGAACCCGGAGATCACGCGGATCCACGAGACCTACCACGTGCCGGCGTCCAATACCGCGGCGGCACTGGCGCTGTTCGAGAACGGCGGGCAGGCATGAGCACTTTCGTTCTGCTGCACGGGGCCTGGCACGGTGGCTGGGCGTGGCAGCGGGTCGTGCCGCTGCTGCGTGCCGCCGGGCACGAGGTGCATGCCCCGACGCTGACCGGGGTGAGCGACCGCGCACATCTGCTGAACCCGTCGGTCGGGCTGAGCACGCACGTGCAGGACGTGGTGGCGCTCATCGAGGCTTTCGACGCCGACGACGTGGTGCTGGTCGGGCACAGCTACGCCGGGCAGGTCGTCACCGGGGTCGCGGACCGGATCCCGGAGCGGCTGTCGCGGCGGGTGTATCTCGACGCGTTCGTCGGGGACGACGGCGAAGCGGCGATCGGCCTGCTGCCGGCGAAGGTGGCCGGGCACTACCGCGAGTCGGTCGAGGGGCCCGGGTTCGGCTGGCTCATCCCGGTGCGCTCGCTGCACGTGCTCGGCGTGACCGAAGGGTCCGATGTGGACTGGCTGACCGCGCGCCTGACCCCGCATCCGTGGCTCACCTACACCGAACCGTTGCGGCTGACCGGTGCTGCCGATCGCGTGCCCGCGGCGTTCGTCGAGTGCACCGACTGGATGCGCGTGTTCTCCCCGCACGCGGAACGGGCCTCCGCGCGCGGCTGGCCGGTGCGGACCGTCCACACCGGACATGAGGCGATGGTCACCGCACCCAAGGAACTGGCGGACATGCTGATGGAGGTCTGATGGACGCGTCGTTCGGCACGATCTGGGAGGCGGTCGCGCGCAGCCTCCCGGACGAGGTCGTGATCTCCGAACCCGGGCGGGACCACACGTACGCCGAGTTCGACGACCGGTCCGCGCGGCTGGCCGCCGCGCTGGCCGAAGCGGGGGTCGGGCCGGGCGACAAGGTGGCCTGTTACCTCTACAACGGAGCCGCCTATCTGGAGACGGTGTTCGCGGCGTTCAAACTCGGCGCGGTGCCGGTGAACGCCAACTACCGCTACACCCAGGAGGAGCTGTTCTCGCTGCTGCGCGACGCGGACGCGGCGGCGCTCGTGTTCAGCGACGAACTGGCGGCGAACGTCGCGGACGCGGAGCAGCACGTGCCCACGCTGCGGCTGGCGGTCCGGGTGGACGAGCGGTACGACGAATTCCTGCGTGCGCACGAACCCCGGCCCGCCGAGCCGCGCCCGGGCTCCGATCGGCTGTTCATGTACACCGGGGGCACGACCGGGAAACCCAAGGGTGTCATCTGGCGGCTGGGCGATCTGCTGCACTCGGTCTTCGTCGCCGTGTACCGGCCGCTCGGCGTCCAGTCGCCGCCGGAGAACCTCGACGAGGCGGTCGCGATCGCGGTCTCCGCCCGGCGGGAGGGGCGGGCGCCGGTGATGATGCCGGTCGTGCCGCTCATGCACGGCACGGGCCTGTTCAACTCGCTGGGCGGGCTGCTGGTCGGCGGGCGGATCGTGACCGCGCGGCGTGGCGGGCTCGATCCACGGCACGTGTGGGAAACCGTTGCCGCGCAACGGGTCGGGGCGCTCCTGGTGGCGGGTACCGCGGTCTGCCGCCCGCTCGTGGACGAGCTGCTGACCGGGCGCCCGTACGATCTGAGCTCGCTGCGGGCGGTGATCAGTTCGGGTACGACGTTCGGCGACGACCTCAAGCGGGTGCTACACGAGCGCGCCCAGGTCACGATCACCGACGCGATCGCCTCGACCGAAGGCGGCCCGTTCGCGTTCGCCATCACGTCCTCCGTGGACGATCTGCCGTCGCGGTTCTTCCCGGTGCCCGCGACGAAAGTCGTTACGGCGGAGGGCAAGGAGGTCGTGCCGGGCAGCGGGCAGACCGGCGTGCTCGCGTACTGTGGGCCGATCCCGCTCGGCTATTACAAGGACACGGCCAAGACCTCGGCGACGTTCCGGACCATCGACGGGGTCCGGTACGCGATTCCCGGCGACGTGGCGGAGGTGGCGGCGGACGGTTCGCTGCGGTTCCTCGGGCGCGGTTCGGGCGTGATCAACACCGGCGGGGAGAAGGTGCACCCGCCGGAGGTCGAGGAAGTGCTGCTGGCGCATCCGGCCGTGACCGACTGTGTCGTGCTTGGCGTGCGGGACGAGAAGTGGGGCGAGCAGGTCGCCGCCGTGGTGGCCACCCCCGGCGGGGTCACTGAGCAGGAGCTGCGGGACTGGACGCGGCGGAGCCTGGCCGGCTACAAGGTGCCGCGAACCCTGGTGCTGCTACCCGAACTGCGCCGCACCCCCACCGGCAAACTGGAAGTCTCCTGGGCCAGGCAAATCCTCACCACCGCCCACCCCTAACCCCACCCATCCCCGCCGAGATCTACATTGGAGACGGCGAGATCGGCGTCTTGGATGTAGATCTCGCGCGGGGGCGGTCGTCGGGGGGTTAGCGAGAGCGGTAGAAGGAGGCGGCGGTGCCGTGCAGGACGGAGTGGCGGGCTTCGCCGGGGAGGGCGGCGAGCAGGCGCGCCGCGCCGTCGCCGTGGTCGTGCGGGTAGTCGCTCGCGTGCATGAGGAACTCCGGCGCCCGCATCATCTCCACCAGCTGTGACACCTCCTCCGCGGACTCGGGCAGTTGCGCCGGCTCCGTCGTCGAGCGGAAATGCCGGTACAGGTACTTCTCCGGCGCCTCCTTCACCCACGGCACCTCGCGCCAGACCGAGCGCCATTCCTTGTCGAACCGCCACAACAGCGCCGGCAGCCACGAGAAACCGCACTCCGACAGGCAGATCCGCAGGTCCGGGATCTCGCTGAAGACACCTTCGGCGATCAGGCTCACCACATGCGCCTGCACGATCTGCCCGTTGCTCACGTAGTCCTCGAGATACGTGTGCGTGAACCCGGTCGCCGTCGGCGAACTGGAGATACGGCCCCACGCGTGCAGCCCGACGACGAGCCCGTGCCGCGCCGCCGCAGCCAGCAGCGGGCGGAAACGCACGTTGCCATACCGCGCGTCCTGGCCCCGCACCGGCAGCAGCACCTGCGCGAACCGCTTGTCCGGGCCGAGCCGGTCGATCTCGGCGACCGCCGCGCCGACGTCCAGCGTCGGCACGACCATACTGGCGCGCAGCCGTTCGTCGGCGTCGAGCCACTCCGTGCGGATCCAGTCGTTGATCGCGCGGGTCAGGGCGATCTCGTAGTACGGGTTGCGGCTGATGTCGAACGAGGTCGTGCAGTTCAGCAGCGCCCAGTCGAGCCCTTCGCGGTCGAGGACCTGCTCGCGCAGCAGTTCGACGTTGTCCGGCGGGAACGCGCCCGCCTCGCGCGCGGCCGGGGTCGCGGACGTCGGCGCCCCCGGCGGGTAGGCGTTGCCGGCCGACGGCGAAAGCCGCAGCTGCGCATCCTCCACATAGGACCGCCAGTACCCGTCGAGATACGGGAACAGCGTCTGGATACTCGCGGGCGCGCAGTGGACGTCGGTGTCGATGTGCTGGGTCACGGGCGCTCCAGTCGGTGGTACAGCCGGTAGGCGTTGTGGTCCATGATCTCCTCGCGCAGGTCCTTCGGCAGGTCCCGCAGCGCGGTGGCGGGGGAGTCGAAGTCCCAGTGCGGGTAGTCCGAGGCGAACATGATCCGATCGGTCATCCCGGTGTGCCGCAACGCCATCGGCAGGTGCCTGGACTCCGGCGGCTCCTCGATCGGCTGCGTCGAGAACCAGAAATGCTCCCGGAAGTACTCCGAGGGCCTGCGCCGGAGCTTCGGCACGTCGGCACGCAACCGGGGCCACGCCGCGTCGAGGCTCCACATCAGCGGGGCCGACCACGCTATCCCGCCCTCGACGAGCACGATCTGCAGCTCCGGTACGTCCTCGAATACGCCTTCGCAGATCAGGTTCGCCGCGACCATCGCCATCACGTTCCCGAACCACGCATGGTGCTCCAGGTAGAACGACGGCCAGCCGTCGCCGCGGTGATGCTCTATCCCGCCGAGGTGGATCGCGACGGGCAGCCCCGCCTCCGCCGCCGCGCGGTAGATCGGCAGGTACTTCTGGTGCCCCAGGAAGGTTTCCGCGCCACCGGGGAACAGCACCTGCACGAACCGCGGGTCCCCGGCGTAACGTTCGATTTCCGCGATCGCCAGGTCCGGAGACTCGTGCGGCACGCAGAGACAGCTCACCAGCCGCGGTTCGGGCTCGAGGAAGTCCTCCAGCAGGCACTCGTTGAGCGCGTGGCACAGCGCGGCGCCGTAGTCGGGCGCCTCCGCGCCATAACTGTGGGCCTGCAAGGGAATCAGCACGCCGTAGCCGACGCCGTAGAGATCGAGCACCTGCTCGCGCAGCATCGTCAGGTCACTGCCCGGAATCCCGTTGGCGGGGAAGGAGTCCAGCCGCATCCCGCCGTTGCGCACGCGCGGGTACATCGCCGGCGGCGGCGCGATGCGGGTGCCGAACATCGTGAACCGGGTGCGCCACGGCTCGGGCAGCTTCCCGGCGAGCCTGCCCGCCGGGATGGTGGGGTGGATGTCGGCGTCGACGAGCGCGGTGCGCTGCTTCGGTTCGGTGGTGGTCACCGGGACACCTGCCTTTCTCCCCTGGCGGCCGTATCGACCACCACGTAGTCGTCTTCCACCCGTACGTCATAGGTCTCCGCGACATACGGACCGGGCACCCGGTCCGGGAACCGCACGCCGTCGCCGAGTTCCTCACCGTGCGCCACGCTCACGCCGTAACTGCGGACCGGGGCCTCCCCGGGGCCGAGATAGGACTGGCCGGTGGTGACGTCGTATTCCCAGCCGTGCCACGGGCACGCCAGGAACAGATCCTCGTTCACCGCGTAGTCGCCGGGACCGGTGGAGCTCGCCGTCGGCGCCGTGCGCCCCAGGCACAGCGGACCGCCCTGATGCGGGCAGTAGTTGTTGAGCGCGTAGAACTTCTCACCGATCCGGAACACTCCGATGGAGCGCTTCCCGACCTGGACGATCCGCCGGTCACCCGGCGCGAACTCGGAAACCGGGGCCACCACTATCCGCATTGATCACGTTCCTTCCGGCGCCGGGTCCAGCGCCATGCTCTGCAGGAGCGCTCCACCATCCACAGCGTAAACACTCCCGGTGACGAAACTCGATGCTCCGGACGCGAAAAGCAGGGCGAGACCCCGCAGCTCGCGAGGATCACCCATGCGGCCCAGCGCGACGCTCGCCCCCCACCGGGCCTCCGCTTCCGCGTTCGGCTCGCCGCCGCCGATGTTCGTCTTGAACGGCCCCGGCGCGATGGCGTTGACCCGGATCCGCCACCTGGCCAGGTCCAGCGCGGCCTGCCGGACGAGGTTGACCACCCCGGCCTTCGCCACCACATACGAGTAGGAGACGAACGGGTCGGCGCGCAGGCCCGCGGTCGAGGCGGTCACCACGATGCTGCCCGAACGCTGCCGTTTCATCGGCCGCGCTGCCGCCCGCACGGTGTGCGCGACCCCGTGCAGGTTGACCTCCAGCAGGGCGTGCCAGTCGTCGAGTTCGAACGCGTCCACCGAGCCCGCGGGCTGGGTGAGCCCGGCGCCGCGGGCGATCCCGGCGTTGGCGAACACCGTGTCGAGCCGCCCGTGGCGCCGCACCACATCGCTGACCGCGTCCTCGACCGCCGCGGCGTCCGAGACGTCGAGGGGCAGGGCGTCGACGTCATGCAGTTGCTTCAGGCGTGCTTCGTCGCGGTCGGCGGCGATTACCGTCGCCCCGCAGCCGGCGAGGGTCTCGGCGATCGAACGCCCCAGGCCCGAACCGGCACCGGTGACGAGCACGACCGTGCCGGTCACGTCGAAGACTTCGTCCGCGATGCTCACCGGCGCCTGCCCAGCTGCCGCGAGAGCACGACGGCGATCACCAGCGCGGCACCGTAGAACAGTTGCTGCACGTAGTTGTCCGCGCCCAGCAACTGCAGGCCGTTGACGCCGGTGGCCAGGAAGTACACCGCGATCCCGGTGCCGAGCGCGTTGAACCGGCCCGGTTTGATGCTCGTCGCGCCGAGGAACACCGCCGCGTAGGCCGGCAGCAGGTACGGCCCGCTCGCGGTCGGGTCGGCGGACCCGGTCGTGCCGAGGAAGAGGATGCCCGCGATCCCGGCGACGAACCCGCCCAGCACGAACCCGCCCCAGCGGATGCGCGAGACCCGGATCCCGCTCAGCCGCGCCACGTCCCGCGACTGCCCGACGAACAGCGACCGGAGCCCGAGCGGGGTGAACGACGCGACGTACCAGACCACCAGCATGATGATGAGCCCGTAGTAGAACTCGAGCGGGATACCGGCGAGCTTCGTGGTGAACGTCCACCGTGACAGGTGCTGGTCGATGCCGACGATCGTGTTCGAACCGGACAGGAAGTAGATGAGCCCGGTGAACACCGTCCCCATCCCGAGCGTCACGATCAGGGCGTTGGTGTCGCCGCGCACGACGAAGAGGCCGTTGAGGTATCCGGCGGCGACCGCGACCACGAGTCCGATCAGGCAGGCCGGCACGATGCCGACGCCGTGCTTCGTGTTGAGCACCCCGACGACCATCGCCGTCAGGCCCATGATCCCGCCGAGCGAGAGGTCGAAGTCGCCGGTCATCGACGGCATCAGCGCGGAGATCGCGAGTACGAACAGCACGGCCTGCGAGCCGAGGATGTTGGCGGCGTTGTCCCAGGTGAGGAACAGGTCCGGGGTGAGCACCCCGTACACGACGATCAGCGCGATCCAGGCGGCCGGCAGCGCCGAACGCTCGGCCAGGACGGCGAAGTCGGTACCGTGGCGTTGCTTCGGCCGCGTCTCGGTTTCGGTAGCTGGCATAGGTTTCACTCCTCGCTCCCGCCGAGCACGGCGGCGGCGCCGGTCGAGTAGTGGTAGACGGCCGAGCTGATCCGGTCCTCGGTGACCTCGTCGCCGGTCAGCTCCGCGCGTACGACGCCGTCGGCCATGATCAGCACGCGGTCGCAGATGGTGGCGAGTTCCTCGAAGTCACTCGAAACCCACAGGGTCGCCATCTCGGCCTCGGCCGCTTCGCGCACCAGGCGGTAGATCTCGGCGCGGGCCGCGACGTCGACGCCCTGGGTTGGCTCGTGCAGCAACAGCAGGGCCGGACCGATCTCCAGCCATTTGGCGAGCACGACCTTCTGCTGGTTACCACCCGAAAGCTGGCCCATGGTCGCGTCGGGGCGGCGGGGCCGGACATCGAAACGGTCCAAAAGGGACCGTACGAGCTTCGCGAGCTTGCCCAGCCGCAGCCGCCCGAAACTCGTGTAGCGGTCGTTGACCAGAATCGTGGTGTTCTCCGCGACCGTCAGCGTCGGGACGATCGCGTCACGGCGGCGGTCGGCCGGCACCAGCGCGACGCCGCGCCGCACCGCGTCGAACGGGCGCAACGACGACACGGCGATGTTTTTCTCGCCCAGGGCCAGGGTTCCGGTTTCGCAGTCCCGCTCGCCGAACAGCAGGTATGGCAGGTCCTCGGCGCCGGAGCCGAGCAGCCCGGCCACGCCGACGATCTCCGTCGACCGCAGCGCGAGATCGATCCCGCGGACCCGGCCGCCGCGCAGGTCCGTGACCTCGCACAGGGCCGGCTGGCCGGCGAGTGCGGAGCCGGCCGGACGGCGGTGCGTCCCGCCCACGGTCTTGCCGCTTGCCGGACCGACGATCAGCTCGACCAGCGCCGCGTCGTCGACCTCGCCCAGCCGCGCCTGCCCGGCGACCTCACCGTCCCGCAGGACGACCGCACGGTCGCACAGGGCGCGCACGGCGGACAGGTCGTGCGAGATGAACACCGTGCTCGCCCCGTCCTTCACCACCGTCCGCACCAGGTCGAAGAGGAACTCCACCTCGGCCTCGGGCAGGAACACCGTGGGCTCGTCGAGGAACAGGATCGAATGGGTCACGTCGCCGCGTTCGCGGTAGAGCTTGAGCTCCTCGGCCGCGCGCACGATCGCGACGAGCGCCTGCCCGACCGGCGGGAGCTGGTTGACGGGCACGGTCGGGTCCAGGTGCACCCGGTAGGACTCCAGCAGGGCCTCGACCCGGTTCCGCTCGGCGCGCCAGTTGATCGGCCTGCGCGAGTTCGCGCTGCCGCGCTCGCCGACCATCAGGTTCTCCACCACCGACAGCGTCCTGGCGAGCCCGAGGTCCTGGTGCACGAAGCTGAGCCCGAGCCCGCGGAACTGCCCGGGCGGCAGCGGCAGCGGCACCTGCCGCCCGCTCAGGTAGAGCTCGCCGCCGGGCTCGGGCGCGTTGACCCCGGCCAGCACCTTGACCAAAGTGGACTTCCCGCAGCCGTTCTCGCCCAGCAGCGCGACGATCTCGCCGGGCCGCACCTGGAAGTCCACGTTCTTCAGCGCGCGGAACGTGCCGAAGCGCATGGTGATGTTCCGCAGGTCCAGTGCGGGCGGGGTACCGCCGGCCGGGGTGACCCGGCCGGCTTGGGAAACCGCGTCGGCGCTCATGCTCAGCTCAGTCCCCAGAGCTTCTCGTACCCGGACGGGAACTCGGTGCCGAAACCGCCGTTGACGGCCGCGGCCTCCTGGTAGTTCTTGGTCGTCCACAGCCGCGACGGGTCCTGGTCCTTGTCGGCGGGGACGGCGCCGGCCCCCGACAGCACGCGCAGCGTCTGGTCCATCGTGGCGTAGGCGCGCCACAGGTGGGTCGGGCCGACGTTGGAGTCCATCGGGATGCCGCCGCCCATCTGCGCGATGTACTCCGGCGTGCCGCCATAGCAGCCGTAGAGCTTGACGTCGCCCCGGCCCGAGGCCTTGACCGCGGCCGAGGCGGGTGGGACCTCACCGTCGAAGATCGGCACCACGGCCTTGATCTTCGGATCGGCCAGGATGGCGGAGCTGACGGCCGACTGCACCTTCGTCGCCCAGTCGGGCACCGCGATGTTCACCGACTTGACCTTGCAGTCGGGGCAGTACTTGCCGAGTTCCTCGCGCAGCGCCTTGTCCATCACGACCCCGGCAGGCACCTCGTTCGAGGTGATCTCGAAGACGTCGAACGGGTTGCCCTTGTGCTCCAGGATCGCCACGTCGATCGAGCGGCGGATGGATTCGGCGTTGGGGATGTTGGTCTGCGCGGTCACCAGCGGGTCGGACTTCGCGCCGTCCTCGGTGTCGCCGAGCCCGGAGTCGATCACCGCGATCCCCGCCGCGGTCGCCGCCTGCACCTGCGGTTTGATGAGGTTCGGGTCGATCCCGCAGATCAGCACGATCGCGTCGTAGTGCTGGCTGATCGCCTGCTGCATGCCGGGAATCCAGCCCGACGGGCCGCCGGAGTTCTGGAAGTAGGTGCCGCTCATGCCGACCTTGTTCGCGAGCGTGACCATGTCCTTGCCGATCTGGTCGCACACCGGCAGCTGGCTCGCGGTCGGGATGACGAAGATCCGCTTGCCCTTCGCCTTGCTGATGTCGAACGCCGGGCCGGGGGCGACGAACGTCGGCACCTCGCTCGCCTTGTCCACAAGGGACTGAAGCTGGGCCAGCTGGTCGGCGGGCAGCCCGGCGCCGCCGGAGTCACCGCCGCTGCTCGAGTCGGTGGTGGTGCAGGCGGACAGCACCAGGGCGAGCACGGCGGCGAACACCGCCACGGCTCCAAATCGGTTCTTACGGTTCATCGCTCATACCTTCGCAACGTTGAGAAGAGCTGAATCCGGTGGGAAAGCGGAACCTTCGCGGGCCAGGACAGCCGTCCGCCACACGGAAAGTTCGTGGTGGACCGAGGATCGCCGTTCTAGAATAGATTGTCAACATTTTTGTTGACAACATTTGGGAGGCGTCATGGACAAGGTCAAGAACTCGCCCGCCGAAGCGGTGCGCGACATCCCCCACGGCGCGAGCATCGCGATCGCCGGGTTCGGGGTGGCGCACCGGTTTCCCTCGAGCCTCATCGTGGCGTTGCACGAGCAGGGCACGCCGGGACTGACGGTCTACTGCAACGGCCTTGGCCAGCCGGGCGCGCCGACCGCGCACCTGCTCGCCGAGAACAAGCAGATCTCCCGGCTGGTCACGTGCTTTTCGGCGCGCCCGGGTATCGTCTCCGAGGCCGAGCGCCAGATCCGGGCGGGCACGATGGAACTGGAGATGGTCCCGCAGGGCACCCTGGTCGAACGGATGCGCGCCGGTGCCGCGGGCATCCCCGCGTTCTACACCCCGGCGGGCGCCGGTACCGGGATCGCCGAGGGGAAGGACGTGCGGCATTTCGACGGCAAGCCGTACCTCCTCGAACACGCCATCAGGCCGGACGTCGCGTTCGTGCGCGGGCACCGGGCCGACGAGTCCGGCAACGTCCAGTTCCGCGGCGGCAGCCGCAATTTCAACGTGAGCTTCGCGAAGGCGGCCGCGCTCACCATCGCCGAGGTCGACGAAATCGTGCCGGTGGGCGAGATCCCGCCCGAGCACGTCGACCTGCCGGCCGTGTTCGTCACCAGGGTCGTGCGCAGCACCGTGCAGATGGACGTGCGGAACCTGCCCATGCGGCCCAGCCGGTCCGCCGACAGCGCGCGCGAGTACGGCGGCAAGCCGGGCCTCACCCGCGCAGAGATGGCACGCCGGACCGCGGCGCTGCTGCCCGACGGAGCGGTCGTCAACCTCGGCGCCGGGATGCCCACCCTCGTTTCCGATTTCGTCGGCGACCGCGCGGTCACCCTGCACAGCGAGAACGGGATCCTCAACTACGGCCCGATCATCCGCGACGACTCGTTCGACCCGGACGTCCACGACGCGGGCGGCTACTTCGTCGGCCTCCGCCCCGGAGCATCCTTTTTCGACAGTGTCACCTCGTTCGAGATCGCCCGCTCCGGGCGGCTGGACGCGGTCGTGCTCGGGGCCTACCAGGTGTCCGCGCGCGGTGACCTCGCCAACTGGACGCTGCCGGCGATGACCGGCGGCGGGATCGGCGGCGCGATGGATCTGGCCGTCGGCGCGAAGAAGGTCATCGCGCTGCTGGAGCACACGGGTTCGAACGGGCAGGCGAAGCTCGTGGAACAGTGCGAGTTCGAGCTCACCGCACCGTCCTGTGTGGACATCATCGTGACCGATCTCGCCGTGCTCACCAGGACCCCGGAAGGGTTCCGGCTCGACGAGGTCGCCCGCGGGTTCACCGCCGGGGAGGTCCGCGACCTCACCGCGATGCCGCTGACGGTCGCCGAGAAGGTCGGCACGATGCAGGACCGGTGGTGAGCCCAGTGGCCCGGACGCCGCGCCGGGCCACCACCGCACCGTCACGGCTCGTGGACGACGACACCGCGGATGATCCGGCCCTCGTCGAGGTCGGCGTACCCGTCGTTGATCTCGTCCAGGGTGTACCGGCGGGTGATCAGTTCGTCGAGTTTGAGCCGGCCTTCGCGATAGAGACCGAGCAGCCGGGGGATGTCGTAGAGCGGGTTGCACATGCCGAACACATGGCCCTGCACGTTCCGCTGGTAGCCCACCAGCATCCCGTTCGCGGCGAGCTGGACCTGGACGTCGGTGCTGCGGCCGACGGAGGTGACGGTGACCTGGGAGCCCTTGCCGACGATCGCAGTCGCCTGCGACACGACGTCCGCGGTGAGCACGCCGACCGTGCAGATCGCGTGGTCGGCCAGCTGCCCGCGGGTGAGATCCACGACCGCTTCCCGTGCCTCGCCGGCCTCGGCGAACACGTGCGTCGCGCCGAAGTCCTTCGCCTTGTCCCGTTTGAACGGAACCGGGTCGACCACGACGATATGCCGGGCACCCGCGTAGACCGCGCCCTGGATCGCGTTCGAGCCGACCCCGCCGGCGCCGAAGACGACCACGGTGTCACCGGCGCGCACGCCCGCGGCGTACACCGAGGAACCCCAGCCGGTCGGCACGCCGCAGCCGGTGAGCGCGGCGACGTCGAACGGGATGTCGTCGTCGATCTTGACGCAGGAGGCCTGCGAGACCACCGCGCGCTGCGAAAAGGTGCCGAGCATGCAGAACCCGCCGAGGTCCTCCCCGGCGTCGTCGTGGAAGCGGAAGGTGCCGTCCGAGAGCATGCCGGTGGCCATCTCCGCGCCCTGGTCGCACAGGTTCTGGTGCCCGGTCGAGCAGTAGCGGCAGGTTCCGCACGCCGGGATGAACGAGCACACCACGTGATCGCCGGGCCGGACCCGGGTCACCCCTTCGCCGACCGCCTCGACGACACCGGCACCTTCGTGCCCGCCCACGATGGGCAGCCGGCACAGACTGTCACCGGTGCGCAGATGTTCGTCCGAATGACACATCCCCGATACCGCGAACTTGATCCGTACTTCGCCGGTCTTAGGTTCGTCGAGCTCCAGTTCGGTGAGCTCCCAGGGCTTCCCGGGTTCGCGGATGACAGCTGCTCGAGTTCGCATATCTGTCAAACTACGGAACGGCCCGAGTCCCGAGCGATGGACGAATGTTGCCCGGGAATACGTCATGCGTCGCTCCCCGGAAAACGGGATCGATGCTATCCATGAGCTATGTCAGTCGAAACCCGGCACCACACACTGGATCGTGGCCGGTCCGCGCCGCCGGACGAACTGCGCAGGCGGGCGGACTGGATACGGCTGAAGACCGTCGAACTCATCGATCAGGCCGGGCTCGGCCACTACTCGAGCACGTTCTCCTGCGCCGAAATCTTCGCCACCCTGTATTACCACGCATTGCGGTTGCGCCCGGGCGAACCGGAATGGCCCGACCGCGACCGGTTCCTGCTCGGAAAGGGGCATGTCGCCACCGGATTGTGGCCCGTGCTGGCCGATCTCGGCTATTTTCCGGAGGAATGGCTCGGCCGGTTCGGGAAGGTCGGCTCCCCGCTCAACGACCACCCGAACATGCGGCTGGCACCGGGTATCGACTTCAGTTCCGGCGCGCTGGGGCACAACATGTCCGTCGCGACCGGGATCGCGCTGGCCGGGCGCATGTCCGGGCACGACTACCGCACGTTCGTCGTGACCGGCGACGGTGAGCTGCAGGAGGGCCAGGTGTGGGAGGCGGTGATGGCCGCCAGCCACTACCGGCTCGGCAACCTGGTCGCGATCGTCGACGCCAACGGGTTCTCCGGTGCGGGGCCGACCTCCGACGCGATGAACATCGAACCGCTCGGCGAGCGGTTCTCCGCTTTCGGCTGGCACGTCGAGGAAATCGACGGGCACGACGTCGAGACCCTGTGCGCGACCTTCGACGCGCTGCCCGATCCCGGCAGTGCCAAGCCGGTCTGCGTCATCGCCCGCACGCGCAAGGGCAAGGGGGTGGCGATGATGGAGCAGGCCCCGCAGGCCTGGCATCTCGGGCTCCTGGAGCCCGACCAGCGGGACGCCGTGCTCCTCGAGATCAAGGGAAGGCTCTGATACCCACGATGTCCACGCCGAAGATGGTCGACGTCTTCACCGACGCCGAGATCGACACCGCGCTCGCGACCAACCCGGCCGGCTACGCGATCGCCGCCATGGCCGACGAAGATCCGAGGATCCTGACCATGAGCGCGGATCTGGGGGCGACGCTGGCGGACTTCCGCGAGAAGTACCCGGATCGCTACCTCGAGTTCGGCATCGCGGAGACGAACTCGATCTCGGTCGCCGCCGGGCTCGCGACCTGCGGGTACGTGCCCTACATCTACTCGATGTCACCGTTCGGGGTGCTCAAATGCGCCGAGCAGTTGCGCACCGACGTCGCCTACACGCACCTGCCGGTCCGGCTCGTCGGGCGGCTGACGGGGCTGGCCATGGGCTATTTCGGGACGAGCCACCACGCGGTCGAGGACATCGCGGTCGCCAGGGCGATCACCGGGATGACCGTGGTGACCCCGGCCGACTCGGGCGCGGTGCTGAGCCTGATGCGCTCGACGCGTGACGTGGCGGGCCCGGTGTACCTGCGGATCGCGGAAGGGGCCGAGCCGGTCTATGAAACCCCGCCGGACATCGAGTTCGGCCGGTGGCCGCATCTGCGTGACGGCAACGACGTGACGCTGATCGCGCACGGTCTGGGTACCGGGCTCGCCGTGCGGGCGGCGGCACGACTGGAGTCGCAGGGCATCGAGGCCGATGTGTACGACGCGGCGTACCTCAAGCCGTTCGACGAGGAGGCGATCGTCGAGTCGTTGACGCGGACCGGGCGGGTGCTGACGGTCGAGGACCACAGCGAGGTCGGCGGGCTCGGCGCCCTGGTCGCGGAGGTCTCCGGGCGGCGCAAGCTGGGCGCCGACCTGTCGCGCCTCGCCTTGCCGGACGTGGATCTCGAGGTCGGCGTCCCAGCGGAGCTGTACGAGTACTACGGCCTTACGGCCGACAACGTCGTCCGCCGCACCCTAGCCCTGATCGACGGCGACTAACCCCCCGGCGTGTTGGCCCCTTACGTCGGTGAGTTGGCCGTCCACGGCCAACTCGGCGACGGTGGCGGCCAACTCGCCGTGCGGGCCCTTCACTCGTAGTGGATCAGGCCGCGGATGTTGCGGTGGGAGCGCATGTCCTCATAGCCCTGGTTCACCTGGTCGAGGGTGTAGGTGCGGGTGACCAGATCGTCCAGCAGCAGGTCTCCCTGCTCGTAGAGCTCCAGGAGCCGCGGCACGTCCGCGCGCGGGTTCGCGTGGCCGAACAGGCACCCGACGACCCGCTTCTCCCACGCGGTCAGCTCGAACATGGGCAGTTCGATCTGCCGCGCGGTGACCGGCGCCAGCGAGGTCAGCGCGACCACGCCCAGCTTCCCCACCAGGGAGATCGCGTCGGCGATGATCGTCGGGGTCGCGGTGTCCACAGTGATCAGTGCCTTGTTCGCGAGGCGGCCGCGCGTCATGTCCGGCAGCACTTCGAGAGCGTCCTTTATGGACGCGAAGGTGTGCGTCGCGCCGAAGCGGCGCGCCTGCTCACGGTTGAACTCGGCCGGGTCGATCGCGATGATCTTCGTCGCACCGGCGATCCGCGCGCCCTGCACCGCGTTCGCCCCGACGCCGCCGATCCCGAGCACCACGACCACGTCTCCGGCCCGCACCTGCGCGCCGTAGACCGCCGTGCCCCAGCCGGTCGTCACGCCGCACCCGACGAGCGCGGCCTTGTCCAGCGGGATGTGGTCGGCGATGCGGATCACCGAACTCTGGCTGACCACCGTGTACGGCGAGAACGTGCCCAGCATGCACATCAGCCTCGCGTCGGAGCCGCGCACATGGTGGCGCGAGGTGCCGTCGCGCTGCAGCCCGACCGACAGCCCGGCGCCCTCGTCGCACAGGTTCTGGTGCCCCTCGGCGCACCACGTGCACTCACCGCACGCGGGGATGAAGCTCAGCACCACGTGATCGCCTTCGCGTACCTTCGTCACGTTCGGCCCGACGCGCTCGACCACGCCGGCGCCCTCGTGGCCGCCGATGCCCGGCAGGGCTTCCAGCGGCAGATCGCCGACCCGAACATGTTCGTCGGAATGGCACAACCCGGACGCGGCGAGCCGGACGAGCACCTCGCCGTCGCGCGGCTCGTCGAGCTCGAGCTCCTCGATCTGCCAGTCTTTGCCGTACTCCCATAGGACAGCAGCTGTGGTCTTCACGGCAGCAAGTATGGGGCGGCTCGTCCGCTTCGCCCGCGGCCGCTCGAAGAAATACGTCAAAGGACTCATGCCGCGTGGCCACCGCGGCGCGCCCGCCGTCCGCTCTTCGCGTCAGCGGAGTTCCCAACCGCGGCGCCGTCGTGTTTCGTGATCCGCATGAGCGTGCGTACCCTCACCGAGCCTGCCCGGAATACGCCGATCTACGGGGAATTCGACGTCGTCGTCGTGGGTGGGGGACCGGCCGGGCTGATGGCCGCCGCCGCGGCCGGGCGGGCCGGGCGCTCGGTCCTGCTGATCGAACGGTACGGGTTCCTCGGCGGCGCCGGCACGGCGGGCGGGCTCAGCACGTTCTGCGGTCTGCACGCGAAGGTCCACGGCGAGCATCGCCGGGTGATCCACGGGATCGCCGACGAACTGCTGGAACGGCTGGAAAAGCTCGACGCGCTCAACAAACCGCATCTGACGATCAACGACGGCATCCTCGCGCAGGCCTTCGACATCTCCAGCTACAAGATCGCCGCCGACGAGCTTCTGACCTCCTCAGGCGTGCGGATCCTGTTCCACGCCATGGCCGTCGGTGTCGTGATGGCCGACGAGGACACGATCGAAGCGGTGCTCATCGAGTCCAAGTCGGGCCGTGCCGCGGTGCGCGGGCGGATGTTCATCGACGGCTCGGGCGACGGCGATGTCGCCGCGTGGGCGGGCGCGCCCTTCGAAAAGTCGCCGCCGGTTGACGGGATGCTGTACCCGTCGCTGATGTTCCGGATCAACGGGGTGGACGTCGAGGCGGCGGGACCGGCGCCGTGGAAGACGGTCGAGCGGCTCATGAACGAGGCCGAGGCCGCGGGCACGCACCATTTCCCGCGCAAGAAGCCCATCGTGCGCCCGCAGCGCAACCCGCTGGAATGGCGCGCGAACCTCACCCAGCTGTCCACACCGGACGGTGGCGCGATCGACGGCACGGACGTCGACCAGCTCACGCGCGGTGAGCTGCAGGGCCGCGCGCAGGCGCTCGACGCGTTCGAGTTCATCCGCGACCGCACGCCGGGGTTCCGCGAGTCCTACATCGTCGACATCGCCCCGCAGATCGGCATCCGCGAGACGCGCCGGATCGTCGGGCGTTACCAGCTGTCCGAGGACGACGTGCTCGACTGCGCGGACTTCCCGGACGCGATCGGGGTCAACGGCTGGCCCATCGAGGCGCATGTCGCGGGCACGGTCGAGTTCCGCTGGCAGCGCGGCGAGAACCCGCGCGGCTTCAACCAGATGCCGTTCCGGATGATCGTACCCGACCGCGTCCGCAACCTCTACGTCGTGGGGCGGTGCGCGTCGATGACGCACGGCGGGCAGTCCTCGGCGCGGGTCACCGGTCCGTGCTTCGCCATGGGGGAGGCGGCAGGTACCGCGAGCGACCTCGCGCTGTCGCTGGACACCGTCTCCGGCGGGGACATCGACGTTTCCGCGCTGCAGCAACGACTCGAGCGCAACGGGGCGTATTTGGGAGGGCAGGTATGAGCGGGCTGCGCAGCAACTTCGAGCCGGGCACGACGCGGTGGGCGATGCGCCGCGCGCAGTGGACGGCGCTCGGGATCACCGGCGAGGACCTGGAGAAGCCGAAGATCGCGATCGTCAACTCGTCTTCGGGGCTCGCGAGCTGTTTCAGCCATCTCGACGGGATTGTGCCGCCGCTCTCCGACGCGATCCGCGCGGCGGGCGGGGTGCCGTTCGAGGTGCGGACCGCCGCGCCGAGCGACGCGATCACGAGCGCGGGCGCCGCGGGCCAGTACATCCTGCCGAGCCGCGACCTGATCGCGAACGACATCGAGGTCGCGGTCGAGGGTGCGCTGCTCGACGGCATGGTGTGTCTGTCCTCATGCGACAAGACGACGCCCGCGCACCTGATGGCCGCGGGGCGGCTCAACATCCCGGCGATCGTCGTCGGCTGTGGTTACCAGCCTTCGGGGCGCTACCGCGGTGAGCACGTCGATTTCGAAGACGTGTTCCTTTACGCCGGGCATGTCGCGACCGGCAAGATGACCGTCGAAGAGCTGGCGGAGATGAGCTCGTGCGCGATTTCCGGGCCGGGCGTGTGCGCCGGGATGGGCACCGCGAACTCGATGCACATCGCCGCGGAGGCACTCGGGATGGCGCTGCCGGGCAGCACTCCGGTGCTCGCGAACAGCCCGCGCATGTGGGAAACGGTGGCCGAGGCCGGAAAGCGCATTCTCGACCTGATCGCCGCGGATATCCGGCCGCGCGCGATCATGACGGACGGAGCGTTCCGCAACGCCGTGACCGCGGTACTCGCGATCAGCGGATCGGTCAACACGCTCAAGCATCTGCAGGCGGTCGCGGTCGAGGCGGGCTGCGACACCGACGTCTACGGGCTCTTCGAGCGGCTTGCGCCGGAGGTGCCATTGCTGACCGCGGTGAAACCAAACGGGGAACGGCGGATCGACGAGTTCGAGGCCGCCGGCGGGACCTCCGCTCTGTTGCGGCAGTTGCGCTCGTTGCTGGACCTGACGCGGCCCACGGTCGGCGGGCGGACGATCGCCGAAATCGCCGAAATCGCCGAAACCGCCGAGGTGCGCGACGAGGACATGATCCGGCCGGTGGATCGGCCGCTGGCGCGGCATCCGGGCATCGTGCTCGTCCGCGGCTCGCTCGCGCCGGAGGGCGGGATCGTCAAGCGGACGGTCGCCGACGACGCGATCCACCGGTTCTCCGGGCCCGCCAAGGTTTTCCGCTCTCGCGAGGAGGGGCTGGCCGGGATCCGCGCCGGTGAGGTCGAGCCGGGGCAGGTGCTCGTGCTGACCGGTCTGGGCCTGCGTGGCTCGCCCGGGATGGGTTTCACCTCGGCGTTCGTGTTCGCGCTCGACGGGGCCGGACTCGGCGACAAGGTCGCGGTGGTGACCGACGGGCAGATGTCCGGTCTGGTCAACAAGGGGCTGTCCGTGGCCGAGATCAGCCCGGAGGGCGCGCTCGGCGGCCCGCTCGGCCTGGTGCACGACGGCGACCGGATCAGCATCGACGTCGACGCCCGCACGATTGAACTGGAGGTGCCCGCCGAGGAGCTGGAGCGCCGCCGTGCCGGGCTCCCGCCCCTGCCGCCCGCACCCGGCTGCAGCTGGCTTTCCGTCTACGCCCGCTCCGTCCAGCCCCTCGGCCGCGGCGCCACCCTGGGCGGCTGACCCGCGTGTTTGCCCGCCCCGCGCGCGTGTTTGCTCCTCGCGCTGCCGTGTTTGCTCCTCGCGCTGCCGTGTTTGCCCTTCGCGTCGGTGCGTTTGCCCTTCGCGTCGGTGTGTTTGCCCCGTGCGCGGCCAACTCACCGGCGTGGGGCGCCAACTCACCGGCGTGGGGCGCCAACTCACCGGCGGGGGAGGCCAACTCACCGGCGGGGGAGGCCAACTCACCGGCGTGGGAGGCCAACACGCCGGAGGGCTGGGCCCCGCCACCTACTTCAACCCGAGCGCGCGGACCGCGTTGTCCTTGAGCAGGCCCGGTTTCACCTCTTCGCGGATGCCGGTCTTCTCCAGATCCGACAGCCAGCGTTCCGGGGTGAGCATCGGGAAATCGGTGCCGAACAGCACCTTCTCCTTCAGCAGCGTATTCGCGTACTGGACCAGGATCGGCGGGAAGTATTTCGGCGACCAGCCCGACAGGTCGATGTACACGAGCGGTTTGTGCAGGGCGACCGAAATGGCCTCCTCCTGCCACGGAAACGACGGGTGCGCCATGATGATGGTCAGGTCCGGGAAATCGACGGCGACGTCGTCGAGGTGAATGGGATTGGAGTAGCGCAGCCGCAGCCCGCCACCGCCGCGCGTGCCGGCGCCTGCCCCGGTCTGCCCGGTGTGGAACAGCGCCGGTAACCCGGCTTCCTGGATCACCTCGTAGAGCGGGTACGCGGCGCGGTCGTCAGGTTGGAACGCCTGCGCGCTCGGGTGGAACTTGAACCCGCGCACACCGTAATCCTCGATCAGTCGGCGTGCCTGCGCGACACCTTCCTTGCCGCGCGCGGGATCGATGCTGGCGAAGGGAATCAGCACATCGGAGTTCGCGTGCGCGCGCTCGGCGATCTCCTCGTTCGTCGGCTGGTCCGGGCGGTGCGGCGCACCGTCGACGTCGACGGTGAACGTCACGGCGGCCATGTCCTGCCCGCGGTAGAACTCCGCCAGCTCGTCGACCGTGTAGCTCTTCGCGTCGGCCTTGAAGTACTTCGCCATCGAGGCCATCGCTTCGTCGGACTCGTCCGGCGAAGCCGCCCGTACCGAGCGCTGCACGTGGGTGTGCACGTCGATCGCGCGGAGCGCGTCTACGTCCAATGTCGCATTCCGTCCGGGACTGTTCATGTACGTGCTCCGAATTCCTCGAGGAATACCTCGTCGCAGGATTTCACGCGACCGGAATCGTTGACAAGAAAGAAATCCGCTCGTTAGGCTCGATAATCATTTTCCTCACCGGACGAGCGGAGCCGGGGCCGATGAAAGCTGTGGTGTGCGCGGGGCGCGAAGCCGAACTCGCCGAGATCCCCGACCCCGCACCCGTTCCCGGCGAGGTGGTCGTCGAGGTCGACGCGTGCGGGCTGTGCGGTTCGGACGTGCACGCGCTGGCCGAGGGCAAGACCGCCGAAGGCCAGGTGCTCGGGCACGAGTTCGGCGGCCGGGTCGTCGAGCCCGCCGGGCCGTGGCGTGCCGGGGACGTCGTGGCGGTCAACCCGCTCGGTTCGTGCGGCCGGTGCCGCGAGTGCGCGAAGGGGCTGCATTTCCGTTGCGCGGCCAAGCCGAACGTGGGTATCACGGCGCCGGGCGCGTACGCGCAGTATGTGGCGGTCCCGCACGATCAGCTCGTCGCGTTGCCGGACGGGCTGCCCGCGGAACTGGGCGCGCACGCCGAACCGCTCGCCGTGGCCATCAACGCGGTCCGCCGCGCGGCGATCGATCCGGGCGACCCGGTGCTCGTCTACGGCGTGGGCTCGATCGGGCTCAACGCGATCATGGCGCTGCGGCTCGCGGGCGCCGGCGTGGTCGTCGCCGCCGGGCGGTCGCCGGGCCGGCGTGCCGCCGCCGCGAAGGTCGGCGCGGACGAGGTCCTCGACACCCGCGAGCTGACCGTGGCCGAGTACGCGCGGCGGACCGGCCGCCGGTTCGCGGCGGTGCTGGAATGCTCCGCCGCCCCCGGCGCGATCGCGGAATCGCTCGACGTGCTCGAGCCGGGCGGTACCTGTGTGGAGGTGGCACTGACCGATGAGATCGCCGGGGTGCCGCTGGGCCGGCTGGTCGCCGAAGGCTTGCAGGTCAACGGAAGTTGCGCGTTCCCGGCGGAGGTCTACGACGAGGCGGTCGGGCATATCGCCGCCGGCCGGGCGCCGGTGACCGACCTGATCAGCGAGCGCGTGAGCCTCGCCGCCACGCCCGACGCCCTAGTGCGGCTGCGGGCGCCGGGCGAACTCGTACGTGTGCTCGCGAAACCGAACGAAAGGGAGTTCTGATGCGGGAACTGGGCGGCAAGGTCGCCGTGATCACCGGCACGGGCAGCGGCATGGGCCGGGCCTTCGCGTACCGGTTCGCGGCCGAGGGCATGAAGGTCGTCGCCGCCGACATCGACGAAGCCGCGCTCGGCGAAACCGTAGCCGGGATCCGCGCGGCGGGCGGCGAAGCGGCCGGCGTGCCCACCGACGTGTCGGACCCGGCGGCGGTGCGGAGGCTGGCCGCCGAGGCGACGGCGAAGTACGGCCCGGTGCACCTGCTGTGCAACAACGCCGGGGTGGAGGGCTATCTCGACGGCGCGATCTGGGAGGCGGGCGACAAGGACTGGACCTGGACCGTCGACGTCAACTTCTGGAGCGTCGTGCACGGCGTCCGCACGTTCGTCCCGCTCATGCTCGAACACGGGGAAGACGCGCATGTCGTCAACACCGCGTCGATGACCGCGGTGATCACCCCGGGAAACATGTACGGCATCACCAAGCACGCGGTGCTGGCGCTCACCGAGGTGCTCGGCGCGGACCTCGCCGCGCGCCGCGCGAACATCGGCGTCACGGCGCTGTGCCCCGGCACGATCGCGACGAACCTGTTCCACGGCAGCCGCAACCGCCCCGCGCGGCTGCGCACCGAGACCGGGCAGTCGGCCACCGGGAAGGAGCTGCGGGAGCGTATGCACGCGACGCTGGCGGAAGGGATGTCGCCGGACGAGGTCGCGGCGAAGCTCGCGGACGCGGTGCGATCCGGCGCACCGTACCTGCTGACGGATCACGACTGGGACGAGCGGATCATCGCGCGCCACGAGGCCATCCTCGGCGGCGCGGTCGACGCGGTGGAGGTGGCGCGGTGAGGTTCGACGGGCGGGTTGCGGTCGTGACGGGTGCGGCGGCGGGCTTCGGCCTCGCGGTGTCGACGCGGCTGACGGCCGAGGGCGCGAAGGTCGTGATGGTGGACCGGGCGGCCGAGCAGCTGGAAAAGGCGGCGGCCGGGCTGGCCGGCGCGCTGCCGGTGGTCGCCGACGTCAGCGTCGAGTCCGAAGTGGACGGATACGTCGCGAAGGCGGTCGAAGCCCACGGGAAGATCGACCTGTTCTTCAACAACGCCGGGATCGAGGGCCGCATGGCGCCGATGACGGAGCTGGCGGTCGAGGATTTCGACCGGGTGTGGGCGGTCAACGCGCGCGGGGTGTTCATGGGCCTGCGGGCGGTGCTGAAGGTGATGAAGCAGCACAAGAGCGGCGCGATCGTCAACACCGCGTCGATGGCGGCCATCCGCGGCGCGGCGACCTTCTCCCCGTACGTGGCGGCGAAACACGCGGTCGCCGGGCTGACGAGGTGCGCGGCGCTGGAGGGCGCGCCGTTCGGCATCCGGGTCAACGCGGTCGCCCCCGGTCACATCGACACCCGGATGGCTCGGGACCTGACGGCCCAGATCAACCCCGACGACCCCGACGGGGTGTTCGAGCGCACTTCGGCGAGTGTCCCGCTCGGCCGTTACGGCACCGCGGAGGAGGTGGCGAACCTCGCCGTCTGGCTCCTGTCGGAGGAGGCCTCCTACGTTTCCGGCGCGACCCACCTCATCGACGGGGCGCTCAACGCCTGAGCGGTGACTCGAATTCGGCCAGCCCGCGCAGCACCTCGGCCTCGGCTTCGAGATGCTCGCGCATCGCGCGTTCGGCTCCCGCCGTGTCGCGGGAGCACACCGCGTCGATCACGCGGACCTGCTCGCCGGCGCCCCGCACCGCGCGGCCCGGCAGCAGCGCGATCTGGAACTGGTACCGCATGCTCTGGTAGCGCAGGCGTTCCAGGATCGCCGAGACCGTGCCGTGCCCGGCGATCTCGCGGATCCGCAGGTGCGCTTCCTGGCTCAGCCTGCCGTAGGAGACGACGTCGCCGCCTTCGGCCGCCTCGGTCAGCCGGCGTGCGACGAGGCGCAGCCCGCGGCGTTCCGGGGCCGTCGCGGCTGTCGCGGCCTTCGCCGCGCACAGGCCCTCGAGCATGGCCCTGACCTCGGTGATCTCGATCGCCTCGGTGAGCGGGACCGGCCGGACGTGGGCCCCTCGGTTGCGTTCACGCGTGACGAGACCTTCGTTCCCCAGCAACGTGATCGCCTCGCGAACGGTGCCGCGCGAGGCACCGTGCCGCCGCGCGAGTTCGGCCTCGACCAGCCGCTGCCCCGGCACGAGCGCACCCTGGAAGATCTCCGTCCGCAGGATACCGAGCAGGGCGTGTGCGGCGGACGATCCAGGAGCGACCATAATGTGATTGTGGGGCGGGAAATGCGGGCATTACGAGGCTGATCGCCCACACTTCGGCGGAATGCCCGGCGCGCCACGCGACATTTGTCGCGCCGGCTGCGGGACGGCCGGTCACCGGGCCGGTAAACATCCGGTCACCCCCTTGCGGCCACGCCTGTGGCCTGCACAGACTTGGGGCGCCGGCTCCGTGCCACCCGGCACGGAGAACGCTGCACGAAGGAGTTCAGCGTGACGCATGTGACGACCAACGAGGCGGGGGTGTGCCCTGCCTGCGGCAGGCCGCCGGGCGAGGACGAGCGCCGTGGGCAGCTCAGGCTCGCCGCGATCGCGCGCGCGGCCTCCAGCGTGGCCGACGCCGCGTCGCTCAGCGTGACGCTCGATGTCGTCGCGCGTGAGGTCGTGCAGGCCACGCATATCGCGGCCGTCCAGATCCTGAAGGTCGAGCAGGGCAAGATGAGGGTCGTCGGGAAGGCCGGGTTCACCGACGCCGACGACTTCGCCGAGCGGCTCGAAGAGTGCCGCCAACTGGGCGCCCGGATGATGTTCGTGGAAGCCTTCGAGGCGGAGAAGCGGATCGTGGTGCCGCACCGCAAGGCCGCCGTGCTGGCCGACCCGAAATGGGGCCCGCTGCACCGGATCATGGGCGCGCCGGACTGGGACACCTTCGTCGCGGTCCCGCTCGTGGTGCGCGGGCGCGCGGTCGGCGTGCTGAACGCGTTCTACTCGCCCGGCGAGGACCCGGTCGACGAGACACTCGAATTCCTCGAGGCGATGGCCGACCAGGCCGCCATGGCGGTCGACTCAGCCGAGCTGCTGGGCCGGTCCCGGCGCGAGGCCCAGCTGCACGAGCGGGCCAGGCTCGCCCGCGAGCTGCACGATTCCGTCGTGCAGCAGGTGTTCTCGATGCGGATGCAGGCGAAGGCGTTGCGGGCCCAGGTGGGTACCTCCGAACACGTCCAGGACGTCGCCGACGAGCTGCTGGAACTGGCGCAGAACGCACTGGCCGATCTGCGCGGGCTGGTCCTGCAGCTGCACCCGCTCGATCTCGCCGGGCGCGACCTGGCGGGCGCGATCCGTACCCTCGCGGAGTCGGTCCAGGCGGCGTCGGGAGTGCGGATCCAGATTTCGGCCACCGACCTGCCGCCGCTGCCGACCGATCTCGCCGACGACGTGTACCGGATCGTGCAGGAGGCGCTGAACAACGTGGTCAAGCACGCGCAGGCGACCTCGGCGGAGGTGAGCGTCGCCGCGGCGGGCGGGAAGCTGACGGTCGAGGTGACCGACGACGGCGTGGGCCTGGCGGGCGAGCCACGGCCGCAGGCGCTCGGGCTGGTGTCGATGCGGGAGCGAGCACAACGATGGAGTGGAACCACGGAGATCGGCAACAGCACCGGCGGCTGCCACGTCAGGGTCCGGATGACGCTGCCCGCGGACGGCCGGCCGTGACCGCCGCGATGACCGGACGCGACCAGATCGGCGTGATGGTGGTCGACGACCATGCGGTCGTGCGGCGCGGGCTGGCCGCGTACCTGGAAAGCGCCGACGGGATCGAGGTCGTCGCCGAGGCGACCGACGGGCAGGACGCGCTGGCGCGGCTCGCCCGGATGGCCGCGCAGGGGTGGTTGCCGCAGGTCGTGCTGATGGACGTGCTGATGCCGCGGATGGACGGGATCTCCGCGCTGTCGCTGCTGGCCGCGAAGTACCCGGACGTGCGGGTGGTGGTGCTGACCAGCTTCGGCGAGACCGAACGGGTGCACGCCGCGCTGCAGGCCGGTGCCGCGGGATACCTGCTCAAGGACGCGGATCCGGACGAGGTCGCGGCCGCGATCAGGGCGGCCGCACGCGGTGAGGTGCACCTGGACCCGGCGGTGGCCGGGCGGCTGACCAGGCAGCTGGTCTCGCCGCCGATGGGCCTCGCGGCGCTGACCGCGCGGGAGCGCACGATCCTCACGCTGGTCGGGCGCGGCATGTCGAACCGCCAGATCGCGACGGAACTGTCGATCAGCGAACGGACCGCGCGCACGCACGTGAGCCACGTGCTGACGAAGCTGCAACTGCCCTCCCGGACGCAGGCGGCGCTGTTCGCGATCCGCGAGGGCCTGATCGACGCGCCGAGCTGAGGCCGCCAGGTGCCGGGTGGCCATCCCCTGCCCGGTCCGGCGACGGTTTCAGCCCGCCGTGCGGGGCCGGGCCCGCGGCGTGGTGAACCACGCGTCCCCGGCCGGCAACCCGCGCCCGGCCAACGTCCGCGACAGCGAGCGTGCGGTCTCCATCAGGATCCGCGCCAGCGCGCGCGGGCGCGCCCGGACGGTCTCCACGACGACGCTGATCGCCGCGGTCACGTTGCCGTCGGCGCCGGTGACCGGCACCGCCACGACCATGTCGTCGACCGTGATCTGGCCGCGCGCCACCGCGACGCCCGTCTGCCGGATCCGGGCCAGGTGGCGTCGCAGCTCCGCCGGGTCGGTCACGGTCAGCGGCGTGAACCGCTCCAGGGGTGAGGCCAGCACCTCCGCCTGCAGGTCACGGTCCGCGTGCGCGAGCAGCACGAGACCGGTGCCGGTGGCGTGCATCGGCCAGCGGTCGCCCACGCGGCTGCTCACCGCCTTGCGGGCCCGCAGCGTCTCGACGTAGACCACCTCGAGACCGTCCCGGACGCCCAGATGCACGTTGCCGCGCGTGGCCTCGTGGAGATTGTCCAGGTACGGGAACGCCGCTTCGCGTAGCTGCAGCCCGCGCGGGGCGAGCGCGGCCAGTTCGAGCAGGCGCAGACCCACCGAATAGCGCCCGTCGGCATCCCGCTCGAGACCGCCCCAGTCGACCAGTTCCCGGATGAGCCGGTGCGCGGTCGGCAGGGTCAGCCCGGCGCGCCGGGCGATCTCGCTCAGCGAGAGGGTACGGTGCCGGGGCCCGAACGCGCTGAGCACCGCCAGTACACGCATCGCGGCGGTCGGCCGCGCCGGGGAAACCCCCACGGGCGCCGTGGGAACGGACATGTACACACCTCCGCAAGACTCCGCTGTCCGCACCGTCCGAAGTGGATCGATCTCCGGACAGGACAGGTGCTCGTCCGATTCTTCCCAGGCCAGAACGCACGCACAAGACACTTGCCGGAAGCGCTCACGGCTCCCGCGACGGATGTTGTAGGCGCGTTCTCCTGTCCGGGCAGGACGCCGGATCGTCTTCCGCCTCGCGAAATCCCGTGTTGCCGGGGCAGGGTCCGCTGTTCAGGCTGAGCGGCACCCAAGTGAGCTGTGTCACCTGGCCGGATTCGACTGTGGGAGGACGCAGGTGAGAACGAAGATTCGATGGTTAGCGCTCCTGTTCGCCACGATGCTGGGGCTTGCCGCGTGCGGCGGCGGCACCGGTGGTTCGGGCGGCAACGGCGCCACGCCGGCCGGGCCGCCGCAGCGCGGCGGTGAGATCACGGTGCTTGAGGACGGCGCGTTCGCCGGCGGCTGGCCCTCCGGTCTCGACCCGGCCACCAACACCACGGGCGGCGCGAACATTTCGCAGATGTACGCGATTTACGGCGGCCTGTTCCGGGTCACCGCCAACGACGACGGCAGCAACGCCAAGGTCGAGCCCAACCAGGCCGAGAGCTACCAGGTGCTCGACGGCGGCAGCACGGTCAAGATCACCCTCCGCGACGGCATCAAGTTCTCCGACGGCACGCCGATGGACGCCGAGGCCGTCGCGTTCAACTTCCGCCGCGACGTGACCGCGACCTGCACCTGCGCGCCGCAGTGGCAGCTGGCGAAGGACGGCATCTCGACCGAGGGGCCGCGCACGGTGGTGCTGAAGTTCGCCCGCCCCAACGCGACCGCGATCAACGCGTTCCCGATCTCGAACGTCAACTGGATCGTCTCGCCGACCGCGCTGCAGAAGATGGGGCCGGACCAGTTCAAGATCAATCCGGTGGGCGCGGGCCCGTTCACGGTCGTGTCGGACCGGTTGAGCTCGGAGCTGGTGCTGCAACGCAATCCGAACTACTTCAAGCAGGGCCTGCCGTATCTGGACAAGCTGACGTTCAAGTCGATCGGTGGCGACCAGCCGGCGTACCAGGCGCTGCAAGCCGGGCAGGCGCAGGCGTACGAGGGGCTGAGCACGGTTCCGCTGCTCGATCAGGCGACCTCGAACAGCCAGCTCACGGTGACTTCCCAGCCACCGACCTCCCCGTATGTCATCCAGCTGAACACCAAGACCGCCCCGTTCGACAACCAGCTGGCCCGCGAGGCGATCTACTACGCCACGGACTTCGACGCGATCTCGCGTGGTCTGTTCAAGGGCAAGTATCCGGTCAGTGAGAGCTTCACCGCTCCGGGCGGGCTGTTCTACCACCAGAAGGTGCCCGGCTACCGGACCTATGACCTGGAGAAGGCCAAGCAGATCGTGCAGCAGCTGGGCGGGCTCAACATCACGCTCGGCACGCTGGGCGCGTATGTGGCGCAGCAGGTGGTGACGGCGTTGCAGACGCAGTGGAAGGCCGCCGGCATCAACGTGAACATCGAGACCTACCAGCTGTCCTCGCTCGTGCAGCAGTTCAACTCGGGCAAGTGGCAGTCGATGCTGCAGACCGCGGGCGCGTGGGATCCGGCGGCCGGGGTCGGCGTGGCGTTCCGGTTCGCCTCGACCTCGCCGTTCAGCGGGATCTCCGATCCGCATGTGGACGATCTGCTGAACCAGGCTTCGGCCACGATCGACATGAGCAAGCGCGACGCGTTGTATCAGGAGGCCGGCAAGTACATCAGCGACAAGGCCTACGCACCGTTCGGGCTCGCCTTCGCAGCGTCGAACCTCGCGGTGAAGGGCGTGTACGGCCCCGGCCTGACCACGAAGATCCCGCCGCTCGTCGTCAACGCCGGTGTCCTGTGGGACGAGGTCTGGAAAGCGAAGTAACCCCACCCCACCCGCTGAGATCTACGTTCGGGACGCCGAACTCGTCGTCTCGAACGTAGATCTCGGGGTTAGGGGTAGATCGAGTTGTGGAAGGTGACTTCCGCGTCGAGCATGCGCGTCCGCGGTGCTGGACACGGCGCGGCGGCTGCCCCTGGTGCAGCTGGACCGGTTCGTCGGCGGCACGAGCACGGACTGGGTCGGCGTGGACGACATCGCGGCGATGCGGCTGGTGCTCGATCACCTGCACGAGACCGGGGCACGGTCGGTCGCGTTCGCCGGATCGCTGCTGACGAACTCCTCGACCGAGCAGCGGCTGGCCGGATTCCGGCGGCGCGCCGGGGAACTCGGGATGACGGCCGGGCCGGAATCGGTGCAGCTTGGTGACTACAGCGTCGAATGGGGGGAGGAGGCGGTGGCGCGGCTGGTCGGGGCGCGCGCCCTGCCGGACGCCATCGTGTGCGCGGACGATCTGATCGCGCTCGGGGTCACCCGCGGCTGCCGCGCGCGTGGCCTGCGCGTCCCGGAGGACGTGCAGGTGACCGGATTCGACAATATCGAGTTCGCGCGGTTGAGCGATCCCGCACTGACCACAGTGGACCAGCCGACCGACCGGATCGCGGCCGAAGCCGTCCGGTTGCTGACCGCCGCCGGCAAGGGCGACCGCGACGCGAGCGCCCATATCGCGCTCGTGCCGAAGTTGGTCGTGCGGCAGCGCACGCTTACACTCCCCGCTCATGACCGGCATCGACGAGCAGGGGCGCCCCGAACCTCCGGCGGCGGCGGGTGAGGTCGACACGCTGCTGGGGTTCCTGGACTTCCAGCGCGCGACGTTCGAGTGGAAGTGCTCGGGCCTGGACGCCGCCGGGTTCGCGGCGACGGTCGGCGCCTCGTCGATGACGCTCGGCGGGATGGTCAAGCACCTGGCGCTGGTCGAGGATCACTGGTTTTCCCATTGGCTGCACGGAAACGACCGGCGGCCGCCGTGGGACGCGGTGGACTGGCAGGCCGATTTCGACTGGGACTGGCATTCCGCGGCCGAAGACAGCCCGGCGCAGTTGCGGGCGCTCTGGTGGGACGCGACCGAGCGCTCCCGTACCCTCACGGCCGAAGCGCTGGCCGATGGCGGGCCGGCGCGCGTGTCGCGGCGGACGTGGCCGGACGGGCGCGCGGTGAGCCTGCGCTGGATCCTGTGCCACATGATCGAGGAGTACGCGCGCCACAACGGCCACGCCGACCTCATCCGCGAGTCCATCGACGGCCTGACCGGCGAATAACGGAACGGCCGGCGTGTCACACTCACTCGATGGAATGGGCGCCGGATCGCGACGCGCAGCACAGGCTGACGGGTACCCGCGGCACCGGAAGGATTCGCCTCCTCCGAATCACCCCGGTACGTCGGTCGCGCCGTCGCGGCGCTCGCCGCGGACCCGAAGCGGGCGAGATGGAACCAGCACTCGGTCACTTCTGCCCAGCTCGCCCGGGAGTACGGATTCCGCGACATCGACGGCTCCCAGCCGGACGGCTGGGCTCAGCACTGAGCGGTCACCGTCCAGTGTGGACGACGCGGCCCCGCTACGCGGCGGGCCTGCGCCGAGCCGCGGGCGGGAGCAGTGCCTCCTCGCCGGCGGGCCAGGCGAGCGGATCCGGGCCGAGCGGGACCAGTTCGGCCACCTGCTCGGCGCACCACGGGGAAACCGCGCGCCGCCCGGCGAGCACGTCCTCGGCGAAGGTGATCCAGTCCACCCATTCGCAACTGTCCACTTCGGACGGATCGGGTGCCGGGTCGGTTCCGGTGCGAGCGCGGAAGACCGGGCACATCTCGTTCTCGACGATCCCGTCCGCCATCACCGCGCGGTAGCGGAACCGCGGCAGCACGAGCGTGATGTCGCTGATCTCGGCACCGAGCTCCTGCCCGATCCGGCGCTCGACGCTCGCCACGATGTCCTCACCCGGCGCCGGATGGCCGCAGCAGCTGTTGGTCAGCAGCCCGGGAAAGGTCTTCTTCGTACGGGCGCGGGTGGTCAGCAGCAGCCGCCCGTCCGGGCCGAACAGGTAGCACGAAAACGCCAGGTGCAGCGGCGTCTCCGCGTGATGGACCTCCGCCTTGTCCTGGACACCGTTCGCTTCACCGGATTCGCTGAGCAGCACCACCTGTTCCATGGTCCTGATCCTAGGGCAGATCACCGCCCGGCGAGCCGATGCGGCCGGTCGGTGCCGACCGCGAACGTCAGCCGCACCCGGAGGTCACCACCGCCATGCCGCCGAGGGTGTCAGCGCCAGCGCAGCGATTCGACGATCCGGCGCCACGCGGCCTCGTTGTCCGCGCCGAGCGGGCTCGACAGGGTCAGCGTCACCTGGTGGCCGGCTCGCCAGAATTCGTACCGCTCGACGCCGAGCAGGACCGGTGACGGGGCCGAGGTGGCCTGCGCCTGGTAGGTCACGCGGATCGCGGGTCCCGCCCCGGTGCCGGCCGCGGTCACCGAACCGAGCACGAAGCGGTCGTTGGTGGTGCGCAGCACCGGCACCACCTCCGCGGTCACCGAATCGACCGAAGGGGCCCGCGTCGTCGCCGAGGTGTCCACGGCGACGCTGTCGAAACCCGAGGTGAACAGCAGCGAGCTGCCGCCCGCCGTGCGCAGCCAGCCCTCTGGTACGTCGACGGAAGCGGCCCCGTCCGCCGTCTGCACCGTGACATAGGGCTGGTTCGCCGGAATGGCGCCGATCGCCGATGTGGGCGGGGGAACGGCGGCCGGTTCGCCCGGCGGCGCCGCACACGCGCCGAGCACGGCTACCGCGGCCGTCACCGAAACGGCGCAACGGATCACGTCGCGCATGTCCCCCTCCTTCCGCGCCGCCCCACGCGGGTCCACCTTCGACGGTAGGGCTTCGCATGGCATGACGAAACGGCCATACAGGGCACATTCACTCGGTCGACAGCCGGTAGCCGACTCCGCGTAGTGTCTGGATGAACCCGGGCCCGATCTTCCGCCGCAGGTAGCCGACGTAGACCTCGACGATGTTCTCGTCCCCGTCGTAGTGCGCGTCCCAGACGTGCGTGAGGATCTCGTGCTTGCTCAGCGCCTCGCCGCGGCGCCGCAGCAGGAACTCGAGCAGGCCGAATTCGCGCGCGGTCAGCTCGATCTCTTCCTGTCCTCTGTGGACGGTGCGGGCGGCCGGGTCGAGGCTCAGCTCGCCGAGGGTGAGCACGGCGGGCCGTTCGGGTGCGCCGCGGCGCAGCAGCGCCCGCAGGCGGGCCACGAGCACCACATAGGAGAACGGCTTCGTGAGGTAGTCGTCGGCGCCGAGGTCGAACGCGTCCGCCTCGTCGTACTCGCCGTCCTTGGCCGTCAGCATCAGCACCGGCGTCCAGTTCTCCCGCTGCCGCAGGCTTTTCAGCACCGCGTAGCCGGACAGGCCGGGCAGCATGATGTCGAGCACGATGACGTCGTAGGTGTGCTCGCCGGCGAGCCAGAGCCCGTCGGGCCCGGTGTGAGCGACCTCGACGGTGAAGCCTTCGGCGGTCAGCCCCTTGCGCAGAGTCTCGGCGAAGGCCTGCTCGTCCTCGATGACCAGGATGCGCATTACGTGGTGTCCTTCAACGGAAGCCGGATACGGAAGTGTGCCCCCGGATAGCCGGGATCGCCCGCGCCGGCGCATTCGGCCGTCCCGCCGTGGCGCGCGGCGATCCCGGCGACGATGGCGAGCCCGAGCCCCGCCGAGCCGCCGGTGCCCGGCCCGTGGTGGCGGGCGTCGTCACGGCGCACGAACCGTTCGAAGATCCGCTCCCGGTCCGCCGCGGGTACGCCCGGGCCGTCGTCGGCGACCTCGACGAACGCGATCCCGCCCGCCGTGCCGGTCCGCACCAGGACGCGCTCTTTCGCGTGCTCGCGCGCGTTGTCGACGAGGTTGCGGATCGCGCGGCGCAGCTGCGCGGGATTCCCGCTCACCTTCGCCGGCCACGTGTCGATCTCGACCTGGAGTTGCGTGGCGCGGGCGCGCTCGGCCTCGCTGCGGGCCAGATCGTCGAGGTCGACTTCGGCATGCGGCGGGTTGTCGCTCGTGTCGTCGGTGCGGGCGAGCAGCAGCAGGTCGTCGACCAGTTCGCGCAGGCGCGCGGTTTCCCGGGACACGACGCCGAGCAGTTCGGCCGTGCTCATCGCGCCCGGATGGTGCTCGGACACCTCAAGGGCGGTGGTGATGGTGTTCAGCGGCGAGCGCAGCTCGTGGCTCGCGTCCGCGACGAAGCGCCGCTGCGCGCCCTGGGCCGAGGCGAGCCGGTCGAGCATCGAATTCAGTGTCGTGGCGAGGTTGTGCAGCTCGTCGTGCCCCGGCGGCAGGCCGACCCGGTGGCCGAGGTCGCGGGTGGAGATCTCGGCTACCGTGCGCCGCATCCGCTCGACCGGCAGCAGCGCCGAGCCGACCGCCCGGTATACCGCGAGCGCGGCGATCGCGAGCAGCGGGATCGCCGCGAGAGCCAGCAGCAGCGTGAGCCGTTCCGAGGCTTCGCTCACCGGCGCGAGCGAACGGGCCGAGATCACCGTGTACGGGCCGCCCGGTCCGGCGACCCCGGTCGAGACGAGCCGGTAGTCGTCGTCGGTGCCGTTGACCGGCATCGCGATCGTCTCGACCGTTTCGTGTCCGGGCGCCGGGCGTGCCGTGGTGAGCGGCGGGCGCCCGGCGATCGCGGGGTCGCTCGCGATCGGGCCGCCGGCCGGCCCGAGGATCTGGATCACCGAAGCGCTGTCACCGGTGCTGGCCACGTCGCTCGCGGTGAGGTCGCGCGCGCCCTCCTTGGCGATCTCCTTGATCACCTGGCGTCCCGCGCTGCGGGCGTTCTCGGTGGTGGCCTTGTCCAGCGACCAGCCCAGCAACAGCACCACCACGATCCCGGCCAGCAGGAGCGAGGCCGCCATCGCCACGACGGCGACGATGGTCGTGCGGGTACGCAGGCCCGGCCGGGGAACGGAAGTTGGCACCGGCGAAGCGTAGGCGCGAATCACGCCCGGTGCCCGCCCTTGACCGCGCGCAGGCGTTCGGCGCGCAGCGTGCTCACCTCGTCGAGCGGCAGGGCGGCCGGCGGGGCGCCGAGCACCCAGCCCAGCAGCAGGTCGGCCAGGGCGGGGTTGCGGGCGAGCACCGGGCCGTGCAGGTAGGTCGCCAGCACCCGCCCGGTGACGGCCCCGTCGGTGCCGTCGCCGTTGCCGGTGCCCGCGAGCACCCGGCCGAGCGGACGGCTGCCCTCGCCGAGCGCGGTCAGGCCCAGGTGGTTTTCGAACCCGGTGAGCGGCTCCACGCCGAGCCCGGAAGCGGCTTGGACGAGTACTTCGCCGACGGCCCGGCGCTTTCCCGGTGACGTCTCGGCGTCGAGCAGGCCAAGCCCTTCGTGCCGGACACCGCCGGAGGTGAGGAAACCGGTGCTCAGCAGCTGCAGCCCGGCGCATACCCCGAACACGACGGCGCCGCGCGCGGCGGCCCGCTGGATCCCCGGGTGACTCCGCAGATGGTCGGCGGCCAGCGACTGGGCTTCGTCCTCACCGCCGCCGAGCAGGTACAGGTCGAGCGACGAAGGGACCGGCTCGCCGTAGTGGATCTCCGTGACGGCGGCGGGGATTTCGCGCCACACCAGCCGCCGGCACAGCACGGTGGCGTTGCCGGAGTCGCTGTAGGTGCCCAGCACGTCGGGCAGTACCAGCCCGATCCGGACGGCGGAGTCACCCATCGCCGAATCGCTGCTTCAGGCCGCGGAAGGCCGTGTAGTTCGCGACGAGTTCGACCGATTCCCCGGCGAGCGAGCCGACCGCGGCGAGCGGGTCACGCGCGACGGTGTGCTGGACCTCGGCATAGGTCAGGCGGACGGCGAGGTCCGTCGCCCGCTCGCCCGCGGCCACCACGGGCCGGCCGGCCAGCAGCTCGAACGGGACGTCCCACAGCCACGACATGTCGCGGCCGTCGGCCTCGCGGCTGTTCACGGCGATGACGACCGGCGTATACGGCTCCAGCAGCCGCAGGGTCTCCCGCCAGCCTGCGGGGTTCTTCGCGAGCAGGAGCCGCACCGAGTGCCCGGCCACGCGGGCGCGGCGGTAGCGGCCGGCCACCGCGTCGATCGAGCGCACCCGCTCGATCGCGGTCTCCTCCGGGACGCCGAGCCGGACGGCCGCGGCCACGGCCATCGCGGCGTTGGCGGCGTTCGCCCGGCCCGGCAGGCCCAGACCGAGCGGGACTGACCCGCTTCCGGGCAGGCCGAGGCGGTCGCCTTCGAGGGTCCACCGCGGATAGGGGCGGGCGAGCCCGCACGTGCACCGCCAGTCCACGCCCTCGTGCGTCATCGCCTGCCCGCACCGGGCGCAGGCGAGGGCGTCCCCGTGCCAGCCCTGCCCGGCGCCGACCCAGACCGGATCGGCGCAGGCCAGCGCCGCGGACGCGACCAGCGGGTCGTCGCAGTTGGCGACCACGGTCGTACCGGGGAGGCGGGACACGACGGCCCGCAACTCGCGTTCGGTGGCGCGGACCTCGCCGACGCGGTCGAGCTGGTCGCGGCTGAGGTTGAGCAGGACGAGACAGGCGGGCCGCAGTTGCGTGGCCACCTCGGACACGTAGTTCTCGTCGACCTCGAGCACGGCCAGCGGCGCTTCCGGTGCGGCGACCAGGGCCGCGAGCACCCCGTCGGGCATGTTCGCGCCGTCGGCGTTGGCCGCGACCGGTCCGAGCGAGGTCAGGATCCGGCTCAGCATCAGGGCGGTCGTGGTCTTGCCGTTCGTGCCGGTCACCAGGACCACGGTGCGGCCGCGGCCGAGCCGCTCCAGCGCGCGGGGATCCAGCTTGAGCGCGACCCGGCCGCCGATCACCCCGCCGCCGCCGAGGCCGCAACGGCGCGAGGTGGCGCCGGCGAGCCGGGCACCGGCGATCGCCAGCCGCGTGCGGCGGGGGAGCGCGCGTACCAGGGGCGATACGAGCACCGGTTCACCGAGGCCGGCCGGCGAACTCGGGGTCACGTTCTGGGCTCCTTCGGGTCGGTCCAGGGGCGGTTCGCCGTCACTCTTCGTCACGGATGCTGTGAGGACCCTGAGAAGCACGGAACGAAAAGGATGGTCCACGCGAACCGGTCGGAACGCTCCCCGTCCGGAGGGTAGTCACCGGTTCCTGAGTGGACGCTGAACGCCATGGAGCGCCTGGCGCGCAAGGAAAGATCGCTAGATTGTCGGCCGTGCACGCCTCCACCATCCGGATCGACACCCTGCCCGCCGTCGTCGCCGGCGCCGTGCTCGCCCTCCTCTGCGTCGCGGCGGTGCCGTGGGCGTGGGACCGCTGGCGCCGGAAGGTGCCAGGGCGGATGGCGACCACGGTCCTGGCGGTCGTCGCCGTCGTCGCGGCCTGCGGGCTCGCGGTGAACGCCGCCGGCAGCTTCTACCCGACCCTCGGCTCGCTGCTCGGCACTTCGCCCAACCCCGAGGAGGGCACGGTCGCCGACGCCGGCCCGGACGGCCGCGATCTGGGCCGGACGCTCGCCACGGCCGCCCAGCGGTCGGCGAACGGGCAGGGTTCGCTGCTGCACCTGACCGTCACCGGGGCACGGACCCACCTGACCCGCGATGTCGACGTGTACCTGCCGGCGGGCTACACCTCGCCCGGGTACGCGGGGTTCCGGTTCCCGGCGATCGAGTGGATCCCGCATTTCCCGGGCGAGCCCCGCCAGGTCGCGACGCTGTACGGGCTCCCGGACCTGCTGGACAAGGCGATCGCGAGCCACCGGCTGCCGCCGACGGTGGTGATCATCGCCGACCCCAACGGGGAGCCGAGGCTGACCCACGACAGCGAATGCGTCGACGCCGTGGGCGGGCCGGCCAACGACACGTTCCTGTCCGCGGATCTGCGGTCGTGGGCGTACCGGACGTTGCGGGTCCGGACCGACCGGGAAGGCTGGGCGATCGCCGGCTGGTCGTCGGGCGGCTACTGCGCGCTGAACCTGACCGTCCGGCATCCGCAGTGGTTCGCCGCGGCGGTCAGCATGAGCGGCTACGACGCCACGCCCCGCGACGTCGAGACCGGGGACCTGTTCCATGGGCGCAGGGATATCCAGCATGCCAACGATGTAAGCGCCACGCTGCGTGAACATCCGTCCGCGGTGCGGTTACTGGTCACCGCGGACGGCTCCGCGGGGGACGAGCGGGCCGCGCTCGAACGGCTGCGCGCGGCCGCCGCGCCGCCGGTCGAGCTGACCACGTGGACGCTGGCGCCCGCGGGGCACAACCTCGCCGCGGTGCGCGAGGAGCTGCCCGCCGTGCTCGACTGGCTCGACACTCAGCTGGGCAATCCGGTGCCGGCCGGGCGTCTGCCGGCCGGCCAGGTCACGGCAGCCGGCGTGTGGCCGCTGCCGGACGTCGGGACCCCGGGCAGCCTCCGCGGCGAGGACGCGACGCCGTAAGCGTGCCAAGTGGCTCCCGATAGGGCCACACTGGGAAGATGGACGGCCCAGCCAAACGCCGCGCGGAGCTGAACCTGTCCCGCGTGCTCGGACTCGCCGCGCTGGCGGCGGGAATTCTCGCCGCGGCGGTGAACGCCGACGCGTGGTGGTTCCTGCTCGGCGTGATCGCCTTCGTGTTCCTGTTCGTCGCCGGCGAAGGCTGAGGTGACCCGTTCGCGCGCTGCAGACGGCTGAAGCCGCTCACCGGCACCGTCCCGTGGCACGCACGGGTCACCAGGTGACGGGCAGCTCGTACACGCCGTAGACGGAACCGTCGTGTTTGAACGGGATCTTCTCCAGTTCCGTCGCCAGGCGCAGGGTGGGGATGCGCCGGTAGAGCGCGCCGTAGACGACCTGCAGTTCCAGGCGGGCCAGCGGCTGGCCGAGGCACTGGTGCACGCCGAAGCCGAAGGCCACATGCCCCCACGTGTTCCGGCGGAGGTCGAGGCGGCCGGGGTCGGGGAAGACGGTGGCGTCGCGGTTCCCGATGTCGTTGGCCAGGATGACGCCGTCCCCGGCCCGGATGGTCCGCCCGCCGATTTCGATGTCCTCGAGTGCAGCTCGTGGCGGTCTCGGCGGTGATCGGCGCGGGCATCGGGTTCGCCTACGGGGCGTTGCCGGCGCTGATCATGGGCGCCGTGCCGGTGTCCGAGACCGCGGCGGCGAACAGCCTGAACACCCTGATGCGCTCGATCGGCACCTCGATGGCGAGCGCGATCGCGGGCGTGATCCTGGCCCAGCTCACGACCACCTTCGGCGCGGTGGAACTGCCCGCGCAGAGCGGTTTCCGGATCGTGCTGGGCATCGGCGCCGCCGCGGCGCTCGTCGCGCTGGGCATCGCCGCCTTCCTGCCGGGGAAGGTACCGCCGCCGGACGACCAGCGGCGGCCCGCGCCGACCGCTAGCGCCTCACGCGGTGGCGGAGGTAGACGACTCCCGAGCTGAAGGTGCGGGTCTCGACGAGTTCGAGATCCACCCGGCGCTCGTGCTGGGGAAAGAACGGGATGCCACCGCCGACGAGGACCGGGTGCACCCTGGCCCGGTACTCGTCGATCAGGCCCAGGTCGGCCGCCTGGGCGGCGAGCGTGGCGCCGCCGATCGCGATGCCGCCGTCTCCCGGTTCGGCTCGCAACCGCTCGATCTCCTCCGCCAGGCTGCCGGAGGCCAGGCGCGCGTGGCCCTGCACCGCCGGCAGCGTGGTGGAGAAGACCACCTTGGGGAGCGGGTTCCAGAGCGCGGCCCACTCGAGCATCGGCTCGTCGAGCGAGGGATCCTGGTCGGCGGTCTCCCAGTACAGCATCGTCTCGTACAGCCGCCGCCCCAGCAGGTGCACGCCGACCTCCCGGATCTCGTCGATGGCGAAGCGAAACAGCTCCTCCGGGGGCGCCGTCCAGTCGAAGCTGCCGTCCGGCCCGACGATGTAGCCGTCGAGCGACATATTCATCGAATAGGTCACGCTGCGCATGGGAAGTCCTTTCGCTACTTGCTGGCCACCCGCCGGTACCGCGCCGTCGCCAGCGGGGCGAAGATCGCGATGATCGCCACGCAGCACAGCACCGAGTAGAGCGCGGCGTGCTCGGCGGGCCAGCCGGCCTGCGGCGCGCCGAACCGGTTGCCGAACAGTTCGCGGGTCGCGTTGATCACGGCGGTGAACGGGTTCCATTCGGCGATCGCGCGCAGCGCCCCCGGCAGCTTGTCGAGCGGCACGAAGGCCGAGGAGACGAAGCTGAGCGGGAACATCCAGATGAGCCCGGCGCTCTGGGCCACCTCGACACTGCGGGCGGTGAGCCCGATGAGCGCGCCGACCCAGGACAGCGCCCACGCGAACATCAGCATCACCAGGTAGCCCAGCACCGCGTCGGCGAAGCTGCCGCGGATGCGCCAGCCGACGATGAGCCCGCACAGCGACATCACGATCAGCGCGACCACGCTCACCACGAGGTCCGAGGTGGTGCGGCCGAGCACCACCGCGAGCCGCGACATCGGCAGCGAGCGGAACCGGTCGATGATGCCCTTCTGCAGATCGTTCGCGAACCCGATCACCGTGAAGGCCGAGTTGAACGCGACCGTCTGCGCGAAGATCCCGGCGATCAGGAACTCCCGGTACGCCGCGCCGCCCGCGTCCCCGCCGATGGCGTTGCCGAAGACGTAGGCGAACAGCAGCACGAACATGATCGGCTGCAGCGTCGCGGCCATCAGCCAGTCCGGGTTGCGCCGCACGTTCATGAGGTTGCGCCAGGTGATGACGCCGCCGTCGGACAGGCCTTTCGCGATCGCGTTCACTTCTCCTCCTCGCTCGCGCCGTGGCCGGTCAGCGAAAGGAACACGTCGTCCAGCGTGGGCCTGTGCAGCCCGACGTCCTGCACGACGATGTGCTCCGCGTCGAGCCTGCGCAGGGCCTCGATGAGCGCCTTCGGCCCGGTGTCGACGAGGATCTCGGCGCGCCTGGTGTGCTCGTCCGCGGTGGGTTCGCCGGAGCCGACCTCGCGCAGCACGCGCAGCGTCGCCGGCAGGTCTCCGGCGGAGGCGAGCACCAGCTCGAGCCGTTCGCCGCCGGTCTGGGCCTTCAGCTCGTCGGCGGTGCCGCGCGCGATCACCCGGCCCTTGTCGATCACCACGATGGTGTCCGCGAGCTGATCGGCCTCCTCGAGGTACTGGGTCGTGAGCAGCACCGTGGTGCCGTCCGCGACGAGTTCCTTGATGACCTCCCACGTGTCGATGCGGCCCGCCGGATCCAGCCCCGTGGTCGGCTCGTCGAGGATCACCACGGCCGGCTCGCCGACGAGGGCGCCCGCCAGGTCGAGCCGCCGCCGCATCCCGCCGGAGTACCCCTTCGCCGGCCTGTCGGCGGCTTCCTGCAGCTGGAACCGGGCGAGCAGCGCGCGCGCCCGCTCGCGAGCGGCGGCCCGCTTCCGCCCGTAGAGCCGGCCCACCATGTACAGGTTCTCGTAGCCCGTGAGGTTCTCGTCGACCGCCGCGTACTGGCCGGACAGGCCGATTTCCCGGCGCACGGCGTCGCGCTCGGTGACCACGTCGTGCCCCGCGACCCACGCCTCGCCCGAATCAGGGCGCAGCAGCGTGGTGAGGATGCGCACGGCGGTGGTCTTGCCGGCGCCGTTCGGGCCGAGCAGGCCTAGCACATGCCCGGTTGGGATCTCCAGGTCCACCCCGTCCAGTGCGCGTGTCTGACCGTACGTCTTGACCAGCGCGCGCGCCCGGACCGCGATTTCCGGTGGCGACATTGCGATGTTCCCCCCTTTGTCCTCCTTGTCGAGGACCAACATAAGGGCAGGCACCGACAAAAACGTCAGGGTTTTTCCCTGGCTCGACCGGCCACTCGATCCGGGCGCCCGCGGCTTCCCGGCCCGGCCGGGCGGGACGAGATCGGTCCGCCGACGGGCGCGGCGGTGGTGAGGATCCGCACCGCGACCGCCATCCGGGCCTCGGCCCGAAATGCGACCTCTTCTCCGTTCACCTCCGCGTCGCCAGAGGATCACCGGAGTGGAAGCAGAACGGTGTTCTCCGCGGGGCCGACGCGAGGGTGAGAGGATTCAGGCAACCACCCGATCGGAGCAGAGTCCTCACCCACAGCTTCGAACCCGGGCCATATCCGGCCGTCTTCTCACCCTCGGTGAACAACGGCCGGAGTCGCGCCGGGCCTCCGTCGCTCCTTCGAGGAAAACGGATCCAGGTTTTCTACCGGAAATGCACGTGCACGTGGCGCGTGCATTTACCCGTGCAGCCGGCGGTGGTAGTTTGCTGGCTGCAAGATGCACGTGCATCCCAGGCTCCCTCGCGGGTACGAAGGACGGCGATTCGACCATGGGCTCCACGCACGACACAGACACGGTCGAAACCCGGCTGATGGACCTCATCGGCCGCGGTTACCGCTTCATCCATCCCCGTGACTCGGACGGCGCGGTCGTCGCGGTCGTCGGAGTCCGCCCCCATGGCACCGTCATCGACATTCTGCGCCTCGACGCCGAGAACGACGCCACCGCCCTCCGCGTGCCCGCCGACGAGCAGGATCCGCTCACCCCGACCCGCACCCTCTGGCACTGTCACGGCGCGGCCGATCAGGTGCTCGACAAGCTGCTCGCGCTCCCCGACGAGGCGGCCGCGATCTCGCCCGCCGGCTGATCCTTTCGCCCCAAAGGGAAGATCCGGGGTTCCGCTCGCGCGGCGCATGGCTCAGGATGTCGCGGTGCACAGTGTGGCTGCGTTCGGTGATGGTGCTGAGATTCCCTTGAAAAGACAGGCGGAAACCGCCGGTGAACCCGATCTGCTCATAGCGTTGAAGGCCGCGCAGGGCGGCGACGAGGACGCGTTCCGCCGGCTCTACCGCGCGATCCAGCCGGGTATGGTGCGGTATCTGCGCGTTCTGACCGGTGAGGACGCCGAGGACGTCGCTTCCGAGGCGTGGCTGCAGATCGCGAAAGGACTGTCGTCGTTCAAGGGCGATTTCGACGGGTTCCGTGGCTGGGCAACGACGATCGCCCGCAACCGGGCGCTGGATCATCTCCGCCGCCTGCGCCGCCGCCCGCTGGCCGCCTTCACCGACGAAGAGCTCATGGAACTTCCGGGCCGCGCGGACACCGCGGGGTCCGCTGTGGACTCGCTCGGCACCGACGCCGCGCTCGCGCTGATCGCGAAGCTGCCGCGCGACCAGGCCGAAGCCGTGCTGCTGCGAGTGGTCGTCGGGCTCGACGCGGCGGGTGCCGCGAAGGTGCTCGGCAAACGTCCCGGTGCCGTCCGCACCGCGGCCCACCGGGGGCTGCGGAAGCTCGCCGAGTACCTCGGGGAGGCCCGGTGAACGGCGGGAGTGACACTTTCGACGGCCGCGACGCTGAAGGACATGAGATGAGCGCGAACCGATCCCGTCGCATCGACCGGCGCACCGCTGAGCAGCTGCTTCGCGGTGAACCGGACCGTATGCGCGAGACGGAACGGGATGCCCTGAGCGAACTGCTCTCGGCGGCCGCCGCCCCCGCGACCGAGGGCGAGCTCGCCGGCGAGCAGGCCGCTCTCGCGGCGTTCCGCGCCGCTCATCCGGTCCCCGTCCTTCAGCCCCGGAGAACCTCGATGATCAAGACCACGCTGGCGAAACTGCTCACGGTGAAGGTCGCGGCCGTCGCCGCGGGCGCCGTGGCGGCAGGCGGCGTCGCGCTCGCCGCCACGACCGGCACCCTGGCCCCCCATTCGGGCGGCAGCACTCCCGCGCCGGCAGCCACCAGCCACGCCCCCGACGTGGCGCCCACCCCGCAGAACGATCAGTCCGTTGCGGGACAGGACAAGCAGACCGGCGCCGGCGGCAGCGACGCCACGCCTTCGCCGTCGCTCATCGGACTGTGCCAGGCCTACACCGCCGGCGCGGGCTCGGACCACGGCAAGGCGCTCGACAATCCCGCGTTCTCGGTCCTGATCACCACCGCGGGCGGCAGGGACAAGGTGGCGCAGTACTGCACCGGCCTGCTGAGCGACCACGGGAAGCCCGAGACCACCCACCCGGCGGCGCCTTCGGCGGCCGACAAGCGTCCTACCGAGACACATCCGACCGGCGCGCCGGCCACGCATCCGTCCGGCCCGCCGGAGACGCGTCCCAGCCACTGACCGCCGCCCCCCAGCGGCGACGGCTCCCACGCCCACTTCTTCCACGGGAGCCGCCGCCTGTGGACGAGCGGCGGGTACCGCCCCCCAGGCCCGCCGCTCGTCCCCCTTCAAACTGGCCGATCGCAGGAGAGGCGCGATGCTGAACTCTTGCCCGCACACGGTTGCGGCCGCGAGCTACCTGCTCGGCGTGCTACGCCCGGCCGAAAGCGAGGAATTCGGGCGCCATGCCGAGGATTGTCCTTACTGCCGCAGGGAAATCGTGGAGCTGCGGCCGGTCACGCGCGTGCTCGGTGAGGTCAAGGCACAGGCGCGCCCGTGAGTCATTCGCCGCGCAGCGAACGCCGGATCTCGGCCAGTTTCTCCTTGGCGACGCGATCGCGTTCGGCGATCCGTTCGTCGACCTCGGTCGTGTCACCGGACAGTTCGGTCATGCCCTCGGCGACGGCGGCGCGGTGCTCGATCCGGTCGCGGACGTAGTCGAAGGTCGGCACCCCGTCTCCGGTGTAGTCGCCCTGGATCTGCGGGTCGTCGGTCATGGGACCAGTCTGCCACCGCCGCCTACCCTTGCCTCATGAAACGGACTTCGTTCGCGAACTGGCCGTGTTCCATCGCGCGCACGATGGACCTGCTCGGCGACTGGTGGACCCCGCTCGTGCTGCGCGAGGCGTTCTACGGCGTCCAGCGGTTCGACGCGTTCCAGCAGACGCTGGGCATCGCCCGCAACACGCTCGCGGAGCGGCTTCGCCGCCTGGTCGGTGAAGGGCTGCTGGAGAAGCGGCCGTACCAGAGCGAGCCGGTCCGGTACGACTACGTGCTGACCGAGAAGGGCAAGGACTTCTTCGGCGTGCTCGCCGCGATGTCGCGCTGGGGCGACCGCTGGCTCGCGGGCGAGGAGGGCGTGCCGGTCGTGTTCCGGCACCGCGCGTGCGGGCACGAAACCCACGCCGAGGTCGTGTGCGCGCACTGCGGAGCCCCGCTCACGGCCGAGGACACCACGGCCGGCACGGGGCCCGGCTTCCCGGAGCGGCTCAAGGGGAATGCCGAGGTGCGGCGACGGTTCTCCCCGGCTTGACAAGCTGAGTCCTGTTGAGAAACTCTGTCCGTCATGGAGTGGACGGGGGCGCGGTACGCCGACCGGCCCACGGTCGAGGTGTCGACCTGGGTCGGCGCGGCACCGGACCGGGTCTGGGCCCTGGTGGCCGACATCGGACTGATGCCGCGGATGAGCGGCGAGTTGCGGTCGGTCGAATGGCTCGACGGCGCCACCGGTCCCGCGCTCGGCGCGAAGTTCGCCGGCCACAGCCGGCACGAAGCGTTCGGCGAATGGTCGACCACCTCGCACGTCGTCGAGTACGAACCGGGGCGGGTGTTCGGCTGGGCAGTGGAGGATCCGGGCCATCCCAGCTCGCGCTGGCGGTTCCGGCTCGAACCCGCCGGTGAGGGCACGCTGCTGTCGGAGTGGATGCAGGTCGGGCCGGGGCGTTCGGGGCTGTCGATGGCGATCGACCGGATGCCGGACAAGGAACAGAAGATCGTCTTCGTGCGGCTGCGCGAGCTCGAACGGAATATGACGGCGACGCTGCGGCAGCTCAAAGAGCTCGCGGAGGCCTGATGCGCACGGCCACCACCGTCGAGGCTTCCGGTGGCGACAACTGGCGCGAAACCGCCGATTTCGTGGTGGAGGCCGAAAAGCTGGGGCTCGACGTCTGCTGGGTGGCTGAGGCCTGGGGTTCCGACGCCCCGTCGGCGCTCGGGTTCTACGCGGCCCGGACCGAGCGGATGCTGCTCGGCTCGGGCGTCATCCAGGCCGGCACCCGCACCCCGGTCGCCATCGCGCAGGCGGCCATCACCCTGTCGAACCTGTCTGGCGGGCGGTTCCTGCTGGGACTCGGCGTGTCCGGGCCGCAGGTGATCGAGGGCCTGCACGGGGTGCCGTTCGCGCGGCCGCTCGCGCGCCTGCGCGAGACGGTCGAGATCGCCCGCCGGGTGTTCGAAGGCGGCAAGATCTCCTACTCCGGTTCGCGGTTCCAGATCCCGTTGCCGGGTGACGCGGTGCCGATGCGGCTGTCGATGCGCGCGCACCACGAGATCCCCGTCTACCTGGCCACCCTCTCGCCCGCGATGCTACGGCTGACCGGGGAGATCGCCGACGGGTGGCTGGGCACGAGTTTCGTGCCCGAAGGCGCGCCGGGAGCGTACTTCGCCCATCTCGGCGAAGGACTCGCCCGCGCCGGGCGGTCGCGGTCCGACCTGGATGTCTGCCAGGGCGCCGAGGTGGCGTTCGCCCGGGACGAGGATGCCTTGCGTGTCATGGTGGCCGGGCGGAAGAAGGAACTCGCGTTCAGTCTCGGCGGGATGGGTTCGTCGTCGGCCAACTACTACAACCAGGCCTACGGCAGGCAGGGATGGGCCGAGGTCGCCGGCGAGATCCGCGCGCGGTGGCAGGCGGGTGACCGGGACGGCGCGGCGGGTCTGGTCACCGACGAGATGGTGCTGGGCACCACCCTGATCGGCACCGAGGCGATGGTGCGCGACCGGCTGCGCGTATGGCGCGACGCCGGGGTGGACACGGTCCGGCTGTACCCGGCGGGGGAGACCCTGGATCAGCGGCTGTCCACTTTGTCCCGCGCGATCGACCTCGTGCGGCAGGCGTAACCCTCCTGCGCGAACCGCGCACCCCCGAACGCCGAACTCACCCGCAGCGAATTCCGACTCGCGCGTCTTGAAAGCCGGACTCGCGGGTGTGTCGCGAGTCCGGCTTTCGGCGCGCGCGAGTTGGGGTTTCGTCGTTGCGCGAAGTGCGCAATTTGACATAGTGTTGCGCATATAGCGCAGCCCGGTCGTCCCCGGGCTTGACACGTTCAAGGAGGAGCGTCGTGGCCGTTCCCATCAAGCGCCGACTCGAAGCGATCCCGGGCGGGATGATGATCGTCCCGCTGCTGGCCGGGGCGGTGCTCTACACCGTCGCCCCGGGCACCGGGAAGTTCTTCGGCTCGTTCACCGGAGCCCTGTTCTCCGGCTCGCTGACCATTCTCGCCGTGTTCTACGTCTGCATGGGCGCCGGCATCGAGGTCAGGGCGACGCCGTACATCCTGAAGAAGGGCGGCGCGCTGTTCGCCGCCAAGGTCGCGGTCTCCGTGATCGTCGGGATCATCCTCGGCCGGCTGCTGGGCGAACTGCCGATCGGTTCGGGCGCGTTCGCGGGGCTGTCCACGCTCGCCGTGGTCGCCGCGATGAACGACACCAACGGCGGGCTGTACATGGCGCTCATGGGCCAGTTCGGCAAGGGCAAGGACGTCGCCGCCTACTCGATCATGACCATCGAGTCCGGCCCGTTCCTCACCATGCTCACCCTCGGTGCCGCCGGCCTGTCCGCGTTCCCGTGGCAGACCCTCCTCGGCGCGGTCCTGCCGCTGCTGGCCGGCATGCTGCTGGGCAACCTCGACCCCGACATGCGGGCCTGGCTCGGCCGCGCGGTGCCGGTCCTCATCCCGTTCTTCGCCTTCGCGCTCGGCTCGAGCATCAACCTGAAATCGGTGTGGCGCGCGGGCCTGCTCGGCATCGGGCTCGGGCTGTTCGTGTTCCTCGTGACCGGCGTCGTGCTGCTGCTCGCGGACAAGTTCACCGGCGGCAACGGGGTCGCGGGTATCGCGGCCGCCTCCACCGCGGGCAACGCCGCGGCGGTACCGGCGATCGTGGCCGCGGCCAACCCCGCCTATCACGCCGCGGCGGCGCAGGCGACGATTCTGGTGGCGGCTTCGGTGGTGGTGACCTCGCTGCTGGTCCCGTTCGCCACCGCATGGTTCGCCGCCAGGGCCAGGGAAGGGCAGATGATCGAGCAGGAGCAGTCGTGACCGGCCGCCTCGTCATCGTCGCCGACGATCTCACCGGGGCCGCCGACGCCGCGGCCGCCTTCGGCCCGTTCGCCGAGGTCGCACTCGACGCCTCGGCCGCGCTGCCGGGCGCCGAAGTCGTCGCGGTCGACACCGACAGCAGGCACCGCGGCGCGGCGTTCGCGGCCAAGGCGGTGACCGCCGCGGTGCGCGCGGCCGCCGCCGCGGGTTTCCCGCTGTACAAGAAGATCGATTCGACCCTGCGCGGCAACATCGCGGCCGAGATCGGTGCCGCGCTGCACGAGCTGTCGGCGACCGCGCTGCTCGCCCCGGCCTTCCCCGGCACGGGACGCACCGTGACCGGTGGCGTCCTCCGGGTCGGCGGCGCGCCGCGAGGCGATCTGCGTGAACTGTTCGCCGGAACTGGTTTGCCCACCGCGCTGATCCCGCTCGAAACCGTCCGCAAAGGACCGTCCGAAGTGGTCGGAGCGCACCGGGCGGCCGGGGTCGCGGTCGTCTGCGCGGACGCCGAGACCGACGCGGATCTGCAGATCCTGAACGCCGCCGCGGCCACGCTTGGCCCCCAGGTGCTGCTCGTCGGATCCGCCGGGCTGACCCGGGTGGCCGCGCGGGCGCGCGGTGCCGGCCCGCGGCCGTTCCCGCCGGCGCCGGATGGAGCGGTGCTCACCGTGCTAGGCAGCTACTCGGCGCTCGCCGCCGAGCAGCGCGCGGCGCTCATGGCTTCCGGCGAGGTCACCGCCGTCCCGCTCGCGGCGCCGTTCGGGCTCGCCGAGCGGAACCGGGCCGCCGCGATGCTGGCCGCGACCGACGGGGACACGCTGCTCGTCCCCGATCCGGGCGCACCGGTCGAGCGCGCCCGCGCCGCGGACGTCGCGGACGCACTGGCCGCGGTCGCCGCCCGTTGCCTGAGCGCGAACCGGGAGCGGCTGTGCGGACTGATCCTCACCGGTGGCGAGACCGCGCGGGCAGTCCTGCTCGCCGCCGGGGTCACCGGATTCGACGTGCTCGGCGAGGTCGAACCCGGGGTGGTCCGCGCGAGCGTGCCCGCGCTCGGCGGACTGCCGCTGATCACCAAGGCAGGCGCGTTCGGCGGGCCGGGCACCCTCGAGCACGCGCGGCGCAGCTTGCACGAGCGGGCCGTTCATCCCACGGCCACGCATTGAACAGGAGGAGGGACCTTTCCATGGCACGACCCATCGTCGCCATCACCATGGGGGACGCCGCGGGCGTCGGACCCGAGGTCGTGGTCAAGGCGCTGGCGCATGAGGAGCTGTACGGCTCCTGCCGTCCGCTGGTCGTCGGCGATGTCGCGCGGCTGCGCAAGGCCATCGGGATCACCAAGGCCGCACTCGAGGTCCGGGCGGTCGCGGCACCGGAGGACGGCGCCTACACGCCGGGCGTCATCGACTGCCTCGACCTGCGCGTCATTCCCGAGGACCTGCCCTTCGGCACGCTGTCGCCGGTCGCGGGCGAAGGGGCCTACCGGTTCATCGAGGCGGCGACCGAACTCGCGGTGTCCGGCCGGGTGCAGGCGATCTGCACCGCGCCGCTGAACAAGGAGGCGCTGCACGCCGCCGGACACGCGTTCCCGGGCCACACCGAACTGCTCGCCGCGCTCACCGGCACGCCCGAGGTGTCGATGATGCTGTCCGCGCCGAAGCTGCGCGTCGTGCACGTGACCACGCATATCGGGCTGGTGGACGCGGTCGTGAAGATCGAACCGGGCCTGGTCGCGCGCACCATCCGCCGCGGTGAGGAGACCCTGCGCCGCTCCGGGATCGCGCGGCCCCACATCGCGGTGTGCGGGATCAACCCGCACGCGGGGGAGAACGGCCTGTTCGGTCACGGCGAGGAGGAGGAGAAGATCGCCCCGGCGATCGCGGAATGCCGTGCCGAGGGCATCGACGTCGACGGCCCGCTGCCCGCCGACACCGTGTTCTTCCGTGCCGTGCGCGGGGATTTCGACCTCGTCGTCGCGATGTATCACGACCAGGGCCACGGGCCGGTGAAGGTGCTCGGGCTGGATGCCGGGGTGAACATTACGATCGGACTGCCGGTGATCCGCACCAGCGTGGACCACGGCACGGCGTTCGACATCGCCGGCAGCGGGAAGGCCGACGAGGCCAGCATGCTGGAGGCACTGCGGCAGGCGGTCGAGCTGGCGCCGGAGGTGAAGGAGGAGCAGGCTTCGTGAACGCGAGCGCACGGCGGGCGGCGATCCGCGATCTGCTGCGAACCAGGCCGGCCGGGGTCGACGAGCTCGCCGTGCGCTTCGACGTGACCGCGTCGACCATCCGCCGCGATCTCGCCGTGCTCACGGAATCCGGCGAGATCGTGCGCACCTACGGCGGCGCGCTCGCACCCGGCACCGACGAGCAGCCGCTGCACGAGCGCGAGACGATGGCCGGGATCGAGAAGGCCGCGATCGCCCGCGAGGCGGAAAAGCACGTGAAGCCGGGGCAGTTCCTCTTCTTCGACGCGGGCACGACGGTGGGCGCGCTCGCCGCGCGGCTGTCGGGGTGGAGCGGGATCAGCGTGGCCTCGACGGGGCTGACCACGCTCAACGCGCTTGCCGACGCGCAGGGGGTCGAGCTGATCGCGCTCGGCGGGGTGGTCCGGCATATCAGCCAGAGCACGGTCGGTCCGCTCACCGAGCTGGCGCTGACCCGGCTGACCGCGGACGCGGTGTTCCTCAGCGGGGACGGGGTGACGGCGGACCGCGGGGTGTGCGAGGCGAGCGCCGAGCAGGCGTCGGCCAAGCGCCGGCTCATCGAGCAGGCGGGCGAGGTCTTCGTGCTGGCCGACGCGAGCAAGCTCGGCCGGGCCGGCTCCCACTGGTGGACGCCGCTGCCGCCCGCGTGGACGCTGATCACGGACTCGTCGGCGGCGGCCGGGCAGCTCGCCCCGTTCCAGGCGCTGCCCGGCGTCACGGTGATCGTCGCGGAACCGGGCTGAGGTTCAGTCCCCTTCGGGCACCGGGGTCCACAGGCTCGGGAGGTTGACCACGATGCCCTCCTGGCTGCTGCGGGCGATGATCACCACGGCGTCCTCGTCGCCCGGGTTCTCCTCCCGGTGCGGCACGTACGGCGGCACGAACACGTAGTCGCCCGGGCCGGTCTCGAGCCGGATCTCCTCGTCGCCGTCGGCGAACACGAAGACCGGATGCCCGGACTTGACGTAGATCGCCGTCTCCGCCTCGCCGTGATGGTGGTCGCCGGAGTTGGTGGCCGGGCCGACGTGCGTCTCGCCCATCCACACCTTCGACGAGCCGGCGGTCTTGCCCGAGATCGCTTCGAGCCGCCGCATCCCGCTCGTCTGCGTGGTGTCCCCGGACAGCTCGCCGCCTTTGATGTGCCGGAGCGGCCGGTGCCAGTCGTCGGTCATGGCACTGATCAGCCGGCCGAGCGGGCCGGGAGCTTCCAGCCGGGACGGACGAAGTGGCAGGTGTAGCCGTTCGGGTAGTGCTCGAGGTAGTCCTGGTGCTCCGGCTCGGCCTCCCAGAACGGCCCGGCGGGGGCGACCTCGGTGACGACCTTGCCCGGCCACAGCCCGGACGCGTCCACGTCGGCGATCGTGTCCTCGGCGACGCGCTTCTGCTCGTCGCCGGTGTAGAAGATCGCGGACCGGTAGCTCAGGCCGATGTCGTTGCCCTGACGGTTCTTCGTCGTCGGGTCGTGGATCTGGAAGAAGAACTCCAGCAGCTGCCGGTAGCCGAGCTTCGCCGGGTCGTAGACGATCTCGATCGCCTCGGCGTGGGTGCCGTGGTTGTAGTAGGTCGCGTTCGGCACGTCACCGCCGGTGTAACCGACGCGGGTGGCGACGACACCGTCGATCTTGCGGATCAGGTCCTGCATGCCCCAGAAGCATCCGCCGGCGAGGATGGCCTTCTCGGTGGGCGCTGTCATAGCCGTCAACTCCTTCTCGCGGGTTCGCCTCGGCCAGTTTACCGGGGCGAACGCGACCGGGACCGGGCTCGCGAGGACGGTAATCCGCCGGTAAGGACGAGAAGTAGAACCTGTTCTGTCATGGCTTGCGGGCGTCGCTGTCAACACCTTGTTCGCGGTGCGGTCTTATGCTCTACTCCTGATAGAACTTGTTCTAGCAGGAGGTGTGCGACGATGCGAACCCGTGCGGCGGCGCTGCTCGAGCAGCCGGGCAAGTGGCAGCTCGTGGAGGTCGAGCTGGACGAACCTCGCGCCAACGAGGTGCTGGTCCGGTTCGAGGCCGCCGGCCTGTGTCATTCCGACGATCACGCCGCGACCGGGGACATGCCGGTCGGGCGGCTGCCGCTGATCGGCGGGCATGAGGGGGCCGGCGTCGTCGAGGCAGTCGGTCCCGGGGTGCGCTCGCTCGCGGCCGGTGATCACGTCGTGGCGCAGTTCGTCCCGTCCTGCGGGCGGTGCCTGCCGTGCGCGTCCGGGCGCGGGAACCTGTGCGACCTCGGCATCTACGCGCTCGCCGGCTCGCAGGCCGACGGGACCTACCGCGCCCATCTGGACGGCGCCGAGGTCGGGCAGATGACCATGGTGGGCACCTTCGCCCGCCACGCGATCGTGTCGGAGTTCTCGCTGACCAAGGTCGACGACGACATCCCCTTCCACGTCGCCGCGCTGCTGTCCTGCGGGGTGCCGACCGGCTGGGGCTCGGCGGAGTACGCGGCCGAGGTCGAGGCCGGGCACACGGTGATCGTGATGGGCGTCGGCGGCGTGGGGATGAACGCCGTCCAGGCGGCCGCGACCCGCGGCGCGTCGCACGTGATCGCGGTGGATCCGGCGGCGTTCAAACGTGAGCAGGCGGCGACCTTCGGCGCGACGCACACCTTCGCCGACATCGACCAGGCGGCCGACTTCGCCCGCTCGGTGACCGGCGGGCAGGGCGCGAACTCGGTGATCGTGACCGTCGGTGTCACCACCGGCGAGCACGTGGCGCAGGCGGTGAACGCGGTGGCGAAGTTCGGCACGGTCGTGGTGACCGGGATCGGCGACGTCAAGGCCGAGGGGCTGCCGATCAACCTGTGGCTGCTCTCGATGATGCAGAAGCGGATCCAGGGCGTGATCTTCGGGATGGGCACGCCGAGCTTCGAGATCACCCGGCTCGCCGGGATGTACAAGGCGGGGCGGCTCAAGCTGGACGAGCTGATCACCAGGACTTACCGCCTGGGCGAGGTGAATCAGGCCTATGCCGACATGCATGCCGGCAGCAACATCCGCGGCGTGATCCTGCACGAATCCTGAGGCCGGGAGTATAACGACCTATACGGCGGTGAATGTTTGCCTGAGCTTCGCCGCGAGGTCGTTTTCGCGCCGTGCACGGTGATCAGACTGGTCGGTCGACGGCGGGCGCCGAACCGCCCTGACGATCCCCGGAAAGAGACGTGTTCATGACCGACCTCAACCGCCGCCGGTTCCTGCAAGTGGCCGGTGGTACCGCCGCGGCGACGATGCTGACCGACAGCATCGCCCGCGCGGCGGCCATCCCCGCCAACCACCGCACCGGGAGCCTGCGCGACATCGAGCACATCGTCGTGCTGATGCAGGAGAACCGCTCGTTCGACCACTACTTCGGCTCGCTTCGCGGCGTGCGCGGTTTCGACGACCCGCGGCCGGTGGCGCTCGCGAACGGCAAACCGGTCTGGTACCAGCCGGACGGGACGAAGGACGTCCTGCCGTTCCGGCCGCAGGTCGGCAACCTCGGCCTCCAGTTCATCCAGGACCTCCCGCACAGCTGGACCGACACGCACGCGGCGTGGAACCAGGGCAAGTACGACAACTGGGTCCCCGCGAAGGGCACCACCACGATGGCGTACCTGACGCGCGAGGACATCCCGTTCCACTACGCGCTCGCCGACGCGTTCACCATCTGCGACGGCTACCACTGCTCGTTCCTGGGCTCGACCGACCCGAACCGCTACTACATGTGGACCGGGTACACGGGCAACGACGGCAAGGGCGGCGGCCCGGTCATCGGCAACGACGAGAAGGGATACGGCTGGACCACCTACCCCGAACGCCTCGAGGAGGCGGGGGTCTCGTGGAAGATCTACCAGGACATCGGTGACGGCCTCGACGCGAACGGCTCCTGGGGCTGGATCTCCGACGCGTACCGCGGCAACTACGGCGACAACTCGTTGCTGTACTTCAACCAGTACCGCGACGCCCAGCCGGGAAACCCGCTCTACGACAAGGCCCGCACCGGCACCGACATCAAGAACGGCGGCGGGCTGTTCGACGCGTTCAAGGCCGACGTCGAGGCCGGGCGCCTGCCGCAGGTCTCGTGGGTCGTCGCGCCCGAAGCGTTCACCGAGCATCCGAACTGGCCCGCGAACTACGGCGCCTGGTACGTCTCGCAGATCCTCGACGCGCTCACCGCGGTGCCGCAGGTGTGGAGCAAGACCGCACTGCTGGTCACCTACGACGAGAACGACGGGTTCTTCGACCACGTCGTGCCGCCGTACGCGCCGCCGTCGGCGGCCCAGGGCGCGTCCACTGTGGACACCACGGGAGAGGTCCTCGACTCCCTGCCCTACGGCCTCGGCCAGCGCGTGCCGATGCTCGTGGTCTCGCCGTGGAGCAAGGGCGGGCGGGTCTGCTCGGAGGTGTTCGACCACACCTCGATCATCCGGTTCATCGAGCGCCGCTTCGGGGTGCACGAGCCGAACATCTCCACGTGGCGCCGCGCGATCACCGGCGACCTGACGTCCGCGTTCGACTTCTCGCGCACGGAGACCTCGGTGCCGGCGCTGCCCTCGACGGCCGGTTACGCACCGCCCGACGACAAGCGCCACCCCGACTACGTGCCCACCCCACCGGGCAACCCCGCGCTGCCGAAGCAGGAGCGCGGCCGCCGCCCCGCGATGCCGCTGCCGTACGACCTGAGCGTCGACGCGTCGGTCGGCGGCGGCACGCTGACGCTGCGGTTCGCCAGCAACGGCACGGCGGGCGCGGCTTTCCACGTGACCTCGGCCGGCGGCGCGACCGGGCCGTGGAGCTACACCGTCGGCGCCGGGCAACAGCTTTCCGCGCAGTGGAGCCTTTCCGACGGGGCGTACGACTTCACCGTGCACGGCCCGAACGGCTACCTGCGGCGGTTCGCCGGCGGCGGCACCGGGGTCGAGGTGGCCGCCCGGCCCGCCGGCGACAGCGGTGACCTGATGGTGGTCCTGACCAATGGGGGCGAGGCCACGGCGCTCGTCGCGGTCGCCAACGCGACCGGGTACGGCTCCACCCGGCCGGTGTCCTACCGGCTGCGCCCGGGCGCGCGGGTGGTGCACACCGTGCGGACCGCGCAAACGGCGGGCTGGTACGACCTGTCCGTCACCGACGGCGCGTTCGTGCGCCGGCTCGCCGGACACGTGGAGACCGGCCGGATCACGCTGTCGGATCCGGCGCTCGGCGCGCGCTGACCTGCCGCGGCGGGATCCCGGTCACCGCAGGCGGAAACCGAGATCCCGCCCGGCTTCGCGCAGTTCCTCCCGGACGCCGGGATGCGCCACCTGGTCGATGATCTGCTGTGCCTGATCCGCGGCGTCGTGCCCCCAGATCGTCGCCGTGCCCTGCTCGCTGACGATGAAGCTGTGCTGGAACGAGGTCACCGGACCGGTCAGCCGCGGCACGACGGTCGACACTCCGGCCTTCGGATGCCACGACGGCAGGGCGATCACCGCGCGCCCGCCCGGAGAATGCAGGGCGCCGACGACGAAATCCGTCTGGCCGCCGAACCCCGAGTAGATGACCCCGCGCACGCGGCCCGCGTTCGCCTGCGCGTACAGATCGACCTGGAGCGCGCCGTTGATGGACACCAGCGCCGGCTGCCGGGCGATCAGTCCCGGATCGTTCGCCTTCTCCGTGCGCAGCATCCGGACTCGCGGGTTGCGGGCGACCCAGTCGTACAGTTCCGCGCCGCCGAACGCGAACGAAGCCGTCACCGGCACGTCCGGATCGAGCGCGCCGGCTCGCTCCAGGGCCAGCACGCCGTCGCTGAACATCTCGGACCAGATCTTCAGGCCCCGGCGGTCCGACAGGGCCTCGAGGGTCGCGTCGGGCACCCCGCCGATCCCCAGCTGCAGCGTCGCGTTTGCCGGCACCAGTTCGGCGACCCGCGAACCGATCACCCTCGACACCTCCGCGGGCGGGCGCGGCGCCGGGCTCGGCAGCGGCTCGTCGACCTCGATCGCGTAGTCGATCTCGTCGAGGGTCAGGACGGCGTCGCCGAAGGTGTAGGGCATGCGGGGATTCACCTGCGCGACGACGATCCCGCCGCGGGCCCGGACCGCCTCGACCGCGGCGGGCAGGATGTTGACCTCGGTGCCGAGCGACACCGTCCCGTCACTGGGCACGCTCGTGTGCAGCAGCACGATGTCTGGTGGCAGCGCATCGCCGAGCAGGTGCGGCACCAGCGAAAGCCGCGACGGGAAGTAGCGGAGGCCGGGCTTGCCGCGCATCCCGCTCCCGACGAACGGCGTCTCGAGCGTGACGCCTTCGCGGTCGGGAATTCCCGCCTGCGCGTTGAGCATGAACAGCCGGTACTCGGCCACCGCCTTGTCCAGGATCGTCAGTGCTCCCGATGGCGTGGCGAAGTTGCCGCTGGCGACGACGCGCGGCACGCCCGGTACGCGGGCAAGGGTCGCGGCAAGCTGGTTCTCGGTGATCGTCCGCACGTGAGGATTCTCCCGGCTCAGGCGTGCAGGTGCGCTGCCCAGTCCTGCGGCACGCGGCCGGCCGGGCCGGGTGCGGTCTGGTCGAGCGGGCGGTGTTCGGGCCCGGCAAGCGCCGGACCGCGTTCGTACGCGGTCTCGTCGCGATAGTCCCAGAACCATTCCTCGCCCGGCTCGAAGCTGCGGACGAACCGGTGGCCGGTCTCGGCGAAATGCGCCGTGGCGTGCTGCATCGGCGAGGAGTCGCAGCAGCCGATATGCCCGCAGGTCGCGCATCGCCGCAAGTGGAACCACCAGCCGGGCGGATCGGCCGCCTCGCAGCCGGCGCATCCGGTACCGCTGGGCCGCGCGTCCGGTTCGATGCCTTCCATGCGCTCACGATACCCAGCCGGAAGCTGAACGTGGTGGGCGCGGACCGGGACGATCGTTTCCTTGTCGCGGCGGCCGGCCGGACGTGTGTCCGCCTGGGCTTTTTCAGTGCTTGACTTCCCGGATCCGGCGTACAAAGGTAGCGGGCGTACAGTCGTCCGTCTAGCGGACAGTCGTACGGATCTTGACACGAAGGAGCGTCGCGATGAACCAGCCGAACGAGTTCGCCCCTGGCCGGCCCGTGGTCCTGCGCGGTGGCACCGTCCTGACGATGGACGCCGGCCGCCGGGTGTACGAGCGGGGGGACGTTCTCGTGACCGGCGACCGCATCACCGCGGTCGGGCCCGAACTGGAGGCGCCCGCGGACGCGGTGGTGATCGACGCGAGCGGCGGCATCGTCATGCCTGGCATGATCGACACGCACCGGCACCTGTGGCAGACCGCGATGCGCGGCTACGGCGCCGACTGGACGCTCACGCAGTATTTCGTGTGGTACTACCTGGAAAGCGGCAAGCTCTTCCGGCCCCAGGACGTGCACGCGGGCAACGTGCTCGCCGCGATCGAGGCGCTCGAATCCGGCGTGACGACGGTGGTCGACTGGTCCCACGGGCTGCAGACGGTCGAGCACGCCGACGCGGCCGCCGACGCGCTGCGGTCGGTGCCGGGCCGGTTCGTCCTGGCCTACGGCAACATCCAGGCCCCGCCCGCGGAATGGACCGGCGCGCCCGAGTTCCGCGACTTCGTCAACCGCCGCGTGACCGGTGACGACATGTTCGGCTTCCAGATCGCCTTCGACGTCACCGGCGACCCGGCTTTCCCGGAGAAGCCGGCGTTCGAGGTCGCCCGCGACCTCGGCGTCCCCGTCACGACGCACGCCGGCGTGTGGGGCGCGACGGGCGACGAGGGCATCAAGCTCATGCACGACCACGGTTTCATGACGCCGGAAACCATCTACGTGCACGCCGCCTCGCTCTCGGCGGACTCCTACCACCGGATCGCGGCGACCGGCGGTTCCATCTCCGTGTCCACCGAGAGCGAGCAGAGCGCGGGCCAGGGCTACCCGCCCACCTGGCAGATCCGGGCCCACGGCATCCCGGTCTCGCTGTCCATGGACACGTCGGTGTGGTGGAGCGGCGACCTGTTCTCCGCGATGCGCACGACGCTCGGCGCCGACCGGTCGCGCGAGCACCTCGAGGCGCACGCCACGGGCGAAACGGTCACGCACGCGAGCCTGCGGGCCGAGCACGTCGTGGCGTGGGCGACCCGCGGCGGGGCGCACGCGCTCGGCCGCGAGTCCGATCTGGGCACCCTCGAACCGGGCAAGAAGGCCGACATCGTGCTGATCAAGAACGACGACTCCGCCGTCTCGTTCCCGTTGCTCAACCCCTACGGGCACGTCGCGTTCCAGGCCCAGCGCGGGGACGTGCACACGGTGCTGGTCAACGGCAAGGTGGTCAAGCACGAGCACCGCCTCGTCGGCATCGACCTGGCCGCGGTGCGCCGCGAGATCGACGAGACCGTCGGCTACCTGCGCTCGACGCTCGGCGCGGAGGCCTGGCAGCAGGGGATGAACCCGGACGTCCCGGAGACCAAGATCCTCGACAACCCCTACACATACACCGAATATCGCAGCGCCGCGACGCACACGAAGGCCGGTTTGAAAGGAAAAGAATGACGGGTCCACTTGCCGGAATCCTGGTCGCGGACTTCTCCAGGATCCTCGCGGGGCCGTACGCGACGATGCTGCTCGCCGATATGGGCGCCGACGTGGTGAAGGTCGAAGGCCCTCGCGGGGACGACACCCGCACCTGGATGCCGCCCGTGCGCGACGGCGTCTCGACCTACTACCTCGGCGTGAACCGCGGAAAGCGCTCCATCGCACTGGATCTGCGTGACGAGGCGGACGCGAAGATCGCGCGGGAACTCGCGCGGCGCGCCGACGTGGTGATCGAGAACTTCAGACCGGGCGGGCTCGCGAAGTACGGGCTCGACTTCGAGACCGTGCGGGACGGCAACCCCGCGGTGATCTACAGCTCGATCAGCGGGTTCGGTTCCGGCGCAGGGAAGGACGTGCCGGGCTACGACCTGATGGTGCAGGCGATCTCGGGGCTGATGAGCCTCACCGGCGACCCGGCCGGCCCGCCGTACCGGGCCGGGATCTCGGTGTTCGACGTGATGGCCGGGAACCACGCCACGATCGGCATCCTCGCCGCGCTGCGGCACCGGGACGCCACCGGGCAGGGCCAGCACGTCGAGGTCAACCTGCTCTCCTCGGCGCTGACCGGGCTGGTCAACCACAGTTCGGCGTATGTCGCGTCCGGCACCGTGCCGTACCGGATGGGCAACGCGCATCCGAGCGTGTTCCCGTACGAGCCGCTGCCCACCGCCGACAACGACCTCATCATCACCGCCGCGAACGACGGTCAGTTCCGGAAACTGTGCGAGGTGCTGGGCATTCCCGAGATCGCCGACGATCCGCGGTTCGCCCGCAACGCCGACCGGACCGAGCGGCGCGAGGAGCTGCGCCCGATCCTGGCCGAACAGCTGCGCAAACGTGGCGCGCTGGAATGGTTCGACCTGCTCGTCGAGGCGGGTGTCCCGAGTGGACCGATCAACACGATCGACGGCGGGTTCGCGATGGCGGAACGGTTCGAGCTCGACCCGGTCGTCGAGGTCGCGGGCGTGCCCACGACGCGGCATCCGATCCGGTTCTCCGAAACCCCGGTGAGCTACCGGCTCCCGCCGCCCGGGCTCGACGAGCACGGCGCGGAACTGCGGAAGTGGCTGGAGGGTCCGGATGACTGAGTACCCGACCGCGCTCGGCGCGTCCTCGCTGGAGAAGATCACCTTGCTGGGCCAGGATCTGGCCGGCGACGTGATGGGCAAGGTGTCCTTCGGGGAGCTGGCTTTCTGGCTCGCCACCCAGCGCCGCCCGGCGCCGGGGGAGACGCGCGTGTTCGAGGCGGTGCTCGCGGCACTGGCCGATCACGGGTTCACCCCGACCGCGATCGTCACCAGGCTCACGTACCTGTCCGCGCCCGACTCGATCCAGGGCGCGCTCGCGGCGGGGCTGCTCGGCGGGGGCTCGCGGTTCCTCGGCGTCACCGAGGACTGCGGGCGTTTTCTGCACGAGGTGCTCGCCGGTGCCCCGCTGCCCGCCGACGACGAGGGCTGGGACGCGCTCGCGCTGGAAACCGTGAAATCCCGGCGGGAAGCCGGAAAGTTCATCCCCGGGCTCGGGCACCATGTGCACAAGGACGGCGACCCGCGCACGCCGCGGCTGTTCGAGATCGCCGCCGAGGAGAACCTGTACGGTCCGCACCTCTCGCTGTTCGCGGCGATCGGGCGCGTGCACCCGCAGGTGCTCGGGAAGACGTTGCCGCTCAATGGCGCCGGCGTCTGCGGCGCCGCGCTCGCCGATCTCGGGTTGCCGCTGGAACTGTTGCGCGGCTTCGCGTTGCTCGCGCGTACGGCGGGGCTGATCGGGCAGCTCGCGGAGGAACTGCGGAACCCGGTCGCGAACGAGATCTTCCTGTCGGTGGATCTGCACAACGCATCCGTTCCCCCGGAACCCTATGGAGGTTCACATGGCTGAGCTGGTCGCGGTGATCGCGTCCACGCACCACCCGTTCTACTACCGCGCCAGCACCGCCACGGGCGAGGACCGGCCGCCGTTCGCCGACGAATGGGTGCGCAAGGTGGAATCGTTCCGCGAGACCCTGGCCAGGGCGCGGCCGGACGTGCTGGTGATGGTCGGCTCGGACCATTTCCACCAGCTGTGGCTGGACAACATGCCGCAGTTCCTCGTCGGCAAGGCGCCGGTCTACGACGCCAACTGGTACAACGAGGAACGCGAGTTCGGGCTGCCGCGGATGGTGTTGAAAGGCCAGGAGGACCTTTCGGCGTACGTGCTGCGCGAGGGCCTCGACGCCGGGTTCGACCTCGCGTTCTCCAACGAGCTGCGGATCGACCACTCGATCACCTGCCCGATCATCACCCTGCGCCCGCAGAACGATCTGCCGATCGTGCCGGTCTACACGAACATCTTCGCCCCGCCGCTCCCGCAGCCGAAGCGGTTCGTCCAACTGGGACAGACGATCCGGCAGCTGATCGAGTCCTGGCCGTCGGACAAGCGGGTCGCCGTGATCGGCACCGGGCACCTGTCGCTCGAGCTTGGCGGGCCACGGCAGTTCGGGCCGCACGGGCCGGACCCCGAGTTCGACCGCAAGGCGGTGGACTGGATTTCCGGCGGCGACATCGAGAAGTGCCTCGGCGAGGTGACGCTGGAAAGCCTGCACCTGCCTGGGAACGCGACGCACGGGTTCATGGACTTCATGCTCATGATGGGTGTCGCGGGCGAGGGCGCGAAGGCGGATTACGTCGACACCTACGACCTGTTCCACACGATGGAGGCCTACTTCACCTGGTACCCCGGCGGAGGTGTGCGGTGAGCAAGTACCTGCTGAACAAGTTCCTGTTCACGATCGACCGTGATCCGGAGCTCGTCGAGCGCTACCGCGAGGACCCGGCGGGCACGGTTTCGTGGTGGGAGGCCGAGCAGGCCAACCGGATCCTCGCCTGCCACGACGGCGAGCGCTCGACGTGGCAGAGCTTCGACGAGACCGAGCGGCTGGCACTGTCCACTCACGACTACCCGAAGCTGTTCGAGCTGGGCGCGCACCCGTTCCTGACGCTGACGCTGTTCATCGGGATATTCGAACGGGACCACGAACCGCTGGGCTTCCAGACCGAATACGCCCGCGCCCTCTCGCGATTCACCCTCCCCTACCCCGACATCGCCACCTGACCAGTTCGACGTTGGGTGGTGGGTCAGGTGGCGACGGTCTCCAGAGGGCGGGCGTGCCAGGCGTCCCAGTCGGCGCTGATCGCGCTGGCCGCGCGCAGCAGCAGCGGCAGGTGGTGGTCGACGAGGGTCTCCATCGTCGTCTCGGCGGCGTGGGCGTTGACGTTCACGGCGGCGACCACCTTGCCCTCCCCGTCGCGGATCGGCGCGGCGACCGAGCGGATGCCCAGCGCGAGCTGCTGGTCGGTGGCCGCCCACCCGCGGGCGCGCACGTCCCGCAGCGCGGCGTCGATCTCGTCGCGCTCCGGCGTCCACCGCTGCGGCACGCCCGAGCGGCTCGGTTCGGCCAGCACCCGGTCGAGCTCCCCGGGGCTGAGCGCGGCGAGCAGCACCTTGCCGAGCGAGGTGGGCAGCGCCGGGAAGCGGGTGCCGATGGTCACGGCCAGCGCGACGAGCTTGGGCACCGCGACCCGGGCCACGTACACGATGTCGGACCCGTCGAGCTGGGCGATCGAGCAGGACTCGCCGGTCTGGCTCACCAGCTCGCGCAGATGCGGCCGGGCGAGCTCCCACAGGTTGACCGAGCCGATGTAGGCCATGCCGAGTTCGAGCACGCGCGGTGTGAGGGAGAAGGTGCCGTCCGCACTGCGGACATAGCCGAGCTGCTCGAGCGTGATCAGGATCCGGCGCGCGGTGGGGCGGGCCAGCTCCGTGGCGGCGGCGACCTCGCTGAGCGTCATGGCCGGTCGGCCCGGCTGGAAGCAGCGCAGGACGTCGAGCCCGCGGGCCAGGGCTTCGATGAACTCGGGGTTGCCGTCTCGCCGCATAGGGAGAGGCTACCCGCTGGCCCAGCCTTTCGCGGACAGGTGTCCGTCACATGGCGACGACGACCTTCGCGCGGGCGTGCTCGTCTTCGAGGTAGCGGATTGCCTCGGGCGCTTCGCTCAGCGGGTACGTCCGGTCGATCACCGGGGCCACCTTGCCCGATTCGACGAGCTCACGCAGGGTCGCGAGGTTCTCCCGGCTCACCTTGGCGGTGAAGGCCCGCACCCGCAGGCGGGTGAACCGGTCCGCCAGCGCACCCCTGACGAACAGCGCCACGGGCCCGAGAAAACGGCCGCCCGCCCACATCCCGCCGCCGGAGAGCAGCAACTGGCCTCCCGGCGCCAGGACGCGTCGCAGCCCGGCCAGCGAACGGTTGCCCACCAGATCGAGCACGAGGTCGTACCGTTCGGTGCCCCGGGTGAAGTCCTCGCGCGTGTAGTCGATGACCCGATCGGCGCCGAGCCCTTGGACCAGTTCCACGTTCCGGGTGCCGCATACCGCGGTCACGTTCGCGCCCGAGGCTTTCGCGATCTGCACGGCGAAGGTGCCGACCCCGCCGGAGGCGCCGTTGATCAGCACGCGCTGCCCGGCCCGGACGTGGCCCGTGTCGCGCAGGCCGGTCAGCGCCGTGTTGCCGGCGAGCGGGACGGCCGCCGCCTGCTCGAAGGTCAGGTTCGCGGGCTTGCGGTCCACGGCGTCGCCAGGCACGCACACGTACTCGGCGAACGTACCGTCGGCCTCGCCGTACACCTCGTCACCGGGCCGCAGGCCGGGACTGTCGCCGCTGACGACCTCGCCGGCGAAGTCCCGGCCGCGGACCTGCACCGCAGGGCCGCCGAACCCCATCGGATGGCCCATGAAGCGGGCGACATACGGGTCGCCGCGCATCAGATGCCAGTCGTAGGCGTTGACCGAGGCCGCCCGGACCCGGACGAGGACTTCGCCAGGTCCGGGTGCGGGTTGGGGAATTTCGCGCAACGCCAAGGCTTCGGGTGCGCAGTACCGGTCCTGGACGATCGCCTTCATCGGGTCTCCCGGTGCTCCAGCCGCCAGTGCCGCCGACGTTAGAACACCGGGAGAATCCGGACATCAGGGAAAAACCCGGGTGTGTGGCCCCTCACCGCAACAGGTTCCGCACCAGGCCGCGCACCCAGCCGGGTTCCATGGGCTCGGTGGTGAACAGCGCGCGGTAGTACAGCGGGCTGAGCAACGCGTCTGCCGCGGTCTGGACGCCGGGCGCCTTCCCGCCACGGGAGCGCTCGCGCTCGAGCATCGCGTCGAGTTGGGCGTGGCGGTCGCCGACGCAGGCGCAGCCACCTTCGGCGGCCGAGCCGAGCGTGGCGCGCATCAGTGCGACGGTGTCCGGGTCGGACAGGTCGGTGCTCACGTCGATCGCCCAGCGTTCGAGGTCCTCGCGGAGGCTGCCCGAGTCCGGCACGACGATGTCGCCGCTGAACCGGCTCGTCGCGACCTCGCTGAGCAGTTCCGCGAGCGAGCCCCAGCGGCGGTACACCGTCGTCGGATGCACGCCGGCGCGGGCGGCGATGAGCGGCAGCGTCACGGCTTCGGCCGGGTTCTCGGACAGGAGTTCCTCGACCGCATGGTGGACGGCCGCGCGGACCCGCGCGGAGCGGCCGCCCGGCCTGGTGCTGGTAGTGCTGGGCATGAGGTTATTATCGCACCGATCGCTGCGTTTGCGCTAAGCTAGCTCCAAACGCATCGATCGTTGCCTTTGAGGAGTGGTCTTGTCCGAGCCAGTACTCGCCGCGACGCTGGGGGAGCCGGCCGCGGTGCGCAGACGCCTGCCGCATGCGGTCAGCTTCGTGGCCATCGCGGCGATCTTCGTCATGTTCATGGCCGCCTCCAGCGCGCCGTCCCCGCTCTACATCGTCTACCAGCAGGCTTGGCATTTCTCCGCCACGACCCTCACCGCCGTGTTCGCGGTGTACGTGCTCGGGCTCATCGCGTCGCTCCTCGTGCTGGGCGCGCTTTCCGACCACATCGGGCGACGGCCCGTGCTCGCTTCGGCGGTCGCCCTGGAAGCGGTCGCCCTGGTCCTGTTCTTCGTCGCCGGAGACGTTTCGGTGCTCTTCCTCGCCCGGCTCGTGCAGGGCGTCGCGACCGGCGCGGCGACGACGACCCTGGCAGCGGCGCTCGTCGATCTGAACCCACCGCACCGGCCGGGCCGGGCCGGTGTGGTCAACGGGGTCGCGCCGGTCGGCGGGCTCGCGGTGGGCGCGCTGGGCTGCGGCGCGCTCGTCGAGTTCGCGCCCGCGCCGACCCACCTGGTGTTCGCCCTGCTGCTGGCCGGCATGGTGCTCGCGGGCCTGATCGTCGTAACCATGCCCGAGACCTCCGCGCGCCGTCCCGGCGGTATCCGCTCGCTCGTGCCGCGGCTGGGCGTACCCGCCCGGTTGCGCCCGGACTTCTTCGCGCTGATCCCGATCATGGTGGCGAGCTGGTCGCTCGGCGGGCTCTACCTGTCGCTCGGGCCGTCGGTGGCGGCCGGGGTGTTCGGCCTGACGAACCATTTCGTCGGCGGGCTCGTGGTGACGCTGCTGTGCGCGACGGGTGCGCTGACCACGTTCGTACTCCGGAGCCGCCCGGCCGGGCAGGTCCTGCGCGCGGCGGCGCCGCTGCTGGTGGCCGGACTCGTCCTCACGCTGGCCGCGATGGCCACGGGTTCGATCGCGCTCGGGATCGTGGGCACGATCGTGGCCGGGATCGGGTTCGGCGCGGCGGCGCTGGCGATTTTCGGGACCATGGGGCGGATTTCGGCGCCCTCGGAGCGCGGTGAGCTGTTCGCCGTGGCGTATGTGGTCTCGTACCTGGCGTTCAGCGTGCCCGCCGTCGCGGCCGGCCTCGCGGCGACTAGCTTCGGCCTCCGCCCGACCGCGATCGTCTACGCGGGCGTGCTGGTCCTCGTCGCCGCGGCGGCTTCGGTGATCGGGCAGGTGCGGGCGCGCCGTTGACGTCGCGCCCTCAGCGCTCGACTCGCCCGACCCCGCCCGCGATGATCGCGCTCGCCTCGTCTTCGTCGTCGTGCTGGTGGTCGGGATCGTCGGGATGCCAGTCGGTCACCGGGCAGACGCCGGGCGGAACCAGCACGGTCCCGCCGAAGAAACGCTCGATTTCCTCGATGGGGCGCGGGTAACCGTTCTCGCTGACGGTCTTGTTGTAGACCTGGGCGGCCTCGGTCTGGAGCTCACGCACCCGTGAACTCGGCGCGCTCCTGCCGTGGCTGATGGCGAGATGGCTGCCCGGCGCGAGCCGGTCCACGTAGCCGCGGACGAGCCGAGCGGTCTGCTCGGTGTCCGGGAGGAAGTGCAGCACCGCGATCATCAGCAGCCCGACCGGCTCGCCGAAGTCGAGCAGCCGCCCCACCTGAGGATGCGCGAAGATCTCGCCGGGCTCGCGCAGGTCGCCGAGCACGCAGGTGACGTCCGGATCGTCCGCGAGGATCGACGTGCTCACGTCCACGGTGTCCGGCTCGTAGTCGACGTACACCACGCGCGCGCCGGGCGCGACCTCGTGGACGTTGCCGGAGCTGGGATATCCCGACCCCAGATCGAGGAACTGCCGGACGCCCTGGCCCGCGAGGTACCGCACGGCCCGCTGCAGGAACTGCCGGTTGTACCGCATGGTGCGGGACGCCAGCGGGAACGCGCGCTGGCTGGCGATCGCCGCCTCGGCGTCGACCTGCTGGCTGTACTTCCCGCCGAGGAACCATTCGTAGACACCGGCCGCGGTCGCCCGCGTTCGGACCGGGCGGGGACCTTCGTTGGTGGTGGACATCCGCGGCCACCTTTCACTGGGGGATGCGCGGTTTCATCATGGCACCCGGTTCGGCGCCGCGAGCGGTCACCGGATGATTCTCGCGTGCGCGCCGGTACCGCTGCGGGCTCAGGCCGTACTCGCGTTTGAACGCGGTGCTGAGCGCGAACGCGCTGCCGTACCCGACCTGGTGCGCGATGGCGCCGACCGTCGCATCGGGACGCTGGCGGAGCAGGTCCGCCGCGAGCGCGAGCCGCCATCCGGCGAGGAACGCCATCGGCGGCTGACCGATCGCGGTCGCGAAGCGCCGCGCGAGCGTCGCGCGGGAGACCCCGGTCCGTGAGGCGAGGGAGGTGACCGTCCACGGCTCCGCCGGGGCGCTCTGCAGCAACCGCAACGCCCGGCCCGCCACCGGATCGTGATGCGCCCGGTACCACGCGGGCGCGTCGCCCTCGCGGCGGGCGAACCACGTGCGCAGCACCGAGATGAGCAAGAGGTCGAGCAACCGGTCGAGCATCGGCTCCTGGCCGGGCTCGTCGCGGCCGATCTCGTCGGCCAGCAGGCCGACCAGTGGGCTGTTCCAGTCCTCGTCGCGCAGCACCAGTACCGGGGGCAGCGCTTCGAGCAGCCGGCGGCTGATCTCGCCCGGCATCGGGTACGTGCCGGTCAGCAGCACGGTCGGGCCGTCGGGCGCGTCGCCCCACGTTCGTGACGATGAGCCTCAACGTGCCGCTCAACAACGCGCTCGACGCGGGTGGCGCGGATTTCGCCGCCGTCCGCGCGCGGTTCGAGACCGCGTGGGTGCGGTGGAACAACGTCCGCACGGTGCTTTCGCTCGCGGGGTTCGGGTGCCTCGTGTGGTCGCTGGTCGTGCACGTGCGGAGTTGACACCGGGATCCATTCATCTATTGTGCTAGTTACCTAGATGAATGGAGGACTCGGTGATCGAGTTCCATCTCGACACGCGGTCGGGCGTATCGCCGTACCTGCAGCTCGTCCGCCAGGTGCGCCAGGCGCTGCGGCTGGGGGTGCTGCGCGAGGGAGATCAGCTCCCGACGGTCAAGGAGGTGGTCGCGCGCGTCGCGATCAACCCGAACACGGTGCTGAAGGCCTACCGAGAGCTCGAGCACGAGGGCCTGGTCGCCGCCCGGCCCGGAGTCGGCACGTTCGTGACGCGGACGTTGAGCGACGCCTCGCTCGCCGCGCACGGCCCGCTGCGCCACGAGTTGCGCCGGTGGCTGGCCAAGGCGCGCCGCGCCGGGCTCGACGACGAAAGCATCGAAGCCCTCTTCCTGACGACCTTTCGGGCCGGCGCCCAGGAGGACATAGCATGACGAGTGCACTCGAAACCCAGGCGCTGGGCAAGCGGTACGGCCGCCACTGGGCGCTGTCCGGCTGCACGCTGGACATCCCGGCCGGGCGCGTCGCCGGGCTCGTCGGGCCGAACGGGGCCGGCAAGTCGACCCTGCTCAACCTCGCCGCGGGCCAGCTGTCGCCCACCGAGGGCAGCCTGCAGGTGCTCGGCGAGCGCCCGGCTCCCGGCTCGGCGAAGATCGGCTTCGTCGCCCAGGACACCCCGACCTACGGCGGGCTGACCGTCGGCGAGCACCTGCGGCTCGGCGCCAGGCTCAACCCGCGATGGGACGCCGCCGCCGCGCGGGCGCGGATCGAACGGCTCGGCCTGGACCCCGGTCAGCGGGCGGGAAGGCTGTCCGGCGGCCAGCGCGCTCAACTGGCGCTGACCCTCGGCATCGGCAAGCGGCCCGAGCTGCTGCTGCTCGACGAACCGGTCGCCGCCGTGGATCCCTTGGCGCGCAGGGAGTTCCTGCAGGGACTGATGGAGGCGGCCGCCGAATACGAGCTGAGCGTCGTACTGTCCTCGCATCTGGTGACCGACCTGGAACGCATCTGCGACTACCTCGTCGTGCTCGTCGACTCGCGTGTGCGGATCGCCGGGGACGTCGACGACCTGCTCGCCACCCATCGCCTGCTCACCGGGCCGCGCCGCGATCCGGACGCGTTGCCAGCCGGCCAGCAGGTCGTGTCCGCGAGCCACACCGACCGGCAGAGCACGCTGCTCGTCCGCACCGGAGAACCCATCCTTGATCCACAGTGGACGGTCGAGCCGGTCGGGCTGGAGGACCTCGTCCTCGCCTACATGAGCGCACCGCCCGCCCGTCCCGCGCTGGAGGTCCTGAAATGATCTGGCTGACCTGGCGCCAGTTCCGCCTGCAGGCATTCGTCGTGTTCGGGGGCGTCGCCGCGCTGGTGGCCGCCCTCGCGATCACCGGGCCCGGCCTGGCGGAGCTGTACCACTCGGGTCTGGCCGCGTGCCAGGCGCACGGTAGCTGCTCGGCGTTCACCACCGAGTTCTGGCGCGGCCATCAGGGCGTCTTCTTCGGGCTCGCGATCGTCACGATGGTGGTACCGGGCCTGCTCGGGCTGTTCTGGGGCGCGCCCCTCATCGCGCGCGAACTGGAAACCGGGACGCACCGGCTGGTGTGGAACCAGAGCGTGACCCGGACCCGCTGGCTCGCGGTCAAACTCGGGCTCGCCGGGCTTTCCGCGATGATCGCCGCCGGGATCGTCAGTGCCGCCGTGACCTGGTGGTCCGATCCGATCCAGCAGACCAGCGCCGAGTCCCCGAGACTTTCCCCGGTGCTGTTCGCCGCGCGGGACCTCACGCCCGTCGGGTACGCCGCGTTCGCCTTCGCGCTCGGAGCGGTGACCGGGATGCTGGTGCGGCGCACGATTCCCGCGATGGCCGTGACACTCGCCGTGTTCGTCGGCATCCAGCTCGCGATGCCGTTGTGGATCCGGCCGCATCTGATGCCGCCGGTGCAGACCACCGTGGACATCACGGCGGAGAACCTGCACGGTATCGGCGGCGGCCCGGCCGGCATGACGAGCCTGGACGTGGCCACCGATCAGGCGGGCGCGTGGATCCTGTCCAGCGTGACGGTCGACCGCTCGGGGCAGGTGGTGCGGACGCTGCCCTCGTGGATCGACGACTGCATGGGACCGCCGCGGCAGGAGTCCGGAGTCGCCCAGGCACAGCGGGCCTGCTTCTCCCGGCTCGCCGATTCCGGCTACCGGCAGCGGATCAGCTACCAGCCCGACAGCCGTTTCTGGCTCTTCCAGTGGCTCGAGACGGGGGTGTTCCTGGTGCTCACCGCCGGACTGTGCGGGTTCGGGTTCTGGTGGATCCGCCGGCGGTTGTCGTGACGCACCGCCCTGGCCCCCGCGCCGGGGCCAGGGCGGCGGGGCGGGTCACGAACCGGTGAGCGCCGCCTCGTCCAGGCCGAACACCTCAATCGCGTTGTCCTGGTAGAACTGCTTGAGCTCCGCGGGGGTCAACGGCAGCGCGTCCTGCATGCGGACCTCGTCGGGGACGTACTCGTAGGGGTAGTCCATCGCGTACATCACGCGGTCCGCGCCGACCACTTCACGGGCGTACATGATGGTCGGTGCCCACGGCATCCCGCTCGTGGTCAGCCAGATGTTGCGCCGGAAGTACTCGCTGATCTTCAGCTCCAGCGGCTTGATCGCCTCGTACCGCTTCGCCTTCACCTGCCCGGCGTGCATGTAGTCGAGGCGGTACAGCCAGTACGGCAGCGCCTCGCCCAGATGCCCGACCACGAGCTTGAGCCGCGGGAACCGGTCGAACACCCCGGCGGTGATCATCCGCAGCAGGTGCATCGCGGTCTCCACGCCGAAGCCGAAGATCGCCCCGTCGAGGCCCGCCTCGTAGAGCGGTTTGATCATGTCGTTGTTCGGCGTGTTCGGGTGCAGGTACACCGGCACGCCGAGGGATTCCGCCGCTTCCAGGATCGGGAAGAACCGCGGCTCGTCGAGGTAGTGGCCCCTGATATGCGAGTTGCAGATCAAACCCTTGAGCCCCAGGGACGACACCGCGCGTTCGAGCTCCTTCACCGCGGCCGGGACATCGCCGAACCCGACGGCCGCCAGGCCGGAGAACCGGGACGGGTACGTGCGGGAGGCCTCGGCGATCCGGTCGTTGGTGATGGCGGCGATCTCGCGCGCTTCGTCGTCGCCGAGCACCTGCGTGCCGGGCGAGGTCAGCGCCAGCACCGCGTGGTCGATCCCCGCCGCGTCCATTTCGGACAAGCGTTTCTCGCCCGCGTCCTGCAGGCGATCGCGGACGAAGCGCGGGCGCTCGGCGTCGCTGGTCAGGTAGTGGCCCATCAGGCTCGAGAAACCGATGTCTTCGGTGGTCTCCAGTGCCGTGACGAACGCCTCGATCAGCTCGGGCGGGGCGTAGGCCTCCTCAGTGGCGATCCGCAGATAGCCGGCCTGGCCGCCCGTCGTCAAGGGTTCCGTCATACTCGTCCTTTCTGTCCATAGTGGAAATTCCGCGGCGGAAGGAGACCAGCGCCACGGCGGTGATCGCCGCGACGCTCGTCGCCACCACCATCACCACGAACACCACCGAGGTCGCGCCGTGGGTCCAGTCGAGTAGCCAGCCGATGAGATACGGGCCGAGGATGCCGCCGACGCGGCCGACGCCGAACATCATCCCGGTGCCCGTACTGCGCAGGTGTGCCGGATAGGTCTGCGCGGACAGGGTGTCCAAAACGGACTGCCCGCCGATGATGCCGAACCCGGCGAACCCGGTGAAGACGAGCTGGACGGCCGCGCCGGTGCTCACCCCGACGACCACGACCGCGACGGCCGCGACGATCATCAGCACGACCAGGCCCCGTGCGAGATCGCCGCGGCGGCGGTCGCAGACGAAGGCCACGGCGACCCCGCCGACGATCCCCGCCAGCTGCATGATCGCCAGGAACGAGAACGAGGCGGCGAACCCGTTCCCGCGGCTTTCCATCACCGACGGCAGCCAGCCCGACAGTCCGTAGATGCAGAACAGGATCATGAACGCGCACACCCACAGCGCGATGCTCGTGCGCCGGTACCGTGACCCCACCACGGTCCCGATCATCTCCGCCGTCGACGCGCGTTCGCGCGGCCGCACGAACCGTTCGCCGGTGTAGCTCCGGGTGGGGTTGATCTTCCCGAGCGTCCTCGCGACGTCGTCGTGGCGCTCGCGCATCACCTGGTACTGAACGGATTCCGGTAGCAGCGGGAACAGGAGCGCGCCCAGCAGGAGCGGTGCCGCGCCGATCCAGTACAGCGAATGCCAGCCCCAGTGCGGGGTCACGTAGATGCCCACCAGCGCGGCGAAGAGGCCGCCGAGGCTGAGCCCGCCCACGGCGAACGCGACGACGCGGTTCGCCGAGCGCGCCGGGGCGAACTCGTTGATGTACGCGGTGCCCAGCGGCATGATCACGCCGAGGAAGATCCCGGTGAGAAAGCGCAACAGGATGAACGGCCCGAAGGCGTTCGCCAGGCTCGCCGTGAGCAGGCTCAGGAAGCCCGAGCCGAACAGGGCGCCGAGCAGCACCGGGCGGCGGCCGATGCGGTCGGCGACCGGACCGTGCGCCAGCGCGCCGATGAGGAAGCCGATCAGCCCGGAGGAGACCATGAGCCCGGTCGAGGCATGGCTGAGGCCCCACGGTTTCACGGTGTAGTGGATCACGTACGCGGCGTTGAGCGTGTCGTATCCGTCGAAGATCATCGCGAGCATGATGCTCACCACGAGGATCAGGTGGAAGCCGCCGAAGCGGGCGGTCCGCAGTTCTTCGATCGCGTCGATCGGCTGGGGTCGTGACACCGTCGTCTCCTGCCTCTGTCGAAGGCCTGGATCCGAGCGAATCACGGGTTTTGCCAGAGCGGAAGATTTGCACGGTACATTTCCGCTATGGCGAAATCGCGCCCGGGGCTCAGTTCGGTGGACAACGCGCTCCAGCTCGTCCGGTTGCTGGCCCAGCACCGCGCGCTGCGCCTGTCGGAGGTTTCGGACCTGCTCGGGGTCGCGCCCTCGACCGCGCACCGGTTGCTGAACTCCCTGCGCGCACAGGGTTTCGCGGAGCAGGAGACGCGCAACGGGCCGTACCGTCCCGGTCCGGTGCTGCGTGAGGTGGGGCTGGCCAGTGCCGGGATGGATGTGCGGCAGGTCGTGCGGCCGGCGCTCGAACGGCTCTCGGCGCGCACCGGCGAGACGGTGAGCCTCGGCGTGCTGGAAGGGCGGAACATCCGGTTCGTGGACGGGATCGAGGGCACCCAGACGGTCCGGGTCGGCAACCGGACCGGGGTGCTGATTCCCGCGCACTGTACGGCGGCGGGCAAGGCGATCATGGCCGTATTGTCCGAAGTGGAGTTCGAACGCCGGTTCGCCGGGCGCGGCCTGGAGCGCCGCACCCCCGAGTCGATCTCGGCCTGGCCGGAGCTGACCCGCGAACTGACCGCGATCCGCAAGGCGGGCTTCGCGATGAACGTCGAGGAGGGCGAGAAGGGCGTCAGCGCGGTCGGCGCCGCGGTGTGCGACGTGGTGGGCGCGCCGGTCGCCTCGATCAACGTGGTGCTGCCGTCGACCCGGATGCCGACGAAACGGGTCGGCCGCGAGCTCGCCGGCATGGTCCTCGACGCGGTCGCGGACGCGTCGGCGGCGCTTCGGGAGATCACGCGCTGAGCGCCGGCCGAGCGGCTCCACTTCGGACCGCATGTCATCATCGGGCCCATGCGCGACGCCCGAGAGCCGGAGCTCAACAGCGGAATCCTGCCCGGCAATGTGCACGCGGACGACTGGATCATGCTCGTGCTCGCGGTGATCTCCGTGGGCCTGCCCGCGTACCTGATGCTGAGCCCGACCCCGCATGAAGCCGCGATGTGGTTCTTCTACACCGACGCGGGCGTCTGCGTGGCGTTCCTCGGGGACTTCCTGTGGAGATGGCGCCGGCACGGCTGGCGGAAGCGCTTTCTCGCACGCAACTGGTACGAGCTGTTCGCGATGGTCCCCGTCGCGCATCCGGTGCTGCTCGGCGGGCACCGGTTCGTCGTCGTGGTGCTGCTGCTCGTGCGGATCGGCCGGGCCGTCGACCGCGCGCTGGGGGAGCAGTTCACCTACCGCCTCGTCGACAAGCTGTCCGACCCGATCGTGCGCGCGGTCAAGAAGCCGGTGACCATCGCGGTCCTCGACGAGGTGGTCAAGGTCCTGGAGACCGGCAACTACCCGGAGAACCTCGCGCGCTCGCTCGACGCGCACCGTGAGGAGCTGCGCGCGATCATCACCGAGAAGGTGTCGCAGGACCGGCAGCTCGGGCGGCTGCGGCGGGTGCCGTTCCACGGCGAGATGGTGCGCGGCGTCGTGGACACGTCGTTCCGGGTCGTGCTGGAGGTGCTGCTGGATCCGCGTATCGACGAGTTCTTCTCGACCGTCGTCCGCGAGAACAGGGAACAGATCCGGCGCGCGGTGGAGCTGGGGCTGAACGAGCTGGAGGAGAGCGAGCTGGAGGAGCGGCTTCGCGTGCGGACCCAGCGTTCGGCCGTCAAGGAGTTCGACCGGCGCCATCGCCGGTGAGCACGGCCCACACCGTCTTCCCGCCGCCCGGCCGCGCACGGCTGCCCCACACCTCGGCCAGCCGCCCGACGAGCATGAGCCCGCGGCCACGGAGGTCCGTGACGCCCGATTCGCGCCGTTCGGGCGGCTCGTCGCTGGCGTCGTCGACCTCGACCAGCAGGCGGCCCCGCCCCGGCTCATAGGCGAGCCGGATCCCCAGGGCACCTCCGGCGTGGTCGTAGGCGTTGGTGACCAGTTCGGTCGCCACGAGCTGCGCGTCGGAGACGAAGCGCGGCGCCGCGCGCGGCAGGGTCTGTGCCGCCCACCGCCGCACCGCGACCAGGGGAGGCCGGTGGTCCGGTGTCAGGTCGAGCAGCAGTGACGGGGTTTCACTCATCGTTCCCAGCGCCGTCCAGTCGTGGCCGTCCTGGCTACCCCGTCCGGCGCCGGTCCAAACCCGGCCGTGCCCGGTGCCGCCCGGTGTCCACTTCGGACTCATGTCCGGCCCTCGCAGGCCGCCCCGCGGCGAAGATCACCACGACCAAGTTCCCCCGAACGAGGTCCTGACCCGCTGCGGACGGGACCGTCCTGTCGCGGCGATTCCGGTGGCGTTCGCCCACCGGGGACGGTTCGGGCAGTACCATCATCCGGTGGGGTTCCGCCCGCGCGCCGTCCGAGGGGGAGAGATGAGCTATCCAGGCCAGCAGCCACCGCAGTTCGGCGGGTACGGCGAGGGCCAGCCCGGGTACGGAGCTCCCCAGCAGCCCGGGTACGGGTCCGCGCAGCAGCCTGGTTACGGCGCTCCGCAGCAGCCGGGCTACGGTACGCCGCCGCAGTACGGCTACCCGGCCCCTCAGTACGGGTACGGGCAGCAGGGGCCCTGGGGTGCGCCGCCGGCGCGGAACAACATCCCGGCCGCCGTCGTGGTGATCCTCGGCGGTCTCGCCGGGGTGCTGCAGTTCTTCCTCGAATGGTTCAGCGACCAGGGGCGCGCCCTGACCGGCATGGACATCGCCAAGTTCGCCGGCCAGGCGAGCGATCTCGGCGCGTCCGAGGGCACGATCATCCAGATCGGCGTGTACCTGGTGCTGATCGGCGGCGGCGTGGCGATCCTCGGTGGCGCGGTCATGTTCGTCCCGGTGCGCAACCGCCGGATCACGGGCGCGCTGATGCTCGTGGTCTCGCTCGTGATGATCGCCGGCATGGTCTTCTGGCTCGCCAACGGCGAGCCGAATCCGGACAGCACCGGCCCCGGCTACTACTTCTTCCTCGGCGCCGGGGTCGTCAGCCTCATCGGCTCGATCATCGGGCTGATCAAGCGCTAGTCCACCAGCCCAGCGCCGGGCCGGGCTTCGCGGAACGCGGCGTGCGCGTAGAGCCGGCGGGCCATCTCGGCCGAGGTGCCGAGCAGATCGCGCGCGAACAGCATGCGTCCCGGGCCCTGCGGGGCGGCTGTGCGCGGGGTCCGCTTTTCCACATACGCCTCGTATTTGGCGCGCTGCGCCGCGGTCGCTGAATCGGTCGGGATCACCACGAGCCCCTGCGAGACGCGGGCCCGCTCGCCGTCGGGATGATGCGCCCGGAACATGCGGACCTGCGCCAGCTGGATCTCGGCGAAGTCCTCGGACTCCTCGGCCCGGATGACGCTGCTGGTCAGGAAGTTCATCCCGTGCTCGCCGGCCCACCGCGCCGAGCGCAGGCTCGCGCCGCCGTACCACAGGCGCCCGGCGAGCCCCGGCTGCCGTCGGGTAACGAACGGCGCGGTCACGATCTCGGCCGCGAGATTCTGGCAGGCGCGTCAGGTCCGGCGGCGGACGAGGTCCTTGCTCCGTTCCGGCAGCCCCTCGGCGGCGAGCAGGCGCGGCAGCAACTCGGGCTCGCGGGTGACCGCGCGGAAGGCCAGCGTCACCGTGACCTCGTGCGGGGGCCGGTGCACGATCTCGACCCGGTCCCCGGCCCGGATCTCGCCGGGCTCGATCACCCGCAGGTACGTGCCGGGCCGGCAGGCCGACACGAATTCCGCGATCCAGCCCTCGCGGCGCAGCCAGCCCTGGAAGGTGCCGCACGGGATGCGGGGACAGGACACCTCGAGTACGACCTCGCGCCCGATCCGCCATCGCTCGCCGATCAGGGCGCCGTTGACGTCCAGGCCGCCGGTCGTGAGGTTCTCGCCGAAGGTGCCGTTTCTCAGCTGCCGGCCCAGCTTGGCTTCCCAGTGGTCGAGGTCTTCGCGCGCGTAGGCGTAGACGGCCTGGTCGGGGCCGCCGTGATGCTTGACGTCGTGGGCGCGGTCCCCGGCGAGGCCCACCTCGCCGGTACCGGTCGTGGCGGGGGCGTGTACGGCCACCGGACCCCTGACGGGCCGCTTGTCGATCCCGGTGGTGCGCACCCGCTTCCACGGGTTCGCCCTGGGCTTCCCGACGTTGACCGACAGCACCTCCATGCCTTCACCGTACGGCTTCGGCGGGCACCCGATCAGACTCCCAGGCCGCCGTTACCCGAGCAGCTCCGGCCGCTGCCATTCCTTTCCGAGGACGTGGCTCGCCAGGAAGGCCAGCACGGTCTGGTACCACACCTTCGCGTGGTTGGGCGTGAGCACCCAGTGGTTCTCGTCCGGGAAGTAGAGGAACTTGTGCGGGCTCGAGCCGTCCTCGGCGGCCGAACGCGACACCAGGTCCCACCACAGCCGCAGGCCCTCGCCGATCGGGACGCGGTAGTCCTTGTCGCCGTGGATGACGAGCATCGGGGTGCTGATCCGGTGCGCGGACAGGTGCGGCGAATTGCGCGACGATGCTTCCGGGCTCAGCTCGCGGCCCCACCAGAACGCGCCGTCGGTCGTCCCGCCCATCTGATCCAGCGCCCACAGGGAAGCGTGCGTGACGATCGCCTTGAAGCGGTCCGTGTGGCCGGCCACCCAGTTCGCCAGGTAGCCGCCGAACGAACCACCCATCGCGGCCGTGCGGTGCTCGTCGATGTCCGGCCGCTCGATCGCCGTGTCGGTGATCGACATGAGGTCCGTGTACGGCGCCGCGCCCCAGTCACCCCAGCCGCGCTGGATGAAGTCCAGACCGTACCCCACCGAGATCGCCGGATCCGGCAGCAGCACGGCATACCCCTGCGCCACCGCGAGCCATGGGTTCCACCGCCACTGCCAGGCGTTCCACGAACCCAGCGGGCCACCGTGAATCCACAGCAGCAGCGGCGCAGGCGCCTCGGCGCTCGCGGACCGCGGAAGCGCCAGCCACGCGCGCACCCGCGCGCCGTCGGACGCCGTCGTGACGACCTCTTCCACCCGGCCGGGCACCTCGACCGCCGGTCCGGGACCGGGCAGCGCTTCGGCGGCGCTGCCGTCGATCGCCACCCGGTACGGCGCGGGCGGGCTGTCCACAAAGGACCGCAACGCGTAGACCCACCGCCCGTCGGGGGAGATCCGCACATCGCTGTACGCGCCGGACACGGTCAGCCTCGTCACGGCACCGGTGCTCGCGTCGACCCGCCAAAGCGGCGCGTGCCCGAGGTCGTCCGCGACGACCACCAGCGCGCTGCCATCCGGTGTCCACTCCGGACCGTGTGGCCACCGGTCCCACGACTCGGTCAGCGCGCGTGGCTCGCCGCCGCCGGCCGGCAGCACCGCCAGCCAGCTGTCACCGATCTTCGACGCCGTGGGGCGCTCGTGCACGACGACCGCGATCCGGCTGCCGTCAGGCGAGAAGCGCGGCTCGCTGTATTCGTGGTCGGCGTCTTCGGCGAGCACGCGCCGCTCGCCGGTCCCGACGTCGATCGTGGCGAGCGTGTCACGCTGGGAACCGCCGGGCTCGGCCACCGTCCACGCCGCGACGATCGTGCGCCCGTCCGGTGAAACGTCCCAAGTGGACTCGAAATCGAGCGCGCGGCCGATGTGCCCGGTGACGTCCCGCAACTGTTCGCCGGGCAGGCCCGCGAGCAGCCGGGTGCGGCCCGAGCCGAGATCGTGGTCCCAGTACCGGATCGGGTACTCCTCGTGCAGGATCGCCGAGACCGCGGCCTCCTTCCGCTGCTCGCGCAGCCGCTCGTCGTGCTCGGCATCCGCGGCCGAGGGCAGCATCGGCGAACCCGCCACCACCACGCCCGCCTCACGTGCGACGACCACGCCGGCCACCCCGCCGGGCGGCGACGCGATCACCTCCGGGTCCCCGCCGCCGGCCGGCATCCGCCACAGCGACGCCGCCCCGTCCCCGTCCCCCTCCGCGTCCGCCGCCGGGCGCGAAGAGACGAACAGCAGATCGCCGCCGGGGGTGAACACGGCGCCCGATTCGCCCTGTTTGCTGCGGGTCAGCCGCCGGGCCGGGCGCTCGCCCGCCGGGTCGACCTCCCACAGGCCGGGTACCCATTTGGTCTTCTTCGCGTCGAGCGTGGACACGCCCACGACAAGGCGGCGCCCGTCCGGTGAGAGGGCGAGGCCGGCGGCGCGGGGGATGGCGACGTAGCCGTCGAGGTCGGCGAACGGAGAGTCGGTGGTCACCAAACCTTCCTACCACCCGGGTGTGACATCGGTCCGCGCGTTTTCCCATGATTCGAGGCTGCGAAGCGTGGCGCGGCTAGCCTCTGGACGTGGTCGACCTGAACCGGCATCGCTACGGAAACGCCGACGCGCCCATCACGGTCGTCGAGTACGGGGACTTCGAATGCCCGTACTGCGCCGCCGCGGCGCCCGTGCTGCGCGAGCTCGGCGACACCTCCGAAGGCCGCGTGCGGCTGATCTTCCGGCATTTCCCCCTGTTCCAGAAGCACCCCTTCGCGCTCACCGCGGCCCTGGCCGCCGAAGCGAGCGGTGAGCGCTTCTGGCCCATGCACGACCTCTTGTTCGCCCACCAGGACCGGCTCACCGACGCCGACCTCGCCGGGTACGCCGCCCGGCTCGGCGTGACGGGCGCGGTGGGTGACGCGGCGCAGGCGTTCCGGCCGGGCGTAGAGGCCGACTACGCGGCGGGCGGGGAGGACGGGGTCCGCGGCACACCGACGCTTTTCGTCGACGGCCGCCTTTACACCGGGCTGGTCGAGCTCGCCGCGTTGCGTTCGGCGCTCGGGCTGGGCCGCTGAGTCACGCCGCCGTCGGGTCGCGCCACGGACCGGACGGCAGCGGCGGCGGGCCCTCGGTGGTTTCGAGCGAGCACAGCGGCAGACGTTCGCCGAGGTACCGCAGCAGGAGCGAACCGAGCACGGCCGCGACGAGCGATCCCGCCAGCACGCCGATCTTCGCGTCGGCGCGCAGGCTCTCGTCGTCGAACGCGAGGTCGGTCAGGAACAGCGAGATGGTGAACCCGATCCCGGCTAGCACCGCGCCGCCGATCAGGTGCCCGTACCGGACCCGGCCCGGCAGCTCCCCGAGTCCCGTGCGCAGGGTCAGGCCGGCCAGCACCGAGATGCCGATCGTGTCCCCGGCGATCAGCGCGACGAACACGCCGAGCGTCACACCCGAGGTCAGCGCGCCGTGCAGGACCTGCCAGTCCAGCCGCACCCCGGCGTTCGCCATACCGAACAGGGGCACCACGAACAGCGCGCTGAACGGGTGCACCGCGTTCTGCAGCCTGTCCCCGGCCGGGACGGTGGCACGCACCGCGGCCGAGGCCAGCCGGGCGCGGACCGGATCGGCGTGCTCGATGACCGCGCGCCCGTAGAACCGGAGCCGCTCGTGGGCGTGGGTGTCGCGCTGGACCACCGGCACGAGCAGCCCGACCAGCACACCCGCGAGCGTCGGATGCACCCCGGAGGCGTAGACGGCGAACCACAGCGCGAGCCCGGTCGCCACATACGGACCGAGCTGCCATACCCCCGCCCGCCGCAGCAGCACGAGCACCACGACGAGCAGGATCGCGACCGCCAGTGCCACGAGCGACACCTGCGCGGTGTAGAAGACGGCCATGACGGTGATCGTGCCGATGTCGTCGACGATGGAAAGGGCGAGCAGGAACAGGCGCAGCTGGTCCGGGCAGCGAGGGCCGAACAGCGCGAGGATCCCGATCACGAACGCGGTGTCGGTGGACATCGGGATGGCCCAGCCCGCCGCCGCGGGCCCGCTGGGGGAGAACGAGAAGTACAGCAGCGCCGGCACCGCCATCCCGCCGAGCGCGCCGAACGCGGGCACGACGACGGTCCGGCGGTCGCGGAGCGAGCCCACCGTGACCTCGCGGCTGATCTCCAGGCCGATGGTGAGGAAGAAGACCGACATCAGCAGGTCGTTGAGCCAGTGCCGCAGATCGAGCACCATTTCCCAGGAGCCGACGCGGACCATCGTCTCGGTCGTCCAGAACGCTTCGTAGCCGGCGCCGGGGATGTTCGCCCACAGCAGGCCGGCGATGGTGCACCCGAGGAGCACCGCGGCGCTGCTGGACTCTTCCGCGAGGAAGCGCTTGAGCCGCGGGGAGAAGTACGGCAGTGGCGCCGACGCGATCCCGCGGCTGCCGGGCCGTGGCGGTAGCGGCGTGCCGGCGCCCATCACCTGCCTCCTAGCCGATCGCCGGACAGCCTTTCACATGGTCGTCGACCACCCCCACGGCCTGCAGGTAGGAGTAGACGATCGTGGTGCCGGTGAAGGTGAACCCGCGCCGTTTGAGGTCCTTCGAGACGCGGTCCGACAGTTCGGTGCTCGCCGGGAGAGCCGCACCCGGGCGGCGGCGGTTGACGACCGGGCTGCCGTCCACCCATTTCCACAGGTACGCGTCGAAACTGCCCCATTCGTCGCGGGCGGCGAGGAAGGCCCGCGCGTTCTTGACCGTCGAAGCGACCTTGAGCCGGTTGCGGACGATGCCGGGTTCGGCCATCAGCTCGTCGAGTTTCTCCTGGTCGTAGCGCGCGATCCGGGTGAAGTCGAACCCGTCGAGCGCGCGCCGGTAGTTCTCCCGCTTGTTCAGCACGGTCGACCACGACAGCCCCGCCTGCGCACCCTCCAGGAGCAGGAGTTCGAACAGGTACGCGTCGTCGTGGGACGGGCGGCCCCATTCGGTGTCGTGATAGGTGATCATCAGCTCCGAGCCCATGGCCCAGGCGCAGCGGGTCACGCGGGTTCCTCTCGTGCGGCGGTCACCCCCGACCTTAACGGTCTTCCAGCGGCACGGTGATCCAGAGGATCAGGTAGATCAGGAACTGGGGACCCGGCAGCAGGCAGGAGAGCACGAACAGCAGCCTTACCGTGCCGGGCCGCCAGCCCAGCCACTCGGCGAGACCGCCGCAGACACCGCCGATCATCCGGTGGGACCGGGACCTGGTCAGCCGTTTCGGGTTCGTCATGGGTCCACGATGTCGTGGCAGGCGCCGCGGCGCATCGGGAACTCCCCGGATCCGGACCCGGAATCCCGGCTCAGGTGACCAGCAGGTCGAGCAGGTGCCCGCGGTCCGGCCCCGGCAGCGGGCGCGGCGGCTGGGCCTGGTTCGCGATCCGTTCGGCGATCGCGGGCCTGCGCACCACTTCCTGCGGTAACGCCAGGCACAGGACGGTTTCCAGCGCGGCGCGGAACACGTCGGGATCGTAGGCCGCGGCCATGAACAGCTTGTCTACAATGGAGGGTTCTTGGGCCGGGGCCCGGCCGTCGCGCACCGCTTCCATCGCGGAGATCCTGGCCCGGTCGGCGCGGATCTGGTTCCAGTAGAACGGAGCCACCAGCCGTTCGGTCGTCGCGTCCCAGGCCTGGGCGAACTCGAACGGGTCATCGAGGTGGTCGCGGACCGTGTCGCGCAGGAGTTGCCCGTGCAGCAGGCCGACGCTCAGTCCCCGTCCCGCGGTCGGGTTCGTGCACGCCCAGGCATCGCCGAGCGCCGCGTAGCCCGTCGCGACCGGGAGCCCGTCGACGGTGAAGCGGTGGTACCGGTCCAGGATCCCGCCCAGCGGCATGATGCCGGTGACCGGGGTGCCGTCCAGCCAGTGCGCGTAGAGCGGGCAGGCCTGCACCACGCGGCGGAAGCACTCTTCGTGCCGGAGCGCCTTCATCGCCTTGTCGTGACTGGACGCCCACAGCGTGACCGACCAGGTGTCGTTGTCGCCCATCAGGGTCAGCAGCGAGAACGTGCCGAACGGCCCGAGTGGCCCGGCGAGTGCCTTGGGCCGCTCGGGACCGGTGAAGTACCTGCTGTAGTACATGAACCCGACGTCCGAGGCGTCCACGACCGGGGGCCGGGCGCCCAACGCGGCGAGCAGGTCGCGGCTGGGGGAGCGGCGGCCCATCGCGTCGACCACGAGGTCGCCGCGCAGTTCCTCGCCCGCGGCCGTCCGCACCCCGGCGACGTGCGGGATGCCCTCGCGGGCCTCGGGTCCGGGCAGGAAGGCGGCGACGCGGACACCGCGGCGCACGGTCACGTGCGGCTCCTCCTCCGCGACGGCCGCGAACACGGCCTCGAGCACGGGTCTCCGGCCGGTCACGAACCGGAACTTCTCGTCGCCGGGCCGTGCCGAGCGGTCGGCGATCATGGGCGGCATGCCGGCGAGCGCGTCGACCCTGGCGCAGCCAGCCTCGACGAGCCGGCCGGTCAGCCCGGGTATTTCCTCGTCGGCGATGATCCGGAACCGGGAGAACAGGTTATGCGGCTGCCGGAATTGCGCGACCCCTTTTCGCTGCCAGCTCTCCCAGGCCGTGACCGGGGTTTCCGGGGCGGGCTGCGGATCGCTTTCCAGCACGGTGACCACATGCCCGCTCCTGGCCAGGATGACCGAGGTCAGCAGGCCTATCGGGCCTCCGCCGCAGACAATGATCGACGCCATCGCAGCCTCCCCGTGAGAATGGCTGGGAAAGCTCGATGGTCTCACCCGCGGCGGTTCCGGTCCACATTTACATCGAATTTCCCGGTCGCCGCGAAGGTCGTTCATTCTCAACCGGGAACCAATTCGGGGAATCACGGTCCGGCCGCCCGGTGCGCGGATGCCCGGTTCCCGACGAAAGCCGGGCATCGTGAGGTGGTTCGGTCCAAAGCATTGACCGGCGACAATGGTCTAGTCCATATTACGGGGAAGCGCAGCTCCCGTTCCGAGGAGGACACGTGCATCGCCGGAAACTCGCCTCGATACTCGCCGCCGCGACGGTCGCCGCCGGCACCGCCCTCACCCTCGTCACCCACGCCGGCGCCGCCGCCGGTGCGACGGCGGCCCTGAGCAACAACTGGTACGCGTCGGCCCCCTACCTCATGCCCCAGAGCAACAACCCGCCCGATCCCGCCGCCGTGATGGCCGCGACCGGGCAGAAGGCCTTCCAGCTCGCCTTCATCCTCGCTCCCGACGGCGGTGGCTGCTCGCCCACCTGGGACGGGACCTCCGCGGTCTCCGCCGACACCACCGTCGCGGGGGTGATCGGCAAGATCCGCGGCGCGGGCGGGGACGTCTCGGTCTCCGTCGGCGGGTACGGCGGGACGAAACTCGGCCAGACCTGCTCGGGCGCCTCCGGAACCGCCGCCGCCTACCAGCAGGTGATCGACAAGTACGGCCTGCACGCGATCGACTTCGACCTCGAAGAGCCCGAGTACGAGAACGACGCCGCGATCGGCAACGAACTCGGCGCCGCGCAGATCCTGCAGCGCGACAACCCCGGGCTGTTCGTGTCGGTGACCATGCCCGGCACCTCGGCCGGCACCGGCTGGTTCGGCACCCAGTTGCTGGACAAGTCGAAGAGCCTCGGCTTCACCCCGGACAACTTCTCGATCATGCCCTTCGACGGCGGGTTTGACGGCGCTTCGAGCCAGACCTCCGCGCTGGAGGCGTTCCACTCGCTGCTGATGAGCCACCTCGGCTGGGACAGCGCGGCCGCCTACGCGCACGAGGGCTTCTCCGGGATGAACGGCAAGAGCGACGCGGCCGAGTACTTCTACCAGGCCGATTTCCAGACCGTGCTCGACTACGCGACGAGCCACCACCTGGGCCGGTTCACGTTCTGGCCGGTCAACCGCGACCGCGCCTGCACCACGACCACCGACAACGGCGTGTGCAGCAACGTTTCCCAGAGTGACTGGGACTTCACGAAGTTCACCGCCAAGTTCGCCGGTGCCACGCCGCCCACCACCACCACCACGACCACGACGCCCGCGGGCAGTTGCGCGGTCGCGGCGTGGAGTGCCACCACGGCGTACAACGGCGGCGCCGTCGTTTCCTACGACGGACATGCGTGGACCGCGAAATGGTGGACCTACGGCGACATCCCGGGCGGCGGGGCCGGCGTCTGGATCGACAACGGCGCCTGCTAGGTGGTCTGGACAGCGGGGGCGGGTGGCCGTTCCAGGTGACGAAGCACGAGGACGCGGCGCCCAGTTCCAGCACCACGCGCCCGTTCGGCGGCGCCAACGGCATCGGGCTCGCGCAGGCCTGTCCGGACGTCTCGTCACTGGCTTCGGCCTACCGCAAGGTGATCAGCACCTAGCAGTTGTCCAAAGTGGATTTCGACATCGAGGACGGCGCGCTCGGTGACATCGCGGCCAGCACGCGACGCGCCCAGGCGATCGCCCAGTTGCAGAAGCAGCGGGATCTCGACGTGTCGTTCACCCTGTCCGTGCGGTTGGACGCGGTGAACGTCATGGCGATGGACTACGGCGACGGCGCCGCACCGAGCCCGTCAGGCCGGATGGGCCCTGGCCGGCCATGTGGTCGGCGGCCCGCGACCAGCAGCCGCTCGATTTCACGAAGGGCCCGGAGACGGAGCGGTTACGCTGGCGGGATGAAGGCCGCGGAACTGAAGAGGACCTGCCTGGGCCTGCCCGGGGCACGTGAGGAGTTCCCCTTCGACGAAGGCACCAGCGTGTTCAAGGTGGCGGGCAAGATGTTCGCGCTCAGCGCGTTGCGCGGCACCCCGCTGCGGGTGAGCCTCAAATGCGAGCCGGACCTCGCCGTGCAGTTGCGGCAGGAGTACCCGGCCATCACCGCCGGGTACCACCTCAGCAAACGGCACTGGAACACCGTGCTGCTCGACGGTTCGGTTCCCGGCCGGCTGGTCCGCGAAATGATCGAGGACTCCTACGATCTCGTGGTCGCGAAGCTTCCCCGCCGGGAACAGGAAAAGCTGAACTGGATCGCACTCGCCCGGGAATGATCTTCGTCGGCCGGTTCATGGCGCGAAACTCCGGCGAAGTTCCCCCGATTTCCACTTTTCTCACCTTATCGTGCAGCCCGAGTCGACAAGTTGACCTCATTCCGTGTTTGGTTTGGAGGCAGGGTTGCGCTATCGGGTGCTGCGGCCGCCGTACTGTTACCGCTGGGCGATCTTGCTGAGCGCGCTGGTGGTGGCGATCGCGGCGATGGTCTCGGCCTTCAGCTCCGCCGACGGCGCGCCGGCGCAGGCCCCGGCTCCCGCGGCGAAGGCGGTCGCGACCACCCCGGACGGACTCGTGCGCGAGACCGCGCGCGAGGGCAAGTTCGTCGCGCTCACCTTCGACGACGGCCCCGACCCGGTGTACACCCCGCAGATCCTCGACGCGCTGTCGCGGGCCGGTGCGGTGGCGACTTTCTGTATGGTCGGCACGAACGTCGCCCGCCATCCGGATCTGGTACGCGCGGTGCTCTCGCGCGGGATGCGGTTGTGCGACCACACCCTGAGCCACGACGAGGACCTGAGCAAGCGCAGCGAGCAGCGGGTCACCGCCGAGATCGCCGGCTGCTGGTCGGACCTGCAGGTCGCGGCCGGCGCCGACGTGCCCGTGCCCTACTTCCGGGCGCCGGGCGGGATCTGGTCGGACCCGGTGCGCCAGATCGCGGCGCGGCAGGGGATGAAAGCGCTTTCCTGGAGCGTCGACGCGCGTGACTGGGCCCTGCCCGGAACCGCGAAAATCGTCGAGACGGTGCGGCAGTCGGTCCGGCCGGGCGCGGTGATCCTCCTGCACGACGGCGGCGGCAAGCGAACCCAGACCGTCGAGGCCCTCAACCAGTTGCTGCCGTGGCTCGTCGCACAGGGGTACCAGTTCGACTGGCCGGGCTAGGCGTGGGGCGTGTAACAGCCCGCCTGGGCACGGCGACTACCTGGCACACGGGGAACATGCCGGTTTTTGCGGCGGTGGCTACCCGTCTCGCCTCGCGCTCGGACTCCCCCTCGGAGCGTCGCGGCGGGCGAGTGCTCCCGTGCGCGGGCTCCCTTGTCCCCCCGCGCCGGGAGTCACTTGCCGCGCATCCAGCTGTCCAGCACCATCAGCGTCTTGGTACTCGTCACCCGGTGGCTCGCGCGGATCTCGTCGACCAGCTTCTGCAGGTGCGCCATGTCCCGCACGCGCAGCCACACGAGCGCGTCCGGGTCACCGGCGATCGTGAACACCGCCTGGGTCTCGGGCATGCGCGTGGTCGTCTGCAGGATCTCGGCGACGTTCGTCGTGCCGAAGAACCGGATCTCGGTGAAGGCCTCGATGCCCCAGCCGAGTTTCGCGTGATCGACCTGCACGGTGAACCCCGTGATCACCCCGGTCTCCCGCAACCGGTCGATCCGCCGTTTCACGGCCGCCGTCGACAGCGTGACGCGCCCCGCGATGTCGGCGAGCGTGCGGCGGCCGTCCTCGCGCAGGAGGTTCAGGATCTCGTGATCCGTCGCGTCCAGGGGTTCTGCCATGCGCGCATCGTACGCAAAGAACCGACCGGCAAGCAGGCTCGCGGCTCCCGAATCTTGCGTCTTCCGCGCTCATACCCCGGTGCCTCTTGCGTGTGACCTGGCTCATTGCCTGTGCTGTGCGGCATGAGCTTCACGCTGGAGGACCGCTATCACCGCGAGGACGGCACGATCTACGTCACGGGCGTCCAGGCCCTGGTGCGCCTGGTGCTCGACCGCATCCGCCACGACCGCCGCGCCGGGCTGCGCACGGCCGCCTTCGTCTCAGGCTACGAGGGCTCGCCGCTCGCCGGGTTCGACCTGGAGCTGGCCCGCCAGGCGAAGCTGCTCGACGAGTACGACGTCGTGCACCGGCCGGGCCTGAACGAGGAGCTGGCCGCGACCTCGGTGATGGGCAGCCAGCTCGCCGAGGCCGCCGGGCTGCGCAGAGACGGCGTGACCGGATTCTGGTACGGCAAGGCGCCCGGGCTCGACCGCGCCACCGACGCGCTGCGGCACGCCAACCTGGCCGGAACCCACCCGCGCGGCGGGGCGGTCGCGTTCGTCGGCGACGACCCGAACGCGAAGTCCTCCACCGTGCCGTCCGCGTCCGAGGGGGCGCTCGCCGATCTCGCGATCCCCACCTTCTTCCCTGCCGACCAGCAGGACGTGCTCGATTTCGGCCGGCACGCGGTCGAACTGTCCCGCGCGACCGGCCTGTGGGCGGCGATGAAGATCGTCACGAACGTCGCGGACGGGGCGGGCACCGCGCTGGTGAGTCCGAAGTGGACGCCGCCGGAGCTACCGGGAAGCGCTTACTCGCACCGGCCCAGCTCCCGCCTCCTCGGCGCGGAGCTCACGGGGCTGGAGCAGAGCCTGCACGAGGTGCGGCTGCCGCTCGCGGTCGAGTACTTGCGGGCCGCCGGGATCAACCGGATCGTGCGGCGGAGCGATGGTGACCGGATCGGCATCGTCGCCGCCGGCAAGGCCTATCTGGACCTGCGGCAGGCCTTGCGCACGCTGGGGATCGACGACCTGGAGCCGGCCGGTATCCGGCTGCTCAAGCTCGGCGCGGTCTACCCGCTGGACCCGGTCGCGATCCGCGAGTTCGCCGATGGTCTCGACGAGATCGTGGTCGTGGAGGAGAAGCGCGCGTTCCTCGAACCGGCGGTCAAGGAGGTGCTCTACGGACGGGCCGGCGCCCCCCCGGTCCACGGGAAGGCCCTGTTCAGCGCGGTGGGGGAGCTGGATCCGGACACGATCGCCGGTGGCCTGAGGTCCACGCTGGCGCGCTACGCGAAGCTCGCCCCCGCCCGCGCCCGCCGTGAGCGCATCTCCCTGCCGCTGCTCGCGCGCACCCCGTACTTCTGCTCCGGCTGCCCGCACAACTCCTCGACCAGGGTGCCGGAGGGGACCATCGTCGGGGCGGGCATCGGCTGCCACACGATGGCCATGTTCATGGACCCCGAGTCCGTCGGGGACGTCGTCGGGCTGACCCAGATGGGCGGCGAGGGCGCGCAGTGGATCGGCATGGCGCCTTTCGCCGGCAACCGGCATTTCGTGCAGAACCTCGGCGACGGCACGTTCGCGCACTCCGGCAGCCTCGCGATCCGCGCCGCGGTGGCCGCGGGCGTGCACATCACCTACAAGCTGCTCTACAACTCGGCGGTCGCGATGACCGGCGCGCAGGAAGCCGTGGGCGGGCTGGCGGTCGAACAGGTGGCGCGGCTGCTGCTGCTCGAAGGCGCCGCGAAGGTGGTGATCACCAGTGACGCGCCGCGGAAACTCAAGCGCACCAAGGGTGTCGAGATCCGCCACCGCGACGAGCTGATGCGCACCCAGGAGGAGCTCGCCGCGGTCCCGGGCGTCACCGTGCTCATCCACGAGCAGGAATGCGCGGCGGAGAAGCGCCGCAAACGCCGCCGTGGCAAGGCGCCGACACCCGAGACGAAGGTGGTCATCAACGAGCGCGTCTGCGAGGGCTGCGGCGACTGCGGCACCAAGTCCAACTGCCTGTCGGTGCGGCCCGTGGCCACCGAGTTCGGCCGCAAGACCCGGATCCACCAGTCTTCGTGCAACCTCGACTACTCGTGCCTGGCGGGGGACTGCCCTTCGTTCCTGACCGTCGTGCCCGGCGGCGAGCGGCCCCGGCCTCACCTGCCGGAGCCCGGTGAGATTCCCGAACCGCGGCGGAAGACCGGGGATTTCACCGTCCGCATCACCGGGGTCGGCGGTACGGGTGTCGTGACCGTCGCGCAGATCCTCGCCGCCGCCGCGGTCATCGACGGCAGGTACGTCCGCATGCTCGACCAGACCGGCCTGGCCCAGAAGGGCGGCGCGGTGGTCTCGGACCTGAAGATCACCGATCAGCCGGTCGAGCAGGCGGCCAAGCTCGGCCTCGGCGAATGCGACCTGTACCTCGCGTGCGACGCGCTCGTCGGCGCCGACCCGGGCCAGCTCGCGGTGACCGACCGCGGCCGCACGACCGCCGTCGTGTCGACCACGGAGGTCCCGACCGGGCGCATGATCATCGACCCGGACGTGTCCTTCCCGGCGCAGGACGGGATCCGCGCGACGATCGACGACGCGACCGCCCGGGCGTTCTACTTCGACGCCCGCGGTCTGGCGGAGACCCTGCTCGACGACGACCAGTTCGCCAACATCCTCCATCTCGGCGCGGCGTACCAGGCGGGTGCGCTCGGGGTGAGCGCGGCGAGCATCGAGGAGGCGGTTCGGCTCAACGGCACCGCCGTCGAGGCGAACCTGCGCGCGTTCCGCCACGGCCGCCAGATCGTCGCCGCGCCGCCGGAGCCCGAGGTGCCCGGCACCGGGCTGGACCGGCTGCTGGAGATCCGCGTTCCGGACCTCACCGAGTACCAGGACGAGCGGTACGCGCGGGAGTACGCCGAGTTCGTCGAGCAGGTGCGGCGGCAGGATCCCGTGGTCGCCGAAGCGGTCGCCCGCAACCTCTACAAGCTCATGGCCTACAAGGACGAGTACGAGGTCGCGCGGCTGTCGCTCGATCCGAAGCTGACCGACGACATCGAGGCCCGCTTCGGTACCGGCGCCAAGGTCTCCTACCGGCTGCACCCGCCGGTCCTGCGGGCACTCGGCCTTCGCCGCAAGATCAGCCTCGGCCCGTGGTTCCGCCCGGTGTTCCGGATGCTGCGCGCGATGCGGCGACTGCGCGGCACGAAGCTGGACGCGTTCGGGTACGCCCGCGTCCGCCGCGTCGAGCGCGCCCTGATCGGGGAGTACCGCGACGCGGTGAGCCGGGCGCTCGCGGCCGCCCCGGGCGACCCGGCCGTCCTCGAACTGGCGGAGCTGCCCGATCTGATCCGCGGGTACGAGGAGATCAAGCTCGCGAACGTCGCTCGCTACCGGGAACGGCAGGCGAACCTTCTCGCAAGATTTGACGTGGATATATTACGAGTCTCGTAGTACATTCGAGGTCATGACAGATCAGGCACAGAGCTACCGGCGCAAGGTCAACTCGATCAACAAGGTGATCACCGGGCTGCAGCGGGCCGGGCTCGCGTTCGGCCCCACCCAGTTGCTGCACGTGAAGGGGCGGCGCAGCGGGCAGTTGCGCACGTTCCCGATCGCGGTGCTGCCGCTGACCGGCGGGAAGTACGTCATCCAGGCGTTCCCGAAGGCGGCCTGGGTCGCGAACGTGCGCGGCGCGGACACCGTGACGCTGGCCCGCGGGCGGCGCTCGAGCACGGTGCGGCTCGTCGAGCTGCCCGTGGAGGAGCGCCGCCCGTTACTGCACGAACTCGTGCGCACCAGCCCGAAGAGCGTCGGAAGGCGGTACGTCACCACGGGCCTGGCCGAATCGTCGACGCCGGACGGCGTCGCGGCGGCGGCCGAACGGATCGCGGTCTTCCGCGTCGAACCGGTCTAGCGGAACGCAATCGACGAAGCCCCCGGGCTGCCCGTAGGGTTTCCTCGTGAGCCAGCCCATCCTGATGACGGTCGACGACGACCCGGCGGTGTCCAGATCCGTCGCCCGTGATCTCCGCCGTCGTTACGGCCAGGACTACCGGGTCGTGCGCGCCGGTTCGGGTGCCGACGCGCTCGACGCCCTCCGCGAGATCAAGCTGCGCGGGGACGCGGTCGCCGCGATCCTCGCCGACTACCGGATGCCGCATATGGACGGCATCGCGTTCCTGGAACAGGCCATGGACCTGTTCCCGCACGCCCGCCGTGCCCTGCTGACCGCGTACGCCGACACCGACGCGGCCATCCAGGCGATCAACGTGGTCGACGTGGACCACTACCTGCTCAAGCCCTGGGACCCGCCCGAGGAGAAGCTGTACCCGGTCGTCGACTCCCTCGTCGAGACCTGGCGCGCGATGGGGGACCGGCCGGTCGAAGAGGTCAAGGTGATCGGCCACCGCTGGTCCTCGCCCTCGTACAAGGTCCGCGACTTCCTCGCCCGCAACTCGGTGCCGTACCGGTGGTACTCGGTCGACGAACCCGAGGCCGCGCGCCTGCTGGAGGCCGCCGGGGCGAGCGCGGACGAGATCCCGGTCCTCGTCACCCCGGACGGCGCGGTGCTGCGCAAGCCCAGCGGCGAACAGATCGCCGGCGCCGTGGGGCTCTCGACGCGTCCGGCGGAGCAGTTCTACGACCTCGTGGTCATCGGCGGCGGTCCCGCCGGTCTGGGCGCGTCCGTGTACGGCGCGTCCGAAGGCCTGCGCACGGTGCTCGTCGAGCGCCGGGCGACCGGAGGCCAGGCCGGGCAGAGCTCGCGCATCGAGAACTACCTCGGCTTCCCGGACGGGGTTTCCGGCGCGCAGCTGACCGACCGCGCCCGCCGTCAGGCCCAGAAGTTCGGTGCCGAGGTGCTCACCGCGCGCGACGTCGTCGGCCTCGAGGCGCGCGGCTCGGCGCGGGTGGTCAAGTTCGGCGACGGCACCGAACTGGCCGCGCATTCGATCGTGCTCGCCACCGGAGTCTCCTACCGCACGCTCCCGGCCGAAGGCTGCGCCGAGCTGACCGGCCGCGGCGTGTACTACGGCTCCGCCTCGACGGAGGCGCCCGAATGCGCCGGGCAGCACGTGTACATCGTCGGCGGGGCCAACTCCGCCGGGCAGGCCGCGGTGTTCTTCTCGCGCTACGCCGAGGACGTCACGATCCTGGTGCGCGGCGAGTCGCTGCGGTCCTCGATGTCGCACTACCTGATCGAGCAGCTCGACCAGATCGACAACGTGCACGTGCGCACGCACACCACGGTCAAGCAGGTGCACGGTGAGGAGCATCTGGAGAAGATCACCCTGTGTGACCGGCACGGCACCGAGGAAACGGTCGAGACCAGCCACCTGTTCGTCTTCATCGGCGCCGCCCCGCGCACCGAATGGCTCGGCGAGGAGGTGGTCCGTGACGAGCACGGGTTCGTCTGCACGGGCCCGGATCTGCTGGTCGAGGGCAGGCGGCCGCCGGGCTGGACGCTGGACCGCGACCCGCAGCATCTGGAGTCCTCGATTCCCGGTGTGTTCGTCGCCGGCGACGTACGCTCGCAGTCGGTGAAGCGCGTCGCGTCCGCGGTCGGCGAAGGCGCGATGGCGGTCACCCTGGTGCACCGATACCTGGAGCAGCGATGACCGAACCCGCACTGACGCGAGAGTTCCTCCGCGAGCTGTTCCTGTTCGCCAGCCTGTCCGACGCCCAGCTCGACTGGATCCTCGAGCACGCGACGATCGAGCAGTACCCCGGCGGGGGCAAGGTGATCAGCGAGGGCGACCCGGCCACCTGCTTCTACGTGCTGCTCTCGGGTGCGCTGCGGATGACCAAGCAGGATTCCGGCGGCGAGGTCGAGACGACCCGCTCGGACCAGCGCGGCGCGTACTGCGGGGCCACGCAGTTCTTCTACGGCCAGGATCAGCAGCGCTACGGGGCCTCCATCTACGCGCTGAGCGATCTGACGTTCCTGACCCTGCCGGCCCGCGACTTCGCCGAGAAGTTCCGCGCCTGGTTCCCGATGGCGACCCACCTGCTGGAAGGTTCGTATCTCGGCTGGCGCAATTCCGACGCGCTCATCGGCCAGCGGCGGCGCCTGCTCGCGCTCGGCCAGGTGTCCGCGGGCCTGACGCACGAACTCAACAACCCGGCCGCCGCGGCGGTCCGGGCGACGGCGGCGCTGCGCGAGCGTGTCGCGGGCATGCGGCACAAGCTGGCGATCCTGGCGAAGAAGGACATCGACCCGAACCTGCTCGAGCAGCTCATCGACGTCCAGGAGCAGCTCGTGAAGCAGGTCGCCTCGGCCCCGCCGCTGACCGCGATGCAGCAGGCCGACCGTGAGGACGAGATCGGTGACTGGCTCACCGACCACGGCCTGGAGCAGGGCTGGGACCTCGCGCCGATCTTCGTCGGCGCCGGGTTGTCGGCCCAGAACCTCGACGAGGTCCTGGATTCGGTCGGCGAGGAGCTCATCGACGGCGCGGTGCGCTGGCTCGCCTACGCGCTGGAGACCGAGATCCTGATGGGCGAGATCGAAGACTCGACCACCCGGATCTCCACGCTCGTCGGGGCGGCGAAGCAGTACTCGCAGATGGACCGCGCGCCGCACCAGTGGATCGACGTGCACGACGGGCTCGACTCGACGCTGGTGATGCTCGCCGGCAAGATCGGCGACGGGATCGAGCTCGTCAAGGACTACGACCGCACGCTGCCGGACGTACCGGCCTATCCCGGTGAGCTGAACCAGGTGTGGACGAACCTGATCGACAACGCGATCGGCGCGATGAACGGTTCGGGCACCCTGACCGTGCGCACCGCGCTGGTGAAGGATCAGCTGTGCGCCGAGATCTCCGACACCGGGCCGGGTATCCCGGAGGAGAACCGGCAGCGGATCTTCGAGCCGTTCTTCACCACCAAACCGGTGGGGGAGGGCACCGGGCTCGGGCTCGACATCTCGTGGCGGATCGTGGTCGAGCACCATCACGGCGATCTGCGGGTGCGCTCTGAGCCGGGGAACACCCGGTTCCAGGTGCTGCTTCCGCTTACGGAGCAGGCTTCGGAGTGAGCGCGAGCTTCCCGGCCAGCCTGTCCAGGTAGGCGGCGACCTCCTCGGGCGCGCGGTCGGGAAGTCCGAAAAGGACCTCGGTGACGCCGAGTTCCTCGTACCGGGTAAGCACTTCCGGCTGCGGCTTGCCCGCGAGCACGATGATCTCGGGTTCGCCTTCGCGGCCGGCGTCGCGCCACACCCGGTGCAGGAGCGTGATCTTCTCCTCCAGATCGCCCTCCATCGGCGTGGTCAGCCAGCCGGCCGCGGATCGCGCGATCCAGCCGAACGTCTTCTCCGTCCCCGCCGCGCCGACAACCACCGGCACCTCCCCGGCGGGTTTCGGCCATGCCCAGCTCGGCCCGAACTCGACGAATTCGCCCTTGTACGAGGCTTCTTCGTCCGTCCACAGTGCACGCATCGCGTCGAGGTACTCGCGCAGCATCGTGCGCCGCCGCCCGGGCGGCACGCCGTGATCGGCCAGTTCGTCGGTGTTCCAGCCGAAGCCGACGCCGAGCGTCACCCGCCCGCCGGAGAGGTGGTCGAGGGAGGCGATGGTCTTGGCGAGCGTGATCGGGTCGTGCTCGACGGGCAGCGCGACGGCGGTCGAGAGGCGGATGCGGGTGGTGACCGACGCGGCCGTCGCGAGCGCGACCCACGGGTCGAGCGTGCGCAGGTAGCGGTCGTCGGGCAGGGTCGCGTCGCCGGTGCGCGGGTGCGCCGCTTCGCGCTTGACGGGGATATGCGTGTGCTCGGGCACGCTGAACGAGTCGAATCCAGCTTCCTCGGCCGCCCTCGCGGCCTCGGCGGGCGAGATCCCGCGGTCACTGGTGAACAGGACGATACCGTGGCGCATGCCTCAGATTAGAACACGTTCTACCTGTCGTTGGCGAGTGGTCAGGTGGTGACGTGCACGTAGTCGACGACGAGTTGCTGTGGGAACCGGGTACCGCCGTCCGGCGAACCCGGCCAGTCGCCGCCGACGGCGAGGTTGAGGACGATGAAGAACGGGTGGTCGAACACCCAGCGGTTGCCGTTCAGGTCGGCCGGGGTCCTGGTCTGGTACAGGTTCCCGTCGACGTACCACTTGATGCTGTCCGGCGCCCAGTCGACGGCGAAGGTGTGGAAGTCGTCGGAGAAGTTCGGGCCCGTATACGGCGCGCCGATGCCGCCCGAGCCCGAGTAGCCGGGGCCGTGGATCGTGCCATGCACGGTGGTGGGTTCGCGGCCGATGTTCTCCATGAAGTCGATCTCGCCGCAGTCCGGCCAGCTGTTCGTGCCGATGTCGTCGCCGAGGGCCCAGAACGCGGGCCACATGCCCTGGCCGCGCGGCAGCTTCATCCGGGCCTCGAAATGGCCGTAGGCCTGAGTGAACTTGCTGGCGGTGTTGAGTCGGGCCGAGGTGTAGGTGCACGGGCCGTACCAGCAGTCGTGGCCGCCCTCCTGGCGGGCGGTGATCACCAGGTGGCCGTTGCCGTCGAGCGCGGCGTTCTCCGCGCCGGCGGTGTACCACTCCAGTTCGTGGTTGCTGACGTTGTCGCCGGTCTCGTTCGTCCATCTGGACGCGCCGACGGCCGCGCCGGCGGGGCCGTCGAAGTCGTCGCTGAACACCGTGGTGGCGCTGGCGTGGCCGGGCGCCACCACGGCGGCGGCGACCGCGAGCGCGGGCACGCCGATTCGCAGGAGGCGGGACAGGCGGGCGGTGGTCTTCATCGACGTTCACTGCCTCTCGTTCAGCCCTTTGTTGCGTTCGGAAACAAAAGTATGCCCGCCCTTGGTCCAGACCATCAACCAACTTAGGTAGGTTGGGGACGATGAAGTCGGCGTTCGCTGTGATCCAGGGAACTTGAGCCACGCCCTGGCGGCCCGCGGCGCCGCACCGTGCCGATAATCGGTCACCGTGACCCTGACCCTGCCGGCGCTGCTGTTCCTGGTCGTCGCCGGGGTCGGGGCGGGGCTCACCGGGTCGGTCGCGGGCCTGGCCTCGCTCGTGTCCTATCCCGCGCTGCTGGCCGTCGGGTTGCCGCCGCTGTCGGCCAACGTCACCAACACCATCGCGCTGCTCGGCACGACCGTCGGCGCCGCCGCCGGCTCGCGGCCGGAGCTGACCGGGCAGCGGGACCGGCTCAAGCGGCTGTGCGCGGTCACCGCCGCCGGCGGGGCGCTGGGCGCCAGGCTCCTGCTCTCGACCCCGCCTGGCGTTTTCACCGCTATCGTTCCGTTCCTGATCGCAGGTGCGTCGATTCTCCTGTTCCTCGGCCCGCGACTGCGGAAGAACCACGGCCACGGTCAAGCGCTCAGCCCGATGGCGGGCGCCGGCGCGTTCGCGGTCGCGATCTACGGCGGCTACTTCGGCGCCGCGGCCGGGGTTCTGATGCTCGCGCTGCTGTCGACGGTCTGGACGCAGTCGCTCGCCCGGTCCAACGCCGCGAAGAACATCGCCACCGGCGCGGCCAACTTCATCGCCGCGGTCGTGTTCGCCTTCACCGGCAAGGCCGCCTGGCCCGCGGTCGTCGCGCTGTGCCTGGGATCGGTGCTCGGCTCGTGGCTCGGGCCGGCGATCGTCCGCCGCGTGCCCGCCGCGCCGTTACGCGTCCTGATCGGGCTCGGCGGGCTCGCGCTCGCCGGGACGCTCGCATACCGGGCCTTCGCCGTGTGACGAGAATTCCGCCCGCCGTAAGACAAAAGTCTCCAGGGGTATGTTGGGTCCAGCCGTGAGGCATGATCTTCGAGGTACCCACCAGTTGGAGGCCCTAAGTTGAGCATCGTCGGTACCAGGGTGGTCCGGATCGAGGACCAGAAGCTGATCACGACAGGCGGGATCTATGTCGAGGATCTTCGTGAACCGGCACTGACGGGCGCCGTGCACGCGATGTTCGTCCGCAGTCCCATCGCGCACGCCCGGATCACATCCATCGACGCCTCGGCCGCCAAGGCCGCGCCCGGGGTGGTCGCCGTCTACACCGCGGCGGATGTCGATCTCGGCCCGCGCGAGGCGGGCCCCGTCGTCGAGCCGTGGCTCGCGTCCGATGTGGTGCGTTACGTCGGCGAGCCGGTCGCGCTCGTGCTCGCCGAAGAGCGTTACCAGCTCGAGGACGCCGCCGAACTCGTCGACGTCGACTACGACCCGCTCGACGCGGTCGCGAGCCTCGACGCGGCGCTGTCGGACGAGGCCGTGCTGTTCCCGGACAAGGGCACGAACGTCATGCAGGTCAACGGGATGGCCGAGCTCCCGGCCGACAGCTTCGAGGGCTGCGAAGTCGTGGTGACCCAGACGATCCTGAACCAGCGCGTCGCGCCCGCGCCGCTGGAGGTACGCGCTTCCGCGTGCGCCTGGGGCGAGGACGGCCGCCTCACCGTCTGGCTGTCCACCCAGAACGCGCAGATGGCCCGGAGCCTGTTCGCCGCCGGGCTCGGTGTCGGCGAGGAGAAGGTCCGCGTCATCACCCCGGACGTCGGCGGCGGCTTCGGCGGGAAGATCGGGACCGACCCCGAGCCCATCGTGCTGGGCTGGGCCGCGCGGCGCAGCGGCCGCGCGGTGCGCTGGACCGAGACCCGCAGCGAGAACCTCACCTGCATGACGCACGGCCGCGCGCAGCAGAACACCGTCACGGTCGGCGGCCGCCGCGACGGCACCGTCGAGGTGTTCCGCCTCGACATCGTGCAGGACGCGGGCGCGTACCCGCGGACGCTGTTCCTGCCCACCCTGACGGAGCTGATGGCTTCGGGCGTCTACCACTTCCCGAAGGTCGAGACGCGCAGCCGCGGGGTCGTCACCACGACCACCCCGATCTCGGCATACCGGGGGGCCGGCCGTCCCGAGGCGACCGCCGCACTCGAACGGGCGATGGACCTGTTCGCCGCCGAGATCGGGATGGACCCCGCCGAGGTCCGCAAGGTCAACTTCATCCGCCCCGAGGAGTTCCCGTACCAGACGAAGTCCGGCGCGAACTACGACACCGGCGAGTACGCGGCGGCGCTCGACCGGGTGCTCGACGCGGCGGACTACGCCGGGCTGCGCGCCGAGCAGAAGCGGCGGCGCGAGGCCGGTGAACCGGTCGCGCTCGGGCTCGGCATCGCCAGCTACGTCGAGATCACCGGCGGCGACGGCGGCGGCGAGAGCGGCCGCGTCGACATCAACCCCGACGGCACGGTCACCGCGTACACCGGGAGCTCACCGCACGGCCAGGGGCTCGCCTCGTCGCTCGCGATGCTGCTGTCGGACCAGCTCGGCATCCCGATGGACCGGATCACCGTCAAGCACGGCGACACCGACGACGTGCCCAAGGCGGTCGGCACCTTCGGTTCTCGTTCGCTGCAGCTGGGCGGTTCCGCCGTGCGGGAGGCCGCGGAGAAGGTGATCGCGAACGCCCGCGAGATCGCCGCGGACATGCTCGAAGCCTCCCCGGAGGACCTCGAGCTCAACGTAGACACGGGTGCCTGGCAGGTGAAGGGCGCCCCGGCGAGCGGTTCGGTCGACTGGGTGCAGCTGGCCGCGCGCGCCGAGGAAGGCACGCTGTCGGCGGACGTGTGGTTCGACAAGGGCAAGCCGACGTTCCCGTTCGGCTCGCACCTCGCGGTGGTGGACGTGGACACGGAGACCGGCAAGGTCGTGGTGCGGCGGATCATGGCGGCCGACGACGCCGGCCCGGTGGTCAACCCGCTGGTGTTCCGGGGCCAGCGGCACGGCGGGCTCGGCCAGGGCATCGGGCAGGCGCTGCTCGAGGTCATGGCCTACGATCCCGACGGCAACCCGACGACGGCGACGCTGGCGGACTATTCATTCATCACCGCGACCGAGCTGCCCGATTTCGAGCTGCTGGACTCGGCCACGCCGACGGACCGGAACCCGTTGGGTGTCAAGGGAATCGGCGAGGCCGCGACGATCGGTTCGACTCCCGCGGTGCACAACGCCGTGGTGGACGCGCTGGCGCACCTGGGTGTGCGCCATCTGGACATGCCCACGACCCCGCTGCGGGTGTGGGAAGCGCTCTCTGCGAAAGGTGAGGCGAAGTGAAGGTCTCCATCGAGGTCAACGGCAAGGCGGTGACCGAGGAGGTCGAGGACCGCACGCTGCTGGTGCACTTCCTGCGGGAGAACGCGGGGCTGACCGCCACGAACATCGGCTGTGACACGACGTCGTGCGGCGCGTGCACGGTGCTGCTCGACGGCGAGTCGGTCAAATCGTGCACGGTGCTGGCCGCGCAGGCCGACGGGCACGAGGTCACCACGGTCGAGGGGCTGGGCGGGGAAGGCGGCGAGCTGCACCCGGTGCAGCGCGCGTTCCGCGAGCAGCACGGGCTGCAGTGCGGGTTCTGCACGCCGGGCATGATCATGGCGTCGGTTTCGCTGCTGGCCCACAATCCCAAGCCCACCCGCGAAGAGGTCCGAGCCGGGCTGGAAGGCAACCTGTGCCGCTGCACGGGGTACCACAACATCGTCAGCGCCGTGATCGACGCGTCGGGACAGGAGGTCGACCGGTGATCCCGGCCCAGTTCAGCTACCGCCGTGTGTCCACTGTGGAGGAAGCGCTGAGCGTGCTCGGCGAGCACTGCGACGAGGCGCAGGTGCTCGCCGGCGGGCATTCGTTGCTGCCGTTGATGAAACTGCGCTTCGCCACGCCCGAGATCCTGGTGGACGTGGCGCCGCTCGCCGAATTGCGTTACGTGCGCGTCGAGGACGGCACGGTCGCGATCGGTGCCCTGTCGCGTTACCACGACCTGCACCACGACGAGGTCCTCCGCCGGCACGCGCCGCTGCTGGCGCACGTGTCCGGCTCGGTCGGCGACCAGCAGGTACGTCACCGCGGCACCATCGGCGGCTCGCTCGCGCACGCCGACGCGGCCGCCGACCTGCCGGCCGCGCTGCTCGCCTCCGGTGGTTCGCTCGTCGTGCGCGGGCCGGGCGGGCAGCGGGAAATCCCGGCGGGGGAGTTCTTCCTCGGCCCGTTCACCACCCCGCTGGAGCCGGACGAGCTGATCACCGAGATCCGCGTGCCGGACGCGGCCGGCACGGGCTGGGGCTTCGAGAAGTTCACCCGCCGGGCGATCGACTGGGCCATCGTGGGTGTCGCGGTGCTCGGGCAGTCGGTCGGCCTGATCAACATGGGCGGCACCCCGTTGCGCGCCACCGCGACCGAGCGGGCGCTCGCCTCCGGTGCGTCCATCGAGGACGCCGCGGCACTCGCGGCCGACGATGCGAGCCCGCTCACCGAACCGCACGCGAGCGCCGAATACCGCTCGCACCTGGCCCGCGTCCTCACCGCGCGAGCCCTCACCGCCGCCGCGGCCTGATGCCGTGAGGGACCCCCTCATGCCCTCCTGGGCCGTGAGGGGGCCCCTCACGGCACTCAAGCGGTCTTGGCCGCCGGGACCTCGGACTCCAGGGTGACCTTGTCGCGGGTAAGCGAGTCAGTCCATGACGCCGTGCCGGCGGCGGTACCACACGTTCAGCCGGGCCAGGGATCGCACGTGCGCCGCGCGCAGTGAGGGCGGCACGAGCGCCCCGACGAGGCGGACCGCGCGGCAGAACCGGCGGAACCGCCGTTGCTGCGGGGGAGTCCACGGGATTCCCAGCCGGTCCCGGAATCTTGGGGGCAGGGTCGCGGCGATCAGGAAAAGCTGCAGCCGCGCCTGCCGTTCGCGCACCCACGGCCAGAGCGCGTCGGGCAGCCAGCGGACCGGTTTAGGCACGGTGCGGATCGTTTCCAGCAGCGTGCCGATCGTCGCGTTCGGACCGAAGCCGTTGACCATTTCCTCGTAGTAGCAACGGAAATCCCGCCAGTCGCGGGGCATGTGGTGATCCTTGACGCCCAGCATCGCGCCGACCTCGCGCATCTGCGCGTAGTACTCGTCGACCTCGTCCGGCCGCATCCCGCGCCCGAAGAACTCCTGCGTGTCCACGGCGAGTTGCACGAGCGTCGCGTGCACCCACGCGTAGGCGTGCGGATCGAGCGCGGAGTACCGGCGCCCGTCCTCGCGGACGCCCGTGAATGCGCGATGCACCTCCCGCAGGCGCCGCGCCTCGAACTCCGCGCCGCCCGGCCCGCCGTAGACGTAGATCGACAGCGAGGCCGCCGTGCGCATCAGCCGGGTCCACGGATCGTCGGTGTAGTCCGAGTGATCCCGCACCCCGGCCGCCACCACCGGATGCGCCACCTGCAGCACGAGCACCTGCCCGGCGAGCAGGATCGCCCGGAAGTCGCCGAAGTACCGCCAGGCGGGCGTGCCGGGGGCGATCACCCGGTCAGCTCCTCTCCTTCCCGGCCGTCGCGCGTGTGGTGCGGGATGCCGTGCACCGTGTGGCCGGCGAACTCCAGCGCCTGCGCGACCAGTTCGGTCAGGTGGTCGCTGGTGATGCGGTAGAGCATCCGGCGGCCTTCCCGCCGCGCGCGGACCAGCCCGGCGAACCGGAGCCGGCCCAGATGCTGCGAAACCGACGAGCGGGACGCGGCGACCTGGGCGGTCAGCGTGCTGACGTCCTGTTCCTCGGCGAGCAGCCGCAGCAGGTGCAGGCGGGTCGGGTCGGCCAGGTGTGCCAGCACCTCCGCCGCGACGTCCAGCTGTTCGTCGTCATGCGCGCGCATGCTTGCATAATGCCGCTGAACAGGCCATTCTGGCAACATGCACGCTCACGGGCACGGTCACGGGCATTCGAGTGCCGAGCGGGTTGACGAGGTGCTGGAGACCAGCAAACGCGGCCTTCGTACCCTGGGGGGTTCTTTCGCGGTGCTGTTCGTGACCGCGGTCGCGCAGCTGGCGCTCGTGCTCGTCACCGGCTCGGTCGCGTTGCTGGGCGACACGATCCACAACTTCGCCGACGCGCTGACGGCGGTGCCCGTCGGGGTCGCGTTCCTGCTGGGGCGGCGGGCCGCGACGCGGCGCTACACCTACGGCATGGGGCGTGCGGAAGACCTCGCGGGCGTCGTGGTCGTGCTGATCATCCTCGCGTCCGCGGTGTTCGCCGGGTACGAGGCGGTACTGCGGCTCGTCCAGCCGCGCCCCGTCGAGCACCTCTGGGTGGTGGCGGTCGCGGGTGTTGTCGGCTTCGCCGGCAACGAGCTTGTCGCGCGGTGGCGGATCAGGGTCGGGCGGCGGATCGGCTCGGCCGCGCTCGTCGCGGACGGCGTGCACGCCCGCACGGACGGCTTCACGTCGCTGGCGGTGGTGTTCGGGGCGGGCGGGGTCGCGCTCGGCTTCCCGGCGGCCGACCCGGTCATCGGCCTGGTCATCACCGGCGCGATCCTGTTCGCGTTGCGAGACGCGGCGCGGGAGGTGTTCCGGCGGTTGATGGACGGGGTGGACCCGGCGTCGGTCGACCTGGCCGAGCACGCGGCCGCGCAGGTGCCCGGGGTGCTCGGCGCTGGTTCGGTGCGGATGCGGTGGATCGGGCACAGCCTGCGCGCGGAGCTTTCGGTTACCGTCGACGCCGGGCTGACCGTGCAGGAGGCCCACCGCCTCGCGCACGAGGTGGAGCGCATGCTCGTGCACACCGTGCCCCGGCTGACGGCCGTGGTGGTGCACACCGAACCGGCCGTCGGGGCGCAGAGCGCCCACGAGATGGTCTGATCATTCGAAGCGGGAAGGATCACCCGCGCCGCGGCGCACGATCACCGGCTCGTCGTCGGAGAAGTCGACCACCGTGGTCGGTTCCGTGCCGCAGTCACCGGAGTCGATGACGGCGTCGAGGACGTTGTCGAGCTCGTCCTTGATCTCCCAGCCCTGGGTCAGCGGCTCTTCGTGGTCGGGCAGCAGCAGGGTGCTCGACAGCATCGGCTCGCCGAGCTCGGCCAGGAGGGCCTGGGCCACCACATGATCGGGGATGCGTACGCCGACGGTCTTCTTCTTGGGGTGCAGCAGGCGGCGCGGGACTTCCTTCGTGGCGGGCAGGATGAAGGTGTAGCTGCCCGGAGTGGACGCCTTGATCGCGCGGAACACCGCGTTGCCGATGTGCACGAACTGGCCCAGCTGCGCGAAGTCACGGCATACCAGGGTGAAATGGTGCCGGTCGTCGAGATGGCGGATCGCGCGGATGCGGTCGATCCCGTCCTTGTTCCCGAGCTGGCAGCCCAGCGCGAAGCACGAGTCGGTGGGGTAGGCGATCAGCCCGCCGTCCCGGATGATCCCCACCACCTGATCGATAGAGCGCCGCTGAGGGTTGTCCGGGTGCACATCGAAGTACTTCGCCATTGGCTCAGGTTAAGGTGATCCATAGGCTTTCCGCACCACGGACACGGCCGTTTCTTCATCGGCCCCGATCTCCTTGGCGGCGCTCACGAATTCGGCCGCGGCGGCGCGCAGCAGCGCGGCCGGATCGGACCGCTCGGCGGTCTCGGCGACGACGGTGCCACGGGCGCGCGCGGTGCGTACCCAGCCCGCGGCCTCCAGCTCGCGGTACGCCCGGGCGATCGTGCCCGAAGCCAGCCCGAGGTCGCCGGCGAGCTGGCGGATCGGCGGCAGGCGCGTGCCCGGGGCGAGCGCGCCGCGCGAGATCAGCCGGATGATCTGGTCCTGGACCTGCCGCCACGGGGCGAGCCCGCTGCTCGCGTCGACGACGACCCGGACCGTGCTCATACGAGCGCGGAGGCGGAACGCCGGTCCGGGGCCGCCACCGCGATGCCCGCGGCCAGGCTCACCACGAGCAGCAGCATCGAGGGAAAGCTCGTCACGTGCTCGCCGATCCCGGGCAGCACGATCGCGAGCCCCGCGGCCACCCGCGCGCTACGGGCCCGCAGGACGAGATCGACCGCGGCGTCCCCGGCTGCGGGGCGGCGCAAGGCGAGTACGAGGACCACCCCGACGACGACGGTGCAGCCGATCGTGACCCCGAGCTGTGGCCACTCCCGCTCGATAATGGTCCGGACCATACCGCCCGCGAGGGAGGCCGCGAGCAGGATCAGGGCCCAGGCGGGCACGAGATCGGTGAGGACGCGGCGGGACAGCATCGCCTCGCGGCGCGCGTGCACGGGCGGTCGCCAGGCCAGGAGTTCGCCGAGGAGGGCGCCGAGCAGCATGGTCCCCCCGATGGCCCAGATGCCGGATTCGTGGCCGAGGCCGGTCAGCGGGATGACGAAGAACAGCCACGGGTACCAGAACCGGCGCCGCTTGAGGTAGCGCACGGACTCGTCGATGTCCATTTCGGACGGTGAGGTGACGCCCCAGCGCTGCAACAGCCGACGGCCGTGCTTCGGGCCGGGCCAGAGCACGATCAGGATCGCGAGGCCGTACAGTCCCATGATCGCGGCAACGCCGAGCGTGGTGTCCCAGGCCATCGCGGCACCTCCCTTGTGTCAAGTGCATGATACAAGGCGGGGTGGCCCCGGTGCCATGATGAGCTCGCGACGTGTCGAGTGTCCGGTTTCACGCGGCGCGGAGGCTCGGCTCGCGGGGCGTGAATGCCGAACTCACGAGCGTTGGCCGCCCGACTCGCGGCCGGTGAAGGGTCGGACTCGCGCGCCGTGAAGGCCGAATTCGCGGGCGGTGAGAGCCGAACCCACCGGCCGCGGAAGCCGAACTCACCGGCCGCGGAAGCCGAACTCGCGGCGGGGGCGGGGGGCGAGGCGGGCGTGGGGGGTCAGAGGTTTTCCAGGGCTTGCTGGGCTAGTTCGTCGCCGCGGTCGGCGGCGCGCTGGTACCAGCTGCGGCCTTCCTCGAGGTTGCCGCGCTGCCAGTGCAGCGCGCCGAGGTTGACCTCCGCGGGCAGGTGCCCGGCCCGCAGCGCGCGGTAGTACCAGCTCTCCGCGTCGTCGAACTCGCCGCGTTCCTGCAGCGCCGCGCCGAGGTTGAGCATCGCCTCCGGCAGGCCGTGCTCGGCCGAGCGCCGGTACCACTGCTCGGCTTCCGCGGCCCGCCCGCGCTGTTCCAGCAGCACGGCGAGCCCGAACTCAGCGACCCGGCCGTTCTCACCTTCGGCCGCGCGCCGGAACCACGTCTCCGCCGCGTCGAGATCGCCCTGGTTCCACAGGTTCCGCGCCAGATCCAGCGCCGTCTCACCGTCGCCGATCTCCGCGGTCAGCCGCCGCAGGGCGTCGACATCCGGCCGGTGCGCTTCCCGCTCCCCGGTATCCGAGAGCAGCCCCATCAACCGCACCGCCGCCGGGTCCCCGGTCAGCGCGACGCGGCGCAGCAGGTCGGCGCCGCGTTTCCGGTCGCCGTGCAGCAACTCCAGCACGGCCTCCTTGCGCAGCCCGTTCGGATCCCCCGCCGAAGCCGCGCGCCGGTAGGCGTCGCGTGCCTCGCCGATCCGGCCGGTCTGCGCGAACAGGCCGCCGAGGTTCGTCATCCCGGTGGTATCCCCGGCATCGGCCGCCCGCTGGTACCACAGTTGCGCCACCGAGACGTCACCGCGGCGCTCGGCGATCGCGCCCAGACTGGACATCGCCCAGCTGTTGCCGGCGTCGGCCGCGCGCAGGAACCACTGCTCGGCGTTCGCCTCGTCGCCGCCGGCCTGCGCCGCCCAGCCCAGGTTGAACAGCGCGAACTGGTCGCCGGACTGGGCCAGCTGGGTCCACAGCCGGACCGCATCCGGAAGACGTCCGAACCGGACCGCGGCGCGCGCGACCCGGAACCGCTGGCCGGCGGTCAGCAGATGCGTGCCCAGCAGCCCTTGCCACGCGGCGTCCGGCACGTCGGCGGTCGCGGCATCGACGAGGTAGTCGAACGCGACGTACCGGTCCTGCCCCGCGCGCACGAGGCACGGGCTCGCGCCGCGCACGGGCCGCACCGCCCAGTCCAGCGCGCTCGCCAGGTCCGTCTCGCCGAGCCGGCGGCGGAAGTCCTCCGACAGGTACCAGGTGTGCAGCGAGACCAGCCAGTCCAGCGGCACCGGGTCGAGATATCCGGCCCGCCGGAGATCGACGGCCGCGCTGACCAGCGCGGCGCCGGCTTCGTTCTCGCCCGAGCGCCACCGCTGCAGTGCCTCCGGCCCGGCGGCGATGTGCTCGGCCAGGCCCGCACCGGCGATCAGCGCCCCGGAGATCCGCGGATCCGTCCGCATCCGGTGGGCTCCCACGGTTTCGGTGCGGTCGAGCCGCCGCTCGAGCGTGATCGGGGTGATCCGGGTGAGCAGGCGGCGGGACCGCCCGTTCGCGCCGTCGGCGTCGATGCCGAGATCCTCGCGGGCGCGGGTGCGCAGCGTCGCCAGCACTACGCTGCCGGATCGCGGGCGCGGGCTCAGTGCCTTGAGGAGGACGTCGTCGAGGCTGTCGGTGGTGAGGTAGCGTTCGAGATCGTCCAGCCACACCACGGTTTTCGCCGGGCTTTCGCGCGCCAGTTCGCGCAGCCCCGCCTCGTCGCGCGGCACGGTCACCGACTCCCAGCCGAGCCGGAACGCGTTGCGCAGCACGGCATCATAGGCGGTGCGTGTCTTCCCGGCGGCCGCCTCGCCCTGCACGAGCACGAGCCCGCCGTGCGCGAGCGCGCGGTCGAGCGCGGAGTCGGCCGTGCGCGGGACATACGGCGGGATGGGCGCGCCGCCGGGCACGGTCCAGGCCGGGAGCACGCCCAGCCGGACGGGGTCCAGTTCGGTGATCCGCAGGACCTGGCTCGCCCGCGCGCCGCCGGGATCCGGCCGCGGCGCGGCATCGGGCTCGCCGCGCCGGGGTAGGAACGCGAGCAGCACGAGCAGCCCGGCCGCGGCCGCGGCCAGCACTTCGACCGGCCAGCCCACCGCGCCCGGGAGCGTGCCCCGGCTGGTGAAGAGCCCGGCCACCACGGCGACCGCGGCCGCCACCGCCGCGCCGGCAAGGCGTACCGTCCTGCTTCCCGTCTCGAGCGACATCGCGGTAACTTTCCCATAGCCCGCGCCGGGAGACGCTCAATGGTCGACGGTGGTCACCGTCGCGTTGCCGACGGCTACCCGCGGTACCGGCTCCCGCAGCCGGGGATCGGCTGTCGTCATGGCGACCCGGACCGGCCCGCCATGGGCGACGAGGATCAGTTCCCGCCCTTGACCGGCGTACTCCTTGAGCGTCCCGTGGATACGCTCGTAGAGATCCGTGATGCTCTCGCCGTCGCCGGGGCGCCGCCACGGCTCGCGCCACAACCGTTCGATCTCGTCGTGCACGACGCCTTCGCCGAGCGGGTCGGCCAAGCGCAGCCCTTCGAGGCAACCGAGATCCTGCTCGCGCAGGCGTGGATCCTCGCGCACGGGCAGGCCGAGCGCCGCGGCGATGACGTCCGCGGTCTGCCGGGCGCGGGGGAGATCGCTGGAAAAGATCGCCTCGGCGCGCGGATTCCGCTGCGCGAGCAGCGCGGCGGCGCCCGCGGCCTGGTCGAGCCCGCGCGGGGTGAGTGCACCGGCTTCGGGCGACTGGCCCTGCACACGGCCGGCCAGGTTCCATTCGCTCTCGCCGTGGCGCACCAGATGCAGTGTGGCCATCAGTACTGCAACCGCGGGTCGTCGTAGTTCTTGAACTCGATCACGTTGTTCGAGGGGTCCGCGAGCGCGAGCGTGCGGTGCTGCTCGGCCGTTCCCTCGAACCGCACCGAGGGACCCGTGAGCACGCGCAGCTTGCGGGTCTCGACCAGCCGTGCGAGCCGGTCGAAGTCCTCGGGACGAGCGAAGCTGACGCCGAAATGCCGCGGGTACATCACCGCTTCCTCCGGGACCTCGTCGGAGAGGTGGCAGACCAGTTGGTCACCGAAGAAGTCGAAGGTGACGCGGTCGGCGTAGCGGCGGGCCATCTTCACGCCGAGGCCGAAGACGTAGAACTCGACCGCCTCGTCGAGGTCCCGCGCCGGGATCGCGACGTGGCAGGCGTCGTGCGTATCGCGCATCGAATCTCCTTTGTGGACAGATATCAGACGAGGGAAACCGTGCGGGGCAGCGTCATCTGGAGCAGCGTGTCCCCCCGGACGCCGCGGCGCAGCGTCTCGACCCCGACCAGGTCGGCGGCGGCGATGTTGCCGAGGTTGACCTCGGGCCCGAGCGCGCGGATCAGCTCGACCTGCAGGTCCTTGGTCGGCGCCTCGAACAGCAGGCGCTTGGTGTCGGCGTGGGCGAGCACGGCCTCGAGCACGTCGTCGCGCAGATGCCCGTCCGGGCGAGCCATCCCGCTGCGGCCGCTTTCCCGGGTCTCGGTGATCACCAGTTCCGCGCCGGCGTCGAGATCCTCGTGGATCGCGCCTGCCCAGTCGGCGGGCGAGAGCCGCGCCGAACGTTCGGCGTCCTTGTAGCCGACCTCGGCGAGCACCGGCCGGTACCGCGACATCCGCCGCACGTAGCCGGCCTTGCCCTCCTGGTCCAGCGGGATCGTGCCGTTGGAGACCTCGATATGGGTCGCGCCGGTGCGCTCCACCAGGTCGAGGTAGTCGCCGAGCCGGTCCTGCACGACGTACCACTCGAACAGCGTGCCGCCGAAGTAGTAGCCGATCCCGGCTTCGCGCAGCGCGGCGATCTTGTGGTCGAGGTCGCGGGTCACCAGTGCCGTGCCCCAGCCGAACTTGACCAGGTCGACGTATTCGCCATGGCTGGCGATCACGTCGGCGAACAGGGCGGTCGGCAGGCCGGGGTCGATCATCATGGTGATGCGGCTCATCGGGCTCCTCCTGTGTTGGCGAGTGCGAGGTCCTTGGGATCGGGCGGGGTGGTCGGCCGGGTACGCCGGGACCACGCGCGGCCGGTGAGCGCGAGGCTCACCGGGGTGCGCCGGGCGGCGGCGGTGACGAGCCCGGACACGAGGTAGATCAGGGGCAGGAGCACCAGTACGAGCAGGGCCACCACCAGGTCGTACGGCACTCGCTGGGCGTCGTCGATGAGGCCGATCTCGGTGGCGGCCAGCAGCGCGCCCTGCAGCACCAGCGGGTGTATCAGGTACACGCCGAACGAAGCGTCCGAGGTCGCGACGACGAGCTTTTCGGCGAACCGCCCGTGCTCTTGCCACACGAGCCCGATGGCGAGGAAGGCCCACCCGATGGCGACGCTTTCGACGGTCACCACCGGCTGGAACACGGCACTCGCCTCCAGCGGGTTCTCGCCCCGGCCCCACACGTGGACGAGGTACACGACGATGGCCATCGCGACGACGCTCGCCGCGCCGCCCAGCACCAGTCGCGCGCGCTGCCGTGTCCACGCCACCAGCTCGTCCCGGTGCCAGGCGGCGACCGCCCCGGCCAGGACGTAGCCGAGGTAGCTGGGCAGCAACGCGTCCGGAGATCGGACCCAGCCCGACAGCGGGCCGAGGTCCCACTGGTGCTGGACCGCGTAGGTGAAGGTCAGCTGGAACACCGCGGCGAACACCAGCAGCGCCCCGTGCCGGCGCTCGGTGGCCCGCAACAGCATCCGGATCAGCGGGAACACCAGGTAGATCTGCATCGACACGAGCAGGAAGTACAGGTGGTACCGCGCGGTGCCGGTGAGCAGCTGCTCGACGAACGCCCGCCCGAAGTACGGTCCGCCGTCGGCGAAGAAGTACAGCACGGTCCAGACCACATACGGCACGACGACGAACAGGTACCGGCGCCGCCAGAACTTCGGCCAGCGCACCTTCTTGCGCCCGGTGCTGTAGGTCAGCACGAACGCGGTGAGCAGGAAGAAGACCTCGCGGCTGACGTGGAAGACCATACCGAGCGCACCGAGCGGCACCGTCGGCGGCACGGGGGCGAACGAAAGCACGTGCGTGCCGATCACGAGCGCGACCGTCAGCACACGGATCAGGTCGACGTAGTACAGATGTTCTCCGCGTCGGCTCACTGACTGCCCGCCAGCTCGGACCGGAGCGCGCGGCGCAGCACCTTGCCGGTCGGGCCGACCGGCAGCGCGTCCGTGATCTCCACCACCGTGGGGCGCTTGTACCGGGTCAGCCGCCCTTCACACCACGCGAGCAGGGATGCCTCGAGCGCCGGGGGATCGGACCGGCGGGTGGTGACGAACGCGACCGGGACCTGGCCGAGCCGTTCGTGCGGCGCGCCGACGACGGCGACCGCCGCCACATCGGGGTGCGCGAGCAGGACGTTCTCGACCTCCTGCGGGTAGATCTTCTCGCCGCCGCGGTTGATCACGTCGTCCACGCGGCCGGCCAGGCGCAGGAATCCCTCCTCGTCACGAATGCCGACGTCGCCGGTGCGCAGCCAGCCGTCCGCGTCCCGCGCCGGGCGGGTCCGCTCGGGGCCGTGCTCGCCGAGTTCGAGATACTCGCGGACGATCTGCGGGCCGCGCAACAGCACCTCGCCCTCCTCGCCGGGGGAGGATTCGCGGCCGTCCGGCCCGGCGACGATCAGGTCCACCTCCACGGGCAGCCCGACCGAACCGGCCCGGCGGCGCCGGGGATCCAGGGGGTTCGAGGTGATCTGACCGGCCGCCTCGGACATGCCGTAGGTCTCGAGCACACCCAGCCCGGTGTGCTCGGCGAACGCCCGCGCGGTCGCGGGCGGCAACGGTGCCGAGGCCGAGCGGACGAACCGGATGCCGTCCACGACGTGGCCGGGCGGTGCGGGGCGCTGGGCGAGCGAGGCCAGGATCGCGGGGACCGCGTTGAGCCAGGTGGGCCGGTGCCGCTCGACGCGCGCCCAGTACTCACCGGCCTCGAACCGGCGGTCGATCACCAGCGAGGCCCCGCTCTCGACCGTCGCCAGCAGACCCATGACCTGGGCGTTGACGTGGAACAGGGGGAGCGGGGTGTAGCCGCGCTCGCCGGGACCGAACCCGTGATGCCGCGCCACGCGCCCGGCCGCGTGCATCAGCTGTCGTTCGGTGAGCGGGATGCCCTTGGGGCGGCCGGTCGTGCCGGAACTGGTGAGCAGCACGGCCGGCCGCAGCGCGGCGCCGTCGCTCGGGCGGTTCGCCGTGGTCGTGGTCCAGACCCTCCTCGGGCCGGCGAGGTCCACCAGCACGGTGTCGAGCCCGGGGGAGATGACCGGGTCCTCCTGGTCGGTCGCGAACACGTCGATCCGCAGCCTGGCCAGCACATCGGACAGCTCGCCCGGGGTCAGTCGCGGATCGATCGGCGCGGCCGTCAGCCCGGCCGACAGGCAGCCGAGGTAGGCCGCGGTGAACGTCAGCGGGTCGGCGATCACCAGGCCGACTCTGCTGCCGGGTGGCGCCATGTCCCGCCAGCCCGTGGCGTGCTCGGCCACCGCGCCCCAGGTCAGCGCCTGCTCACCCGCCCCGGACAGGAACGCGACCGATCCGGGGCGCTCGCGCGCCCTGGTGGTCAGCAACCGGGACACAATCGCCATGAAAACCCTCCACACACTTTTCGCTGAACCCTGCCGAGTCTGGACAGCTTTCCTATGCGCGTGCTGGCAGCCTCATGAGAGTCACCTGAGAAGAACCCCCCGGTTCACGCTGGCTTTCCGGACGTGGCAGGCACAATGTCCGCATGAACTTGGTGGGCCACCAGCACGTTTCGCGAGCTACCGGACGAATGCGACGCCTGGTCGTGCTGATCGCCGCAGCCACCACCCTAGCGGCCTGCGCGTCGCCTTCCGGCAGTGAGCCCGTCCGGTCCGTCGAGCCCGTTCAGCCCGCCGAGCACACGGCGACCGCCGCGCCGGCGGTGTCGACGGGCGCCGGGACCGTGCAGCGGGAGCTGACCGTGGATGGGATGAAACGAACGTATCTCGCGGTCCGGTCTGCCAAGTGGCATAAGGGACTTCCGTTGCTCATCGTGATGCACGGCCGCGGGATCACGGCACAGCTCGAGTCCCGCCGCACGGGCTTTCTGCCCTACGCCGAGGGCGGGCTGGTGAACATCGTGTACCCCATGGGGATCGCCAGATCCTGGAACGCGGGGTACGGATGCTGCGGGGTGGCGGGCAAGGAAGGCGTGCACGACATGGCTTTCCTGACCGAGGTGGCCGCCGACGCGTCCCGGTACTTCGAAAGCGACTTGCGCCGGACCTACCTCGTCGGCTATAGCAACGGCGCGAGACTGTCCTTTTCGGAGGTTTGCGGTCATCCGGGCGTTTTCGCCGGACTCGCCACATACGGAGCGGTTCCGCTCGCCCCGTGCGCCGGCGGGCGGCCGATCCCGGCGCTGCTGGCTGACGGCAGTGACGACGCCGTCGTACGTAACGAGCATTTCTCGCCGAGTTCGACGATCGCGCTCAGCCAGGCGGTCACCCGGTGGCAGGGCCAGAACGGTTGCACCGGCCCGGGGGCCGTGCGGCATATCGGCGCGCTCACGCTCAGGTCGTGGACCGGTTGCCGCAGCGGCGCCGACCTGTCCTCGGCTGTCTACTCAGGACTGACGCACTTCTGGCCGAGGGGCACCCACGAGGCCGTCCCGTACACGACCTATGTCGGCCCCGAGGCCGCCGCCTCGACGATCATGTGGAGCTTCCTCAGCCGCCAGCACCTGAGCTGACGCGCGTGTTTGCCCGCTACGTCGCCGTTTTTGCGCATCGTGTCACTGATTTTGCGCCGCGCAGCCAATTCACCGACCGGAGCGGCAAACACACCGACGGGGACGGCCAACACGATCAGGGGGTGAACAGGGCGCTGACGGATTCGCCGTTGTGGATGCGGCGGATCGCCTCGGCCAGTGCGGGCGCGATCGACAGCACGGTGAGCTTCGGCGCCGCCTGCTCGGGGTGGACCGGCACCGTGTTCGTGCAGACGATCTCCTGCACCTCTGGCTGGTCACCGATGCGCTTGAGCGCGCCACCGGCGAACAGCCCGTGCGTGCACGCGACCCGGACCGAGCGCACGCCGCGTTCGCGCAACCGCGCCAGCAGTTCCAGCACGGTGCTGCCCTTGGCGATCTCGTCGTCGAGCACGATCACGTCCCGGCCGGTCACGTCGCCGATGATCGAGCTGATGGTGACCCGGTCGTCGGCGAACCGCTCCTTCGCCCCGGCCGCGACCGGGACGCCGAGCAGCCGCGCGAAATGCGACGCGGGCTTGGCGTTGCCGAGATCGGGGGAGATGACCGTCGTGTTGCTCAGATCGTAGCGGCGGAAATGCCCGGCCAGCTCGCGCAGCGCGTGCAGGTGATCGACCGGCACGCTGAAGAATCCGTGCACCTGCGGCGAATGCAGGGTCATCGTCAGCACCCGGTTCGCGCCCGCGGTCACCAGCAGGTCCGCCACCAGGCGCCCGCCGATCGAGATGCGCGGCGCGTCCTTCTTGTCCGAGCGCGCGTAGGCGTAGTGCGGCATGACCACCGTGGTGCGGCCCGCGGACGCGCCGCGCGCCGCGTCGAGCATGAGCAGCAGCTCGACCAGGTGCTCCTGCACCGGCGCCACGATCGGCTGGATGAGGAACACGTCGCGCTCGCGGCAGTTCGCCTGCAACTGCACCTCGAGGCAGTCGTTGGCGAACCGGTGCACGCTGACCGGTTCGAGGTCGACACCCAGCTGGCCGCAGATCTCCGCGGCGAGCTCGGGATGGGCAGTTCCGCTGAAGACGGCGATCTCCCGCACGCAAAGAATGCTACCGCCGCCCGGTTTGGGGTATCTGTAGGACATGATTCCGGTCCACGACGTCAACCCGCTGCGCCGCACGCCGTGGATCACCTACGGCCTCGTCGCGGCCAACGTGGTGGTGTTCCTGCTGATGCCGGCCGCCGCCCGCACCCTCTACGGCAACACGAACCTCGCGCAGCTGTGTGACCTGCAGGCCTTCGTCGAGCGGTGGGGCGCGGTGCCGCACGAGCTGCTGACCAACCAGCCGCCCACGCTCGTGCCGACGGGGCAGGCCGTGGTGAGCGGGCAAGGGCCCGGCTGCCTGCTCGGCCCGCCCGGCTACCACAAGGTGCCGGCGCTGTCCGTGCTCACGTCGATGTTCCTGCACTCGAGCTGGGCACATCTGCTCGGCAACATGCTGTTCCTGGCGATCTTCGGCAACAATGTCGAGGACCGGCTGGGGCGCCTGCGGTTCCTGCTGTTCTACCTGGTGTGCGGGTACGCGGCCGGGTACGGTTTCGCGCTGACCGACCCGTCGTCCGCGCAGCCGCTCGTCGGCGCGTCCGGTGCGATCGCCGGCGTGCTCGGGGCGTACATCGTGATCTACCCGCGGGCCCGGGTGTGGGGGCTGATCCCGGTGCTGTTCTTCCTGCCGCTGCGCGTACCGGCCTGGCTGATGCTCGGCATGTGGTTCATCCTCCAAGCCTTCTACGCGACCGGCTACGGCACGGCGCAGGCCGGTTCGGTCGCCTACGCCGCGCACGTCGCCGGCTTCGTCGTCGGGGCACTGCTGGGGTTCACCCTGCGACGGCGTCCGCGGGCTCGGCCGGGCGGGCGGTGAGCCTGCCGAGGCGGGCCGGCACGTTGAACCCGATCAGCAGAGCGGTGACGAGCGTCAGCCCGCCGGCGAGCCACACCAGCGCGGGGCCGAGTCCGATATGCCCGGACACCTGCGCGCCCGCCAGCGGCGCGACCGCCCCGCCGAGCGCGCCGACGTTGTAGGTGAAGCCGAGGCTCGCCGCGCGCAGCCGGACCGGGAAGTGGTCGCCGATGTACTTCGGCAGCAGCCCGGAGATGCCGGAACTGGTGGCCTGCAAGGCGAACAGCAGCACCCACACCGCGACGATGCTGCCGCCCCCACCGAGCGCGAACGCGGGGAACACGAACACCAGCGACGCCAGCAGCCCGCCGACGTACGTGGTGCGGGTGCCGAACCGGTCCCCGGCGATGCCCGCGAGGCAGGAGCCGAGCGCGTAGCCGAGCCCGGCCCAGGTCAGCGCGTTCGCCACCTGGCCGGCCCCGTAGTGCAGATCGGTCTTGAGGTAGGTCGGCAGCAGCGACTGGATCGGCCACGAGTACAGGAACGCGCAGAACACCGTCGCCATCAGCCCGACCACCATCGGCCAGGAGCGGCCGCCGACCTGGACCGCGAACGCGACGAACCCGAGCACGCACAGCGCGATGTAGAGCGGGTAGAGCGAACCGGCGTGGCCCGAGAAGATGAGCACGAGGCTGACCGCGACGACCAGGCCGATGACGATATTGGCCACGGTCCACCTGCGGTTCAGCAGCGCGCTCGCGCTGGTCGTCCGCTCCCCGGCGGAGGCGACCTCGTCGGTCCATTCCTTCGCCTCGGGCAGGGCACGGCGCAGCCACAGCGCGATGAGCACCGGCACGATCCCGATCCAGAACAGCCAGCGCCAGCCCAGATGCGGCACCACGAGGTCGTACGCGCGGGCGGCGAGGATCGTGCCGATCGGGTAGGCCGACAGCAGGAAGCCGCTCGCGCGGTTGCGCAGGGCTTTCGGCCAGCTCTCCATCACGTAGGTCGCGCTCGAGCCGTACTCACCGGCCATCCCGACGCCGACGATGGCGCGGAACGCGAACAGCGCCCAGTAGCTCCAGGCGAAACCGCACAGCGCGCTGCCCACCGCGTAGCAGAGGATGCTCACGATCATCGCCGGGCGCCGGCCGAAACGGTCACCGAGAGCGCCGAGCGCGAGCCCGCCGAACCACCGCGACACGAAAGCCGCCGACACCAGCGTCGCGGCACCGGCCAGCGACAGGTGGAACTCGGCGCGCAGTTCGGTCAGCACCAGCGTGATGAGCACGAAGTCGAAGCCGTCCAGCAGGTAACCGAGCCAGGCGGCGCTGAACGCCTTCCACTGGGGCCGGCCGATCTGGCGGTGCCAGGGAACGCGGGACGGCGTGGCAGCCATGTTCACCTCTTCGTCGAGGAACGTCATTCGTAGGACGTTGGACGTCGTATGATGCTCCGGTACGCTAGCTCACACGTCGAAGCGAGGGCAAGAGTGCGGGTCACACGAGGTCAGGAGCTGGTCGACGCCATCATCGAGCTGATCGACCGGCGGAAGCTGCGGGCGGGCGACCCGCTCCCGACCGAACCGCGGTTGATGGAGGAGTTCGGGGTCGCGCGGAACTCGGTGCGGGAGGCACTGCGGACGTTGCAGGCGCTCGGGATCGTCGAGATCCGGCACGGCTACGGCACCTTCGTCGGCGAGGCGAGCATGGCCGCGCTGAGCCCGTCGCTGCTGTTCCGGACCCGCGCGCGCTCGCGTGAGGACCTGCGGGGGCTGAGCGATCTGCTGCAGGTGCGCCAGATCCTGGAGACCGAGCTGACGCGCAAGGTCGTGGGGAACGGGGCGCTGCTCGCGTCGCTGAGCGAATGCGTCGACCGGATGGCCGACCCGGCCGCCGCGGCCGCCGCCGACCGGCGGTTCCACGAGCTCATCGGCGAGGCGGCCGGCAACGAGCTGGCGCTGGAGCTGATCCGGCTGTTCTGGGACGTCTATCGGCAGACGGAGTCCCTGATCGGCACCCCGACGTCCGAACGGGCGGCACTGGTGGCCAAGCACCACCGTATCCTCGAAGCCATCGCCGGCGGCGACAGCGCGGAGATCGGCGAGGCGGTGAACGAGCACTTCGAAGAGATCCGGAAGCGGATCGCCGCGCGCTGACGCCGGTTGACCCGCGAATCATCCGGAGCCTATCGTGGCGACATAGGACGTCCAACGTCCTATGTCTCATCTCGCGAACGGAGTCGTATGCCTGCCCCTGTCCTCGACCACGGTGTCGTCCCGCCCCTGTGCACGCCGCTCACGCCGGAACGCGAGCTCGACGTGCCTTCCCTGGAGCGGCTGACCGGGTTCCTGCTCGACGCCGGGGTGCACGGCCTCTTCGTCACCGGCTCCACGGGTGAGGTCGCCTACCTGCCCGACGACGCCCGCTACCGGGCTCTCGACGTCGTCGCCGGGATGGCGGCCGGGCAGGTGCCGGTGCTGGCCGGCATCGTGGACACCGCGACCCCGCGGGTGATCGCGCACGCCCACGCGGCGAAGGCCCACGGCGCGCGGGCGCTGGTGGCGACCGCCCCGTTCTACGCACCGACCGCCGCCGTCGAGTTCCCCGCGCACTTCCGTGCCATCCGGGCCGCGGTCGACCTCCCGCTCATCGCCTACGACATCCCGGGCTCGGTGCACGCCAAACTCCCCGCGACCGTCGTTGCCGAGCTTGCCGCGGACGGGACGCTCGACGGCGTCAAGGACTCCAGTGGCGACCTCGACGGGCTCCGCACCCTGCTCGAACTCGTCGACGCGCCGGGTTTCCGCGTGTTCACCGGTTCCGAGACGATGGCGGACGTCGCGATGTTCCTCGGCTCGCACGGGCTGGTGCCGGGCCTCGGCAACGTCGACCCGCACGGCTTTGTCCGCCTCTTCGAAGCCGCCCGCCGCGGCGACTGGACGGCCGCGGCGGCCGAGCAGCGGCGCCTGCGCGAACTGTTCCGGATGATCACGGTCGGCGGCACGCGGATCGGTCCGTACGCCTCGGCCGTCGGCGCGTTCAAATACGCCCTGGTGGCGCGGGGGATCATCGCCGGCAGGACGACGAGCCTGCCGATGGCCGCGCTGGACGACGCCGAGCAGGCGACGGTCCGCGCGTACCTGGAACGCGCCGGCCTGAGCTGAGCTACGCCCTCGGCACGGCGGAGGAGACGATGTCGCCGGCCAGCGGGGCGACGGCGGCGATGATCTGGTCCACCGTGGGGCCCGGTACCCCGGCTTGGCGCAGCGAATCCGACAGCAGCGTGGCCACCCGGTCGAAATGCGCCTGGCCGATGCCGCGCCCCCGATGGGCTTCGCGCATGCTCAATCCGGCGTAATGGTCCGGACCACCGAGCGCGCCGCAGAAGAACTCGACCTGCCTGCCCTTCAGCCGGTTCATGTTGGCCCCGGCGAAGAAGGGCGCGAGGTCGGCGTCCGCGAGGACCCGGAGGTAGAAGTCGTCGACGACCGCGGTGATGGCCTCCTGGCCACCGATCTGGTCATAGATGCTGGTCATGGCCGTCTCCGATCCTGGTGTGAGAAGTAGTCGGGCAGTTGCGCGAGCTTGTCGACCTCGTTGGCGAACGCGTCCGAAGCCGCGTGCAGCTGGACCTGGACCGCGTGGCAGAACGCGCGCAGCCACGCGAGCCGGCGTTCCATCTCGTCGATCTCGTCGGCGTACCGGCTCCCCGGTGGGCCGTGCCCGGCGCCCGCCACTTCCTGCGCCGCGATGTCGGCCTGCTGCTCGGCGTCCGCCAGCAGCGTCAAGGCCTGGCGGCGCGCGTCACCGGTGAGCCGCCGGCACTGCGCCTCCGCCTGCGCGATGTACGCCTCGGCCTGCAACTGCGCCTCGGACAGCAGGTTCACCGCCTCGACGTCCGCCTTGAGCGGGATCAGCGACGGGTCGACGTTCTCGCCGTGGCTGCGGTACCAGTCGCGCAGCCGGTCGATCTCGGCGCGCAGCCGCGCGTTCTCCGCCTCGCCCGCGGCGATCTCCTCGGCGAGGCGGTGCTGGAACAGTTCGACCTCGCTCGGATCGACTCCGCGCCGGCCCAGCGGGGACTTGCTGAACGTGATGCTGCGGATCCGCTCGGGGGTGAGCATCCGCCGGACCGCGGGTTGCCGCCGGTCACCTGCCTGCAGTGTCATGCTGGGTGATCCCTAATCCTGGTCAGAAGGCCGATCCCGGCCCCGCCGCCGGGTCCTGGTAACCGGTGAATTCCTCGGAATGGACGCGCTCGGCGCCGATGCCGGCCGCGTACAGCAGTTCCCGGGTCCCGGCGACCATCGCCGGCGACCCGCACACGTAGATCTCCTGATGCGGCCACGGGCCATGGCGTACGGCGGCGTCGGCGGCCAGGCCCTGCATCCCGGAGAATCGCGGATCGTCGGACACGACGGGGGTCACGCGCAGGGTCGGCAGCGCGCGGTCGAGCGCCTGCAGCGCAGGCGTGTCGTAGAAGTCCCGCGCCGCGCGGGCGCCGAGGAACAGATGTGCCTTGCGCGGCATGGGTTCCCGGGCGATCTGGCCGAGCAGCGCCTTCAACGGCGCGAGCCCGGTACCCCCCGAGATCAGCACGACGTCGCGGTCGTGGTCGAGCGTGAGCCGGGAGCCCACCGGGGAACCCAGCCGCAGTACGTCGCCAGGGGTGATCGCCTGCACGAGCGCGGAACTGACCGGGCCACCGTCGACCAGCCGGACGTGGAACTCGACGAGGTTGTCCGGTTGCGGTGGCGTCGCCGGCGAGTAGTACCGCCAGATCCGGGGCCGCAACTCGGTTTCCACCGCCATGCTCTGCCCCGGCAGCCAGTTCAGCGGCTGGTCGGGGCGCAGGGTCAGCACCGCGATCTCGGGCGTGCGCCGCTCGTGCCGGACGACTTCGGCGTTCCACCACGGCGGTGAGTTCTGCTCGTCCTCGCGGGCCGCGGCCGTCATGACGTCGGCCACCAGCTTGTACGCGGCGCTCCAGTCGGAGGCCAGGTCCGGGGTCCACTCGTCGTGCAGGAAGTGCTCCAGCGTCGAGAGGAGCGCGTGCCCGACGGCGGGATAGTGCTCGGCGGTGACCGCGAACTTGCGGTGATCCCGGCCCAGTTGCTGCAGGAACGGGACCGCGCTGTCGAGGTCGTCGACGTGGGCCACGACCGTGCCGAGCGCGCGGACGAGCTTGTCTCGCTGCGACGACATCCCGGCGGGAAACATCTCTCGGAGTTGAGGATGGGTGAGGAACAGGGTCGAATAGAAGAACAATGGCACTCCGCCACCGAAAGCCGCGACCGTGTTCCAGCTGCTGCGCAGCCGAGCGGTGTCCACCGTGGTTCTCGTTTCCCTTCTGGTACCCCGGGAAGGCCGGTCCGCGCTGAAGCGTAAGGCGAAGGCAATTTGCATTCAAGGGGTTGCCGCTGGGGGGAAAAAGTTTCGGTACCTCTTTCCTGAACGGTCAGTAGGTAACGACGTGGCTACGGTGCGCTATTCGAACATCCAGGTGAAAATCTGGTACCGGGGCCTTCGCGGTCACGTTTGGCCTGGTTGGCGGCCCGGGCAGGATCGACCCCACCTCCCCGCGTACCACGCTCAGCGTCGGCTCACCTGAGTCAGGCGGTGCGGACGGCGAGGTCGGCGCGGTACTCGTGGATCCAGCCGATCCGGCTCGGCAAGCCCGTCAGCTGAACACCGACGCACCCGGGACGGCATCCAGCAGCTGGCGGGTATAGTCGTCGGCCGGCGAGGTCAGCACTTCGTCGACGGGCCCGTGCTCCACGACCCGGCCGTCCTTCATCACGAGCACTTCGTGCGCGAGCGACCGGACCACGGCGAGATCGTGCGAGATGAACAGGTAGCTCAGTCCTAGTTCCCGCTGCAGCGAGGAAAGCAGGCTCAGGATCTGGTCCTGGACCAGAACGTCCAAAGCGGACACCGCCTCGTCGCAGACCACCAGGCGCGGGCCGAGCGCCAGCGCGCGGGCGATCGCGACCCGCTGGCGCTGGCCCCCGGACAGTTCGTTGGGGTAGCGGTGCGTCACGCTCGAGGGCAGCGCGACCTGATCCAGCAGCTCGGCCACCCTCGCCCGCCGTGCGGGCCGGTCCCCGATCCCGAAGGTGCGCAGCGGTTCGGTGATCAGCCGCTCGACTGTCCACATCGGATCGAGCGACGCGTACGGGTCCTGGAACACCGGCTGCATCGCCTTGCGGGCCGCCTTCAGCCGGGCACCGCGGAGCCCGACCACCTCGGCGCCGTCGAGCCGGATCGTGCCGGCGGTCGCCGGCACCAGGCCCAGCACCATCCGCGCGGTCGTGGTCTTGCCCGAACCGGACTCGCCGACGATCGCGGTGGTCCGCCCGCGCCCGACGGTGAACGACACGTCGTCCACCGCGCGCAGCAGCCCGCCGCGGCCGCGGATCCGGTACTCCTTCGACACGTTCGACACCTCGAGCACGAGGTCCGAAGTGGACTCCGCCGCACGCGTGGCCCCGCTGAGCGAAGGTGCCGCGGCCACGAGCCGCTGGGTGTAGCTGTGCCGCGGCGCGGTCAGCACCTCCCGCGCGGGACCGGTTTCGACCACCTCGCCCTCGGACATCACGACGATCCGGTCGGCGCGATCCGCGGCCAGCCCCAGATCGTGCGTGACCAGCAGCAGCGCGGTGCCCAGCTCGCGGGTGAGCTTCTCGAGGTGGTCGAGGATCTGGCGCTGGACGGTCACGTCGAGCGCGGACGTCGGCTCGTCGGCGATCAGCAGATCCGGCCGGCAGGCCAGGCCGATCGCGATGAGCACGCGCTGCCGCATCCCGCCGGAGAACTCGTGCGGGTACTGCCGCGCCCTTCGCGCCGGTTCGGCGATACCGGCCTGGCCGAGCAGGTCCACCGCCCGCGCCCAGGCTTCCCCGCGCCCGCAGATGCGGTGGGCGAGCAGGGTTTCCGCGACCTGGCGGCCGACCCGGGAGACGGGATTGAGGTTCGACATCGGATCCTGCGGAACCAGGCCGATCTCCCGGCCGCGCAGGCGGCGCAGCCGTTTCTCGCCCGGGTCCGTGATGTCCTCGTCGCGCCACCGGATCGTGCCGCCGGTGACCCGGCCGGATCCGGGCAGCAGGCCCATGATCGCGTGCGCGGTGGTGGACTTGCCCGAACCGGACTGGCCGACCACGGCGATCCGTTCGCCCGGCGCGAGGCTCAGGCTCGCCCCGCGCACCGCGTTCGTGCCGCCGAAGGCCACCGACAGATCGCTGATCTCCAGCAGGGTCATGAGGCACTCCTCGGGTCGAGCGCGTCGCGCAGGGCGTCGCCGAACAGGTTGAAGCCCAGGCAGATCAGCGCGAGCATGACGCCGGGGAACATCGCGGGCCACGGGGTGCGGAACAGGTACTGCTGGGCGTCGGAGAGCATGATGCCCAGGCTCGGGTCCGGCGGCTGGATGCCCAGGCCGAGGAACGACAGGATCGCCTCGCCGATGACGGCGGTCGGCATGATCACCGTGGCCTGCACGATGATCGCCGACAGCGCGTTGGGCAGCACGTGCTGGCCGAGGATCCGCCGCGCCCCGGCGTGCATCGTGTGCGCGGCGAGCACGAAGTCCGTTTCGGACAGTCGCAGCGTGTCCGCGCGCACGACCCGGATCATCATGGGGATATGCGCGATGCCCAGCGCGATCGCGGCGTTGGCCAGCCCGCCGCCGTTGATCGCGGCCAGCCCGACGGCGAGGATCAGGAACGGGAAGGCGAGCATGAGGTCCGCCAGGCGCGAGACCAGCGCGTCGAGCCAGCGCCAGTACCCCGACAGCAGACCGAGCGGCACCCCGACCACGACCGCCAGAAGTACCGACAGCGCACCGACTTCGAGCGAGGCGCGCGTGCCGTAGAGCACGCGGGAAAGGATGTCGCGGCCCAGATCATCGGTGCCGAGCGCGAACCCGATCGTGCCGGGCTGCTGGAAGGGCGTCGAGAAATGCACTTCGGTCGGCGCGTACGGCGCCAGCAGCGGCGCGAACACTCCGGCCACGACGACGATCAGCAGCAGCACGCCGCCGAACACGCCCATCGGATCGCGCGCGAGCCTGCGCAGCGTGCGGCCGCGGGTCCGGGCCAGCGGGGCGGGGGTTCCGGCGATGATCGTCATCGGGCTGTCCTCCAGACGCGCATACGTGGGTCGATGACGGTGTAGAGCACGTCGACGAGCAGGTTGATCACGATGTAGGCGGCGGTGATCACCAGCACCACGGCCTGGATCACCGGATAGTCGCGGGTGAACACCGAGTCGAGCGTGAGCTTTCCGATGCCGGGCAGGCTGAAGATCCGCTCGGTGACCACCGCGCCCGCGATGAGCCCGCCCAGCTGGAGGCCGACGATGGTGGTGACCACGATGAGGCTGTTGCGCAGGCCGTAGCGGAAGATCACCGCGCCGCGGCCGAGCCCCTTGGCCCGCGCGGTGCGGACGAAGTCGGCGGTCAGGGTCTCCACCATCGACGAGCGGGTCTGCCGCTGCACGACGGCCGCGTGCGCGAGGCCGAGGATGACCGCCGGCAGCGTCAGGTAGTAGACGCCGCGCAGCGGATGCTGGAACGGCGAAACATAGCCGGAGGCGGGAAACCAGCCCAGCTGCACGGAAAGGTAGAGCACCGCGATGATGCCCACCCAGAACGTCGGCACCGACAGCGCGAGCAGCGAAACGCCGTTCGCCGTCCATTCGGGCCAGCGCCCGCGGAACACCGCCGCGATGACGCCGCCGGCCATCCCGGCGAGCACCGCGATGATCGTCGCGTACAGCGCGAGCTGCGCGGTCACCGGCAGGGTCGCGCCGATCATCTCGCTGACCGGGGTGCCGGTGCGCGCCGACCGGCCGAAGTCGCCGGTGAGCGCGTGCCCGGCGAACTTGAGGTACTGCACGGGAAGCGGCTGGTCGAGGCCGAGCTGCGCGCGCACGGCGGCGATCGTCGCCGGGTTCGCCTCCTCCCCGGCCATCGCGGTCGCCGGGTCACCGGGCAGGGCGCGCACCCCGATGAACACGACGATCGACGAGAGCACGAGCGTCAGGGCCGACTGCCAGAGTCGGTGGAACAGGTAGCGCAGCACGGCTCAGCCCTCCTGGGTCTTCAGGTATGCGGCGTTGCCGAGCCGGACCACGCCGTCGGAGTAGACCTGGATCCCGGTCACCTGCGCGGACTGCACCGTCAGGTTGCGCAGGCGGTAGGTGTACACGATGGGGTTCTGCTGCTGGATGAGCCGCGTGGCCTGCCCGTACAGCTTGGTGCGCTCCCCGACGTCGATGCTGCGCGAAGCCTCCGACAGCAGACTGTCCAAAGCGGACGAGCTGAACCCGCCGTAGTTGCCGCCGGATCCCGTGGTCAGGAACCGGGAGATGTTGGCGTCCGGGTCGATCCGGCCGGACCAGCCGAGCATGAGCGCCTCGAACGTGCCGCGCTTCTGCACGTCCAGCAGGGTCGAGTACTCCACCGGCACGATCTTCAGATCGAACCCGCCCTCGGCGACGCTCGCCTGCAGTGCCTGGGCGTAGCGCAGCTGGTCCTGGGTGTTGGACACCTGCATTGAAACCGGATAAGGAATCCGAACCCCGGCTTCCCGCAGCAGCTGCCGCGATTTCCGGGGATCGAAGGCAGGGCAGGCATTGCTGGCGTCCGAGGCGTACGGCGTCTGCGGCGCGACGGGGGAGCACGCCGGGTCGAACCAGTTGTTGAACACGGTGTCCACGAGCGTCCGGCGGTCGATCGAGAGCGAGAACGCCTGCCGGACCCGCGGATCCTTCGCGATCGGCGTGTCGATCTGCTTCCGGGGCGTGCCGACGCCGTCGACGTTTCCGGTGTTGATCGTGACACTCTGGTAGCCCAGCGACGGCGACTGCAGCACCCGCAGCTTCGGGTCCTTCGCGAGCGCGTCCACGTCCTGCGGGGAGATCGTGTCCGCCACCTGGATATCGCCCGAGCGCAGGTTCGCCGCGCGGATGTTGGCGTCCGACATGATCCGGTAGGTGATCTTGTCGAGGTGCACGTCCTTCGCGTCGTAGTACAGCGGATCCCGGACCACCGTGATCGAGGTCTGCGGCACGCGGCCGGCGAACTTGAACGGGCCGACACACACCGGGTGGTCGCCGAAGTTGACACCCTCTTTGGCGAGCGCGGCGGGCGACATGATCATCCCGGCCCGGTCGGCGAGCGCGGCGGTGATCGGTGCGAACGGGCGCTTGTAGGTGATCACCACATGGCTCGCGTCGGTCGCCCGGATGTCCTTGACCGGCCCCATTTCGCTGCGGCGCTGGGAGGTCTTGAGCGTGAAGTGCCGCTGGAGGCTGGTCGCGACCGCTTGCGCGCCGAACGGTGTCCCGTCGGCGAACCGGATTCCCGTGCGGACCGGGATGGTCACGGTCAGCCCGTCCGGGGAGGTGGTGGGCAGCGCGGTCGCCAGCTGGGGGACCAGATGGCTGGTGGAGTCGATATCGTAGAGCTTCTCGCAGATCGTGCTCATCACGTAGCGGGTGTACAGCGAACTGGACGTCGTGGGGTCGAGGCGGTCGGGCTCGTTGGACAGGCCCATCACGAGCTCGCCGCCGTTTTCGACCGCCTGGTGGCCCACGGGAGTGCCGAAGTCGTCGCGGTGCTCGCCGCGCGCGCCGGGGTGCTGCACGGGAACGCACGCCGTCAGCACCACCGTCGCCAGCGTGGCGAATATCACGGTAAGAGACCGGGGGGACATGCGGACAAAGGTACGACGGTTTTTCCCCGACCCTATTTCCAGGACGTAAATGTGTGTTAATATCGTTATTTTTCGAAATTGCATGAGAAACAGCGGGCCGCCGATTCCGGCCCGCTGTTCCGTGGGAGCTTTTCGATTATCTGCCGGCCGCGTATCCCTGCATTCCGCGGGGGTTGGCGGCGGCCGAGAGCACGCCTGTCTCCGGGTCGCGCGCCACGGCGCACAACCTCCCTTCGGACCAAGGTTCTCCGACGTTCACGTCGTGCCCGCGCCCGTTCAGGGCGGCGATGATCTGCTCGCCGATCCGCGATTCCACCGTCACGCTGCCCGGCACCATTGCGCGCGGGTAGAAAGAGCTCGGGAAACTGTCGTTGTGCCAGTTCGGGGCGTCGATGGCGCCCTGCAGGTCGAGCCCGCCGCGCACCTTTTCACGTAGTGCGACGGCGAGGAGGAAATGTAGGCTCCACTGGTCCTGCTGGTCGCCGCCCGGCGTGCCGAAGGCCATCACCGGCACCCCGTCGCGCAGCGCGAGCGACGGGGTCAGCGTGGTACGCGGGCGCTTGCCCGGTGCGAGCGAGTTCGGCAGCCCGGGGTCGAGCCAGGCCATCTGCAGCCGGGTGCCGAGCGGGAAGCCGAGCGCCGGGATGACCGGGTTGGACTGCAGCCAGCCACCGCTCGGCGTCGCCGCGATCATGTTGCCCCAGCGGTCCACGACGTCCAGATGGCAGGTGTCGCCGCGGGTCGCGCCGTCCTCGGCGACCGTCGGTTCGCCGGCGCCGGCGGGGGTGAGGATGGTGCCACCGCCGGCGACGAACTCGACGTGCTTGGCCAGCTTCGGGTCCCGCCCGTCCGGCCGCCCGGCACGCAGTTCGCGAGACGCCTGGTCACCGATGAGCGCGCGGCGAGATTCGTTGTATTCCGGGGAAAGCAGCGCTGCCGGCGACATGTCGGCGCTGTCGCCGTACCACGCCTCGCGGTCGGCCATGGCGAGCTTCGTGCCCTCGATGAGCGTGTGGTAGTAGTCCGGCGTCGCGTACTCCAGCCCGTCCGGCAGGAGCGCGAGCTGTTGCAGGAACACCGGTCCCTGGCTCCACAGCCCGGCTTTCGCGACCGTCCAGCCGTTCCAGGTGAAGGTGACAGGGTCCTCATAGGACGCTTCGAACGACGTGAGGTCGTCACCGGTCAGCGTGCCGGGGTGGCGTTCGCCGGAAGTGTCCATTGTGGGCTTCGCGGCGAACTCGGCGATCGCCTCGCCGATGAAGCCTTCGCGCCACACCTTCCGCGCCGCGTCGATCCGCGCCTCGCGGCTGGGGCCGGCGGCCTCGGCGAGCAGGCGGCGCCAGGTGGCGGCGAGCGTGGGGTTGCGCAGCAGCGCGCCGGGCGCGGGTGGTTCGCCGCCCGGCAGGTAGATCTCCGCGGACGTGGTCCATTCGGTCTCGAACAGCTCGCGCACCGTTTCGACGGTGCTGCCGATGCGCTCGACGGCAGGATGCCCGTGCTCGGCGTACCCGATGGCGTACTTCAGCACGTCGTCGAGGGTCTTCGTGCCGTGATCGCGCAGCAGGAGCAGCCACGCGTCGACCGCGCCGGGCACCGCGGCGGCCAGCGGCCCGGTGCCGGGCACGAGGTCGAGCCCGAGCGACGTGTAGTGCCCGATCGTCGCCCCGGCCGGCGCCGGGCCTTGCCCGCAAAGGACTTTCGGCGCGGATCCGGCCGGCGCGACGATCATCGGCACCTCGCCGCCGGGCCCGTTCAGATGCGGTTCCACCACGTGCAGCACGAACGCGGCCGCGACCGCCGCGTCGTAGGCGTTCCCGCCGTCCTCGAGCACGGCCATCGCAGTGGCCGAGGCGAGCCAGTGGGTGGAGGAGACCATGCCGAAGGTGCCCTGCAACGTGGGCCGCGTCTGGAACATCCCAGCAGTGTCCCCCGCGGCCGGTCTCGACGTCCAAGACATCTGAGACACCATTCCGATAGCGTCAGGCTATGGAACGCCGGCAGCTGGAGTACTTCGTCGCGATCGTCGAGCACGGCGGGTTCACCCATGCCGCGCGGGCGCTGCGGGTGGCTCAGCCCTCGCTGTCCCGTGCGATTGCCAATCTCGAACGTGAGCTGGGCGTCGCGCTCTTCCACCGCGTGGGGCGCAACGCAGTGTTGTCCAGCGCGGGCGAGCTCATGGCCGAGCGCGCCCGGCTGGTCCTGCGGGATCTCGATGCCCTGCGCGCCGCGGCGCGTGCCGTCGGCGACGGGGCGGTCGGGCGGGTCGATGTCGCCGCGACCTCGTCGTCCGCGCTCGAACCGGTCATCAGCATCATCGCCGAACTGAGGGAGCGGCATCCCGGCGTGCTCGTCAGCACGTCCTCGGCGCTGTCGGCGGCCGAAGTGGTGGCGATGGTCGTGCGAGGCCGCTGCGAGGTCGGCGTGTGCGGGAGCGCGGAGCGCCCGGCCGGGCGGGGGCTCGTCGCGCATCATCTGCGGGACGAGGAGTTTCTCCTGGTCGCTCCGCCGGGCACCGAGATGGGCACGGGCGACACCGTCGCGCGCGAAGATCTCGGGGGGATGCGGTTCGTCGTGACGAAGCCGGCGACCGCGGTGCGCGCGCTGTTCGACCGGCTCGCCGCGAGCGTCGGCGACCTGCCGATCGCGGCCGAGGTGGGGGATCGCAGCGTCGTGCTGCCGATGGTGCTGCGGGGGATCGGGGCCGGGCTGATGCCCGACGGCTGGGGCGAACTGGCCCGCCGCGCGGGCGCGCGGGTGTACCGGTTCGCCCCGCCGGAACGGCTGCCGCAATGGCTCGTGCACAGGTCTGGACCCATCACCGCGGCGACCCAGGCCTTCGTCGACACGACCCTGTCCCGGCCCGTTACCAGAACGTGAACAGACCTGCGGGCTGAATCGATACCGAAACCTTCCGGTAGGCCATTCGGGGAAGTATGTTGTCGAACACAACATTCAAATGTTGCCGACCACAACATTTCCTGTAGGGGACGCAATGAAGCGGAGAAAGACCCTTGCCCTGCTGGCCGCCGGCACGGGCCTGGCGCTGGCGCTGACGGCCTGCGGGGCCAACAGTTCGAGCGGTTCGAGCAGCGACAACTCGGGCGGCGCGAGCAATGGTGGCCCGAAGGTGGGCGTCATCCTTCCGGAGACCGCCACCTCCGTGCGCTGGGCCGCGTTCGACCAGCCGATGCTGCAGGCGGCGCTCACGAAGGCGGGGATGAGCCCGATCATCGAGAACGCCCAGGGCGACAACCAGAAGTTCGTGCAGTACGCCGACAGCATGCTCAGCCAGGGCGTGAAGGTGCTCATCATCGGCGCGCCCAGCGGTGACGTCGGCGCCACGGTCGAGCAGAAGGCCGCGCAGCAGGGCGTCCCGGTCATCGACTACGACCGGCTCAACCTCGGCGGCAGCGCCAACTACTACGTCAGCTTCGACAACACCCGCGTCGGTGAGCTGCAGGGCGAGGCCCTCAAGAACGCGCTGGCCAACAAGCCGGGCGCGCAGGTGATCGAGATCGAGGGCTCGCCCACCGACAACAACGCGACCCTGTTCCACAACGGGCAGGAGAACATCGTCAAGCCGCTGTACGACTCGGGCGCGCTCAAGCTCGTCGCGAGCCAGGCCATCGACGGCTGGGACAACCAGAAGGGCGGCACCACGTTCGAGCAGTTGCTGTCGGCCAACGGCGGCAAGGTGGACGGCGTGCTCGCGGCCAACGACGGCCTCGCCGGCGCGATCATCACCGTGCTGCAGAAGAACGGGCTGGCCGGCAAGGTGCCGGTGACCGGGCAGGACGCGAGCGCCGCGGGCCTCAAGGCCATCCTGCAGGGCACCCAGTACTCGACGGTGTTCAAGCCGATCCAGCAGGAGGCCGACGCCGCCGCGCAACTGGCCGCCGCGCTCGTCAAGGGCGACACGGCCGGTGCCGACAAGATCGCGAAGGACTCTTCCAACGACCCGAAGAACAACCGTACCGTGAAGTCCGTGCTGCTCACACCGCAGACGATCACGAAGCAGAACGTGAAGACCGTGATCGACCAGGGCTATGTCAAGGCGAGTGAGGTCTGCACCGACAGCGCCGCCGCGGTGTGCGCCCAGCTGGGCATTTCCTGACCCTCGCGCGAGCCGTGGGAGAGCAGCCGCTTTCCCACGGCTCGCCCCCCGACGATGTGGAGGTACCGCGGTGAACGAGCCGATCCTCGAACTACGCGGTGTGAACAAGAGTTTCGGCCCGGTCCACGTGCTGCACGATGTGGACCTCACGGTGCGCCCGGGGGAGGTGACGGCCCTCGTCGGCGACAACGGCGCCGGCAAGTCGACGCTCGTGAAGGCCATCGCCGGTATCCACGGCATCGACAGCGGTGAAATCATCTTCAACGCCCAGACCGTGCACATCCACAACCCGCGCGACGCCGCCGCGCTGGGCATCGAGGTCGTGTACCAGGACCTCGCGCTGGCCGACAACCTGGACATCGTGCAGAACATGTTCCTCGGCCGGGAACGCATCAAGAACGGCCTGCTCGACGAGGCGTCGATGGAACTCGACGCGCGCAAGACGCTCGCCTCGCTGTCGGTGCGCACGGTGAAGTCCGTGCGGACGCCCGTCGCCTCGCTTTCCGGCGGGCAGCGGCAGACCGTCGCGATCGCGAAGGCCGTGCTGTGGAACAGCAAGGTGGTGCTGCTCGACGAGCCCACCGCGGCGCTGGGCGTGGCGCAGACCCGCCAGGTGCTCGATCTGGTGCGGCGGCTGGCCGAGCAGGGCCTCGGCGTCGTGCTGATCAGCCACAACATGAACGACGTGTTCGAGGTCGCGGACCGGATCGCGGTGCTCTACCTCGGCCGGCTCGCCGCCGATGTCGCGGCCAAGGACGTCACCAACAACCAGGTGGTCGAGCTGATCACCGCCGGCCGGTCGGGCGATCTCGGCCTGGCCCGGCCCGAAGTCGCGGCCGTGTAGGCGAGGAAACCGAAAATGACTGAGACACCCATCAAGCCGTCCGGCCCCGACTCCTCGGCGGTGGCCGACTTCGGGATCGACACCACCTCGCGCACCACCGGCGAGGCGATCGGCGACTACTTCCGGCGCCTGCGCGGCGGCGAACTCGGCGCGGTGCCGGCGCTGCTCGGCCTGGCGCTGCTGGTGATCGTGTTCACCAGCCTGTCCGACTCGTTCCTGACGCTGAACAACATCGCGAACCTGTTCACCCAGGGCGGCGGCCAGACGATCATCGCGATGGGCATCGTGCCGGTGCTGCTGCTCGGCGAGATCGACCTGTCGGCGGGCACCGCGTCCGGCGTGGCCGCCTCGGTGCTGGCGCTGCACTGGACCCAGCACGGGAACCTGCTCGGCGCCATGGGCCCGACCATGTTCTACGGGTTCATCGTCGGTTCGGTAGTCGCGGTCGCGCTGTGCGTGATGATGCGGATCTGGATCGGCGCGGCGCTTTCCGCGGTCGCGCTGCTGTTCCTGGTGATCGGGATCGCCGCGAACCCATGGGTCGAGATCGTGCTCACGATCACGATCGGCACCGTGATCGGCGTGCTGACCGGCGCGGTCGTGTCCAAGATCGGCATCCCGTCGTTCGTGGTGACGCTGGCGCTGTTCATCGCGTGGTACGGCGTCGTGCTCGCGCTCGTCGGGCAGGGCGGCACGATCCCGATCCGCGACAGCAAGGTCCTGTTCGACGTGGCCAACGGCAACCTCGGTGTGGTCGCCAGCTGGATCGTGTTCATCGTGGCCGGCGGCGGGTACGCGGTCATGGTGCTGTTCCGGCACTTCTCGCGGCTGCGGAACGGTCTGGTCGCGCAGCCGACCGCGCTCATCGCGATCAAGGTCGGCGCGGTCGTGGTGCTGGGCGCCGTCGCGACCTACCTGTTCACCATCAACCGCTCGCCCAACCCGAACCTGACCACGATCTCGGGCATCCCGTGGGTCGTGCCGATCATCCTGGTGCTGCTCGTGGCCGGCACGTTCGTGCTCGACCGCACGCGCTACGGCCGGCATGTGTACGCGGTCGGCGGCAACAAGGAAGCCGCCCGCCGGGCCGGGGTGAAGGTCGACAAGATCCGGATGAGCGTGTTCGTGATCTGCTCGTCGGTCGCCGCGGTCGGCGCGATCGTGTACAGCTCCAAGGTCGGTTCGGTGGACGGCAACGCCGGTAACGGGAACACGCTGCTGTTCGCGGTCGGCGCCGCGGTCATCGGCGGGACCTCGCTGTTCGGCGGCCGTGGCCGGATCCGCGACGCGGTGATCGGTGGTCTCGTGCTCGCGACCGTCCAGAACGGACTCGGCCTGCTCGGCTACCAGGCGGACACGGTTAACATCATCACCGGGCTCGTGCTGCTGGTCGCGGCGGCCGTGGATGCCCTGTCGCGCAAGCGTGCCGCAGCCGCGCGCTGACCGTGACGAGAGGACGAGGAGACGACCGCAGCAAGGAAGCCACAGGGTGACGACGACATCGACCTCCGGGACACGCCCGGACGACGTTCGCCGTCACAACCGGGCGGCCCTGCTGCGGCGCCTCCACGTCGAGGGGCCCTCCACCCGCGCCAGCCTCGCCACGTCGCTCGGGCTCAACCGCAGCACGATCAAGGCGCTGGTGGACGGGCTCGCCGAGGACGGGGTGGTCGAGGAGCGGGTGCCCGCGCAGCGCAGCGGGGCCGGGCGCCCGTCGCTGCTGGTCCTGCCGCAGCCACAGGCCGCGGTGGTGCTCGCGATCGACATCCGCGTGGAGCGCGCCGCGATGGCGCTGGTCGGGATCGGCGGCCAGATCCTCGGCCGGGACAGCTGGCGCGTGCGCCGCGGGCACGGTGAGCCCACCGAGGTGTTCACGAAGATCATCGACTACGTGGGGCCCCTTGTCGCCGAACAGGAGGTCGGCCCGGTCGCGGTCGGGGTGTCGGTGCCCGGCGTCGTGCGGCGTGCCGACGGGTTCGTGCACGAGGCGCCCAATCTGCATTGGACGGACGTGCCGCTGGGCGGCTGGCTGTCCCACGCGCTCGAGCTGCCCGTCCACATGGGAAACGACGCCGAACTCGGTGCGCTGGCCGAACATCTGCGCGGCGCGGCCCGGCATGCGGACGACGTCGTGTACATCAGCGCCGACGTCGGGGTCGGCGGGGGCGTGATCTCGAACGGCGTGTCCATGCGCGGCGCGGGCGGGCACCATATGGGCGAAGTCGGGCATATGGTGGTCAGGCCGGGCGGGCGGCAGTGCTACTGCGGTTCGCGCGGCTGCTGGGAAACCGAGATCGGCGAGCGCGCGTTGTGCCGTGCGCTCGGCATCGACGAGGATTCCCCCGTGGGGGCGATCGTCGCGGAGTTGCGCGCGCTGGGCAGCGCGGGGGAGGCGGCGCTTTCGCGGCTCGACGAGTTCGTCGAATGGCTCACGCTGGGGCTCGGCAATGTGGTGAACCTGCTGTGCCCGCAACTGGTGGTACTCGGCGACCTGTTCACCGCGCTGCCGGCGCCGCTCGTCGAGCGGGTGGAACGGACCGTGCGGGAGCGCAGCCTCGTCAGCCGCGCGCTCGGCGGCACCCGGGTCTGCACCTCGACCCTGGGCACGGACGCGAAACTGCTCGGCGCCGCCGAACTCGCCTTCGAAACCGTCCTGTCGGACTGGTGATCACCGCACGGGTTGTGTTGGCCCGCCCGGTCGCCGTGTTGGCTCGCCCCGTAGGCGTGTTGGCCCGCCCGGTCGCCGTGTTGGCTCGCCCGGTCGCCGTGTTGGCTCGCCCGGTCGCCGTGTTGGCTCGCCCGGTCGCCGTGTTGGCTCGCCCGGTCGCCGTGTTGGCTCGCCACGGCGGCTCCGGCCCGAGGAGGCAAAGTCACTGTCGTGGGGAGCAAAATCACCGACGGGACGGGCCAACACGAAACGGACCTGCCTTGGCACGGATCCAGACTAGCCGCCCGCCATGGCACCGACGACGAGGAACGGCTCGTGCCCGCTGGCGACCCGCTCGGGCAACGGCGTGTCGGGCGCTTCGTGCGAGAGGTCTTCTTCGCAGGCGAAGAAGCGCACGAAAGCCCGGCGTTCGTACGTCGACTGGTCACGAATCGTGCCGCGCAGCATCGGATACCGCGATTCGAGCTCGTCGAGCACGGCCCGCTGCGTCGCCGGGCCGTCCAGCTCGATCTTCACCTCACCGTCGATCCGCGCGAGCGTGCGCAGATGCGCCGGCAGCACCACGCGGATCATGGCAACGTCTGGACTTCGACCGACAGGACGGCGGGCAGATCGCGGACAATCGGGGCCCAGCTGTCCCCGGCGTCGTCGGAGGCGTACACCTGGCCGCCGGTGGTGCCGAAGTACACGCCGCACTCGTCGAGCCGGTCCACGGCCATCGCGTCGCGCAGCACGTTGACGTAGCAGTTCTCCTGCGGCAGCCCCTTCGTCATCGGCTCCCACTCGTCCCCGCCGCTCCGGCTGCGGTAGACGCGCAGCCGCCCGTCCGGCGGGAAGTGCTCGGAGTCGCTCTTGATCGGCACGACGTACACCGTTTCCGGGTCGTGCGCGTGCACGTCGATCGCGAACCCGAAGTCCGTGGGGAGGTTCCCGCTGATCTCGCGCCAGTTCTCCCCGGCGTCGTCGGTGCGCATCACGTCCCAGTGCTTCTGCATGTACAGCGTGTCCGGGCGGGCGGGATGCTGCGCGAGCCGGTGCACGCAGTGCCCGACCTCGGCGTCCGGGTCGGGAATCCCCGCGGACTTGAGGCCGTGGTTGATCGGCTGCCAGGTCTTGCCCGTGTCGTCGCTGCGGAACGCGCCCGCCGCCGAGATCGCGGTGTAGATCCGCTCCGGGTTGCCCGGATCGAGCTTGATCGTGTGCAGGCACATCCCGCCCGCGCCCGGCTGCCATTTCGGGCCCGAGCCGTGGGTGCGCAGTCCCGGCAGCTCCTGCCAGGACTGCGCACCGTCGACGGACCGGAACAGCGCGGCGTCCTCCACACCGGCGTAGACCAGGTCCGGATCGGACGGGGAGGGCTCCAGGTGCCAGACCCGGGCGAACTCCCAGGGATGCGGGGTGCCGTCGTACCACTGATGGGTGCCGGGCGTGCCCTCGTACTCGAACTTGTTGCCCATCGGAGCCCACGTCGCGCCGCCGTCGTCGGAGCGCTGGATCAGCTGGCCGAACCAGCTTGTGGACTGCGAGGCGAACAGCCGGCCCGGCTCGGCGGGGGAACCGGTGAAATGGTAGATCTCCCAGCCCGCGAAATGCGGGCCGTCGACCTGCCAGTGCTCACGCTTGCCGTCCGAGGTGAGTATGAACGCGCCCTTGCGTGTGCCGACCAGCACCCGTACGCCGCTCATCGCCGCTCCTTTCGCCCGAGTTGACCCAAATCTAAGCGGTGCGGCGGTGGGCGTCTTCTCCAATCTTGCGCGATCGGCCTTCCCGTTTCGCGCGGCGAGCCGGTTTCCCTATCCGGCAGGCCCTTCGGCGAGGGTCACGGTGGCGGACTGCTGCTGCCCGGTCTGGTCGATCCAGCTGAGGGTGACCTTGTCGCCGGGATGGAAGCCGTCCATCAGGGTGGTGAGCGTCGTGGCCGAGCCGATCGTCTGGCCGTTGAGCCCGGTCAGCACGTCCCCGGCCGACAGGCCCGCCTGCGCCGCGGGCGCACCCGAGACCACTTGCTGGACGATGGCGCCCTGTCCCGAATCTGCGACCGAGACACCCAGGAACGCGGTACCCCCGATGTGCACCGTCGAGGAAGCGGACTTCGCTTCGATCTGTTTCGCGATCGACAGTGCCTGGTTGATCGGGATCGCGTATCCGGTGCTGCTCGCGTCCTGGCCCTGCTGGTCGCCGAGGCGCCCGCCGCCCCGGCCGAACTGGTAACCGCTCGAGGCGGCGGTGTTCATCCCGACGACGTGGCCGTTGGCATCGGCGAGCGCGCCGCCCGAGTCGCCGGACTGGATGTTCGCGTCGACCTGGATGAGGCCCTGGAGCTTTTCGGAGCTGCCGGTCGACTGGTCGCTCGCGGTGATCGACTGGTCGAGCGCGGTGACGGTGCCGGGCGCGACGCTGGGCGCGCCGCCGGTGCCGCCCGCGTTCCCGATGCCCACGATCGCGTCTCCCACCTTGACCTGCGACGAGTCACCGGTGGTCACGGTGGCCAGCCCGGAAGCACCCTGCAACTGGAGGACCGCGACGTCGTGGCTCCGGTCGTAGCCGACGACGCTCGCCCGGTACGTCTTGCCGTTGCCGATGTCGGTGACCGAGATACTGGTCGCGCCCTCGACCACGTGGTTGTTGGTGAGCACTTCGCCGCCGGGCGTCAGGACCATCCCGGTGCCCGCGGCCTGCGCGTTCTGGTAGCCCAGGGTCGTGTTGATGTCGACGAGACCGGGTTTGACCTTGTCCGCGACGGCACTCGCGTCGAGGGATTGCGTCGTGTTCTGGCTCGAACCCCCTGGCGAGTACAGGTCCAGCGACCGCATCGAAGGCGCCCGGTGCAGGCCGCCGACCAGGAACGCGGCCCCGATGAGCGCGGCGAGCAGCACCGCGGCCATCACGAGGCCGAAGGTGCGCAGCGGGCCGGGCTGGCTGCGCTGCGGCGGAGGCGGCGGGTAGTAGCTCATGGGTTCAGTGAACGCCCGGGGGCTGAGAGCGGGCTGCGCCGGAACCATGAAAAACCTGAGAGGTTTCGTGAACTGGTCCCGGCGGCGGGGCGTGTACAGGGCGGAGACGACGCCCGCACGAGGGAGACCCAGCCGTGGAGCCAGGGCATCACCAGCGCACTCGCGTCCAGAACCGGCCTTATCAGGCGCGGCACCGGCCGGTTGCCGAGGATCTCGTGGCCACGCTGGTCAACCGCGCCGACGCTCGCCGGCGGGTGGACCGGCGGCGGTTGGCCCGCCGGGCGCTCGCGGCGGCGGCGGCCGTCAACCTGCTTGCCGTCAACGTGCTGTACTTCACGACGCTGCCGGGTGCCGACCTGCTCATCGAGATCGGGCGCTTCTTCGCGGTCAACGCCACCTTCGTCCTCGCGCTGCAACTGGTTCTCGTCGCGAGGATCCCGTGGCTCGATCACCGGATCGGTACCGACCGGCTCACTTCGTGGCACCGCCTGACCGGCATCACGCTGATCGGGACCCTCGTCTCGCACGGCGTGTTCATCGTGCTCGGCTACGCGGACACCAACGGCACATCGCCGCTCGCCGCGGCGGCCGACCTGGAGTCGACGGTCGACGGTGTGTTGCTCGGCACGGTCGCGGTGGTCCTGCTCGTCCTCGTCGGGGCGGTCTCGGCGCGATTCGCGCGGCGCAGGCTTTCCTATGAGGTGTGGCATCGCATCCACATCGGCACCTACGCCGCGGTGGTGCTCGGGTTCCTGCACGAGCGTGCGCTCGGCACGACGTTCGCGCGCTCAGCCGCGACCGGCCTGTACTTGGACGTGCTGTGGTTCGGTTCTCTCGGGGCGCTGCTCACCGGCCGGTTGCTGCTGCCGCTCGCGCGGAACCTGCGGCACCGGCTGCGGGTCAGCGAGGTGCGGCTCGAGACGCCCGACGTGGTGTCGGTCCGGATGACCGGCCGCGACCTGCGGCGGCTGCGGGCCCGCGCGGGGCAGTTCTTCCTGTGGCGGTTCGCGGCGCCGGGCCTGCGCTGGCAGGCCCACCCGTACTCGCTTTCCGCGGCCCCGCGCGGGAACGAACTGCGGATCACGGTCAAGGCGCGCGGCGACGGCAGCGCACGGCTGCGTGCACTGCGGCCGGGCACGCGCGTCTACTTCGAGGGACCGTACGGTGCTTTCACCGGCCTGAACCGCCGGCGGGAGACGGCCCTGCTCATCGCCGGCGGCGTCGGGATCACCCCGATCAGGGCCCTGCTGGAGGAACTGCGCGGTCATATCGTCGTGCTCTACCGCGTCCGATCGCCGGGGGAGGCCGTCCTCGTCCGCGAGCTGGACGCGCTCACCAGGCGCCGTGGCGCGGTGCTGTACCTGCTGACCGGTCCGTCGGCGGTGCCCACCCCGCGCGGTCCGGTGCTCGGCCCCGCCAGCATCGCCTCGCTGGTGCCGGACGTGCGCGGCCGGGACGTGTTCGTCTGCGGCCCGGAGGGCCTGACCGAGACCGTCCGGCGGACCATGGACATCCTCCGCGTACCCGCGGCGCAGGTCCATTCGGAGCGGTTCGAGTTCGCCACCTGAGCCTGATCCGCACGGTGTGACGGTTGCGCTAGGCCACGCTCTCCAGATACTTCTCGGCCTGCTCGGGCTCGAAGAACCAGTCCGCCATGTCCGGCGGGTTGTTGAAGCCGTTCGCGAAGCGGTTGGCGACCTTCTGATTGGTCTGGGCCACCCCGAGGATCTGCTGGACATGCTCTGGCGGCGGCATCAGCATCGCGTTGGTCAGCCGCACGACGTGCTGCGCGTACTCCCAGTACCGGTCGAACGCCGCCTGCATCCACTCGCGGTCGAACGGCTTGTCCCCGCGCTCGAGGATGCTGCCCAGGTACGATTCGGCGCATTTGGCCGCGTTGTTCGCGCCCTGCCCGGTGATCGGATCGTTGGCCACCACCACGTCCGCCATCCCGAGCACCAGCCCGCCCGAGGGCAGCTCACCGACCGGGCGCCGCACGACCGGCGGGTACCCGCCGACGAGCACCCCCTTCGCGTCGGTGAGCTCCGCCTTGCGGTACCGCTCGTACTCCCACGGCAGATACCGCCGGAAAAGCTCCAGATGCCGCCGGAACTGCTCCTGCGCCGGCGGCCGGTCGGCGAACGCGTCCAGCGGCCCGCCCGGGATTCCCGACACGTAAAGGATCTGGCACGGCCCCGACAGCGTGTACCCCGGGATCGAGATGTGCTCGCCGACCCCGGGCACCATGTTGATCCACACGTCGACGTCCCCCGGCGTCTCCGGCCGGGACTCGACACCGTGCACATAGGACACCGAAAGCGCCCGCTGTGGCTTGGTGAACGGGGAACGCGACGGGTCCCGGTCGAACAGCTGCACCAGTTCGCCCTTGCCCGCGGCCACGATCACCAGGTCGTACATGCTCGCGAGCGAGTTCAGGTCGGCCGTGGTCACCCCGTGGGTGATCACGTTGCCGCCAAGATCCTCCAGCAGTTCCAGCCAGGCGGCCATTTTCACCCGCTGGTCGATCGACTGCGCGGGCCCGGCCTCCCATTCGCCCAGCCAGTTCAGCGCGCGCTCACCGTCCGGCCCGGCCATCGAGAAGCCCTGGCCGCCCGCCGCCGGAGCCACGTCGTCCCACAGGTTCAGCCCGTGCTTGCGCTCGATGCCCAGCGAGTCGGCGAACATGCACTGGGTCGAGGTGACCCAGCCGCCGCGGATCTCATCCGGCGTCTTCGCCGACATGAGGGTGACGTCGTAGTCGTGCGCGCGCAAGGTCAGCGCCAGCTGAAGCCCCGACTGTCCCGCACCGACGATCAGGATCCTACGCATGAGAGGATCTTACTCCGCGGCGGGAGACATTCCCACGCTGGCAAGGTATTCGTCGGCCTTGGCCGGGTCGAGGAACCAGTGCTGGTAGTCGGTCGGATCGGAGAAGCCGTTGACGAACCGGCGCGCCACCGTGTCGTTCTCTTGTGCCGCACCGAGAATCCGCATCACGTGCGGGGGCGGCGGTTGCAGCAGCGCGTTCGTCCAGTTGGTGCAGTGCTGCGCGTCCTCCCAGTAGCTGTCGAACGCGCCCTGCATCCACTCGCGGTCGAACGGCTGGTCGCCGTTCGCGAGAATGCTGTCCAAATAGGACGCCGCGCATTTGGCCGCGTTGTTCGAGCCCTGGCCGGTGATCGGGTCGTTGGCCACCACGACGTCGGCCATCCCGAGCACGAACGCGCCCGAGGGCAGCTCACCGACCGGATGCCGCACGACCGGCGTGTAGCCACCGGCGAGCGTGGCCTTGTCGTCGGTCAGCGTCGCGTTCCGGCAGCGCTCGTACTCCCACGGGAAGTACTCCCGGATGAGCGCGAGCGTGCGGTCGAGATGGTCCTGCGGCGCGGGCTGATCGCCGAAGCAGTCCAGCGGCCCGGCCGGGATCCCTTCGAAGAACAGGATGTCGCAGTTCCCGCTGAGCGTGTACGCGGGAATCATGAACAGCTCGCCCACTCCGGGGTGGACGTTGAACCGCACGCCGGGCGAGTGCGGATGCTCCGGCCGTGGCCCCACGCCGTGGGCGTACACCACCGACAGCGCGCGTTGCGGTGCCGTGTAAGGAGATCGCGATTCGTCGCGGTCGAACAGCTGCACCAGTTCGCCCTTGCCGGCGGCCACGATCACGAGGTCGTAGTGCGCCGGCAGCGCGTCGAGGTCCGCGGTGGTGACCCCGTGGATGATCACCTGCCCGCCCCGCTTCTCCAGCAGTTCGAGCCAGCCGGCCATCTTGACCCGCTGGTCCACCGACTGCGCCGGGTGGTCGAGCCTGCCGAACCAGTCCAGCGCCCGGCCGCCGTCCGGCCCGGCGATCGACACGCCGAGACCCTCGATGTTCACCGTCTCGGACTCCCACAGGTTCAGCCCGTGGTCGCGCTCGTGCTGCAGCGCCAGGTGGAACATCGCCTGCGTGGACATCACCTTGCCGCGCCGGATCTCCTCCGGGGTGCGCGCGGACATGACCGTCACGTCGTAGTCGTGCTCTCGCAGCGTCAGCGCCAGCTGCAGGCCGGACTGGCCGGCCCCGACGATCAGGATCTTAGGCATGGGCGCGAACCCTCCCGGACTCGGAAACCTCCGCGAGCGACAGCGTATGGGAAACCAGTTCCTGCAACGCGGCCACCGCGGAGGCGGGTTCGCGCGCGTCGCACGTGATGAGCGGGATCTCCGGGCGCAGCGCGAGCGCTTCCCTGACCTCGTCGAGGTCGTGCGCCAGTTCGCCGTCGAAGAGGTTGACCGCGACGATGAACGGCAGTTCGGAGTCGTTCTCGAAGTAGTTGATCGCCGCGAAGGACTGGTCGAGCCTGCGGGTGTCGACCAGCACGATCGCGCCGAGCGCGCCCCGCGAGAGGTCGTCCCACAGGAACCAGAACCGCGACTGGCCCGGCGTGCCGAACAGGTACAGCATCAGATCCGGGTACAGCGAGATCCGGCCGAAGTCCATCGCCACCGTGGTGGTGGTCTTGGTGCCGTCCGGGGGCAGGTCGTCGACGCCTTCGCTCGCTTCGGTCATCCACGCCTCGGTGTTGAGCGGGGGAACCTCGGACACCGACCCGACGAGCGTCGTCTTTCCGACACCGAACCCGCCGGCCACCACGATCTTCGCGGAGATCGTGAGCAGGCCGGGCTCAGACGGGGAGCTGCTTGAGTCCATTGAGGATCCTCTCGAGCACGTTCCGGTCGTGGTGGTAGGCGTGGGCGGTGGGGTGGATGAAGACCGCGCCCTGTGCCGCGAGATCGCTCACGAGCACCCGCACGACGCCCAGCGGGATGGACAGCAGGGAGGACAGCTCGGCGATCGACACCTGGGACCGTGCGCGTTCGTAGAGCGCCTTCGACTCGGGCATGAGCCGGTCCGAGAGCGCCGGATCGTACCGGGGCACCGAGATCAGGGTTTCCACCAGCAGCTGGTGCCGGCCCCGGGTGCGCCCACCGGTGAGCGTGTACGGGCGGATCCGCTTGCTGCGCGGTTTCTTCACCGCCTGGCCCCGACCCGGATCTTGGGACATCGTGATCACTTCCTTCGTCGGGCGGTGCCTGGCTATCCGAGCGGTCGGCGGGCGGTGAGCACGCGGCGGAGATCCGCGCGCACCTCGGGGGTGAGCGCGTGTCCCGCGCCCGTGACGAACTTGGTCATCTCGTAGGCGACGACCTTCATATCGCAGTCGTGGCCGGTCAGCACCGCCAGCCCGGCGCCGGTGTCGATGCCCATGAACAGGAAGTAGCCCCCGGTGAGCCGGATGATGATCTGCTCGCAGGCGCCCTTGCCGAACAGGCTCGCGCTGTTGCCGGCGAGGCTGAGCAGCCCGCTGGCGATGGCGGCGAGCTGCTCGCTCTCCGTCGTGTTCATCGCGTCCGACGCGGCGAGCGGGAACCCGTCGGAGGACATGATCAGCGCGTGGCTGACGCCGTGCACCTGGTGGACGAAGTCGTTGATCAGCCAGGTGAAGTCCTGGTGGTTGGTCGCCGTCACTGCTGGGTTCCCTCGTCCTCGTCCGGTTCGCGCTGATCGGCCTTGGCGGCGCGCTCGCCGTCGGAGAACGCGCCGAGGTCGGCGAGCAGTTTGTCATGCCCGGCCGTGCGGTCGGCTTCGGTCCCGGGCGCAGCCGGGGCGGGATGCCCGTTGGGGGCCTTGATGCTGCGGGAGATCCGGCGCGGCAGCCCGCTCGCCGTGGTGCCGCCGATGGCCGGTTCGGCGGGCGGGCGGGGCCTCGGTGACGGTGGTGGCGCGGGCGCGGCGCCGCGTTCGGCGCCGGCCGCGACCGCGCGGGCCGGTGCCTCGGCCGCCGCGCCGTCGCTCCCGGGCACGGGGAAGGTCACCGTCTGGGCCCCGGACCAGCTGGCCTCGGGCAGTTCGCTGACGACCGCGGCCGGCAGCAGCACCGAAGCCGTGGTGCCGTGCGGGACACGGCGGTCGAGCCACACCTTCAGCTCATGGCGCGCGGCGAGCCGGCGCACCACGGCGAGCCCCATGTTCCGCACCGCGGAGTCGTCGAGCACGGGTTCGCCGGACAGGCGGACGTTGAGCTCGCGCAGGCGTTCCGGCGGGAGCCCGATGCCTTCGTCCTCGATGCGCAGGAGCACGCTGCCGCGTTCGGTCAGATGCGCGCTGACCCGGACCGGGGCGTTCGGCGGTGAGGACTTCGTCGCGTTGTCGAGGAGTTCGGCGACCAGGCGGCTGAGATCCTCGGCGGCGAACCCGACGACACCGAGCGAAACGACGCGGCCGATCGTGACCCGGGAGTAGTGGTCGATCGAGGACATGGCCGCGCGGATCACGTCGACGAGCGATGAGGTCTCCGGCGTCGAGTCGCTCGCGTCGCGGCCGGCGAGCACGCGCAGGTTCTCCGCGTTGCGCCGCAACCGGGTCGCGAGGTGGTCGAGGCCGTAGAGCTCGGCGAGGCGGTCGGTGTCCTCCTCCTTCGCCTCCATCTCTTCGAGCTGGGAAAGCAGGGAGTCGACGAGGTTGAGGTCGCGCAGCGCGACGTTCGCGCAGATCGCGGCGAGCGTTTCCCCGTTGACCCCCACCGGTTCCGGCCGGTGCGGCGCGCTTTCGAGCACGAGCGGCCGGGGCGGCTGATGGGGGGTGCCGAGGAACTGCGAGGCCGCCTCACGGGAGCGGTCCAGCAGTGCTCGTGAGCGCAGCAGCAGTTCCCGGGCCCGCGTAGCCATACTCCCACAACTTTCTCATCGCAATACGGGTTTCTGACAACCCCGGAGCGACCTCGTCCCGCTACCCCGCCCCGGCTGCATCATGCAATCAGAGACCGGGCGCCGTGTCCAGCGTGTGACAATTTCTCTACGGAGCGTGCGGGGTGAAATCACTGACCGCACACGGAGTAAGCGCTTACGCCAACTGCACGTCGTGGCGCGTCCAGGCGCCGTCATCGACGCGCACGACCGCGCGGTTCGGCGCGTAACTCGTTGCCACCACGGTATAGGTCCCCGGTTCGAGATCGCCGAAGGCGTAGTGCCCGGACTCGTCGGCGACAGTGGTACGGACCACGTGCCCGCCTTCCCCCAGGAGTGCGACGGTGACGACGGGCCGGGGGCCGTCGGGCACACGCACGGTACCGCGGATGACCGCGCCGTCGGCGAGTTCGACGTCCTGCTGGGCCGTTCCGGTGTCCGCGCTCGTCACGGCGAGTGCGGTCGGCCGGTAGCCGGAAGCGTTGACGGCGAGCACGTAGGTGCCCGGCGGCAGGGACGTGAAGGCGTAGTCCCCGCCGGGACCGGAAAGCCGCGAATCGACGACGTCGCCGCGCGGGTCGGTGAGCGTGACGGCGGCGTTCATGATCGGAACGCCGGTGGTCGCGGCGCGGATCACGCCGCTCAACCCGCCCGCGCCGCGCAAGGTGATCTCCAGCCGCACCGGCGAACCGGCGACGGCCACCGTGGCCGCGTCGGGCTGGTGCGCGGACGCGGACGTGATCAGGACGTACGTACCCGCGCCGGGAGCGAGGAACCGGAAGTGCCCGCCCTCGTCCGACGCGACGCGGCCGGTCTGCCGCCCGGCCGCGTCGACGAGGGTCACCGCGGCACCCGCGATCGCGGTGCCGCCTGCGTCGTAGACCCGGCCGGAAACCTCGAGGCCGCGCCGGTTCTGCGCCGGGATCGTCACGACGCCGCGTCCGCGCGCACGCCGGTGGCCAGTTCGACGTCCACGTCCGCCGGCTCTCCGGTGGACAGGTCCACCTGGCGCACCCCGGGTTCGTAGAGGCTCGTCACGACGGTGTACTCGCCGGGCTCGAGATCGCGCAGCTCGTACTGCCCGCCGGCGCCGGTCAGCGCGGTCGCGACCGGGCGGCCCAGGCTGTCACTGATCGTCACCGTCGCGCCGGCCAGCGGGCGCCCGTCCGGGCCGGTGACCGTGCCGTGCAGGACGCCGACCGCCTCGACGAGCAGTTCCACCTCGGCCGGGTCGGCCGCGCCGGCGAGCACGGTGACCGCGTGCGGGCGGTGGTTGTCCACGTTGGCGGTGATCGTGACCTCGCCCGCGGGCAGGCCGCTCAGCAGGAACTTCCCGTCGTGCGCGGTGCTGGTCTGGCCGACGACCTGGCCGCCCGGGTCGGTCGCGAGCACCGTGGTCCCGGCGACCGGTTCGCCACCCGAGCGCCGCACGGTCCCGGCGACGACCCCGCCGCCGAGGATGACGAAGTCGTGCATCGCCCCGAGCCCGTTCACGGTGACCGAGGCCGCGGCGGGCTGGAACCCGGGCGCCGTCACGATCAGGGTGTAGGTACCGGACGAGATCCCGTCGAGCGCGTACGCGCCGGAGGAGTCCGCGCGGGCGCGGCCGATCTGCATCCCGTCGGCGCCGGTCACGGTGATCACCGCATCGCTCACCCCGGAACCCGCGGGGGTGCGCAGGTGGCCGCTGATCTCACCGGGACGGCCCGGTGCCCGCACCGGCACGGGCATCTGGTCGACCAGTTCGCCCGCTTCGGAGGCGAGTTCGGCGCCCACCGACTCGCGCGGCGCGCCACCGGCCGCGAGCCGCGGTTTGCCGACGAGCCACGAGCACACCGCGGCGACGACGCACACGATGATCGCGAACCAGAACGCGGCGGTCAGGCCGTCGGAGAACGGGCCGGAGATCAGGTTCGGGAAGAAGCTCCGGCCGGTCAGGAACGACGCCTGGTCGGCGGGCAGGTGGCCCAGCACGGGGCCGAGCAGTTGCTGGATCGGGTTGTAGCCGAGGAAGGCGGCGAACAGCACCCCGACCGGTGGCAGATGCGCGACTTCGCCGGCGGAGGCGGCGGGCACCCCGTGCGCGGTGAGGCCCTGCGTGAGCGCACCGGGCAGGTGGCTGGACAGGCCGGCGATCATGAGGCTGAAGAAGAAGCCGATCGACAGCACCATCGCCGAGTTCTGGAAGGTCGCGGTCATCCCGGCGCCGGCGCCGCGGGAGTTGGCCGGCAGGCTGTTCATGATGTCGGCGCGGTTCGGCGAGGCGAACAGTCCCATCCCGAGCCCGTTGACCAGCAGGATCACCGCGAAGGCCCAGTAGCTGAAGTTGACCGGCAGGATTTCCAGCAGCAGGAAGCTCACCGCGGTGGCGAGCATGCCGGCCGTGGCGAGCGCCCGGCCGCCGAGCCGGTCGGTGATCACGCCGGAAACCGGCGCGGCGACCAGGAACCCGATCGTCATGGGCAGCATGTAGATGCCCGCCCACAGCGGGGTCTGCTCGAAGCTGTAGCCGTGCTGCGGCAGCCAGATGCCCTGCAGCCAGATGATCAGGATGAACTGCAGTCCGCCGCGCCCGAGCGAGGCGAGCAGGTTGGCCGCGTTACCGAAGCTGAACGCGCGGATCTTGAACAGCCCCAGGTTGAACAGGGGGTTGGCGACCCTGGTTTCGATGAACCCGAAGATGAGCAGCACGATGACGCCGCCGATGAGGCAGGACAGCACGAACGGGCTCGTCCAGCCCATGGTGTGCCCGCCGTAGGGCTGGATGCCGTAGGTGATGCCGACGAGTACGGCGATCAGGCCCACCGCGAAGGTGATGTTGCCCCACCAGTCCATCTTCGCGCGGTGTCGCTCGCTGGTGTCGTGGAGTTTGAGATACGCCCAGATCGTGCCGAAGACGCCGAACGGGACGGAGACGAGGAAGACCAGCCGCCAGTCGACCGGGCCGAGCAGGCCGCCGATGACCAGGCCGAGGAACGAGCCCGCGATCGCGGCGACGCCGTTGATGCCGAGCGCGAGACCTCGCTGGGAGACGGGGAAGGCGTCGGTGAGGATGGCACTCGAGTTGGCCATCAGGAAGGCGCCGCCGATGCCCTGGATCACGCGCCAGCCGATGAGCCAGAGCGCGGCGCTGGTGCCGTCCATCCAGGTCACCGCGAGCAGGACCGAGGAGATCGCGAAGACCGCGAAGCCCAGGTTGTACATCCGCACGCGGCCGAACATGTCGCCGAGCCGGCCGAAGCCCACCACCAGCACGGCCGTGACCACGAGGAACCCCATCATCATCCACAGCAGATAGCTGGTGTTGCCCGGCTCCAGCGGGTTGATGTGGATGCCGCGGAAGATGTCCGGCAGCGCGATCAGCACGATCGAGGAGTTGATCGTGGCCATGAGCATGCCGAGCGTGGTGTTCGAGAGCGCGATCCACTTGTACTGCGGGCCGAGTTCCTCGACCGACCACGTCCGCTTGTGCCGGCGGGATTCCACCGGGGCGTCCACCGTCTGCTGGGCAGACTGCACTTCCATCACTCCAACCAGGGAAGTTCACGTCGCCGTTGACTACACGGAGAAAAATTAGTTGACCTATGCTAACTGATTTTCCCTCGACGAGGCGACAGTGATCACTGGGTGAGATGGGTGATCCGTATCGCAGAGGACTCGGTGAGTGCCGTGAGGGACCCCCTAACGGCCTATTTGGGCATCAGGGGGTCCCTCACGGCCGTGCGATGCGGCGCAGGAGGTCGGCGAGAGTCGCGCGTTCGGCCGCGTCCAGGGGGGCGAGGGTCTCGTCGTCGATCTTCGACGCCAGCGCCGCGGCCTCGCCGAACGTCTTCAGCCCCTCGTCGGTGAGCACCACCAGCCGGGTGCGCCGGTCGTCCGGATGCGGGTCGCGGCGCACGAGGCCCGCCGTCTGCAGGTCGTCGACGAGCGCCACGACCGCGCTCGGATCGATGCCGAGCAGGTCGCCCAGTTCGCGCTGGGCGAGTCCGCCGTGCTGGGCCGCGGCCATCAGGACCGTGTAGTGCCGGGTGCGCAGGCCGAACGGCTCCAGGCCGCGGTTGAGCCCGCGGATCGCGCGGCCGCCCGCGCGCGCCAGCAGGAAACCCACGCTGTCGTCCAGAGTGGGACGTGTGCCGTTCTTCGCAGTGCCGATGACTCCTCCTCGTGCCCGCGGTCATTGTGCCAGCAAACCGCGTGATGAAAGCAATGGTTGACAACAAGAACGATTGATGAGTACATCTATCGGCGGAACGACCTGACGGGGGAGGAGCCGTATGGACCTGACGGGAAAGGTCGCGATCGTCACCGGCAGCGGGCGGGGGCTCGGCCTCGCCTACGCGAAGCGGCTCGCCGGATGCGGGGCGAAGGTCGTGGTCAACGACGTGGATCCCGGGACGGCCGACGCCGCGGTGAGGGAGATCGCCGCCGCGGGCGGTACCGCCGTCGCCGAGATCGGCGCGGTCGGGAGCACCGAGACGGCCGAGGCGCTGGTGAACCGCGCGGTGGCCGAGTTCGACCGGCTCGACGTGCTGGTCACGAACGCGGGCGTGCTGCGGGACCGGGTGCTGTGGAAGATGAGCGACGACGACTTCGACACCGTCGTCAACGTGCACCTGCGCGGCACCTTCACCTGCGCTCGCGCGGCCGTGCTGCGGATGCGGGAGCAGGGCGAGGGCGGCCGGCTGATCCTCATCGGCTCGCCCGCGGGCCAGCGCGGCAGCTTCGGGCAGACCAACTATTCGGCGGCCAAGGCGGGCATCGTCGGGTTCGCGCGGACGTGGGCGATGGAACTGGCGCGGGCGGACATCACCGTCAACGCCGTCATCCCGGTCGCCGCCACCGCGATGACCGCGACCATCCCGGCGCTCAAGAAGTACGTCGACGCGCTGGCGGCCGGGGAGCCGATGCCGCCGTTCGCCCGCAAGGCACTGGCGTTCGGCGCGCCCGAGGACGCCGCCGGGCTCGTCGCGTTCCTCGCGTCCGACGCGGCCGCGGAGATCACCGGGCAGGCCATCGGGATCGGCGGCGACCGGCTTTCGCTGTGGTCTCACCCGCAGCAGGTCGCCGCCGCGTACGCCGACGGAGGCTGGAGCGCGGACGCGATCGCCGAAGTGTGGCCGACGACGGTGGGCGCCCGGCCGGAGACTGTCGGCGAGAACCTGCCGACGGAATAGGGAGAAGAGCGTGGATCCCCAGCAGCTCGAAGCGATCGACGTGCACGTGCACATCGAGACCGACGAACGCGGCCACCTGTCGCTGCCTGACGAGTTCCTCGAGGCGGCCTCGAAGCACTTCGGTGCCGACACGAAACGGCCCACCCTGGACGAGATCGCGGAGTACTACCGGGAACGCCGGATCGGCGCGGTCGTGTTCACCGTGGACATCGAGTACTTCAGCGGGCACCAGGCACTGTCGAACGAGGAGATCGCCGAAGGTGCCGCGAAACATCCCGACGTGCTGATCCCGTTCGCCAGCATCGACCCGCACAAGGGCAAGGCGGGGGCGCGGCGCCTGCGGCGGCTGCTGGAGGACCACGGCGTGCGCGGGCTGAAGTTCCACCCGAGCATCCAGGACTTCGCGCCCGGAGACGGCACCGCCGACCCGTTGCTGGAAGTCGCGCAGGAGTACGGCATTCCGGCGCTGTTCCACACCGGACAGACGGGGATCGGCGCGAACATGCCGGGCGGCGGGGGAGTGCGGCTTTCGCGGTCGAACCCGATGCTGCTCGACGATGTCGCGGTGCGGTTCCCGGACCTGACGATCATCATGGCACACCCGTCGTTCCCGTGGCAGGACGAGGCGCTTGCGGTCGCGACGCACAAGCCGAACGTCTACATCGACCTGTCGGGCTGGTCGCCCAAGTACTTCCCGCCGCAACTGGTGCGGTACGCGAACTCGCTGCTGCAGGACAAGGTGCTGTTCGGATCGGACTACCCGCTCATCACCCCGGACCGGTGGCTGGCCGACTTCGCGAAGCTCGACATGAAACCGCACGTGCGCCCGAAGATCCTCAAGGACAACGCGGTGCGCGTGCTCGGACTGGAGGACAGGTGAAGGTCGGCTACGAAGAGCTCAAGACCCTCGCGGGCACCGAACTCGGGCCCGGCGAATGGAAAACGGTCGAGCAGGACCGCATCAACACCTTCGCCGACGCGACCGACGACCACCAGTGGATCCACACGGACGTGGAGAAGGCGAAGACCGGCCCGTTCGGCGGCCCGATCGCGCACGGCTACCTCACCCTCGCGCTCGTCATTCCACTGTGGACCGAGCTGCTCGACGTCGACGGGGTCACCACGAAGGTCAACTACGGGCTCAACAAGGTCCGCTTCCCCGCGCCCGTGCCCGCCGGTTCGCGTATCCGGCTTTCGGGCAAGCTGAACGACATCGAGGAGATCTCCGGCGGCGTGCAGTTCACCGCCGACCTCGTGATCGAGATCGAGGGCGGCACCAAGCCCGCCTGCGTATGCCAGCCGGTCTTCCGCTTCTACAGGTAGGCGACATGATCTACCGCAGCCCGCTGCCCGACATCGAGATCCCGGACGTGACGCTCACCGACTACGTGATCGGCGGCGCGGAGCGGTACGGGGACAAGCCCGCCCTCGTCGACGCGGTGACGGGGGAGACCATCACCTATGCCGGGCTGCGGTCCTCGGTGTACGCCACCGCGGCCGGGCTCGACGTCGGGCCCGGTGACGTGGTCGGCCTGATGAGCCACAACCAGCCCCGGTGGGCGGTCGCCGCGCACGCGGTGATCGCGACCGGGGCCGCGGTCACCCCGGTCAACCCGGTGTTCACCGCGGCCGAGATCACCAAGCAGCTGACCGCGGCCAAGGCGAAGCTGCTGATCGCCGCGGAAGAAGTGGCCGGCAAAGCCCGCGAAGCCTTCGGCACCGTGCTGACGATCAGCGACCTGCCCACCGGCGGTACCCGGCCCCTGCCGCGGCGCGACCCGGCCACGACCGTCGCGGTGCTCCCGTTTTCCAGCGGTACCACCGGAACCGCGAAGGGTGTCCGGCTGACCCACCGCAACCTCGTGGCGAACCTCGCGCAGACCCGCGTGGGCTGGCCGATCGGCCCGGCGGACGTGCAGGCCGCGGTGCTGCCGTTCTTCCATATCTACGGGCACACCATCGTGCTCAACTCCGGACTGCTCGGCGGCGCCACCGTGGTCACGATGCCCCGGTTCGAGCTCGGCAGGTATCTGCGCACGCTGGCCGAACATCGTGTCACACGGGCATATTTCGCGCCCCCGATGGTGCTCACGCTCGCGACCGCCCCGGAGGTCGAGGACTACGACCTGTCCTCGCTGCGGTATGCGCTTTCGGGCGCCGCCCCGCTGGACGTCGAGGTGACCGAGCGCGCCGAGCAACGCCTCGGCTGCCTGATCCGGCAGGGCTACGGGATGACCGAGGCGAGCCCGGGTACGCACCAGGTGTACGACGACGCGTTCACCACCACCCCGCCCGGCAGCGTCGGGCGGCTCTCGCCGAACACCGAAGCGCGGCTGGTGAAACCGGGCACCGACGAGGACGTCGCGGCCGGCGAGACCGGGGAGTTGCTGATCCGGGGCCCGCAGGTGATGGCGGGCTATCTGGACAATCCCGAAGCGACGGCCGCGACCGTCACCGGCGGCTGGCTGCACACCGGCGACCTCGCGCGGGTGGACGGCGAAGGCGTGTTCTGGATCGTCGACCGGCTCAAGGAACTCATCAAGTACAAGGGCTACCAGGTGGCACCCGCCGAGCTGGAGTCGGTCCTGCTGACCCATCCCGCCGTGCTCGACGTGGCGGTGGTCGGCGTACCGCACACCGAAGGCGGCGAGGCCCCCAAGGCGTTCGTGGTCACCTCGCGCCCGGTCGAGGCCGCCGACCTGATGGCGTTCGTCGCCGAACGGGTCGCGCCCTACAAGAAGGTCCGGTTCGTCGAGTTCGTCGCCGAGATTCCCAAGTCGCCCACCGGGAAGATCCTCCGGCGCCTGCTGAAATGAGTTCGTGCACGCGGTGACCGGGTCGGCGTCCTCCCGCAGGACGAGAAGGACACTGTGATGATCTGTGTTCCCGCCGCCGCGGGACCAATCAGGCGCGGGAGGTGCAGCTCGCGGTACCGGCGGGTTCACTCGACTACTGGCAGCGGCGCCTTGGCGAGCACCACGTCGGGGCCTCGAACATCGAAGTGTTCGACCGGCGGCGGCTGGTGTTCCGGCATCCGTCCGGGATCGAGTACGTGATGGTCGGCGTCGAGGGCGACACACGCGAGGGCTACACCGGCGGCGGGGTGCCCGCCGAGTACGCCATCCACGGGATCCACGGGGTCGGCGTGCACGTCGCGAACCCGGAGAACATGGTCGAGTTCCTGTCGGATTCCTTCTACGGCAAGGCTTTGCTCGAGGAAGGCGACCGGATGGTGCACACCGTCGGGCAGCCGGGCCGGGGCGGCGCGGTCGAACTGGTGGTGAACCGGCGCGAGGAACCGGGCACGTGGCGGTACGGTTCGGGCACGATCCACCACTTCGCGTGGAACGCGGAGACGTTGGAGAACCAGGACGAGCTGAAGTTCGAGATCGAAGGCGTGGGTTATACCGACATCTCGGAGCTGAAGGACCGCCGGAGCAGTTCGAGCACCGCCGCGAAGAGATCTTCTCCCAGCTAGAGCCCATCAACCGTTAGCAGACGCCGGGCTTCGGCGATCTCGTCGTCGTTCACGAGGTGCTCCTTGTCGTCGTAGACGCTGAAGGTCACGTCGGCGTCCATGGCACGCAGGAGCCCCGCGGTCTCCTCGGCGCGGGCCAGCGGCACCCACCCGTCGTACCGGCTCGTGCCGAGGAACACCGGCATGCGGCCGAAGGAACCGTTGGGGGAGCGGCGATCCGGGCCGAGATAGCCGCCGGTGAGGATCGCCGCCCCGCCGAGCCTGCGCGGGCTGCGCACGAGGAACTCGGTGAGCAGGCACGCGCCCTGCGAAAAGCCGATGAGGAAGGTGCGCTCCGCCGGGATCCCGGCGTCCGTGATGCGGTCCAGCATGACCGCCATCGTTTCCAGGGCGTGGTCGAGCCACGGCTGGTTGGCCGCGACCGGCGCCAGGAAGCTTTGCGGGTACCACGTGTTGCCCGCGGCCGCCGGGAGCAGGTACGCCAGTTCGGGCCGGGCGATCCGGTCGAGGATGGTCGTCATGTAGTCCGGCGTCTGGCCACGCCCGTGCACGACGAGCGCGGCCGCGGGCGCCCCGGCGAGCGCCGCCCCCGCCGTGACGGCCGGTTGCCCGAGATGGGGATTGCTCATGGGCCGATCGTATCGGCCGTGACCGACGTGTCCCGGATCTAGCGTGACGGCATGAGTACCGCGAAGGCCCGGTTCGCCGCCCTCCACCGGCCCCTGCTGCTGCCGAACGCGTGGGACCACGCCTCCGCGTCGGCGCTCGTGGCGGCCGGCTTCCCCGCGATCGGCACCACGAGCCTCGGGGTCGCCGCGGCGGCGGGGCTTCCCGACGGCACGGGCGCGACCCGGGACGAAACGGTCGAACTGGCGCGGCGGCTGGCGGGCCTGCCGTGCCTGCTGAGCGTCGACATCGAAGCGGGCTTCAGGGACGATCCGGCCGAGGTGGCGGCGCTGACCGGCGAGCTGGCCTCGCTGGGCGTGGCGGGCGTCAACATCGAGGACGCGATGGGCGACGTGCGGCACCGGTGTGAACTGGTTTCGGCCGCCGCGACGAGCGGCCTGTTCGTCAACGCCCGCATCGACACGCACTGGCTCCCCTCGTCCGCCGACCCGGACCGGGAAGCGCTCGCCCGAGCCGAGTCCTATGTGGACGCCGGCGCGGACGGCGTGTTCGTGCCGGGGCTGACCGACGAGAAGGTCATCGCCGCGCTCGTCTCGGCGGTCGACGTTCCGGTGAACATCCTGTACTCGCCCGCGGGACCGGGCTTCCCGCGGCTCGCGGAACTGGGCGTGGGCCGGGTGAGCTGCGGTTCACTGCCGTTCCGGGCCGGCCTGGACGCCGCCGTCCGTACGGTCCGGGCCATCGCGGAGGGCGGCCCGGTCGCCGCGGACGTGGTGAGTTACGCGGAGGTGGTCAGCTGGGCGAGCGCCGCCGCGCCTCGTCCCCGGTGAGGTACAGCCTGGTCGTCCCGCGCCCGGCGCCGCGTGTCGTCGCGCCCATGTCTCCGGGATGCACGATTCCGATCATGGCTGGTGTTTCGTGATCTTGTTGTCTTTGCGCGCGGGTGTGTTTGCTTGCCAGGGTACTGAGTTGGCCCTTGGCGTCGCTGAGTTGGCTCGGGGCGTTATCGAGTTGGCCGGCCGCTGTCGCCTAGGGCAAAGTCAGCGACCGGACCAGCCAACTCGACACCGCAGCGGCAAACCCACCGACCCAACGGGCCAACACGGCAACGTAAACACGACACTAGGCTTCGTGCAGCTCGATCACGTTCCCCGAGGGGTCGGCGAGGAAGCTCTGCCGTGCCTTCCCGACCGGCACCGGATCGCTCACCTCGACCCCGGCCGCCCGCAGCCGCGTGACCGTTGCGTCCAGATCGCCGACCAGCACGGCGAAATGCTGGCCCCGCGCGGGCGGCGGGGTCCCGGACACGAGATGTACCTGCTGGCCCCCGATATCGAGCCACACGCCGGGGCTCAGCGTGCCGGGGCGGTCGCTCCGTTCGCGAAGCCCGAGTACCCGCGTGTAGAAGTCCCGCGCGCCGTCCAGGTCGCGCACCGTGATCGCGACGTGGTGGATGGCCTTCACCCGCCTGGCCGCATTCCGTGCAGGGCGCCCATGTCAGGCGCCTCGATCCGGTCGAGCTCATGCCGCAAAGTGTCCAATTCGGACCCTCCTGCCATGTGATGGGTCAGCTCTTCCAGCGTGAGCGACGCGCGCCCGGTATTCAACTCCACTTCGCCCTGACGGAGCACCACGAAATGATCACCGACCAGAAAGGCGTGGTGCGGGTTGTGCGTGATGAAGATGACGCCGAGCCCCGCGTCGCGCGCGGCGGCGACGTACTTGAGCACCACGCCCGACTGCCTGACCCCGAGCGCGGCCGTCGGTTCGTCGAGGATGAGCACGCGGGCGCCGAAGTAGATCGCCCGCGCGATCGCGACGCACTGCCGTTGCCCGCCGGACAGGCTGCCGATCGGCTGATCGACGCCGGGCAGTTCGATGCCCAGCTTCCGCAGCTCGCGATCGGTCGTTTCCCGCATCCCGCGCACGTCGAGCCGCCGCACCGGCCAGACGCCGTTCGTCCGTTCCGAGCCGAGGAAGAAGTTCCGCCATACCGGCATCAGCGGAACCACGGCCAGATCCTGGTACACCGTGGCTATCCCGCGGTCGAGCGCCTCGCGCGGGGACGAGAAGCGCACCGGTTCGCCGTCGACGAGGTACTGCCCGGTGTCGTGGCCGTGCAGCCCGGAGATGATCTTGATCAGTGTCGACTTGCCGGCGCCGTTGTCCCCGAGTACGCAGGTGACCTCCGCCGCTCGCACCGCGACGTCGACTCCGCGCAGCGCCGTGATGTTCCCGTAGCTCTTGCCCACGCCGGACAGTTCGAGAATCGCGGTCACGGTTCACCTCCGCGAGGTGCGCAGCCGCACCCACATGTTGAGCAGTGTAGCCAGCAGCAGGGTCGCGCCGACGAAGAACTTGAGCCAGTCCGGGTTCCAGCCCGCGTACACGATGCCCTGGATGGTCATCCCGTAGATGAGCGCGCCGATCCCGCCCCCGATCGCCGAACCGTAGCCGCCGGTCAGCAGGCATCCGCCGATCACCGCCGCGGCGATGTAGAGCAGTTCGTTGCCGATGCCGAGCCCGGACTGCACCGTGTCGAACGCGAAGAGCTGGTGCATGGCGACGAACCAGGCGCCGGCCCCGACCGCCATGAACAGCCCGATCTTGGTCCACCGCACCGGGACGCCGACCGCGCGCGCCGACTCCGCCTGCCCGCCGACGGCGTAGATCCAGTTGCCCGCCTTGGTGCGCAGCAGGATCCAGGTCGCGATCGCGAGGAACAGGATCCACCAGAACACGGTCACGTTGACGGCGACCGCGCCGACGTGCACCTCCGAGGCGAACACGGCGCGGGCGGAGCCGAACCCGTCCATGTCGGCGATCGAGTCGGTGGCGACGTTGCCGGTGACCAGTTTCGTGACCGCGAGGTTGAGCCCTTGCAGCATCAGGAAACTCGCGAGCGTGATGAGAAAACTCGGCAGTTTCGTGCGCATCACGAGGTAGCCGTTGGCGAACCCGATCGCGAGCGACAGCACGAGCGCCGCCCCCACGCCCACCCAGACGTCGAGGCTGAGCTGGAAGGCGACCATCGCCGCGGTCAGCGACGAGGTGGTGACCGCGACACCGGCCGACAGGTCGAACTCGCCGCCGATCATCAGCAGTGCCACGGGCACCGCGACGATCCCGATCGTCGAGCTCGAATAGAGCACAGTGGACAGTGAGGCAGCCTCGCGGAAGGGCGGGGCGACCGCGAAGAACAGGACGAACACGGCGACGGCGCCGAGCAGCGAGCTCAGCTCCGGCCGCGCGATCACGCGGCGGCCGAACGAGCGCGGCGCGACCTTGGCCGGTGCGGCGAGTGCCTGCGTCATGGCTCCTCCTACCGGGTGCCGGCTTCGGCGAACTTGGCGACCGAATCGATGTTGTCCTTCGTGATGAACGCCGGACCGGTCAGCGTCGCCTTGCCACCGCCGAGGGTGTCGCCGTTGACCTTGTACAGCCACAGGGAATCCACGGCGAGGTAGCCCTGCAGGTAGGGCTGCTGGTCCACCGCCCACTGCACGGTGCCGTCCTTGATGGCCTGAACCAGTGCCTTGTTCGTGTCGAACGTCGCGACCTTCGCGGAGCTGCCCGCGCCGGTCACCGACTTCACGGCCAGCAGCGCGACCGGCGCGCCCAGCGTCACGACGTAGTCGATCCCGCGGTCCTGCTGCAGTTTCGCCTGGATGGTCGACTGCGTGGCGGTCGAGTCCTGGCCGTTGACGTAGAGATCTTCGGTCTGCCCCTTGAAGGTCTGCTTCACCCCGGCGCAGCGGGCTTCGAGGGCGACCTGGCCCTGCTCCTGCAGCACGCACAGCGCGTGTTTGGCCCCGACCTGGTTGAGCCGTTCGCCGAAGTCCTGCCCGGCGAGCGTTTCGTCCGAGCCGAAGTAGCCCAGGAGTCCCTGCGAAGCCCAGTTGTCGATGCCGGAATTGAAGCCCACCACCGGGATGCCCGCCGCTTTCGCCTTCGCCACCACCCCGGCCATCGCGTCCGGATGGGCCAGCGTCACCGCGATCCCGTCGACCTTCTGGTCGATCGCGTTCTGCATGAGGTTGGCCTGGTTGGGCCCGGCCGGATCGCTGGAGTAGACGAGGTCGACGTTGTCCTTCGCCGCGGCGGCCCGCGCGCCCTTCTGCACGATGTCCCAGAACGTGTCGCCGGGCGTTTCGTGCGTGATCATCGCGATCTTCATCCGCGGGGTGTTCGCCGTCCCGGCTGTCGCCGTCCCGGCTGACGCCGCGGCGTTCTGCTGTTCGGCCTGCTTGCCGCCACTGCTGCTGCACCCGGCGACGGCGAGCGCGGCGGCCATGAGCGTCGCGGCGAAGGCGATCAGGCGTTTTCTGCTGTTCATCGATGCACCTCTTTGTGCGGACGGAAGCGGGCTGTCGCGCGCTACTAGCGCGCTCTAGTAGGCGGAACTATGCTGTGTCTCACACCGCATGTCAAGACCTTCCGTGCGGCGGTGGTGTCACGGACAAGGCAGGATCGGCGAATGGCAGGCAACCGGACCCGGCGCCCGACGATGGCCGATGTGGCCGCGCGGGTCGGGGTGTCGCGTGCCCTGGTGTCGCTGGTGTTCCGGAACGAACCCGGCGCGAGCGGGGAAACGCGCGACAGGGTGTTCGCGGCAGCCCGCGAACTGGGCTACCGGCCGGACAGTGCCGCGCGCCTGCTCGCGCGCTCGCGCAGCCGGATGATCGGGGTCGTGTTCACCGTGCGCAATCCGTTCCACGCCGATCTCGTCGAGGCGCTCTATCCCGCGGCGGAACGGTTCGGGTACGAGTTGCTGCTGTCGGCGGCGGTCCCGATGCGCGACGAGCGCCGGGCCGCCGAGGCGTTGCTCGGGCACCGGTGCGAGGCGCTGCTGGTGCTCGGCGGTTACCTGGACGCGGGCTACGTCGCCGCGCTGGGCGCGCGGATGCCGGCGCTCGTGGTGGGCAGGCGGTACCCCGGGGCGGGGGTCGATTCGGTGCACGTGGCCGAGGCCAGGGGGGTCCGGCAGCTCATCGCGTACCTCGTCGGGCTGGGGCACTCGTCGATCGTGCACATCGACGGCGGTCACGAGGCGGGTTCGGCCGAGCGGCGGCGCGCGTATCTCGGCACGATGCGGCGGCACGGGCTGTCCGCGCGGATCCGGGTGCTGCCCGGCGATCACACGGAGGACTCCGGCGCGCACGCCGCGCGCGAGTTGCTCGCGGATCGCGCCACGCTGCCGACCGCGGTGTTCGCCAGCAACGACCGCTGCGCGCTCGGGTTCCTCGACGCGGCCAGGCGCGGCGGGCTGGACGTACCGGGCGACGTGTCCGTCGCCGGGTTCGACGACAGCTCGGTGGTCCGCCTGGCGAGGATCGACCTGACCACCGTGCGGCAGGATCCGGAGCGCCTGGCCGAGCTGGCGGTCGGCCGGGTGGTCGAGCGGCTGGAGGATCCGGAGCCGGTCCCGCGCGAGCTGGTGCTGCGACCGGAACTGATCGTGCGCGGCAGCACCGGCGCCCCTCGTATGGTCTAGACCTATTCTGGTTCGTCGGGTATCGTCGGCGGTATTCCGCCTGTCCCGAGGAGTACGTGATGCCAGAGCGCCTGGTGATCGTCGGTTCGCCGGTGGGCCTGCATGCCCGCCCGGCCGCCCTGTTCGTCAAGGCCGCCGCCGCGCAGCCGGTGCCGGTGACGATCGGCGTCGGCGAGGGTGCGCCGGTGGACGCGCGAAGCCTGCTTTCCGTGATGGGCCTGGGCGCCCGCGGCGGCGACGAAGTGGTGCTACGCGCAGACGGTCCTGGCGCCGAAGCAGCGCTCGCCGCCCTCGCGACCGTCGTCGCCGCGGATCACGACTCCTAGACCGCGCGCAGCGCGCCGCCCGATTCGCGGCGCAGGCGGTCGAACGCCGCGGCGGTCTGCTCATCGGCGGGGAGGAAGACCACGATCTGCCGGGCGTCCTCCCCGGACAGTTCCATGACCTCGCGGTTCCACCGCATCAGGCCGGCGGCCGGATGGTCGAGCCGGAGCGCGCCGCGCGCCGGTGGCACGACCTGATCGCGCCGCCGGGTGAATTCCGCGACCTGCGCCAGTTCCGCCCGGAACCGGTCCACGCCGGCCCGCGGCGGGCAGAGCCAGAGATCGAAGGCCTGCTCATCGGCGACCTGGTCCCAGTCGACGAAGGCGCGTTTCGCGCGCGGATCGGTGAACACGTATCGCGTCAGGTTGGGGGAGTCGCCGTCGAGCAGCCCGGTCTGGCGCATGACGAGTTCGAACCCGGTCGTGTGGGCGAGCACGTCGCCGAGGCGGTTGGTGAGCAGCGCGACGCCGGGTTCGAGCATCCCGAGCAGGTCCCGTACGGCGGGCCGCACCTCGCGCGAGGGCGCGGCCCCGACGTGCGCGGCGCACTCGCCACTGGTGGCCTTCGCCAGGTGACGCACGTGGGCGCGCTCGGCGCTGTCGAGGCTCAGCGCGTCGGACAGCGCGTGGATCACCGACGTGGAGGGATGGCGGTCGCGGCCCTGCTCGATCCTGGTGAGGTACTCCACGCTGATCCCGGCGCGGTCGGCCAGTTCCGAGCGGCGCAGCCCGGGCACCCGCCGGCGGTCGCGCGGCGGCAGGCCCAGGTCCTCAGGCCGGAGGCTGTCCCGCTTCGCGCGGATGAAGTCTCCCAACGGGCTCCCCATGTTCCGAGCGTACGTGGGCCGGGCGAGCGGAGCATGGCCCTGCGGGGGCCAGCCTGCGCCCGGTCTGGTCACACTCGCCCCGGCGGCCGATCGTCGTGGCATGAGCCAACGAAGCAATCTGGTCATCCTCGTCGGCAGCGTGCGGGAAGGAAGGTTCGGACCGGTCGTCGCCTCGTGGGTGGCGGACCAGGCCGGGGCGCACGGCGGGTTCGAGGTCGAGGTCGTCGACCTGGCCGGGATCGAGATCCCGCTGGCATTGCCGGCCGCGTCGCCGAAGCACGCCGGTGACGGCTACCCACGTCCGGACAGCATGAACGCCGTCACGGCGAGCTTGGCGAACGCGGACGCCTTCATCATCGTCACGCCCGAGTACAACCACAGCTACCCCGCTTCGCTGAAGGCGCTGATCGACTGGCATTTCACGCAGTGGGCGGCCAAACCGGTCGCCTTCGTCAGCTACGGCGGCGCCGCGGGCGGGCGGCACGCCGTGCTCCACCTGGAGAACGTGCTCACCGAATTGCACGCGGTGACCATCCGGGACGGGCTGGCGTTCCCGAACTACTTCACCACCTGGGAGAACGGGGCGCCGCTGGACGCCGGCACCGCGGGCTACGCCAAGACGCTCCTGGAACAACTCGCCTGGTGGGCGGAGGCCCTGCGCACCGCGCGCGACGCGGCGCCCTACCCGGGCTGAGCGTAGGCGGGCGCGAGCAGGCGGGCCGCCTCCAGCAGGTGCGGGACGCAGGTGAGCAGTTCGCCGGCCGACGTCTGGAACGTCAGCGACGAGACGCTGACCCCGCCGACCGGGCCGCCCGCGCCGTCCAGCAGCGGCGCAGCGACGCAACGGACGGTTTCCTCGTTCTCCTCGTCGTCGAGGGCGTAACCGCGGGCCCGCACCTGCGCCAGTTCGGCTTCGAGGGAGTCCGGATCGGTGCGGGTGCGGGCGGTCCGCGCGGGCAGGCCCGTCTCGGCGAGCACCGCCTGCCGCCCCGGCGGGTCGAGATGCGCGAGGATCGCCTTCCCGATCGCCGTGCAGTGCAAGGGAATCCGCCCGCCGACGCGCGAGGCCATCCGGTACGGCCGGTCGCTGTCGAGCTTCTGCACGTAGATCGCCTGGCTGCCGCTGCGCAGCGCGACGTGGACGGTCTGGCCCGTCTGCTCCCGCAGGCGCCGGAGCACCGGCTCGTCGTGCTGCCCGGACGTGAACAGCGCCGACAAGGCGAACGCCCGTGGCCCGAGGCCGTACGTGCCGTCGCCGCCGCTCAGCACGTACCCGGCCTCGACGAGCCCTTGCAGGATCCGGTGCGTGCTCGGCTTGGTCACCCCGGCTTCCCGGGCGATGCGGCCGAGTTTGTGCGGCCCGCCGGGCGCCCCGACCGCTTCGAGCACGCGAAGCGCCCGCAGCGCGCTGCCCTCGGCGCTGACCGGCATTGACGCCCCTTCCTCGCGAGATCTAGGCTTCATTCGGTTCAGCGAAATACTATTCCGTTTTACGGAACGGTCAAGGGGCGAAGTTGACGACGCGCGTGCTCGCCATCGGCGAATGCATGATCGAGCTGACGCACACCGGCAGCCGGACGCTTTCCCTCGGCTACGCCGGGGACACCTTCAACACCGCGGTCTACCTCGCGCGGCTCACGTCGCCGGCCGCGGTCGAGGTCGGCTATCTGACCCGGCTCGGTGACGACGGGTACAGCTCGGGCATCCTCGCCGCGATGCGCGCGGAAGGGCTCGGCACCGGCCTGATCGACCGTGTCCCCGGCGCCCATCCCGGTCTGTACCTGGTCCGCACCGATGCGCGTGGGGAGCGGAGTTTCACCTACTACCGGTCGGAATCGCCCGCCCGCAGGCTGTTCGAGGGCCCGGTGGACCTGTCGGGCTTCGACGTGCTGTATCTCTCGGCGATCACGTTGCAGCTGCTGAGCCCGCCCGCGCTCGATCGTCTGTGGGCGGAGCTGGCCGCCGCCCGCGGCAGGGGAGCGCGGGTCGTGTTCGACAGCAACTACCGTCCGGCGGGCTGGGCGTCGGCGGACGTGGCACGCGAAGCGGTGCGGCGGACGTGGGAGCTGACGAGCATCGCCCTGCCGACGTTCTCCGACGAGCGCGACCTGTTCGGCGACCCTTCACCCGTGGCGACGCTGGAACGCCTGCGGGCGCTGGGAATTGCGGACATCGCGGTGAAGGACGGCGGGAACGGCTGCGTCGTGGCGGACGGCACCGTGGTCCCCGCCCGGGCCGTCGAGTCCATAACGGACACGACGGCGGCGGGCGACGCCTTCAACGCCGGGTACCTCGCCGCCCGCCTCGACGGTGCGTCCCCGGTCGCCGCGGCGGGTGCCGGGCACGCGATCGCAGCGCAGGTGATCGCCCACCCCGGCGCGATCATCCGCGATCCGTCGCTGTCGCCTCGTGGAGCTGGCTAGGTGTGATGTCCGGGTGGGTTGTCCGAGGTGCCCACGCAGGTGCACGATCTTGCGCACCGTCGGCTTGGGGCTTCTTGGCCGCTTGCGTCCGCCGAGGCGAGGGCAGATCGGTCATTCCCGCCAGGCCCTCCGTGACCATCGCGGCGATCAACGAATGGCTGTAGCCGACTCCAACACAGCCCCTAGCGGCGGATGAGCCTCTCCAGGACATCGACGGCGACCGGGAGCGCGGCGTCGAGGAGTTCGCCGTCGCAGGTCAGGGAGGTGGAGCCGCCGGTCTCCTCGATGTCCACCTCGACACCCTGCGCCAGCGCCGTGCCCCGCAGCACCTGCTTGACGCGCTCGGTGAGTTCGGCGTTCACCGCGCCGTCGCGCGAACGCGCTTCGCAGGTCAGCTCCGCCAGCGCGGGCACGATGTTCACGTTGCCGCCGGCTTGCAGCGTGCCGACGTTGACCCGGGTGTCCGCGGTCGAAAACCGGGGCAGGCCATGGATGCCGAGGACCGCTGCCGCCGCGGCGAGCAGCGCGTTGCGGCCGTCCTGCGGCGCGGCGGCGGCATGCGAGGCCACGCCGCCAAAGCGGGCACGCGTCTTGGTCGTCGCGAAGATGCCGGTGATCCCCGCCCCGACGGTACGGGCGGGCAGATCAAGTCCTAAATGGACGGCGGCGAACCGGTCCACGCCCTCGATGACGTCGGCGCCGGGCATCGCCCGCGCGCCGCGGCCGCCATCCTCTGCGGGCTGGAACAGGAACCGGACGGTCCCGGCGAACTCGCGGTCCGCGAGCCGCTCCGCGAGCGCGAGGCCGATCGTGACATGCCCGTCATGCCCGCAGGCGTGCATGAACCCCTCGTAGGCCGACCGGAACCCTTGTGCCGCGGGGAAATGCTCGGTGCCGGACGCCTCGGTCACCGGCAGCGCGTCCATGTCGAACCGCAGCGCCCACGTGGGCCCGGGCCGCGAACTCTCGAGGTCGGCGACGATCGCCGCGCCTTCTTCGGCGAGGGCTGCGGCGTCGGTGGCGTCGGTGGCGTCGGCACCGCTGCCGATCGCCAGGCCGGCGAACCGCTCGAGCGTCGCCTCGTCCGGCGCCGGTCGCTACTAATCCGACCACAGTCACGGCTATCCGGCTTGTGTAGCAGCGGTTACGTGCTGCCCGGGGTCTGCCTGCTTTTTGGTCGGATTAGTAGCACGCAAGTAACGGCGGATAACCGCGCGGCAATCTCCGCGACGCATGCTCGCACCACTTCGACGGTGGGAGGATCCCGTGACATCGACCGCCAAACCGGCACTCGTGACCGCGACCCATCCGCTCGACCCGCTCTCGCCGGGAGAGATCGCCGCGGCGAGCGCGATCCTGCGCGAAGCCCGCGGGCTCGCGCCGACCGCCCGGTTCGTCTACATCGAGGCGGCCGAACCCGAGAAGTCCGTGGTGACCGGCTTTTCCCGGGGGCAGGACTGGGACCGGTGCGCCGCCGTGATGCTGCGCGAGCGCGCGGAGCGGCGCACGTACGAGGCTGTCGTGTCACTGTCTCGCGGGGAAGTCGTTTCCTGGAAAGAGATCCCGGGCGTGCAGCCGCCGATCACGCTCGAGGAGTTCCTGGCGTGTGAAGCGCTCGTCCAGGCCGATCCGCGCTGGCAGGAGGCGATGAGCAAGCGCGGGATCACCGATTTCTCGCTCACCATGGTCGATCCATGGGCCTCGGGCTACCGCGGTCCGGAAGACGACCCGGCGCAGCGGCGGCTCGCGCGGCCGCTGACGTTCGTCCGGTCGAAGCCCGACGACAACGGGTACGCGCGGCCGGTGGAGAACGTGATCGTCACGGTGGACCTGGACACGATGGACGTGCTCGACGTCGAGGACCACGGCGTCGTCCGGCTGCCGCCGCGGCCGGGCAACTACGACCCGGCGATCGCCTTCGAGACCGGCAACGTGCCCGCGTTCGGGCAGGCGCGCGAGGCCGCGAAGCCGATCAGCATCACCCAGCCCGAGGGGCGCACCTTCACGGTTGACGGGCACGCCGTTTCGTGGGGCCCGTGGCGGCTGCGCGTCGGGTTCACCCCCCGTGAGGGCCTGGTGCTGCACGACATCGGCTACCTCGACCGCGGCACCCTGCGGCCGGTGATCCACCGCGCGTCACTGTCCGAAATGTACGTGCCGTACGGCGATCCGGGTTCCACGCACTGGAACAAGAACGTGTTCGACATGGGCGAGTACGGGCTCGGCGTGCTCGCGAACTCGCTGCAGCTGGGCTGCGACTGCCTCGGCGAGATCCACTACTTCGACGCGTGGGTCAACGACCAGGACGGCGAGGCGCTGCGGCTGCCCAACGCGATCTGCATGCACGAAGAGGACTTCAGCATCGGCTGGAAGCACACGGACTTCCGCACGGAGAAGGGGGAGGTGCGGCGTAACCGGCGGCTGGTCGTCTCGTTCTTCGCGACCGTCGGCAACTACGACTACGGGTTCTACTGGAACCTGTATCTGGACGGCTCGATCGAGTTCGAGGTCAAGCTGACCGGGATCATCTCGACCGGCGCGGTGCCGCCTGGGGAGGCGCCGGAGTACGGCACGCTCGTCGCGCCCGGCCTGTACGGGCCGAACCACCAGCATTTCTTCAACGTCCGCCTGGATATGCGCGTCGACGGCGATCGCAACAACCTGTACGAGCTCGAGTCGTCGGCGGCGCCGATGGGCGAGGACAACCCGTACGGCAACGCGTGGCGGCAGGTCAAGCGGCAGCTGACGAGCGAGTCCGAGGCGAAGCGGGTGATCAACCCGCTCGCCGGGCGGTCGTGGCTGATCACGAGCGCGGACCGGCGGAACGCGCTGGGCGGCGAGGTCGGGTACAAGCTCGAGCCGGGCTCGAACGTCCTGCCGTTCTACCAGGAGGGCTCGCAGCAGTTCGCGCGCGGGCAGTTCGCGATGAACCATCTGTGGGCGACCCCGTACACGCCGGGGGAGCGGTTCGCGTGCGGGGACTACGTCGCGCAGAACCCGGGCGGTGCCGGGCTTCCCGCGTATACCCGGGGGAACCGGTCACTCGAGGACGGTGATCTGGTCGTCTGGTACACGCTCGGCGCGCACCACGTCGTGCGCCCGGAGGACTGGCCGGTGATGCCCGTGACGAGGGTGAACCTGCACCTCAAGCCCGCGGGCTTCTTCGACGGCAACCCGATGCTCGACCTGCCCCCCGAACCCGGCTCCCCGCACTGCCACGCCTGACCCCGCGAGATCTCATCGCACGGGCGCGGGTCGGTGACCGCGACGTCGGCGTCGGCGGGGAAAGCCGCTTACGCTTCCGCAGCTGCCGCGCCGGGCCGGGACCGGCGTAACCGCCACCGAGATCACGGCCCGCGCGGGGTCACCCGTGCTCGCGTTCTTCCTCGTCTTCGGGGCCGCCGACCTCACGCCACTGCTCGGCGACGTCGCCCGGATCCGCCTCGGCGGGCACCTCCGGTTCGGCACCGCCTTCGAGATCCCGGCTCTGCTCCAGCAGGTCCTCGGCCGGTGTCTCGTCCGGTCCGGTCATCAGCTCACCCCCTTGCCCAGTTCGGCGACGGAGTTCCGTACGGCGCTCACCACGTCGGGGTGGCCGAGCGGGAGTGGCGCCGGGATGCGGTCGCGTTCGCCGCCGCTCGAGTGGGCGATCACGCGGACGTCCACTCCCGAGCGGGCCAGCGCTACGCGCCGCTGTTCACTGTCGGCTTCCCAGCGCTCGTCCGCGTCCGCGCCGTCACCGGCCTCGACGAATCCGGTCGCGCCCGGGTCCACCAGCAGCACCGAGCGGACGGCGGTGGGGTGCGCCTCGGCGAGCCGGAGCACTTCGTCGGCGATGGGGCCGCTGGTGAGCACGTGAACAGATTTCGCGGCCGCGTCGGCGAGGATCTCGTTGGCGGTGCCGAGGCCGCCCTCGACGGGGGTCCGGCACCACACGACGCGCCAGCTGTCCAGGTGTGCGCGCCAGGTGGCGGGAAGGCCGGCGTGCTTGGCCTCCCCGGCCGGATCGAGTACCAGCACGATCGGCCCGCCGAGGGTACCTTCGGTGACAACGGCGGGGCCGCCGGCGCGCATCGGGTCGGGGGAGTAGGTCATCAACTGCTCCTTTCTCCGGTGCCCGGTTACCCCGGGCGAGCGCCCGCTAACCGGCTCCGCGACCTTGAGGAGGGGAAACCTATGCGAGACAACGGGTTCACGGCGACCGCGACGTCGCACGAGGCCTTCGACGACACGGCCGCGGTGCTCGACCAGCGGCGCCGCGCGGTGCGCGCGGTCGCCTCGGCGGCCGCGAACGCGGACGACTGCGCGCTGCTGCTCGACGCGCTCGGCCTCTCACCGGCCGAGGGAACGGCGACGGTGCCGGGGCCGCGCAGCGCGGACTGAGCGCGTGTGGCGTCGGTCACTTCGGTGGGAAAGTGACCGGGGTGGGTCCGTACCGGCTGATCATCTGGTGAAGGATGGGCCCATGACACTCGGCGAGATCTCGTTACGCGCGCTTTCCGGTGAACCGGCGACGCTCGGCGGCCTCGGGCGCAAGGCGCTGCTGGTGGTCAACGTCGCCTCGAAGTGCGGGCTGACGCCGCAGTACACGGCGCTCGAGCGGCTCCAGGAACGCTTCGGGGACAAGGGGTTTTCGGTCGCGGGGTTCCCGTGCAACCAGTTCGGCGGGCAGGAGCCGGGCACTTCGGAGGAGATCGCCGAGTTCTGCTCGGCCACCTACGGGGTCACGTTCCCGATGTTCGAGAAGATCGATGTGAACGGCCCGGACCGGCATCCGCTCTACGCGGAACTGACCCAGGCGCCCGACGCCGAGGGCGCGGCGGGGGATATCCAGTGGAACTTCGAGAAGTTCCTGGTCAGCGGAGGCGGGAAGATCCTCGCGCGCTTCCGGCCGCGGACCGAGCCCGAGTCGGCCGAGGTCGTCGCCGCGATCGAGGCCGCGCTCGCCTGACGGGCGGGATCCGATGCCGTGGAGGTCGGAGCAGATCGGGGCAGCCACGAGAGATCCAGGCCCCCGAACCCCGCCGCGGCGACCAAGCCTCACACCTTGGTCTTCCGATCCCCGTACCGAGAAAAAATCAAAGATTTGACTAAAAGCGGCGCTTTGCGTCGTTCGCCGCGGAACTCGCCGTCAGCTTCTCCAGCAGCCCGATGAGGATCGTGCGCTCGGGCTTGGACAGCGCGTTGGCCCACGCCTGCTCGCGCTCGTTGTGCGCCTGGTACGCGCTGGTGATCGCCTCGTGGCCGGCATCGGTCAGTGTCAGGAGCACCGCGCGACGGTCGTGCTCGGCCTGCCGGCGCGACACGAGCCCGTCCCGCTCGAGCGTGTTCACCAGTGCCGACACCGCGGCCCGGCTCATCCCCGACAGCCGCGCCACCCGCTTCGCTTCCAGCGGCCCGGCCAGCCACAGCACGAACAGCACCCGGAACCCGCCCCAGCTGAAGCCGCGCGGCCGGTGCACCGTCGACTCCCAGTCGTAGACCAGCGCGCTGGTCAACCGGTGCAGGGTCAGGCCGAGGCGCATCGCGACCGGATCGACCTCGGGTAGTTCCGCCGTCGTCTTCGAAATCGCGTAGTCGACGAAGGTCAGGTAGTCGAGATCGTCGGTGGTGGCCGGTTCGGCTGGCATGCCACCAGGCTAGCGACGCGTAGGCTTCCGTTATGGCGTGACCCGCGTTACTCTCCGATAGTAAAGACTTTTACTACGTTGGAGGTGGGACATCGTGGCTCAGAAGGCTTTCGCGTCCTCGGCGGATCTGGGGGAGAAGGAGCAGACCCTCGAAGTGCTCGACGACGGGGTGTACGCGCTGACGGCCGAGGGCGACCCGAACATCGGCGCCATCGAGGGCGAGGACTTCGTGGTCTGCTTCGAAGCACTGGCGACCCCGGTCGCGGCCGGCGACTGGCTCGCCAAACTCCGCGAACACACCGACAAGCCGGTGCGCTATCTCGTGCTGTCGCACTACCACGCCGTCCGGGTGCTGGGCGCATCGGCGTTCGACGCCGAGGTGATCGTCGCCCACGAAAACACCCGGGCGCTGGTCGCCGAGCGCGGCAAAGAGGACTGGGAAAGCGAGTTCGGCCGGATGCCGCGCCTGGCCAAGGCGGCCGAGTCGGTGCCGGGGCTGACCTGGCCCACCCTGACCTTCTCCGACCGGCTCACCATCGACCTCGGCGGGGACCGGGGCGATCTCGTGCTCCAGTACTGCGGCCGCGGCCACACCGAGGGAGACATCGTCGCCTGGCTGCCCCGCCAGAAGATCCTCTACGCCGGTGACCTCGTGGAGGCGGAAGCGGCCCTCTACACCGGCGACGCCTTCCACCGCGAGTGGTCCTCGTCCACTTTGGACAACGTGCGCGCGCTGGGCGCGGAATCGCTGATCGGCGGGCGTGGCGGTGTGAGCAAGGGGCGTGACGCGGTCGAGGCCGCCATCGAGCAGACCCGCGAGTTCCTGCGCGTGATGATCCGGGAAGTCGGCGCCGTCCAGGAGGCCGGAGGCACGCTCAAGGAGGCCTTCGAACGCACCCACGCCGCCCTCGCTCCGCGCTACGGCAGGTGGCCGATCTTCGAGCACTGCCTGCCGTTCGACGTCTCCCGCCTGTGGGACGAACTGTCCGGTATCGAGCGGCCGGTCGTCTGGACCGCCGAGCGGGACCGCGAGGTCTGGGACCAGTTGCAGTCATGATGCCCGTGGTCGTCATCGGCAACGGCCCGGTCGGGCAGACCACGGCCCTGTTGCTCGCCCGCTGGGGCGTGCCGGTGGTGCTGCTCGACGGCCGCGAGGAGCGGGATCCGGTCGGCTCCAAAGCCATCTGCCAGCAGCGCGACGTGCTCGACATCTGGGAGGCGGTGGGCGCCGGCCGCCGCATCGCCGACGAGGGCGTCACCTGGACGACGGCGCGCACCTACTACCGGAACAAAGAGTTGTTCTCCTACGCGCTCGGGGACGCCGGGCGCTCTTCGTTCCCGCCGTTCGTCAACATCTCCCAGGCCCGGACCGAGCAGATCCTCGACGAGCGGATCGCCCGCGAGGCACTGATCGACGTGCGCTGGGGCCATCAGGTCGTCGGGCTGCGGCAGGACGCGAACGGGGTGACGGTGCGCTGCGCGGGTGGGCAGGAGGTCCGTGGCGCGTACGCCGTCGCCTGTGCCGGGGCGCGCGGCGACGAGATCCGGCGGATGCTCGGGGTCTCCTTCGGCGGGCACTCGTTCGACGACCGGTTTCTCATCTGCGACATCCGCGCCGACCTGCCCGGCTGGGCGCACGAGCGGCGCTTCCACTTCGACCCGTCGTGGAACCCGGGCCGTCAGGTGCTCATCCACCCGTGCCCGGACTCGACCTTCCGCATCGACTGGCAGGTGCCGGGCGGCTACGACGTGGCGGCCGAGGAGGCGAGCGGAGCGCTCGACCGCCGGATCCGCGCCATCATCGGGGAGGCACCGTACGAGATCGCGTGGAAGTCGGTGTACCGCTTCCAGTCCCGGGTGGTGGACCGGATGCGCGCCGGCCGGGTGCTGCTCGCCGGGGACTGCGCGCATCTCGTGGCCCCGTTCGGCGCCCGCGGCCTCAACTCGGGCGTCGGCGACGCGGAGAACGCGGCCTGGAAACTCGCCTACGTGCTGCGCGGCGAGGCGGGGGAGGACCTGCTCGAGTCCTATCACGAGGAGCGGCACGCGGCGGCACTGGAGAACCTCGAGGTCACCACGGCGACGATGGATTTCCTGGTGCCGCAGGACGAGAAGCAGCGCAAGACCCGGCTGCGCGTGCTGTCGGCGGCTGCGGCTGACCCCGCGATGGCGGCCCGGGTCGACTCGGGCCGGCTCTCGGAACCGTTCTGGTACGACACGTCCTCGCTGACGACACCGGACCCGGCGCGGCCGTTCGCCGGACGCCCGCCACGCGGGCAGGTCCCCGCGACCGGGCCGGGCATCCTGCTCCCCGACGTTCCGGTGTCCACTGTGGACAACCGACGGTTGCGGGAACTGGCCAGGGACGGGTTCCTCGTGCTCGCCGTGCCGGGCACCGACGTGACCGGGCTCGGCGTGCCCGCCCTGTCGCTGGCCGAGATCGAGGAGTTCGGCGCCAGACCGGGGGAACTGTGGCTCATCCGCCCGGACGCCTATGTCGCCGCCGTCGTCACCGAGCGCGCCGCGCTCGGCGAGGCACTGCAGCGGGCGCTCGGCCGCGTTGTCATCCCGCAGCGCTGAGCGCGGCCAGCGGGCATGCGCGCCACCGGCCGGCGCGGACACCAAGTTCGCGTCGCTCGCGCTGCCGACCGAGACCTCGCCGAGCTGCACCCGAGCCCGCCGCCGGCCTCGCGTGCGAGGCCCAACAGGCGGATATCATCGGTACTCGCCTGTACCCCCACTTTGGCAACGGAGGCCTTTTCCTCCCCGAGCCCACCTTGAAAAGGCCTGATGCAGCTAGCCACCGAAATCGTCAGCCTCGTCGCCGTGGTCCTGGTGGTCACCGGGATCGCCCGCCGGCTGGACTGGTCGCCGCCGCTCCTGCTCGTCGTGGTCGGCGTCGGCGCGTCGTTCGTCCCCGGCGTCCCCGAATTCCAGCTCGACCCCGAACTCGTGCTCGTCGGCCTGCTCCCGCCGCTGCTGTACGCGACCGCGCTGCGCACGTCGCTCGTGGACATCCGCGTCAACCGCGCCCCGATCGCACTGCTGTCGGTCGGGCTCGTCATCTTCACCACGCTGACGGTGGGGGTGGTGACCTGGCTCGTCGTGCCCGGCCTGCCGCTCGCCGCCGGGTTCGCGCTCGGGGCCGTCGTCGCGCCGCCGGACGCGGTCGCCGCGAGCGCCGTCGCACGCCGGGTCGGCATGCCGCGGCGGGTGGTGCGGATCCTCGAGGGGGAGAGCCTGCTCAACGACGCGGCCGCGCTGGTCGCGCTGCGCACGGCGATCGCCGCGATCTCCGGTTCGGTCGCGCTGTGGGAGGCCGGCCTGGACTTCCTGCTCGCCGCGGTCGGCGGCGCGGTGGTCGGCTGGCTGATCGGCTGGGGCGCCGGGCAGTTGCGCAAACGGCTGCGGGATCCGGTACTCGACACGGCGTGGTCGTTCGTGGTGCCCTTCGTCGCGTACCTTCCGGCCGAGGAGATCCACGGCTCCGGGGTGCTCGCGGTCGTGGTCGCGGGCCTGGTCATCAGCCAGCAGACGCCGCGGCTGCTGTCCGGGCCGTCGCGGCTGGCGAGCCGGCTCAACTGGCGCACCATCCAGTTCCTGCTGGAGAACCTGGTCTTCCTGCTGATCGGCTTGCAGCTGCGGCGGATCGTGACCGAGGTGGCCGACAGCAACCTGTCCGGCTGGGCGATCGCCGGGATCTGCCTCGCGGTGCTGGGCGTGACGATCGCCAGCCGCATCGCCTGGGTGTTCGCGGCGGCGACCCGGCGGGTGCTGCCCGCCTGGGCGCTGCCATGGCGGTATTCGGCGGCGATCGCGTGGGCCGGGATGCGCGGGGTGGTCACCCTCGCCGCCGCGTTCGTGCTGCCCGCGGGCACGCCACAGCGCGGGGTGCTCGTCCTCGCCGCGTTCGTCGTCGTGGCCGGCACTCTGCTGCTGCAGGGCACCACGCTGCCCAAGCTGGTCCGGCGGCTCGACCTGCCCGCCCCGGACCCGGGCGAGGACGCGCTGCAGAAGGCCGCGCTGCTGCACGACATGACGCAGGCCGGGCTCGCGCGGCTGAAGCAGGTGCAGAGCGCCGAGGACCCGCCCGACGTGATCGCCCGGCTCGAAGACAAGCAGACCTACCGCTCGGACTCGGCGTGGGAGCGGCTCGGCACCGGCAGCGACCTGCACGAGACGCCGAGTGCGGCGTACCGGCGGCTGCGCATGGCGATGCTCGAAGCCGAACGGGAGGTCCTGCTGACCGCCCGCGACCGCGCCACGGTCGACGACGAGGTCCTGCGGTCCGTGCTGGACCAGATGGACGTCGAGGAGTCGATCCTGGGGCCGGGCGAGACCGTGGTCCGCGCGACCGGCCGCGAGCTGCGCACCCCGGAGGCCACCGCCGGTACCTGCGCCCATCTCGCCGACCCTGGCGAGGCCACCTCCGACGCGGCCGGCTGCGAGGACTGCGTGCGCGAGGGCTCGACGTGGGTGCACCTGCGACTGTGCCTGACCTGCGGGCACGTCGGCTGCTGCGATTCGTCCGAGCGGCGCCACGCCACCCGGCACTACCACGAGACCCAGCATCCGGTGATCCGCAGTTACGAGCCCGGCGAGGACTGGCGCTGGTGCTTCATCGACCGCACGGTGGGCTGAGCGACCGCGGTCAACCTTTCAAGGGCGGGCGTAGCTTCTGGCTATGACGGAGGAAGGCAGCGGGTGGGGCGGCGAGCTGTGGGCCGCCGCCGATCTGGTGACGCCGATGGCGATCCGCGTGGCGGCGACCCTGCGGTTGGCCGACCACATCGCCGCCGGCCGGCATACGGTCGAAGCGCTGGCCGTGGCGGTGGACGCCGATCAGGACGCGCTGGGCCGGGTGCTGGAGCACCTGGTGACCGCCGGTGTGCTGGTTCGTGCGGGCGCGGGCGCCTACGGGCTGACCGGGCTGGGCGAGCAGTTGCGTGAGGACGATCCGCCGGGAATGCGGGCCTGGCTCGATCTGGAGGGGTCCATCGGGCGCGCCGATCTGTGCTTCGTCGAGCTCCTGCACACCGTCCGGACCGGCGACGCGGCGTTCCCGCGGCACTTCGGCCGGTCCTATTGGGACGACCTGTCGGCTGACGCGGGGCGCGCGGCGTCGTTCGACGCGCTGATGGGGGCACGGCTGGCGGCGGACGCGCCCGCGATCGCCGTCGCCTACCCCTGGGGCGAACTGGGGCACGTGGTCGATGTGGGTGGCGGCGACGCCAGCCTGCTGATCGAGATCCTTCGCGCCCATGACGACCTGCGCGGGACGGTGCTCGACCTGCCCGGCCCGGCCGGCCGCGCCGGGCGTGCGATCGCCGCGGCCGGTCTCGGGCACCGTGCTGGCGCCCAAGCGGGCAGTTTCTTCGACGCGCTTCCCGCCGGAGCGGGCGGTTACGTGCTCTCGGGCATCCTCCACGACTGGCCGGACGAGGACGCGCTGCGCATCCTGCGGCGGTGTGCGGAAGCGGCGGCGGGGACCGGAAAAGTGCTCGTCGTGGACCACCTGCGCGACGCCGGGGGCGTCGACCCGAGCACCGAGGGGGACCTGCGCATGCTGTGCTACGTCCGCGGCCGGGAACGCACCCTCGGCCAGCTGGGTGAGCTGGCCCGGGCGGCCGGTCTCCGGATCGGCCCGACGCGGCCGGGCGGCTCGCGGCTGATCGCCGAGCTGCGCGTTTGACAGGTTCTCGAACACGTGTTCGACTATGGGTATGAGGTGGGACGGTCAACGCGCGGGCGGCGATAACCGGCGAGACCCGCAGCAGGCCCTGCTGGGGCTGGACGGGCTGGTGCGCTCGGTGCGGCCGCCGGAGTTCTCCGGGGTGACCTTCCACGAGGTGCGCGCCCGCTCGGTGCTCAACCGGGTGCCGGGCACGTCGCGCATGTCGTTCGACTGGACGGTCAACCCGTACCGCGGCTGCAGTCACTCCTGCGTGTACTGCCTGGGCGGGGAAACCCGGATCCTGATGGGGGACGGCCGCACGAAGGCGCTCGCCGAACTGCGGACCGGGGACGAGATCTACGGCACCGGGCCGGGGCGCCTGGTGCGCACGAAAGTGCTGGCGCACTGGCGAACCGTCAAGCCCGCCTTCCGCGTCCGGCTCGCGGACGGCACGGAACTCGTCGCGAGCCGGGATCACCGGTTCCTCGCCAGGCAGGGCTGGGTGTACGTCCGTGACCTGGCCGTGGGGGAGCGGCTGCTCGGCACCGGTCCTTTCGTTTCCCCGCCAACCGAATCCGCCGGCTACCGCGCGGGGTACCTGCACGCGATGCGGGGCCGCCTCGCGTTCGGGCACGCCGAGGCGCTGGACAGGACGGCGCGCTACCTCGCCGAACCGTCCACAGCGGAACCTGGGGAAGGCTGGCGAGAGGGTTTTCTCGCCGGGGCCTTCGACGCCGACGGCGGGTGCGCGCACGGCGCGGTGTGCGTCGCGAGCGCCGATCACGACCTGATCGAGGAGTTCTGCCTGGCGCTCAAGCATTTCGGCTTCGAGTTCGACCTCGCCGGCGCCGGGTCCGGGGTGCGCGTGGTCCGGCTCGGCGGCGGGCTCGCCGAACAGCTGAGGTTCCTGCACACCGCGGATCCGGCCACGAGAAGCAAGCTGTCCCTCGAAGGCCTGCCGGTCGCGGCCGGCGCGGCGGTCGTGTCGGTCGAGCCGGCGGGCACGAAGCAGCTCTACGACATCACCACCGGCACCGGCGACTTCATCGCGAACGGCGTGGTGAGCCACAACTGCTTCGCTCGCAACACGCACACGTACCTGGAGTTCGACGCGGGGCACGACTTCGACAGCCAGGTCGTCGTGAAGATCAACGCGCCCGAGGTGCTGGCCGCGCAGCTGCGCCGGCCGGGCTGGCGGCGCGAGCACGTCGCGATGGGCACGAACACCGACCCCTACCAGCGCGCCGAAGGCCGCTACCGGCTCATGCCCGGCATCATCGGCGCGCTCGCCGGGTCGGGCACCCCGTTCTCGATCCTCACCAAAGGCACCACGATGAGCCGGGACATCCCGCTCCTGCGGTCGGTCTCGACGGAGGTGGACGTCGGGCTGGCGGTCTCGATCGCCTTGCTGGACCGGGATCTCCAGCGAAGCGCCGAGCCCGGCACACCGAGCCCGCAGGCGCGGCTGGAGCTGGTGCGCCGTGTGCGCGAGGCGGGGCTGCGGTGCGGCGTCCTGCTCGCGCCCATCCTGCCCGGGCTGACCGACTCCACCGAGCAGCTCGACGCGCTGCTGGCCGCGGTCGCCGAAGCCGGGGCCACGAGCGCGACACCGCTCGCGCTTCACCTGCGCCCGGGAGCGCGCGAGTGGTACGCGCGATGGCTGGCGCGCGAGCATCCGGAGCTGGTGCCGCGGTATCGCGAGATCTACGGTCGCGGCAGCTACGCCGCCGGCCGGTACCAGCGGCTGCTCACCGCCCGGATCGGGCCGTTGCTGCGGCGGTACGGCTTCGGCCGCGACGACGACACGCGCCGGATCCCCGGGCCCCGCGAGGCGGATTCGGCGCCCCAGCCGGAGCAGATGAAGCTGCTCTGAGAAACCTGGTGGCGGCACCCCCCGGTGCGTTCGTTAGCCTTGACGAGCAGCGATTCTGCTAGTCACCGTTCCGTCAAGGAGAGCAACCGCAGTGCTTCGCACCCACGACGCCGGCACCCTGCGTGCCGGGCACGCCGGCCAGATCGTCACGCTCACCGGGTGGGTCGCCCGGCGGCGCGATCACGGTGGGGTGATCTTCATCGATCTGCGGGACGCCAGCGGCGTCGCCCAGGTCGTGTTCCGCGAGGGTGAGATGGCCGAGCGCGCGCACCAGCTGCGCTCGGAGTACTGCGTCCGGGTCACCGGCGAGGTGAGCAAGCGGCCCGAGGGCAACGAGAACACCGAGATCGCCACCGGCGCGATCGAGGTCCTCGCGACCGAACTCGACGTGCTCTCGGAGTCGGCGGTGCTGCCGTTCCCGATCGACGACCGGGTCGACGTCGGCGAGGAGGTGCGGCTGAAGTACCGCTACCTCGACCTGCGCCGCAGCGGCCCGGCGTTCGCCATGCGCCTGCGTAGCGAGGCCAACCGGGTGGCCCGCGAGACGCTGCACGAGCAGGACTTCGTCGAGATCGAGACCCCGACGATGACGCGCTCCACCCCCGAAGGCGCCCGCGACTTCGTGGTGCCCGCGCGGCTGCGGCCCGGCTCGTGGTACGCGCTGCCCCAGTCGCCGCAGCTGTTCAAGCAGCTGCTCATGGTCGGCGGGATGGAGCGGTACTACCAGATCGCGCGCTGCTACCGCGACGAGGACTTCCGCGCCGACCGGCAGCCCGAGTTCACCCAGCTCGACATCGAGATGAGCTTCGTCGACCAGGACGACGTCATCAAGGTCGGCGAGCAGATCGTCGCGGCGTTGTGGAAGCTGATCGGGCACGAGGTGCCCCGCCCCATCACGCGCATGACCTACGCCGACGCGATGTCCCGCTACGGCACCGACAAGCCGGACCTGCGCTTCGGCCTGGAGATCACCGAGCTGACCGACTACTTCGCCGACACCCCGTTCCGGGTGTTCCAGGCGCCCTACGTCGGTGCCGTCGTGATGCCCGGCGGCGGCAGCCAGCCGCGCCGGCAGCTGGACGCGTGGCAGGAGTGGGCCAAGCAGCGCGGCGCGAAGGGGCTGGCGTACGTGCTGATCGGCGAGGACGGCACGCTGTCCGGCCCGGTCGCGAAGAACATCTCCGACGCCGAGCGCGAAGGGCTGGCCGGGAAGGTCGGGGCCAAGCCCGGTGACTGCGTGTTCTTCGCCGCGGGCGCGCCCAGCGGTGCCCGCGGCCTGCTCGGTGCCGCGCGCGTCGAGATCGGCCACCGGCTCGGCCTGATCGACGAGAACGAGTGGTCGTTCGTCTGGGTCGTGGACGCGCCGCTGTTCGCCCCGGTGGAGGAGAGCGACGACGTCGCGGTCGGTTCCGGCAGGTGGACGGCCGTGCACCACCCGTTCACCTCGCCCACCCCGGAGTGGATCGACAAGTTCGAGCAGGACCCGGCCGGCGCGCTCGCCTACGCCTACGACATCGTCTGCAACGGCAACGAGATCGGCGGCGGCTCGATCCGTATTCACCGCGCTGACGTGCAGAAACGGGTCTTCGACGTGCTCGGCATCGCCGACGAGGACGCGCAGGAGAAGTTCGGCTTCCTGCTGGACGCGTTCCAGTTCGGCCCGCCGCCGCACGGCGGGATCGCGTTCGGCTGGGACCGGATCGTGATGCTGCTCGCGGGCGCGGACTCGCTGCGCGAAGTGATCGCGTTCCCGAAGACCGGCGGCGGCTACGACCCGCTGACCGGCGCCCCCGCGCCGATCACCGCCCAGCAGCGCAAGGAAGCCGGGATCGACGCCAAGCCCGCCCTCAGGGCGTGAGCCGGTGCTGCACCTGCGGGTGATCAGCCCCGCCGGGAGCACCGCCGAAGCCGTCGAGCGCCTGCGGAGCCACGCGGGCACGGCACATCTCGTCGTGCACCACGGTGTCGCGGTCGAACCGGACGGTGACCTCGTCGAAGCCGACGTGGCGCGGGAGGCGGCCGACGAGGTGATCGACCTGCTCTGCGGGCTCGGCATCGACCACGACGGCGGGATCACCCTCGAGGCGCTCGACGCCGCGCTGTCCGACTCGGCGGACCGGGCGGAAGAGGCGGCGCCGGGCGTGGGCGCCGACGCCGTGGTCTGGGAGGAACTGGTCAGCCGCAGCGGTGAGGAATCCCGCCTGAATGCGACGTTCCAGGCGTTCCTCGTCATCGCGTGCCTGCTCGCCTCGGTCGGGGTGATCACCGACTCGCCGGTGACGATCGTCGGCGCGATGGTCGTGGGCCCCGAGTTCGGGCCGCTGGCCGCCCTCGCGGTCGGGCTCGTGCTGCGGCGCCGGGACCTGATGCGCCGCGCCGGTCTCGCGCTCGGTGTCGGTTTCCCGCTCGCGATGGTCGTGACGGCGCTGGTGACCTTGCTTAGCGAAGCCGTCGGCCTGCTCGACGTCACCGCGTTCCGCGAGGGGCACGCGGCCGTCGACTTCGTCTATCACATCGGCTGGTATTCGCTGATCGTCGCACTGCTCGCGGGCGCGGCCGGGATGCTCGCGATGACCTCGGCGAAATCCGCCGCGCTGGTCGGCGTGTTCATTTCGGTCACCACGGTGCCGGCGGCGGGGTTCGCCGCCGTGGCGGCCGTCACCGGTGACTGGCTGCGATCGTTGGAGTCGGTGGGGCAACTGGCGGTGAACCTCATCGGCATCGTCGCCGCGGCGGCGGCGGTACTGGCCCTGCGCCGTCGGGGGCAACGCGTGCGGGCAGCCGGACGCCCGCTGTCCGCCGGCTGAACTTCGTGGTGGAGAAGGGTACGAGCCCGCTAGTAGGGTCGAAGACGATGACCGTGGACACTTCCAAACACAACACAGCAGGCACGGCAGCGGCAGAGGAGCCGGCCGTCACGGCCGCCGTCGCGGCTGGCGAAGTGGTGCTCGCGCACCGGTTCGGCAGCACGATCGCCCTGGTCGATCCCGAGCATCTGCCCGGCAGCGGCCCGGCCACGGTCGTCCGCGCCAGAATCGCCACCTCGCCCTTCGGGCTGCCCAGAACCCTGGTGATCAAGCACTACCCGGATCCGGCACCCAGGGGCGCGCCCGACCCGTTCGCCCAGGAGGCCGTGAGCTACCAGCTGTTCACGGCGCTGCCGCCCGAGGAGCGGATGTGCCCGGAGCTGCTCGCTCACGACGGCGCGGAGCGCGTGCTGGTCATCGACGATCTCGGGAAGGCGCCCACGCTGCGGGACACGCTGCTTGGCCGTGACGCCCGCGCGGCCGAACGGTCCCTGCTGTCCTGGGCGCGGTCCCTGGGCCGCATGCACGCGACCACGGCGAGCCGAGAGGCGGACTTCGACGCGCTGCTGCGCCGCCTCGGCGGACCGGTCAAGCACGAGGACACCGCCGCGCCGACGGCGATCGCGCAGCTGCCGGGGCTGATCAGGGAGCATTTCGGGGTGGCGACCCCGGATGCGGTGCGCCGCTACGCCGAGGCCGCGTGCCAGCGCGCGCGGTCGCTGGCCTACCGCGCGTTCAGCCCGGTGGATCTCAGCCCGGACAACAACCTCATCACCGGCGGCGGGGTCCGGTTCCTGGACTTCGAACGCGGCCGGGTGCGCAACGCGCTCGTCGACGCCGCGCACCTGCGGGTGCCGTTCGCCACGTGCGCCGAGCCGCTCGCGCTGCCGGCTGGGATGAGCGAGGCCATGGTCGCGGCGTGGCGCTCGGAGGTGGTCGGTGTGTGGCCGGGACTGTCCGATGGCGACGTGCTGTTCGCGCACCTGCTCGACCACCAGCTGCTGCTGGTCTGGGTGAGCACGTGGACGGTGCTGGCCGGCCGCTCGGAGAAGCCGGCCGCGCTGGTCACCTGGTGGCGCAACCTCGGCGCCGAAGCGGCGCGGGCGGGTGAGGACGCGGTCGCCGCGCACGCGCGTGAGGTGACCGCCGCGCTCGATGAGCACTACGGCCCCGGGCTGGAGCTGCCGCTGTACCCAGCATTTCGGTAAGAGGTCTTGACCTCGTTACCCTGCGCTCACCGCGGGTGAGTGTGGATGACCGATGGTCTGTAGGCGTGAGCGCGCCAAGCGAGCAGATCCCCCCGACCGAAGCGATGTCCCGACGGGTGCGGCGGCTGGCCGTGCTCGGCGACTCCACCGCCGTGGGCCTCGGCGACCCTGTGCCCGGCCGCGGCTGGCGTGGTGTCGGCCCGTTCGTCGCACGGGCACTGGACATAGCACCCGCCGGCTACCTCAACACCGCCTTCACCGGCGCGCGCATGCGGTGCGTGCGCTACGACCAGCTGCCCGTCGCGATCGCGCACCGGCCCGACGTGGCGGTGGTGATCGTCGGGATGAACGACACCCTACGTTCGGACTTCGACGCGGCCGGGATGGCCGCGGACCTCGATCAGGTGGTGACCGAGCTGACCGCGTCCGGCGCGGTGGTCGTGCCGGTGCGGTTTCACGACCACGGCAAGGTGTTCCGGCTGCCGGGGCCGCTCTACCGCGCGCTGGCGGCCCGGATCGACGAGCTGAACGAGGCGGTCGACGGGATCGTGCACCGGCACGGCGTGCCGTGCCTGGACCTGGCGGAGATGCCGGGCGCGTACGACCTGTCGTCCTGGAGCGTGGACCGCCTGCACCCCTCCGAACTCGGGCACCGGATGCTCGCGCGGGGCTTCACCGACCTGCTCGCCGCGACGGGCATCACGGTCGCCGAACCGGTGAGCCTGGTGTGCTCGGGCGGGGTCAGCCCCAGCACCCTGGATCACGTGGGATGGCTTGTGGTGAAAGGGATCCCGTGGCTGTGGCGGCGCGGCCGGGACCTCCTGCCGTACGCGGCTGCCATCATGGCCGCCTCCGCGAAGCAGTCGTACCTGAACTGGCGTGCCGGCACTGAGGTCGCGGCGCCGGAGCCGCCGCCGAGCGCATTGCAGATCCGCTGAACCACGCTGCAGTAACCTCCTATAGGTGCAGCAGGACGAACTCTTCACGGTGAACCCGGACCTGGCGGACCGGCCCGACCGCGTCGAAACGCCGCGGGAGCCGGTGATCCCGCCGGGCACGCCCCTCGCCGTGCGGATGCGGCCGGCCACGCTCGACGAGGTGGTGGGCCAGCAGCACCTCCTGCGCGAGGGCGCGCCGCTGCGGCGGCTGGTCGAAGGTGCGGCACCCGCGTCCGTCCTGCTCTACGGCCCGCCGGGCACGGGGAAGACGACGCTCGCCAACCTCGTCTCCACCGCGACCGGGCGCCGGTTCGTCGCGCTGTCGGCATTGTCGGCCGGGGTGAAGGAGGTGCGCGGGGTCATTGAACAAGCACGGCGGAGGCGTCTTTATGACTCCGAGAACACCGTGCTGTTCATCGACGAGGTGCACCGGTTCTCCAAGACCCAGCAGGACGCGCTGCTGGGCGCGGTCGAGGACCGGACGGTCCTGCTGGTCGCCGCGACCACGGAGAACCCGTCGTTCTCGGTGGTCGCGCCGTTGCTGTCGCGTTCGCTGGTGCTGCAGCTGCGCCCGCTGACCGACGAGGACGTGCGCGAGCTGATCCACCGCGCGCTCGCCGACGAGCGCGGGCTGGGCGGGGAGCTGGGGCTGACCGGCGAGGCCGAGGAGCATCTGGTGCGCCTCGCCTCCGGCGACGCGCGCCGGGCGCTCACCGCGCTCGAAGCCGCCGCCGACGCCGCCGCGACCACCGAACACCGCACCATCGACCTGGCCACCGTCGAGTCCACAGTGGACAAGGCCGCGGTGCGTTACGACCGCGACGGCGATCAGCACTACGACGTGATCAGCGCGTTCATCAAGTCCATCCGGGGGTCCGATGTGGACGCCGCGCTGCACTACCTGGCGCGGATGATCGAGGCGGGGGAGGACCCGCGCTTCCTCGCCCGGCGGCTCGTCGTGCACGCGAGCGAGGACGTCGGCCTGGCCGATCCGACGGCGCTGCAGGCCGCGGTGGCCGCCGCGCACGCGGTACAGTTCATCGGCATGCCCGAAGGGCGGCTCGCGCTCGCGCAGGCGACCATCCACCTCGCGACCGCGCCGAAGTCCAATGCGGTCGTGACGGGTATCGACGGCGCGCTCGCCGACGTGCGAGCCGGGCACATCGGCACGGTGCCGCCCCACCTGCGCGACGGGCACTACGCCGGCGCGGCGAAACTCGGCAACGCCCAGGGCTACCGGTACCCGCACGACGTGCCCGAAGGTGTTCTGCCGCAACAGTATCCGCCGGACGAGCTCGTCGGGCGGGACTACTACCAGCCAACCCAGCGCGGTGCCGAGCGCACGCTGGCCGAGCGGGTGCCAAGGCTGCGCCGCACGGTCCGCGGTGAATGATGGCCAAGCCGTGAGACCGGCGATCTGCTCGCAGCCGCCGACCGCGCCGGTTGCTGGTGCAGGCGGCGGTCTTCCGGCGGCGACGTGCACGCCAGCTACGTGGCGGACGTCAAGGCGGACTTCGGCGACCCGGCCTCGCCGACGGTCGCGGCGGGCGGGTTTGCCCGGCGACGGCGCGGGGAATACGGGCGCGGGATCATCTACCGCGAGGAGCCAGGACAGATGACCGACACCACCGTCGCCGTGCTCGGCACCGGGATCATGGGCGCGCCCATGGCCACCAACCTGGCCGCGGCCGGGTTCAAGGTCCGCGCCTGGAACCGGACCCGCGCGAAGGCGGAGCCGCTCGCCGGGCGCGGCGTCGAGATCGCGGACACACCGCACGACGCGGTGGCGGGCGCGGACTTCGTGCTGACCATGCTGCCCGACGGTACGATCGTGCACGAGGTCATGGCGAGCGCGCGGCCGGGCGGGGCGGTCTGGCTGCAGATGGGCACCGTCGGTCTCGACTGGACCGTCAAGCTCGCGGCACTCGCCGCCGAGTCGGGGATCCCGTTCGTGGACGCCCCCGTGCTCGGCACCAAGCAGCCCGCGGAACAGGGCAAGCTCACGGTGCTCGCGTCCGGGCCGGAGGAGCTGAAGGACCGCTGCGCACCGGTGTTCGACGCGATCGGCGGCCGCACGATCTGGGTGGGCCCCGCGGGTGCTGGCAGCAAACTCAAGCTCGTGGCCAACGCATGGGTGCTCGCGCTGACCAACGGGACCGCGGAGAGCGTGCGCCTGGCCGGCCAGCTGGGCCTCGACCCGAAGCTGTTCCTCGATGCCATCTCCGGCGGTGCCCTCGACTCGCCGTACGCCCACGCGAAGGGCGGTGCGATGATCTCCGGCGAGCTGTCGCTCAGTTTCGCCACCAGCCTCGCGGCCAAGGACGCGCAACTCGTCCTCGACGCCGCCGGCGGCGAAATCGATCTCGGTGGTGTCCGCGCCGCGCTCACCCACCTGAAGGCCGCCATCGACGCCGGTCACGGCGACGAGGATATGGCCGCCCTCTACTACGGCACCCGCTGACCAACCCGCGGGTGGTGGGGCCCGGCTCGCGTGAGGGGTAGCCCAGCTGGAGGCCGGGCCGCAGGGTAGCCTGACCGGCATTCACGCCGTCGCCAGTTCTAGGAGGGTCCCCGTGTCGGCAGGGCAGATCGCCGCGCTCATCGCCGCAGGCGCATTCGTGCTGTTGGTGGTGCTGGTGGCGATCCCGTTGATCAAGCTCGGCCGCACTCTGGACGAGGCGACGATCGCGATCCGCAAGGCCCACGAGCGCAGCGATCCGCTGCTCATCGGCGCCAACGACACCATCACCCACGTCAACACCCAGCTCGAGCGGGTCGAGGGCATCACGGCCAACGCGCAGGCGGTGTCCGGCAACGTGTCCGCGCTGTCCTCGGTGTTCACCGCGACGCTGGGCAGCCCCCTGGTCAAGGCGGCGGCCTTCTCCTACGGCGTGAGCAAGGCGATCCGCGCGCGCCGGAAGGCAAAGGACGGCGCCGAGGGCAAGCACTCGCGCCGCGGTCGCAAGGGCAGCGGCCGGTCATGAAGCGGCTATTCTGGCTGGGAGTGGGTGTCGCGACCGGGATCGCGGTCACCCGCAAGGCGGGCCGGACGGCTCGCCAGGCGACACCGGCCGGGCTGGCGGAGAACCTCGGCGACGCGGCGCGGGAGCTGGCGGGTGCCATCGGTTCGTTCGGCGCCGACGTCCGGGCCGGGATGGACGAGCGCGAACAGGAGTTACGGGACATGGTGGAACAGCGGTCGGGAGTGCGCGCGCCGCACCCCGGCGAAGGCCGGCGCACCACCCGGCCGCGCCCGGCGCGAGCGCGCCGGGCGGAGAGCTGAGTGCCGCGGGCTCTCCGCCGTCGCCGTTCGCCCCGCCCGTAGACCCCAAGGAAAGACCAGTGGAAACACACGAGATCAGTAAGCGATTCCTCGAGCATTTCGAGAAGAACGGCCATACCCGCGTGCCCAGCGCGTCGCTCATCCTCGACGACCCGACGCTGCTGTTCGTCAACGCAGGCATGGTGCAGTTCAAACCGTACTTCCTCGGTGACGTCCCGGCGCCGTACCCGCGCGCGACGAGCATCCAGAAATGCGTCCGCACCGGCGACATCGACGAGGTCGGCAAGACCACCCGGCACAACACGTTCTTCCAGATGGCCGGCAACTTCTCCTTCGGCGACTACTTCAAGGAAGGCGCCATCTCCCTGGCCTGGGAGTTCATCACGAAGCCGCAGTCCGAGGGCGGGCTCGGCCTCGACCCGGACCGGATCTGGGCGACGGTCTACGAACACGACGCGGAGACGACGGCGTTGTGGCGCAAGGCCACCGACATCCCGGAGAGCCGTATCCAGCTGCGCGGCGCGGAGGACAACTACTGGGACATGGGCGTGCCGGGTCCCGGCGGGCCCTGCTCGGAGATCTACTACGACCGGGGCCCCGAGCACGGCCGCGAAGGCGGCCCCGCGATGGACGAGGACCGGTACCTCGAAATCTGGAACCTGGTCTTCATGCAGGAGACGCGGGGCGAGGTGAGCCCGAAGAAGGGCGGCCCCGTGCTCGGCCCGCTGCCGAAGAAGAACATCGACACCGGCATGGGCATCGAGCGGGTCGCGTACCTGCTGCAGGGCGTGGACAACGTCTACGAGACCGACCTGGTGCGCCCGGTGATCGCGAGGGCCGAGGAGTTCTCGGGCCGCCGCTACGGCACCGACCACACCGACGACGTCCGCTTCCGCGTCATCGCCGACCACGCGCGTTCCGGTGTGATGCTGATCGGTGACGGCGTCACCCCGGGCAACGAGGCTCGTGGCTACGTGCTGCGCCGCCTGCTGCGGCGCATCGTGCGCTCGATGCGGCTGCTCGGCGTCCAGGAGCCGGTGCTGCCCGAGTTCGCCGCGGTCGTGCGGGACGCGATGGCGCCCTCGTACCCGGAGATCGCCCGCGACTTCGACCGTATCAGCGACGTGATGCGCGTGGAGGAGGAGGCGTTCCTCGCCACGCTCACCAGCGGCTCGCGGATTTTCGACCTGGCCGCGGCGGACACCAAGGCCTCGGGCGGCACGGTCCTGGCCGGGGACAAGGCGTTCCAGCTGCACGACACCTACGGCTTCCCGATCGACCTGACCCTGGAAATGGCTTCGGAGCAAGGGATCGAGGTCGACGAGGCCGGTTTCCGCGCGCTCATGGAGGAGCAGCGCCAGCGCGCGAAGGCGGACGCGGCGGCCCGCAAGAAGGGCCACGGCGACCTTTCGGTGTACCGCGATCTGCTGGAGCGCCACGGCGAGACCGACTTCCTCGGCTACACCGACCTGCAGGCGACCGCGAAGGTGATCGGCCTGCTGAAAGGCGGGCAGAGCGCCCGCAGTATCCGTGCCGGTGACAAGGCCGAGCTGGTGCTGGACCGCACCCCGTTCTACGCCGAAAGCGGTGGCCAGGTCGCCGACACCGGTGTGCTCGTCGGCGACGGCGGCGAAGCGAAGGTGCTCGACGTGCAGAAGGTCGTGCCGGGGCTGTTCGTGCACCGCGTCGAGGTGATCGAGGGCGAGATCGGCCTGGACACCGAGGTGACCGGTTCGGTCGACGGCGCTCGCCGCGGGTCGATCGCGCGCTCGCACTCGGCCACGCACCTCGTGCACGCCGCGGTCCGCGGTGCCTACGGCCGTCGCGCGGCGCAGGCGGGTTCGCTCAACTCGCCCGGCCGGATGCGGTTCGACTTCACCACTCCCGGTCCGGTGTCGGCGGATGTGCTGACCGAGGTCGAAGAAGAGGTCAACGACTACCTCCAGCACGACGTCGAGGTGCAGAGCTACGTCACCACCAAGGACAAGGCCCTCGAGCTGGGCGCGGTCGCGCTGTTCGGCGAGAAGTACGGCAACGAGGTGCGCGTGGTCGACATGGGCGACTACTCGCGCGAGCTGTGCGGTGGCACGCACGTCGGCCGGATCGGGGAGCTGGGCCTGGTCAAGTTGGTCGGCGACTCGTCGATCGGTTCGGGCGTGCACCGGGTCGAGGCGCTGGTGGGCACCGACGCGCTCAAGCACGTGCGCAAGGAACAGCTGCTGGTCTCCCAGCTCGCGGGCACCCTGAAGGTGCCGACGGCCGAACTGCCCTCGCGCGTGGAGGACGTGCTGACCCGGCTTCGCAACGCGGAGAAGGAGATCGAGCAGCTCAAGACCCAGCAGGTGCTCGGCTCGGCCGGCTCGCTCGCGGACAAGGCGCGGGAGATCAACGGGATCCTGCTCGTCGCGGAGAAGGTGGACGGCGCGGTCGACGGTGGCGGCCTGCGGGCGCTGGCGGCCGAGGTGCGAGGCCGGCTCGGTTCGCGGCCGGCGGTCGTCGCGTTGTTCGCGTCACAGGGGGAGAAGGTGAGCTTCGTCGTGGCCACCACGCCGGACGCGCGCGACAAGGGCTTCGCGGCCGGCAAGCTCGTGCCCTCGTTCGCGCAGGCGGTCGGCGGACGCGGCGGTGGCAAGCCGGACATGGCCCAGGGCGGCGGTACCGACCCGGCCGGCATCGAGCAGGCGATCACGGCTCTGCGCTCCGCGGTCGCCGCCGGGTGAGCACACCGAACGCCGACCGGCCCGGGGAGTCCGATCCCGGGGCCGGCCGGCGGCTTGCGGTGGATGTCGGATCCGTCCGGGTCGGCATCGCGCTCAGTGATCCCTCCCCCGTCCTGGCGACCCCGCTCGTTACCCTGTCGCGTGATGCGCATAGGGACAGTGACCTCGATCAGGTGGCAGCGCTCGTTTCCGAGCACGAAGTGGTGGAGGTGATCGTGGGACTGCCGAGGACACTGGCGGACCGGCACGGTTCCGCCGCCGAGATCGCCGTTGCCTACGCCGGACAGCTCGCGGACCGGGTCTCTCCGGTGCCGGTACGGTTGGCGGACGAACGCTTGACCACGGTCAGCGCGGCCCGCATGCTGTCGCGGCGCGGAGTCAAGGGACGCAAGCAGCGAGCGGTGGTCGATCAGGCCGCCGCGGTCGAGATACTGCAGGGCTGGCTGGACGGCCGGGCTGCCTATCTGGCGCGGGAGGGTCGATCGTGAGCCGAGAGCTTCCGCCGCCTCCGCCCGGTGGCCGGCGTCGCCGCCCCGACGGCCCGCCGCCTTACGCGCCGCGGCACGCGCGGGCCACGCCACCGCCACCGCCACCGCCGCAGCCGCCCCCAAGCCGCCCCCCGATGCGGCGCCCCGGCCCCGACCACGGTCTCGACCTGTTCAACGAGCGCCAGCCGCCACCGCGGCGGCGACCACGGCAGATCCCGCCGGACGAGACACCGACCGAGGTCATCCCGTTCGAGGACGTCGAGTACTACGAAGACGAGTACGCGGACGACGAGTACGCCGAAGACGACGACTACGAAGAAGACTACGACGACGAGCGGGCCGAGCCGGAGTACATCGAGCCCCCCGACGGCCCGGACGAGCCGCCGCGGCGCGCGAAGCGGGGAAGGCGGATGTTCCGCTGGGTCGCCGCGCTCGCGGTGATCGCGCTCATCGGCGGCGGCGCCTGGTTCGGCATCGAGAAGATCTTCGGGTACGCCGACTACCAGGGCTCGGGGGATTCCGACGTCATCATCGAGATCGGCGACGGCGACTCGACGAACGCGATCGGGGCGGAGCTGACGAAGACGGACGTCGTGGCGAGCGCCAAGGCCTTCGTCAAGGCCAGCGAGGGCAATGCGAAGGTGCTGAGCCTGCAGCCGGGCTATTACGTCATGAAGACGAAGATGTCCGGCGCCGCCGCGGTCGCGAAGCTGACCACACCCGACGCGCGGGTCGGCGTGCTCCAGGTCCGGGCGGGCACCCAGCTCGACGACGTCACCCAGCCGGACGGCACCCTCACGCCCGGCGTGTTCACCTTGCTGTCCAAGGCTTCCTGCGCTCAGCTCAACGGCCAGAGCACTTGCATTTCCGTCGACGACCTGCGCAAGGTCGCGGCGTCGGCGGATCTGAAGGCGATGGGCGTGCCGGACTGGGCCGCGAACGTGGCGGCCAAGAGCACCGATCCCCGCCGGATCGAAGGGCTGGTGGCGCCCGGTGTCTACGACGTCAAGCCCGGCTGGACGGCCGACCAGCTGCTCGGGTTCGTCCTCAAGAACTCGGCGACGACGATCCAGGCCGCGGGCCTGACCGCGGCCAGCACGGTGGCCGGGCAGAATCCTTACCAGGTGCTGGTGATCGCCTCGCTGATCGAACGTGAAGGCGTCAAACAGGACTTCGAGAAGATCTCGCGCGTGATCTACAACCGGCTCGCTGTCGCCATGCGGCTGCAACTGGACTCCACGGTGAACTACCTGCTCGACAAACCGGTCGTGACCACCACCGACGCCGACCGTGCCCGTCCCGATCCGTACAACACCTACTCGGTCGCGGGCCTGCCGCCGACGCCGATCGGTTCGCCCAGCGCGGCGGCGATCCAGGCGGCGCTGCAGCCCGCGGACGGCAACTGGATGTACTTCGTCAAGTGCGAGAAGAACGGGTTGTCCTGCTTCGCGTCGACGCAGGCCGAGCACAACCAGAACGTCGCACTCGCGAGGCAGCGCGGTGCCTACTAGGGCCGCCGTCCTGGGCAAGCCGGTGGCGCATTCACTGTCCCCGGTGCTGCACGGTGCCGCGTACCGGGCGCTCGGTCTGGCGGACTGGACCTACGAGCGCATCGAGATGGACGCCGAAGGGCTGCCCGCGTTCGTGGCCGGGCTCGGCCCGGAGTGGGCCGGGTTGTCGGTGACCATGCCGGGTAAGCGGGCCGCGCTCGACTTCGCGGCGCGCGCGAGCGCGCGGGCGGTCGCGGCCGGCGCGGCGAACACCTTGGTGCGTACGGCATCCGGCTGGTCCGCCGACTGCACGGATATCGACGGGGTCGCCGGCGCACTGCGCGTCGCGGGTGGTTTCGCGGCATCGCCGGGCTCGACCGGGGTGATCCTCGGCGCGGGCGGCACGGCGGCGGCGACCGTGGTGACCTTCGCCGAACTGGGCATCACGCGGGCGCGGCTGGTCGTGCGGGATCCCGGGCGGGCGGCCGAGACCCTGGCCGCCGCCGCACGCGCCGGGGTGGAGGCCGAAATCCTGGTGTGGGCGGACACGGACTTCGCGAAGCTCGTCTCCGGCGCTTCGGTGCTCGTGAGCACGGTCCCGCCGGCGGCGATCGCCGCGCACGCGGCCGAACTCGCGACGGCTGAATGCGTTCTCGATGTCATCTACCACCCATGGCCGACCCCGCTGGCCGAAGCAGTCGCCGCACGCGGCGGCCGGATCGCGACGGGGCTGGACATGCTGCTGCATCAGGCTTTCGGGCAGGTCGAGCAGTTCACCGGGCTCCCGGCGCCGCGCGAGGCGATGCGCGACGCGCTGCGGCAGGCCACGGAAAACGTCTTGCCGCTGCCGCTGGGCTGAGTTGCCCGAGCGGGTAACGTCAGCCGCGTGAAGATCGCCATCCTCGACGACTACCAGAACGTGGCCTTGGACTTCGCCGACTGGAAGCCCCTCGGCGCCGAGATCGAGGTGTTCACCTCGCATATCGCCGATCCGGACGACCTGGTAGCCCGGCTCGCCGGGGCCGAGGTCGTGGTCGCGATGCGAGAGCGCACCCGCTTCCCGGCGGACCTGCTCGCCCGGCTGACCGATCTGAAGCTGCTGGTGAGCACGGGCCAGCGCAACGCGGCGATCGACCTCAAGGCCGCCGAAGAGCACGGGATCCTGGTGTGCGGCACCGGCTACCTGTCCCATCCGACGGCCGAGCACACGTGGGCGCTGATCCTCGGCGCGATGCGGCATCTCGACGTCGAACTGCCCGCGATGCGCGCGGGCGGCTGGCAGAGCACGGTCGGCATCCCGCTGCACGGGCGCACGCTGGGCCTGCTGGGGCTGGGCCGGCTCGGTTCGCGGGTGGCGAAGGTAGGGCAGGCGTTCGGGATGGACACGATCGCGTGGAGCCAGAACCTGACCGCCGAGCGCGCCGCGGAGCACGGCGTCACCGCCGTCGGGAAGGAGGAGCTGTTCGAACGCTCGGACATCCTCTCCGTGCACCTCGTGCTGAGCAGGCGCACCCGGGGCCTGGTCGGAGCCGCCGAACTGGCATTGATGAAGCCGGACGCGCTGCTGGTGAACACCTCGCGCGGCCCGATCGTCGACGAGGACGCGCTGCTGGACGTGTTGCGCCGCAAGGCGATCGGCGGCGCCGCGCTCGACGTGTTCGAGGTCGAACCGCTGCCGGAGGCCCATCCGCTGCGGGCGCTGGGCAACGCGCTGCTCACCCCGCACCTGGGCTATGTCACGAAGGACGTGTACGAGGTCTTCTTCCGCGACGCCGTCGAGGACATCGCCGCGTATCGGGCGGGTGAACCGGTGCGGGTGATGAGTCTCAGCTGAGCCGCAGTTCCGCCAGCACGGCGTCGGTGAACGGCGGCCAGAACTCGGCCGCCCAGTTGCCGAACGCGCGGTCGGTGAGCGCCACGCAGGCCGCGCCGGCGTCCGGATCGACCCACAGGAACGTGCCGGACTGGCCGAAATGCCCGAACGTGCGCGGCGAGCTGCGCGCCCCCGTCCAATGTGGACGCTTCGAGTCCCGGATCTCGAACCCGAGGCCCCAGTCGTTCGGCTTCTGGTGCCCGAACCCGGGCAGCACGCCGTTCAGCCCGGGGAAGGCGACCTCGGTCGCGGTGGCGAGCGTGGCCGGGTCGAGCAAGGTCGGCCGTTGCAGCTCCGCCGCGAACGCGATCAGATCGCGCAGGCACGAGACGGCACCGGCGGCGGGGGAGCCGTCGAGCTTGGTCGCGCCCATGCCCAGCGGGACGAACAGCGCCTCGGACTGGTACTCGGCGAACGGGATCCCCGACTGCTCCGTGAGCGCGTCCGCGAGTTCCTCGAACCCGGCGTTGGAGTAGAGCCGCCGCGTACCGGGTTCGGCCACCTGGCGGTGCTCGTTGAAGGCGAGCCCCGAGGTGTGCGCGAGCAGGTGACGGATCGTCGACCCTGCCGGCCCGGCGGGGGTGTCCAGTTCGGCGACGCCCTCTTCGAGCGCGATGTGCGCGGTGTACGCGGTGAGCAGCTTCGTCACCGACGCGAGCGGGAACTGCCGGTGCTCGTCACCGTGGCGCCCCGGCACGGTGCCGTCCGCGGCGATCACGGCCGCCGCCGCGTTGTCCACCGGCCACTCGTCGATCCCGCGCACGCTGTCCACGGGCTCACCCTACGTCGTGGGGCCGGGTGCGCATCCCGCGCCGGGCCCCATGGCTCAGGCGCTGGTGTCGCCCGCGTCGGTGCCTTCCTCCTCGCGACCCGGGGTCCGCAGGTTCCACTTCGTGATGACCCACCGGAACACGAAGTAGTAGATGGCCGCGTAGACCAGGCCGATCGGGATCAGCAACCAGGCCTTGCTCGCGGCCGGAGCCCCCGCGTTGAGCGCGAAGTCGATCGCGCCCGCCGAGAAGGAGAACCCGAGGTGGATGCCCAGCGCGTTGCAGATCGCCAGCGACAGGCCGGTCAGCACGGCATGCACGATGTACAGCGGCCAGGCGACGAACATGAACGAGAACTCGATCGGTTCGGTGACCCCCGTCAGGAACGAGGTGAGCGCGGCCGCGATCATGATGCCGCCGACCACCTTCTTCTGTTCCGGCCGGGCGGTCCGCCAGATCGCCAGCGCCGCCGCGGGCAGCGCGAACATGAAGATCGGGAAGAAGCCCGTGGTGAACGCGCCCGCGTGCGGGTCGCCGTTGAAGAAGTTGGTGATGTCACCGCCGTTGAAGATCAGCCACACCGGCACGTTGATCAGCTGGTGCAGGCCGAACGGCAGGAGCAGGCGGTTGAGCACGCCGTAGACCCCGCCGCCGACGATCGGGGCGCCGGTCACCAGGCTGCCCACGTGGTTGATGGCGTTGTCGATGGGCGGGAAGATCAGGCCGAAGACCACGCCCAGTAGCAGCAGCACGAACGCGTTGATGATCGGCACGAACCGGCGGCCGCCGAAGAACGCCAGGTACGGGGGCAGCTTGATGCGGTGGTACCGCTGCCACAGCACCGCCGTCACCAGGCCGACGATCACCCCGCCGAGCACGCTGTAGGGCCATTTGATCGGCTGCAGGTACCAGCCTTCCTTGAACCCCTGCAGATCGCTGATCGGGGCGAACACCTGGACGACCTTGTTGAACACGACGAAGCCGACGACGGCGGCGACCCCGGTGGAACCGTCGCCGCGGCGGGCGAAGCCGACCGCGATGCCGACGGCGAACAGCAGCGGGAGCCAGTCGAACAGCCCGCCACCGGCGGCGGCGAGCACCGCGGCGACCTTCTTCGTCGCGTCCCAGCGGCCGAGCATGTCGTCGCCCCCGAGCCGGCTCAGCAAGCCGGCGGCGGGCAGGGTCGCGATGGGCAGCATCAGGCTGCGGCCGAAGCGCTGCAGCCCGGCGACGCCCCTCCGCTGGCCTTTCGCCGGTCCTTCGGTGGTGGTGCTCACGGCATACCTCCGTGTTCAGGCGGGGATGGTCGGGTCCAGTTGCATGCTGACCTGGTACCGATCGGCCCGGTACCAGGACGTCATGTCCTCGGCCGGTTCGCCACGGGCGGTGGAGATCCGGCGGAAGACGAGGAGCGGGGCGCCGGTGCGGATGCCGAGCAGCCGCGCGGTCTCCCGGTCCGCCGCTTCGGCCCAGACGGTCTGCCTGGCGCGGTCGAAGCGGAGGTCGTACTTCAGTGCGATCTGCTCGTACAGCGACCGGCTGAGGTCCAGTTCGAGCAGCCCGGGCAGCGGCCCGGGGTGGTACCAGCCCCGCTCGAGCGCGAGCGGGACCCCGTCGGCCCGGCGCAGGCGGGAGAGCCGGTACGCCTGCGCTCCGGCGGCCAGGCCGAGCGCGTTCGCGTTCGTGCGTGGCGGGATCTCCAGCAACCTCGCGAGTACCTCGGTCGTGGGCACGAGACCGCGCCGCCTCATGTCGCCGGTGAACGACATGAGGTACGGCCGCAACTCCATCCGCCGCGTCGCGGTGAAGGTGCCCTTGCCCCGTGCCCTGGTCAGCAGGCCCTCCTCGACGAGCTTCCCGATGGCGGACCGCACGGTCAGCCGGGACACGGCGTAGCGCTGCGCCAGTTCCCGCTCCGAGGGGATCGCGGAGCCGGGTGAGAGCTCCCGCTCGATCGAGCGGCGCAGGATCTCCCGCAGCTGCGCGTGTTTCGGCGTGGGGCCGTCGACCACCCGCCCGGTGGCGGCGTCGGGTGCCGCCATGCCGCCACCTCCCCTATGTTTCGGCTTCGTCGCGAGGTCTCGCCCCCGGCGCCGAAGATTGGTACGTTCCGGTCTAGACCATTTCTTGATGGGGCAGAATGCTCCGAACACCGTTGAGGTGTCAACCACCGTTACGGGAACGTGTTCAGACCAGTGAGAAGGAGGCCGCCGTGGCCGACGACAGGCCGGAAAAGATCCTCGCGGCGCTGGGCGGCGCCGACAACATCATCGAAATCGAAGGGTGCATCACGCGCCTGCGCTGCGAACTGGAGGACGGCTCGGTGGTGGACGAAGCGGCGCTGAAGAAGGCGGGCGCGCACGGCGTGATGAAGATGGGCGCGGCGGTCCAGGTGATCGTGGGCCCGGAGGCCGACACGATCGCCTCGGATATTCAGGACCTGCTGTGACGACAGTCGTCGCGAGCCCGGTGCCGGGGCGGGCGGTGCCGATGAGCGAGGTGCCCGATCCCGTGTTCGCGCAGGCGATGGTCGGGCCCGGGGTCGCAGTGGAGCCCGCCGGCGGCGAGCAGGAGGCGGTGGCGCCGATCGACGGCACCGTGGTGACGCTGCATCCGCACGCGTTCGTGGTCGCCGGCGCCGACGGCAAGGGGGTGCTCGTGCACCTGGGCATCGACACGGTAAAGCAGAAGGGCGAGGGCTTCACGCTGCACGTGGTGAAGGGCGAATCGGTACGGGCGGGGCAGCCGCTGATCCGGTGGAACCCCGACGCGGTGCGCGCGGCCGGCTACTCGCCCGTGGTCCCGGTAATCGCGCTCGACGCACCCGCGGAGGGGTTGTCGCAGCTGCGCACCGCCGGTTCGGTGACCGCCGGTGCGCAGCTGTTTTTGTGGAATTAGGCGGTTACGACGTTGCTCCCGTCGACCTTGACGGGGATCGACGGCAGCGGCCTCTCCGCCGGGCCCTTCTCCACCGCGCCGGTGAGCGCGTTGAACACCGAGCCGTGGCACGGGCAGTTGAGCTGGCCGCCCGACGGTGCGACCGTGCAGCCCTGGTGGGTGCAGATGGCGCTGAAGCAGGCCGCGGTGGTGTCGGTCGGGCGTGCCAGGATCGCCGGCTGGCCGCTCACGGTCACCGATTTGGCCTGCCCGACCGGCACCTCGGACAGTGCGCCGACGGTGGCGCCTGAAGGAGCGGGCGCCACCGGCGCTCCCGAGCTTCCGCTGGAGGTGGAGTTGCCCGAGTCGGTGCCACAGGCTGCCAGCGCGACCGCACCGGCGGCGGCACCGGCCACGGCCACGCCAGAGGTCAGGACGGTACGACGGGTGGGTGTTTCAGCAGTCATGCCCGTGATCACGTACTGACCCCCGGATCGGTTCACTGAACCTCGGCGGGGGTGTCCTCGTGGAAACGGTTGTACGTTTCGGAGTCGAGGAGAGGGGCTGGGCATGGTGGCGTGGGTGCTGCGGGTCCTGGTGATCCTGGGCCTGCTCGGGTCGGCGTGGGTGCACTACGACCTCTACGCGAATCAGGGTTACTCCGATATCGCCACGATCGGGCCCTTGTTCATGGTGAACGCGGTCGCCGGGGTGGTGATCGCGGTCGCGGTGCTGGTGTGGCAGCACTGGCTGCCGGCGCTGGGCGCGATCGGGTTCGGCGCGGTGACGTTGATCGCGTACCTGATCTCGCTGACCCCCGGCGGCCTGTTCGGGGTGCACGAGCGGTTCACGATGGCCTCGGAGGTGTGGGGCGTGGTCACCGAGGCCGGCTGTGTCGTGTTCGGGGCCGCGCTGATCTTCGTGCGGTCGCGGAGCGGGGCGAAGGCGGTCGCCCGGGTATGAAGGAAGCCGCGGACGACCAGTTGATGCGCGCGCTGCACGAGGATCACGCGGCCGCGCTCTGGTCCTACGCGCTCAGGCTGACCGGCGGAGACCGGGCCAGGGCCGAAGATCTGGTGCAGGAGACCCTGCTGCGCGCGTGGAAACATCCGCGGGTGCTGGACCAGTCGCAGGGGTCGGCCAGGGCCTGGTTGTTCACGGTGGCGCGGCGGATCGCGATCGACGGCTGGCGCTCGGCGGCCGCCCGGTCGGAGGTGATGACCGACGCGCCACCGGAGCTGGCCACCCCGGACGGAACGGAGCGGGCGTTGCAGGGCTGGCTCGTGGCCGAGGCACTGGGGGAGTTGTCGGCGGCGCACCGTGAGGTGCTGGGGCTGTGCTACTTCCAGGGGTACTCGGTCGCGGACGCGGCCAAGTTCCTCGGCGTGGCGCCCGGCACGGTGAAGTCGCGGACGCACTACGCGTTGCGGGCCCTGCGGCTCGCGCTGGAGGAGCGGGGGGTGACCCAGTGAGCAGGCCGGCGGACCGGTTCGAAACCTATGACGCGGCGTACGTGCTCGGTGCGCTGTCGCCTGAGGACCGCGCGGCATTCGAGGCACATCTGAAGGAGTGCCCGGACTGCGCGCGATCGGTGCAGGAGCTGGCCGGGCTGCCGGGGTTGTTGGCACAGGTGGAGCCGGAGATGGTGGATCCGGCGGAGCCGCCAGGCGGCACGCTGCCCTCGATCGTGGGCACCGTCCGCAGGATCCGGCGCCGCCGCACGGTCGCGACGTTCGCCGTCGGTGCGGTGGCGGCCGCCGCGGTGGCGGTGGCGGTGGTGCTGCCCCAGGGGCTGGGCGGCGATGGTGTCCCGGGCAGCCCGATGACCTCGCTGATCGGTGCCCCGGTCCAGGCGACGGTGGCGGTCGCCAAGGTCGACGGCGGGTCCAGAGTGGACATGTCGTGCGAGTACAAGGGAGCGAAACAGGGGGCGGACTACGTGCTGGTAGCCATCCGGCCCGACGGCACGGAACGGAACCTCGCGACCTGGTGGGCGAATCCCAACCGCACGGCGACGATGTCGCTCGACACGTCGATGGCCCCGGACCAGATCCGGTCTCTCGAGCTCCGGAGCGCCTCCGGGCTGACGCTGCTGCGCTGGCAGCCCTGACGTTCCGCACGACTTGCCCACTCGTGCGCGCACCAGTGGGCAAGTCGTGCCGGGCCGTTCGTACCAATCCGACCACGGTCGCGGCTATCCGGCCTGCGTAGCGCCGGTTGCGCGGTGCTTCGGGTCTATCTACCTCTGGCCGGATCGGCACAACTCGTTCTTGCGAGCGCGATCGCCGCTGGTGAAGGCTCGAACGCGTGATCGAAGAACTTCGCCATATCGCCGGATTCGCCGTTCTCGCCGGTGCCGCCGGGCCGGTCTGCGCCGTACTGCTCGCCCTCGCCGGTGCGGCGCTGGCCATGCTCGGCTCAGCCGCCCTCGCCCGGGCACGTGCCCCGGCCCCCGTGCCGCTCGCCCCGGTCGCGGCGGTCGCGGCGGCGCTCGGGCTGGTCACGGCGTGGCGCTGGCTCGGTGGCGCCTGGCCGTTCTGGTGGCTCCCGGTCCCGTTGGCGCTGGCCGCGCTCGCGGTGCCGCTCGCCGCGGCCGATCTGCGGCACCGTCGCCTGCCCGACGCGCTCACGTTGCCGGCGTACCCGATCCTCGTGGCGGCTGTGTGCGCGGCGGCGCTCGCGGGTCCCGGTCCGGGCCTGGTGCTGCGCGCGCTGGGCGGTGCCGCGCTGTTCGGCGGCCCGCACCTGCTGGCTCATGCCCTGTCCCGGCGCTCGCTCGGCGCGGGAGACGTCAAGCTGGCCGGCGCGCTCGGCGCCGTGCTCGGCGCGGTGAGCTGGGTGTCGCTCGCGGTCGCGGCCGCGCTCGCCGCCATCGCCGCGGTGGTTCTGGCCGTGGTGCGCCGCTGGGAACGCGGGGTGCCGCACGGGCCCGGGTTGCTGTTCGCGACTTGGCTGGTCGCGGTCTTTCCCGGCACAGCCATGGGCGCTTGAGCCTGGCGACGTGCGACGTGACAGGATCGTGAGGTGTTGCGCTGGATAACCGCAGGTGAATCGCACGGGCCCGCGCTGGCCGCCGTGCTGGAAGGGATGGTGGCCGGAGTCGAGGTCACCACCGCCGAGGTGGGCGAGCAGCTCGCCCGCCGGCGGCTCGGTTTCGGCCGGAGTCCCCGGATGGGCTTCGAGACCGATCACATCGAGTTCCTCGGCGGTGTCCGGCACGGCCTGACCCAGGGCGGCCCCATCGCCGTCCACATCGACAACGCCGAATGGCCCAAATGGGAAAAGGTCATGGCGGCCGATCCGGTCGACCCGGCCGAGCTGGAGGGTCTCGCCCGCAACGAGCCGCTGACCCGTCCCCGCCCCGGCCACGCGGACCTGCCGGGCATGCAGAAGTACGGGTTCACCGAGGCCCGCCCGGTCCTGGAACGGGCGAGCGCGCGCGAGACCGCGTCCCGCACGGCGCTCGGCACAGTGGCGCGCGCGTTCCTGCGGCAACTGCTGGGCGTGGAGATCATCAGCCACGTGATCTCCATCGGCGCCGCCGAGGCACCGGAGGGCCCGCTGCCCGGCCCCGGCGACCTCGCGGCGATCGACGAGAGCCCGGTTCGGGCGTTCGGCCAGGAGGCCACCGGCGCGATGATCGCGGAGGTCGACGCGGTGCGGAAGGCGGGTGACACGGTCGGCGGCGTGATCGAGGTGATCGCGTACGGGCTGCCGCCGGGCCTCGGTTCGCACGTCCACTGGGATCGCAGGCTCGACGCCCGCCTCGCCGGCGCGCTGATGGGCGTGCAGGCGATGAAGGGCGTCGAGGTCGGCGACGGTTTCACCACGGCCCGCCGCTGGGGAAGCCAGGCGCACGACGAGATCGACCGCGGGTCCGGTCCCGTCGGCGTGACCCGGCGGTCGAACCGCGCGGGTGGTCTCGAAGGCGGCATCACCAACGGGGAACCGCTGCGGGTCCGGGTCGCGATGAAGCCGATCTCGACCGTCCCCAAAGCACTGTCCACTGTGGATGTCGCGACGGGTGAGCCGGCGGTCGCGATCCACCAGCGTTCCGACGTGTGTGCGGTACCGCGCGCCGGAGTCGTGCTGGAGTCGGTCGTCGCGCTGATCCTCGCCGACGCGGCGCTGGAGAAGTTCGGCGGCGATTCGCTCGCCGAGAGCAGGCGCAACGCCGAGGGCTACCTCGAGGCACTGGAGGAGCGGTGGTGAAGCCCTGCATCGTGATCGCCGGGCCGCCGGGGTCCGGCAAGAGCACCGTCGGCCCGCTGCTCGCGGCGGAGCTCGGCGTGCCGTTCCGGGACAGCGATGACGACATCGTCGCGCGCGCGGGCCGGCCGGTCGCCGACATCTTCGCCACAGACGGGGAGCCCGCCTTCCGCGAGCTCGAAGCGGAGGTCATCGCCGAGGCGCTGCGCGAGCACGAAGGCGTGCTGTCCGTCGGCGGCGGCTCGGTGCTGACACCCGTCACCCAGGACCGGTTGCGCGGGCATCACGTGGTGTTCCTCAACGTGGGTTTCGCGGTCGGCGTGCGGCGTGTCGGGCTGTCGACCGCGCGCCCGCTGCTGGCCGGGGTGAACCCGCGCGCCACGTACCGTGAGCTGCTCGAGGCACGGCTGCCGGTCTACCGCGCGGTCGCCACGATGGAGGTCGGCACCGACGAGCGCACGCCCGAAGAGGTCGTGGCCGTCATCGCGGCCCAGCTGACGGAAGAAGCGGAGAAGACGGGGGAGAAGACACGGTGACCGAACCGGTGCGGATCCAGGTCGCGACCGGCCGCCCGTACGAGGTGGTGCTCGGCCGTGGCCTGCTCGGCGAGCTCACCGACGTGGTGCGGGACGCGTCGAAGATCGCGATCTTCCACCCGCCCACCCTGACCACGACGGCCGAAGCGATCCGCGACGAGCTGGGCGGGGCCGGTCTCGACGCCCACCGGGTCGAGATCCCCGACGCCGAGGACGGCAAGGCGCTGACGGTGGCCGGCTTCTGCTGGGAGGTGCTGGGCCGGATCGGCCTCGACCGGCGGGGCGTGATCGTCGGGCTCGGCGGCGGCGCCGTCACCGATCTCGCCGGCTTCGTCGCCGGCACCTGGATGCGCGGGGTGCGGCTGGTCAACGTGCCCACCACGCTGCTGGGCATGGTCGACGCGGCGGTCGGCGGCAAGACCGGGATCAACACCGAGGCCGGCAAGAACCTGGTCGGTGTCTTCCACGAGCCCACCGCGGTGCTGGCCGACCTCACCACGCTGGAAACCCTGCCGCCCAACGAACTCGTCGCCGGGATGGCCGAGGTCGTCAAGGCCGGGTTCATCGCCGATCCGGCGATCCTCGACCTCGTCGAGGCCGATCCCGCCGGGGCGATCGACACCCAGGGCGAGGTCCTCGGTGAGCTGGTGCGCCGCTCGATCCAGGTGAAGGCCGACGTCGTGGCGGCCGATCTGCGCGAGTCCGATCTGCGCGAGATCCTCAACTACGGTCACACCCTCGGCCACGCGATCGAGCGGCGCGAGCGCTACCGGTGGCGCCACGGCGCGGCGGTCAGCGTCGGGCTCGTGTTCGCCGCCGAACTGGCCCGGCTCGCCGGCCGTCTCGACGACGCGACCGCGCACCGTCATGCGAAGGTGCTGAAGCTGCTCGGCCTGCCGACGAGCTACGACGCGGACGCGCTGCCGCAGTTGCTGGAAACGATGCGCGGGGACAAGAAGACGCGCTCGGGTGTCCTGCGGTTCGTGGTGCTGGACGGTCTCGCGAAGCCGGGCCGTCTCGAAGGGCCGGATCCGGCACTGCTCGCGGCCGCGTACTCGGCCGTCGCGGACGGCGAGCCGGGCCAGTCCGGGAGCGTGCTGCTGTGAAAGTGTTCGTGCTCAACGGTCCCAATCTCGGGCGCCTCGGCAAACGGGAGCCGGCCGTGTACGGCTCGACGACGTATGCCGATCTCGTGGAACTGTGCGTCAGGACCGGCGGCGAACTGGGCCTGGACGTCGAGGTACGCCAGACCGATCACGAGGGCGAAATGGTCGGCTGGCTGCACGAGGCCGCCGACGGCGGTTTCCCGGTGGTGCTCAACGCCGGGGCCTGGACGCACTACTCCGTCGCCGTCCGGGACGCTGCGGCCCAGCTGACCGCGCCCCTGCTCGAACTGCACATCTCGAACGTGCACAAGCGTGAGGAGTTCCGCCACCACAGCGTCCTGTCCGATATCGCGACGGCCGTCATCGCAGGTCTCGGCGTACCCGGCTACCCCCTCGCGCTGCGCTGGCTGGCCGAAAACGCGAAGTGACCGTTCCCGTCCTGCGCACGCCCCGGCTCAGGCTGCGCGGTCTTGACCCGTCCGACGGCGAAGCGATCCTGCGGATCTTCGCCGATCCCGGGCGGAGCCGGTACCTCGCGGCCGACTTCAGTGACCCGTCGCGGTGCCGCGCGATGATCGAGCGGCGCCTCGCCTACCGCGGGCCCGAAGGGCTCGGGCACTGGGCGATCGAGCGCGGCGGCACCGTGATCGGCGTCGCGCATCTGCGGCCGTCCGGCGTGCTGCCCGAAGGTACCGCCGAGATCGGGTACTTCCTCGACCCCGCGCACGGTGGCCACGGTTTCGCGACCGAAGCCGTCGCCGCGCTGCTCGACCACGGGTTCGCCACCGTGAGCCTGCCCGCGGTGTGGGCGCTCGTCCACGAGTCCAATGTGGCCAGTCTGAAACTGGCCCGGCGGCTCGGTTTCCACGATGTCGGTGCCGAGGAGCACTACGGCGCGCGGCACCGGGTGCACGTCGCGCTGCCGGGGAAACCCGGTCACCTGCACCACGTCGAGCTGTGGGTGCCGGATCTCGCGCGGGCCGAAGCCAGCCTCGGCTGGCTGCTCACCGAACTCGGCTGGCGCGAGTACCAGCGCTGGCCGGACGGCGTCAGCTGGAAGCTCGGCGCCACCTACCTCGTCGTCGAACGTTCACCGGCCCTGACCGCTGAGCAGCACGACCGGTGCCGCCCCGGGCTCAATCACCTCGCGCTGCATGCCGACACCGCGCGGCGCGTCGACGAACTCGCCGGGGCCGCCGCGCGGCACGGCTGGCGACCACTGTTCGGCGAGAAGTACCCCCACGCCGGCGGGCCCGCGCACTACGCCGCCTATCTGGCGAACGAGGACGGTTTCGAGATCGAGCTGGTGGCGGTCCGCGTCACCCCACCGGGCTAATCCTCTCTACACTTGGTGGGCCGTAAGAGAGAGGGTCACCACCATATGCGCGGGTTCCGTCATCGGCTGGCCGCTGCGCTGCTGACCGTCGCGCTCGGCGCGGCGGCGGCCGCCTGCAGCCCGGGCACCGCGCAGACCCAGGCCGAAGGCCCGGCCGGCGGGCTGGGCGGCACGCCGGCTTCCCGGGAGCCCGCCCCGTCGAACGTCGCGCTCAGCACGGCGGCCGACCGCGACAGTTCGGGCGTCGTGGCGGCCGGCGGAGCGGGCGCGCCCTACAACTACGGGCCGACCGTCATGATCGAGGGCGGCAAGGTCCGGATGTGGTGGTGCAGCCAGTACCCGTTCGCGCTCCCGCCGGGAGACGACATCCTCTACGGCGAATCGGCCTCGCTCGACGGCCCCTTCACCGGGCCCGGTGGCGGCGCGCCGCCCGCGGTGCTTTCGGGCGATCCCGGCCATTTCGACGGGGCGCACACGTGCGATCCCTCGGTCATCCGGGTCGACGGGATCTACTACCTCTACTACACCGGCGCGGCGGGCGATCACGCCCTCGGCAACGCGATCGGGCTCGCCACCAGCACCGACGGCCTCACCTGGACCCGGGTCCCGGGCCCGATCGTCAGCCCGTCGCACGATGTGCACCGCGACAACCTCTACGGCGTCGGCCAGCCTGCGGCGGTCTACCTCGACGGCTGGTTCTACCTGATGTTCACCGACACCACGGGCAGCGGCGCCGGGTGGAACGGGGCCGGCCAGTTCATCCTGCGCGCCAAGGACCCGACCTTCGCCGTCGGCGTAGAATCCTTGACGGGCAAGGGTTTCACCGCCGTCGCGAGCACCACGGCGCCACGCACGACCTCGGTGGTGGACGCCTTCAGCGCCGATCTCGAATGGGTCGACGCGCTCGGCGCCTTCGCGATCGCGCACGAGACGCAGGGCGGCACCACCCTCACCTTCTGGAACCGCGACTTCACCGCGCATCCCTACCAGGCGGTGACGATCCCCGGCCCCTGGCAGGAAGGCCCCGGCCTGGTTCGCCGGCCCGACGGCCACGCGCCCGCCGAAACGGCGGACCCCTGCGGCCGGGTCCCGTTCGACGTCATGCGCGCGACACGCGTCGGCGAGGCGAACGCCCCCACCGACCTGCGGCATTTCGGCCTCGACGTGACCGGCATCCAGGGCTGCGCGGACGCGCGGCGCACGCTCGGCGTGCTCGACGGGTTCGCCATGCCTTCGCCGGTGCGCACGATGGACCTCGTCGTCGACGGCAAGGTGGTCCGGATCGACCGCCGCTCGGTTGCCGAGCAACTCGCCACCCATGTGCTGGACCAGCGGATCGCCGCGCTCGACGGCGTGCCCGTGGCCGCGCACCTGGGCTCGGGTGCCCCCGCGGTGCAGGCACCCGGTCTTGGCCTCGGGTTCCTCCTGGACGGGAAGCTGTGGCCGGCGCACCCGAACTCGGTCGCGTCGCTCAACGGCTCCGCCGTCGAGCCGGTCAGCGCGGCACGGTGGCATTCCTACCCGCAGGCCGCGACGCTGGGGAACTAATCCTGCCTGGCTCGCGGTGAAGGCGAAGGCGCGCGCCGCCGCCGTGGGGTGGGGGACGGCTTTTCGTCCGCCGGAGCCGGTTCGGGCCGGGTGAGCCGGGCGCCGACGAACAGGCCGAGCCCCGCGGGCACCAGGATCAGCAGCGCGGTGAACGCGGCGCCGCCGGTCAGCGCCGGTTGTACCTCGGAGGTTCCGGCCTGGTCGACGAAGATGCCGCGGCCGATCACGTACAGCACGCCGGAGGCCAGGCCCGCGAACAGCGCGGCGATCACCCAGGTGCGCCCCGAGTCCGGGCGGCGAAGCCAGGCGTCGACCGCGCTCCACAGCGCGGCCGCGCCGACCAGCAGCGCGATCACGACGATCTTCGTGGTGAGCAGACCGGTCGGGTCGTACACGTTCGCCTTCGCCAGCGCGGTGTCGGCGACGCCGTGCAGCACCGCCATCAGGAGTCCGCGCGTCAACCAGGGCCGCATCGTGCCACTGTAAGACAACCCGCAAGTAAGGTGACCAGGTGCCTGATCTCCATGTTCCCCGCCGGGACGCGCTGCGCGAACTGGTCCGCCAGGCGGGAGCCGACGCGCTGCTCGTCACGAACCTGCTGAACATCCGCTACCTGACCGGGTTCACCGGCTCGAACGCGGCGCTGCTGCTCGACGCCGAAGGCGACGAACGCACCCTGTTCTGCACCGACGGCCGCTACGTCACGCAGGCCGGCGCCGAGGTGCCCGACCTCGAACTGGTCGATGACCGGGCCAGTGCCGCGGCGCTCGCCAAACGCGCGCGGGGGCGCACCGGTTTCGAAAGCCACCACGTCAGCGTCGAGCAGTTCGAAGCGCTCAAGACACTGGCCGACGAGGCGGAACTCGTCCGCCTGCCCGGTCTCGCCGAGCGGCTGCGGCTGGTCAAGGACGAGCACGAGATCGATGCCGTGCGCCGTGCCTGCGCCGCCGCCGACGCCGCACTGGCCGGCCTCGTCGAACGGGGCGGGATCCGGCCCGGCCGCACCGAACTCGAGGTCGCGCGCGAGCTGGAAAACCTCATGCTCGACCACGGTTCGGAGGCGCGGTCGTTCGAGTCCATCGTCGCGACCGGGGCGAATTCGGCGATCCCGCACCATCGGCCGACCGGCGCCGTGCTCGCCGCCGGGGACTTCCTCAAGCTCGACTTCGGCGCGACCGTCGAGGGCTACCACTCCGACATGACCCGCACGCTCGTGCTCGGCCACGCCGCGGACTGGCAGCGCGAACTGTACGAACTCGTCGCCGAGGCGCAGGCCGAGGGCACCGCGGCGGTCCGGCCGGGCGCGGTGACGAAGGAGGTCGACAAGACCGCGCGCGAGGTCATCGAGCGGGCCGGCCACGGCGACGAGTTCGCCCACGGTCTCGGGCACGGCGTCGGGCTCGAGATCCACGAGGCACCCAACCTGGCGAAGAAGGGCGACGGTACACTTGCCGCTGGTATGACGGTCACCGTCGAGCCAGGGGTCTATCTCGCCGGCCGCGGTGGCGTGCGCATCGAGGACACGCTGGTCGTGCGGGACCCGGCTCCCGAACTCCTCACCCTGAGCGGCAAGGAACTCGTGGTCGTCTAGGTGCGAGCACGGAGCGGACACTGAAAAATTCATTAGGAGAACTGGACTACCCGTGGCCACCACCAACGACCTGAAGAACGGCCTGGTGCTCAACCTCGACGGACAGCTGTGGTCCGTCGTCAGCTTCCAGCACGTCAAGCCGGGCAAGGGCGGCGCCTTCGTGCGCACCACCCTCAAGCACGTGCTCTCCGGCAAGGTGGTGGACAAGACGTTCAACGCCGGGACCAAGGTGGACACCGCCACCGTCGACCGGCGGAACATGACGTACCTGTACAACGACGGCACCGACTACGTGTTCATGGACGGCGAGACGTTCGACCAGATCACCGTCCCGCGCGCGACGGTCGGCGACGCCGCGAACTACCTGCTGGAGAACACCGAGGCCCAGGTCGCCACGCACGAGGGCGAGCCGCTGTACGTCGAGCTGCCCACGTCGGTCGAGCTGGTCATCCAGCACACCGATCCGGGCCTGCAGGGCGACCGGTCCACCGGCGGCACCAAGCCGGCCACGCTGGAGACCGGCGCGGAGATCCAGGTCCCGCTGTTCCTCTCGACCGGCGAGAAGGTCAAGGTCGACACCCGCGACGGGCGGTACCTGGGCAGGGTCTCGTCTTGAGTTCACCGGCAGGCAGGCGCGGTGGCCAGGTCGGCCGCCGCGCTTCGCGCAGGCGCGCGGTGGAGATCCTCTACGAAGCCGCGCAGCGTTCCCTCGATCCGGTGACGCTGCTGTCCGAGCGGGTCGGCTCGACGGCGGTGGAGCCGATCGGGGACTACACGATTTCGCTCGTCGAAGGCGTCGGGGCGCACCGCGAGCGCATCGACGAACTGCTCAGCGAGCACGCGCAGGGCTGGACGCTCGACCGGATGCCGCCGGTCGATCTGGCCGTCCTGCGGGTCGGCGTCTACGAGCTGCTCTGGGCCGCGGACGTGCCCGACCCGGTCGCGATCGACGAGGCGGTCGGGCTGGCCAAGGAGCTCTCGACCGACGATTCGCCCCGGTTCGTCAACGGCGTACTCGGCCGCATCGGCACGATCGCCGACCGCCTCCGCGCGGTCCTGTAAACGAGGGCCCGCGCTATCGGCACCGGGCGGGGTTCGCCCCCGGAGGGCACGATTTCGCCCGGCTCGCTCAGTCTTCCTTGGCCGGCCTGGCCTCGGGCGGCAGCACGCCCCAGTCGATGAGCTGCTCGGTGAGCTCACCCGGGGTCATGTCGTAGATGATCGCGAGCGAGCGCAGGTCCTCGGTGCGGATCGAGAGCACCTTGCCGTTGTAGTCACCGCGCTGGCTCTGGATCGTCGCCGCGTAGCGGGCGAGCGGGCCGACCTTCTCGGCCGGCAGCTGCTGGAGCCGCTCGAGGTTGATCACGATCTTCGTCGCGGGCTCGGCGCCCGAGGGGACGCGGCCCTCGGGGAGCAGTTCGACGACCGGTACACCGTAGAAGTCGGCCAGTTCGGCCAGCTTCTGTACGGTCACCGCGCGGTCCCCGCGCTCGTAGGACCCGACGACGACCGCCTTCCAGCGGCCCCCGGACTTCTGCTCGACCCCGTGCAGGGACAGGCCCTGCTGCTGGCGGATACCGCGGAGCTTGGCCCCGAGCGCCTTGGCGTAATCGCCCATCTGGTGGTTCTCCGTTTCCTCGCCCAGCCGGTCGGGAGGACCGCCGTGGGACTGCCGCACTGAATACTCAGAGTAATGGTTACGCATTGTCGTCACCAGGTCAAGCAATTGCTGCCCCGGGAAGGGGGCATACCACCCGCTCAGGCGCCCGGCACGCCCTGTTATTGTCAGGAGGATTTCCTGGCCAAGCAGGAGATCGACATCCTTTAAGGACCCGTCCCGTGAGGCGGGGAAGGAGTCTGCCGTGGCGTCACGCCCTCGTGGCGCGACGGAGCCGGGCGGCGAGCGCGAGTTACTCTCCTCCGGCGATGTCGCGCGCACCATCGCCCGAATGGCCCATCAGGTCATCGAGAAGACGGCCCTCGGTGCCGAGTCGGGTGATCTGCCCGTTCTTCTCGGAATTCCCACCCGCGGCACCTCGCTCGCCGGCCGCCTGGCCGAGCGCGTCGCCGAGTTCGCCGGCGTCGAACCGCCCACCGGAGCGCTGGACATCACGCTCTACCGCGACGATCTGCGCCGCCGCCCGACCCGGCCACTGGCCTCGACCGAACTGCCCGGCACCGGGATCGACGACCGGATCGTGATCCTCGTCGACGACGTGCTGTTCTCCGGCCGCACGGTCCGCGCCGCGCTCGACGCCCTGCGCGATCACGGCCGCCCGCGCGCGGTCCAGCTCGCGGTACTGGTGGACCGGGGCCACCGCGAGTTCCCCATCCGCGCGGACTACGTGGGCAAGAACGTGCCCACCTCGCGTGCCGAGGAGGTGCACGTGCTGCTGGCCGAGGTGGACGGGCGCGACGCCGTGGTGCTGCGCGGAAGGGAAGAAGGCGAATGAAGCACCTGCTGGCCACCGACGGGCTCGACCCGCAGGTCGCGACCGCCGTGCTCGACACCGCCGACGAGCTGAAGAAGACGCTGCTGGGCCGCGAGGTGCGCAAGCTGCCGACGCTGCGCGGCCGCACGGTCATCACGCTGTTCTACGAGAACTCCACCCGCACGCGGGTCTCGTTCGAGATCGCGGGCAAGTGGATGAGCGCCGACGTCGTCAACGTCTCCTCGGGCGGGTCCTCGGTCGGCAAGGGCGAGTCGCTGCGCGACACCGCGCTGACGCTCGCCGCGGCCGGTGCGGACTGCGTGATCATCCGGCATCCGGCTTCGGGCGCCGCGCACCGGCTCGCGGGCTGGCTGTCCGACGCGGGCACGGCCGTGGTCAACGCCGGCGACGGGATGCACGAGCACCCGACGCAGGCCCTGCTGGACGCGGCGACCCTGCGGGAGCGGCTCGGGAAGCTCGACGGCCGCCGGATCGCGATCGTCGGCGACGTGCTGCACAGCCGCGTCGCGCGCTCGAACGTCCACCTGCTCACCGCGCTCGGCGCCGAGGTGGTGCTGGTCGCGCCGCCGACGCTGCTGCCGGCCGGGGTCGAGGCGCTGCCGGTCACGGTGTCGCACGAGCTGGACGCCGAACTGCCCGGGGTGGACGCCGTGATGATGCTCAGGGTGCAGGCCGAACGCATGACCGGCGGGTTCTTCCCGTCGGCGCGCGAGTACTCGATCGCCTACGGGCTCAGCGAAACGCGCCTGAAGATGCTGCCGGAGCACGCCGTCGTCCTGCATCCGGGGCCGATGCTGCGCGGGATGGAGATCGCCTCCGCGGTCGCGGACGCGCCGTCGTCCGCGATCACCGAGCAGGTCCGCAACGGGGTGCACGTGCGGATGGCCGTGCTGTACCACCTGCTGGCGGGGGAGGAAGAGAAGTGAGCGTGCTGATCAAGGGAGCCCGGCTCTACGGCGAGGGCGACCCGGTGGATGTGCTGGTCGCCGATGGGCTCATCAGCGCTATTGGCGCGGTCGAGGCGCCCGAGGGTGCCGAGGTGATCGAGGCGGCCGGCCAGGCGCTGCTGCCCGGGTTCGTCGACCTGCACACCCACCTGCGCGAACCGGGCCGCGAGGACGCCGAGACGATCGAGACGGGCTCGGCCGCCGCCGCGCTCGGCGGGTACACCGCGGTGTTCGCGATGGCCAACACCGATCCGGTCGCCGACAACGCGGTCGTCGTCGAGCACGTGTGGCGGCGCGGTCGCGAGACCGGGCTCGTGGATGTGCACCCGGTGGGCGCGGTCACGGTGGGGCTCGCCGGGGAGAAGCTCGCCGAACTGGGCACGATGGCCAAGTCGGTGGCCGGGGTCCGGATGTTCTCCGACGACGGGCACTGCGTGTCCGACCCGCTGCTCATGCGCCGCGCGCTGGAGTACTCGACGGCGCTGAACGCCGTCGTCGCGCAGCACGCGGAGGAGCCCCGGCTCACCATCGGCGCGCAGGCGCACGAAGGCGAGACAGCCTCCCGGCTCGGGTACGCGGGCTGGCCCGCCTCGGCCGAGGAGTCGATCGTCGCGCGTGACTGCATCCTCGCGAAGCACGCGGGCGCGAAGCTGCACGTCTGCCACGTCTCGACGGCGGGCACGGTGGACGTGCTGCGCTGGGCGAAGGATCGCGGCACCGAGGTGTCCGCCGAGGTCACCCCGCATCACCTGTTGCTGACCGACGAGCGTCTCGCCACCTACGACCCGGTCAACAAGGTCAACCCGCCGCTGCGCACGGGCGGGGACGCGGCGCGCCTGCGGGCCGCGCTCGCGGAGGGTGTCATCGACTGCGTCGCCACCGACCACGCGCCGCATCCGGTGCAGGACAAGGACACCGAGTGGGCGGTCGCGAAACCCGGCATGCTCGGCCTGCAGACCGCGCTGTCGGTGGTCACCGAGACGATGGTCCGCACGGGCCTGCTCGACTGGCGCGGCGTCGCCCGCGTGCTGAGCGAGCGCCCGGCGGAGATCGCGGGACTGCCCGACCAGGGCCGCCCGCTGGTCACCGGCGAACCGGCGAACCTCGTGCTCGTCGACCCGGATGCCGAGTGGACGGTGCGGGGCGTGGAACTCGCGAGCCTCGCCGCGAACACCCCGTACGAAGGGATGCGGCTGCCGGGCGTGGTGACCCTCACGCTGCTGCGCGGGCGGATCACCGCGCGCGAAGGGAAGATTGAGTGATGGAACGCTTCGCGCTGGTCTTGATCGTGCTCGCCTTCTTCCTGCTCGCCGTGTGGGGTATGCGAGCCGGCTGGCGACGACGCGCGCGGTCGCAGAGCGTTCGCGTACCGCCGTTCCCGCAGGTGCCCGGCGAGCCGGGCGAGCCGGGCCTGGAGGCCGCCGGGCTGTATGTCAGCACCACGACGGCCGGCGACTGGCAGAACCGGATCGTCACCCGTGGCATGGGCCTGCGTGGCCGGGCGGTGTTGCGCCGCTACGCCGGCGGCGTCGAAGTCGACCGGGCGGGGGCGCCCGGGTTCTGGATCCCCGAGGACGCGATCGCCGGGGTCCGCCGCGGCAGCGCGATCGCCGGGAAGGTGATGGGCACCGACAGCCTCCTGATCATCACGTGGCGCCTCGGTGAGGTGGAACTCGACACCGGGTTCCGCGGGGACGACCACGGCGACTATCCACAGTGGATCGAGAGCTTGGGGCGCAGTACCGATCCGACCGAAAGTAGGCCGACGTGATCAACCGGAAGCCGACCTACGCCAGGCGGATCGCCGTGGCTGCCGGTCGGATTGGTATGGATCGACACAGTAAGGGAGGGGCCCAATGACGACACCGGCCGCGTTGGTGCTGGAGGACGGCCGGGTGTTCCGCGGCTCGGCGTACGGGGCGCAGGGCGCCACGCTCGGCGAAGCGGTGTTCTGCACCGGCATGACCGGGTACCAGGAGACGCTGACCGACCCGTCCTACTGCGGGCAGATCGTGGTGCAGACGGCGCCGCAGATCGGCAACACCGGGTGGAACGACGAGGACGACGAGTCGGCCCGGATCTGGGTGCGCGGTTACGTCGTGCGCGATCCGGCCCGCACGCCCTCGAACTGGCGCTCGCGCCGTTCCCTCGACGACGAGCTGTCGAGCCAGGGGATCGTCGGCATCTCCGGAGTGGACACTCGCACTCTGACCCGCCACCTGCGCGAACGGGGCGCGATGCGGTCCGGGGTGTTCTCCGGCGAGGCACTGGCCGATGTGGACACGATGGTGAACGAGGTGCTGGCCAGCCCACCGATGAAGGGCGCAAATCTGGCCGGCGCGGTCACCACGGCGCGGCCGTACGTCGTGCCGCCGGTGGGGGAGCGGCGGTTCCGCGTCGCCGCGCTGGATCTCGGCATCAAGTCGAACACGCCGCGGCAGATGAGCAGGCGCGGGATCGAGGTGCACGTCCTGCCCGCGTCGAGCACGATCGAGGATCTGCTCGCGGTCGAGCCGGACGGGGTGTTCCTGTCCAACGGCCCGGGCGACCCGGAGACCCAGGCGCACGCGATCGGGCTCACGGCGGAGACGCTGCGCCGCGAGCTTCCGCTGTTCGGCATCTGCTTCGGCAACCAGATCCTCGGCCGCGCCCTCGGGCTCGGCACGTACAAGATGCGCTACGGCCACCGCGGCATCAACATCCCGGTGATCGACATCGAGACCGGCAAGGTCGCGATCACCGCGCAGAACCACGGGTTCGCCCTCGAAGGCGAGCCGGGCCAGGTCTTCGACTCGCCGTTCGGCGCCGCGAAGATCAGCCACTACTGCCCGAACGACGGCTGTGTCGAAGGCATCCGCTGCACGGACGTGCCGGCCTTCTCGGTGCAGTACCACCCGGAGGCGGCGGCTGGGCCGCACGACGCCGCTCCGCTGTTCGATGAGTTCGTGACCTTGATGGAGGCTCGCGCGAGGCACGATCGCGCAGCCCAGCCCGCGGGGGCCGACCGGGTGCGGGTGTCCCGCATGACACAGGGAAAGAAATCCGACTGATGCCGAAGAGGACAGACATCGAGCACGTGCTCGTCATCGGGTCTGGCCCGATCGTGATCGGGCAGGCCGCCGAGTTCGACTACTCGGGCACGCAGGCCTGCCGGGTGCTGCGCGAGGAGGGCCTGCGGGTCAGCCTCGTCAACTCCAACCCGGCGACGATCATGACCGATCCGGAGTTCGCCGACGCCACCTACATCGAGCCGGTGACCGCGGACTTCGTGGAGAAGGTCATCGCGGCGGAGCGACCCGACGCGCTGCTGGCCACGTTGGGCGGGCAGACCGCGCTCAACACGGCGGTCGCGCTGCACGACCGGGGCGTGCTGAAGAAGTACGGGGTCGAGCTGATCGGGGCCGATATCGACGCGATCGAGCGTGGTGAGGACCGGCAGAAGTTCAAGGACATCGTCCGCGCGATCGGCGGCGAAGTGCCGCGCAGCAAGGTCTGCCATTCGATGGACGAGGTGCGCGCGACCGTCGCCGAACTCGGCCTGCCGGTCGTCATCCGCCCGTCGTTCACGATGGGCGGGCTCGGCTCCGGAGTGGCGCACACCGACGAGGAACTGGAGCGGCTCGCGTCGGTCGGGCTCGCGGAGTCGCCGGTCACCGAGGTGCTCATCGAGGAGAGTGTGCTCGGCTGGAAGGAGTACGAACTCGAGCTGATGCGCGACCGCCACGACAACGTGGTGGTGATCTGCTCGATCGAGAACGTCGACGCGATGGGCGTGCACACCGGTGATTCGGTGACCGTCGCGCCCGCGATGACCCTGACCGACCGCGAATACCAGCACATGCGGGACGTGGGCATCGCGGTGCTGCGCGAGGTCGGCGTGGACACCGGCGGCTGCAACATCCAGTTCGCCGTCAACCCGCGTGACGGGCGGCTGGTCGTGATCGAGATGAACCCGCGCGTGTCCCGTTCGTCCGCGCTCGCGTCGAAGGCCACCGGTTTCCCGATCGCCAAGATCGCCGCGAAGCTCGCGATCGGTTATACCCTCGACGAGATCCCCAATGACATCACCGGCGAGACGCCGGCCTCGTTCGAGCCGACGCTGGACTACGTCGTGGTCAAGGTGCCGCGGTTCGCCTTCGAGAAGTTCCCCGGTGCCGACCCGCGGCTGACCACGACGATGAAGAGCGTCGGCGAGGCGATGGCGCTGGGCCGCAGCTTCCCCGAGGCGCTCGGCAAGGCCATGCGGTCGATCGACACCAAGGCCGCCGGGTTCTGGACGCGTCCCGACCCAGAGGGCGCCACGCTGGAGAACACCCTCGAAACGCTGCGCAGCCCGCACGACGGCCGCCTGTACGCGGTCGAGCGGGCGCTGCGCCTGGGCGCGACCGTCGAGCAGGTGCACGAGGCGAGCGGGTACGACCCGTGGTTCATCGACCAGATCGCGCTCATCGGCGAGGTCGGCGCCCAGGTGCGGGACGCGCCGGTGCTCGACGCGGACCTGCTGCGCGTGGCCAAGCGCACCGGCCTGTCCGACCAGCAGATCGCCGCCCTGCGGCCGGAACTGGCGGGCGAGGACGGCGTGCGGGCGCTGCGGCACCGCCTCGGCGTGCGCCCGGTGTTCAAGACGGTGGACACCTGCGCCGCCGAGTTCGCCGCGAAGACGCCGTACCACTACTCGGCCTACGAATCGGACGCGGAGGCTGCCGAATCCGAGGTCGCGCCCCAGCGCGACAAGCCGAAGGTGCTGATCCTCGGTTCGGGGCCGAACCGCATCGGCCAGGGCATCGAGTTCGACTACTCGTGCGTGCACGCCGCGATCGCGCTGCGCGAGGCCGGGTTCGAGGCCGTCATGGTCAACTGCAATCCGGAGACCGTGTCCACCGACTACGACACGTCCGACCGCCTGTACTTCGAGCCGCTGACGTTCGAGGACGTCCTCGAAGTCGTCTACGCCGAGCAGAACTCGGGCACCGTCGCCGGGGTCATCGTGCAGCTGGGCGGGCAGACCCCGCTGAGCCTGGCCAAACGCCTCGGCGACGCGGGCGTGCCGATCGTCGGCACCTCGCCGGAGGCCATCCACCTGGCCGAGGATCGCGGCGCGTTCGGCGAGGTGCTCGGCGACGCGCGCCTGCCCGCGCCGAAGTACGGCACCGCCACCTCGTTCGAGGGCGCGAAGCGGATCGCGGACGAGATCGGCTATCCGGTGCTGGTGCGCCCGTCCTACGTGCTCGGCGGGCGCGGGATGGAGATCGTCTACGACGAGGCGTCCCTTGCCGGGTACATCCAGCGGGCCACCGAGGTCACGCCGGAGCATCCGGTGCTCGTGGACCGCTTCCTCGACGACGCGATCGAGATCGACGTGGACGCCCTCTACGACGGCGAAGAGCTGTATCTGGGCGGTGTGATGGAGCACATCGAGGAGGCCGGGATCCACTCCGGCGACTCTTCGTGCGCGCTGCCACCCATCACGCTCGGCCGCCAGGACCTCGAGACCGTACGTGTGTCGACCGAGGCCATCGCGCGCGGCGTCGGCGTGCGGGGGCTGCTCAACGTGCAGTACGCGCTCAAGGACGACGTGCTCTACGTCCTGGAGGCCAACCCGCGCGCCTCCCGCACGGTGCCGTTCGTGTCCAAGGCGACCGGCGTGCCGCTGGCCAAGGCGGCCTCGCTGATCATGACCGGGTCGGGCATCAAGGACCTGCGCGCCCGCGGCGTGCTGCCCGCCGAGGGCGACGGCGGGCAGCTGCCGGCGGACTCGCCGGTCGCGGTCAAGGAGGCCGTGCTGCCCTTCCACCGCTTCCGCACCCCGGAAGGCAAGGGCGTCGACTCGCTGCTCGGGCCGGAGATGAAGTCCACCGGCGAGGTCATGGGCGTGGACACCTCGTTCGGTGAGGCGTTCGCGAAGTCACAGGCCGGGGCCTACGGTTCGCTGCCGACCTCGGGGAAGGTGTTCGTGTCGGTCGCCAACCGCGACAAGCGCGCGCTGGTGTTCCCGGTCAAGCGGCTGGCCGACCTCGGCTTCGAGATCCTCGCGACCTCGGGCACCGCCGAGGTGCTGCGGCGCAACGGGGTGGCCTGCACCGAGGTACGCAAGCACAGCGAAGGGTCCACCGAGACCGAGCCGAACGTCGTGGACATCATCCTCGGCGGCGGGGTCAACATGGTGATCAACACTCCGTACGGCAACAGCGGGCCCCGCATCGACGGCTACGAGATCCGCACCGCCGCGGTATCGCGTGACATCCCGTGTATCACCACGGTGCAGGGAGCGGCGGCCGCGGTGCACGGCATCGAGGCGCTCATCCGGGGCGAAATCGGGGTCCGGTCGCTGCAGGATCTGCAGGCCGCGCTCCGGGCACGATCGTGACCGCGACGATGCCCGGCGGGGCAGAAACCGCTGCTCCATTCGGGCGAAGGTTGGCGGAGAAAATCCGGGCACGGGGAGCGTTGTGCGCCGGAATCGACCCGCATCCGGGGCTGCTGGACGCCTGGGACCTGCCCCGGACTGTGCCCGGACTGGAAAAATTCGCCCTCTCCGCGACCGAGATCCTGGCCGCCGAGGTAGCGGTGATCAAGCCCCAGTCGGCCTTCTTCGAGGCCTTCGGGGCGGGCGGGATCGCCGTTCTGGAGCGTGTGCTCGCGGTGGCCCGCGAGGCCGGCGCGCTCGTGCTGCTGGACGTCAAGCGTGGTGACATCGGCTCGACGATGGGCGCCTACACCGCCGCGTATCTGGACGGTCACAGCGCGCTCGCGGCGGACGCCGTGACGGTCTCGCCCTACCTCGGATTCGGCTCGCTCGCGCCCGCGATCGAGGCCGCCCGGGCCGGGGGGAGGGGCCTGTTCGTGCTCGCCCGGACCTCCAACCCGGACGCCGCTGCGCTGCAGAACGCGTTGCTGCCCAACGGAAAGACGGTCGCCCAGTCCATAGTGGACGAGGTGGCCGCCGTCAACGCCGGCACCGGGCCGCTCGGCGACGTCGGCGTCGTCGTCGGCGCCACGGTCAGCCCTGGCGAGCTGGACCTGAGCGCGCTGGGCGGCCCGGTGCTCGCGCCCGGTTTCGGGGCTCAGGGGGCCACCGTGAGCGATCTTCGGGCGCTGTTCGGCCGGGACCTGCGGGGCGTGCTCGCGGCGTCGTCGAGGGACCTGCTGCGGCGTGGTCCCGACCCGGCGGCGCTGCGCGCGGGGGTGCGCGAGATCCAGGCTTCGATCAGGTAGCAAAGGTGACAACAAGTATTCGAATGACGGGTAGTGGCCGGGCTCCGGAGGGTTAATATCAGGCCTCGGACCGGGAACTTACCGGCCACCCCCGCATTGTCGCGGGTATCCGGGGGTGGGTACCGTCGCGTCACCCACCCGGAATTTTGAGTACTACGGAGGAAAACGTGGCACTTCCCCAGCTGACCGAGGAACAGCGCAAGGCAGCGCTGGAGAAGGCCGCTGCCGCCCGTCGTGCCCGTGCCGAGCTCAAGGAACGCCTCAAGCGGGGCGGTACGACCCTGACCGACGTGCTCAAGCAGGCGGACGAGGACGAGGTCCTCGGCAAGATGAAGGTGTCCGCCCTGCTCGAGGCCCTCCCCGGCGTCGGCAAGAAGCGTGCCCAGCAGACGATGGAGCGCCTGGAGATCGCACCGAGCCGGCGCTTGCGCGGCCTTGGCGACCGGCAGCGCAAGGCGCTGCTGGCCGAGTTCAGCGGCGAGTGAGCGGCATACACGACGACCACGTGGCAGCGGCCGGTCCGACCGGCCGGGCGACGCACGGTGAGCCGGTTCCGGGGCAGCGCTCCCGGCGCCGGCTCACCGTCGTCTCGGGTCCTTCCGGCGTCGGCAAGTCGAGCGTCGTCGGCGAGCTGCGACGGCTGGACCCGGACGTCTACTTCAGTGTTTCGGTGACCACCCGGCCGGCGCGGCCCGATGAGGTCGACGGCGAGCACTACCACTTTATCGACCGGGCCATGTTCGACAAGATGGTCCGCGCCGGTGAGCTGCTCGAGCACGCGGAATTCGCCGGCAACTGCTACGGCACCCCGCGCGAGCCCGTCGAGCGGGCGCTCGCCGAAGGCAGGCCCGCGGTGCTCGAGATCGAGCTGCAGGGCGCCCGCCAGGTCCGCGCGGCGATGCCCGACGCGCGCCTGGTGATGCTGATGCCGCCCTCCTGGGAGGAGCTGGTCGGCCGGCTCACCGGCCGCGGCACCGAGGAGGAGGCCGCCGTCGAGGCCCGTCTCGCCGAGGCCGAGCGGGAGCTGGCCGCGGCGGGTGAGTTCGACGCCCGCGTCGTGAACGCCGACGTGACCGAGGCCGCGCGCCAGTTGTTAGACTTGATGAACACGGACTTCTCATGATTCGGGAGCACAACGAGTGACCGCAGCGCTGGGTACCCATGGTGACGAGCTCGAAGGCATCACCAACCCGCCGATCGACGACCTGCTGGCCAAGGTCAGCTCCAAGTACGCGCTGGTGATCTACGCCGCCAAGCGCGCCCGCCAGATCAACGACTACTACGCCCAGCTGGGCGAGGGGCTGCTCGAGTACGTCGGCCCGCTGGTGGAGCCGGGCCCGCGCGAGAAGCCGCTGTCGATCGCGCTGCGCGAGATCCACGGCGGCTTGCTCGAGCACACCGAAGGTGAGTGACCAGCCCCGGGTCGTCCTGGGCGTGGGCGGCGGGATCGCCGCCTACAAGGCCTGTGAGGTGCTGCGCGGGCTGACCGAGTCCGGTCACGACGTCCGCGTGGTGCCTACCGAAGCCGCGCTGAACTTCGTCGGCGCGGCCACGTTCGAAGCGCTGTCCGGGCATCCGGTGCACACGGACGTGTTCACCGACGTGCCCGAGGTGCAGCACGTCCGCGTGGGCAAGGAAGCCGATCTGGTCCTCGTGGTCCCCGCGACCGCCGACCTGCTCGCCCGCGCGGCGCACGGCCTCGCCGGTGACCTGCTGACCAGCACGCTGCTCACTGCGCGCTGCCCGGTCGCGTTCTTCCCGGCGATGCACACCGAGATGTGGGAGCACCCCGCCACCCGCGACAACGTGGCGCTGCTGCGTTCGCGCGGCGCGGTCGTCGCGGAGCCCGCGTCCGGTCGGCTCACCGGCGCCGACACCGGCAAGGGCCGTCTCCCGGACCCGTCCGAGATCGTCGACCTCGCCCGCCTGCTGCTCGCTGAGCCGCGCGCGCTGCCGCGGGATCTCGAAGGGCTGCGGATCGTCGTCTCCGCGGGGGGCACCCGCGAGCCGCTCGACCCGGTCCGTTACCTGGGCAACCGGTCCTCGGGCAAGCAGGGCTACGCGCTGGCCCGGGTGGCCGCGCAGCGCGGCGCCGAGGTCACCCTCGTCGCCGGGCACACCGCCGAACTGCCCGTTCCCGCCGGGGCCGGACTCCGCCGCGTGTCGAGCGCCGAGGAGATGCGCGTCGCCGTGCGCCAAGCCGCCGGGACCGCGGACGTCGTGGTGATGGCCGCCGCGGTGGCCGACTTCCGGCCGGCCACGCACGCGGACTACAAGATCAAGAAATCGGACGACCAGCCCGACCCGCTGATCACGCTGGAGCGCAACGCCGACATCCTCGCCGAACTGGTCGCGAACCGGGGGCCCCGCCAGACGATCGTCGGGTTCGCCGCGGAGACCGGTGATCAGGACGGCTCGGTGCTGGACCACGCGCGCGCGAAGCTCAAGCGCAAGGGCTGCGACCTGCTGGTGGTCAACGCCGTCGGCGAAGGCAGGGCGTTCGAGGTCGAGGACAACGCGGGCTGGCTGCTTTCGGCCGATGGCGCGGAACGTCCGATCCCGCTCGGGTCGAAATCACAGCTGGCGGCCACAGTGTGGGACGCGGTGGCAGACTTCATCCACCGGTAGCGGGTCGCCTGACTACGCTGGACCCGGGTTGGGCCCGATTGAGTTGATGGGATGTGACGAGCACCGTGACCGATTCGAGCCGCAGGTTGTTCACGTCGGAGTCTGTGACGGAGGGGCATCC
>NZ_VDFW01000068.1 GCF_006152065.1 Amycolatopsis alkalitolerans
TGGACCTCTACGAATACCAGGCGAAGGATCTCTTCGCCGCGCATGGTGTGCCGGTGTTGCCCGGCGCGGTGGCGAGTACCCCGGAGGAGGCGCAGGCGGTCGCTGAGGGGATTGGTGGTCGGGTTGTGGTGAAGGCGCAGGTGAAGACGGGGGGTCGGGGTAAGGCCGGTGGTGTGAAGCTCGCCGAGAACCCGGCCGAGGCCAAGACCAAGGCCGGGGCCATCCTGGGTCTGGACATCAAGGGCCACATCACCCACCGCGTGCTGGTGACCGAGGCGTCGGATATCGCGGAGGAGTACTACTTTTCCTTCCTGCTGGACCGCGCGAACCGCACGTTCCTCGCCATGGCGTCGGCTGAGGGCGGGATGGAGATCGAGCAGTTGGCGGTGGAGCGCCCGGACGCCCTCGCCAAGGTGCCGGTGGATGCGATCGTCGGCGTCGACAAGGCCAAGGCCGTCGAGATCCTGACCGCGGGCAACTTCCCCGAGGTCATCCGTGACCAGGCCGCCGACGTCGTGGTGAAGCTGTGGGAGACCTTCGTCGCCGAGGACGCCACCCTGGTCGAGGTCAACCCGCTCGTCCGTGACCCACAGGACAAGATCGTCGCCCTGGACGGGAAGGTCACCCTGGATGAGAACGCCTCCTTCCGCCACCCCGCCCACGAGGACCTCGTCGACAAGCAGGCCGAGGACCCCCTCGAGGCGAAGGCCAAGGCCAAGGACCTCAACTACGTCAAGCTCGAGGGTGAGGTCGGCATCATCGGTAACGGCGCCGGCCTGGTCATGTCCACTCTCGACGTCGTCGCCTACGCCGGGGAGAAGCACGGTGGCGTGAAGCCCGCCAACTTCCTCGACATCGGGGGTGGCGCCTCGGCGGAGGTGATGGCCGCGGGGCTGGATGTGATCCTGAACGACCCGGCGGTCAAGTCGGTGTTTGTGAACGTGTTCGGGGGGATCACCGCCTGTGACGCGGTGGCTACCGGGATTGTGGAGGCGTTGAAGATCCTCGGCGAGGAGGCCAGCAAGCCGCTGGTGGTGCGCCTGGACGGGAACAATGTCGAGGAGGGCCGCCGGATCCTGAACGACGCGAACCATCCGCTGGTCACGCAGGTGGACACCATGGACAACGCGGCGGACAAGGCCGCCGAGCTCGCAGCGGCAGGAGCCTGAACCGATGTCGATCTTCCTCAACGAGAACTCCAAGATCATCGTGCAGGGCCTGACCGGGTCCGAGGGCACCAAACACGCGACCAAGATGCTGCAGGCGGGTTCGAACATCGTGGGTGGGGTCAACGCCCGTAAGGCGGGGCAGACGGTCACCCTCGCCGGGAAGGACCTCACCGTGTTCGGCACGGTCGAGGAGGCCATGAAGGAGACCGGCGCCGACGTGTCGGTGATCTTCGTGCCGCCGCGGTTCGCCAAGGACGCCGTCATCGAGGCCATCGACGCGGCCATCGGTCTCGCCGTGGTCATCACCGAGGGCATCCCGGTGCACGACTCCGCGTACTTCTGGGCGCACGCGGTCGCGAAGGGCAACACGACCCGGATCATCGGCCCGAACTGTCCCGGGGTGATCTCGCCCGGCAAGTCCAACGCGGGCATCATCCCGGCCACCATCACCGGTCCCGGCAAGATCGGTCTGGTGTCCAAATCAGGCACCCTGACCTATCAGATGATGTACGAACTGCGCGATATCGGGTTCTCCACCGCCGTCGGCATCGGGGGGGACCCGATCATCGGCACCACCCACATCGACGCCCTGCAAGCGTTCCAGGACGACGCCGACACCGAGGTCATCGTCATGATCGGTGAGATCGGGGGCGACGCCGAGGAACGCGCCGCCACCTACATCCAGGCCAACGTCACCAAACCCGTCGTCGGCTACGTCGCCGGCTTCACCGCCCCCGAAGGCAAAACCATGGGCCACGCCGGCGCCATCGTCTCCGGCTCCACCGGCACCGCCCAAGCCAAAAAACAAGCCCTCGAAACCGCAGGCGTCAAAGTCGGCAAAACACCATCCGAAACCGCCGCACTGGCACGGAA
>NZ_VDFW01000069.1 GCF_006152065.1 Amycolatopsis alkalitolerans
TATTATTATTATTATTATTTTTATTATTACTACTATTATTATTATTATTATTAGTATTATTATTATTACCATTATTATTTTTACTGTTGTTATTATTATTGTTATTATGATTATTTTTATTATTATTTTAACATAAGGTGGCCAAAAATCCAACGCTATTGCCATCCTCCTATCTCGAGTCAACTCATCTACATTCGTCCATGACGGATCTCAATTCTGCGGGTTTGCTTTATTCATTTTCTTGTTATTTTTTGATTATATGGTGTTTTTTTGACTTTGGTTTCCTTGATGAATTATTATGTATTTTTATTTTTATTTTTTTATTGATTATTATTTTTTTTTTTAGATTTTTTTTATTAATTTTTTTTTTGATATTTATTAATTTTTTTTTCTTTTATTTTTTGAATTGATTTTTTTTGTGATCTTGTGTATATATCTTTTATGCTTTTTTGAATTTGGGTTGGGGGTTTTTTGTTGGTTTTGTTATTTTTTGTTAGTTTGTTTTTTTTATTTTAATTGTTTTTTTTTTGTTGTGTGTAAACCAATAAGAATAATAAATTAAAAAAAAATACAAATAATAAATAATAAAAGTATAAAATGTTTTTTTTAATTCGTTTTTAGAATGCTACTGGATTTGATAAAGCACTGGGAATACTACTATGACCATATTGCATAGTTTGAAAAGTCAATTTGTTTGTATTTATTTATTTTATTTGAATTAATATTTTATGTATAAAATTCAGATATTTGTTGGATAAACCAGAGAAGTTTTTGGTGGTTGTTGAAAAACATTTTTATTTATTTTTTTTATTAGGATTTTAGGATTGTTAAGTCATTATTTTCTAATCCGAATGAGGCAAGAGAAAAGAAGAAGAAAAGAGTAAAGCAAAATAAAGTAGGGAAATGTGTCATAGGTATTTTTTTGTTTTTATTATTGTTTTGTTGTTAGTGTTATTGTAATTTTTTTTTTATATATTGTTATTATTATTTTTATTATTATTATTACTGTTATTATTATTATTATTATTATTATTATTATTATTAATATTATTATTATTATTACTATGATTATTTTTATTATTATTATTATTATTATTGTTATCATTATTATTATTATTATTTTATTATTATTTTAGTGATATTATTTGTTATTATTATTTTAGTGATATTATTTGTTATTATTATTATTATTATTATTGTTGTTGTAATTATTATTGCACACATTATTATTATAATCATCACCACAATTATTATTATTATTATCACCACCATTATTTTTATTATTTATAATCACAACAATATTATCATAATACATTTAACACTTTAATCTTTTTTAAGATTTATTGAACGTGCTCTGGCCTTCAAAACATTAACGCACGAGATTTTCTTTTTCCATTTAACCAAGGTTTGGATGAGGCGTTAAAGGCGGAGCTGAAAAATCTTGGTCGAGGTGATATTATAGAAATGATAGCGTCGTATATTGTGTTTGATACTGAAGATGAGTTTGAGGTTTTGTTGTGTTATTATTATTATTATTGTTATTATTATTATTATTATTATATCGTTATATTATTTATTATTATTATTATTATCCTTATTATTGTTATTATTATCCTTATTATTATTGTTATTATTATTGTAACCATTGTTATTATTGTTTTTGTTATTATTAGGTTTATTATTATTATTATTTTTATTATTATTTTTATTATTATTATTGTTGTTTTTATTATTATTGTTGTTGTTATTGTTATTATTGCTATTATTATTATTGTTGTTATTAATATTATTATTATTATTAGGTTTATTTTTAATATTACGATTATTGTTATTGTTATTGTTATTATTATTTTATTATTATTATTATTTATGGATATAATGTTTATTTTATTTTATCATGTGTTTTTTTTGTTCATTTAAACTAAATTATCATTTAATATTATTTATTTCTTTTTATATTATTTTTGTAATTTTATTGAAC
>NZ_VDFW01000070.1 GCF_006152065.1 Amycolatopsis alkalitolerans
TCTTCGGATTTGCCGGTTTTGAGTCCTGCGGAGATGAGGTCCATGACGCTGCTGTCGGCGAGGGTGGTGACGTCGCCGATGGCGCGGTTTTCGGCGACGTCGCGTAGGAGGCGGCGCATGATTTTGCCGGAGCGGGTTTTGGGGAGTTCGGGGACGACCATGATTTGGCGGGGTTTGGCGATGGGCCCGATTTCGGTGGCGACGTGGTTGCGGAGGTCTTGCACGGCGGCCTCACCACCCGCCGCGTCGCCCTCGGTGGCGGTGCCGCGGAGGATGACGAACGCGACGATGCCTTGTCCGGTGGTGGGGTCGGTGGCGCCGACCACGGCGGCTTCGGCGACGCTGGGGTGCGACACCAGGGCGCTCTCGACTTCGGTGGTGGAGATGCGGTGCCCGGACACGTTCATCACGTCATCGACCCGGCCCAGTAGCCAGATGTCGCCGTCGGCGTCGTATTTGGCGCCGTCCCCGGCGAAGTAGTAGCCCTGCTCGGCGAACCGGGACCAGTAGGTGTCGCGGTAGCGGTCATTATCGCCCCAGATCCCGCGCAGCATCGCCGGCCAGGGTTTGTCCAGCACCAGGTACCCGCCCCCGCCGGGCGGGACTTCCTTGCCGGTGTCATCCACCACCATCGCCGAGATCCCCGGCAGCGGGGTCTGCGCCGACCCGGGTTTGGTGGCGGTCACCCCCGGCAACGGAGAGATCATGATGGCCCCGGTCTCGGTCTGCCACCAGGTGTCCACGATCGGGGCCGCCCCGGCCCCGATGTGCTCGCGATACCAGATCCACGCCTCCGGGTTGATCGGCTCCCCCACCGACCCCAGCACCCGTAGCGACGACAGATCGTAGCGGGCGGGAATGTCATCGCCCCACTTCATGAACGTCCGGATCAACGTCGGCGCCGTGTAGTAGATCGACACTTTGTACTGCTGGATGATCTCCCAGTGCCGCCCCTCGTGCGGGGTGTTCGGGGTGCCCTCATACACCACCTGCGTGACCCGGTTCGCCAACGGCCCATACACAATGTAGGAGTGCCCGGTCACCCACCCGATATCCGCGGTACACCAATACACATCCTCGCCCGGCTTGTGATCGAACACCACCTGATGCGTATACGCCGCCTGCGTCAGATACCCACCCGAAGTGTGCAAAATCCCCTTCGGCCGCCCCGTCGTGCCCGAGGTGTAGAGAATGAACAACGGATGCTCGGCATCAAAGGCCTCCGGCGTGTGCCCCACCGGCTGCGCGTCCACCAGGTCATGCCACCACACATCCCGCCCCTCGCTCATCGGCGTCTCCGGATCCCCGGTCCGGCGCACCACGATCACCTTCTCCACCGACTCCGCCCCCGCCAGCGCCTCATCCACATTCGCCTTCATCGGCGCGGCCTTACCCCGCCGATACTGCCCATCCGAGGTGATCACCACCTTCGCCGCCGCGTCATCCACCCGCGACCGCAACGCCGTCGGCGAAAACCCCCCGAACACCACACTGTGCAACGCCCCGATCCGGGCACACGCCAGCATCGCGATGATCGCCTCCGGCACCATCTGCAACTGGATCGCCACCCGATCATGCGCCCCGACCCCCAACGACAACAACGCGTTAGCCGCCCGGCACACCTCATCCTTCAACCGCGCATACGTAATCTCCCGCGTATCACCAGGCTCCCCCACCCAATGAATCGCCACCTGATCCCCGAACCCCGCCTCCACATGCCGATCCACACAGTTATAAGCCACATTCAACCGCCCACCCACAAACCACTTCGCAAACGGCGCACCCGACCAATCCACCACCCGCGACCATTTCGTATCCCACGACAACCGCTCCGCCTGCTCCGCCCAAAACCCCTCACGATCCAACTCGGCCCGCTGATA
>NZ_VDFW01000071.1 GCF_006152065.1 Amycolatopsis alkalitolerans
GCCAAGGCCCCCCGGCGCCGGATCGGTGATCCGGCGGACCGCGGCCACGACCCGCTTGTAGTTCGCCAGCGGTTCGCCGATCACCACCCCTTTACAACCTGCCGACCACCGCACACATCAATTCCATCCGCCACACAACCACCCCGCGATAGTATCGATTGCGATACTATCGCGGATGGAAGTATCCAGCCCAGCGAGCACGGGAGGCATGGCTTGGTCGACTTCATCGGACGGCGACGCGAACTGGGCACACTAGGGGCCGCATTGGCCGGAGTGCAGACGGAAATCGGAACAGCGCGGCCGGGACGTTGCCTCATCCTCCGCGGGCGACGCAGGATCGGCAAGTCCGCGCTGGTAGAGGAGTTCGTGCATCGGAGCCGAGTTCCGAACGTCTTTCACACCAGTGAAATCGGATTCGGCACCGATCCACTGGCTGAGTTCATCGATGCCGTACGAAGCTCCTCGCTGCCCGATGCCGACGTCTTCGCCGATGCTGTACCCGGCAACTGGACGGCTGCTTTCCGCCAGCTCGCAAGCATCCTGCCTGAGGACCGGCCGAGTGTCGTGGTGCTTGACGAACTGCCCTATCTAATGGACCCCGCCGGAGCGTTCGAGAGCGTCTTGCAGCGCGCCTGGGATCGCGAGCTGTCACGTAAACCAGTGCTGCTGATCCTCATCGGCTCCGACCTCGCCATGATGCAGGCACTCACCTCTTACGGGCGGCCGTTCCACCAGCGCGGCACCGAGATGCGCCTCGGACCACTCAACCCGGCCGATGTCGCCACGATGACCGGTCTGGATCCAGCGGGCGCCTTCGACGCGACACTGGTGACGGGAGGCCTGCCCATCATCTGTGCGCGTTGGCCCTGGGGCGAGGACATGCCGACATTCCTGACCCGAGAACTGGGAGATCCGGTGAGCCCAATGATTGTTTCCGCACAACTGTCACTTGCCGCCGAGTTTCCGGATCAAACCCAAGCCCGCCAGGTTCTGGCGGCTATCGGCAGCGGCGAACGTACTTTCACCAATATTGCCCGCGCAGCCGGCGGGATCGCGCACTCGACCCTGTCACGCGCTACGGAACTATTGACTGATAAGGGCATCGTCGCCGCCGAACTGCCGATAAGCCTCGCACCATCCAAGGAACGCCGATATCGGATCACCGACCCGTATCTCCGCTTCTGGCTGACTTTCCTCGGCCCGAACCTCGCCGAGTTGGACCGCATGCGCTCCGACCTCACACTCGAACGAATTCACGGTGGATGGACCAGCTGGCGCGGCCGCGCCGTGGAACCACTGGTCCGCGAATCACTGGCCCGTCTACTGCCCGCACATGACATTCCGGCGGTCCCGGCGATCGGCGGCTACTGGACCCGCAGCAACGACGTGGAAATCGACATAGTTGGCGCGGACCACGAGCCCATCGCACGTGAACTAGCCTTCCTCGGATCGATCAAATGGCTGGAAAACTCGTCGTTCGATAACCATGATCTGGCCGAACTCCAGCGCCACCGTCACCGTGTCACCGACAAACCGGTCCCACTGATCGCCGTCACCCGATCCGGAGTATCAACCGAACACCTCGACGCCGTATTCACACCCGCCGATCTACTCGAAGCATGGCAACCAAACGAATGAGGCCTGGCGGAGGGTTCCTGATCACAGACACTCCTGGCCATCTATCCTCTGCATCGTACGCTTCTGAGGCGACGCGCCAGGATCACCAACGCGGGGGGTAGCTGCCCTGCTCGTTTGCGTGTCTGGTGCAGCCAGAACTCAGCCTTCGGCGGCGAGCTGCCCGCACGCCGCCGCGATCTCCTGACCACGCGTGTCCCGCACCGTGCACGCCACTCC
>NZ_VDFW01000072.1 GCF_006152065.1 Amycolatopsis alkalitolerans
TGTTATTGTTATTGTTATTGTTATTGTAGTTAGTAGCAGTATTGTCTTACCATGGCGAAGGTGCTGTGATTGATTACCACCCCCACTACTACTAGTAGTAGTACAGTGACCACTTAAAAATATCCTAAAATCATCAATTCTTAACCGATTTTATTCATTTTTTTTCCGCTGGTGTCGTTGTCACATATTGTTATAGAGCACAAGAGCTCTTTGACGAGATCTTGCACTCTAATAACAATAGGAGACAACGACACCAACTGCTAGCTAGTGTTACTTTTTTGGGTAGGCTGCACTAGAGTAGGCACAACTGCGGAAGAATCTTTTCGTGTTTCGGTGTAGTCCTTGGTGTAATTGGGACGACGAGGGGGAAACAACGGACTGATGATAACAATAACAATAATAATAATAATAATAATAACAACAACAGCAACAACAACAACAACAATAATAATAATCATAATAATAATAATAATAATAATAATGATACCTTGACGAGGGATCAACCTTGGTACCGCTTGTATTACTAAATAATAATAACAGTAATAAGAACAACAACAATAATAATAATAATAGCAATAATCATAACAATAATAATAGCAATAAAAGAACTGATGATTTTATGTTTTTTTTTTTTTTTAATAGCAATAATAACAATGACAGTATAATAATAACACTAACAATAACAATAACAATAACAACAATAACAATAACAATAACAATAACAGTAACAATAACAATAACAATAACAATAACAATAACAATAACAATAACAATAACAATAACAATAACAAGAACAAGAACAAGACCAAGAACAATAATAATAACAATAACAATAACAATAACAATAACAATAACAATAACAATAACAATAACAATAACAATAACAATAACAATAACAAAAACAATAACAATAACAATAACAATAACAATAACAATAACAATAACAATAATTATAGAAATAATAATAATATCAATAAAAACAATAACAACAGCAACAACAACAACAGTAATAATAATAGCAACAATAATAATGATAATAATAATAATACCTTGCTGTGGGGTCAACCTTGGTACTGCTTGTATTACTAAATAATGAGAATAATAATAGTAATAATAACAGTAATAATAACAATGCAATAATCATAACAATAATAATAACAATAATAGTAGCAATAATAATAGTAATAATAATAATAGTGATAATAATGATAATAACAATAAATAACAACAACAACAATAATAATAAGAATAATAATAATAATAACAATAATAATAACAACAATAGAAATAACAATAATAACAGCAGTAATAATAAAAAAAAAACAACAACAACAAGAACAAGAACAACAACAACAACAATCATAATAATAATAAAAACAAAAAATAATAACAATAACAACAACAACAGCAACAGCAACAACAAAAACAACAACAACAACAACACCAATAATAATAATAATAATAATATAACAATAATAATAATAATAAATTACTTTTTTTGAATAGCACGTTCCAGTTGGGACAAATATCTGTCATAGTGATTAATGATTTCTTTGAAAAAATCCTGACCGTTGATTCCAATATTATTATTATCCGATGGTCTCCTATAATAATTATGGTCAAAAAATTATTATTATTATTACTATTATTATTATTATTATTATTATTATTACTATCATTCTTATATTATTATTATGAAATTATTTGTTTTTGTTTTGAGTTTATTTCTTTGAAAAAATCCTGACCGTTGATT
>NZ_VDFW01000073.1 GCF_006152065.1 Amycolatopsis alkalitolerans
AGAGAAAGAAAAAGATGAGTAGAAGAAGAATGAGAAAAAGAAGAAGAAAGAGAAATGGTAAGAGAAGAACAGCAACAACAACACCAACATTAACAATAACAATAACAATAACAATAACAATAACAATAACAATAACAATAACAATAACGATAACGATAACAATAACAACAACAATAACAACAACAATAACAACAACAATAACAATAACAATAACAATAACAATAACGATAACTATAACAATAACAACAACAATAACAACAACAATAACAACAACAATAACAACAACAATAACAATAACAATAACAATAACAACAACAATAACAACAACAATAACAACAACAATAACAACAACAATAACAACAACAATAACAATACAATAACAATAACAATAACGATAACAATAACAATAACAATAACAATAACAATAACAATAACAATAACAACAACAATAACAATAACAATAACAATAACAATAACAACAACAATAATAATAACAATAACCAATAATAAGGATTCGGCATCGAGTTAAATGGATCAAGCTGCGCCATTCTCATGAAATAATCAAGCTCTGAACATTAGAAATAACAACAACAATAATAATAATAATAATAATAATAATGATAATTAATGGTAATAATAATATTAACAACAACACTACAACAATCATAACAACAACACCAATAACAATAATAATAATAACAACAACAACAATAATAACAACAACAATAATGACAATAATAATAATGATGATTACTAACAGCAGCAACGACCACAATAATAACAACAATAATAACAACAATAATAACAATAAAGCTCTGAACATTAGAAATAACAATAATAATAATAATAATAACAATAATAATGATAACTAATAGTAATAATAATATTAACAACACTGTAACAATCATAACAACAACATTGGTAACAATAATAATAGTAATAATAATAAAACATGATGAAGTTGATAATAATAGTAGTAACAAATAATGATAATAGTAATACTAATAAATAATAACAATAATAATAATAATAATAAGAATAGTAATGATAATAATGGTAATAATCGTAATGACAATAATAATAATAATAGTATATCGAACAATAATGAAACAAAGAAGAAGAAGAAGAAGAAGAGAAAAAGAGAGAGCACTCTCTCTAAAGAACAATATTAAAAATAATAATAATAATAACACAAAAAAAAACATGGAAAGAGGTGGGAAAAGCAAGAAGAAAGACTGTCAGAGAGAGCGAGAGAGAAGAAGAGCAACAAGAAGAAGAACAATAAAAAAGAATATGCAAAAATACAATAATAATAATAATAAGAAAAAACAATAATGAACAATAATACAAGAAAACAACAACAACAAATATATATATATAATAATAACAACAACAAGAAGAAAACAACAACAACAAGAAGAAAACAACAACAACAATATATATATATATAATAACAACAACAACAAATATATATATATAATAACAACAACAACAAGAAGAAAACAACAACAACAAATATATATATGTAATAATAACAACAACAAGAAGAAACAACAACAACAAGAAGAAAACAACAACAACAAATATATATATATAATAACAACAACAACAAGAAGAAAACAACAACAACAATATATATATATATAATAACAACAACAACAAGAAGAAAACAACAACAACAAATATATATATATAATAACAACAACAACAAGAAGAAAACAACAAC
>NZ_VDFW01000074.1 GCF_006152065.1 Amycolatopsis alkalitolerans
CGCATGACACCCCCTGTGTCAACCTCAAGGTCGAAATCATGCTGCGGTGGGCGTGGTGTGGCGTTGGAGCGCGCCGTGTTGGGCCGGGTCGTAGGGTGTCTGATCGAGCCAGCATCGCCAGATCACGCGAATCCATGCGCGGGCCAGTACTCGCACGGCGTGGGGGTGGTCCTTGCCGGCGGCGGTGGCGTCTTTGTAGATTTTCGCGGCCCAGGGGCTGGCGTGTCGGCTGTTGTCGGCGAACGTGGTCATGGCCCGGCGGAAGCGCTTGTTGCAGGCCCAGCGGAAGTGCACGGCGCGATGTTTGCCGGACTCCTTGGTGACCGGGGTGCATCCGGCGAGTGCGGCGACGGAGTCGGGACTGTCGTAGGCTTGGCGGGCATCGCCCCACTCGGCGAGCATCTGGGCGGCGTTGATCTGACCCGAGCGTGGCAGCGACGTGAAGATCTTCCCGTCCGGGTGCTCCCCGAGGTGGGCGACGGTCGAGCGGTCGAGGTCCTTGATCGCGGTGTTGAGCGCGGTGAGCACGCCGGCCATCGCGAGCACGGCATCACGCAGTGCTTCGGTGAGGGCGTCGTCGGTGGTCCCGGCTGGGGCGGTCCGCAGCCGGTCCAGCAGTTGCGCGGCCGAGCGTCGGCCGGAGTAGCCGTGTTTGACGCAGAAGGCCTGCATGCGCTTCTCCCCGAGCCGCGCGACGGCGGCTGGGGTGGGGTAGCGGGTCAGGAATGCCAGGCTGATCGGGGATTCCACGTCGGCGAAGATGGCTTTGGCGCCCGGCCAGTGCGCCTCCAGCAGCGCGGAGAGCTGATTGGTGGCCGCGACCCGCATCTCGACCAAATCGTCGCGGGTGCGCACGACGGTGCGCAGGGCCTTGGTCTCGCCGGAATACGGGGTGGCCACCCGCAGCCGGTGCTGGCGCAGGCGCAGGTACTCGGCGATGACCGCGGCATCCCCGGCGTCGGACTTGGCGCCAGAGAGGACTTCCCCTTCCCGCCAGGTCTTGATCGCGTTCGGCTTGACCGGCACCACCGGGTGCCCGGCCTCCAGCAGCAGGTCGACCAGCCGACCGTTGGGGCGTTCGATCGCGATCGGGATATCCGCCGGGTCACCGAGTTTGGCCAGGCGACGGACCAGCCCGGCGATCCCGTCCGTGGAGTGCTTGATCACGAACTGGGACACGATCTTGCCGGTGGTATCCATAACGCACACCGCGTGTTCGGCGGCGGCCCAGTCGATCCCGACGAAGAACAGCGCTTCAGGCAGCGCGAGCGACAACGTGACTCCTTGCAGTGGCAGCGACGACCCGGCGGCAGCGAGGCCGACTCCCGGGTGGTCACTAACCGGCGCTCTACGGCGCGTCTCCCTGTTGCCAGTCCGCAGCCCCGCGAGAGCCGGGGGCGGCGGTGTCATGCAGGCCCTTCACAGGCGACCGAACCAGGCCGTCACCCCGGCTCCCGCCGAGTCCCTTCAACGAACCCCATCATGATCACGAGGCCCGCAGGAAGGATGGTGCCCTAGTGACCGA
>NZ_VDFW01000075.1 GCF_006152065.1 Amycolatopsis alkalitolerans
CAAAGCCGTTCAGTTAGGTCGGCGGCGGTGTTGTCAAGATCGGCTGGATGTCGATGGTGGTGGTGGCTGGGCGGTTGGGGCCGCGGTGGCGACCCTTGGCGCTGCTGGCCACGTACTTGGAGATCGCGCGCTTGACTACGCGCGGGTTGGTCCGGACCCGTCGGGCAGGTAGGAGCTGCTCCAGCACGTGGTGCCCGATCGTGCCGACGAGGTCGATCACGGTGTCGGCGATCACGCCAGCGGCGGCGATCAGCTGATCGCGGGCGGCGTGCAGGGCGACGGTGAAGCTGCCCCGGTCGGGATCGATGTCGCTGCGGTCCAGGGTGGCGTCGCTGATCGCGATCCGCAGCGTTTGGTAGGTGATCAGCAAGGCATAGATCTCCTGGGCGACTCCGGTCGGGGTGCGAGAACGCAGCACCCGCCCGCCCAGGCTGGTGGACTTCAGCTCGGCGAACCCGGTCTCGATCTCCCAACGCTCGTGGTAGAGCGCCACGATCTCCAGCGCGGGCACGTGTGGATCGAGCACGGTCGTGATGAGTCGGTAGGTCTCGGTCCGGCACCCCTCGCTGGTGGTGATCGTGACCTGGGCGGTGATCACCCGCACCTCGACCCGCCCGATCCGGGAGAGAAAGGATCCGTCGGGCAGGATCTTGCAGACCGGGAGCCGGCGCTGGTTCTTGACCCGCACCAGCAGGTCAGCTCGGGTCGCGGCGAGCGCGGCGATCCAGGTTGAGGCGGCGAAGTTCCGGTCGGCCAGCACGATCATCCCGGCCCGGGCAGAGCCGAGTAGCTGGTGGGCGTAGCCGATCTCGCCGGTGCGGTCGCTGCCGAACACCGCGTCGATGATCGTGCGGGTACCGCAGGCGACCAGCGCCAGCACCCGGACCATCGGATACCCGGTGCTGGTGCCATGCGAGCTGCCGCCCTTGCTGAACACGGTGAGATTCGCTGCGGTGTCCGCGCAGCACAGAATGCTGCCGTCCACCGCGGTGACCAGCCGGCCCCGCCAGAACACCCCGGGCCGGCCCGCGCGCCCCTCACCGACGCGCACGCAGCCGGTCTCCGCCCCGCGCAGCAGGTCGAACAACGCCCGCAACGGCGCCACCCCGACCCGGACCCGCGCGGCGGTGATCGCGCTGGGCGCCGGGGTGGCCACCGCCAGCCCGGTCAGGCCCGCGCACAGCCGAGTCCACACTTGCGACAGCCCGATCTCGGCACACAACCCCGCAGCAAGCAGGAGATACACCACGACCCGCGAGGGCAACAACCGCAACCGCTGCTGCACCGAGCCGGTCTCGGCCAGCACCGCATCGACCATCTCGAACGGCACGATCCGGGTCAACTCACCGAGATGACCAGGGGCAAAACACCCACCGGCCACAGTGACGACCCGAGTGATGACAGAATTCGCGCTCAGCGGAGCTCCCGGTGGTGTCGAGGCTGTCTTGGAGGACGACCTCTCCTACCGGAGCTCCGCTCCCATCTCTGGCACCGACACGCCACAACAAGATCCTTGA
>NZ_VDFW01000008.1 GCF_006152065.1 Amycolatopsis alkalitolerans
CGATCTACGCCCAGACCTCCGCCTACGGCCACTTCGGCCGCCCCGAACTCGCCCTCCCCTGGGAAAACACCGACCGCGGCGGTGACCTCGCGGCGGTGATATCGCCATGACACGGCGGATTCTCGTGACCGGGTCGATCGCCACCGACCACCTGATGGACTTCCCCGGCCGGTTCACCGACCACCTGCTCGCCGACCAGCTCCACACGCTCTCACTGTCCGTTTTAGTGGACGGCCTGACCGTACGGCGCGGTGGCGTCGCAGCCAACATCGCCATCGGACTCGCATCGCTCGGCCTGCCGCCCGTGCTGGTCGGCGCGGTCGGGACCGACTTCGACGACTACCGCACCTGGCTCCACGAACACCGCGTCGACATCAAGTCGGTGCACGTCTCCACCACCCAGCACACCGCCCGCTTCGTATGCACCACCGACCGCGACCACAACCAGATCGCTAGCTTCTATGCCGGAGCGATGACGGAGGCCCGCGACATCAGTCTCGCCGCCGTGGCCGAGCGGGTGGGTGTCCCGGAGCTGGTGGTGATCGGGCCAAACGACCCGAAAGCCATGCTGCGCTACACCGACGACTGCCGCCGGTACAACTATGCGTTCGCCGCCGACATCTCCCAGCAATTGTCCACCGTGACTGGCGCCGAGGTGCGGGAGCTCGTCGAGGGGGCGCGGTACCTGTTCACCAACGCCTACGAAGCCGCTCTGCTGTTGCGCACCGCACGCTGGCAGCACCACGAAGTCCTCGCCCGTGTCGGCTTCTGGATCACCACGCACGGCGCCAGCGGAGTCACGATCGAGCAGGCCGGACACCCCACGATCACCGTGCCCGCCGTTTCAGCCAAGCAAGCACTTGACCCGACCGGTGTCGGGGATGCGTTCCGCGCCGGCTTCCTGTGGGGGCGCGTCCACCGGTTGAGCCTGGCACGCGCGGCGCAGGCCGGGTGCACCCTGGCCACAATCGTGCTGGAAACCACGGGCGCCCAGAACTACCGTCTCGACCGCACCGCCTTCTCCGACCGCGTCGCCCGTACCTACGGTGGGATCGCCGCAGCCGACATCGAATCGAAACTCCGGATATGACCTCTCCGACACGCGTGGCTATTTGGCCCGCTCCGTATTCATGGATGCCACGACCCTCCGACCGTTGGATGTACGGGTTCGCCAAGCAACTCGCCGATCACAGATGCCCAGACACGCGGCCAGCCAGGGTGCAGCCGTCTACCGACGCCGAACGGACGCATCAGGCTTCGCCGGGCAGGGTGAACTCCCGAACCCAGTCCGACATCAGGGCACAGTACATTCTTGATCCGGCCGGGAGATGGCGAGAACCAGGTCCCCGGCAGCGTGCCTTCCATCCGCTCCCCCGCGATGGCTTCGACGATCTCGACGCTCGGCGACGTGGAGCAAGTCGTCCGCACTGCTGACTGGCTGCGACTGGACACCATGAGCGCTGTCGCCCACCGACTCGCGCCATGCCGGCGCGGGCCTCCTCCACGTCATCGAACAGGTCGCCACCGGCGAACTGGTGAACCACTGGCATCGATATCGAACAGGTAAACCCGAGGTAGGTGAAGCCCACGATCACGCGGTGGCGGGTCCCGTGGCCGTGGCGCATACACAGACCTCGCCGGTGGCGATTACCCGCAGCCAATCGCTGAGCGTAGGTTTCGGCAAGTGTTGCTGGGCAGCCTGTGCGTGCGCCACGCCGCCGAAGCCGACCGCGGCCATGCCGTGGAGCAGCCGATCCATCGACTCCGTACATTCTTCGCGAGACCGCTGCGGCGGCGTCCACGATTTCGTGGAACCACCAGTCGAGACGCAGCCCGCCACGGCCGTCTTGCACCGCTTGACACAGCTGGGCGCATTGTCAGTCGGGCTTTGGCGGGCTTGTTCAGCTTCTCGTAGCCGTGCGCGATAGACGGTGCAACCGCGGCGTTCCCACTGGGGCCGCCCGCAGTTCGCCGGTCACGAGGACGTCGTCCGCGCCCACCCGCCCGATCGGCGCATGTCGGCCGGGGTCCACGGGGCCAGCACGACAAGAACAACATGCTGTAGCCGCACTGGGGTGCGGTAGGACGTTGCACATCGGAGTCGAGAGTGGTTCTATTATATGAACATCGCGTTTCATTTCTGCTAACGGAGCTGCGGCGCTGGGAGCGGCGATCGAGTTTCGCAACGCAGCCCTGCACGGTCCAGACTCATACGGAGATCCGCATGTGGAGCAATCGCCTCTTGGCTCTCAGTCGCTGGTTGAGGCATTTGTTCGGCGGCAGCACGCGGATGCCTTGGCTGCTGCCGCCATGGGCGGCGAGCATCCCCTGCGGCACCAGGCCATTCGCCGGCAAGGAACGAGAGTTACAGGAGCTGAACCGTCTCTGCCTGCCGTCCCCGCGCACGAGGCTGATCACCGTGGTGGACCTGTCCCGAATCGGTAAGACCAGGTTGCTGAGCTACTGGGCGTCATTGGTTGGCGACCGCGTTCTCATCGTGTACGTGGATTTGAACTGGATCATCAGCCGTGAGCAGATCGAGGGTGTCGTGACCAGGCTTCGTGAGACCGCCCTCGGGGAGGAACACCTCGTGTTGATGCTCGACAACGCGGTCTCTGCGGAACAAGTCATGAGCCTGCTCCTTGGTCGGGGGAACGATGTGATCGTCACCAGCCGCGTTCCGGTGCCCGGCCTTGCCAAAGCCTCGATCGAGCTCGGGCCGCTCGAACCGGCCGAAGCCGCGAAGCTGGTGGGCTGGGGGGTTCGCCGGGTTCTCAACCGGACTTGTCAGCGCGTCGAACCTGATGCGGCGAAAGTGTTCCGCCTCTTACGCGCTTTCACGTACCCGCTGCCCACTGCCACGGTCGCGGCGCTCGCGAACTTGGCGCCGGGCACCGCCGACCATGCCCTCGCGATGTTGGCGAACGCCGGCCTGGTCGAGCGCGATCGGGGCGGGCGGGTCTACCTCGCTGACCTACATCGCGCCTACACGGCCACGGGGGTTGGTCAGGAGGCACCAGAAGCGGCCCGGGACCGTTTGCTTCGCTGGTGGATCGCCTCGGCTGTCGCGGCGGTAAATGCACTCGCGCCGGGTTGGGCCGGCTCGGGGCTACTCCCCACCAGCCCGCGAATCCGTCCTCAGCCGTTCGAACCTGACCGTCCTGCTCTGGCCTTGGGTTGGCGGCAGCAGGAGCTGCCGACCGCGCACGTCATGATTCGGCATGTCGCGCAGAGCGCGCCAGGCGCCTGGACGCTTGCGGTGGCGTTCCTCCGTGGCCTTTTCTTGCTCCGGCCACGGACAGACTCCCTGAGGCTCCTTGAACTCGGCCTCGACAACGCACAGCTGACGGGTGACCCCGTAGGCATCGCTCGCTGCGAGCACGCCTTGGGCTGGCTCGAAGACGTCATGGGGTTCCATGAGGCGGCTCGCTTGTTGCTGGAGCGAACCCTCCGGTGCCACGGTCGAATCGACGATCCGCAGGGACTCGTGTGGACGAAACACATGCTGGGCCAATGTCTCTCGGCGTTGGAACGTTTCGCCGAGGCACACGAACACCTTCGGGACGCCGGGCAATATTTCCGCGCCACCGGCCAGCGCTTCGCTCTCGCGATCGTGCTGGTGACGAAGGTAGTATCGCTGGACGGCCTGAGCAGGACAGCCGAGGCCACCGAGGTGGCACGCGAGGCACTAAAGTACGCGCGTGCGCTGCAGAACGTTCCCCTGCAGGGGATGGCGCACCACCAGTTCGACATGTTGCTCTACAGCCGCGGCGACTACAGTGCCGCGAGCAGCCAGCCCGAGTCGGCATTGGTCATGCGGCGCAGAACCGGTGAGCGGTCGAACGAAGCCAAGACGCTGTGCCAGCTCGGCCTGGCGTACTACGAGATGGGCGAATACGTGCGGGCGAGTATTGCGCTTCTTACGTCACGCGCGATCTTCATTGAACTGCGCGATATCACCGCGCGCTCGAGATGGACATCACGCTGGCGCACGGCGGCGTCTTGTAGCGGTGAGATGAAGACCGGGTTGACCTCAGCAGCTATTAATGAAACGCTAGTTTTAGCGCTAGTACCTTTCGTTGCGCCGACCTGCGAGGAGCGACATGGCTGATGGTGTTATCGCGCCACGAGCAGGTGGCCCCGACCCGCATGGCGTGATCGGCGCCTTGGTGCGTCTGCCCTTGTTGCGGGTGATCGCGCGCCGGGTACTGATCGCGGTGCCGTTGCTGCTGATCATCTCGATGCTGAGCTTCGTCCTCGTTTCACTGATCCCCGGCGACGCGGCCCGGGCGATTCTGGGCACGCAGGGCACCGAGGAGCAGTACCAGGCGCTGCGTCACTCGTTGGGCCTGGACCTGCCCTTGTACCAGCAATACTGGCAGTGGCTGACTCATGCCGTACATGGCGATCTGGGTTCGTCGTTGTTCTCAGGCCAGACCGTGAGCGAGGCGATCTCCCAGAGGCTGCCGGTGACATTGTCGCTGATGTTCGGGGTGCTGCTGGTGTCGCTGCTCGTGGGTGTGTCGTTGGGCGTGTTCTCCGCGGTCCGCGGTGGAGTGCTGGGCCGGACGGTGGACGCGCTGGGCCTGGTGGGCTTCGCACTGCCGAACTTCTGGGTCGGCGCGATGCTGATCGTCGTCTTCGCCGTGGCGCTACGCTGGCTGCCCGCGACCGGCTATGTCCCGTTCTTCCAATCGCCCAGCCAGTGGCTGCAATCGCTGATCCTGCCGGTGTTCGCGCTGGCGCTGCATGGGATCACCGCAGTCGCTAAACAAACCCGTGAGGCAATGCTGGATGTGCTGTCGAGTGACTACATTCGGATGGCCCGGGCCAACGGAGTCCACTACCGCTCGATCGTGTCCGTCAACGCGATGAAGAACGGCTCCATCCGGGTGGTGACCATCCTCGGCCTGCAGGCGGTCGGTTTGCTGGGGGGCACGGTGGTGGTGGAGAACGTGTTCGCGCTGCCCGGGCTCGGCGGGCTGGCGGTCGACAGCACCGCCCAGCATGACTTGCCGGTCATCCAGGGCATCGTCATCTACTTCACCGGCATCGTCGTCGTGATCAACCTGATCGTCGACATCGCCTACACGTGGCTGAACCCGAAGGTGCGCACATCATGACCGTGACCTCTGTCGTCGACACCGGCAGCAGCACTCCTACCCCTGCGGAATCGCCGCGGTTCTGGCACCGCCTGTTCAGCCGGAAGCTGGCTCTCGCCTGCTTTGCCTTCCTCGCCCTGATCGCCACCGTCGCGATCATCGCACCCATCGTCCTACCCGACATCTCCGGCCAGCTCGCCGGTGACCTGCTCGCCGCCCGCCAGGGACCCACCGGCGCGCACCTTTTGGGCACTGACTCGCTCGGACGCGACGTACTGGAACGGCTGCTGGTTGGCACGCGGATCACGCTGATCGGAGTAGGGGAAGCCCTGGCCACCGCTCTGCTGCTCGGCGTGCCAATCGGGCTGGCTGCCGGCTACGTCGGCGGCTGGACCGATCGCGTCGTGGGCTGGCTGGCGGACCTGACCTTCTCCATGCCCGCAATCATCATCATCCTGGTCGTGCTGTCGGTGTTTCCGCAAAACACGGCGGCCGCGATGATCACGCTCGGGGTGATCGTGGCACCGGGGCTGATGCGCGTCGTCCGGTCCGCGACGCTGCCCGTGCGCGAAGAACTCTATGTCGCCGCGGCCCGCGTCTCCGGACTGTCCCGCTCGTACATCATCTTCCGGCACATCCTCCCCCGCATCGCCGGACCGATCATCGTGCAGGCCTCGTTGCTCGCCGCAGTCGCCCTGCTCGCCCAGACCGGACTGGCCTTTCTCGGTCTTCTCACGCCGCTGCCCGCGCCCTCGTGGGGAGGCATGATCGGCGACGGGATCCAGAACATCATGCTGCAACCGTGGCTGATCTGGCCACCCGGCATCATCACGGCCCTGACCATCCTCGCCCTCGCGCTGCTCGGCGACGTAGTCCGCGACGCCTCCGCCGAAGGCTGGGCCGCGGCACCCTCCCGTCGCAAGAAACATCGCGCCACAGCCGAAAAACCCCTGGCCGATTCCGGTGCGCTGCTCTCGATCGAGAACCTCACTGTCGTGTTCGACATGCCCGGCGGGCCGGTACCCGTCCTCGACGACGTGACCCTGTCGGTCGGGCCCGGTGAAACTGTTGGGCTGGTCGGCGAGTCTGGCTGCGGCAAGACGATCACCGCGATGGCCGTCCTCGGGCTCCTGCCCGGTACCGGCCGGATCGAAGCGGGCCGGATATCGTTCGGCGGGCAGGATCTGACCGCCCTGTCGGACAAGGAACTGGAGCGCGTTCGCGGCAGCCAGATCGGGCTGATCTCCCAGGAACCGATGATCAGCCTGAACCCGGTGTTCCGGGTCGGCTGGCAACTCGCCCAAGCCGTCCGCACCCACCATCCCGAACTCACCCGCCGCCAGGCGAAACAGCGGGTCATCGAACTGCTGCACCTGGTACAACTGCCCGATCCGACACAGGTCGCGCGCCGCTACCCGCACGAGCTCTCCGGCGGTATGGCGCAACGCGTCGCCATCGCCCGCGCGCTCGCTGGTGACCCGAAACTGCTCATCGCCGACGAGCCCACCACCGCGCTCGACGTCACCGTCCAGGCCGAGATCCTCGACCTGCTCCGCGAACTCCAGCTGATCGGGAACATGGCGATCCTGCTCGTCACCCACGACTGGGGCGTGGTCACCGACCTGTGCGACCGTGCCGTCGTCATGTACGCAGGCCAGGTCGTCGAACAAGCCGAAATCTCCCCCATCGTGCATCAGCCACGGCACCCCTACACGGAGGCACTGCTGGCCGCGAACCCGCATAACAGCGAGCCAGGCGAAGCGCTCCCGACCATCGTCGGCGCCGTCCCCAAACCCGGGCAATGGCCGACTGGTTGCCATTTCCATCCTCGTTGCCCCTACCGCCGGGCCGATTGTATGGAGTCGCCCATCCCCCTCGAGATACCCGCACCAGGGCACGAGACTCGCTGTATCCATCACGACCGGCTCCGCTGATCGCGCTGAGATCAGTCCGGCTGCCTGCACCATTCAACAATGACAGAGACCTGTCGGCCCCGGTCGACGGAGATCGTGATTCGCAGCCGCCACACATGTAACCGGACTTCGCCGTGCTCCTCGGGGTTCAGCCTCGCGAGTCGAACCAGGAGCTAAAGCCCCCCTCCTTCTAAATGTCAAGTGAGCAGCCAGGTCCCTCCCAGTGGAAAATGACACGGTGCACCCCGAGCCCTCTCCCCGCCTCACTCCGCCATTTTAATGTACGAGATGATCAAACCGAATCTAGTGCATTGAGTCAGGATCTAGAAGCCCCGCTGACCTCCAACCGTTCCGCCTGGGCACCAAAGTCCGAAAAAGCAGCAAATTTTGTCCTCACTTCTTTGCGTTTGAGCTTAAATTGGCTTTCTTCGGTGCTATTCATTTGTATTGGGCCCGGGGCGTGGCTCACCCGCAATTCGAAGCCGCGCCCCAAAAATGGACGTTCAGGTGCCGCGTTGTATGCTTCCAGGGTGGTCAAGACCGCGACTCGGAAAATACCCGGAAGGGCAGCCGGAAATGGTCGCCACCGAGACCCGCTGACCCTCCGGCCGTGCCATCGATTCTTTCGGGGTCGTTTAGCTGTCGCGCATTGTCGCGCTGACGGGTGAATCTGGGCTTCCACGACACGATCTGTCGGTGTGTCGCGCATGGGGATGGCGGTCATGTTCCTACTGTCTGCGCTGATCGGTGAAGCGGGACAGCAGGAGCTGAGCGTGACGCGTTTTCGGAAGTTTGCGGTGCGGTTGCCCTCCGGTGTTCGGTACTGGACGGTGCTCGATCCTGCCGCGCGGACGGTGGCCGAGGCGGATGAGTGGCTGCTGCATTTGCGGTTGGGTCGGGACTGCGCGGAGAGCACGACCGAGGCGTATGCGACGTCGTTGGCGCTGTTTTTCCAGTGGTGCCAGGTGATCGAGGTGAACTGGCCAGAGGCTGCGGGCCAGCTGGCGCGGTTTACGTTGTGGCTGCGTCACTACGACCCGGATGCGGTGGCGGTTCCGGCGCGGCGGGTGGTGCGGGGTGACCGTCGGATCAACGCGGTGCTGGCGGCGGTGCGCGAGTTCTTCCGGCACTCGGTGTCGATCGGGCTGCTGGACAATCGAGTGCTCGCGACACTGTATGACCTGAGCGCCGATCGCCGGCCGCTCGAGGTGCGCGGCGAATGGGCGGGGACCGGGGTTCGCTGCCGGCCACGGCACCGGTTACGCGCCTCGGAGCAGACGGTGGACGCGGCCGGAGATGAAGAAGTGCTCGCGCTGGTGCGCGCCTGTCGCAACGCGCGAGATCGATTCATTGTGCTGGCGCTGTGGCGCATGGGCCTGCGACGAGGCGAGCTGGCTGGGGCGAGGGTCGCCGATGTGCATTTCCTGCCGGACTCCTCGAGTCTGGGCTGCCCGGTGACGGGTCCACATCTGCATGTTCGGCGGCGGGACAACATCAACGGGGCATGGGCGAAATCGCGCCGCGCGCGCATGGTCCCGGCGGACGGGCTGGTAGTGCGGGCCTTTGACGAGTACTTGCTGCTGCGCCAGGAGTGCCGCCCGGCCCGGGACTGCGATTTCCTGCTGGTCAACGTGTTCCGGGAGCCTCGGGGAGGGCCGATGCGTCCCCAGGCGCTCAACGAGTTACTGGACGCGCTCTCGAGGAGAGCGGGGTTGTCCCGGATGATCCACCCGCACATGCTCCGGCACGGGTTCGGGACGAACGTGATGGCATCGGGCAGCACCCTCGATGTGCTCAAGGAGCTGCTCGGTCACCGGTACATCACCTCGACCGAGGTATACCTGCATCCCTCGGATGACCGGTTGCGCGAGGCGGTCGACCGGGCCGGCAGCCCACGGACCATGGCGCGCCGGTGAACGCCACGGTCACCGCGCTGGCCCAGGTCCGGGCCAGGGTCGCCCGGGATGCGCACGACGCGGCCGTCGACCGGCTGGCCACACTACAGTCGTTGCTGCGCCAGGGTTTTCTCACCGAAGCCGGCTGGGATCCCGACACCGAGACGCTCACCCCACCACGCACGCATCCATTGCTCGGCGCGGACCGCGGCGAGCAGCGGGTGGTGCTGGCCGGCCTGACCGAACTGCTGCAGACCGAGCTACTGTTCGCGGTGCAAGCGCGCACCGATGCCGGCGCGAAGGCGGGGCCATCGCTGCTGCGCGGCCTGGTCCGGCATCTGCGCGCCCACGACGTCACCAGCCTCACCGAAGCGCCGGAGCCGCCGGCCAATCTGGGAACGCTGCTACGGACGATGGCCAGGGCCGTGCGCCGCGCGCTGGCCACCCCGGAGACCGAACGCCATAACGACGTATGGGATCTGGCGGTGTTCGGCCTGCGCGGCACGATCGACTTCACCGGGATCAGCCAGTCATGGCTGCGCCACACCGCCAAACGCTGGGCCGAGCACGACCTACCCCGCCATCGCAGCTTGCATGCCTCACGGGCGCGCGCCATGATGACCGCGGTGAGCTCGTTCTCCGAGTGCCTCCGGCTGGCGCGCGAGGACCAGGGCGAGGTCCCTGCCGCGCTGTCTCGCGGGGACATTCAGCTCTGGCTCGACCGGCTGGCCTACCAGGAACGCAGCACGACACTCACCGCCGAGCTGCGGATGACGCGAACCCAGTGCCTCGGGCGCTTCCTCACCGAGATCCGGCTGCTCGGGTTCACCGCCCCCGGTGGGCCCGCGGACGGCCTGTCCGCCGAGGTCATCCTCATCCGTGGCGACGTTCCCACCCGGCAACGACGGGAAAGCCGCGGACGTGACCTGCCAGGCTGGGTGCTGGCCACCATCATCGACCAGCTACCGGTACTCGAACAGCAGAGCGGCATCGGCACTCGGCACCTGATCGAGCTGATGATCGACACCGGTCGCCGGCCCGACGAGCTCCGCCGGCTCCCCTATCACTGCCTGGACCGCGCCAGCACCGGCGAACCAGTACTGGTCTATACCGACTTCAAGAACAACCGCCCCCATCGGCGCCTGCCCATCAGCGAGGACACCGCGCAGGTCATCCTCGACCAGCAAACCCATGTCCGGCAACAATTCCCGAACACACCGCTCGGGCAACTGGCGCTGTTCCCCCGCCTCGGCACCAACCGCGCCGGCACCAGGCCCTTGCCATCAAGCGTTCTCGTGCGGTGGCACCGCAAGTTCGTCCAGACGATCGCGCACCTGCTCACCCGCGAGGTGACCGGCCGCGACGGCACGCCGCGCACCGAGATGTTCGACCCGGCCTGGATCGTTCTCTACTCCTACCGGCATACCTTCGCCCAGCGGCACGCCGATGCCGGAACCGCACCCGACGTGCTGCGCGAACTCATGAGCCACCGCACCTTTGACGTCACGCAACATTATTACCGCGTCACAGAGAAACGGATGCGCAACGCTGTCGACCGCCTCCAGGCTCCGCTCGCCGACGACGACGCGCCCCCAGGAAACGCTGCCGAGCCTATGGGCACCTGCCCCGCACCGTCCCCCTCCGGCACCGATCGCGCCCGCCTGTCCGAAATGTCCAGCCACCTCCAGCAGCTGCTGGCCGACTGGGAACAGCGCTTCGCCACCAGCCTCGACGACCCCTCCGTCACCCCGCCCAGCGACACGCAGATCGCCAGGCTGCGTAACCTCATCCGGCAGATCAACGACATCCTGCCCTGACGCCGGCGCCCGCGACGCCATGATGTCCCCATGACCAACCCGCACCCCCTGGCACAAGCACGGCACCGCGACACCGAAACCCGACAGCATCGCGTCCACCAGGCCCTGGCCGAAATGTCCGCCGACGGCTCCGAGATCACCGTCTCCCACGTGGCACGCCGCGCCGGCGTCCACCGCTCCTTCATCCACCGCCACCCCGACCTGCACTCCGCGGTCATCCAGGCCCAGGCCGCCGCCGGAACCGCCCCCAGCCCACGGGCAACCAAGATCGGCCAGACATCCCTGCGAACCGAGAACGCCAACCTGCACGCGCACAACCGCCGTCTCGCCGAGCGCATCACCACCCTCGAGCACCGGCTCTCCGAAGCACTCGGTCACCAAGCCTTCCACCGCGCCGGGCTGGCCGCCTCCACCGCAGACCTCCGCGCCCAGCTCACCGAGCAAACCCAGGCCAGCATCGAGTTGACAGGCCGCCTTGAGCGGCGCGAAGCCGAACTCGCCGACGCGCGCGAGACGATCCGGCGGCTGATGAACGAGAACAATCGAGCTTAAACCGACAACGCTTAAATGAGCGCTTATGCTTGCCACTGGGTGGCGACAGGGCTACCTTCATGCTTCAGGGCGTCCATTTCAACCAGCGGAAGGAATCAATTCGTGCCTATAACTCCGAGCCCACTCGCACAGCCGCGGATAACCCTCGCCTCCACTCTCCTCATGGCCATCGCAGGCAAGCTCGTGCACACCCTCATCAGGCTCGGGCAGCCCGCCCAGGCCGCCGAGCGCATCACCCTCGCCCTGCTCCAAGTGATCGTCAACAACCCGCCAGAGCAGCTAGCAACGCAGGCCTGACCAGGAAAACACGCCGCTTGGCGCGCAGCACCGCGCGCCTGTCAGTCCGCCACCACACACGGCAACGCCATGCACGACAGCGTCGCGCATGGCGTTAGGCGCACCTCGAGCCGTCGCAAGCAACCTTGATCATCTCGACCCCAGACAGAACGGGTGAAATGCGCACGTTCACAAATAGCCGGTATCGCCAAAACGCTCAAGACCACGTTGCCCAGAAAATCAATACAAGAAAATTGAAGAATGAGGTCGGCGACTTCGAGAATGAACCGTCAGGACAAAATATCGTCAGTAATGATGTCGCCGCCGGGACGGCGTCGGCGATTCAACAACATCCGAGACCCCGCCCCGTACGACTACGGCGGAGGTACTCGCTCGGCGTGACACCGAGGTACCGGCGGAACCCCTCTTGCAGACAGCGCACGCTGCGCCCGCTGACGCGCGCAAGATCGCCGACCGTGCGTACCGACTCGGGGTGCCGACTCAGTCGATCAACTGCCGCACGCACGGCTTCGAACTGCCGGCTTGGCTGCTCACGGCCCAGCAGGCTCGTGTAGTTGTGGGTTTGCCCGCACAGCAGGCCGAGAGTCAGCAACTCCTGTTGCGATCGTGTCTCGGCAGGGTCGGTCGGCACCTGCGCTCGATGCGAGGAGCGCAGCAGGTAACGCCGAGCCAACCGGTACCATGAGCTCATCGCCCCCACGCTGACCTCGATGATCGGCTCGAACACCATCGGCCACGGGAGGGCGAAGCCCAGCAGCTGCGATAGTTCCGACTCTGCCGCGGCCCGCTCGATCTCGAGCACCATCAGACGGGCCGCGATCGGCACGTGGACTCGCATCGGCCGGGTAGGCGAAGCCACGAGGCCCTGGCCCACAACGATCGGCAATCCGTCGTTCGCCTGCTCGCACAGCAAATGCGCCGACAACGGGACCATCACCGAGTAAACGCTTCCGGCCTCGTCCACGCCGCTGTGATGACAGATCATCGAACTGAGCACCACGTTCTCCCGCCGGACACCACATCTGCGCTGATCACGATCCGCGCCCTGGATCCCGTGACGATCTCCAGCGCGGGTGCGAACGGCGCAGGAGCACATCAACGCTCGCCCCATTCAATGACGATGGACACCCGGAGGCGCCGCCGTATACTCAGCTGACCATGACGGCGCCCACGGACCTCACGGGGCGATGTCCGCAAGGCCGGGAACACTGGCAGAGCCAGCCATGAGATGACGACCGCCAGCGTGACAACCAGCGCAGTAAAACGCAACATATCTGGTAACAAGGACGCTCCCCTCGGTACTTTCCACAATCCCCTGTCGACGTGCCCAGCCGCCCACGGCTGAGTGAAATTGAGGTTTCATTGGTAGCTTAGGGGGAGCCCAGCGGTGATCGTCAAGGATTTCCGCGATCTTCGCCCTCATTCATCGGAATCGCCAACTTCATGCCACGCCGCCCACCCGTCGTTCGAGCGGACATTAAGATGTCGTCGCGGTCGATACCGTATTGGCGCTTATTTTCGCCGAATACGCGCACCATCAGTCGCGGTCACGATGATCGCTTGTGCTTCGTGAGCATCTCCTTGAGGTCCCGTACGTCGGCCCGGATCTCGTCGACGTGCCGAAGAACCAGGTTCAACTGAGCGGAGATCGTCTTGGACTCGACCGCGACGCCGGCTACCGTCGCATCGCCAGCGGCGGATGACTCCACTGGCGCCCTGCTGTACAGCACGGACTCGACATAGTCCGGCGACCACTCGAGACCCACCGAGATCGCCCTGAGCGTCCGCGTCGACCGGCGGCGCGGCTTGTAGTTGTACATCAACTCCCTGATAGTCGCCGCAGAAACACCGGTACTGTCAGCGAGTTCCCTCTGTCCAATGTGGATCTCCTGCATTCGCTCCCTGATGGCCTCGGCGACCGCTTCCCAATCCTGCTCGTTCACGCCGCTCCTCCATGATCCGACAACGCGGGAATACTAGCGCCGATATTCGCCACGCAACACCAGGAATCGCAGATCGCCACTATTAGCGCTATTATTATCTGCGACTAACGACGGGCGTTCGCCCGGAACATCCGGGGACGACGCGCGAACGGAGTGAATCCCGTCAGGGCTTCGCGACAAAGAGCCATCGACGCGGTAAATAGCCCTCCGGCTCAACGCTCCAGTGGAGCGGTGAGCGCGGCGAGTACGGGCTCAGTGAGGTGCGCTGGTATGGCATTTCGTTCGGTGAGCCACCGCACCCAGTCGGAGAGCATCGCCTCGCCTGGCTTGCCGAACTCCGGGACCCAGTCCGACACCAGAGCTCGCAGATGCGCGACCCGCCGCGGCGACACGGAAAACCACGTCTCCGGTAGCTTGCCTTCCATCCAGTCTTCCGCGATCGCTTCGATGACCTCCGGATCCGGCGGTGTGCGGTGCTGTGTCGAATACCAGCCCGTGAATTCGTCCGTCATCGGCATCAGGTCGACATCGTGGTACAGGTTGGGCGGATCGGGAAGCAGATCGAGCTCAGCCAGGTCGTGGAGGCGGCGGTTCACCCGGAACCAGTTGTCCATCGCATTGCGGGACTCGTCGCCCATGATGTCAGCGCTCTCGCTTTCGACCAGGCAGTGCAGGTCCCCTGCGGTGCCGGCCGGCGTTGGCAGGACGCCCTGGGCGCTGTCGCCGACCCATTCCCGCCAGGCTGCCCCTGCCTGCTCCACGTCATCGAACACGCCCGCACCGACGAGGGTCGAAAAACCACTGGCGTCGACGTCGAACAGGAAAACCCCAGGGTAGGAAAAACCCGCGATCACGCCGAAGCGGGTGCCATAGGCGTCCCGCATGCGCCAGATCTCGCCGGTGGTGGTAACGCGCGGCCAGTCGTTGAGCGCACGTTTCGGCAAGTGCTGTTCGGCATACGAGCGCAACGCGGGCGAGCCGATCGCGGCCATACCGTGCAGCAGTCGCTCGATCGCCTCGTCGCGGTTCTCGCGGGACCTCGTCGCCGCGGCGTCCGCGAGCTCGTGGAACCACCAATCGAACTGCAAGCCACCATGCCCCTCTTGCACCGCGCGATACAGCTCCGCGCCGAGGAGCTCAGCAGTCACCTGCTCGAGCTCGCGGATGCTACCGGCCGAGAGTGTCGCGTCGGCGCCGTCCAGGACGGTTTTGATCGACGCGTCGAACCAATCGGGACGAGGGAGCCGTATATCGGCGAACGGCGACCGCAGGGTCTTCTGCACGGGACGGGCCGTGGTAGACCTGCCCTTCCGCGGCTTCTTCTTTCGACCACGCGACACCGGAGACATGGCGGTCACGATAGCCCGGGCGGATCTCGACGGCGCCGCTGCCGTCCGAGCCCCGCCGTTCCCGCGGCCCGACCCCACCCTTCTTCAGCGCGGCGATGGGCGCCGACCGTGCCTCGTCCAGCACGCTGGTGACCGCTCGCAGCGCTTCATGGACGGCAGCCTGCGCGGCGGCGAGCGTGTCCGTGGGTGCCGTCGCCGGCTGGGGGAAGTCCGGCGGTCCTGTCAGCGCCAAGTCCCGTTCGGCCAGCCAGGCCGCGACCGCGACCTCTCGGGGTAGTTCCCAGCGACTGTTGACACGCAACACCAAGCCGGCCGCGGCGAGTTCGCGGTTCGGGTTCTCACCGGCACGGGACCCGTAGCCCCAGAAGTCCACACCGGAACCATGGCGCAGCTGGTCGAGCCGGACACGTGCCGGATCGGGCAGTCCCGCCACAACCTCCGCCACACCCTGAGTGCCCGCCAGCGCCTCGGCCAGCCGCGTGATCAACTCCGGTTTGCGCAGCCCGTCCACGCCGACACCCCAGGCCCTCGCCGCCGTCCGCAGGTCTTCCACGGGCACGGATCGCGCTATCGTCGCGACCGCGCGGCCACCGCCGATCTCAGCGGACCAGGACTCTGCCAGCCTTTCCGGCAGCCGCACCGTGCCGGAGGCGAGCCACGCCAGCCCGCGATCAGCCAGCTCGGCCACTACGTCGCGCACAGCCTGCTCGGGAGCACCGAGCAGGCGTGCCGCGCCAGCCACCGTCGCCTTCGAATCCAGCGCGGCGAGCGCCTGGCCGACCATCACACAGTCGCGGTTGACCAATCGCAGCGCGGTGACCAGCGAATCCATTCCGCCCAGCCGCTCGGCCAGGTGCACGAAACCGCGCGGGACCGGTTCGGCCCGCACATCCGGGCGCAGCCGCAGCAGGTCGACCAGGGTCGCCTTGTCCAGGCCGGCCAGGTACTCGGCGAAGGAACCGCTCTCCATGGCCGCATTCTGCCGAACGGCACCCGGTCAGGGCAGCAGGAGGGCCGAATCGCCGGCGACGGTGGTTCGGGCGGGCCCCACTACGGAACCCAACCGAGCCAAGTGGGTCGACACCACTCTGGTGGGCCTGTGCGCGGCACTGCGGAACACCGGGAGCTCGACAGCGTCGTGCTGGAGAAAACCGACGAGCTGTTCACAGGGGAGGCGCCTGGACGGGCACCGGCTCAGCAGCAGCCAACTCCAGGATGTCGAGCAACTCCTGCTGCATTGATCGCCCATGCCGGGCCGCGCGCTCCCGCAGCGCCGAGAGCGTCGCCTCCGGCACATGACGAATGTGGATCGCTGCCATGCGGACGATTGGTACTGCTAACGCCGTCACCGGCGCGACGCATGTGGCGGCCCGGGGGATTCAGGCACTGACCACTATTCACGGCAGGAGGAGGCCGGAACCGTCCGCGACGATGTAGTCGAACTCCCGTCCGACCGCGCGTTGCAGCTTCTTCACCACCTGTGCCGGGTTGTCATGAGGGCCAGAAGTGTAGAAGGGCTTGCCGTCCCGGCCGAAGGTGATCGCGGACGGTCCCTCCCAAGCACCGAGGTGAGCCGCGACATCGCCGAAATCACGGTGCGGCTCGAAGTCGAGCCCGCGGGCGTACTCGACGGCGCCGAACACGAGGTGCCGCGCGAGTTCGATCGGGGCGTTCTGGCATCCGCTCCCGTAGGCGCGGAAGAACTCGGACCGGAAGCGCCGCAGCCCGACCTCGTCCATGATGCGTTCTTGACGCCCAGGCAGTAGACGTCGGCGAGATACCCGCGCACCGAGAGCTTGTCCCAGCGGTGCCGGCGGGCGACCAGGACGCTTACCAGCCCTTCGCTGGACGGGTCCTGCCCGTGGTCCGCCCAGCCGCGCGCCGGATCGACCCCCAGCCCCGCGCTCCACCCGGCATTCACCCAGCAGCCCTCCAGGTCCGCCTCGCTGGAGCCGTCGCGCTCCGCGGCGACGGTCCGCACCAGCGGGTCACCTTCGAGGGCGGCACGCCGAGCGCGCGGGCGATCTCCTTCGGCGTCTTCCCTTCGCCGCGCCGGCGGCGTACCTGGTCCAGCAGTTCCTGGTTGCTCATGGGCGGCGATGCTACCGGGGCCGCCCGGCGTGGCGGTGCCTGCGGTTCCGACGCGGGCGGCTACTCTCGGGCCCGTTCACGTCCCCGATTGAGGGAGCCAGACGCATGCTGGTCCTGCACGGGTTCTGGGCGCCCGCCGCCGGATTGTGCCTGTGGGCCGAGGATTCCGAACGCACGGTGAAGAGCTCCAGCCAGGCACTGCGCGCGGCGCGGGCGCATCCGTTCGCCGCGCCCGCCGGCACGCTCACCGGGCTCCACGCAGGCAAGGCGGACGAAGCGGTCCTGCAGCTGCCGTCGTTGCGCAGCGCACCGCTGGACTCGCCGGAGCTGGTGCGGATCACGCCCCGCCCGCCAGCCCAGTCGAAACCCGGGTTACTGCCGTGGACGGTGCCCGTTGTCACCCTGGATGCATCTTCGGCGCTGCCGGCACTGGCCGAGCGCATAGAGGACATCCGTTATGGCGCATCGGTGGACTACCTCGGCGAGGTCGCCGCGTTCGCCGGTGACCTGGTCGCGCGCGGCCGGGTGCTGCCGGTGCTGGAACGCGATCAGATCGGCCCGGTCGCCGGATGGCGGCCGGTGCTGCAAGGACGTGACGTGGTCGCCGTGCACGCGCTGGTCACCGCCATGCCCCCGGTCTGCCGGGCGGTACCAGGCCACCAGGACCCACACGAACTGGTCACCTCTGCGCTGCACGCGCTGGTCGACGCGGCCGCACGCCAAGCGCTGCCCACCGGCCTCGACCTCATGCCGCCGCGGCGCGGGCGCCGCCCCAAGCGCCTGCCCGCAGCCGAGGCCTGGCTCACCGCACTGTCCACACCGGACGGACGGTTCGACGCCGACGATACGGAAGTCAACGCGCTCGCCGAGATGCTGGCACCGTGGGCCGAGGTCGGCACCGGGCAGACCGGGCCGGCCCACGCCACCTTCCGGCTGACCGAAGTCGCCGGCACGGACGAGCCCGCCTGGCGGTTGGAGTTCCTCCTGCAGTCGGTCGAGGACCCGAGCCTGCTGGTCCCCGCCGAGCAGGCCTGGGACGACGACGGCAGCCTGAGCCGCTGGATCGCGCGCCCGCAGGAACTATTGCTGGCCGAGCTGGGCCGCGCCAGCCGGAGCTACCCCGAGCTGGCGCCGGCCCTGCGGCAGGCCCGGCCGTGCGCGCTGGATCTTGATGCCGAGGGTGCTTACCACTTCCTGTCGGTCGCGGCACCGGCGCTCGACGAGGCCGGCTTCGGGGTCATGCTGCCCTCATGGTGGGACCAGAGCCGACAGCTCGGTCTCACGCTCGCCGCGCAGACTCCGGTCGACGGGGTAGTCCAGAAGAAGAGCAAATTCGGCCGCGACCAGCTGGTGCGGTTCCACTGGCAACTCGCCGTCGGGGACGACACGCTCACCGACGAGGAGATCGCGGCCCTCGCCGAGGCCAAGGCCCCGCTGGTGCGGCTGCGCGGCCAGTGGGTCGCGGTCGATCCCGACCAGCTCAAGCGTGGCCTGGAGTTCCTCAAGCGCAAGCCAAAGGGACGCAAGAGCGTCGCCGAGATCCTCGCGCTGGCCGCCAGCCATCCCGACGACCTGGACACGCCCCTGCCGCTGACCGGTGTGCACGCCGACGGCTGGCTCGGTGAGCTTCTCAACGGCACCGCGGCGCAGACGCAGCGGCCGGTGACGACTCCTGACGATTTTCAAGCACAGCTGCGGCCCTATCAGGAACGCGGCCTGTCCTGGCTGTCGTTCCTGTCCTCGCTCGGGCTCGGCGCCTGCCTCGCCGACGACATGGGCCTGGGCAAGACCGTCCAGCTACTCGCTCTGGAAGCCGTGCAGCGGGCCGGCAATCCCGATGTGGGACCCACGCTGCTGGTGTGCCCGATGTCGCTGGTAGGCAACTGGCAGCGTGAGGCCGCGAAGTTCGCCCCCAAACTGCGGGTCTACGCCCACCACGGCCGCGAACGGCTGCACGACGAGCTTCTTCAGGAACGACTCACCGAGACCGACCTGCTCGTCACCACCTACGCCACCGCGATCCGCGACGCCGAAGAGCTCACCGGCGTCGCGTGGCACCGCGTCGTGCTCGATGAGGCACAAGCGATCAAGAACAGCCTGTCGAAGTCCTCGAAAGCGGTGCGCCAGCTCAACGCCGGGCACCGGGTCGCGCTGACCGGGACCCCGGTGGAGAACCGGCTGGCCGAAATGTGGTCCATCATGGACTTCCTCAACCCCGGAATGCTCGGCACCTCCGAGCTGTTCCGCACGCGCTACGCGATCCCCGTCGAGCGCTACGGTCAGACCGAGCCCGCGAAACGGCTGCGCACCGTCACCCGTCCCTATGTCCTGCGGCGGCTCAAGACCGATCCCACCATCATCGACGACCTGCCGGAGAAGATCGAGATCAAGCAGTACTGCCAGCTCACCACCGAGCAGGCTTCGCTGTATCAGTCCGTTGTGGACAACATGATGGACAAGATCGAGAACTCCGACGGCATCAAGCGGCGCGGCAATGTGCTCGCCGCCATGGCGAAACTCAAGCAGGTGTGCAACCACCCCGCCCAGCTGCTGCATGACCGGTCGGGGATCGGGCGGCGCTCTGGCAAGGTGATCCGGCTGGAGGAAATCCTCGACGAGCTTCTCGCCGAGGGCGACAAGGTGCTGTGCTTCACCCAGTTCACCGAGTTCGCCGAGATGCTGCTGCCGCACCTGTCCGCCCGGTTCGGCGCCGACGTGGCCTACCTGCACGGCGGCGTGCCGAAAAAGCGGCGCGACGAGATGGTCGCCCGGTTCCAGTCCGACGGCGGCCCACCGATCTTCCTGCTGTCCCTCAAGGCCGGCGGCACCGGGCTGAACCTCACCGCCGCCAACCAGGTGATCCACCTCGACCGGTGGTGGAACCCGGCAGTGGAGAACCAGGCCACCGACCGGGCCTTCCGGATCGGCCAGAAACGCGCCGTGCAGGTCCGCAAGTTCATCTGCACCGGCACCCTCGAAGAGAAGATCGACGACATGATCGAGGAGAAGAAAGCACTGGCGGACCTCGTGGTCACCGACGGCGAAGGCTGGCTGACCGAACTGTCCACACGCGACCTGCGGGACCTGTTCACGCTGTCGGAAGGAGCCGTCGGTGAGTAACGACTGGTATCCGTATCCGCCCTCCCGCCCGCGCACGGTCGAGGGCGGGCTCAAGGCGCGCAGCGCTCGCGGCGCGATGGGGCAGAGCTGGTGGTCCGGGCGCTTCGTCGCGGTCCTTGAGGACATCGGCATGGGCAACCGCCTTCAGCGCGGCCGCTCCTACGCCCGCAAAGGCCAGGTCATCTCCCTCGACGTGGACGCGGGATCCGTTGTCGCGCGTGTGCAGGGCAGCAGGGCGCGGCCCTATCGCGTGCGTATCGGCATCACCGCCTACGGCAAGCTCGAATGGGCCAAACTCGAACGCGCGCTCGCCGACAACGCCTGGTACGCCGCGAGACTCCTCGCGGGCGAGATGCCCGAGGACATCGAGGACCTGTTCACCGGCCTCGGGCTGCCGCTGTTTCCCGCGTCGGCGGGCGAGCTGTCCATGGACTGCTCGTGCCCCGACGGCGAAGTGCCGTGCAAGCACATCGCGGCCGCCTTCTACTTGCTGGCCGAAGCGTTCGACGAGGACCCCTTCACCATCCTCGCCTGGCGCGGGCGCGACCGCGAGGACCTGCTGGCCAACCTGCAAGCCGCCCGCACGAGTGGCCGGCCCGCCGCCGACCGCGTCGAGCACGTCGGCCCGGCCCTGGACGAGTGTCTCGACACCTTCTTCGCCCGGCAAGCCGGCATCCCCAGGACCAGCCCAGCACGCACCGGCAGCACGGGGATGCTGGAGCAGCTACCGCCGATCGACGCGGCGGTGCGCGGCAGTTCGCTGATTCAGCTGCTGCGACCGGCGTATGAGGCGTTCGGCGAAAGCAGCCCGATAGTCTTCCCCACGGCCGCGGCCAGGCACGACCTGGCTGCCCTGCTCGAAGGCCATCACACGGAGATCCTCGCCATGCTCGATGGCTACGGTGCCGTCAACCCTCGTGCCGGCGAGGACGCCGTGCTGCTGGTTGACCTCACCTACGCCGAGGACGACCCCGAAGAGGTCGAGCTGGATATCGCCGAGGAGCTGTATGACGCCGTGGGCCTCGAAGTCACCGTCGTGATCACAGACTGACCGCGAAACCCGGGGCGCCGCAACACTTCTTGTACTTGCGCTCCGAACCGCACCAGCACGGCTCGTTCCGGCCCGGCGGCCACGGGATACCGTCCCCCGCGATACCGGCGAGGATCGCCAACCGTTCGAAGGTCTCCACGCTGTCCGGCTCGGCGCCAGTGAGTTCCGAGTGGGCAAACACCTACTCGACAGTGAGCGGAACCACGGTGAGTTCCCGGCTGCCTTCAGCCGCACGCAACGCACTCTCGACGGTGCGCCGGTGAAGCAGATGCGGATCATCGACAGCGCTCAAGTCGGCACAGGCCTGCGGGAACCGCACCATCGCATGGTCGATCTCGGAGCGCGGCCAGTAGGCCAAGGCCAGCACCGCCGTGCGACGCCCCACCTGTCGCAGGATCGCGAGGTCGTCTTCGAGCCGGAAGGTCTCCTTCTCCAGCTCGGCGAGGTGTTCGCGGGTCCAGAGCTGATCGGCACGCTTTCCGGGAGTCACCCACTCGTAGTGCTCGAACCAGATCCGATCCCATTCGTCCAGGGTCAGGTCACTGAACTTGCGCCCGCGCCTCCAGTGACTCGGCCAGGCTCGGGTCGGTGGCCAGCTGCTCGCTGTCCCGGATCACGCCACCCGACCGGCGAGTGGCCCCGGCAGTGAGCCACCGGTCCGCCTCGCGCAGATCGTCCTGGTCCACCAGCAGGTCGCCGACGTCCGGATACACCCGCGGATCGGCCGGGTGCTCCGTCCACAATGCACCGAGCACCTCACGCGCACGGTCCGCTTGCCCGTCGTCGAACAGGAACCTCGCGTAGTTCACCCGGGGATCCCCGTCGTCCACCGGCCCGCCGTCCGAAATCGCCATCTCGAACAATCGCTCGGCGCGAGAGGCCTCACCGGAGCGCGCCCACTGCTTGGCGGCCAAGGTGAGCAGCTGAGCCCGGTCCTGCGGCATCTGCCCGGCCAGCTCCCCGATGATCCAGCGCAGGCCGCGCCGTTCCGGGCCGATCCGAGCACCGCGCTCGATGCGGCACGGCGCAGCAATTCCGGCCTCGTGCTCCTCGACGAATGGCAAGAGGTTCCCGAAGTACTGGCCGCGGCGAAGCGGGCTGTGGATCGAGGTGCCGAAGCCGGTAGCTTCATCCTCACCGGCAGCGGGCGAGCCGCCCTGACCTCGGCTTCGTGGCCCGGCACCGGGCGTTTGATCACGATGGACATGCATCCCCTGACGGTCCTGGAACAGCGCGCGTCGAACGCACCGCACAGCGACATCATCGCCAGGGTCATGTCCAATCAGGTCTCCGACCTCGCGCTCCCTCCCGAGCTGCCGAATCTCGTCGAATATCTCGACCTCGCGATGATCGGCGGATACCCGCCTGTGGTCCGGCTTCCCGCCCGGTCCCGCAGGTTGTGGTTGAAGGTCTTCCGATTCGCGCAGCAGAACTCGGCCGCTTCACGCCACGCCGTGCGCCGCTGATGGCGCGCCCTCCCCCAGTGCATCGCCTCGTCTGGAGTCCATCGCGACGGAACCCGGACCTGATCGCGGCGTTGCGGGCAGGTCGACCAGCGCCTGGCCGGCGGGCACCGGGAGGCCGTGGCGGCACTGCGGTTGGCTGCTGAGCATCTAGTCGAAGCCGCGCGAAAGGATCTCGGCGTGCCAGCGCGATGACGATCGGCGTGCGCGGATGCGCCAAAAGCGTGCGCGAAACGTACAGCAGGGGGGCCAGCCGAGGAGCTAGCGTCGGACTCCCGACCAGGCGAAAAAGGGAGCCACAGCGATCATGGAAGTCGACCGCAACCAGCCGATCTCTCAGGTTATCCGAGCCGCCAGACGCGAATGCAAGCTGAGCCAGTACACGCTGGCTAGTGAGCTCGCGACCATTTCCGGTCGGCCCACCATCACGCGCGATCTCGTGGCCCGCTGGGAGCGCGGCCACCAGATTCCCCGTGCTGGCACGCGCCAGTGGTTGTCCGTCGTTCTTCAGGTTCCCCGCGAGCAGCTCGACATCGCGGCGGCTGCGGCGCGCCGGCGCAGCCGCCTCGGTCACGCCGTCGTGACCGAAAACGCGCCAGCGCAGCCAGGGCACGCGCGCCGCGCACAGGGCACCCCGCCGCTGCTGCCGATGTTCCGCTCGCGGGTGCAGGGCGGCATCCTCGCCGCCACCCTCCTCAACCCGGACCGATCGTTCAGCCTCACCGAGCTCGCCGAGCACGCCGGAGCCTCGCTCGCGTCCGTCGACAAAGAGAACAAACTGCTCGAGCGGGCGGGACTGCTGACCAGCCGGCGCGAAGGCACCATCCGGCTCATGCGCGCGGCGGACCAGCACGGTGCCTTGATCGGACCGCTCACCGAGCTCATGCGGCTGACCTACGGCGTTCCGCAGATCGTCGGTGAGGAGTTCGGCAGCGTCCCTGGGGTGGCGCGGATCGCGCTCGGGGGTATCTGGGCAGACCGTTTCGCCGGTATCCCTGGCCCGGAACCCGACGGTATCGAGCTCCTCATCGCGACACCGCCGGGAAAGACCCCCGATGAACACGCGCTCAGCGTCGCGGCACAACGCGCCGAACAGCGCCTGAAGCGGCCCCTGACCTTCACCACTGTGCCCCTCGACCCCGATCTGGACACGTTGCAGATCCCGCACCAGCGGCCCGGGCACCCGGTCGTCGAGGTCGCCGCGATCCGGCCCCGCAGCGTGCCCCGGCCCTCCGATGTGGAGCTCGACGGCCGCGACACGATCCACCATCTGATCCATGCCGGGCAACTGGAGATGATCGGCGGACCCGGCGCGAACGGCCGGCCGTTCCTGGACCTTGCGGCCAAGCACATCGCTTCCGCAGAACGGATCGGCGAGAACGCACCCGATTCCACGTTCATCCTGCTGTCGCAGGCAGCACAGCTGATCGGATCCTCCCTGCTGGCTCAGCAAGGGCTGCGAGCCTCGATGAACGCGGCCGAGCATGTCGTCGGGACCGCCGTGACCGCCCAATTCGGCCACCAGTTTTCGCAAATCGAACTCCTGCGCCGACGCAGCAGGGAACTCGACGTACCGACCAGCCGCGACAGCCACGTCACACCCGCGGAAGTGAGTACCTACCTGCGCACCGTTCGAACACTTCTCGCCACCGCGACCCACCTCGCCGAAAAGATCGGCCTCTTCAGCTGACAAGTCGGACGGCCGCCGGCGGAATTCATGGTCTCCGGCGGCCAGGCCCGGCATCCGTACCGTCGGGACATGATGGTCTTCTCGTGGTCGCCGCTCATCGCACCCGGCCAGCGGCGACGCTGATGGCGTCACAGAATCGCGATAGGCCTGCTCGCCTTCGCCATGTTCGGCGTATGGATCTTCCTGACCTACCAGCTCCAAACCGTGATGGGATAGGGCCCCCTGCACGCCGGCCTGGCGTTCGTTGCGCTGATGGCGGGAAATCTGGCCGGCCGCGGCCGTCTCTCCGATCGCCTGGTCCGGTGGACGAGCCCCGCGCAACTGTTCGTCATCAGGCTCCTGCTCTCCGCAAGCGGCCTGGTCCTGCTGACCCAGCTCACCCCCGACACCTCCTACTGGGGTGTGATCCTGCCTGCGGAGTTGCTGCTCGGGTTCGGGGCCGGTCTCGCGATACCGACGGTGCTGAACGCCGCGGTCGCCGGAGTAACGGCTGAAGACGCCGGGGTGGCGTCGGCATTGTTCCAGACGTCGAACATGATGGCCGCTTCGCTCGGCACCGCTGCCTTGAGCACCGTCGCGGTGGCGGTCACGGCTGGCACCGCGGATGCGAAGGCCATCGCGCACGGCTACTCGATCGCGGCCGCGTGCGCGGCCGGTGTGCTGCTCACCGGAGCCTTGTTCCTCGCACTGTTCCTACGCGGCAGCAGGTATGTCGAATACTCAAACTGGGGTGGACAGCCACGGGCGGATGCCCGATTGTTGAAACCGGAGGTGTAACGGGTCACACGATAATTGATGGTGACTCCAACAGTGACCGCCGGAAATCATGTCCAGACTCCCGCTCGAGCAATTTGAGGTATTTCATACCGACAATCTCGATTTGGCGCGCGAAACAGTAGGAAAGGTCCTGTGCCCGCACAAGCTGAGTCTCGTCGGGCGCGACGGTGCACTCGACGCTCACCTGCATTCGCGAAGATTGCACAACATCGGGCTGACCTACGCCGCATATGGCGGCGAGCCGGGGAATTTCTACGTCGTCGAGGTAGCGCTGGCCGGTAAGGGGGTTATCCGTTCCGGAAACCGGCAAACCCAGTTGATGCCAGGACGAGCCGCGGCCGTGGGCCCGGCCGAGCCCCTCACGCAACGGCTGTCGGCATCTTTCGGGCACCTGGTCCTGCGCATCGAGCGAACCGCACTGGAAGTTCAGCTGAGCAATCTCCCGGGCACTCCGCTGGCGCGCCCGCTCGACTTCCGGCTGGGCATGGACCTGGTCGCCGGATACGCGCGACGCTGGTACGACCTCGCCAGGTACTGGGTGGCTGACGTCGACCGGCGCGGCAGCATGCTGAACCATCACTCTCTCCTGATGGAATCCGTCGACGCGAACTCGTGACCGGCCTGCTGCTCACCCAGCCCAACAACTACACCGCTCAACTCTAGGGCATCGCACCCGCGGCTCCGTCGCGCGCGGTGGACACCGCTGTCGAACTGATCGAAGGACGCCCGGAGTCCGCGCACGATCTGGCCAGCCTGGCCCGCGCGACCCATGTCAGCGCGCGCTCGCTGCAGAAGGCGTACCGGCGCGAACTGGACACCTCGGTCGTCGAGTATGTCCGTGGCGCACGGCTTCAACACGCCCGCCGCGAACTCCTTTCGGCGCAGCCGGATACCGCTACCGTCGCCGCCGTCGCATACCGCTGGGGCTTCGCGCACCCCGGCCGGTTCTCAATCTGGTACCGCCAGCGGTTCGGCGAATCACCGTCGCAGACGTTGCGCCGGCCCGGCTAACACGTATTCCGCTACCGAGTTCGCCACATTTCGCTGTTCACCGCCGAAATAAGCTCAGGTGCGCACGACGAGCGCGTCGACCTTTTCCAGCAGCGCCCGCAAGGACTTCAGGTGCGCGAGCAACCGCGCCTGACCCTCCTCGGTGATCCGCACCCAGCTGTGCTGATGCTCGTCGCGGCGCAGATGGACGTAGCCTTCCTCGCGCAGGCGCCCCAGCCGCCGAAGCAGGTCGGCCTTCTCCAACCCGACCGCGTCAGCGACCTCCTCAACGCGCCGTGACGCGGGCCGGACAAGTGCTGCGGCGATCAGGAGCCTGGCCGGATCAGTCAGCAGGCGATCGAGCTGCGGCAGGTCCTTCACCTGGGGCGATGTCGTGGTCAACTCGGTCCTCCGCGCCAGCTCGGTGGTTGATACTCTTGAGAGCTTAAATAAGCTATCGCACGCCATCGTAACGCGCAGCGACCGGGTGATGGACTCGCCAGTGAAATCGTGATTTCATTAGTACATCTGGTGATGTGAACGTGGATCACCAAGGGAGGTGCGCGATGACCGACAAACCGGATCGGATCAAGGTGCGAGAGCTGATCTCGCGGGTCCAGCGGGGCCAGTTCGACGTGCTGGAGTTCCAGCGGATCTTCAATCGCGACCAGGCCTGGGTGCGCGACCTCGTCGACTCCCTCGTGCACGGTATCCCGCTGGGCGCCCTGCTGCTGTGGGAACCCAGCGCCGACGCTCCGCCGCCGCAGGGCCGTTACCAGAACACATCCGACGCTCAGTGGTGGATTGTCGACGGACAGCAGCGAGTGACCGCGATACTGGCCTCCCTCGGGGTCAGGCCACCCTGGTTCCCGGATGGCCGGTGGGTCTCGTGTGGCGGCGACAAGCTGAGGGTGCTCGTGGGACCGGACTCTGACGGGCACGCGGTGATCACCGATCGCCGGCATCGGAACTCGAGTGTGCCCCTGGCGCGACTCGCGTTCGCGGGCAATCACGACTTCCTGGCCATCCTCAAGGAAGCCGGGTTCCCCAGCGAGGGCGACTTCATGCTGGAGGTCAGGGACCTGCGGCAGCGGGTCCTGGATTCCGAGCTGCTGCTGGAGTGGATGCCCGGCGAGCTCGAGAACGCGTTCCTGGCCTTCAAACGCCGCAACTCGCGCTCAACCCAGCTCGCGCTCAGGCCCGACGAGCTGGAACTCGCGGTACTCGCCAGCCGCTTCGGGCCGCTGCTACGCGACTATATCGACCCCGCGCTCACCGACGCCGAGGCGCACAATCTCGGCAAGGCGTTCACCCGGCGAAGGATGAATAACGCGGTCCAGCGAATGCTGCCCGCAGGCCAGCGCAAGCTGCGCGCGGCGCATATCGACGGCGACGTGGTGCGGGAGGCCGCCGAGCGGCTCCGACACACGTCTTCACTGACCGTCCGGTACCTGCACGAGCATGGTCTCGTTCACGACGAGCTCCTGGCCAGCCCAGCCGTCGTCGACGTACTGCTGGCACTGTTCGACCGCGCGGAAGAGGCCGCCGGCGACCTGTTCGCGGTGTGCTGGCTGGCGCACGTGGCGGCCGGGAACCTCTTCTACGGCCGCCCCGGCATCCAGCGCAAGACGGTGGACGCCATCCTGCGTGCGGACTCCTATGAGGATCTCAAGGCGAGTATCGCGGCCGAAGTCCCGGCGGGGCCGCCGCCGTCCGTGAGCCCGAAGGATCTCGTGACGCGCACGCGGAGGTCCAACTTCGGGACCTACGGATGTCTCTTTGCGCTCGCCAGCGCGACCGGAACCACACGTGACCCGGCCGCACCGGAAGTCCGCTACCCTGACCCCGGCCTGCGGCTGCGGCCACTGTGCCGGAAACCGGTCGGCGGGCTGCTGGCCCACTATGCCTTCATGACCGAGCACACCGCGGAGATCGTCGCCGACAACGGTGGCTGGACCCGCGACACCTACGAGAAACTGCGCCTGGACGAGAAAGCGCTGACCGCGCACTGCCTGCCCGTGCCGCCCGAAGGGCTGGGCGCCAAGGAGGTCGGCGTCTGGTTGCGCGAGGAGCGCACTCCGCTGCTCGCGCGCCGGATCAACGCCTTCTTGGCAGATATTGGGCCGCTGCGATAGTTGGGGCGTCGACGGTCTCGCGTCAGTGCTACTCCCCCGAACCGGCCGGCGTCCGGCGGCGCCGGCCGGTTCGTCATATGTTCCAGCTTCGCCGCGCACCAGCAGGCGGTAGCCGAGATCTGCGCGATGTCCGGGGCCAAACGGGCCACGGCCGCACGTTCACCTTGAAGCTCGTTGACGCTGCTCACACCCAGACCGTAGTATCTCATTGAATGAATTTTATTTTTCATTTTTGAACGATCCCCTGAGTTAGGAGGATCATGCAACCTGCGGCCTACCGTGAGCATTTCGGCTGGATGGTGGACGACCGCGAGAACCCTCCGCGCCTGCTGCTCGGCCACAACATGGTCGCGCTCACGATGCCCCGGACCAGGGGCGTCGCCGTGCTGGAATACCTGTGCCGCCAAGACATCCGCAGCCCGGTGCTCGAGCCAGACCTCGGCAGCTGGGCGTTCCTCGCCGATTCGAACGGGCTCGTACTCACCCCCGGCGATCTACCCGAGGACGTGAAGCTGCTCGGCTGCGGTGCCATGCTCCCGGTGCCGCTGACCACGGCGAACCCCGCGGTGCGCTGGGTTGTCGCCCCCGACGTGCGGCAGCGATGGCTACCCAGCCTGGCCGCGCTCATGGCGGCCGTGCGCACGATGGCCCGGTTCCGTTGATGGCGCGTCGCGATGCGGCAGGTCGCGGTGGCGTTACAGCGCACATTCCGACGGCAACGCAGGTTGTAGAACGGGTAATCACATGTCACCATCTGAAATGACGATTGCAGTTTCGGACATGCCTCCGCGTCAGACTACGCCAGCGCCAGCTGGCCGACGCCCGGCGACAAGGGAGTCGCGATCGGATGAGTACTTCACCCGAGCACCCGCTGCTGAATATCAGGAACCTGAACGTCGAGTTCGACAGCGGACGCCCAGGCGCACCTCTGCGCGCGGTCGACGGCGTTGACCTTCACGTCTCGGAAGGCGAGACGGTCGGCTTGGTCGGCGAGTCGGGCTCCGGCAAGACCACGATCGGCCGCGCCGTGCTGGGCCTGACCGAACCGACCGCAGGCTCCGTCTCGTTCGACGGCGACGACATCACCCGCGCGGGTTGGAAAAAACGGCGCGCCCTCTCCAAGCACCTCCAGGTCGTCTTCCAGGACCCCTACAGCTCGCTGAACCCGGCCAGGACCATCGGCCAGACGATGTCGGAGACCCTGCGCGTACACAACAAATGCTCCCGTTACGAGACCCGCGAGCGAGTGATCGTCCAACTCGAGAAGGTGGGTCTCGACCGGTCCGCGCTCGGGTGCTATCCGGCCCATTTCTCGGGCGGTCAGCGGCAGCGCGTCGCCATCGCCCGGGCGCTGATCGCGGAGCCCCGGCTCGTCATCTGCGACGAACCGGTCAGCGCACTCGACCTGTCGGTCCAGGCGCAGGTGCTCAACCTGTTCCGGACACTGCAAAAGGACCACGGGCTGAGCTACCTGTTCATCGCGCACGACCTCGCGGTCGTACGTTTCCTGTCCCACCGCATCGTCGTCCTCTACCGGGGTCAGATCATGGAACAGGGCCCCGCAGAGGCCGTCTACCAGGAACCGCTACACCCCTATACTCAGGCGCTGCTGGCCGCGGCTCCCGTCCCGGAGCCCAAAGAGCAGAAGAAACGCCGCGAGGAGCGCATCAAGCACACCACCGCGCCCTCCTCCACCGGCGCCAGCCCGACCGGCTGCCCGTTCGCGACCCGCTGCCCGCACGTGGAAGAGCGGTGCCGGACCGAACGGCCACCGCTGGGACCCGCACCGGGCAACACGCTCGTCGCCTGCCACCGCTGGAAGGAGATCAACGATGCCAATAGGCGGCAGGCGCGTGAGTTGATCGGGTCCAAACCCCGCGTCGCATAGCGTCCCTTCGCACGTATGGACCCACCCCACGGCAAAGACGGCTTATCTACGACAGGCATGGAGACTCAAGCGTGAAACGACCGGACGAACGGGTATATGTGATCGGTATCGGGGCGACTCCAGTCGGCCGGCATGTAGACCTTTCCTTTACCGACCTGGTACAGGAAGCGTATACGGCCGCGGTCACCGACGCGCGACTGGCCGACCCCGACCGGATCGAGGCGACCTGGTTCGCCAATGTGATGATGGACTTCTGGGGTCAGCGGTCGATGCGCGGCCACGCGGTCATGCTCCCGCTGATCGAAGAAAAGCACTTCCCCGATGGCCAGCGGATCACCAACGTGGAAGGGGCGTGTGCCAGCGGATCGGTCGCTTTCCACGGCGCGTGGTCCGCCGTCAAGCGAGGCGCCGATCTGACGTTGGCTGTCGGCGTGGAAAAGATGAACGACGCCGAGCGCCCGGGCTCCGAGATCCTGCAGTGGATGGAAGGGGTCGGCAACCAGCTGTATCCGGACGCCTACTACCGACCCTTGCGAGAACTGGCCGCGGAATTCGGCCTCGACTTCGCGCTCGACGCGAACCGGTCGTTCGCGATGGACTACTACGCCTTGCTGGCCCTGTCCCACATGCGCGACTACGGAACAACGGCCGAACATATCGCCGCCGCGGCGGCCAAGAACCATACGAACGCGGTCGGCAACCCGCGGGCACAATACCGGTTCCCGATGACGGTCGAAGAGGTTCTCGCCGACCGCACCGTAGTAGCTCCGCTGACGAGGGCGATGTGCGCACCGCGCGGTGACGGCGCCGCCGCGGCGTTGGTGTGCTCAGAAGGCTATCTCAAACAACAACCGTCCGAAGTGCAGGACCGGGCGCTCCTCGTCCGAGGGCACAGCATCGCCGGCGGCAAGCTCGGCGGTACCTGGGAAAGTGACCGATCAACGGTACGTTGCGCGGAGCAGACGTTCCGCATGGCGGGCCTCACCCCGCAGGCTCTCGACCTGGTTGAGGTTCATGACGCGACCGCGTTCGCCGAGATGCACCTCGTCGAGGACCTCGGCCTCTGTCCACGTGGACAGGGCGGCCCGTTCACCGAATCAGGGGCCACCGCACGTGACGGTCAGATTCCGGTCAATGCCTCAGGAGGTCTCGTTTCTCGCGGGCATCCCATCGGCGCGACCGGCATCATCATGCTGAACGAGATCGCGGCGCAACTTCGCGGTGAAGCAGGCGAATGCCAGGTCCCCGACGCGCGCATCGCCATGGCCGAGAACGGCGGCGGCGTCCACGGGCTCGACACCGCCCTCTGCTCCACCACTATCCTGCAACGGGCCTGAACCGGCTGGCCGTGCGCCCACCCGTATAGCAGCGTGGACGTTCTTTCGATGATTACTCCTCCTGCGGGCTCGCTTCTTGCTCTTCCTGCTCCTCCGGCTCGGCGACCTCGCCGGCCGCCTCTTCCGGGGCGCGACGGCGTCGTAAGCCGCGCATTTGGTGTTGGAAATCGACGGCATCCCGGCCCAGGTGCGCGGCCGCGCCGCGCATGCGGGCCGTCGCTGTCGTCGCCGCATCGCGGTAGGACGGGCGGTTCCCCGCGGTCTCGTGCGCGTGCGCCACGAGACCGGGCAGCACGCTGTCGAGCCGCTCGAGCAGGGTGCCGATGGCGGTGTGGCACTCGGCCGCCATGTCGCTCGTCGCGTGGTCGTCGGCGATCCGCGCCGCTTCCCCGAGAGCGCGGTAGGTGGCCCGCGCGAACGCGGCGGCGGCGCACTGGGTGCGCGCCGATTCGATCAGGTTGGGTTCGATCCGTTCGCGCCGCAGCAGGCTCAGCCCGCCGGTCATCGCGGCGAGGGAGATATGCAGCGTGTCGTCGGCCAGGTACCGCAACGCCGCCGCGGTCGTGGACAGTGGGCGCGGCTCCCGGCGATGCTCCGCGAGGACCGCGTCGAGATCGTTGAGGCGCTGCCGCGAATGCTCCGCCTCCTCCGACAACAGCCTCGCGTAGTCACCTTCCGCGGCGACCGGTTTCGCCGTGACGAGGAAGCCCGCCAGCGCGTGTTCGGCATCCCGCGCGCGCTGCAGGAATTCGATCAGCATCTGGAGCTTTTCGCGTCCCGCTGCGGGCTCCATTTCCGTTACCGTCATGACCGTTCACTCCTCCGGCTGGGAGTTCAGAAAGGGCGTTTCCTCCTGATGAGGACCTCGACCGGATACCCGTCGAGGACGGCGGGTATCCGCGCACGTTGTGGCCGTCCGGTGATGAACACCCGGATGAGTGGCATTTCCGCGTTTTCGTGCTCGGTCACGGCGACGACCTCGGGTATCGCCATGAGTTCGTCCTCATGCCGTAACCGGACCTGGTGCACGGTCAGCATTTCGGCCGCCTCGGCCTCGACTCGGGGCTCTTAACGTTAGTTCGCGGTGACAGCCCGGGCAAGGTGCCTTACGGTCCTCGTATGGCCCTTGCGGTGTGCCTGCTGTTCGACGGGCCGGCGGATCGCGCCTTGCGCGGGCTCTGGGACCGGATCGAGGAGCAGGGCGTACCGACCCTGCGTTCCCATACGCACGGCATGCATCACCCGCACCTGTCGCTGGCGGTGCTGCTGGACTGGGACGTGGACAAGGTGCGGGCCGCCGTCGAGGCACTCCCTGACCGCGGCCCGTTCGAGATCCATTTCGAGGCTGTCGGCGTGTTCCCGCGCGGCAGGGTTTCACTGATTCCCGCCGGTCCGGACGATCTGGTCGCGCGGCAGCAGGCGGTGGTCGAGGCTGTCCGGGGCACGGGAGCGCTGATGCACAAGCACTACGAGATCGGCCGCTGGCTACCGCATTGTTCACTAGCGCCGAGGGCGTCGCTGCGTGAACTTCCGGCCGTGGCCGCGCTGGCCTACGAGATCTTCCCGCTGACCGCGCGCATCACCAGGGCCGCGCTGATCAACAGTTCGACCGGGGAACAGTGGGCGCTGGCCACCCTGCCGTAGCCGCCGGCCGCGGGCGGCGGAGCCCAGCAACAGCAGGAGCGCGAGCGACCCCAGGAACCAATGCCCCTCCGCAACCCCGACCGCGCACAGCGCCAGCCACAGAACAACCGTCACAACGCCTCGTTCGTAAGCTCCCCGACTGCAAACCATAGCGACAACGGTCGCGAAAACTATAGCACCGGTTGATCACATGCCCTTACGGAATCGTTCGGTGAGCTGTTCACCCCATTGGGGCCGAGCCGGGAGGACGCCGGTCTCGCCGGTGAACTTGCCGAGAAAGTCACCGACGTGCACGTCGACGGCGGCCTCGACGAGGTCGGCGTAGACCTCCGCGGCCGCCCTGCAGCGGCGCCACGCCACCAGCCAGACCACTACCCCGGCGACCGCGGCGGGCCACCAGACGATGCCGAGCAGCAGATACAGCACCGCCCATCCGCCGAGTGCGGTCGCGTCGTCGAACCGGCGGCGGCTTTCGGTGAGGGGCTGCCGCGAGCTTTCGGGAAGCAGCAACCACAGCCGGGACCAGGTGAAGGGCAGGTCGAGGCCGTAATCGTCGCGGATCCGGATCGCCGGTGCCGCCAGCCGGTCCCCGATCCAGGTCGGGCTGCGCGGTTCGATCATCGCGATGCGGTTTCTCCGCGCGATCGACTCCGCGAGGTCGCCGCCCGCCTCACGACACCGCTCGTCGGCGGCGGTCCAGGCGTCGCGGCGGCGGTCGGTGAGCGCCCGCCGCAGGAAGCCGGACGGCCAGCGTCCGGACAGCACGTGCTCGACCGGGGTGCCGAGCGCATGAGCGACCAGACCGGCCGCGAACGAGCCCAGCAACAGCACGATCAGCAACACCGCCGTCGCGAAGACGCCGTTCTGCCGGGGCAGCCGGTCGGCGAAGCGTGTCAGCGCGCCGACGTCGGCCCAGTGCCGTTGCCGCAAGGTGAAAGCGACGGTCGCGACGGCGACGAACACGAGGCCGGGCAGCACGAGCACCGCCGCCCACCGTTCGGCCAGCTTCTTGCCGAACTCGGCCAGGAGGCCCGTCACGGTGAGCCGTCGGGGAGGAAGGTGAGCGCTTGTTCATGGATGTCGCACCGCGGCACGGCGTGACCGGCGCCGCGCGTTTCGATCCGGCCGCAGATTCCGTTCGGGCAGGCGTACCGGCCGGTGACCGGCCGCGACGGGCCGGGCACCGGTGTCGGCAGGCTCCCCCGGGGCGGGCCGAGGGCGTCGTCGTCGACGAAATCGAGCCGGGCAAGGAACTCCGCGACAGGTTCACCGCGCCGGGCGGCGAGCACCGCCTGCTCGAGTACGGCGCGGCGGGCCGTCGACGCGGGCCCGCGCACCAGGCGCCGTAGTTCCGGCAGCGCCGCGCAGAACCGGGCCAGTTCGTCGGCCTCAGCACCCACGGTCTCCCCCAGATCTCTCGAAAACGATCGCGCGCATTGTAGACGGCGGTACCTTCGAGCGGTGCGTGACGAGTTGCTGGCCGCCGTGCGCCGGCGCATCGAAGCGGTGGACCGTAGCGGCGATCCGGCCGGAATCCTGACCGACGAGGCGCTCGCGGAGGCAGACCGGTTGCTCGGTTTCCTTGCCGCGACACCGGATTTGGACAGCGAAATCGCGCATACGGCCGGGCTGTTCCACCTGCTTCGGGCGGCCGCCCGCGGCGAGGAAGCCGACGAGACCATGGCATCGGTCCTGTTGGTGCCCGTCTATCTCACGGCTCCGGCATCGCTGCCGGACCAGGTGCGGTCCGCCATCGCGGAGATGACCGCGCAGAGTTCACCCGAGGAACTCGTCGCGGAGGCGCGGAACAACCTCGCGATGCTGTTGCTGCAACGGCGCGTCCGGCTCGGTGAGGATCACGGTCTCGCGCCCGCGGAGAACCTGCTGCGGATGGCCGTCGAAGCGCTGCCGCCCGAGAACCCGTCGCGCGCGTTGGCGTTGTGCAATCTCGGTTACGCGCGCCTGCTCTCCGATCCCGAGGATGTCGGCGAGATCATCGCCCTGTTCCGGGCAGCCTTGCCCCAGATGCCGGACGGCGACCCGAACCGCGCCCGCTGCGCCAACGGCCTCGCGCTGGCTCTCCGCGCCAAGGGTGGGATCCCGCTGCTGATCGAAGCCATCGGCCTGTTCCGTACCGCCGTGAATTCCACCACGGACGACGACGAGAACCTGCCGAACATGCTGGCCTGCCTGGCCGAGTCGCTGCTCGCCTGGTGGACCCAGGTGCCCGACGCGGATCAGGCGGCGCCCGACGAGGCGATCGCCGCGCTCGAACGGGCGCTGGTCGCGACCCCGCCGGGCAGCGAGGAGTTCGCGCAGCGGTCGGCCCTGCTCGAACAGGTGCACCTGGCGCGCGCGACCCGGGACGCCCGCGCCCGCGAGAACCGCCCGGAAGCCCAGGCGCTGTCCGAGAACTTCACCAAGATCTTCGAGTCGTTCGTGGGGCCTTCCGGCGAGGACGATCCGGTCGGTCGTTTCATCCGCATGTTCGGCCTGACGGGTTCCTCGCAGCTGGACGAGTTCAACCAGGTGCTGCAGCGCTACCCGCGGGACGCGACCATGGCGGACGTCCAGCGCAAGGCACTGGACGTCTGGTCGCGGCGGTTCGAGGACCTCGACCCGGATCAGGTGCCCAGTGCGCTGGCCGCCGCGATGACCGGTGGCACCGCTCCGCTGCGGCACCAGGTCGACCTGTCCAGCCTGGCCGAGATCGCCGCACTACACGAACAACTGCTGCGGGAACTCCCCGGCGACCACCCGGACCGGGTCATGGTCCAGCTGTCGCACAGCCACCTGTCGATGGTCCGGCTGTCCGCCGAACTCGAACCGACCGAGCAGTCCATGGACCGGGCGACCGCGCAGCTTGCCACGGTCCTCAGCGAGCTGCCCAAAGCCTTCGAGGCCTTGTCCCGCAAGCCTGGCGTGCCGGACCTCAACGCCGGCTCGATCGAGCAGATGGTTTCGCTCGGGCACGCGCTCACGTCCCCGTTCGAGTCGCTGGCTGTCATCGACCGCGAAATCAAGCGCTACCGCCGGCGGCTGGGCGAGCTGCCCGAACACGATCCGGAGTACCTGCGGACCTGCACGTATCTCACGCACACGCTGTTCGCGCGGTGCCGGCTCACGGGCGAGGACGACGTGTTCGCCGAGGCGGTGGCGCTGACCCGCCAGGTCGTCGCGGCCACCTCCCCGCCCGAGCCCAAGCTGGTCAGCGACTGGGGCAAGACCGCGGCCGAACGCTTGTACCGCGCGAGCTTCGGCGGTCCGGCCCGGTCCAGCGGTGTCGCGGCGCTGGCCGCACGCGCCGCCGCGGACTCGGTCGCGGGCGGCGATCCGGCGGGTGCGCTCGAGAGCCTGGACGACGGCCGGGCGATCCTGCTGCACGAGGCGCTGCGCACCCGCGACCAGCTCGACGAGCTGCGCCGGGCCGACCCCGCGCTGGCCGAACGGCTCGCCGCGGTACGGGCGGAAATCCGCGCGGGCATGAACCCCGGGATGGAACCCCGGCCGGCCGGCATCGAACGGTTCCGTGCTCAGGCGGCGGAATGGGAGAAGCTGACCGGGCGAGCCAAGGCACTGCCCGGGTTCGATCGGTTCCTGGGACACGCGACGCAGGGCATCCGCGAACTGGCACCAGCCGCGGCGGACGGGCCGGTCGTGGCGGTGAACGTCGAAGCAAGCCGCTGTGACGCGCTGGTGTTGCGGAACGGCCGGGTGCGCGGGGTGCCGCTACCGGACCTGCGCGCCGCCGAACTCGCCGAGCAGACCGAGGCGTTCCAGGATGCGGTCACCGTCCTGTCCGGACAGTCCCCTGTGGACGGTATGGTGGCCGGATCGGCGCGCCGCACCGTGCTTGACACCCTGGGCTGGTTGTGGGACGTGCTCGCGGAACCGGTGCTGACGGACTTGGGCATGGGCGAGCACGAACCCGGCAGCCCGTGGCCGCGCCTGTGGTGGTCGCCCACCGGGCCGCTCGCCTTCCTGCCGCTGCACGCGGCCGGCCACCACGACAAGCCGGGCGCGTCGGTGCTGGACCGTGTGGTCTCCTCCTACACGCCCACCGTGCGTGCGCTGCTGCACAGCCGCGCACGCCCCGCCGCGCCGAAACGGACGACGATGGCCGTGGCCGTGCCGGAAACACCAGGCCACGCCGCGCTGCCGGAAACCGTGCGGGAGGCCACCGCGTTAGCCGTCGCCTTTCCCGGCCCGCCGCCGCTGTCCGGTGAGGCCGCCACGCGCCAGGCCGTATGCGATGCGTTGCCTGGCGCGGCGATCGCGCATTTCGCCTGTCACGCCAGCAGCGACCCCGACGACGCCACGGCGAGCCACTTGCTCCTGCACGACGGGCCGCTGACCGTGACCGAAATCAGCCGGCTGCGGCTGGACCACGCCGAACTGGCCTACCTGTCGGCGTGTGCGACGGCGCGCGGCAGCACCGTGCTGGCGGACGAGGCGGTCCATATCGCCTCCGCCTTCCAGCTCGCGGGGTACGCGCAGGCGATCGGCACGCTCTGGGAAGTCCGGGACTCGACGGCCGCGCGGATCGCTGAGGATTTCCACCGTGAACTGGCCGCGACGATCGACGATCCGGTGCGGCCGGCGGGGGCGCTCGCGCTGCATACGGCGGTGCGCCGGTTACGCGGCGAGCCGGACTCGCGGCCCTGGGAGTGGGCGGCGTACGTGCACGCGGGCGCGTGAATCAGCGGTAGGTGAAGGACGGCGGGCGGCGTTCCAGGAAGGCTGCTACACCCTCGGCGTAGTCCTCGCCGTGCACGGCCGCCGACCGGATGGTGTCTACTTCGGAGTCGCTGTTCGTCTGCCCGGCGAGGATCTTCTCGATGATGCGGTTCATGCCGCGGATCGAGGCCTGCGAACGTGAGCACAGGGTCGCCACGAACGAGGAGACCTCGTCCTCCAGCGCGCCGAACACGTCGTTGACCAGCCCGATTTCGCGCGCCCGCGCGGCGTCGATCAGCTGGCCGGACAGCAGGAAATACCGCGCGTGCGCGGGGCCGATCAGAGAGACCAGCTGCTTCGTGGACAGGAAGTCATAGACGATGCCGAGTTTCGCGGGCGTGATCCCGAACCGCGCATCTGGTGCGGCGAACCGGAAATCACACGCGACGGAGAGCTGGCAGCCCCCGCCGATGCAGGTGCCGCGGATCATCGCGACGCTGGGCTTCCGCATCCCCGACAGCGCCGTCACCGCACCCTCGACGGCCTTGTCGTAGGTCGCCGCCCCGTCCCCGGTCGAACGCAGCGTGCGGAACTCACCGATGTCCGCGCCGGCCGAGAAGTCGCCGCCCGCGCCGGTGATCAGCAGGACCTTCAGGTCCGGATCGGACTCGACCCGCGCCACGACGTCCGGGATGCCCGACCACATCTCGTGGCTGATCGCGTTCTTCTTCTCGGGCCTGGCGAAGACCAGCGTGGCGACCTCGCCGTCGCGCGTGAACTCCAGCGTCATGCCATGACAGTAGGCGAAAGAGATCAGGACGCCGACGTGACGCGGTACACGTCGTAGACGCCTTCGACCCCGCGCACGACCTTGAGCACGTGCCCGAGGTGCTTCGGGTCGCCCATCTCGAACGCGAACCGGCTCACCGCGACCCGGTCCCGCGAGGTGGTGACGGAGGCGGACAGGATGTTGACCTTCTCGTCGGCCAGCACCTTCGTCACGTCCGAGAGCAGGCGATGCCGGTCGAGCGCCTCGACCTGGATCGACACCAGGAAAACCGAGTTCTCCGAGGGCGCCCATTCGACCTCGACGAGCCGCTCCGGCTGCGTGCGCAGATCGTCGGCGTTGGTGCAGTCCGTGCGGTGCACGCTCACCCCGCCGCCCCGCGTGACGAACCCGAGGATCTCGTCGCCCGGCACCGGGGTGCAGCAGCGGGCCAGCTTCGCCCACACGTCGCTGGCGCCCTTGACCACGACACCGACGTCGTTCAAGCCGCGCCGCCGGTGCACGGTCGAGGGGGTGGAGCGAGCGGCCAGTTCCTCCTCGGCCTCCTCGACCCCGCCGATCAGCGCGACCAGCCGCTGCACGACGTGCTTGGCGCTCGTGTGGTTCTCCCCCACCGCGGCGTAGAGCGAGCTGATGTCCGGATGGTGCAGCTCCGCGGCGAGCGCGCCCATGGATTCGGCGTTGACCAGGCGCTGCATGGGCAGCCCGACCTTGCGGATCTCCTTGGTGATCGCGTCCTTGCCCGCCTCGATCGCCTCGTCGCGGCGTTCCTTGGCGAACCACTGGCGGATCTTCGCGCGCGCCTTGGGCGAACGGGCGAAGGTCAGCCAGTCCCGGCTCGGGCCGGCGTTCTCGGCCTTCGAGGTGAAGATCTCGACGACGTCGCCGTTCTCGAGCTTGCGTTCGAGCGCGACGAGCCGGCCGTTGACGCGGGCGCCGATGCAGCGGTGCCCGACCTCGGTGTGCACGGCGTAGGCGAAGTCCACCGGCGTACCGCCGACGGGCAGCGTGACCACGTCGCCCTTGGGCGTGAAGACGAAGATCTCGCGGGCAGCGAGCTCGTAGCGCAGCGAGTCGAGGAACTCCCCCGGGTCCGCGGCCTCACGCTGCCAGTCGAGCAGCTGGCGCATCCACGCCATCTCGTCGATGTCGACCGAGTTGGCGGCCGGAGTGCTGTGCGTGCCCCGTGTTTCCTTGTACCGCCAGTGCGCGGCGATGCCGTACTCGGCGGTGTGGTGCATCTCGTAGGTGCGGATCTGCACCTCGAGCGGCTTGCCGTCGGGCCCGATCACCGTGGTGTGCAGCGACTGGTAGACGCCGAACCGCGGCTGGGCGACGTAGTCCTTGAACCGGCCCGGCATCGGCTGCCACAGCGCGTGCACGACGCCCATCGCGGCGTAGCAGTCCCGCACGTCCTCGACGAGGATCCGCACGCCGACCAGGTCGTGGATGTCGTCGAGATCGCGGCCGCGGACGATCATCTTCTGGTGGATCGAGTAGTAGTGCTTGGGCCTGCCCTCGACCTTCGCGGTGATCCGCGAGTTGCCGAGGCTCGTGGTCAGCTCGTCGATCACCTTGTGCAGGTAGATGTCACGTGACGGGGCGCGGTCGGCGACCAGGCGCACGATCTCGTCGTACTTCTTGGGCTGCAGGATCGCGAACGCGAGATCCTCCAGCTCCCATTTGACCGTGGCCATGCCGAGCCGGTGCGCGAGCGGGGCGAGGACCTCCAGGGTCTCCTTCGCCTTGCGGGCCTGCTTCTCCGGCGGCAGGAACCGCATCGTGCGCATGTTGTGCAGCCGGTCGGCGAGTTTGATGACCAGCACGCGGGGGTCGCGGGCCATCGCGATGACCATCTTGCGGATGGTCTCGGCCTCCGCGGCGGTGCCGAGTTTGACCTTGTCGAGCTTGGTGACCCCGTCGACGAGCTGGGCGACCTTGTCGCCGAAGTCCTCGGCCAGCTGCTCCAGCGAGTAGCCGGTGTCCTCCACGGTGTCGTGCAGCAGCGCGGCCACCAGCGTGACGGTGTCCATCCCCAGCTCGGCGAGGATCGTGGCGACCGCGAGGGGATGCGTGATGTACGGGTCGCCGGACTTGCGCCGCTGATCGCGGTGCAGCTCCTCGGCGACATCGTAGGCACGCTGGAGCAGGCTCAGGTCGGCGTTCGGGTGCAGCTCGCGGTGGATCGCGGCCAGTGGCTCGAGCACCTGCTTGACCGAGGCGGCGCGCTGGGCGGTGATCCGCCGCGCGAGCCGGGCCCGGACACGCCGGGTGGCCGACGGTGCCCGCGTCGCCCCCTGATGCGTCAACGCACTGTCGGCGGGCGTCGCGGAATCGAGCTCCTGACTCACCCCCACCTCCTGCTCCTCGCGATGACTCTCTGGAACATCAAGCGTAACGCGCGTGGGCCGGATGGGGTGACACCGGCGGCGGGTGGCGGGTGGCGGGCGCCGGTCTCTCTGGACATCCGGGGACCCGGAGTTCAGTCTGGACACACGCGGCAGGACACACGTGCGGAGGCGTGGAGATGAAGCTCGGAAAGTTGCTGTCGGTCGGCGAGGTCGTCGAGCACTCCGCCCCGGAATCAGCCATGGCGGCAGAACATCCGGTCCCGGCGGCGGATCCTGCCGTCGGGCCGGCGGCGGAGCGTGAGCCCTCGCCGGCCCCGGTCGTCTCAGCCGAGCGGTAGCGCGATGGTGGGCTGGCCCATCGGGAAACCGAAGGAGCGACCCACCGCACCGTTGCGCGGGTACAAGCTGGCCCACCCGGTGGTATCCGCGGACGGCACCGGCGCCGCGTTCGCCGGAGTCACGCTGGGCCGCACCAAGGTCTACGGCGCCGTGGCCGACGCCGAGTGCGCACAGGGCGGGCACCACCAGAGCCCGTCCCGGTGGTGCGACTGCGGGTTCTACTGCCTGAACACGCTCGACGACGCGCGGGCGCTGGCCTGCGACCCGGACTACCGCAACACGGTGTTGCTGGATATCGCCGCCTCCGGGCGATTCCGGCGCTACGAACGTGGACTGCGCTACGCCCGGCAACGAGTCAGCCGCGTGCGAGTGGGCCGCTGCGGCTGTGGTCACCCCGCCACGGTGTTCGTCGAAACCGGCGCCGGCTCGATCGGATGGCGGCGGCTGATGGCGGTCTGCGCGGACTGCGCGGGCTCCCGCCCAGGGCTGCCGCTGGCGGCGTTCTCCCGGCTACTCGGCGGTGTCACGGTGGTGCACGACGAGATCACGCGACTCTACGACCCGGTCCGCGCGTTCGACAGCGCTGTCCCGCCGCCCGCGGACGTGCCGGACCCGGCAGCGGCCGACCAGGAACTCGTCCCCCTGCTCGCCGCGGAGATCGCCCTGCTCCAAAGCCGGCTCGACGAGGTCCAGCGCCAACTCGACCGCCTCACCAAAGGCTGAATCCGTCCGGCCTCCATGACCAGCCGAGATCCGGTACGCGTTGCCGTTTACTCACACGCGGCCGCGGCCACGTGAGAATCGACGCGGCAGGTTCGACACCACCTGTAACAGTTCTTCGCCCCCGGCGACCTTAGGCGAGGGTTCGGCACGAACGTGCTGCCACAAGGAGGTTAGGACCGCTACTCATGGCCGCCGCGATCTACTTTCTGATCACCGTGCTGTGCACGGCAGTCGCGCTCATCCTTCCCGCCGGCCGCCGGTGGCTCCGATCCCGGCAGCGACCATGGCGCACGGTCGCCGTGCTCGCCGGCGGGTGGTTGGCGGTGCTGATCGTCCTGGTTGCCTCGTTCCCCGCACCGCCGCAGGTCGATACCGTCGGCCACGCGTCCGGCAACGCGCCTTCGAGCACCCAGCAGGCACCCTCGTCCACGACCGCGGTGCCGACCACGTCGGCCGCCGCGGTCAGTTGCACCGTGCGGTACCAGGCGGGACAGCCGCTTCCTGATCCGGCGTGCACTCCAGGTCAGACGAATCCGGCCGTCAGCGATGCCACCGTGGACTCGACGATCTGTCGCAGCGGCTGGACCGAGACCGTACGGCCCGCGGAGTCCTTCACCGAGTCGCTCAAAGCCGACCAGATCCGGGCGTATGGCTACCGCGACGTCGCCACTGGTGACTACGAGGAAGACCACCTCATCCCGCTCGAACTCGGCGGTGCCCCGTCCGATCCCCGCAACCTCTGGCCCGAACCCGGCCACAGCCCCAATCCGAAGGACGAGGTCGAGAACACCCTACGCAACGCCGTGTGTGCGCACCGGATCGATCTCGCCGCCGCGCAGCACGCGATCGTCGCGGACTGGACCACCGCCGTCGCCGTACTCGGCCTGAGCCCGGCGCCCTCACCTGCCACGAAAGCGTCGACTCCACCGCCGGCCCCGGCAACGCCTCCGCGGCCAGCGCCGGCTCCGGCTCCGGTGCAGCAACCGCCCGTACAGAGCGATCCGTTGGCGGGGAGGTACCACGCCGGAGAGTTCTGCAGCAAGGCCAACCTCGGCGTCACGACCACCGCGACGAACGGCGCCACGATCACCTGTGAGCACGTCGGCAACTACAACCGTTGGGAAGACTGATCACGACGCAGCGGCGAGCCGGACGTCAACCTCGCGCCCGCTCCGCCCGGCTCCATACCCGCGACGCCGGCGACTTCAACGGCGCCGACTCCCTCGTCGAGATCGAGTCCGTCTAGCCAAGGACCGCGACCGGGCAGGTGATGCCTGGGGCACGGGCCAATCGCTCGTCCGCGGTGAGCAACCGGCAGCCGTACACCTCCGCCGCGGCGACATAGGCGGCGTCGTACGTGCTCAGGTTGTTACGCAGCTCCCACATCCTCGGCAGGAGGATCCGAGTGAGCGGGACGGTGACCTGCAGCCGTGCCAGGCCATCCGTCGCTTCGGCCGCGTGCTCCTCGGCGATCTTCCCGCCGAGCAGGTTGCCGCGGATGATCGAGAGTACCTCGACCATCCAATGCTCCGGGGCGATCCAGCGGTCATCCTCGGCAAGCAGGTCGCGACACTGGTCGCCGAACGGCCCCTCGTCGAGCAACGCGAACCCGAACGCCGAAGCGTCGACGACGATCATCCGCTCGCCGGCGGGACTTCGAGCGTGTCGTCCCGGCCCGCCCGTGCTGCGTGCAAAGTGGACACGACGTCCTCGCGAGTCAGCCGCGTGCCATACCGCCGTTCGCCGAAGCGGCGCAACACGGCCAGATTGTCCTGTCGCCGGACTTCATCATTGACCAGATCCAGCAGGTACGACTGCAACGACTGCCCCCTTTCCCGCGCGAGCTCGGCCAGCCGGGCTCGCACCGGCTCGGGCACGTCACGAATCTGCAGAGCCGTCACGAGATCACGATACACCTTTACATGCAGATATGCATGCAACCAGCTCAGACGACCTGCAGCGAGTGCACCTTCCGGCCGTCGAGGGCTTCGCGGCCGGGCAGGGCCGCCAGCTCCAGCACCACCGACACCCCGGTGACGACCGCACCGGTCTTCTCCAGCAGGCGGCACGCGGCGTTGACCGTGCCGCCCGTGGCCAGCACATCGTCGACCACGGCGACTCGCGCGGCCGGGGCGACCACGTTGTCCGGCAGTTCGAGGGTGGCCGTGCCGTACTCGAGCGCGTAATCCACCCGGCCCGCGACCGCCGGCAGCTTGCCGGGTTTGCGCACCAGCACCACGCCGAGACCGCGCGCGTAGCCGATCGCGGCGGCGAGCATGAACCCGCGCGCTTCGACCGCGGCGAGCAGGTCCACGTCCGGATCCACCGTCGCGGCGAGCGCGTCGGCCACCGCCTGGAACCCCTCACCATGCGCGAACAGCGGCGAGAGATCCCGGAACACGACTCCGGGCGAGGGAAAGTCCGGGACCTCGGCGATCAGTCCCAGCGCGGCGTCGAGGTCCATGCCTCAGCGCCTCCGTTTGCCTGATGGCCGCCCCTTGCGCGGTTGTGGCCGGGTGCCTTTGGGGGTGCGGGCCGGGACGCTGGCCGCCGCGGCGTACGCCTTCTCTTTGCGTAGCTCGGCCGCGAGGGCGTCGTCGTCGGAGGCGTCGAAGTCGTCCTCCGCGGCTTCGCGTTCGGCGGCTTTGCGGGCGAGGTTGGCGCGGCGGGAGCGCACTCGTTCGGCCTGCTGCTTGTACTTGGGGTCGCGCATCTTGAAGTCGACCAGCACCGGTGTCGCCAGGAACAGCGAGGACAGCACGCCCGCGAGCATGCCGGTCAACTGCACGAGCGCCAGGTCCTGCAGCACACCGGAGCCGAGCAGGATGTAGCCGACGATCAGCAGCCCCAGCACCGGCAGCAACGCGATGATCGAGGTGTTGATCGACCGCATCAGCGTCTGGTTCAGCGCGAGGTTCGCCGCTTCGCCGAACGTGCGCCGGGTCAGCCCGAGCAACCCGCGCGTGTTCTCCTTGACCTTGTCGAACACCACCACGGTGTCGTAGAGGGAGAACCCGAGAATGGTCAGCAGGCCGATCACGGTGGCCGGGTTGACCTCGAACCCGACGAGTGCATACACGCCCGCGGTGACCACGATGTCGTGCAGCAGGGAGACCAGCGCGGCCAGTGCCATCCAGCGCTCGAAGTAGATCGTCAGGAAGATCGTCACCAGCACCATGAACACACCGAGCGCGATCAGGGCCTGCCGCGAGATCTCGCCGCCCCACGACGCGCTGACCGCGCTGTCACTGATCGCCTGCACGCTCGGCTGCCCGTTCGCGCCGAGCGGCTGCAACTGGGCGAACAGGTCCTGCTCGACCTTCGACACGTCGGTCTGGGGCAGCGACTCGGACCGGATCTGGACCGTCGCGGCGTTGCCGACGCCGACCGTCTGCACCGAGGAAGCCTGCTTGCCCAGCGAGTCCGCGAACACCCGCCCGGCCTCTTCGGCGGTGATGGTGCCGTGCGCGCCCTGGGCCGGCATCTGGATCTGCGTGCCGCCGACGAACTCGATACCGAAGTTGAACCCGCGCACGCCGATCGCGGCGATGGACACGATCACCAGCGCGGCGAAGACCAGGTACCACCGCTTGCGCTTGCCGACGATGTCGAACGCGCCGGTGCCGACGTAGAGCCGGTGGAAGACGCTGCTCTTCTTCGCCGCGGGCGTGTCCTTGTCAGAGCTGGCCACTTCACGCCTCCTTCGCGGCCGCGGCAGCGGCTTTTCGTGCTCGCCGGCGCTCCTCGGCGAGATGCTGCACACCACCGAGCCCGGTAAGCCCCGGCCGGGACAGGGACCTGGACCTCGACGCGAGCGAGACCAGCGGATGGGTCACCAGGAACACCACGAGCAGGTCCAGCACGGTCGACAACCCGAGAGTGAACGCGAAACCCTGCACGTCGCCCACCGCGATCGCGTACAGCACCGCCGAGGCCAGGAACAGGATCGCGTCCGAGGCCAGGATCGTGCGCCGCGCCCGCGCCCAGCCGCGCGGCACCGCCGAGCGGAACGTGCGGCCCTCGCGTACCTCGTCCTTGAGCCGTTCGAAGAACACCACGAACGAGTCCGCGGTGACACCGATGGAGATGATGAACCCGGCCACCCCGGGCAGGTCCAGGGTGAACCCGATCCACCGCCCGAGCAGCACCAGCACCCCGTACACCACCAGACCGGACAAGCCCAGCGACACGATCGTGAGCGCACCGAGGAGCCGGTAGTAGAACAGGCTGTACACGAACACCAGCGCCAGACCCACGCCACCGGCGATCAGACCGGCCTTGAGCGAGGCCAGGCCCAGCGTCGCCGACACCGTCGTCGCGTCCGAGGAGGTGAACGACAGCGGCAGCGAACCGTACTTGAGGATGTCGGCCAGGTCCTTGGTCTGCTGCTGGGTGAAGTTCCCGCTGATCTGGGTGTTGCCGTCCACGATCGCGCTCTGGATCGTCGGCGCCGACACCACCTGCGTGTCCAGCACGAACGCGGCCCGCTGGTTGACGTTCTTGCTGGTGAAATCAGCCCAGGTCTGGCGGCCACCGGACTTGAACGTCAGGTCCACCGTCCAGCCCGGCTTGTTCTGCGCGGGCGGCGAGGACACCGCGTTGTCGATCTCCGTGCCCTGCAGGAAAACCGGGCTCAGCACGTACTTCTCGCTACCGTCCTGGTTACACGTCATCAACGGCAGGTTCGGATCGTCGTTACCCCGCAACGGATCCTGCGCCGAGCAGGTGAACGCGGCCAGCGCCTGCTTCGCCGGCGCCGACTCCGCGAGACTGTCCCCCGAACCGGTCACCAGGGCCGGGGCCTGCCGGGCCGCTTTCGCCTCCTGGATCTGCTGCGGGCTCTGGTTGTCCGTGCCCGGCGCGGCCGGGGTGGGCGGCGCGGTGGTCTGCTGCGCATCCAGCACCTTGCGGAAACCCAGCTTCGCGGTCTGGCCCAGCTTCTTCGCCTCATTACCCTGCGCACCCGGCACCGTGATCACGATGTTGTTGCCGTCAAGGACGACCTCGGTACCACTCACACCGATACCGTTGACCCGCCGCTCGATGATCTGACGAGCCTGGTTCAACGAATCCTTCGACGGCGCCGACCCATCCGGAGTACGCGCGGTGAGCGTCACACGAGTACCACCCTGCAGGTCGATACCCAGCTTCGGCGTCGGCTTCCCGCTACCGGTGAAGAACACCAGCAGGTAGAGCACGACCGCGATCAAAGCGAACAAGCCGAGATAGCGTCCCGGGCGGATCCGCCCGGCCGGTGATGCCACGGTCGTCGTACTCCTCGGAATGGTCAGGACCTGGGCTGGTGGCCCGTTGCTAGCACCGAAACCCTACTCGGTGCCAGGTGAGAGCAGCGTTGTACCCCCGGCGCGCCTCCGGGCGCCAGGGGCCGCAAGCTGGATCGTTACTTCTTGCCGTGCTCGAGCGGCGGCGCGATCTGCGGACCGGCCTTCTCCTCGGCCTGCGTCTGGCTGATCGACTCGATCGACGTGGCCTCCTCGGCGGAGTCCTCGAACTCCTCCGGCTCGTCGATCGCCGGGGCGACCTTCTCGCGCACGGCCTGGCGCAGCCAGGTGGTGACGACGCCCGGGGCGATCTCGATGTCGATCGTGCTGTCGTCACTGATGTCGGCGACCGTGCCGTACAGGCCCGAGGTCGTCATCACGCGGTCACCCTCGGACAGGCTGCCCTGCAGGTTCTTCTGCTCCTGCGCGGCGCGCTTCTGCTTCCGGCTACCCATGACCAGCGGGATCGCCACCACCAGCATGAGGAGCAACGGCAGGAAAAGCTGTTCCATGATTCTCCATTCGGTGCACGCGGCCCGCGCACCCATTTGTCCGGATGTGCTCTATCGAGTGTGCCAGGTGCCACCGCGGTTCTCAGCACTGGCGTGCTAATCGAACAGCGCAGACTGCTCCGATCGGCCGTAGTCCGCGGGCGGACGGAGGCCGAGATGCTCCCACGCGGTCGCGGTGGCCACCCGCCCCCGTGGAGTCCGGGCGAGCATACCCGCGCGGACCAGGTACGGTTCGCACACCTCTTCCACCGTGGCCGGCTCCTCACCCACCGCGACCGCGAGCGTGGACACGCCGACCGGCCCGCCGCCGAACGAGTTGACCAGCGCGCCCAGCACCGCGCGGTCGAGTCTGTCCAGGCCCAGCTCGTCGACGTCGTACACCTCGAGCGCGGCCCGCGTGACCGCCAGCGTGATGTGGCCGTCCGCCCTGACCTCGGCATAGTCGCGCACCCGGCGGAGCAGGCGGTTCGCGATCCGTGGCGTGCCGCGGGACCGGTGGGCGATCTCCGCGCTGCCGTCCGTGTCGATCTCGATCCCCAGGATCGCGGCCGCGCGGCGGACGACCTGGTCGAGCTCGTCGTCGGCGTAGAACTCCATCTGGCCGGTGAACCCGAACCGGTCACGCAGCGGGCCGGTCAGCGCGCCGGAGCGGGTGGTCGCCCCGACGAGGGTGAACGGCGCGATTTCCAGGGGGATGCTGGTCGCGCCGGGGCCCTTGCCGACCACGACGTCGACCCGGAAGTCCTCCATCGCGAGGTACAGCATCTCCTCCGCGGGGCGGGCGATGCGGTGGATCTCGTCGATGAACAGCACGTCGCCCTCGGCGAGGTTGGACAGCATCGCGGCGAGGTCCCCGGCGCGCTCCAGCGCGGGACCCGAAGTGATGCGGATCGACGCGTCCAGTTCGGCCGCGATGATCATCGCGAGGCTCGTCTTGCCGAGCCCGGGCGGGCCGGACAGCAGCACGTGATCCGGCGGGACACCCCGGCGGCGCGCGCTTTCCAGCACCAGTTCGAGCTGCTCGCGGACGCGGGGCTGACCGACGAACTCGCCCAGCTTGCGCGGGCGCAGCGTCGTCTCGACCTCGCGCTCACCAGTCTGCGGCAGCGCCGAGAGGGTCTCGTCGGCGTCGGATTCGGTCACTTCGCCATCGTGCACGTTCGCGGCCTAGCCCTTGCGGCCGAGGGTGGTCAGCGCCGCACGCAGCACCGTCGAGGTATCCGCCGCTTCGGCCTTCGCCAGCACCTTCTCCACGGCCTGTTCCGCCTGCTTGAGCGGGAAGCCGAGGCCGGTAAGCGCTTCCACGACCTCCGCGCGCACGGCCGAGCCCGCGGCGGGCATCGCCTCCGGGGTCCCGGCGGAGGTGACCTTGTCCCGCAACTCGAGCGAGAGCCGCTCCGCGCCCTTGCGGCCGATGCCGGGGACCTGCGTGAGCACGGTGATGTTGCCTTCGGCCAGCGCCGTGCGCAGCTTGTCGGGGTCGAGCACCGCGAGCGCGGCGAGCGCGAGCCGCGGCCCGATCCCGGACACCGTTTGCAGCAGGGTGAACAGCTCGCGGGCGTCGACGTCGGCGAACCCGAACAAGGTCAGCGAGTCCTCGCGGACGACGAGCGCGGTGTGCAGGCGGGCCTGCTCGCCGCGGCGCAGCGTCGCGAGGGTGGACGGCGTGGCCTGCACCGAAAGCCCCACCCCGCCGACCTCGACGACCACGTGGTCGAGCCCGACCGAGAGCACCTCCCCGCGCACCGACGAGATCATCGCGCCGCTCCCTTCGCTTGTTTCGCGGCCGCCGCGAGCCGGGCCCGGTGTTTCTTGGCCAGCTCCGCGGCACGTGCTTCGGCCTCCGCGAGCCTGGCGCGCATCGGTTCGCGCCACAGGTGGCAGATCGCGAGGCCGAGCGCGTCGGCGGCGTCGGCCGGGCTCGGTTTCTCCGGCAGCCCGAGCAACCTGGTCACCATATCCGTGACCTGGGCCTTGTCCGCCCGGCCGGAGCCGGTGACCGCCGCCTTCATCTCACTCGGCGTGTGGAACACGACCGGCAGCCCCCGCCTCGCGGCGCCGAGCGCGACGACGCCGCCGGCCTGGGCGGTGCCCATCGCCGTGCGGACGTTGTGCTGGCTGAACACGCGCTCCACCGCGACGGCTTCCGGCCGGTAGCGGTCGAGCCACTCCTCCACCGCGTCGGCGATCCGCAGCAGCCGGCTGGCGAGCGCCGCGTCGGCCGGGGTGCGCACCACGTCGACCGCCACGCAGCTGACCGCACGACCGGAGCCGCCGTCCACCACGCCGAGCCCGCACCGGGTCAGCCCCGGGTCGACACCGAGCACTCGCACCTGATCCACCCTTCGCGTCCGAACACCAGTTCGGAGGCTACCGGGTGGGGCGCCGTCAGCCGCGCACGACGCGCCGGGGCCGCGCGATGTCCACTATGGACCGTCGACGCCCGGGGTCCAGGACTCCGGGCGCCCGGAACCGGTGAGCACGGGCTGCCATTGGGCGAAGCCCTCCGGCGCGTCGGCGTCCCACGGCCATTTGCCCTCGGGCGTCGCGACGATGATCTGCAGCGCCGGGAAGTCGCCCTCGGGGTAGACGACGAAGGCGCTGCCGAGGAACTCCGGGTAGTGGCCGGGATTCACCTGCTCGAAGGTCACCGGCACGCCGTCGAAGAAGTCTTCGACCACCTGACCGGGGACGAACGCCCCGCCGGTGGCCGCGCGGTCCACATAGGCGTCGAGCAGCACCTGCGCCATCTGCTCGGGCAGGCCGATGACGACCGCCTCCGGCACCTGGTGCATCGCCCACACGCAGGCGGTGAAGCAGTAGCCGGATCCCTTGTCGTCACGGGGAACCGAGATGACGGCGTTGCCCCTGCGCTCCGCTTCCGAGACGATCCATTCGAGAAGTTCGTGATCTTCGGGCGCGAGCACATCGGGAGTCGTCTCGGTCGTCACGGCGGTCATTGTGCCGTATGGACTCCCGCGCGGACAGTGCCTGCACGCAGAAAAATCCCGGCATGCCTGGCACACCGGGATCTTTCAGCTGAAAGTGTGGTCAGCCAACGTCCTCGCGCACGAGCGCGGGTGTGTTTGCCTGCCAGGGCATCGGGTTGGCCCCTGGCGTCGCCGAGTTGGCCCGGGGCGTCACCGAGTTGGCCGACCGCTGCCGCCGAGGGCAAACTCGGCCACCAGACCAGCCAACTCAACACCGCAACGGGCGAACTCACCGACCCCACGGGCAAACACGACAACGTACACCGGACACGATCACTCAGCACTAGCCGACTTCGGCCAGCACCTCGTCCGAAACGTCGAAGTTGGCGTAGACGTTCTGCACGTCGTCGCAGTCCTCGAGCGCGTCGATCAGCCTGAAGACCTTCTTCGCGCCCTCGGCGTCCAGCGGCACGCTGACCGAGGGCAGGAAGCTCGCGTCGGCCGACTCGTAGTCGTATCCGGCCTCCTGCAAGGCTTTCCGCACGGAGACGAGGTCGGTCGCCTCGGAAACGATCTCAAAGCTCTCGCCGAGGTCGTTGACCTCCTCGGCGCCCACGTCGAGCACGGCCATCAGGACGTCGTCCTCGGCCACGTCGTTCTTCGGCATGATCACGACGCCCTTACGGTTGAACAGGTACGCGACCGAGCCGGGGTCGGCCAGCGAGCCGCCGTTGCGGGTCAGCGCCGTGCGCACCTCGGACGCGGCGCGGTTGCGGTTGTCGGTCAGGCACTCGATGAGGATCGCGACCCCGTTCGGGCCGTAGCCCTCGTAGTTGATCGTCTGCCAGTCGGCGCCACCGGCCTCTTCACCGCCGCCCCGCTTGCGGGCACGCTCGATGTTGTCCTGCGGGACGGAGTTCTTCTTGGCCTTCTGGATGGCGTCGTACAGCGTCGGGTTGCCGTCCGGGTCGCCCCCGCCGGTCCGCGCGGCGACCTCGATGTTCTTGATCAGTCTCGCGAACAGCTTGCCACGCTTGGCGTCGAGGGCGGCCTTCTTGTGCTTAGTGGTAGCCCACTTGGAGTGGCCGCTCATCGCTTCTCTCTCCTCGTCTACGTCGTCCGGTGCACCATCCTCACGAAGAAGCGGTGCACGCGCTCGTCCCCCGTGAGCTCCGGGTGGAAGGCGGTGGCGAGCACCGGCCCCTGCCGGATCGCGACGATCCTAGCCGTCTCGTCCCCGGTCACGGCCGTCTGCGCCAGTATCTCCACCCCGTCGGCGGCCTTCTCCACCCAGGGGGCCCGGATGAACACCGCGTGCAGCGGGCCGCCCTCGATACCCGCGAAGTCGAGCTCGGCCTCGAAGGAGTCGACCTGCCTGCCGAACGCGTTGCGCCGCACGACCACGTCGAGCCCGTCGAGCTGGCGCTGGTCGGGACGGCCGTCGAGGACTTCGCGGGCGAGCAGGATCATGCCGGCGCACGAGCCGTAGGTGGGCATGCCGCCCGCGATCCGCTCGCGGAGGGGTTCCAGCAGTTCGAAGGTCTCGAGCAGGCGCGACATCGTGGTCGACTCGCCGCCGGGCAGCACGAGCCCGTCGACCTCGGCGAGCTCCGCCGGCCGCCGCACGGGCCGCGCCCGCGCCCGCGCGCGCTCCAGGATCGCCGCGTGCTCGCGGACGTCACCCTGCAGCGCCAGGATGCCGATCACCGGTTCCATCCGACCTCCTTCTCTTCACTGTATGCCCCGATACACCCCGGCTGACGTGCACGGACGCGGTTTTTCTGTCGGTCCCGTGCGCTAGCCTTGACGCCATGGCCGACAACGCACGGCGGCACGAGGAGCCCGCTCCTCGCCGCACCGACCCCTTCAGCCTCGAGGCATACCTGGAACGGCAGCGAGCCGAGTTCGCCGACGGTCCGACAATGGCGGAGATACTGGAGGACCTTGATCGGTTCCGGGAGGGCGGCATACCACGGGAGACCATCGCGGCCACGGTCCGTGAGGACCGGGACGCCTGATGACGAACCGTTTCGTCCTCGACGCGTCCGCGGCCGTCGAGGTACTCGGCGCGCAGGATCCGGACCCGGCGCTGCGTCGTCGGGTGCTCGGTGGATACGCGGCCGCACCAGAACTCATCGATCTCGAAGTACTCAGCTCGATCCGCAAATACGTCAGATCGGGTGCGATGGCGCCGACCACGGCCGATCATGTGATCAAGCGACTCGGCATGCTTCCCGTCGAGCGGTCGCCCCACCGCCCGCTTGTCCGACGCGTGTGGGAACTCCGCCATGCAATCAGCGCCTACGACGCCGCTTACATAGCACTGGCCGAGGAACTCGGCGTTCCGGTCGTTACCACGGACGGAAAGCTGGCACGCAGCGATGGCCATCGTACCCAAATCGAGCTCTACCCCGCCTGTTGACTCACCAGCCGCGCTCGGCGAGACGGTGCGGCTCCGGCACGTCGTCGACGTTGATGCCGACCATGGCCTCGCCCAGACCACGGGAGACCTTCGCGATCACGTCCGGGTCGTCGTGGAAGGTGGTCGCCTTGACGATTGCCTCCGCGCGCTTCGCGGGGTCGCCCGACTTGAAGATGCCCGAACCGACGAACACGCCCTCGGCACCGAGCTGCATCATCATCGCCGCGTCGGCGGGGGTCGCGATCCCGCCCGCGGTGAACAGCACGACCGGCAGCTTCCCCTTCTCCGCCACCTCGCGGACCAGCTCGTACGGCGCCTGCAGTTCCTTCGCCGCGACGTAGAGCTCGTCCTCCGGCAGCGACGTGAGCCGCTTCATCTCGGCGCGGATCTTGCGCATGTGCATGGTCGCGTTCGACACGTCGCCGGTGCCGGCCTCGCCCTTCGAGCGGATCATCGCCGCGCCCTCGTTGATCCGGCGCAGCGCCTCGCCCAGGTTCGTCGCCCCGCACACGAACGGCACGGTGAACGCCCATTTGTCGACGTGGTTGGCGTAGTCGGCCGGGGTGAGCACCTCGGACTCGTCGATGTAGTCCACGCCGAGCGACTGCAGCACGCGCGCCTCGACGAAGTGCCCGATCCGCGCCTTCGCCATGACCGGGATCGACACGGCGTTGATGATCCCGTCGATCAGATCGGGGTCGCTCATCCGCGCCACCCCGCCCTGCGAACGGATGTCGGCGGGCACGCGCTCGAGCGCCATCACGGCCACCGCACCGGCGTCCTCGGCGATCTTGGCCTGCTCGGCGGTGACCACGTCCATGATCACGCCGCCCTTGAGCATCTCCGCCATACCACGCTTGACGCGCGCGGTGCCGCGCTCGGGCACCGGGGAACCAGAGGACTGAACTTCGGACACGGGAACGCCTTTCCAACGAGGGGTACCTGACCAGTCTAGGCCGATGTGGACCGCTCCCCCAGGCCAGTACGACCCGATTTCAGAAGTCCACTTTCGCCGCGCCGGCCAGCAGACGGGTGTCCTGGTGGACACGGGGTTGCCGGGGCATGTCCGGGGGGTGTGTGATCGGAGGCACACCCGTAACAGACATCGAAGTCCCGGGAGGCCTGGCCATGGCCGAGAAGCAGTCCAAGAACGGTGATGCCGGGGCCGCGGTCGCTGTGGACGATCCGCGCATGGTGCGCAACGTGGTCCTGGTCGGCCCGTCGGGTTCGGGCAAGACCACCCTCACCGAGGCCCTGCTCGCGGTGTCCGGCACCGTGGCCAGGGCCGGTTCCGTGGTGGAGGGCACGACGGTCTGCGACCACGACCCGGCGGCGGTCCGGCAACAGCGATCGGTGGGCCTGTCCGTCGCGCCGATCCTGCACAACGGCGTCAAGATCAACCTCATCGACACCCCCGGCTACGCGGATTTCGTCGGCGAACTGAGAGCCGGCCTGCGCGCGGCCGACGCGGCCCTGTTCGTCGTGTGCGCGGCCGAAGGCGTGGACCCGGCGACGGTCACGCTGTGGGAGGAGTGCGCCGCCGTCGGCATGCCGCGGGCGGTCGTCATCGCCAGGACCGACCACCAGCGCGCCGACGTCATGACCGAGATCGCCGCGTGCCAGGAAGCGTTCGGCGCCGGGGTGCTCCCGCTGTACCTGCCCGCGAGCGGGGACGGGCCCGCGCTCGTCGGCCTGATCACGCAGCGGCGCTACGACTACTCCGGCGGCTACCCGCCCGTGCTCGCCGATCCCGATCCGGCGGATCAGGACCGGATCGCCGAAGCCCGCGACGAGCTGATCGAGGGCATCATCGGCGAGAGCGAGGACGAGACCTTGATGGACCGTTACCTCGCCGGCGAGGAGATCTCCGAGACGACGCTGATCTCCGATCTGGAGACCGCCGTCGCGCGCGGCACCTTCCATCCGGTCATCCCGGTGTGCGCCACCAGCGGACTGGGGCTGGCCGAGGTGCTCGACGGCATCGCGCGGGCGTTCCCGTCCCCGCTGGAACATCCGCTGCCCAAGGTCAGCGGTGTCGACGGCGGCCCGCATGAGGACCTGCGCGCGGACCCGGACGGGCCGCTGGCCGCGGAGGTCGTGCGGACGGCGGTCGACTCCTACGTGGGGCGTGTTTCGCTGGTCCGCGTCTTCTCGGGCACGCTGCGGCCCGAGCGACCGGTGCACGTTTCGGGGCACGGCCTCGCCGAGCGCGGCCACGAGGACCACGACGCCGACGAACGCGTCGCGCACCTCTACTCCCCGCTGGGCGCGAACCTGCGCGAGGTGCCGTACTGCGTGGCGGGGGATCTGTGCGCGCTGACCAAGGTCGGTTCGGCCGAGACCGGGGACACCGTGTCCTCGCCGGAGGATCCGATGTTGATGCGGCCGTGGACCATGCCCGAACCGCTGCTGCCCGTCGCGATCGTCGCGCACAACCGCAGCGACGAGGATACGCTGGCGCGCAACCTGTCCCGGCTCGTGGCGGGCGATCCGACACTGCGGCTGGAGCGCAACGCCGAGACGAGCCAACTGGTGCTGTGGTGCATGGGCGAGGCGCATGCGGACGTCGTGCTGTCCCGGCTGCGGGCCGGGGGCGCCGAGGTCGACACCGAGCCGGTGAAGATCAGCCTGCGCGAGACGTTCACGAGCCCGGCGAAGGGCCATGGGCGGCATGTGAAGCAGTCCGGCGGGCACGGGCAGTACGCCGTGTGCGATATCGAGGTCGAACCGCTACCGCGGGGCAGCGGGTTCGAGTTCGTGGACCGGGTCGTCGGTGGAGCGGTGCCCCACCAGTTCATCCCGAGTGTGGAGAAGGGCGTGCGCGCGCAGCTGCAACGCGGGCTCTCGTCGGGGAACCCGGTGGTGGACCTGCGCGTGACGCTGGTGGATGGCAAGGCGCACAGCGTGGATTCGTCCGACGCGGCGTTCCAGACGGCCGGTGCGCTGGCACTCAAGGACGCGGCCGCGAACAGCCGGATCTCCCTGCTGGAGCCGGTGGACGAGGTGACGGTGCTGTTGCCGGACGAGCATCTGGGCACGGTGCTGGGTGATCTGTCGTCCCGGCGCGGGCGCGTGCTCGGCACGGAGGCCGCGCACGGCGGGCGGACGCTCGTCAAGGCGGAGGTCCCGGCGACGGAGCTGCTCCGGTACGCGACGGATTTGCGGTCGCTCACCTCGGGCACGGCGACGTTCACCCGGAAGCACGCGCGGTTCGACCCGATGCCGGAGGGAGTGAAGACCGGGTAACCGGCGCGGTCCCGTTGGCGATCGCGGCGAACGTGCCGGGATCCGTGTCAGAGGGCGTGTCAGGACAGTGGCCGTCCGGTGTCAGGACGGCGGGCGAGTGTGGTTGTCGATCGCACCGACACCGACAGCAGGAGCCACGATGCACACGTTCGACACTCCCGCCCCGATCGCCGCCGTGCTGGACATTCCCGCCGGGCGCGTCCAGCTCGTCGCCACCGACCGCGCCGACACCACCGTCGAGGTCCGGCCCGCCGACCCGTCGAAGAGCCGCGACGTCAAAGCCGCGGAGCGGACCACCGCCACCTACGGCGACGGTGTTCTGCGGATCCGCACCTCGGAGTCCAAGAACCAGTACTTCGGGCCCTCGGGATCCCTGGAGGTCACCATCCAGCTGCCTGCCGGCTCGCGCGTCGAGGCCAGGGCCGCCGGCGCCGAAGTCCGCGGCGCCGGCCGCCTCGGCGACGTCGCCTTCGACGGCGCGTACCGCCAGATCAAGATCGACGAGGCGGCCAGCGTCCGCCTCACCGCGGTGGACGGGGACGTCGAAGTCGGCCGGCTGGACGGCCCCGCCCAGATCAGTACCACCAGGGGCGACATCCGCGTCGCCGAGGCCGTACGCGGCACGGTCGTGCTGCGCACCCAGTCCGGGGGCATCTCGGTCGCCGCCGCCGCCGGCGTCGCGGCCTCGCTGGACGCCGGTACCACCCACGGCCGCATCAGCAACGCCCTCAAGAACGACGGCGCCGCCGAACTCGACATCCACGCGACCACGGCCTACGGCGACATAGTCGCCCGCAGCCTCTGAAGCGCGGTCAGGCAGCCGGCTCGGCGGCCCGGGATCCGTTTGCCCAGCAAAGGCCGGGACTAGGCTCCGCACGTGGATGTCGCGTGGTTGGAGAGCCTGCTCGCACTGCTGGAGCACGGCAGCTTCACCCGGGCCGCCGAGGCTCTGCACATCAGCCAGCCGGCGTTCAGCAGGCGCATCCGCTCCCTGGAGCACTGGGCCGGTGCCGAGTTGGTGGACCGCTCGACGTTCCCGGTCTCGCTCACGCCGGCGGGAGTCAAGCTGCGGGCGCAGGCCCACGAGGTGGTAGCCAACCTGGCTGCCGTGCGCGACGAGGTGCGCGGGCGCCAGCTCATGCCCCGCGAGGCGGTGCGGCTGGCTATCAGCCACACGCTGGCCAGCCACTACTTCGCCGGGTGGTGGGCGGCGCTGACCGTGGACAAGCCCAGACTGACCTGTCTGCTGCTGCCCTCGAACAACCTCGACGCCTACGACGCGCTCCTGCACGGTGGCTGTGACCTGCTGCTGGCGTACGCCGATCCGGCGCAGCCGCTGGGCATCGACCGCAGCGAGGTCGAATCGCTGGTCGTGGCCAGGGAACGGTTGTCGCCCTACGCGCGGGCCAGGGACGGCGCGGCCGAGTACGCGCTGCCGGGCAGCCCGAACCGCCTGGTGCCGTTCGTGAGCCACGGCGCCGGGGCGTTCCTCGGCCGAGTCACCGACCGGCTGCTCGCCACGCGCCGCGCCTACCTGCGCCCGGTCGTGCAGAGTGACCTGACCTCGGCACTGGCGCAGCTGGTCCGTGCCGGTTTCGGGGTCGGCTGGCTGCCGGGGGTGCTCGCGCGGGACGACGTCGGCGCCGGCACACTGGCCCAGCTCGGCGGTCCGGAGTGGACGGCTGAGCTCGAGGTGCAGCTGCACCGCAACCGCCGGCAACGGGCCAACCCGCGCGCGGCCGAAGTCTGGGAGCTGGCGGCGCTGGACGCCGGCCGGCGAGGGGTCACCCCGCGCGATGAGCCTCCGCGCCCAGACACGTGGTGACCACGGCGACGGCGAGCTGCTCGGTGGGATCGACCAGGAGCGGCAGCCCCGCCCGGTCGCTGTCCCGCAGCGCCACGGGCAGCTCGGTGCAGGCCAGCACGACCGCGTCCACCGTGCCGCCCGCCAGTCGGCGGACCGCGGCCACCGCGTGGTCCCCCGCGGTGGCCAGCTCGCCCCGCTTGACGGCCCGGATGGCCGCGTCCACCTCGGCCTGCACCTCGGGACCCGGCTCGACGGGGCGGATACCTGCCGCGCGCAGCCGATCCTGGTAGAGCCGACTGTGCACGATTCCCCGGGTCCCCAGCAGCCCGACGGCACGCGGCGCCGTGCCGGCCCGGGTGAGGGCGCCGACCGTCTCCTCGATCATGTCGACGAACGGCAACCCGGTGTCGGCCACCAGGCGTGGCAGGAACACGTGTGCCGTGTTGCACGGCATCGCGGCAACCGTGACACCGAGTTCGCACAGCCGGCGGGCACCGGCCAGCATCGCCGGATACGGCCCGTCGGTGCCCTCGAGCACCGCGCTTACCCGGTCCGGCACCGTCGGGTCGGCCCAGATCACCACGCGGAGGTGCTCCTGGTCCCTGCTCGCGGGTGTGTGCTGGATCAGCCGGGCGTAGAAGTCCGCGGTGGCGGCCGGGCCCATGCCACCGAGAACGCCCACCAGATGGTCGGCCCGCGCGGTCACGACGGGGAGAACGTGTCGCGGTAGCCGAACAGCCCGGCGCTGCCACCGGTGTGCACGAACACCACGTTCTGGTCCGCCGCGAACCGCCCTTCGGCGATGTTGCCGAGCAACCCGGCGAAGCCCTTGCCGGAGTACACCGGGTCCAGCAGGATGCCCTCGGTGGTGGCCAGCAGGCGGACCGCGTCGACCATCGCGTCCGTCGGCACGCCGTAGCCGCCGCCCACCCACCGGTCGTCGACCAGCACCGCGTCGCGCGGAATCGCGTCCTCGGCGCCGAGCAGGGCCGCGGTGCGGCGCGCCAGATCGTGCACGGCCGCGCTCTGCTGGTCCTCCTTCTGCCGCACGCTGATGCCCAGCACCCTGGCGTCGCTGTGCCGCAACCGCAGGCCGGCGACAAGCCCGGCCTGGGTGCCGGTGCTGCCAGTGGCGTGGACGACCCAGTCGATCGGGACGGGTGCCGAGTCCAGTTCCGCGGCGCAACCGACGTAACCGAGCGCACCGGTGGGGTTGGACCCGCCGCCGGGAATGACGTACGGCCGCCGGCCTTCGGCGCGGAGCCGGTCCGCGAGGTCCTCCATCGCGGCCTGCATATCGGTGCCGGCCGGCAGCCGGTCGACGATCTCGGCGCCGAGGATCTCGTCGAGCAGGACGTTGCCCGACCGCTCGTAGTCCTCATCGCGTTCCTGGCGCCGCTCCAGCAGCAGCTTGCAGTCCATGCCGACCCGCGCGGCCGCCGCCGCGGTCTGGCGTGCGTGGTTGGATTGGGTGGCGCCCTGCGTGATGAGCGTGTCGGCGCCCTGCTGGTGCGCCTCGCCCACCAGGTACTCCAGCTTCCTGGTCTTGTTGCCGCCGGTGGCCAGGCCGGTGCAGTCGTCGCGCTTGATCCAGAGCGTCGGGACCTGCCGGTGTTCCGCGCGCAGCCGGTCGGTAAGCCGGCTCAGCGGCTCGAAGGGCGTCGGAAAATGCCCGAGCGCGCGCCGCGGGAACCGTGCCAGCTGAACCATCGTGACCCCTCATCGGTCGATCTCACCTGTGAGCGGCGTTCAGTCCACCGGATGGCGCTGCCGGTGTCCAATACGTTTCACGCAGCGATCATGCGTAACTCACATGACGCTGTCCCGGCCATTGACCAGCGCTTCCGCGAACGCCGACACTTCGCCCCGGCCATCCTGCCCGAGGACCACCTGGAGGATCGATGACCCCGTCGGCGAGCGTGGTCGATTTGCGTCGTGACTTCCACCGCCACCCCGAGGTCGGCTTCTGCGAGTTCCGCACGGCCAGCCGTGCCGCCGGCATCCTGGCCGATCTCGGCTGGGACGTCCTGGTGGGGGCCGACGCGATGGCGCCGGACTCCCGGCTGGGAGTGCCGGAGCCGACGGTGCTGGACGCGGCCTACCGGCGGGCCGCCCGCGACGGTGCCGACGACCGGTTCTTGCCTGCCATGCGCGGCGGGCTGACCGGTGTCCTGGCCACACTGCGCGGAAATCGTCCCGGCCCGGTCACGGCCCTGCGCGCCGACCTCGACGCCCTTCCGCTGGCCGAGTCCGCCGACGAGGCCCACCTCCCGGCGAGGGAGGGCTTCCGGTCCCTCTGGCCGGGCGCCATGCACGCGTGCGGCCACGACGGACACGTCGCGGTGGCGTTGACCATCGCGGGCCGGTTGGCCGACCGGGACTTCCCGGGCACGGTCCGGCTGGTGCTCCAGCCGGCGGAGGAGGGTGGCCGGGGGGCAGCCGCGATGGTCGAGGCCGGCGCCGTGGACGACGTCGACGTGTTCCTCGCCGCCCACCTCGGGCTCGGGTTGCCGACCGGCTCGGTCTGCCCCGCGATTCCGGGTCTGCTGGCGAACTCGAAGCTGCGCGCCACGTTCCACGGCACGGCGGCGCACGCCGCCATGGCGCCGGAACGCGGGCGGCACGCGCTGCTCGGAGCGGCGGCGGCCGCGGTCGCGGTGCACACCATGCCGCCCTACTCCGGTCACGAGACCAGGGTGAACGTCGGCATGCTGACCTCGGGCACCTCCAGCAACATCGTGCCGGACACGGCGGTGATGCTGCTGGAGACGCGGGCGGACGAGGGCGCCGTTAACGAGGAACTCGAACGCCGGGTGCGCGCCACGCTCACCGGCGCGGCCGGGATGTACGGGCTGGACCTGGACGTGGAGCTCGTCGGCTCGGTCACCACCGCGCCGAACGACCCGGACGTCGCGCGCGCGGTCGAGGCGGCGGCACGCGCGGCCGGCGCCACGGTGACCGGTCCTGGCGCCGGCATCGCCAGCGACGACGCCACCGCCTTCATGCGCCGGGTGCGGGCGCACGGCGGTGTGGCCGGTTACCTCGGTATCGGTGCGGACAGCCCGGCCCCGCACCACGCCACCCGGTTCGACATCGATGAGGCGGCCCTGCCGGTCGCGGTGAACGTACTGGACCGCGTCCTGCGCGGCGGACTCGACCTGAGCTGATCGTTTCGACCCGTCACCCCACCACGACCCTGGAGACGCTCATGACAACGCCGCGGACCCGATCGCGGGCGGGCAGGCACCGCCACCGCTTGCTGCTGCTCGTGCCGTACCTGTGGTCGGTAGCAGCCATCCCGCTGGTCAACAGCGTCCACGCCGCACCGCTCGGAGTGCCCCTGCTGCTGTGGTGGGCGCTGGCCGGAGTGGTCGTGACGACAGGCTGCCTCGGTGTGGTCTGGCGGCTGGACCGGGCCCGGGAGGTGACCGGCCGATGACCGCGATCCTGATCGCCCTGTTCGTCGTCGCCTTCACCACCGGCGCGTCGACCGCACTGGCCCGGCGCCGGCGCCGCATGGACCTGACCGAGTGGGCGGTCGGCGGCCGCAGCTTCGGCAGCTTCCTGCTCTGGTTCCTGTCGGCCGGCGAGATCTACACGACGTTCGCGTTCCTCGGCGCGGCCGGCTGGGCCTACGAGCACGGCGCTCCCGGCTTCTACGTGCTGGCGAACGCGCCGCTCGGCTACGTGCTGGGCTACTGGCTCCTGCCCAAGATCTGGCGAGCCGGGCACGAGCACGGTGTGCTGTCCCAGGGCGACTACCTGCGCGCCCGGTTCGGCACCCAATGGCTGGCCACGCTCGTCGCGGTCATCGGCGTGCTGGCCCTGGTTCCCTATGTCCAGGTGCAGCTGACCGGGCTGTCTTCGATCGTCAACGTGCTCTTCCACGGCACGGTGAGCAAACCGCTCGCGGTCGGGATCGGCGCCGTGGTGCTGGTGGTGTTCACCTTCACCGCCGGCCTGCGCTCGTCGGCGCTCGCATCGGTCGTGAAGGACGTGCTCGTGATCGCGGCCGTCGTGGCGATCGTCGTGACCATCGGGGCGGCCACCGGCCTCGGCGGAATCGCCGGCATCTTTCGTCATATGGACGCACTGCACCCGAGCTACGCGAACCTGCCGGGAATGAAGCCGGCGACCGGCCACACGTCGCTGTGGTTCATGTCGGCCCTGCTGATGACCAACATCGGCTACTGGATGTGGCCGCATTCGTTCCAGGCCAACCTCGCCGCGAAGGACGCCCACACCGTACGCCGCAATGCGGTCTTCCAGCCGCTCTACACATTGTCCTACTTCTTCGTCTTCGTGATCGGCTTCGCCGCGGTGCTCACCCTGCCGCACCTGACCACCTCCAACAACGCGCTGGTCTCGGTGGTCGCGAAGTACTATCCACAGTGGTTCGTCGGGCTGGTGGCCGCCACCGGTGTCCTGGTCGCCGTCGTACCGTCCACGGTCATGCTGCTGACGCTGGGCACGAGCGTGGCGCGCAACATCTACCGGCCGTCCGCGCGGCTTGGCGACCGGCACCGGCTGTGGGCCGGGCGGCTGGCGACGTTGCTCGGGGTGCTCGCGGCCGCCGACCTCACGCTCGGTTCCAACAAGACGATCGTCGGCCTGCTGCTCATCGCCTACAGCGGTATCGCCCAGATCGGACCGGGCATCATCGCCTCGCTCGCCTGGCGGCGTACGACCACCTGGGGTGTCGCCGCCGGCTCGGTCACCGGCGTGGTCCTGATCGCGGTGCCGCAGATCTCCACCTGGTGGCACCGGGTGTCCACGATGGAGATCGGCTTCGCGGCCCTGCTGGTCAACGGCCTGGTCGTGGTGGTGGTGAGCCTGGTTACCCGGGCCCCGGCGCGCGAGCACATCGCCGTGGGCCTTCCGGACGCGCCGGAGGCCGTGCCCGTGCCGGCGACTTCGGCACCTGCGGGCCGCGACTCCGTCTAGAAGTGGAAGCCGCCCGGGCGGTTGTTGCGGTCGGCGAGGAGGCCGGCCAGCGTGGCGAGCGCGATCTCCGGTGGGGTGCGGGAGCCGATGTTGAGGCCGATCGGCCGGTGCACGCGGTCGATCTGCTCCGCCGGGACGCCGAGCTGTTTGAGGGCTTCGACGTGCGGGCCGGGGTGACGGGGGTTGCCCATGACGCCGACCCAGCGGACCGGGTACGCGAGCACGTCACGCAGCACTTCACCGAGTTCGTCGCGATGGTGGTCGGTGACGACCACGTCGGTGGTGGCGTCGAGCGCGGGCAGCGTGCCGTTCTTCGGGTCGTGGAGCACGGTGCGGTAGCCCAGGTCGGCCGCGTACTTCAGCAGGTACCCGGCGACCGGGCCGTCGAACACCGCCACCAGGGTGCGGGTCTCGGTCGGCGCCTCGGCTTCGCCGTGGGCGACCGCGCAAGCAGGGTCAGTCATGCCCCCAAAGCTACAACTGGGGCTCGACGATTTCGAAGTACTGCGGCTGCGGCGCCGTTCCCGCGAGCTTGAAATAGCGCACCTTGCGCCGCCGGCGCAAGGCGAGCGTGTCGCGGACGGCGTCGTTGTGCACGCGCCGGGCGATGACGACGCGGTATTCGGCGTCGGCCAGCTCGTCGGCCAGCCGCGGCGGCAGCTCTTCGCGCCGGACCGACGCCAGGAGCTTCGTGAGCTCGTTCTCGGTGTCTTCGCGCTCGGCTCGGGGCGCGGCCTCCGCGGTGTCCGCGGCCTGCAGCACGGCCGCGGCCTCGTCACCGTTCAGCACGCCCGCGGCGACTGTGCGGGCGACGACCGCACGCCGGGCGAGGGCGGCGTCGAGGGCGGCCCAGCCCGCATCGAGCCGGACGTGCAGGCGGTCGAGCCGGTTCGCGGTCGCCACCAGGAAGAGCCCGCCGAGGACGATGATCGCGGCGAGCAGCGCCATGAGTGCCACGAACCAGGTCACGAGGGCACCTCTTGCGCGCTGACCCGCCGCGGGTCGGCGGCCACGGCCGTCTCGTAGACCCGCAGCACCTGCGTGACCACGACGGACCAGTCGTACATCGTGACCCGCTCCCCCGCGGCGGCGACCAGCGACGAGCGGCGGGCCGGGTCGGAGAGCAGCTCGCGCAGGGCGTCGGAGAGCGCACCCGCGTCACCAGCCGGGAACAGGACACCGGCACGGCCGTCGTCGAGCACCCGGCGGAACGAGTCGAGCGCGCTCGCGGCCACCGCGGTGCCCGCGGCCATCGCCTCGGTGAGGATCATGCCGAAGCTTTCGCCGCCGAGGTTGGGCGCGCAGTACACGTCGACGCTGCGCAGCGCGCGCGCCTTCATCGCGTCGTCGACCTGACCCAGCAGTTCGACATGCGGCGCCAGCTCCGGCCCGGCCATCCGCCGCAGCTCCTCGGGTTCGCCGCGGCCGACGACGAGCAGCTTCAGTTCGGGGTACTCGGGCAGGATCCGGCGCGCCGCGTCGAGCAGGACGGCCATGCCCTTACGGGGTTCGGTGAACCGCCCGACGAACCCGAGAGTGCCGCCCGCGCGCGGGTAACCGTCCAAAGGGGACGCCCGCGCGAAGAACTCCGCGTCGACCCCGTTCGGGATCTCCACGGCGTCCCCGCCGGAATGTTCGACCTGGACCCGCCGCGCCAGCGCGGAAACCGCGATCCGGGCGGTGATCTTCTCCAGCAGCGGCCGCAGCACCGGCTGGAACGCCGAGAGCGTCCGCGACCGCGGGGTGGAGGTGTGGAAGGTCGCGACGATCGGGCCGTCGGCGACCTTGAGCGCGAGCAGCGACAGGCTCGGCGCGGTCGGCTCGTGCAGATGCAGCACGTCGAAGCTGCCCTCACGCAGCCAGCGGCGCACCCGCGCGTAGGACACGGGGCCGAACTGCAGCCGCGCGACCGAGCCGTTGTAGGGGATGCCGAGCGCCTTGCCCGCGGGGTGCACGAACTCCGGCAGATCCGCGTCCTCGTCGGCGGGGGCGAGCACGGAGACTTCGTGCCCGCGTTCGATAAGCGCACGGGCGAGGTCGACGATGTGCCCCTGCACGCCACCGGGGACGTCGAAGGAGTAGGGGCAGACGATGCCGATCTTCACCCGGCCGCCGCCTCCTCGGCCGCGGGCTCCGGCTCGGCGTCGCCGAAGTCGGCGGTCCACAGCTTCTGCAGCATGTGCCAGTCGGCGGGATGCGCGGCGATGTCCCCGGCGAAGATGTCGGCCATCGCCTGCACCGCGGCGGGGATCTCGGCGCGCGCGGTGACGCGGATCCGCGGGTGTATGCGCGCGGCCCAGCCGTCATCGGTGAACCACACGCCGACCGGCAGCAGGGCCGCTCCGGTGCTCAGCGCGAGACGCGCCGCGCCGGGCGGCATCCTCGTCCGCTCGCCGAAGAACTCCACCGGCACCCCGGAGCCCGCCAGGTCACGGTCGCCGACCAGGCAGACGACCTTGTTCTCGCGCAGGCGTTGCAGCAGCAGCCGGAACGGGCCCGTACCGCCGGAAGCCGGTACGAGCTCGAACCCGAGCGACTCCCGGTAGGCCACGAACCGGCGAAACACCGACTCGGGCCGCAACCGTTCGACGACGGTGGTGAACGAGCCGGCATAGCCGACCAGCCACAGGCCCGCGACGTCCCAGTTGCCCATATGCGGCAGCACGACCACGGCCCCGTTGCCCTCGGTCAGCGCGGCCTCGAGGTTCTCCACCCCGGTGAGCGCGCTCTGGAACCGCCCGCGCACGGCGTCGACGTCCATCGTGGGCAGGCGGAAGGCTTCCAGCCAGTACCGCGTGTAGGACCGCATCGCCTGCCGGGTCAGCTCGTCGAGTTCGGCCTGGCCCGCCTGCGGTACGACCCGGGCGAGGTTCTTGCGTAGCTGCCGTACGCCGGGCCCGCGCCGGCGCGTGGCGAAGTCGGCACCCAGCCCGAAGGCGGCATCGGCGAACCCCGGCGGCAGGCGCCGGGCCAGCCGCCAGCCGGCGGCATAGGCGAGGTCGCTCGCGCGCTGGGTGAACGCACTCACGGGCGCGCCTCCCGCGCGGACGCGGCGAGCGAGAACATCCGCTGCGCCAGGGTCACCGCGGACAGCACCGCGAGCAGCCATTGGGAGCCCTCGACCGCGTACGGCACGTGCAGGCCCTGCAGGCCGGTCCCGACCAGCGCGATGATCAGCCGCTCGGCGCGTTCGATCAGGCCGCCGTCGGCCGAGAGCCCCGAGGCCTCGGCGCGCGCCTTGACGTAGGAGATGACCTGGCCCAGCACCAGGGAAATGAGCGTCGCGGCGGCGGCCCGCGAGTTGCCCCAGTCGGCGAAGCACCACCAGGCGATCGACGCGAACAGGGCGCCGTCGACGAGCCTGTCGCAGGTCGCGTCCAGCGCCGCGCCGAACCGGGTGCCGTGCCCGCGAGCGCGCGCGATCGCGCCGTCGAGCAGGTCGAGCATGGCGAAGCCCCACACGGTGAACGTGCCCCACAGCAGCATCCCCGTCGGGAAGAAGCCGATGGCGCACGCGATGGCGCCCACCGTGCCGATCGCGGTCATGACATTCGGTGTGATACCGGCACGCAGCAGCACGTGGGCGAGGGGATCGAGGGCGCGGGACACCGACGCGCGCGCGAAGATGTTCAGCATCAGATCTGGGGAGGAGGGGCCGGTTTGCTCATCGCTGTCAAGGTCACCTGGCTGCGGAATCGGTTATGTGGTCGAGCGCAGCCTATCCACCTGTCACCAGGCATTAACGCCCCGGCGCGCCCAAGCGGGCCGAGCAGCGTGCCGAACCGGCGTCGACGGAGTCCTCCTCGGCGATCGCGGCGGCGCAGGGTGCGCTCAGCTGGTTACGAACCGTGCGCATCACCTCACCGAGGGCGCGCACCTGCTCGGGGGTCAGCACGTCGAAGAGGGCCTGGCGAACGGCCTCGACGTGACCGGGGGCGGCGGCCTGGATCGCGGCGAAGCCTTCCGCGGTCAGCCTCGCGAAGGCGCCGCGCTTGTCTGTCGCGCAGTGGTCCCGGCGGACCCAGCCGTTGTCCTCCAGGCGGGCCACCGCATGCGAGAGCCGGCTGCGGGACGAACGGCACCGCTCCGCCAGTTCGCTCATGCGCAGGGTGTGGCCGGGCTCCTCGGAAAGTGCGGCGAGCACCTCGTAGTAGGTGTGTGGCATGCCGGAGTCGCGCTGGAGCTGACTTTCGACGTGCCCGCGCACCATGTCCACGGCCGCCATGAAGTCGCGCCAGACGCGCTGCTCCTCGTCGCTGAGCCATCGAGTTCCCGCCATACGGACGATTCTACCCGTTGTTGAGCTCTCAACCAGAATTCGGTAGGCTCGTGGTTGAGAGCTCAATTGGTAGCACAGGTCAAACAAGAGGAGACCCCATGAGCGCACCCACCACCGAGATCCCAGGCTACGTCGCGGGGACCTGGAAACTCGACGGAGCCCACTCCGACGTCACCTTCGTCGTCCGGCACCTGGGCGTGTCCAAGGTCCGCGGCCGGTTCGACCAGGTCGAGACGACCATCGTGACCGCGGAGAACGTGCTGGACTCGACGGTGACCACGACCATCCACGCCACCAGCGTCGACACCAACAACGAGCAGCGCGACGGCCACGTCCGCAGCGCGGACTTCCTGGATGCCGAGAACTTCCCGACGATCACCTTCACCTCGACCGGGGTCCGCGCCGACGACGGCGACTTCTTCATCGACGGTGACCTGACCCTCCACGGCGTCACCAGGCCGGTCACGCTGGCCGCCGAACTCGGTGGCTTCGGGGACAGCCCGAACGGCAAGGTCCTGGGCGTCTCCGCCTCGACCGAGATCAACCGCGGCGACTTCGCCGTCGGCGCCGGCGTGCCGGGCGCGGTGGTCAGCGACAAGATCAAGATCGAACTGGACATCGAGGCCGGTCTGCAGGACTGAGCCACGGGCACGAGGGCCGGCTTCCGCGCGCGGACGGCCGGCCCTCGTTCATTTCCAGGCGTCGGCCAGCAGCGCGCGGGTCTCCCCCAGCAACTGAGGCAGCACCTTCGTGTGCCCGATGACCGGCATGAAGTTCGCGTCGCCGCCCCAGCGGGGCACGACGTGCTGGTGCAGATGCTCGGCGATACCGGCGCCCGCGATCGGGCCCTGGTTCATCCCGATGTTGAACCCGTGCGCACCCGAGACCGAGCGGATCACCTTCATCGCGTGCTGGGTGAACTCCGCCAGCTCCGCGGTCTCCTCGGCGGTCAGGTCCGGGTAGTCCGCGATGTGCCGGTACGGCAGCACCATCAGATGCCCGGGGTTGTACGGGTACAGGTTCAGCACCGCCCACACGTGCTCACCGCGCGCGATGATCAGCGCTTCCTCGTCGGGCAGGCCGAGCAGCCGGCAGAACGGGCAGCCCTCCGACTTCTCCTGGTTCTGCACGTACGCGAGGCGATGCGGGGTCCACAGCCGCTGCAATGCGTCGGAGACCCCGGCGCCGTCCTGGGGAACGAGTTCGGGCTCACTCACCCGAGAACCGCCCCGAATGCTTCGGCGGTCGGCGAACTGTTCTCGCGGCGGGCGATCCAGTCCGCGATCGCCTCGACGGCGTCGGCCACCGGGACGGCGTTGATCTGCCCGCCGTCGCGGAACCGGAACGACACCGCGCCCGCCTCGACGTCCTTGCCGCCCGCGAGCAGCAGGAACGGCACCTTCTGCGTGGTGTGGGTGCGGATCTTCTTCTGCATCCGGTCGTCACTCGTATCGACCTCGACGCGGATTCCCTTGGCGCGCAAGGCCTTCTCCACCGACCGCAGATGGTCGACATGCTCGTCGGCGATCGGGATGCCGACCACCTGGACCGGGGCGAGCCACGCCGGGAACGCGCCCGCGTAATGCTCGGTGAGCACCCCGAAGAACCGCTCGATCGACCCGAACAGCGCGCGGTGGATCACCACCGGCTGCTTGCGGCTCCCGTCGGCCGCGGCGTACTGCAACTCGAACCGCTTGGGGTGGTTGAAGTCGAGCTGGATGGTCGACATCTGCCAAGACCGGCCGATCGCGTCCTTGGCCTGCACCGAGATCTTCGGGCCGTAGTAGGCCGCGCCGCCGGGGTCCGGCACGAGGTCAAGGCCCGAGTCGACGGCCGCCTGCCGCAGCGTCTCGGTGGCCTGTTCCCATTCGTCGTCGCTGCCGATGAACTTGTCGCTGTCGCCGCGGGTGGACAGTTCCAGATAGAAGTCCGACAGGCCGTAGTCGGCGAGCAGGTCGAGCACGAACCGCAGCAGCGACCGCAGCTCACCGGGCATCTGCTCCTGGGTGCAGTAGATATGCGAGTCGTCCATGGTCAGCCCGCGCACCCGGGTCAGCCCGTGCACCACCCCGGACTTCTCGTAGCGGTAAACCGTGCCGAACTCGAACAGCCGCAGCGGCAGCTCCCGGTAGGAGCGTCCGCGCGAGCGGAAGATCAGGTGGTGCATCGGGCAGTTCATCGCCTTGAGGTAGTACTCCTCGTCCTCCAGGCGCAATGGCGGGAACATGGTGTCCGCGTAGTAGGGCAGATGACCGGAGGTGTAGAACAGCCCGCTCTTGGTGATGTGGGGCGTGTTCACGAACTCGTAGCCGGACTCCTCGTGGCGGCGCCGCGAGTAGTTCTCCAGCTCGCGCCGGATGATGCCGCCCTTGGGGTGGAACACCGGGAGGCCGGAGCCGATCTCCTCGGGAAAGGAGAACAGGTCCAGCTCCGCGCCGAGCCGGCGATGGTCGCGTCGCTCGGCCTCGGCGATCCGCTCCAGGTACTGCTCCTGCGCTTCGCCGGACTCCCACGCGGTGCCGTAGATCCGTTGCAGCTGCGGGTTCTTCTCGTCCCCGCGCCAGTACGCGGCGGCGACGCGGGTCAGCTTGAACGCCGGGATGTACTTGGTGGTCGGCACGTGCGGGCCGCGGCACAGATCGCTCCAGACGCGTTCCTTGGTGCGCGGGTCGAGGTTGTCGTAGATCGTAAGTTCCCCGCCGCCGACCTCCATCACCTCGGAGGTGTCCACTTCGGACTTGAGGTCGACCAGCTCGAGCTTGAACGGCTCGTCGGCCAGTTCCTCGCGGGCGGCCTCGACCGAGTCCACCACCCGGCGCGAGAACTGCTGCGCGCCCTTGACGATCTGCTTCATGCGCTTCTCCAGCGCCTGCAGATCCTCGGGGGTGAACGGGGTGTCGACCTGGAAGTCGTAGTAGAACCCGTCCTTGACCGGCGGCCCGATACCGAGCTTCGCCTTGGGGAACTGCTGCTGGACGGCCTGGGCGAGGACGTGCGCGGCGGAGTGCCGGATGACACTGCGGCCGTCCTCGGTGTTCGCGGCGACGGGCTCGACCTGGGTGCCGGCCTCGGGCGCCCAGGCCAGATCGCGCAGGCGGCCCTCGGCGTCACGGACGACCACGATCGCGTCCGCGCCCTTCGTCGGCAGGCCCGCGTCGCGAACGGCTGCTCCCGCCGTGGTCCCGGCCGGTACCACCACGCTCGGCGCGGGTGCGGCTGCGACGGACGACGGCTGGTTCACGATGGGCTCCCTCGAACGAAGTGGGTACCCACCGATGCTATCCGCCGCCCGCCGGCCGGCTGCGGTCAGGGAGACTCAGACAGTCTCCACGACCTCGTCGTAGTCGAGGCGGGGCAGGCGGTCGAACCAGGGGTTCTCGCCCGGCTTGCCGACGTTCACCACGACGAGCGACTTCCACTTGGTGCCGCCGAAGAACTCGGCGTCGAGCCCGGCGTTGTCGAACCCGGTCATCGGGCCGGCGGCCAGGCCCGCGGCGCGGACGCCGATGATGAAGTAGCCGACCTGCAGCAGCGAGTTCAGCCGCGCGAAGCCCTCGCGGCCCGCCTCGCTGCCGGAGAACATGTCCCTGGCGTCCGGCTTGTGCGGGAAGGTCTTCGGCAGGTTCTCGTGGAAGTCGGTGTCCGCGGCCAGCACGACGGCGACCGGGGCGCTGGCGGTCTTGGCGCGGTTACCCTCGGCCATGTGCTTGACCAGCCGCTCCTTGCCCTCCGGGCTGCGCACCACCAGCGCGCGCAGCGGCTGGGTGTTCATCGACGTCGGCGCCCACTTGACGAGGTCGTAGATCGCCTGGAGCTGCTCGTCGGTCACCGGCTCGTCGCTGAAGCTGTTGGCCGTGCGGGCCTCGCGGAACAGCAGATCCTGGACGTCGTGCGGGACGTTGAGCGCGCCGGCCAGAGCGGCCGGGCTGGCTGTGGAGGTCATTGGGTCTCCCCTTCGGGGCATTGGGAATGCGTCACCTCTGCCCAACCTAGTTGAGCGCTTGACTATTTCGCACCTTCCGTGTGTCGGTCGTCACGCTCAGCGGTAGATGCGCACCCAGTCGATCTGCACCGAGGACTGCAGCGGGATACCCGGATGCTTGCGGTTGTAATTCTGCTGGATCACCAGATGCATCGGCTTCTGGGGGATGAACGGCCGGTCGAGGTAGGCGCCCCACGGCTGGCCGTCGAGGTAGAGCGTGATCCGGTCGGGCTGCCAGTCCACCGCGTAGTTGTGCCATTGCGTCATGTCGAACCGGTGGCTCTGGTAGTAGCCGCCGTCGGTGTTGCCGGGACCGTGCAGCCAGCTTTGCACGTACTGCCGCGCCGTGTCGTACTCCTCGGCGAAGTCGATCTCGCCGGTTGCGGCCCAGTTCGCGTCGTCGGCGGGCCAGAGCAGGAACACCGGGTTGAAACCGGCGTCGGCGGGCGCGGGGAAACGGGCACGGACCTCCCAGCGGCCGAAGGTCCGGTTCTGCTTCCAGGCCATGCCGCAGGTGGTACCGGCCGCGTTCGCCAGGCCCGTGATCGTCAGCACCCCTCCCGAGACGCTGCACTGCTTCGCGCTCAGCGTCTCCTTCGACGCCGCGTTGTAGCCGTCGTAGACGCGCCAGCGGGTCGTGTCGACCTTCGCGCCGTCGAACTCGTCACCGTCGATGCGCTGCCAGCCGAGGTTGAGCGCCGCTTCGCCGGTGGACGGGCGGGTGGGGATCACGCTCGGCAGGCTCGACCCCAGCGTCGGTGCCGCCTCCTGCGCGTCGGACGAGCCGAATCGCTCCGCGGTGGCCCGCACCGCGAACACCGCACCGACGGCCAGGAGGGCACCGACCACGAGGACGATCACTCGGCGTTTCACCCGCGTCAAAATACCTCCCCCGATCGGGTGGCCGTCACCGGATCGGCGGGTTTCCCTCGCGTTCCGCCTGCACCTTGGCAAGCAGGAACAACGCTTGGCGGCGCAACCGTGCCCCTGGCGCCTTCGCGACCCCGACGAGACGGTCTCGCCGCCGCACCGGCCAGTCGGGGGAAGCCGCCAGGGACTCGCTGAGGCTGCGCTGCTCCGCGTACTCCGCGCGCTGCGCCTGGGAGGACACCGAACCGCGGCCGACGCGGAACGCGGCCAGCGAGTCCCGCATCCCGAAGAAGTCGCCGAACTCGAGCAACCGGATCCACAGCGCGAGGTCCATCGGGAACCGCCACCGCGCGTCGAAGCCGCCGACCTCGTCGAAATGCTCGCGGCGGAACAGCGCGCCGCCCGGTTCGCCCAGCGGATTGCCGCCGTGGCGGACGATCTTGCGGATCACCTCGGCGTTCCGCTGCCTGCCCAGCAGCCCGCGCAGCCCGCGGTTGCGGCTGATCGGCCGGGCCTCCTCGTTGATCAGATCGCGGCGGCTGCACACGAGCGCGAGCCCCGGATCGGTCGCGAGCACCGTGGACTGGTGTTCGAGACAGTGCGGGTGCAGCAGGTCGTCCGCGCACAGCAGCTTCACCAGCGGCGCGGTGGTTTCCGCGACGGCCCGGTTCCAGTTGTCTGCCAGCGGCAGCACCTTTTCGTTGCGCACCACGCGAAGCCGGGGGTCGGTGAACCCCGCGAGGATCTCGGGCGTGCGGTCGGTGGAGGCGTTGTCCAGCACGACGAGCTCGAATCCGGTGAAAGTCTGCGACAGGACGCTGCGCACCGCGTCGGCGAGGTACCGCTCGGCCTGGTAAGCGGGAACGCAGACGGACACCGCGGGTGTACTCACGACGATTCCTCCTGACCTGTCCTCATGACGTCAGCCCGGCCACGATCCGCCACACCGCGCCGATCACGGTCGCCACGGTGAGCGCCAGCGCCACGATGTCGAGCGTGCGGATGCGGCTCGTGCGCGCGCTGGCCGAGTCGGTCGAGCGGCGGCCGACCGCGAGTTCCTTGAGCACGGTGCGCACGATCAGCACGCCCAGCAGCGCCACCCCGAAGAGCGCCGTGACGAGCGTGAGCACATCCGCCGGGTTCATGTGGCGACGCTCGTCTCACGCACGAGCCGGGCCGGGACCCCGGCGTACACCCCCGGCACCGGGCAGTCTCTGGTCACCACCGCGCCGGCGGCGATCACCACGTCGTCGGCGATCGTGACGCCGGGCAGGATCTGGGCGCGCGCACCGACCCACACCCGGTCCCCGATCCGGACCGCGCGGCCCTCGGACACGCGCGACACGGTGCCGTCGGGCATCCTCGGGTGGTGCGAGGTGACGATCATCGCCTGCGGGCCGAACTGGCAGGCCTCACCGATCCGGATCGGGGCCACCGGCTCCAGGTAGCACTCGGCGTTGACGAAGGTCCGCCTGCCGATCTCGAGGTTGCGCATCGATCCGTACACGCGCAGGCCGGGAAAGATGTTGCCGGAGCGCACCCGCGCGCCGAGCAGCCGGTAACCCGCCAGCCGCAGCGGGCGCGGCATGAGCGCGCTGCCCAGCACGCCGTTGACCACCGCGCCGACGGTCATCGCCCACAGCTCGATCCGCACCTGCCCCGCCAGCCTGCTCACCCTGTTCCTCCACCACTGCCTTGCACGTTGTCCTCCGCCGGGACGGTCCTGGCCAGCACCAGCGATCCGTCGTCGCTGAACGCGAGCCGGTACAGACCGGTGCCCTCCAGGCCCTTCACCAGCCGGTCACCGTAGTCCGCCGGCACACCGTCGAAGATCTTCAGGTACGCGAGCTGGGGCCCGGTCAGCACGAGATAGTCCGGCCCCGACTCGCGGATGCACCCGACAAGGGGATCCAGCTGGTCCAGCCGCGTGCAGTAACCGTCCACTTCGTACTGGGACACCTCGCCGACCCGCATGAACGACAGCGGGACCGAGTTCACCAGCGAATCCACCCGCTGCCCCGGCTGGGCCTGCTCGACGGCCCAGGTCGCGGCGGCGATGTCGCTGCGGGTGAAGCTCGTGTACGCGTCGTTGCCGCCGCGCGCGGTCACGGTCGAGGCGATCAGCCCGGTGAGCACGACCCACGGGATGGCGGCCAGCGCGATGGTCCGGCCGGGGCGGTTGTGCCAGCGCATCCGGCGCGCGCTCGTGGCGGCCCGTTCCAGCGCGATCGCCGCCGGCAGTGCGACGATCGGCAGCGAATACAGGAAGCAGCGCATGAACACTTCGCCGCCGTAGGGCTGGGCGACCGCGATGCCGAACGGGGCGAGGCACAGCACGGGAAGCAGCCAGGATCGCAGTGCGTCCCGGCGCATCAGCCAGATGCCCGCCGCCCCGAGCGCCAGCACGAACAGGGTGACCGCGACGCGCACGACGAGCACGATCAGATGCCCGGTGCCGCCGGCGAACCGGTTGACGATGCCCTCGTCGACCGAGGAACTGACGTCGCCGAACGGGCTGAGGATCATCTGGATCAGCTGCCCGCTCCAGAACTCCGAGGCACCGAGGGAGAACCACACGACGGCGGCGCCGAGAACGAGGAACGGCAGCCACGCCGGCCACAGCCGCCCGAACAGCAGCAGCAACAGCAGCAGCGCGCCGAGCAGGAACGGCGTGAGCTGATGGGTGAACGAGAGCGCGATCCCGATCAGTACCACCGCGCCCTGGGCGACCAGCCGCGCCTTCGGACTCGATCGCGGCGCCAGCCGCGCGCGCAGCCGGGCTTTCACGGACTCGGTCAGCCGAGGCCGGATCAGGTGGCGGAAGGTCAGCGTGAGCGCCGCGAGCAGCAGCACCATCGCGACGGCCTGCGGGGAGAAGTAGTCCTGCTCGGTCCAGTCCGCGGCGAGGAACAGCCACGGCGCGATCCAGGACGCGCGGCGGTTGCCCAGTGCCGAGACCGCCAGCGCCCGCACGCCGAGCACCATCAGCCCGGACAGCACGACCGGAGCCCAGTTCAGCAGCGGAACCGCGTCGGGGATCCCGGCGGCCTTGGTGATCATCGCGACGAGCGAGAAGAACCCGGCCCAGGAGAACCGCGCGTCGTAGTTGTGCAGGATGTCGCCGTGCGTGGCGATGTAGTCGGCGAACCCGACGTGCAGCCAGCCGACGGGCAGCCGCGCGACCTGTTCGACCGCGGGCTGCAGGCCGTAGACGAACACGACACCGAGCAGCGTGTACGCGGACAGGAACCAGGTGCGCGGGGTGTAGCGCAGCAGTTCCAGCACGACCGCGGCGACCAGCACCGGGTACGACAGCAGGGTCGGGATCGACAACTCGGCGACGAGACCCATCCCGCCGATCTCCGAGGGCGGGATCGGGTGCAGCCCGACGACCCACAGGATCAGCGCGACCCCGGCGAGCGCCGGCCCGAAGAACGGATCGCCCAGGAACGCCGGACGTCCCGCGCCCGTCCCGAGCCGCGGCTGCGACTCGACCGCGCGGCGCGGCGGCCGGGCGTCCTCGGGCGGGGGCGCGAGCTTCCCGGCGGCCGGGATGTAGCGCGTCGGGCCGCCGCTTGACGGCGGGTAGTGCACGGGCTCGTTGCGGCCCGGGTAGCGGCGGATGGGCCGGTTCGGGCGGAAAGGCCGCAGCAACCGGGTCGGCAGGTTCGTCACCGTCGTACCCCCGGCAGCCGGGTGCGCAGGTCCGCCAGCACCACGACGGCGAGAACTCCTTGCGCGACAAGCATTCCCGCGCCGAACGCGAACTGGCTCGGCATCACCAGGGCCAGCACGACGGCGGCCAGCGCGGTCACCGCGTGCAGTGCCGCGACCCCGAGCCCGCGGCCCGACGCGAGGTGCACGGCGACGCCGAGCACGACGGCCAGCCGCGGCAACTGGGCGACGAGCAGGATGCGGAGCAGGTCGGCGCCCTGGGTGTACTCGCGGCCGAAGATCGCCAGCAGCACGCCCGCCAGCACTCCGCCGATCAGCAGGAGCGGCGCGAAGACCAGGACGAGCCGCCCGCCGGCTTCGCGGACCAGACCGCGGGCCTGGCCGGGTTCCGCGGACAGCCGGACGACCAGCGGGTTGACGAACGCGGTGGCGGCCACGTCGAGCGCGTTGATCGCGGTCCAGACGACGAAGAACACGGCGTTCGCCTCGGCGCCGAACCGGTGCAGGATGATCAGCGGCACCAGGTTGTACAGCACCACCAGGCAGACCGTCGCCGGATAGGTCGGCGCGAGCAGCCGCACGAGTTCCCGCCGGTCCGGCAGTTCGCCCGGGCCGGGGCCGGGCCGCACGCGGCGGAACACCAGCACGGTCACCACGGCGACGCCGAGCACGGTCGGCACCATCCACGACAGCACCAGCCCGAGCGAACCGATCACCGGGGCGAGCCCGCCGAGCAGGGCCAGCCGCAGCACGCTGAACGAGCCGTTCTCGACCGGGACCCAGCGGGCCTGGCCGAGTCCGGTCAGTACCGAATCCTGGAACTGGAACAGCGTCCAGCCGACCGCGGCCGGGATGAACAGCAGGACACCCGCCGGGAGCCGGTCCACGACCTCGGCACCCGCCGGCACGAGCACGAACACCGCCGATCCGGCGAGGCCGCCGAGCAGGACCGCGAGATAGCCGCGGGCGAGCAGCCGTCGGTTGTGCGCGCCGGAACGCGGCAGCCAGCGCAGGATCGCCGGCCCCAGCCCGAGTTCCGCGACCCCCGCGATGAGCAGGAATCCCGACACGAACGCGGACGTGTCACCGACTTCGGCCGCGGGCAGCAGGTGGGCGGCGAGCACCCAGCCGATCATCCCGGCGACGGCGGTGATCGCGGCACTCGCCGACAGGGCGAGCCCGTCGGCGACGACCCCTTTCGCCGAGCCCCGCCTGGGAGCGGTCTCCGCCTCATTGCCTGCCTGCGTCACGGCACGCTCCGCGGGCGGCTCCGCAGCACGTGATGCGCCAGCAATGCCGCCGTCGCGAACACCAGGCCCAGCACGGCGGCCTCCGGATGCCAGGCATGCGTCAGCACGAGCGCCTGCGACACCACGAGGCCGACCGACAGCGAGAGCCCGACCGCGCCGATCCAGGTGACCGACAGGTGCCGGACGTTGACGTAGGAGATGAGCGCCCAGCCCGGCGCCGTCCCGGTGAACAAGAGCACCGCGATCGTGCGGACCGGAGTGTGCAGGTTCAGCACGATCAGGAGGGCGGTGACGAAACAGACACCGAGGAGGCAGTACGCCGTGATCCGCCGGATCCTGAGCTGCTCGGCCACTGCCTTCCTTCCATCAAACCCGTCGGCGATTCTCTACCGGGGGCCCGAACGGGCGTCCACGCGGTGCCGCTTCCACGCCCGCGCCAGCGCAAGCGGGCCGCTGAGCATGCCATAGCGCTCGTCGCGGCGCAGCTGCCGAAGCCGGGACCGGGCCGCGCGATCCGACAGCGGCAGCTCCGGGCTCCGCGAGCGCAGCCGCGCGAGCCCGCGCGGGAGCCGCGCCAGGATCGAGAACACGCCGATCGGCCGCCGTAGCACGGAAAGCAGCAGCATCGCCGAAAGGCCGACGCCGTAGCCGCGCATCTGCTCGCGCAGTTCGAGCCAGCCGGCCCGGTGGGTGTGCCGGGCGACCGCGTGCGGGGTGTAGACGACCGTGCCGCCGGCGCGGGCCAGGCGCACGAACAGGTCCAGGTCCTCCCCCGCCATCGCTGGGGTGCCCGCGCCCAGCAACGGATCGAAACCGCGCAGGCCCTCGAACGTCGAGCGGCGCCAGGTCGTGCAGCTGCCCGGGCCGTAGCGCGCCATCGACAGCGGATACAGCGGGTCCTCGCCGACCGTCTCGCGGTCGAGCCGCTGGCGGCGCACCGTGTGGCTGTAGCCCTTGAGCCGTTCGAACAGCACCTCGGCGTCGGTCTCCAGGCTCGCCGGGAGCACCATCGCCGTCACGCAGCCCACCTCGGGATCGGCGACGAACTCCTCGGCGACCGCGTCGAACCAGCCGGGTTCGACGCTGATGTTCTCGTCGAGGAACGCGACGAAATCACCGGTGCTCGCCGCCGCACCGGTGTTGCGCGCGACGCTCACCCCTTTGCGCGGTTCGACCAGATAGTGGGCGCCGAGCTTCTCCACCTCCTCGCGCAGCCAATCGTCCCCGTCCGGACCGGGCGGGAAGTTGTCCACCACGATGACGTCCAGCTTCGGATAACCGGCGGCGAGCGCGGCGCGCACGCTGGCCAGCGCCTGGCCCTTGCGGTGCGCGGTCGGGACCACGACGCTGATCAGCGGCCGCTCGAACCCCGATTTCGCCGGTGTGGCAGGGATTCCGGTGCCGATCAGGTCGAGCCGGACCACCCCGTCGCGCACCGGGAGCAGCACCACGTCGAGGGTGCGCCGCCCGTCGCGGACGAGTAGCTGCGCCGCGCGGTAGTGCCCGACCGAGCGCGGCGGGACCCGCAGCCGCGCGGGCATGTTGTGGACGTCGACGGCCGCGACGTGCACCGGGCCGTGCACGAGTTTCGGCCTGCTGGACCGGATCCTCAGCCGCTTGCGGCTCAGCTTGCCACGGACGTAGCCCGCCGCCGTCGCGCCGACGACGAGGAACAGCGCGAACAACCCCGGCGTTCGCGGCAGCCGGAAAAGCTCGCGCAGCATCGCGGCCGGGATGACCCGGCGCAGGTAGTCGCGCTCGGTGGCCAGCGCCGCGTCCGCGCCGACCGACCGCGACACCAGGGCCTTCGACACGCCTTCGCCCCAGCCGCGGTGACGCAGGTAGCGCCAGGTGAGCCGGTCCGGGGTGACGCGGTGGCGCACGACCGACGACGGGCGGAACAGGACGAGCGAATCGGGGGAAGCGTGGTGGAGCCGGATGCACAGTTCGGTTTCCTCGCAGCCCAGCGGGGTGCGGCCGACCCGGCCCAGATCCTCGGTGAACAACCCGGCCAGCTCGAACACCTCGCGGCGGAACGACATGTTGCAGCCCATGAGGTTCCGCACCGGCGCCTCGGCCTCGGGCTGGCCGGTGTACGTGCAGCCGACGACCCAGTCGAGCTCGCCGGTGCCGCTACCCCGCGCGGGCAGCAGCGGCGAGCGGTGCCCGTCCGGCCACACCGGCCGCGCCGAGCCGCCGACGCCGAGCACCCGCGGATCCCGGTAGCCGGCGAGCAGTTCCTCGAGCCAGTCGGGTTCGGGCACGGCGTCGTCGTCGAGGAACACGATCACCTCGCCCTTGGCGAGTTCGATCGCGGTGTTGCGCGCCCCCGACAGCCCGCGCCGCCCCGAGTTCGCGACCACCAGCACGTCGTCGAACTCCGCGGCCGCCCGCTGTTCGAACGCCGGGTTGTGGTCGACCACGAGGATGATCTCGCCCGCGGGCGCGGTCTGGGCCCGCACCGCCACGAGCGCCGCGACCACGTCGTCCCAGCGTCGCTCGGTGTAGGCACAGATCACGACAGTGGTCGCGGGATCAGGCTCTCCCACCCAAGCCCCCTCCCCGCCGGACAACCGCCGTGAGGGACCCCCTCATGCCCGAATCGGCCGTGAGGGACCCCCTCACGGCACTACTCGCTTCGGGGGGAAGGAGTTCGCCGAACCGGCGGGTACGGCGCTGCCTGCCGACGCGCTGCCATTCCGCGACGAGGGTGCGCAGCACGCGGCCTCCGTCGGAGAACGTGCGCAGGTTCGTCTCGCCGTGAATGCGCTTTCGCTCCACGCTCGGCACCTCGGTGATCCACAGTCCGAGCGCCGCGACCCGGCAGTTGATCACTGTCTCGATCTCGAACCCGTCGCCCCAGGCCATCGCCTGCCCGGGCGGGTCGAACACCGGTGGGAGCGCCAGTCCCGGCACCAGATCGCGCCAGAACGCGTTGTAGCCGTAGCAGAGATCGGTGAACCCGCCGCTGAACAGGGTGTTGCTCAGCCGGTTCAGACCGGAGTTGCCCGCCGCGCGCAGGGCGGTGATGTCATGGCTGCCGCCGCCCGCGGTGAACCGGCTGCCCTTCGCGAAGTCCGCGCCGCCGACGAGCGCGTCGACGAACCGCGGGATCTCCGCCGGGTCGGCCGAGCCGTCCGCGTCGAACATGACGATCACGTCCCCGGAGGCGGCCTGGAACCCGCACGCGAGCGCGTTTCCCTTGCCACGCCGGGTTTGCTGGATGACGCGGACGCCGGGCAGTGCCTCGTGCGCGGCCTGGAGCGTGTCGTCGTGCGAGTGCCCGTCGACGACGAGCACCTCGTGCACCGGCGGCAACTCGGGCAGCACGAGCCGCAGGTTCTCCGCCTCGTTCTTGGCCGGCACCACGATGGTCACCTCGGGTTCGAGGCGGCGCTTCGGGACGCGCCGAGACGCGCGGGCGATCGCGTCGCCGAGGTTCTCGAACTCGGGCCGGCCGGTGAACGAGCGTGGGGAGTCGGTGATCGTCACGTGATGGTTCCTCACGGGGCGGGGTTTCGGGGAGGGAGATGGTGATCAGACGCCTGGCGGGAGTTCAGGTTCGCCGTCGGCGCAGATCGTGCTCCAGCAGTTCGCGATCTCGCTGTTCGCGCAGCCAGGCCAGCCGCGTGAACCGCTGCTCGAACCCGGCCACGGTCAGCCCGTACCGGGTGTAGGCGTCCGCGAGTTCCCGCGCGCCTGCCGGCACCGTCCAGCGCGCTTCGAACCCGGGCATCGCCGCGCGGATGCGGGAGAAGTCCACGCGGTAGGAGCGCGGGTCGGGCCCGGCTTCGCCGGTGATGAGCAGCTTCGAATCGGGAACCGCGTCGGCCACGGCTTCGGCGATCTCGCGCACCGTCAGGTTGTTGACCTCGGTGCCGACGTTGAACGCGGTGTCGTGCACCGCGTCCACGGGCGCGGCGAGCGCCTCGGTGAAGGCCGCCGCGATGTCGAGTGCGTGCACCAGCGGCCGCCACGGCGTGCCGTCGGACAGGACCCGCACCTCACCGGTGAGCACCGCGTGGCCCACCAGGTTGTTGAGCACGATGTCGGCGCGCAGCCGTGGCGAGAACCCGAACGCGGTGGCGTTGCGCAGGTACACCGGGCTGAACGACGAGTCGGCGAGTTCGTGCAGATCGTCCTCGACCCGCACCTTGGATTCGGCGTACGGCGTCACCGGGCGCAGCGGCGCGTCCTCGGTCACCAGCTCCTCGCCGGCCGCGCCGTACACGGAACACGTCGAGGCGTAAAGGAACCGGCGCACCCCGGCGTCCTTGGCCAGGCGCGCCAGCCGGACCGACGCGGCGTGGTTGATGTCGTAGGTCAGCTCCGGCGCGAGCGAGCCGAGCGGGTCGTTGGACAGCGCGGCCAGGTGGATCACCGCGTCGAACCCGGCGACCCGTCCGGCAGGCACGTCACGCAGATCCACCGGCTCACCCGGCGGGTCGTCCGGGCGCGGGCCGAGCACGCAGTCGGCGAACAGACCCGAATCGAGCCCGGCCACCTCGTGCCCGGCCGCGCGCAGCACCGGCGCCATGACCGAGCCGAGATAGCCCTGATGTCCTGTCAGCAGTACCTTCACGCGACCACCCGAGTCTTTTCCCACAACATCCATGGCCGCGCGCCGCTGTCATAGGCGGCGTCGAGCGCGGCGCGCTCCTTGAACGTGTCCGCCGGCTGCCAGAACCCCTGGTGCGGGTAGGCCACCAGCCGTCCCTTCTCGGCGAGCGTGCCGCACGCGTCCTCGACGAGATCACCGTTTTCCGGGAGGTGGTCGAAGACTTCCTGGCGTAGCACGAAGAATCCGGCGTTCTCCCACACCGGCAGGCGGCTGGCGGGGCTGATCGAGCGCACCTGCCTGCCCTCGAGTTCGACGCAGTGGAACGTCGACTGCGGTGGCACGACCATCATCGAGGCGCCCGCGTCGGCCCCGGCGAAGTTCGTGATCATCTCGTCGAGCGGGGCGTCGGTGAGCACGTCGGCGTAGTTGGCGAGGAAGATCTCCTCATCGGCCACGTAGTCGCGCACGCGCCGCAGCCGCTCGCCGATCGTGGACTCGACCCCGGTGTGCACGAAGGTGATCGACCAGTCGCTGATATCGGTCGCGAGCAGGTCGACCCGGCCCTCGCGCATGACGAAGTCGTTCGACGCGGTTTCGGTGTAGGTCAGGAAGAAGTCCTTGATGTGCCGGGCGCCGTAACCCAGACACAGCACGAAGTCCTTGTGCCCGAAGTGGGCGTAGTAGCGCATGACGTGCCACAGCAGCGGCCGGGGACCGACCAGTTGCATCGGTTTCGGCACGTCGTCCGCGGGGCCGTTGCGCATGCGCATGCCGTAACCGCCGCAGAACAGCACCACCTTCATCGAGTCAGTCCACCTCTCCGTCGGGGGTCACGATCTCCAGCCGCGGGATCGGGAAGACCAGCCGCCCGCCCCAGTCCGCGACGTACCCGAGTTGGGCGCACAACTCGGCCCGCAGGTTCCATGGCAGGACGAGGACGTAGTCGGGCCGGTCGGCCGCGATCCGCTCGGGCGCGAAGATCGGGATACGGGTACCGGGCGTGTACCGCCCGTGCTTGTACGGGTTGCGGTCGACCGTGTACGGCAGCAGATCCGGGCGGATACCGCAGTGGTTGAGCAGCGTGTTCCCCTTGCCCGGCGCGCCGTAGCCGACGACGGTCTCACCGCGGCGGCGGGCCCGGACCAGGAATTCCAGCAAATCGAGCCGGACGTTTTCCACCCGCGCGGCGAAATCCTCGTACCCGCTCGAATCGTGCAAACCGGCCGCCTTCTCTTCGGCCAGGATCGCGCGCATCCGCTCGCTCGCCTCGCCGGCCACGGCCTCGGGCCGCGCCCACAGCCGGATCGATCCGCCGTGCGTGGGCAACTTCTCGACGTCGACGACCGCGAGCCCGGCGGTCTCGAGTGCTCGCCGGGCCGTGGCGACCGTGTAGTACTGGAAATGCTCGTGGTAGATCGTGTCGTACTGGGTCGACTCGACGAGGGTCAGCAGGTGCTGCACCTCGATCGAAAGCCACCCGTCGTCGGCCACCAGTTCCCGCAGCCCGCGGGTGAAGCCCAGGATGTCGGGGATGTGCGCGTAGACGTTGTTGGCCACCACCAGGTCCGCGGGCCCGTGCTCGCGCCGGACCGCCGCGCCGGTGTCCGGGTCGAGGAACGCCGTCAGCGTGGGCACGCCCGCCTCCCGGGCGGCCTGCCCGACATTGACCGACGGCTCGATGCCCAGGCACCGCAGGCCCCGCTCGACGACGTTGCGCAGCAGGTACCCGTCGTTGCTCGCGACCTCGACGACGAAGGCGGAACCGGTCAGCCCGAGGCGGTCCACGGCGGTGGTCACGAACGTCTCGGCGTGTTTCAGCCACGAGTTGGAAAATGACGAAAAATAGGCGTACTCAGTGAATGTCTCGACCGGGTCGAGCAACGGCGGCAACTGGACGAGAAAGCATTTCGTACACAGTCGCACATGCAACGGCAGTGTTAATTCGGGAGCGGCCAGTTCCGGTTCGGCGAGAAACGACTCGCACGGTGGGCTCGCCCCGAGGTCGACCACGCTGACCAGGCCCGACGCCCCGCACAGGCGGCATGACGGCCGCTGGTCGCTCTGCATGATCGCGGTGACACCCCTCGTCCCGGCTGCCCCGGGGCCCACACCCGGAGTTTGGTTCACCGTGACTATAGGGGTGACACCCTTCAGTGTTACGCGCAACTAGGTGAGAGCCTGACCCCTATTGGGTGAAAGTTGGAACACCACGTAATGCTTTCGTGGTCCGACGTTCCCTGACCTGCGCGAATACGCTACGCAACGAGCCACTCACAGTGATTGTTGTCGAGGGCCGGGAAGGCCGCCCGCACCTCCGCCAGAAGATCGGGCACGAACAGCAGCAGCGCGTCCGGAGGATCGCGCCGCAAGACCTCCGGGCCGACGATCGGAATCGTGCTCGCCGGCATCCGGCGCCCGTGTTTGGCGGCGGAAACATCCACAATGGCCGGCAACAGTCCGGCATCGATGCGCGCGTGCCGCAGCAGTGCGACCGCCCGGGACGCGGCGCCGTAGCCGAGCACCCGCCGGCCCGCCTTCGCGTACTCGGTGAGCTGCTCGCGCAACCGGCCGGCACCCTCGCGCGCCGCGCGCCCGAGCCCGGCGACCGCCTCCGGGTCGGTCACGCCCGAGGCGGTCTCGTGGCGCAGGAGGTCTTCGGTGCCGGGGGCGGGCTCGGCGTCCGGGCCGAGCTCGAGCAGTACCGTGCCGCCGTAGAGCGGGAACGACCAGCTGCGGCCGGGACGCAGCCCCGCCGTGCCCGCGAGCGTGACCGCGGCCGGCGTCGAGTAGTAGGCGAAATGCCCATGCCGCAACGCGTTCCACTGCCGCTGCGCGAGGATCGACGCCAGCGAGTGGAACTGCATCAGCAGCGCGCCGCCCGGCGCGATCCGCCCGGCGCGCGCCGCCATCGCGGCCCGCTGGTCCGGTTCGTGCATCAGCCCGAAGCAGTCCAGCACGAGGTCGGCCCGCTCGCCAGGACCGGCTTCGCGCATACCTTCCGCGCGCAGCAACGGAAGCCACGAGCCGCCGTGCGGGCTGCCGTACTCGACCACCGTCGCGCCCGGCCGCGCGATCCCGGCGGCGGTCAGCGCGCGGACCGCGTCGGCGGCCTGCTCGGTCAGTGCCCGCGGTTCGACTCCGGCGGGTTCCTCGGCGGTGCCCGGATCCTCGACGAGCTGGGCGAGCGAGCACTGCCCGCACAGCCACATGCGCAGCCGGAACAGCGGGTCTGGACCAGGGTCGGTCGCGAGCGGGAACAGGTCGCAGGGCGCCTGCTCGCCGAGATCGAGGACGTACCCGCCCGCGGTCGTGCCGCAGGACCGGCATGATGGCATGGGGTCTCCCGGAGCTCGACATTCCACCGACAGGAGCAACTTAGCCGTGCAGGTCACCGAAACCGAGATCGCGGGCGTGTTCGTGTTCCGCCCGCAACCCCACCACGACGACCGCGGGTTCTTCACCCGCACCTTCGACGCCGCGATCGCCCGCGAGCACGGGATCGAACTGGGCCCCGAGGCTCAGGACTCGCAGTCCCGCTCGAAGCTCGGGGTCGTGCGCGGGCTGCACGGCCGGTCCGGACGCGGCGAGGCGAAGCTGGTGCGCTGCGCCCACGGGGCGGTGCTCGACACCGTGATCGACATCCGGCCGGACTCGCCCACCTTCGGGCGCCGGTGCGAGTTCCGGCTCGACGACACCCAGTTCGCGCACCTGTACGTGCCGCCCGGGATGCTGCACGGGTTCCAGGCGCTGTCCGGCACCGCGGACGTCTGCTACCGCATCGACCGGCCGCACGATCCGTCGGAGGACCTCGCCGTCCGGTACGACGACCCCGACCTCGCGATCGCCTGGCCGCTGCCGGTGAGCCAGGTCAGCGCCCGGGACGCGCAGGCCCCCTCATGGCGCGAGCTGCTGGCCGGCTTGGGACGCGGGTGAGCGATCACGCTCGTCGCGCGCCGCGTAGAACTCCTCGAAGGCCGCGTAGGCGCGAGCACCGTAGACGGTCGCCGGACCGCCGTTCATCAGGAAAGTCACGCCGATGGCCTCGGCGGCTTCGGCGGGCTCGGCGCCCTGGAGGACGGCGCCGCGCGCGTGGGCGGCGATGCAACCATCGCATTCCTTGCTCACCGCGATCGCCAGCGCGATCAGTTCTTTCGTCTTCGCGTCCACCGCACCGGCGGCCAGCGCGGCGTCGTGCAGGTGCCGGTAGCCCTCGTACACCCCGGGGATCGCGTGCCGCAGCTCGCGCGTGGGTTTGCGCAGCTCTTCCCGGACCACGTTGCCGTAGCTCATGTCATCCCTCTTCCGTCGCTCGCCCCGAGCGTGCGCCGGCCCGGCCGTGGCGGCCACGGACTTCGGTCCCCTGATCACGGGAACACGGACCCTTCCCGGACATACCCCCACGGGTACTATGGGAACGATGGAGTCCCTGCTTGACGACGTCCGGCGCGTGCTGGTCGTGGTGGCGCATCCCGACGACGAGTCGTTCGGCCTCGGCGCGCTGCTCGGGTCGCTGACGGCCCGTGGCGCGGCGTCGGCCGTGCTGTGTTTCACCCGCGGCGAAGCGTCGACTCTGCACGACGGGCCCGGAGAACTGGCCACCATCCGGTCCGCCGAACTCACCGCCGCGGCGAAGGTGCTCGAGGTCGAGACGACCAGCCTCCTCGACTATCCCGACGGCCGTCTCGCGGAGGTCCCGCTGACGGAACTCGCCGGCCAGGTACGGGCCGCGATCCGCCGGTTCCGGCCGACGCACCTGCTGGTCTTCGACACCGGCGGCATCACCGGCCACCCGGATCACCGGCGGGCGACCGAAGCCGCGCTCGCCGCCGCCGACAGTCTGCCCGTGCTGGCCTGGGCATTGCCCGAACAGGTCGCGACCACCCTGAACGAGGAGTTCGGCGCTCGCTTCGCCGGCCGGCCGGAACGCGAACTGTCCCGGCCGCTGAAGGTCGACCGCGCGCTGCAGTGGCAGGCCATCGCCTGCCATCACAGCCAGTCCTCCGACAACCCGGTGCTGCGCCGCCGGCTGGAACTGCTCGGCGACCGCGAGTACGTCCACCTGCTCACCGAGGACGCAACCCCTTTGCTGGAGCGGATCCGGCACGGGATCATCGGTGACGGCGAGGTGCTGGACGGGCCGTATGGCCCGGCGAAGGTGGTGTACGCCGACTACACCGCGTCCGGGCGATCACTGGACTTCATCGAGGACTTCCTGCGCGAGCAGGTGCTCCCCCGCTACGCCAACACGCACACCGAAAGCTCCGGGACCGGGCTGCAGACGGGCGTGCTCCGCGAGGACGCCCGCCGGCTCATCCGGGACGCGGTGGGCGGCGGCGAGAACGATCTGGTGATCTTCTGCGGTTCGGGGGCGACGGCCGCGGTCAACAAGCTCGTCGGCATCCTCGAACTGCGCCTGCCCGCCGGGCTCGACGAGCGATACCAGCTGACCGAACGGATCCCGCCCGGCGAGCGGCCCGTGGTGTTCGTGGGCCCGTTCGAGCACCATTCCAACGAACTGCCCTGGCGTGAGTCCATCGCCGACGTGGTGGTCATTCCCGAGGACCCCGACGGCCATATCGACCTCGCCGCGCTGGCCGGCGAACTCGTCCGCTACCGTGACCGTCCACTTCGGATCGGCAGCTTCTCGGCCGCCTCCAACGTGACCGGCCTGCTCTCGGACGCCGACCGGATCGCCGCGCTGCTGCACGAGCACGGCGCGCTGTCGTTCTGGGACTACGCCGCGGCCGGGCCGTACGTCCCGATCCGGGTCGCCGAGAGCGCGCCGGGACGCGGGGATCACAAGGACGCGATATTCCTGTCACCGCACAAGTTCGCCGGCGGACCGCAGACCCCGGGCGTGCTCGTGGTGCGGCGCGAACTGGTCACCAACCGCGTGCCGACGATTCCGGGCGGCGGCACGGTGGCCTTCGTCGACCCGCTCGGTCACCAGTACCTCGACGATCCCGTCGCCCGCGAGGAAGGCGGGACACCGGCGATCATCGAGTCCATCCGCGCCGGTCTGGTGTTCGGGCTCAAGCAGGCGGTGGGCACCGACGTCATCCAGGCTCGCGAGGAGCGGTTGTGGCGGCGTGCGCTGGAACGCTGGGAGGCGAACCCGAACATCGAACTGCTGGGCAACCGGCACGCGCGCAGGCTGTCCATCGTGTCGTTCCGGATCCACGTGGCCGGCTCGTACCTGCACCACAACTACGTGGTGGCCCTGCTCAACGACCTGCTCGGGATCCAGGCACGCGGCGGCTGCTCGTGCGCCGGGCCCTACGGCCATCGCCTGCTGTCCATCGACACCGAGCATTCGCACGCCTTCGAGCGCGAGGTGTCGGCCGGCTGCGAAGGGATCAAACCCGGCTGGACCCGGGTCAACTTCAACTACTTCATCTCCGACGCCGTGCGGGACTACCTCATCGACGCCGTGGACCTGCTCGCCCGGCTCGGTCACCGGCTCCTGCCGGACTACACCTTCGAACCGCACACCGGGCTGTGGCGGCACCGCGCCGGCCCCGCCGGCCCCGCGCTACGCCTGAGCGACCTGCGCTACGACGGCGAGGGCAGGCTCGTCTACCCGCACCACCGGATCCAGGCCGATGAGGACGTGCTGCCGAAACAGCTCCTGCACGCGCGTGAACTCCTCGAAGCCAGGCCCGACGGCATCGAGAGCGGGCCGACGGGCCTGGCTGCCGACTTCGAGGAGCTGCGGTGGTTCCACCTGCCCCCGGGCTGCCTGACGCAGCCGGAGATCAGGCGAGACTGAGGAACAACTTCTCCAGCTGCGCCCGGTTGGCCTCGGCCTCCGGGGCTCCGGCGCGCTCGTCCACCAGGCATTTGTCCATTCCGGTCGAGATGATCTTGAACCCGGCCCGGTCCAGCGCGCGGGACGCGGCGGCCAGCTGAGTGATCACGTCCTGGCAGTCCCGGCCGGATTCGATCATCTGGATGATCCCGCCGATCTGCCCTTGCGCCCGCCGCAACCGCTTCACCACGTCGGACAGCTCGTCCGCCTCGAACTTCACCGCAACCTCCCTGTTTCTACCCCCAGGGGTATCACCATACCCGATTCAGCTCTGCTGCGCGGCCACCTGTTCGCGTACTTCGTCCATGTTCACCCCGCGGGCCTGCTCGATCAGCTGCTCCAGCGCCTGTTCGGGCAGCGCACCCGGCTGCGCGTACAGCACCACACCGTCGCGGATGATCATGAGCGTCGGGATCGAGGAGATCCCGAACGCGCCGGCCAGTTCCTGCTCCGCCTCGGTGTCCACCTTGCCGAAGACGATGTCGGTGTGCTGCTGCGACGCGCGGTCGTACACGGGCGCGAACATCCGGCACGGCCCGCACCACGACGCCCAGAAGTCCACGAGCACCATGCCGTCGGCCCCGACGACGTCGTTGAAGTTCTCCTTGGTCAGCTCTACGGTTGCCATCTCACTCTCCCGGATATACCTGTAGGGGTATCTTGAGGTTAGAACACAGGAGACCGGGAACGCATTCCCGGTACACGGCGAGGAGGTCCCATGGACATCGGTATCAGCGTTCGGGTCGGCGTGCCCTTCGACGAGGCGGTCGAACGGACCCGTGCCGCGCTCAAGGAGCAGGGCTTCGGGGTGCTGACCGAGATCGACATGCAGAAGACCATGCGCGAGAAGCTCGGCGAAGAGACCGAGCGGTACGTGATCCTCGGCGCCTGCAACCCGCCACTCGCCCATCGCGCGCTCGGCGTCGACCGGCAGATCGGGCTGCTGCTGCCGTGCAATGTGGTCGTACGGGAGACCGAGGGCGGCACGCTCGTCGAGGCACTCGATCCGGAGATCATGGTCAGCGCGACCGGCGAATCCGGCTTCGAACCGGTCGCCACGGAGGCCGCCACACGGTTGCGCAAGGCACTGGACGCGCTCAGCTGAACCGGCGGTAGCTCACTCGGGGACGTTGGTTGTCGATCAGCAGATTGACCAAGTAGGTCCACATGAGACTCGGCGCGCCGAACCGGCGAGCCGGGTACGTGGTGAGTTGGCATAATTGCCGGCGACGACGGCCGGCAGAGGAGTCACCCACAATGCGGACCAGGATCCAGAAGATCACCCCGAAGAAGGCGGAGGAGATGCTCGCCGCCAATACCGCCAACCGGCCTCTGTCCAGGCCACTGGTGCGTTCGTTCGCGGAGGCCATGCGGCGCGGCGACTGGAGGGTGACTCACCAGGGCATCGCCTTCGACGCCAACGGGGTGCTCGTCGACGGCCAGCACCGGCTCGCCGCGATCATCGAAGCCGACCTTCCGGTGGAACTGACCGTGTTCACCGACGTCCCGCCGGACACGTTCGACGTGCTCGACACCGGGCGCAAGCGCAATGCCGCCGACGCGCTGGCCATCGAGGGCGAGACGAACAGCCACATGCTCGCCTCGATGCTGCGCACCGTGTGGCTGTACCAGAACCGCCCGGAGGTCAGCTGGTCCGGCGCCAATGCCCTGGTCACCAACCACCAGATCGTCGAAACCCTCGAAGCGAACCCGACGATCCGCGAGTACGTCAAGCTCGGTGAGCGGATCGCCGCCGAGGCCGCGATGATCAAGTCCGCGGCCGGCGCCGCCAGCTACCTCGTCCACGACGCCAACAAGGGCGCCGACCTCGACGACTGGTTCGAGGGCATCATCGGCGGCGCCGGCCTCAAGCGCGCGGACCCGCGCCTGACGTTCCGCAACCACATGTTCCGGCTCGCCCGCAAGCAGGCCGGCCAGGTGCTCAAACGCCGCGACACCCGCGAGCACGTCACCCTTTACCTCAAGGCGTTCAATGCCTGGGCTCGGGGCGAGGACCTGCCCCAGCTGCGCTTCACCAACCGCGAGCCGCTGCCCCCTGTCGTCAGGGTCCCGGTCAGCTGACGCGCCCGACCGCGGCCAGGATGCCGGCCTCCTCGGGACGGTCGCCGACGTCCTCGGTGCGATCGGGCCGCCATTGGGGGGTGAACACGACGCCGGGTTCGACGATGTCGAGCCCGTCCATCAGCGCCCCGATCTCGTCGCGCCCGCGCAGGTACAGCGGGTTCGTGGTGTTCTTGTACATCTCCACCGCGCGGTACATCTCTTCGTCCTGCTCGTCGCCGGTATCGGAGGAGACCGCGAGGTAGCTGCCCGGGGCCAGCGCGTCGCGATAGCGGGCGATCAGCCCGGCCGGGTCGCGCTCGGGCGGGATGAAATGCACGAACGCCGCCAGGATCACCATCACCGGCTGCGAGAGGTCGAGTAGCCGCCGGCTGGTGGGGTGAGCCAGCACGTCCTCGGGGTGCTCGCCGTCCGCGGGGACCATCGCGGCGTACTCGTTGCCGTCGAGGACTCGCTCGCTGTGCGCGATCGCCACCTGCTCGTTGTCGACGTAGACCACGCGCGCCTCCGGATCACGCGCGTGCGCGATCTCGTGCACGTGACCCACGGCCGGCATCCCGGAGCCGACGTCGAGGAACTGACGGATCCCCTGGTCGAGCCCGAAGCGCACGACCCGCTGCAGCCACGCCCGGTTCAGCCGGCAGATCAGGCGGGCCCGCGGGAGCTGCTCGATCACCTTCTCGGCGAACTCACGGTCGATCGCGTAGTTGAGGGTGCCGCCGAGCAGATAGTCGTACACGCGGGCCGAGTTCGGCTTGTCCAGGTCCAGGTCACGGACCCCCAGTTCCTGTTCCGCCATCCCAGTTCCTCCGTAACGTCAAGCCGTGACACGTCGCGTCTTGCACGTTACCGGGCATGTCCGGACGGTGGTCGACACGGGCGGGAACGGGCGTCCGCCCACCCGGGCAGAGTCCTCCCCACGTCAGCGCACCGGCTGGCGCTGGTCGCGGGCTTGGGCGAGCTGGCCGATGAGCGTGGTCGACTTCCCGGCGAGCGTGCCCGCGACGTACCGGTCGATCCCGGGGAGACGGGCGAGCTTCAGCGCGATCCGGCGCATCCGCAACTGGAGTCGCGAACCGGGCAGGAACCACTGCACACCGCGCCGGGCGGCCTGCTGCTTCTCGATGACCACCGGTCGCCACAGCCGTTCGTAGCCGGCCAGTGCCGCCTCGATCGGCCCCGCCGTGGCCAGCTGATCGGCCAGCACGTACGCGCCCGCGATCGCGAGCGAAGCGCCCTGACCGGCGAGCAGCGACACCGCTTGGCAGGCGTCACCGGCGAGGGTCACCCGCCCGGCGCTCCACTCCGGCATCTCGATCTGCGCGACCTGGTCGTAGTACACCTCGCCGGCGGGCGGGCACTCCTGGAGCACCCGCGGCGCGACCCAGCCGAGCGAGCCGTAGGCGCGGCGGACGGCTTCGCGCGCGTCGTGCGGCAGATGGGGGTCACTCTCGCGATGCACGGCGAACACGGCGACCCGGCCGTCTCGCAGACCGTAGAAGCCCATCTGACGGTCCACCGTGTCGGTGAGACCGAACCGGTTCGCCACCACGCGGTGGATCTCCGCGTCCTCGACCAGGAACGCGGCCGTGTGGAACCCCAGGTACCGGAAGAACTCCCGCTCCGGCCCGAAAACCAGGCGCCGCACCGTGGAATGGATCCCGTCGGCGCCGACGAGCAGGTCGGCCTCGATGGTTTCGCCGCCGGCCAGTTCCACCTCGACTCCCCCGGCCTCGTTGCGCACGCCCGTGAGGCTCGTCCCGAAACGCAGGCGCACCCCGACCGGCAACGCCTCACGGAGCACCTGCTCGAGATCGGGTCGCATGATGCTCAGCAGGCGGCCGCCGATCGCCGTGGCGAACTGGTCGTAGCGGAGTCCGGCACGGCGCCGTCCGCGCTCGTCGAAATAGGTGGCTTCGGTGAACGGGTACCCCACTTCGCGCAGCCGGGGCTCGAGGCCCATGGCTTCCATGGCGTCGTAGCCCGGCCCGAAGAAGTCGATCATGTACCCCTGCGTCCTCGGTCGCGGCGCCCGTTCCAGCACCACGACCTCCGCGCCGTCGGCCGCCAGCCGGTGGGCCACCGCGAGCCCCGCGATACCGGCCCCGCAGACCACGATTCTCCTCGTCATCACCGCTCCCTGGTCAATCGCCCTGAACGATCGCCCTAGTGTAGCGGAGTCTGGCCTCGGTCCTCGCCTCGCGGGACGGAGGTCCCTACCGCCGAAGCGTGTGCGCGCCTGAGGCTCTGTTCCGGGAACACCGCGGAAAAGGGCTGACATGCGCGGCCGACAACTCGCCATCGCTGGTGCCGTGTTCGCAGCCGGCGCGCTCGCGATCGCCGGGACCATCGCACTGACCACGACCGGGCCTGGCACGGCCGCGTACGGACCGATGATGGGCGCCACGCCCGCGCGTGGTGGGATCGTCAGCGACGGCAGCGCGGCCGGGCTGGCCGCCCGGGTGCCTGCCGGCGCGAGTGTCGACAGCGCCGGGAACACGCTGGTCTTCCACACTTCGACGGTCGCGTTCACCGCCGTGGCGAGCCCGCCAGACGAAGGTATGTACACCTTCGGCGTCGCCGGGATGACCAATCCGGTCATCGAGATCCCGCGAGGCGCGCGCGTGAGCATCGAGGTCGTCAACGCCGACGACGACATGCCACACGGCCTGGTCGTGACGTCCGGGCAAGCCGCCGCCGGCCCGATGCCGATGATGACCACGGTTCCATCGTTCCCCGGGGCCGCCGTGTGGACGCTGGCCCAGGCGAGCCCGGCCGGCCTCAGCACCGCCACCGAGACGTTCACCGCCGGCGTCCCCGGCCGGTACCAGTACCTCTGCCCGGTGCCCGGCCACGCCGCGGCCGGGATGGCCGGGGCCTTCGTCGTGACCGGAAGCGATCAGTGACTGTGCTCAGCGCAGGATGAGCCCACCCCGGAACAGCGCGAGCAGCGGGCCCGCGAGCAGCCCCACCGCGACCGAGCCGCCCGCGCACACGTACGCCGTCACGGCGGCCCACTTCTCGCCTGCGGCCACGGCGGGCGACCCGCCGCGCACGGCCGGGGCGATCCAGCGCAGGTAATAGAAGACGCTGGCCACCGTGTTGACCGCGGCGACGGCGACCAGCCAGGCGTACCCGCCGCCGAACGCCGCGGTGAACACGGTCAGCTTTCCGGCGAACACTCCCGTCGGCGGGGTGCCGACGAGCCCGAGCAGGCAGACGGCGAGGCTGACGGCAAGCCACGGGCGGCGGCCGAGCAGACCGCGGTAGTCCTCGATCGCGGTGACGCCGGGCAGCGCGCACACCACCGCGAAGGCACCGAGATTGGTCACGGCATACGCGGCGAGGTAAAGCAAGAGGGCGGGCAGCGGGAGCGCCCCGCGCCCAGCCACGGCGACGGCCATCAGCAGGTAGCCGACCTGGCTGATCGTCGAATAAGCCAGCAGCCGCCGCACGTCGCGCTGGAAGAACGCGGCGAGATTGCCCAGCGTCATGGTGACCGCGGCGATGATCGCGAGCAGCAGCGACCAGTCCGCCGCCCAATGCCCGAAGGCGGACACCACGAGCCGATAGGCGGCGATCACCGCACCGATCTTCGGCACCGTGGTGAGGAACGCCGCGACCGGTGGCCTGGTGCCCTCCGTGACGTCGGGCACCCAGAACTGCGCCGGGACCGCGCCCATCTTGAACAGCAGCCCGCCGAGCACGCCGACGAACCCCACGGCCACCGCGGCGGACGGCGCGGAGGCGAGTTCGAGTTCGCCGTAGCCGGTGGCGCGGCCGACGCCGAACACGACGGTGGCACCGGCCAGCATGGTGATCCCCAGCAACGCGCCGAGCAGGTAGAACTTCAGCGAGGCCTCGGTCCCCGTGTCGTCCTTCGCGAAACCGGCCAGCGCGTAGAGCGGGATGCTCGCGAGCAGGTACCCGGCCACCAGCATCATCAGGTCGTTCGCCCCGGCCAGCACGATGCCGCCCAGCGCCGCCAGCAGGATCAGCACGTACAACTCGCTTTCGCGGGCGGCACCGGCGAACGCGGCCGCGGTGACGCCCACCGTGATCAGCACCGCGACGAGCACGATCGCGCGTGCGGCGTTGGTCGCGACGTCGATCGCGTAGCTGCCGCCGAACACCGTGGTGTCCGGTCGCGACCAGCGGGCCCCGGTCACGGCGAGGGCCGCCGCACACGCGAGCACGATGAGCAGCCGGACCGGCCACTGGCGGCGGCGCGGCAGGTAGGACCCCAGCAGCAACGCCACCACCGCGGCCACCGCCAGCACGATCTCGGGCAGCAGCGCCGCCGGGTTCTCGTTCATCGTGCTCACCGGCCCAGCAGGTCGAGCACCGCCTGCGACGCGGGCTCGATCAGGTCGAGCAGGAACCGCGGGAACACGCCGACGACCACCGCGAGCACCAGCAGCGGCGCGATCGAAAACCCTTCCGCCGCCGTCAGATCCGCTATCGGGCCGGGCCCCTGGGACGCGCCGAGGAACACCTTCCGGAACGCCCGCAGGAACAGCGCGGCCGTCACCAGGATGCCGAGCAGGGCCAGCGCCGTGGCGACCGGAGCCACGCCGAGCGCGCCGGTGAAGATCTGGAACTCGGCGATGAACCCGGAAAATCCCGGCAGCCCGAGCGACGCGAACGCGGCCACGGCGGTGAGCCCGGCGAACCGTGGCGCGGCGGCCGCCAGCCCGCCGTAGCGATCCATGTCGTACGTGCCGCCACGCTCATAGAGCACGCCGGCGAGCAAGAACAGCGCGCCCGTGATGAGACCGTGGCTGACCATCTGCGTGACCGCCCCGGTCACCGCGAGCCGGCGGGCATCGGCGGTGGAGCCGGCGACGAGACCCGCGGCGCCGACCGCGAGGACGATGTAACCCATGTGGTTGACCGAGGTGTAGGCGATCATCCGCTTGAAGTCCCGCTGCCCCAGCGCGACGAACGCGCCGTACAGGACGCTGACCACCCCGACTACGACGAACACCACCGCGTACCGCCGCCAGGTGTCCGGCAGGATCGGCATCGCGATCCGGACGAACCCGTAGGTGCCCATCTTCAGCAGCACCCCGGCCAGGATCGCCGACCCGGCGGCCGGGGCTTCGGTGTGCGCGGGCGGGAGCCACGTGTGGAACGGCACGGTCGGGGTCTTGATCGCGAAGCCGAGGCCGAGTGCGAGCAGCACACCGCCCGCGAGCCAGCCTCGCCCGGCCAGCGGCGCCTGCCGGGTGAGCTCGACGATGTCGAACGTATGCGGGTTCGCGGTCAGATACAGCGCGATGAACCCGACCAGCAGCGCGAGCGAGCCGATGAAGGTGTAGAGGAAGAACTTCGTCGCGGCGCGCGTGGCGTCCCGGTGGCCCCAGCCGGCGATGACGAAGTACATGCCCACAATGGACAGATCGAAGAACACGAAGAACAGGATCAGGTCGAGCGCCGCGAACAGGCCGAGGCTGACGGTTTCCAGGAACAGGAACAGCACGGTGAACAAGCGCACCCGGGACTCCTGCCGCAGCGAGTACACCGCGCACGCGAGGAACAGGCTCGCGGTCAGCGCGACGAGCGGCAGGCTCAGCCCGTCGACCCCGATGTGGTACCCGGAGCTGACGCTCGGGATCCACCGCAGATCGACCTCTCCCGCGTAACCGCTGCCGGGATAGCGCACCCACAACGCGATCACGAGCCCGAGATCGGCCGCGGCGACGGCGATCCACCACCAGCGCACGAACCGGGCGGAAACGCGGGGCGCCACGACGAGCGGCACCGCGGCCACCAGCGGCAGGAACACCACCAGGCTGAGCACGCCTCACCTCACGTTCAGGATGATCAGGAGTATCGCGAGCACACCCAGCCCGACCGCGGCCTGGGCGTAGTACTGGTGCAGGCGCCCGGTCTGCGGTCTCGACGCGAGGCGCCCGAGCGCGGCCGTCGCGCGTGCCACACCACGGACCACACCGTCGACCGACCACTCGATCCGGGTGTCGGCCAGGCGCCCGAGCGCGGCCCCGGTCGCCGCCGCCGCGCGCACGCCCCCGTCCACCACCCGGTCGTCGAACCGGGCGAGCGCCGTGCCGAACCGGAGCGCCGGGACTGCGACGAACCGGCGCGCGAACCCTTCGAGCCCGAACCAGCCCGCGAGCACGGCCGTGCCCGCCAGACTGCGCGACCGCGTCCACGCCGCCGCGGCCAGCACCCCGGCGATCGCGATCACGCCCGACACCAGCAGCTCCGCCCAGCCCGAGGCAGGCTCCGCACTGCCGACGAGTCCCTCGAACGACCGGCGAGGTCCGGGCAGACCGCCGAGACCGAGCAGGGCCGCGGCGGCGGCGAGCACGGGCAGCGGCCCGAGCAGCAGCGCGCTCAGTGGCCGGCCGGGCCCGGGTTCCGCGGGCAGCCACAGGATCGCCAGGACACGGCCGACGTACGCGCCGCTGACCAGTGCGGCCGCCAGCCCGACCGCATACAGGGCCGGGGAATCGGCCAGCGCGGCGGTGAGCACTGCGTCCTTGGTCACCCAGATCGACAGCGGCGGCACCCCGGCCAGCGCGAGCGCCCCGATCGTGAAAACCGTACCCAGGAAGGGAAACCGGCGTGCCGCTCCCCGCAGCCGCTCGAGATCCCTGGTGTCGAGCGCGATGAGCCAGGCCCCCGCGACGAGGAACAGCAGGCTCTTGGTCGCCGCGTGCGCCACGAGCTGACCCGTCCCGGCCGCCACGCCGCTCACGCCCGCGGCGAGCACCATGAAACCGATCTGGGAACACGTCGAGGCCGCGAGTACCTGCTTCAGATCGCGCTGCGCGACCGCGACCGCGCCGAGCGCCAGCGCGGTGATTGCTCCAGCCCACGCGACCACGGTGGCCGCCCAGCCGGTCGCGGCGAGCAGCGGCTCGATCCGCAGCAGCAGATACGCCCCGGCGGCCACCATCGTGGCCGAGTGCAGCAGCGCCGACACCGGGCTGGGGCCGTCCATCGCGCGCGACAGCCAGAAACTGAACGGCAATTGGGCGGATTTGCCGACCGCCGCGAGGACCAGCCCGGCCGCGATCGCGTCCCGCCATCCCCCAGCCGCTCCCGGCAGGCCCGCCAGCGAAAGCCCGCCCACACCACCGGCCAGCGCCGCACCGGCCGCGAAGTACATCCCGAGATCCGCCGCCCTGGTGGTCAGGAACGCGACGGCGCCGGAGACTGCCGGCCGCCGTTCCCGCCAGTGAAAGCCGATGAGCGCGTAGGAGCAGGCGCCCATCACTTCCCACGCCATCAGCAGCACCACGAGATCCCGCGCGGTGACGGTCACCAGCATGGCGGCGGCGAACACGAGCATCAGCCCGTGGAAGCGGGCGCTGCCGAACTCACCGGCGGCGAACACGAGCACCGCGATCAGCACCGCGGCGACGGTCACCACCAGGACGGCCGAAAGCCCGTCGACCGCCAGGCCGGCGGGCATGCCCGCGAGCAGTGGCACGGAGACCGCCGGCCTCGTGACCGCCGCGACGATGGCCAGTACCCCGGTCACGGCCGCCACGGTCACACCGAGGAGGGCGGCGACGCGGTCGGCGGCGTGCCCCGCGACCAGGAGCGAGGCCCCGGCCACCAGCGGCACCGCGACGAGGAACCAGAGGATCACCGGCATCAGCCCTTGAGATCCGTGGCCGAGTCGGTCACGTCCAGGTCGCGACGGCGGAAGATCGCCGTCGTCACCGCGAACCCGGCCGCCATGTCCACCGCCATCAGCACGAGCGCGACCACCACCACGACCTGGCCGTCCGGGCGGGCGGGTGAGACGAAGTACCAGAACGCGGCCGCGGCGACGATCACGGCCGCGGCCATCAACTCGAGCCCCATCATGATCATCACGATGGACTGCTGCGACAGCGCGCCGTAGAGCCCGACGCTGAACAGGGCCGCGGCCAGGACGAGGAACGCCTGCAGGATCACCGGTTCAGCCCTCCGGGTACCGGATCGTCCGGTTTGGCGGCATCGAGCCGGTCGCCGTAGCGGTCGTAGCGGCCGCGCTGGGTGGCCAGGACGACGGTGGTGACCATCGTGGCGAACAGGCCCAGCCCGAGCACCATCATCACGAGCATCTTCGAACCCATCAGCGCCTCACCGAGCGCGCGAGTGGCGTCCGCGGGCGGGCGGCCCGCCGGCGACGGCCACGGCACGAGGAAGATCCCGGTGGTCAATGCGGCGAACACCGCACCGGCGATCACCAGCGCGCCCTTCTGGTTGTGCACCATGGACATCGGCATGAGCCCGGCCGGGTTCATCATGTACATGATCATGAACACCGCCATGATGACCATCTCCATGATCATCATGAGGATCACGAGCACCCCCAGGTAGGCGAGGTTCAGCAACAGCACCGTGCCCGCGGCGAAGACGAACGAGGCCAGCAGCGCGAAGGTCGCCCTGGCCATCGAGTCCACCCGGAACACGGCGATCCCGGTCGCCACCGATCCGGCCGCGCAGAGCCAGAACAGGATTTGCGCCCACATTCGGTCCGGTCTCCTCTCTCACCGCGCCAGCACCACGAGTGCCACGACGAGCGCCTGCAGCAGCGTCAGCGGGATCAATACGAGCCAGGCGAACTCCTCGTACCGTTCCATCCGCACCGCTGGGACCCGCCTGCGCACCCACACCAGGGCCGCGAGCACCGCCAGCGTCTTGACCAGTGACCACAGCCACGACGGCAGCACCGGCCCCGCGCCGCCGCCGAGGAACAGCGGGACCGCGAAGGCGGCGCCCGAGACCAGGAGCAGCCAGCGGCCCGTGACCAGCAGCAGACGGTCCACTCCGGACAGTTCGGCGAGTACCCCGCCCGCGACGTCCGCCCCCACCGGCGTGTGGAACGGACCCCAGAACGCCATCGCGAGCACGGACAGCAGGTACGCGGCGAACGCGACGGGCATCGACACCACGAACCACACCGAACCCTGGGCCGCCACGACATCCGCGACCCGCAGCGAAGCGGCCCCCAGGGCCACGGTGGTGAGCGCGAACATGTGCGGTAGTTCGTAGGCGAGCCCCTGTGCGAGGAACCGGTACCCGCCGACCAGCCCGTACGCCGAGTTCGCGCCCCATCCGGCCAGCCACACCGCGGCCCAGGCCACCACCTCCATCGCGTTGAACCACACGATCCCGACCGGGAAGTCGGCAACGGCCCAGCGCCCGAGCGGGGTCACGAGCGAAGCCAGCACCCCGGCGACCACCAGCGCGATGAGTCCGCCCCGCCACAGCAACCCGTCGGCCGCCAGCGTCGTCCGGCGCTGCTGCACCAGCAGTCCGGCCACCGCGCGCACCGGCGCTGCGGGCGCGGCGGGCGCGCCAGCCAGGCGCGCCCGCAGCACCGAGTCCCACGCCGCCCCGGCCCAGGCGAGCGCCAGCAGGACGGCGGGCAGCAGCAGGCCGCCCCAGAACGGAAGCCGGTCGATCATGGGCGGCCGCCCGGGTACGGGTCGAGGCTGGCGATGATCAGCCGGGCGGAGGCGAGTTCGGCCCCGGTCAGCAGACCCGGGAGCGCCGCGGCGGGTCCGGGGTCGTGCGCGGGGAACCGGTCCGGTGAGCGCAGATCCGCTTCCGCCTCGTCGAGCCAGCGCAGCAACCGGCCCCGGACGTCGCCGCCGTCGAGCACGCCGAGGCCGGACAACGACCACCGCAGCACGCGGGAACGCCGGACCCGGCGCGCCCACCGGGCGAAGGCCGCCGACGGCCGCTCCCCCGCGAGGATGTCGTCGCGCAGCCGCGCGGCGGTGATCGCGGCTGCGTCCCACCCAGCGAGGGTCAGCAGCCGGGCGCAACTGTCGAGCCGCCACGCGGCGAGTCGGGGGATTTCGCCGAGGGTTTCCCAGAACTGAGCCGTGCTGCCCGGGCTGCGCTCGATAGTGGCTTCCTGGACGACGTCGCCCTGAAGGTCCACACGCAACACAAGCCCCTCGGGCCACGCCGCCAGGACCGGACCGAGTCGGAATGTCAGCCGGTCGAGCCGGAGCCCGTCCCGGTCGGGCGCGCGGTCGGCCATCCCGATCCCGCCCGGCATCTCCATCCCGCCCATGTGCATCTCGTGGCCGGTCATGTCATGCCCGCCCGCGCCGTGGCCACTCATGCCGTGGCCACCGCCCATGCCGTGCTCGCCCATCTGGCCCATGCCGTGGCCGGGCAAGTCACGGCCACCCACGTCGTGATCGGCGGGATGCGTCCCGCCACCGGATTGGTGGGTTTCCGCCCCAGCGTCTCGCTGATGCTCCGGTGACCGCAGAACGCGCTCGGCCCGATCCAGCGCACGGGCGACCTCGCCCGGGTCGGCCACATCCACGCGGGCACGAGGCGCGGGAATCTGGCGCCACACCGCCTCGACGCCCGCCTCCGTCGCACTGTCCGGCGCTCCGGCGACGACCAGCATGGTGGCTTCGGCCGGGCTCAGCGCGGGAACCCAGCCGCGCACCCGGATCTCCCGCTCCACGGCGAGGCGGGCACCCGTACCGCCGGGGACCGCCGCGACCAGCGGACGGGCGGGAGTCCGGCCGAGCAGCCACGTGGTCAGGTCCACCGCAGGGCCCCCTCCCGCCACGCATACCAGACGCCGGCGAACAGCAGCGTCAGGAAAAGGAACATCTCCACGACCGCCGCGGTGCCGATCTCCGCGACGACGAGCGTCCACGGGTACATGAACACCATCTCCATGTCGAACGCGAGGAACAGCATCGTGACCGCGTACCACCGCACGTGGTACCGGGAGACCGCGTGCTCACCGGGCTCGCCGCCGGACAGGAACGGGCGCAGGTCGCGCGCGGCGGGAGCCAGCCGGACCAAGCGCGAAATCCCGTAGCCGGCGGCGACCAGCGCGACCACGGCAACCAGCGCGGCGACCACACCACCCACCTGGCCTCCCGTGCTCTCGACGAAGTGGAGCATACGGATACCGGGTAAGGCTAACAGCCTTCGCTCCTGGCCGCTCGCGTCCGAAAAGGACGCTCGCGCCCAGGGTTGCACTCACCCCGGTTACAGGGTACATTAGTAGAGTAATTAACCTCTGAACCAGAGGGGTAGCAGATGCCGGCGTTCGACGAGGGGAGGCCGCTGTTCATGCAGATCGCCGAACAGTTGGCCGACGACATCGTCGACGAGGTACTGAAGGAGGGGGCGCGGGTGCCGTCGACCAATGAGCTGGCCGCTTTCCACCGGATCAATCCGGCGACCGCCGCGAAGGGCATCAACCTGCTGGTGGACGAAAACGTACTGGAGAAGCGCCGCGGGATCGGGATGTTCGTCGCGGCACGCGCGCGCGAGCAGTTGCTGGCGCAGCGCCGAAAACGCTTCGCCGAAACCTTTCTGGAGCCCATGCTGGCGGAGGCCAAGCGGCTGGGTATCGACTTCGACACCGTCATGTCCCTGGTCAAGGGTGCGGACTGGCGCAATGGGGGGAGCAGCAGATGATTCCGGCGATCTCCACGAGCGGTCTGGGGCGCCGCTACCGCGATCAGCTCGGCCTCGAAGGCGTGGACCTGACCGTGGCGCCAGGCACGGTCACGGGGCTGCTCGGCCGCAATGGAGCGGGCAAGACCACACTGTTGCGCATCGTCGCGGGCCTGGAATTCCCCACGGCCGGCAGCGTCCGGGTGTTCGGTGAGCCGCCCACGGAGAACGACGCGGTTCTGCGCCGCATCGTGTTCGTCCGCGAGGACCAGACCTATCCGGACATCCAGGTCCGGCATGCGATCGCCGCCGCCTCCTGGTTCTACTCGAACTGGGACGGCGCGTTGGCCGGTCAACTGCTGTCCGAGTTCGGGCTGCCGCCGCGGCGGCCGATCAGGAAACTCTCCCGCGGGATGCGCTCGGCGGTGGGTCTCGTCATCGGCCTGGCTTCCCGCGCCGAACTGACCCTGTTCGACGAGCCGTACGCCGGGCTGGACGTGGTGGCACGGCGGCTGTTCTACGACCGCCTGCTGGCCGACGTCGCCGAACATCCGCGCACGGTGGTGCTCTCCACGCATCTGGTCGACGAGGTCGCCGGCCTGTTGGAGCACCTCGTGGTGCTCGAACGCGGCCGGGTCGTCCTCGACGCCCCCTCCGAAGACGTCCGCGGCACCGCCGCGACCGTGAGCGGCCCGGCCGTCGCGGTCGAGGAGTTCGTGGCCGGGCGCGCGGTCTGGCGTCGGCAACACCTGGGCTCGCGCGCCTCCATCACGTTCAGCGGCCGCCTCGACGCGGACGACACCGCACGCGCGCACGCACTGCGCCTCGCACTGGAACCGCTGTCGCTGCAACAACTCCTGGTCCTCGCCGCCGGCCGGGACGGCGAGGAGAAGGTGAGCGCATGAACACCCTGCTGAAAGTCGCTCGCTATCACCTGGTAAACCGGATGAACTACGTCGGGCTGCCGGCGCTCATCGTGACGTTCACGTGGGCGGTCAACGTAGCCGTCGCCGCGGTGCTCCCCCTCGGGTCGGATGACTACTACGCCGGCGGGCTCGCCACGGTGTTCGCGTTCCTGCTCGCCCTCGGCACGCTCAGCATGACCCGGTCGCTGCCGTTCGGGATGGCGCTCGGGCTGAGCCGCCGCACCTACTACCTCGGCACCGTTCTGGTGGTGGCTGCGCTGAGCGTGGTCTACGGGCTCGCGCTCGCCTTGCTGCAACTCGTCGAAACCGCCAGCGGAGGCTGGGGGCTGCGGATGCATTACTTCCGGGTGCCGTGGATCCTCGACGGTCCCTGGTATCTGACCTGGGCGACCTCGTTCGTGCTGCTGGTGCTGTGCTACTGCTACGGCATCTGTTACGGGCTCGTGTACCGCCGGTGGAACCTGTTCGGTGCGGTGGCGTTCGTCGGCGCGCAGGTGCTCGTGGTGCTGGCCGCACTCACCGCGATCTCGCTGACCCGGTCGTGGTCCGCCGTCGGCGCTTTCCTGAGCACCGTCACCGGTCCCGCGTTCACCGGGATGCTCGCGCTCGTGGCCGTCGCCCTCGCTCTCGGCGGCTTCGGCACCCTCCGCCGCGTCACCGTCTGAACGACCTTCGACAACCAACCCAGGAGACACGCAATGTCAGCCACATCGCCAGGACCCACGCGCGCCGTCCAGATTCCGCCCGCCGGGCACTACCGCCTCGACCCGGACCTCTCGACGATCACCTTCCGGACCCGGCACATGTTCGGGCTCGGCGCTGTCAACGGCTCGTTCGCGCTTCGCGGGGGCGAGATCAGCGTGCTCGATCCGCCCACCGAATCCACCGCGCAGGCGGAAATCGCCGCCGACAGCTTCACAACCGGGAACGCTACCCGTGACCGCACCGTCCGCTCCGCGAAATACCTCGACACCGCCAACCATCCGCTCATCCGGTTCACCTCACAGGACGCGGCCACCGCAGACGGCGCCTGGACGCTGACCGGGGTGCTCGACGTACGCGGCACGCAGCGGCCGGTACGGCTCGCGATCGAACAGTGCGAGCTCACCGGAGGCCGCTTGACCGCCAGCGCCACCACCAGGATCGACCGCACCGAGTTCGGCATCACCGCCCAGCCCGGGATGACCGGGCGCTACCTCGACCTCACTCTCGACCTGACCTCACACGGCCCCGGCGAAACCGGCTGACCGCACACGGCCCGGGCCTGTAGGGATCTTTGTGTGAGCTGATCTCGTGCTTTGGCAGGGTGGCGCGGCCGCAGGGCATGCCACCGGGGAAGGACCGTGACCGAGGACAACACCGCCGCTGGTGAGCGCCAGGATGTCGAACAGCTGGCCGAGCAGCTTGTGGATCGGGCCGATGCCGATCAGGCGCAACTGCTGGGCCCCGGACCGGCTGTTGACCCAGCTGACGCAGCGGGTACTCAATCGGGCGTTGGACGCCGAGTTGGCCGAGCACCGGCGAGGCGGCGCGCGCGGTCGCGTCGCTGCGTCTGGTCGCGGGGCGGCACCCCGACGACCGCCAACTCGCGCAGCTGATCGGCGAACTCGTCCTGCGCAGCCCGGAATTCGCGGCACTGTGGGCAAGACACCCGGTCACCAACGGTGTTTCCGGCATCAAGCACTTCCGCCCTCGCGAGGTCGGTGCGCACAGCCTCCAGTTCGAGGCGCTCGCGCTACCGGACCAGCCTGGCCTGCGGATGCTGCTCTACAGCGCGGCACCGGGCTCCCCGGCGGAAGCGGCGCTGCTGTTGCTGTCACAGATGGACGTGCGCGCCGGAGAGCTTCGCCGTCGCGTCGAGGCCCAGTAGCTGCAGGGTGCGCTGGTACTGCTCGCGCAGGATCTGCAGCGCGCGGCTGACCCCGCGTTCCCCGCCCGCCATGAGGCCGTACAGATAGGCGCGGCCCGACAGCACCGCGTCCGCACCGAGCGCCACCGCCGCCGCGATGTCCTGGCCGTGGCGGACACCGCCATCCAGCAGGACCGGCACATCGTCCCCGACCGCCGCGCGGATACTCGCCAGCACCTCGAGCGTCGACGGGGTGCGGTCCAGCTGGCGGCCGCCGTGGTTGGAGACCACGACCCCGTCCGCGCCAAGGCCGATCACCCGTTTCGCGTCGCCGGGCCGCAGGATCCCCTTCACCAGAAGCTTTCCCGGCCACGCCTCGCGAAGCCAGACGAGGTCTTCCTCGCTGAGCGAGGGATCGAACATCCGCTGCGCCACGTCGGCCGACGAGCCCGGGAAGTCCTCCAGCGAGGCGAACCTGATCGGCTCCGTCATGAGCTTCTTGAACCACCAGTAGGGAAAGCGCGACATGTCCAGGAAGGTCCGCAGGCTCAGCGTCGGCGGGATCGTGAGCCCGTTCCGGACATCCTTGAGCCGGCGACCCGCGACCGCCGTGTCGATCGTGAGCACCATTGTGCCGAACCCGGCGTTCAGCGCGCTGTCCACCAGTTTCCGGTTGAGCGGCTTGTCGTTGGTCATGTACAGCTGGAACCAGTTGTCGCCGTCCGGGGCGGCGCGCCGCACGTCCTCCGCGGTCGAACTGCCGACGGTCGAGAGGGCGTACGGGATCCCGTTACGCGCCGCGACACGGGCAACCGCGACCTCGCCCTCGTGGTGCATCATGCGCGTGTAGCCCGTCGGGCCGAACACCAGTGGCAGCGCGATCTTCCGGCCGAGCAGGGTCGTCGACAGGTCCGGATCGCGCACGGGGTTCAGCGCCTCCGGCACGAAGACGGCGCTTTCGAACGCCGCTACGTTCCGCGCCGCCGTCCGTTCCCGGTCCGCCGCCCCGTCCACGTACTCGAACACCGCACGCGGGGTGGTGCGGCGGCCGATCCGGCGCAGATCCTCGATGGTCAGCGCCCGCGCGAGCCGCCGCTCGACCGGGTCGAGCACGAACGAACGGAACCGGACCAGTTCGCGCACCTGCCGGACTCCGGACAGACGGCCGGTACGTTCAGCTCGCGTCACGGACGGCATTCTCCTGTTCGGCCTCTTCTTGCTCCACGTAACCATAAACCTCGGGCAGGATGTACTGCGCCGCGAGGAAACCCGTCAGCGACAGCAACGAGACGAGCACCGTCGCCAGCGGCACGCCGAGCGCGTCGAACATGATCGGGAAGAAGAAGATCGTCACGAAGGACGCCCCCTTCACGAAGATGTAGCCGAACCCGGACGCCGTGGCGCGGTACCGCGACGGCGCGACCATCGAGGTGATCGTCATCCCGTTGGACGCGTCCCAGTAGTGGCCGAACATCAGGCCCGCCGCCGCGAGCGGTACCAGCGGTTTCCAGTCGACCTGCAGGAACAGCGCGGCGAGCAGCAGCGACACGAACGCCATCCCGTACCCGACACGAGCGATTCCCCGGTGCCCGATCTTCGGGGTGACCAGCGGGGCGGTGAACCCGCCGATGGTCGCGATGATGTAGATCCCCGCGGTGAGGAAGTTCGTCGCGGCGATCCCGGACACGCCGGTGAGCACCAGGATCGTCGGCAGGTAGAAGGCGAACGCGGAGAACTCCGCACCCTGCATCGCGTTGGAGATCCAGCCGAAGATGCTCGCCCGGCGCCGGGTGCGGTCGGCCCAGATATGCCGCAGGAAGTCCCTGGTGCGCGGCCGTTCGATGCGAAAGTCCTGGTCCGGCAACATCTCCAGGTCGTCGTCGAACATGTCGCGGGCGACCTTCTTGGCCTGTGCGAACCGGCCGCGCTGGATGAGCGCGAGCGCGGTGTCGGGCACGTCGAGCCGGAAGATCAGCAACGCCAGCGCCGGCAGCGCGCCGAGCGCGAGGCCGATGCGCCACAGGAGGTCGTGGTCGACACCCGAGAGGTACATGATCGTGATGACGATGATCGCGATGATCTCGCCGAGCCCGAACATGAACTGCCAGCGGTTGCCCATGACCTCCCGTTTGCCCTTGGGCATGCTCTCCATGATGTAGGCGTAGCCGGTCGAGATGTCGCTGCCGAGCGGGAAGCCCAGCAGGAACCGGATGATCACCAGCTCCCACATGTTCGCCGCGAAGCCCTGCGCGACCGCGAGTACGACGAACAGCACCATGGTCGTGATGAAGACCCGTCGCCGCCCGAGCCGGTCGGCGATCCAGCCGCCGCACACGGCACCGAGCAGCGCCCCGGCCTGTACCGCGCCCGAGGCCAGGCCGAGCATCGCGGAGCTGGGGTGCAGCTCGCTCTTGATGAACAGCAACAGGAACGAGATCGCGTACAGATCCCACGCCTCGATGAGGATCGTGGAGATCATCAGCCAGCCGGCCCGACGGCCGCCGTCGGTGCCTTCCTTGTTCAGCACATGCCTTGCCGCCCGGTCGCTGAGCGCACGAAGTTCCGCCTGGTCCACACCCGGCTCCTTTGCCGACAACCACAACAGCCGGAAGTGTCACACCGCCAACGGGCTCTGTCCAGAGTTGGTCAATACCTTTCCGCGATGTGGAGCGGGCCCACCCAAACCGGACATGCGCCGGGCCAGCCCGAAGTCCACAGTGGATACTCAGGGCGCGAGCAGATCGGTGGCGGCCGCCCGGTCGGCCTGCCGGCCGCATCCCGCGACGTCGCGCACGTCGTCGGCGATCAGCACGTCGTAGCGCAGCGACAGGGTTTCGCCGGGGGGCATTTCGCGTTCGGTGTCGTAGAAGGGCGCCGGGCAGACCACCGCGTACATGCCCGCGCGGACGAACCACTTCGTCGGGTAGCAGTAGTTCGACGGGTGGTCGCTGAACACCACGGTGGACCCGACGCCCGCCCCGTCATGCCTGCCGACGAACCCGAGCCACGGCGCGGTGCACCCCATCATCTCGTCCCCGCCGGTGCCGTCCGGGGTCACCACGAAGCCGCCGGAGAAGGAGCGCGGGCCGCGCCAGAACAGGCCGCTGTACCCGGCGGCCTCCCGGCCGTTCGTCGTCGGGCTGCCGAAGGCGACCGTGTCACGGGTGGTGTTGCGCATTTCCGAGGAGTATGCCAGCTGCCACGCGCCCAGGTCCGGATGTGCCTTGACCGAGAACCGCCGCACCTCGGTGAACATCAGCTGCCCGGCCTGCGCGACCCACTCCAGCTCCTCGGTGACCTCGACCTGATCGGTGCCGGAGTCCAGCCGCGAGAAGCCGGTGTGCTTCTGGGTGCCGTCGTTGTCGAGCTGGCGGTAGCCTTCGCCACGCACGTAGGTCGGCCCGCCCCAGAAGTTCTCCGTGCCGACGTGGCACAGCGACCACGAGATCCCCTTGTGCCACACATGATCGTGCGGCCGGTACAGGCTCACCAGATCGCCGCTGAGCGTGCGCAGCGGGTGGAAGTACGGCTTCGGAGCCTCCAGCTGCGGTTCCCACGGCCGGTACACGTACCGGAACAGATCAACGTCGTGCCAGCGCACGGTGAGCGCCTTGTTCTGCTCGTGCACCAGGCTCAGGCCCGGCTCGGCCGGCTCCTGTCCGCCGGGGCCGGCGACGCGGCCCAGCTCCAGTCCTGCGGTCACGGCTGTCCCTCCTCCTCGTCAACCTCGGGAAACGCTTTCCCGGCGAGCGCCTCGCACTCGCCGGGATCGAGTAGGCCGTTCGCGACGGCCACCTGGTAACGCAGCCGGACGGTGTCCCCCGGCTCGGACGTGTACTCGGTGTCGAAGAACGGGGCGGTGCCCAGGCACGCGTAGGGGTTCACGCGGACGGACCAGCGGGTGGGCAGCCGCGGATCGGCCCGCGCGTCGGCGAACACAAGCGTGCTGCCGCGGTCGCTCCCGTCGTGGCGGCCACGCATCGCCATCCACGGCCCCTCCTCGCCCATCAGCTCGTCGCCTCCGATCCCGCCGGGCACGACGACCTGGGCGCTGCCGGTGAACGACCGCGGCCCGCGCCAGAACAGGCCGCCGTAACCCGCGGCCGGACGGCCCTTCGTCGCCCGGCTGCCGAGCACCACGGGCCGGGAGTCCATATTGGTCAGTTCGCTCCCGAAGCCGAGCACCCACGCACCGTCGAGCACCCGCACGGACGCCGGGCGACAGCGTGCGCCGCAGGCCGACCTCGTGCCCGATGTCGAGCAGCGAGGTCTTGATCCCGTCGATCACGGCCGCGTACTGGCGAACCAGCGCCAGTACGGTCGCCGTCGCTTGTGGACGGTCGGCCGAACCCCAGTACCCGGCGAGCTGCGGGTCGAACATCTCGCCCAGCCAATGCAGGATCACCGGCCCCCGAACTTGGCGGAGCAGCCTGCCGTACACCGTCAGGTAATCCTCGGGCGTGCGGGCGATCCGTGCCAGCTGACGGCTCGCCATCAGCACCGGGCGCCCCGGCGTCCTCGACGACCGCGAGCTGTTCCTCGTACCCCGCGACGACTTCGTCGAGGGAGCCGACCTCGGCGGGCAGGTGGTCGGTGCCCGCCCCGGCGCAGATCCGGGCGTCCAGCTCGCGCGCCTGCCGGGCGCTGCGGCGGATCAACTCCCGCGTCGCGGGCCAGTCCAGGCCCATGTTGCGCTGTGCAGTGTCCATCGCCTCGGCAACGCCGAGGCCGTAGGCGAACAGGTGCCGCCGGAAGGCCAAAGTGGACTCCCAGTCGAGAGCCGTCGGCGCGCCGAACCCGTTGTCACCACACGGATCCACGACGACATGGGCGGCGGCGTAGGCCACCCGGCTCGTCGCCGGACCGACGGGTTTCGGCCACTCCGACGGCTCGTGCAGGGTGAGCCGCCGGGTGCCGCCGGGCACCCGGGATCGTCACGGCGTTCACCGTGACAGCTCCCGGCGTCGAAAGTGCGGAAAGCGCTTTTCCGATCGTAGGGCGGCGACCTCGCCCGGAGCAAGGGTCTGTCCGGGTTCGCTTGGGATGACCGTGAACGTCGAACCCGGAGTCTGGAACGTAGATCTCGCGGTCCTCAACGTCGAACTCAGCGTCCCCACCGTCGAACTCGGCGTCCCCAACGTCGAACTCAGCGTCCCCACCGTCGAACTCGTTGTCTGGAACGTAGATCTCGGCTCGGGCGAAGGTGGGGTCTTGGGGGCTGGGGGCTGGGTTAGCGGGTGGTGCTGGGGCGCAGGACGACGTCGCCGGTCACGTACTTGACGCGCGGGGTGCCCGCGCCGGGCTGTTCCAGGACGAACCGCATGGCATCGCGGCCAACCGCCTCCAGATCGAGCCGGACCGTGGTGAGCGGGGGGAACGTGTCCGCCGCGGACGGGATGTCGTCGAACCCGGCGATCGCCAGGTCCTCCGGGACGCGGTAGCCGAGCTCGCGCGCCGCCGACATGGCGCCGATCCCCATGACGTCGTTGACCGCGAACAGGCAGCCGATGTCCGGCGAGCGGGTGAGCAGTTCGCGTGCCGCCTGCTTCCCGCCGTCCCGGGTGAACCCGCCGTGCTGGAGGTTCTTCGCCGCCAGCCGGGCACCCGCCGCGCGCAGCCCGCCGCGGAAACCGGCCACCCGGTCGGCCGCGGTCTGCAGGTCCGCCGGCCCGCTGAGCACGCCGAACGAAGTGTGCCCCTGCGCCACCAGCGCCCGCGCGAGATCGGCCGCGCCCTCGGCGTTGCGCACCGCGACGGTGTCGATGCCCAGCGTCGGCTGGCTGACCGCGGCGGCACGGCCGCCGTCCTCGCGGAACGCGCGCAGTTCCTGGCTCAGCCGCTGCTCGGCGGCCGGATCGGCGCGGCGGCTGCCGACCAGCAGGATCGCCATCGGCCGCTGCCTGCGCAGTGCGCTGAGATAGTCGACCTCGCGGTTCGGCCTGCCCTTCGTGCTCGCCAGCGTCACCAGCAGGCCCTGCTCCTCGGCCTCGGCGGTCACCCCGGCCGCGATCGAGGAGAAGTACGGGTCCGCGATGTCGGAGACGATGAGCCCCACCACCGAATTGACCCCGCGCGCGATGGCCTGCGCCGAGGCGTTCGCGCTGTAACCGAGCCGCACCGCCGCCTCCGTGACCTTTTCGATCAGCTCGGGCGCGGGGCGGCGGCTCACGCTTCCGTTGACCACCCGTGAAGCCGTCGCGAGTGAAACACCGGCTTCGCGCGCCACGTCGAGCAGCGTCACGGAGGACTTGGACCGTGCGGGACGTGCCCGCCGGCCGGACTCGGCCTGCTCCTGCGACATGGACCCGATCCTGCCAGCCGTCGCCGGTCAAGTCGCGGGAGGTGGGGTAACGGCGCGCTCACGCGGATAGGGCGCGAGATACCCGCACATGCCGAACGCGCTCTCCGCCGGAGCCGCCAGCCGCGCCACCGTTGCTTCGCGCAGATGACTCCCGTCACCGCGGCGCAACGCGTCGATCTGCGCGCCGGTCCGTTCCGCGGCCGCGAGTGCCTTGTCCCGCCAGGCCTTCTCCCACTCGTCCAGCCGCCCGGCCACCAGCGCCACCGCCGCCGCGTAGAACCGCTCCAGAGCCTCGGTGCCACCGGCGACCAGCTCACCGAACCCGGTGATCGCGAGATCCCGGCGCCGCCGCGCGCGTTCGGCGGGATCGCCCTCGCCCAGGGAAAGGGCCGACGCGTAGGCATCCGGGCTTTCCAGGTACTCGGGTGGGAACGTCATCACCGCGTCACCCGCCTCGGGCAGGCCGTCGTTCTGCATCACGATCTGCACGCGCAGATCACCGGTATTGACCGCGCGGTGGATCGTGCCCGGGGTGAACCACACCGCGTCGCCCGCCGCGAGCGGGACCTTCCGCAGCCCCTCGGCCGTCAGCGTGTGCAGCCGTCCCGTGCCACTCTGCACCGCATAGCATTCGGTACCGGTCAGGTGCATATGCGGCGAGCCGCCGGGCAGTCCGTCCTCGGTTTCCCACGGGTACACGCGCAGCCGGGACAGCCCGAGTCCACCGGGCAGCAACGGATTCATGACTTCCTCTCGCGCGAAACGATCTGCGTCGGATTCACAAAGGACAGTGCCACCGCGAACACCACCAGCGACGCGGCCATGTAGCACACGGCCATCGCCGCCACGAGCGGTGGCGTCGAACCCGCCGGGTTCGGCGCGGCGCCGAACACCGCGACGATCAGCGATTCGCTCCGCGGGCCCGAGACGAAGAACGTCAGCTCGAACGCGCCGAAGACCCGCACCAGGGTCAGGATGCCCGCCGCGAGCGCGCCGGGCAACAGCAGCGGGCCGATGATCCGGCGGAACAGCTGCCACGTGTTCGCCCCGCACATGCGCGCGGCCTGCTCGACGTCCGGGCGCACGAGGTTCGACAGGATCACGCCGGGCAGCGTGCTGCCGAGACCGATCGTGTAGATCAGCGAGGACAGCTGGGTCGCGTACGTCAGCGGCGGCAGCAGGATCGGCAGCGCGAGCAGCACCATGATGAGCGATTTGCCGGGGAAGCTCCGCCGCGCCAGCACATACGCGGCCGGGACGCCCGCGGCGTTCGAGATCGCGATGACGCTCAGCCCGATCTCGAACGTGGTGAGCAAGTGACTCGACACGCCGTACGCCGGATCGTGCTCCGGCAGCAGATCCTGGTGTTCCGGCAGCAGGGGGGTGAGCAGCTTCTGCTGCTGCAGCGCGCCGACGATATCCGTGCCGCCGAGGATCAGCGAAGTCCCGACGTGCTTGCTCAGCTCCTGCGCCCGCAGCTTGCCCAGCATGTCCGGCGAGGACGCCGTCTCGCACCGGATGTCGCTGACCAGATCCGGATGCGTCGCGGCGAAATCGTGGTAGATGTGCTGGAAAACGGCGCCGCCGCGAGCACGGCCACGACGGCGAGGATCAGGGCACGACCTCGACGAGCCACTGGGCTGAACCTTCCTGTGAACCCGCGACGACGACTTCGCTGTCATCTCGGAAATCGCTTTCCCGAACCGTACGACACTCCTCCCCGGATGTGCAACGGGCCACAGTCGCCGACGTTCGCGAGAGGAAACCGCGGTGCGGCAAGGAACCGCCGGGTCAAATGTCTCTCTTGCTCCAGACGTGGCGGCAGCGGTACTGTCGCCTCGTCAATGTTTCGGGCACCGAAAGTTCTGGTGAGCGAAGTGAGTAGACGAGAACGTCCGGCGGCGCCGAGTACGCCCGCCGCGCACCCTCTGGGGGAGATGATGCTGTCGTTCGCGGGCCGGCTCGCCCGCCTGGAGACGGAGACCCTGGCCGGGCTCGAGGTCCCGTTGACGATCCGCCAGTACCGGATCCTGTCCAGGGTCGATGCCGGGTACACCTCGCTGATGGCGTTGTGCCGCCTCGCGCACCGGAACCCGCCCACGATGTCCGAGAGCGTCAACAAGCTGGTCAGGCAGGGACTGCTGACCCGCGAGACCGAGGCCGCGGACCGCCGCACGATGGTGCTGGCGCTGACCGCGGCCGGGCGCGAGGCCCATGAGGCCGGGCGCCTGGCCTTGGAGAAGTTCGGCACGGAGCTCACTTCCGGGCTGGACGAGCAGATCAGGAACGATCTCCTCGCCGTCACGCGCCGGCTCTACACCGAAATGGAGAGCCGGCTCGAGCAATGACGGCCGAGGGGTGGTCGTGCACAGAGAGGTGTCACCACCGATGGCTGGTACAACCGGGACGGACGGGCACCTGCTACACCGTCTGGACCACTCCCCCTTCACCCCGCGGCACGCCCGGATCTACCTGACCGCGCTCGCGGGACATTTCTTCGACGGATTCACCATCAACCTCACCGGGTTCGCGCTGCCCGGGGTCATCGCGACGTTCGCGATCACCAGCGGCGAGGCCGGGGCACTGAGCTCCGCGCTGTTCGCGGGCATGCTCGTCGGCGCGGCGGCGGCCGGGATCGTTTCCGACCGGTTCGGCCGGCGGTACCCGCTCGCCGCCTCGATCCTCGTCTTCGGCGGGTTCTCGCTGCTGGCGGCGGCCGCCTGGAGCTACCCCGTGCTGGTCACCGCCCGTGCCCTGCAGGGCGTCGGGCTCGGCGCGGAGATCGCGATAGTCCTGCCGTATATCGCCGAATTCGTGCCCAGCCGGCAACGCGGGCCCCTGATCACGCTCGCGACCGCGGCCTGGCTCATCGGCCTGCCGGTGGCCTCCGGGGTCGCGATCGCGATCGTGCCGTCACTCGGCTGGCGCGCCCTGTTCTACGTCGGCGCGCTGCCCGTGCTGATCGCGCTCCTGGTCGCGCTGACCCTGCCGGAGTCCGTCCGGTACCTGGCACGAAAGGGCCGGCACCGCAAGGCGACCGGGATCGTCGAGCAGCTCACCGGGCGCCCCGCCGCGGGCGCCACGATGCCGGCGGCACACGGCGGCGCCGGCGGATCGGTACGCGACCTCGTCCGTGGCAGGTACCGGCGCTACACGATCGCCGTCTGGGTGATGGAGGTCTGCGCCGGCGCGTTCCTCTACGGACTGTCCACCTGGCTGCCGACCGTGCTGAAGTCGCGCGGGATCGGGCTGCTGTCCAGCTTCGGCTACACCGGCATCATCACGGCGTCCGGCGTCGCCGGGGCGGTGGTCGCCGGGCAACTGGTCAACCGGGTCGGGCGCCGCGTGGCCCTGGCACCGGCCTTCCTGGCCAGCGGCCTGCTGTGCCTGCTGTGGGGAGGCGTGTCCGGGACCGCGGCGGTCGTCGTGACCGGCGCGCTCGCGACCTTCTTCGGCAGCGGGATCGCGGGCAGCACCCTGTTCGTCTACGCCAGTGAGCTCTACCCGACGGCCAACCGGGCGACCGGGCTCGGCTGGGCGGCGGCCTGGCAGAAGGTGGGCGGCCTGCTCATGCCGGTGACCGTCGGGTTCGTACTGTCCTGGCACCTGTCCTCGTATGTCTTCTTCGTGTTCTTCGCCGTCATCTCGGTGATCGCCGCGGTCGCCGGGACGATCGCGACGCTGGAGACGCGCGGGAAGACGGTCGAGCAGATCGCCGCCGAACTGTCCACTCCGGACTCCGGACACCTTGTCACCGCCACCGTGGAATCGAGGACGAATGACTGATCTGGCAGAGCGCGACCTGCGCTACCGCAAGGTCCGCGCTCACATGGCCGAGGCGGGACTCGACCTGCTGCTCGCGTTCGGACCGGGCTGGCGCCGCGAAAACGTGCGCTACCTGAGCGACGCGCGGGTCACGGGCAGCGCGGCCTTCGTCGCGCTACCGGCGAAGGGCGACCTGAGCGCGTACTCGACCCGGCCACAGGATGCTCCGGAGATCGCCGCCCGCGGCTGGGTCACCGACGCGCATTTCCTGGACCCGGCCGAGTTCCGCACCAGGCTGGGCGACACCCGGGCCACGCGGGTGGGCATCGCGCACTACGAACTGGTGCCGTCGAGGTTGCTGAACCTCGTCGAGGAAGCCTTGCCGACCGCCGAGATCGTGTCCGCGACCGCGCTGCTGGACGCCGCGCGCATGGTCAAAAGCGAGTGGGAGCTCGCCCGGATGCGGCGCAGTGCGAAGGTGTGCGCCGCGGGCTGGCGAGCCTTCGTGGAGGCGCTCGAACCCGGCCTGCCCGAGTACCGGATCGTCGCCGCCGTGGAGGCGGAGATCAAACGGCTCGGCGCGGAGGACAACTTCATGCTGATCGCGTCCGGAAAGGACGAGGTGCGCGGGATGACCCCGCCGTCGGCCCGGCTGCTCGAGGACGGCGACATGGTCCGCACCGAACTGACCCCGCAGATGGACGGCTACTGGCTGCAGATCTGCCGCTCGGCGGTGGTCGGCAAGGCCAGCGACGCGCAGAAACGCTCGTTCGACCTGTTCAACGAGGCGGTCGAGGCCGGTATGGCGGTGGTGAAACCGGGCGTGACCGCGCACGAGATCGCGGTGGCGCAGAACGACGTGTTCCGCCGCCAGGGCTACGGCGAGTACTGCACCAGCCAGTACACCCGCGTGCGCGGGCACGGGCACGGGCTGCACCTCGACGAGACGCCGATCATCGAGGGCAACCACACGGTGCTGCCGGAGAACGCGGTGTTCATCATCCATCCCAACACCTACACGCCCATCGCGGGTTATCACGTGCTCGGCGACCCGGTGCGGGTGACCGCCGACGGGTACGAGGTCCTGCTCGAGACCGAGCGCAAGCTCTTCCAAACCAGCGAGGTGAACGCCTGATGAAGCGAGGTCTGGTCGTCCGCGACCCCGCGGAGATCCCGGAAACCGAGTGGCGGCAGCGTATCGAGCGGGTCCGCTGGCAACTCGGCGCGGACGTGGCGCTCGTCTACGGCGACGTGTACCGCTCCGACGACATCGCGTACCTGACCAACCTGTGCATCTACTGGAACGAAGGCATCCTGGCGATCCCGGCCGATGACGAGCCGGCGTTCCTCACCAAGCTCTCGCCCCGGGTGCACCCCTGGATGCGCCGCACGTCCACGCTGACGGATCTGCGCAGTGGCAAGGCTTTCGGTGCGCTGGTCACCGCCTTCCTCGACGGCCGCGAGCCCGGCACGCTCGGTCTCGTCGACGCGAGCCTGTGGCCGGCCGCGCTGATCGACGAGGTGACCGAGGCGGCCTCCGGCTGGCAGGTGCGCCCGCTCGAAGGGCTCGTCCGGCAGTTCCGGCTCCGGCCGTCCGACGCCGAAAGGGCTCTGCTGCGGCAGGCGGGTGCCGTGCTCGCCGAAGCCGCGGCCGCGACCGGTGCTCTGCCGCGCCAGGACAAGATTTCCGCCGCCGAGAAGATCGTGCGCTCGGGCGGGTTCACCGACGTGCTGATCCGGGCCTCGGACTCGTCCGTCGAGATCACCGGCCAGTACCGGAACAGCTGGCTGCGCGTGGCCAGGGACAGCGCACTTTCGCCGCAGTTGCGGGACGCGGTCGATGCCGTCCGCGCCGGGGTGAAGGCCGGTTCCGTCCCCGGCGCCCGCATCGTGCACCACGCGGATCTGTCCACCGACGGCGAGTACGCCGACCAGCCGGCCGACCGCGTGCTGAACGCCGGTGAGGTCGTCGTGGTCGCCGTCGAACGCGGTGAGGCCGTGGCGGCCGAAACCGTGCTCGTCACCGAATCCGGAAAGGAGGTCCTCACCGCATGAGGATCCTGTCCAATGCGGACATCGAGAAGGTGCTCACCCCCGATGAGACCATCGATGCGCTGGAAACCGCGTACCGCGAGCTTTCCTCGGGCCTCGGCGCCAACCGCCCCCGCAACCACACCTACTTCCCGGTCGAGGATCCGCGGCATCCCGGGTTCCGCTTCCGCTTCAAGTCCCAGGAGGGCGGGAACGTCTCGAGTGGAGTGTGGGCGCTGCGCATCACCTCCGACATCGCGGGGGTGGAGACCCTGCCCAGCGGGGTGAAGCGCCGCCGCCTGATCCCCGCCGCGCCTGGCGGGCGGTACGTCGGGCTGGTCACGCTCTACAGCATGGAAACCCTGGAGCCCCTGGCCATCCTGCACGACAGCTTCATCCAGAAGATGCGCGTGGGCGCGACCTCCGCGCTGGGAATCCGCGAGCTGTCCAATGAGGACGTCCGGGTCGCCGGGATGTTCGGCTCGGGCTGGCAGGCCGAGGCACATCTGGAGTGCCTGCTGATGGTCCGGCCCGGCATCGAGGAGGTCCGGGTCTACAGTCCCACGCCCGAACATCGCACGAAGTTCGCGAAGACCTGGAGCGAGCGCACCGGGCGGAAGATCGTCGCGGCGGAAAGCCCCGCCGGAGCCGTCGAAGGCTGCGGCATCGTCACGTGCGCGACCGCCGCGATGGACCCGTGCTTCGAGGGCGCGTGGCTCGAACCCGGCACCCACGTCACGGCGATCACCTCCCCCGACGGCACGGCGACCCGGCGCGAACTCGACGACGCGACCTTCGACCGGGCCGACCGGATCGTGGTGCTCTCGCGCGAGCAGGTCCACCACGACAAGCAGTTCGACATCCTCGGCCCGGTCGAACGCGGCCGGATGAACTGGGAGGACATCAAGGAACTGGGCGACATCCTGCTGGATGACTCGCCCGCCCGCGCGCGGCACGACGACGTGACGATCTTCGCGAACAACACCGGGATGGGCATCCAGTTCGCGGCCGTCTGCGCCCGCGCGCTCAAGCTGGCGGAGGAGCGCGAGCTGGGGCATGTCGTGCCCACCGACTGGTTCCTGGAGGAGACGAGCCCGTGACGGAAACGAGGACCGGTGGCGCGCCGATCGTGTTCGGCGACGACGTGAACACCGACGTGATCATTCCCGGCCGGTACCTGGTCAGCATCGATCCGGCGGAGCTGGGCACCCACGCGTTCGAACCGCTCGGCCCCGGGGTCCAGGCGCATCTGCGGCGCAGTGACGTCGTGGTCGCCGGACGCAACTTCGGCTGCGGCAGCGCTCGCGAGCAGGCGGCGAGCTGCCTGATCGGCGCGGGGATCAAGGCCGTCGTGGCGGCCTCGTTCTCGCGAGTGTTCTTCCGCAACGCGATCAACACCGGGCTGGTCGCGGTCGAATGCCCTGAGGCGGTGGCCGCGGTCGGCGAGGACACGCCCGTATGGGTCGACCACGACGCCGGGGTCGTCGAGGTGGCCGGGAAGAGCTTCCACTTCGCCCCGTATCCACAGGGCATCAAGGACATCCTGGCGGCCGGCGGGCTCATCCCCTACCTGATGCGGAGGAAAGCATGACACTGAAGGCACCGCACGCAGCAAGCGGGAGCTTGCGAACGCGGCGAGGAGGACCGACCGGGTGCGGGTGTCCAGCATGAGCGCGGAGAAGACGTTCGCGCAGAAGGCACTCGAACGTGCCTCGGGCGAGCAGGATCTGGTGCCGGGGCAGATCGTGGACGCCTATCCCGATCTGTACATGAGCCACACGGCCAGCTGGCGTTGTATCCGCACGCTGGAGAAGATGGGCGTCGAGCGACTGTACGACGTGGACCGCATCGCGATGGTGATGGACCACATCTCCCCGGCGCAGACCGCGAAGACGGCCGCGGACCACCAGCTGTGCCGCGAGTTCGCCGCGAAGATGGGCGTGAAGCACTTCTTCGACGTCAACGCCGGGATAGCGCATATCGTGCTGATGGAGCACGGTCTGATCAAGCCGGGCGAGCTCGTCATCGGCACCGACTCGCATTCCACGATCTACGGCGCGCTCGGCGCGCTCGGCACCGGCGTGGGCTTCAGCGAGATCACCGCGGCGTGGGTCACCGGGAAACTGTGGATGAAGGTGCCGCAGTCGATCCGCGTCGAGATCTCGGGCGAGCTGCCGCCCGGCACGTACCCGAAGGACGTGATGCTGCGGCTGATCGGCGACCTCGGCGCGGACGGCGCGACGTACTGTTCGGTCGAGTTCGGGGGCTCGTTCACCGATTCGATGTCGGTCTCCGAGCGGATGACCTTCTGCAACCTGGCGATGGAGATGGGTGCGAAGAACGCGTTCGTGGCACCCGATCAGACCACTGTGGACTATCTGGCGCAGGTGGGCGCGCGGGATTACGAGATCATGCTGCCCGATCCGGGCGCGGAGTACCGGAACACGGTCACGGTCGACGGTTCGGCCCTGTCCCCGCAGGTCGCGGTGCCGCATACGGTGGACAACGTGGTCGGGGTGGGCGAAGTCGCCGGGACGAAGGTGGACCAGGTGTTCATCGGCTCGTGCGCGAACGCCAAGTACGACGACCTCGCGATCGCCGCCCAGGTGCTGGCCGGGCACCGGGTCGCGGACGGGGTCCGCCTCATCGTCACGCCCGCCTCGGCCTCGGTGATGGCGAAGGCCGCCGCGGAGGGCATCGTGACCACGCTGATCGAAGCGGGCGCGATGATCACCAACCCCGGCTGCGGGGCCTGCGCCGGCAACGGCGGCGCCATGGCCGACGGGGAGGTCACGTTCTCCACCGCGAACCGGAACTTCCAGGGGCGCATGGGAAGTTACGATTCGAAGATCTACCTCGGCAGCCCGGCGACCGCCGCGGCGACCGCGATCAAGGGCAGTATCGCCGACCCGGCGGAGATGATGGCGGTGGCGCGATGAACACGGTCGAGCGGATCCTCGCCCGCGCGAGCGGGAGGTCCACTGTGGAGCCCGGGGAGATCGTGATCGCCAACGTGGACCGGCTCATCATGCACGACCTGTCCGGGTACCTGACCGCGGGCGTGTTCGACCGGGAGGTCGGCGGGAAGGTCCGCTTCCCCGACCGCGTGGTGATCGTGTTCGACCACCACTTCTCACCGCCGACCGAGCGGCAGGCGAAGGTGCTCCAGTCCACTCGCGACTGGGCGCGCCGCCAGGGCGTCCACCTGTTCGACTGCGGCAGCGGGAACATCCATCACGTGCTCGTGCGCAGGGGGCTGGTCAAACCCGGGATGATCGTGGTCGGCTCGGACAGCCACACCCCCGTGCACGGCACGGCCGGCGCGCTCGCGGTAGCGCTCGGCAACGACTCCCATGCGGGAACCGTCATGCCGTACGGGAAGGCGTGGTTCAAGGTGCCGGATACGGTGCGGATCGAGCTGACCGGCACGCCGCGGCCGGAGACGTCGGCGCGGGATATCGCGCTGTGGCTCGTCGGGCAGATCGGCGAGGGCGAGCTGAACTACGCGTCGATCGAGTTCACCGGACCGTACGTCAAGCAGCTCGGGTTCTGGGACCGGTGGCTGTTTCCCTTGCTGTGCGTGGATCTCGGTGCGAAATGCGCGTTCGCGGAGTCCGCCGAGGCGGGCGACCCGGCGCGGGTGCTGCGGTTCGACGTCGGTGACGTGCGGCCACAGGTCGCCTGCCCGCCCACGGTGGGCAATGTGAAGGCGGTCGGCGAAGTGGCCGGGAAGGCGATCGACTGGGCGGAACTCGGCGGGCACGGCGGCGGGCGGCTGGAGGACATCCGGGTCGCGGCTTCGGTGCTACAGGGGCGGAAGGTGCATCCTTCGGTGCGGTTCAACATCGTGCCGTCGAGCCGTGAAGTGTTCGCGGAGGCGGTGGCCGAAGGGCTCGTCGGTCCGCTGCACGAAGCGGGGGCGACGTGGTTCCCGGCGAGCACGGGTTCGAATCAGGCGATCAACATGGGCGCGATGGCCTCGGGCGAGGCGATGATCTCGACGCATTCGCGGAACTTCCCCGGCCGCAACGGGAGTCCGGAGGCCGAGATGTACCTGGCTTCGGCGGCTTCGGTCGCGGCCTCGGCGATCGCCGGGCAGATCACGGGAGAGGTGCGGGCATGAGGTTCACCGGCCGTTGCTGGAAGTTCGGCGACAACATCCCGACCGACCGGCTCGTGAAATCGCACTACGTGTTCGAGCCGATGACGGAGATCGTCAAGCACGTGCTGGAGGATCTCAACCCCGAGTTCCCGCGGCAGGTGCGGCCCGGGGACATCGTGGTGGCCGGGCGGCACTTCGGTCAGTCCTCCGGACGCGCGATCGCGGCGAAGGCACTGAAGGCGACGGGAATCGGCTGTGTCGTGGCGGACACGTTCGCCCGGACGTTCTACCGGAACTGTTTCGAGATCGGCCTGCCGCCGCTCGCCCTCGACGGCGTCACGTCGCTTGTCACGGACGGTGATGAGGTCACGGTGGACATCGCGACGGGCGAGTTCCGGAACGAGACCACGGGTGCGACGGGGACCGGTGCGCCCGCGGACCCGTTCCTGCTGCAGATGCTCGGCGCCGGCGGGCTGATCAAACTGGCCGCGAGCCGGGCGGACCTGTTCGCCTGATCCGCCGCGCGGTCAGTCCCCCGAGCCTCTAGGCTACCGGCACGCGCACCATGACGGAGAGGTTTCGCCGTGCCGACGACGCTGGTCGGGCTGCTGGTCTTCGTGGTCCTGCTCGTGCCCGGATTCGCCTACACGCTGCGCCGGGAACGGCTCACGCCGGGCCGGGAGGTCTCCGCCTTCCGGCAGACGGTCCGGCTGGCGTTCGTCAGCGTGGTCGCGGATGCCGTGGTGCTCGGGCTTTTCGTGGTCGTGCGGGTGTTCGCCCCGTCGTGGACGCCCGACGTGCAGCAGTTCCTGCGCGACCCCGGCCGCTACGGTATCGACCATCTCGGCGCGGTGGCCGCGTGGAGCGCCGGGCTGCTGGTGGCCGCGACCGTGCTCGCGCTCCTCGTGGCCAGGCCCCGGTCGCCCCGCGAGCACGAGGATTCCACGTCGGGATGGACGCAGCTGTTCACCGGACATCCCGGCGCGCGCATCCACGTCGGCTGCCTCCTCGACGACGGCAGCTACGTGACCGGGCGCCTGCGCGGCTACAGCCGCACGGCCGAGGACGGCCGGGACCGGGACCTCACCCTGACCGGCCCGATCTCCTACCGCGCCCCGCGTGAGACGACGTCCGCGGTGCTCCCCGACGTCGGCGCGGCGGCCATCAGCGCCCGCCGCCTGACCCTGCTGACGGTCAGCTACGAGTCCGGCGAAGTAGCGTCCGTCGCGTTGCGACGGTCCTCATCGGACCACTCCCCCAGCTCGTAGCCGTACCAGGGATTCGCCAGCGACAGCGGGGGCAGCCCGAGCTCCCGCCAGATCCCGAGCGCGTTCTCCATATATTCCCGCGCCGGCAGCGAAGTCGGCGGATACGGCCGCTTGCGGGTCGCGTCGATCAGCAGCGCCGAGGACTCGCCGTCCGCGGACGGGTCCAGGCGTGGCAGCTTGCCGGGCAGCACGGTCACGTCACGCGCCGGCTGCATGGCGAAGCTCATCGCCCACACCACCGAGTTCAGGTCCTCCGGGTCGACGTCGGCGTCCACCGCGATGATCGTCTTGCCCATCGAGGCCTCGTACCCGGACGCGGCGTACAGCGCCTGCCTCGCCTGCCCCGGCCGTGGATCCTTCAGCTGGATCACGAAGAACATGTTGCAGGTGCCGCTTTCGTAGGTGACCACCCGCCGCACCGCGTCGATATTGCAGGACTGCCGGAGAAAGCGCAGGTACACGTTCTCGAAGGCGATCTTCCGCATGAGCGTCGACTCGCTCGGCGGGAACTCGCTGATGAACGCCTGCACGACGGGCGAGCGGCGATGCGTGATGGCCCGCACCGTCAACACCGGCGACATCGTCCGGGCGCCCATGTAGCCGCTCGCCTCGCCGAACGGTCCCTCGGACTCGAAGTGCTCGGGATCGATCTCGCCCTCGATGACGATCTCCGCGTGCGCCGGGACGTCGAGGTCGACCGTCTCACCGCGGACCACCTCGAGCGGACGTCCCATCAGCCCGCCCGCGACGGCGTACTCGCTGACGCCGAACGGGATCTTCTGCGCGCTCGCGAACCCGACCGCGGGCACCGCCCCGACCACGACCGCCGCTTCGAGCTTCCGTCCCGCTCGCCGCGCCTTCTCCAGGTGGATCGCGATGTGCTGGGTCGGCGTGTCCATCTGCAGCCCGATCCGGTCCGGCCCCTTGACCATGCCCCGGTAGATGCCCACGTTGTACGCGCCGGTTTCGGGATCCTTCGTCACCCAGTACGGCGCGGTCACGAACGGCGCCGGATCGAAGCCCGGGGTCGAGATCGGGTGCGGGAACCCTTCGACCCCGCCGCTGTCCAGAAGGGACTGTCCGGTGAGGACGACCTCCTTGCACGGCCCCGACGGTACCGGCACGGGATCCACCGGCCCGCCCAGCGCCGCCGCCCAGCGGTCCGCGACCTCCTCCGGTTCCGCGGCGAGTGCCGTCGCGTACACCGCCCGTGACGCGGCGAACGCGCCCATCACGACCGAACCGTCGTAGCGCCGGCCCGACGAGTCGACCACGTTGTCGAACCAGAACGCCACGCGGCCGGACTCAGGCAGCCCGCGAAACTGCAGGCGCACCAGCGGAACCAGTTCGGTGTCCTTGTTGACCGGCCTGCTCACCCGGACCAGTAGCCGCCGCTTCTCCAGTTCCGCCAGGTACTCGCGGAGGTCGCCGTAGGGACTCGTCACGCCGTGGTTCCTCGCCGTCTCGAATGTTACGGAGCCCGTTAACACAGGACTCCGTTTTCCTTGCGGTGAAGCCAAACCCGGCGTTGACACCGGTTTGGGCAGCGCTTAGCATCTCTCCCATATTTAGTGTTGTCAAGTCAAGTACTGGAGTAACGTAAATTCCCTCCCGGGCCCCGAGGAGCGCGGATGCGACCAGCACCGACCTACGACCAATGCCTCGCCGAGACGCCGCTCCCCCGCCGCGTCCTGGGCATCGCCGCGATCGCGAGCACCGCCGTGATCTTCGACGGCTACGACCTGCAGGCGCTGTCCTACGCGCTGCCGAAGCTCATCGCGAGCTGGCACTTCTCCCCCGTCCAAGCCGGACTGCTCGCCACGTACACCTTCATCGGCCTGTTCGCCGGCGCGGTCGGCCTCGGCGCGCTCGGCGACCGGTGGGGCCGCAAGCGCACCATCGTGGTGGGAGTCATCGTGTTCGCCCTGTTCATGGGCACCGCCGGGTTCGCGCGCGGCTACACCGAGTTCGCGATCCTGCGGTTCTGCGCGAGCGTCGGCATGGGCGGCGTGCTGCCCGGCACTATCGCCATGCTCAGCGAGTACGTCCCGGTGCGGCGGCGCGCCCGGATGATCGCGATCTCCGCCGGCTGCTTCACCTTCGGGTTCATGGTCGCCGCGATCGCCGCCATCGTACTGGTCCCGCGTTTCGGCTGGCGCCCGCTGTTCCACCTGTCCTACCTGGCCCTCATCGTCGCGGCGCTGATCGCGTGGCTGGTGCCGGAGACGCCGCAGTACCTCGCGACGCGGCGCATGTTCGACCGGGCGCTCGCCGCGGTCCGGAGGCTTTACCCCGCGATCTGGCCGGCCGCGCGCGACGCGGATCCGGAAACCTTCTTCTCCGGCCCCAAGGACGGCAAGATCCAGTTCCGTACGCTGTGGACACGCCGGTACCGGCGCTCGACGGTCGCGCTGTCCCTGCTGTACCTCTTCCTGCAGTTCGTCGTCTACGCGCTGGACTTCTGGATGGTCTCGCTCCTGGTGAAGCACGGGCTGTCCCTGGTGAGCAGCTACTCGTACGCGATCGAACAGGCCGCGGCCGCGACGGTCGGCGGGTTCGCCATCGGCTGGGTCCTCGACCGGGTCAACCCGTACTTCGCCCTCGCGGTCGCGTTCGCCGCGGGCGGCGTGTGCCTGACCCTTTTCGGGTTCGCCACCTCGCTGGTCGCGCTCTACACGCTCAACGCACTCGCCGGCGCGCTGATCATCGGTGGGCAGAATGTCGTGCACACGCTCGTGATGGCGACCTACGGTCCCGAGGCACGGGCGACGGGACTCGGCTGGGCACTGGGCATCGGCCGGCTCGGCGGGCTGCTCGGCCCGCTCATCGGCGGTTTCCTGCTCAGGCTCGACCTGCCGTTCCCGGTGTACTTCCTCGTGTTCGCGATCCCGGCGGTGCTATGCGCGATCACCGCGATCGCGCTGCGGGCCGTCCGGCCGCCCTTGACCGCAAATACTGAACTTAAGTACGTTATCTGAGTACGCATACCGTCGCGACCAGAAAGCCGACCATGCGCCTTGCCGTGCCCGATCTCGTCTCGAACTCCTACTTTCCCGCGATCGCGGCGGCGGAACTGGGTTACCTCCGGGACGAGGGACTCGACGTGGAACTGGACCTCCTCTTCCCCGTCACCGACGCCGCCGTCGCCCTGCGCGAGGGGGAGATCGACTTCCTCGCCGGCTGCGCGCACGCCCCGTTCTACGCCGATCCCGGCTGGGGCGACACGCGGCTGCTCGCGTCGCTGGCGGGCAACATGTACTGGTTTCTCGTCGTTCGCCCGGATCTGGACGTGACCAGGGAGACGCTCCCGAAGCTGCGTGACGTCCGGATCGGCGCGGCACCCGGGCCCGACCTCGGCCTGCGGCGGCTGCTCGAGACCGAGGGCGTCGACCTGGCGAACGTCGCCATCGCCCCGGTGCCCGGAACGGCTGGGAACGTCTCGTTCGGCGTCACGGCGGCGCAGGCGCTGCGGGACGGCGAGATCGACGCGTTCTGGGCCAACGGGATGGGCACCGAGGTCGCGGTGCGCACCGGGGCCGGAAAGGTGATCGTGGACGCGCGGCGGGAGGGCGGAGAGGCTGCCCTGTTCACCTTCCCCGCGCTCATGACGTCGGGCCGGATGGTTCGCGAACAGCCGGAGACCACGGCGGCGGCCGTCCGCGGGATCGTCCGCGCTCAGCGCGAACTGCGCCGCGACATCACGCTCGCGACCAAGGTCGGCCGCGCGCTGTTCCCCGAGATGGAGGCCGAGTTGATCGCCGGGCTGATCGAACGCGACCTCGGCTATTACGATCCGGCGATCAGCCCCGAGGCGGCCGCCGGCCTGATCGCGTTCGGCCGTGCGAGCGGTCTGACCGAGCGTGAACCCGGCTACGACGACGTGGTCGCGGCAAGCCTCCGGGACCTGTGGTGAGGAGCGAAAGCATGGCCCTGACGTTCAGCGTGACCGGCTCGGGCGAGAGGCTCGTGCTCGACCGGTACGACCTCGTCGTCGCCGGCTACACCGGCCGGGACGAGGCTTCGGTGAAGAAGCACATCGACGAACTCGCCGCGATCGGCGTCGCGCCACCGGACTCGGTGCCCGCCTTCTACCCGCTCGACCCCTCGCTGGCGACGCAGGCCGGGGAGATCACCGTCGAAGGCCCGAACACCTCGGGCGAGGTCGAACCGGTGCTCATCCGCGCATCGGGGAAGCGGTACCTGACCGTCGGCTCGGACCACACCGACCGCGACATCGAGGTGGAGAGCGTGGCCAGGTCCAAGGCCGCCTGCCCGAAACCCGTCGGCACGAAGGTCGTGCCGGTCGACGATCCGGACTGGGACGCGATCAGCATGACGTCCACTGTGGACGGCGCCGCTTACCAGGACGGCTTGCTGACCGCCCTGCGCGTGCCGACCGACGTGCTGGACCTGTACCAGGGCGGCGCGGGTGACCTGGTGATGCTGTGCGGGACGCTTCCGTTGCTGAACGGAGAGTTCGTCGCCGGTACCGAATGGACTCTGTCGATGACCCTGCCCGGCGGGGACGAACTCGCGCACTCCTACTCCGTACGCTGAAAGGAAGTCAGATGGCGAAGCCGGAACACGAGTTCTTCCCGGCCACCGACGTCCCGTTCACCCCCTGCGAAGGCAAGGTCGCCGAGCTGACCGAGCGCATCCTCGCGTCCGACGGCAGCGGTGTCGCGACCCGCATCCTGCACTTCGAACCGGGCACCGACACGAGCCCGAACGGCGTGCAGGTGCACGACTTCTGGGAGGAGGTCTACATCCTGGAAGGTTCCTTCACCGACACGAGGCTGGGCAAGACCTTCTCGGCCGGTGACTACGCCTGCCGCCCACCCGGAATGGCACACGGCCCCTGGACCAGCACGGAAGGCTGTACCACCTTCGAAGTCCGATACCGCCCCTGACCGGGTGGCGACCGCGGCCACCATCGGCCGTGGTCGCCACCCGTTACGCAAGCTCATACCCCGCCAGTGCCTGCTCTACCAGGGTGTCGGCCCGGTCGAAGTCGTAGACCTGGCTCATTCGTGAGCGCACCAGGAACGGGGCACCGGCGTAGAACATCTCGTATTGCTGATGCCGGCTCGCGAACTCCGAGCCCACCAGGTCCCACACCAGTTTCAGCAACCGTACCCGCTCGGTGCTGGGATAGCCGGGCGAGCGCACGTACCGTTCGAAGTCGGCCCTCGCCTCCGGGTTCGCGAAGTCCGCGGCCGACGAGGGCAGCTGGATCACCCCGCCGCCACACAGGTCGCGGACCAGGTGCAGCAGCTTCGGGTAGAACTCCGACTGCAGCGTCATCGTCGCGAAGCATTCGGCTCGTCCTGGCCAGGCGACGCCGAACTCGTCGATCTCGCAGTTCTGCTCCTGCGCGTAGACGAGTCCGGTGACCATCGACGCGTGCGCGGCCAGCTCCCCCAGCGTGGCGCGCACCGGCGGGAACTTGTCCGAACCGTTCATCCGCGCGACCCGCATCGCGAGCCCGGCCAGCAGGTCCAGTTTGACCGAGAACCGGATCTGCGCCTGGTTGTTCCCGAGCATGTGCGCGGGCGTGCGGTTCCACTGGTCGCTGGTGAGCTGCCGGTCCCGGAACACGAAAACCCGTTCCCAGGGCACGAAAACGTCGTCGAACACGATCAGCGCGTCCGTCTCGTCGAACCGGGTCGCAAGTGGATAGTCGAACACGCTGGGCGCGGCCTCGGCGTACCCGCGCCGCGAGTAGATCTTCAGGCCCTCGGCGCCGATCGGGACCGCGACGGAAATCGCCTGGTCCTCGTCGCCGGGCTGCAGCGGCACGATGCAACTGAGGATCAGGTAATCCGAGATCGCCGCGCCGGTGCCGAGCATCTGCGCCCCGGAGACGACGATGCCGTCCTCGCGCTCCTGCGTCACCCCCGCATACAGGTGCGGATCCTCCTGCTGGTGCGCGGGTTTGCTGCGGTCGATCTGCGGCGGCACGATCGCGTACGAGCAGTACAGGTCGTTGTCCCGCGCGAACTCGTAGAACCGCGTGACGTTGTCGGCGAAGCGCTGCCCGCCCGCGCCGAACACGTCCGCCCGCCCGGCCCAGCCCGCGAGGAACCCGGCGACGTGTTCCGGCCCGCGGCCCATCAGCCCGAGCGTCGTCTCCGCCGTACGGCGCAAGGCGATCCGGCGCCTGCGCAGGTCGTCCTCGTCGCGCGGGATCAGGTACGACAGGTTGACCGGCGCCCCCGTCACCGGCGAGGGGAAGGTCATCGCCGCGGCGTTGTCCGGGTCGTTCGCCAGATCGTAAACGCGGGCGATCGAAGCGACGGCCCCGTTGAACGCGGGATGGTTCGCGACGTCGGAAACGAACTCGCCGTCGATGAACACGCGGCGGCCGTCCCGCAGCCCTTCGATGTACTCCTTGCCTGAACGCGTCACGCGGGTTCCTCCAGTGTGATCGGTAGTGGCCGTGGCCGCGGATGGTGGTTTCTCGCCCGCAACTGCCGGTAAGTCCCCCGGAAATGCAGCAGGGGTTCATGGGTGGCGCCGAGCCCGATCCCGTCCACGGCACCGATCAGCACCGCGTGCGTCCCGGCGTGCACGTCCCGTTCGATCGCGCAGTCGAGGAACGCGAGGGCGCCCGCGAGCGCCGGGCTGCGCCAGCCGTCCTCGGGCGCGAGCCATTCGGGCCGCAGCGCCTTGTCCGCGCCGGGCCGGGCGCAGTGGTCCGAAATCTCGCGCGCGGCCGAGCCGAGGATGTTCACCCCGAACCGGCCCGCGGCCGCGATGTGCTCGTAGCTCCGGGTGGATCTGTTGACGCACACCAGGATCAGGAGCGGATCGAGCGAAACCGACGAGAACGCCGTAGCGGTCATGCCCAGCGGCCGGCCCGCGCCCGACAGCGTGATCACGGTGACACTCGCGGCCAGCGAGCCCAGCGCCGCCTTGAACGCGCCGGGCCCGGCTTCGACGGGATGCAGTCCCATGACCAGAAGACTAACTAAAATAATGTACTTTAGTCAATCAAATGGAGCTGCCGTATGATCGCCCGGTTCGACCCGGTGAGAGGATCCGCCCGCTATGAACGAGGCAATGCGCGCCTACACCCAGTGGGCCGATATCAGCGACGCCAAACGCACCCGCGAGTTCCAGGCGTACGTCAAGAACATCGCCGACGCCCGCTACGTCACCCGCAAGGTGCTGCGGATCGTCGACGAGCAGGCGAAGGCCCACGGCCTGGAACCCTTGCTGCACCAAGCACTCCTGCAGGTCTACGGAGCGAACAAGGCGAACGGCATCACGGTGAGCAGCCTCGCCGCAAGGCTCGACGTCGCGGCAGCCTTCGCCTCGCGGATGGTCCGCCGCCTCGAGGAGATGGGCCTGGTCCGCCGCGAACCCTCGACAGAGGACAAGCGGGCGACGATCGTCGTCGCCACCGAGGCCGCCGCCGAGAAACTCGCCGCGATCGACAACGACGTGCACCATCACGTCGCGTACCTGCAACACCAGCTTCGCGAGGACGAGCGCCTGTCCGCGCTGTCGATCTTCGCGTTCTACGTGGGCCTGGATCCCGATTCGGAGATCGCCTCCGCGATCCGGGCCGCCGCGGACGAAGCCGGCTGATATGGTGATCCCAAGTCAATGACTTGAGATCACCATGGAGGCGCCCGGTGGAGGACTCGACCGCGCAGTTGCTGGCGCTGTGGGGCCAGGGCGCCGACGCGGCGAGTGACCTCGACTTCGCCAGCCACGTCAAGGCCGTCGCGCACGGCCGGTTCGTGCTGCGCCGGATCCTGCGCCTGCTCGACGAGCAGGCGGTCGCCGGCGGGCTGCAACCCTTGCAGCATCAGGCATTGCTGCAGATCTACGGCGCGGACGGCCCGCTGCCGGTGAACAAGGTGGCCGACCGGCTGGACATCGCGCCGGCGCTGGCCTCGCGGCTCATCCGCCAACTTGAGGACAAGGGGCTCGTCGAGCGCACCCGCGTCCCGGGCGACCGACGGGTCCTCGCAGTGCACGCGAGTGACGCCGGGATCGAGCTACTGCGGAAGATCGACGCCTCGGTGCACGTGCGGGTGGACCATTTCCAGCGTCAACTGTCCGACGAGGGCAAGCTCGGCGCGCTCGCCACGTTCGCGTTCTACCTCGGCCTGGACGCCGACCCGGGGCTCGCCCTCCTGCTCACCGCCGCGGGCCACCGGCATTAGCTCTTCGGCCGGTAGCACAGCAGGAAACCCTCCGCGAGCGAGGCCAGGGTGTTGCTCACGAGCGCGAGTCGCATCGGTGGCTCCTCGCCGGGAGCGCCCGGCACGAGCCCCCGGTACTGTCCGAAAAGGACTCGGCATCGAGCGTCACGCGGGCAGCTCCACCAGTGGCGCCTCGTCGGGCACGATGGTCTTCTGCACCCAGGCGACGTCGTGCCAGGCGCCGTGCTTCCAGCCTACTTTCCGATACACCCCAACGGGTTCGAACCCGAGTGCGCGATGCAGCCCGGCGCTCGCCTCGTTGGGCAGGGTCATCCCCGCCATCGCCCGCCGGTAGCCGCGCGCCGCGAGGCGATCGAGCAGCGTCCGGTACAGCAACCGCCCGCCGCCGGCGCGTCGCCGGTCCCGCGCGAGGTAGATGCTCGTCTCGCAGGTCCATCGGTAGGCGGCGCGCTCGGCGAACGGGTGGCCGTAGGCGTATCCGATCACCTCGCCCGTGTCCTCCAGCACCAGCCAGGCATGCGCCGCGGCGGCCGCGATCCGCGCGGACATCACCTCCGGGGCCGGCGGTTCCAGCTCGAAACTGATCGCCGTACCGGTCACGTAGGGCGCATAGATCGCGGCGCAGGCTTCCCCATCGCTCCCGGTCGCGTCACGGGTCGTCAACATGGCGACTATAGTAGCCAAGGTGGATCCGATAGTGACAGATGTTTTCAGCGACCGGCTCGCCCTCGCCGTGCGCGAGGCCCGCGTCGCGCACGGTCTGCCGGTCTCCGCGCTGGCCGAGCGATCGGGTATCTCCCGCGCCATGATCGGCAAGATCGAACGCGGCGAGGTCCAGCCGACCGCCGCGCTCCTCGCCCGGCTCTCGGGGACTTTGGGGCTGACGCTGTCGGAGCTGATCGCCCGCGCGGAAGGGGACGAACGCCGCGTATCCCGCGCCGCCGAACAGGAGGTCTGGGTCGATCCCGAGACCGGCTACCGGCGCCGCCCGATCTCCCCGCCCGCCGGCGGCCCCCTGGAACTCGTCCAGATCGAACTGCCCCCGGGTGCCAGGGTCCCGGTCTCCGCGGACACCTACACGTTCATCCACCAGCAGATCTGGGTGCTCGACGGCCGGTTGACCTTCCACGAAGGCGAGTTCGTGCACGACCTCGGCTCCGGCGACTGCCTCCAGCTCGGCCCGCCCGCCCCGTGCACCTACGTCAACGCGACGCGTGAGCCATGCCGCTACGTCGTCGCGATCGCGAAACGCTAGAGCGACTCCTTCGCCGCCGCGGCCACCGCCTCCGCCGTGGCGGCCAGGGCGGGCGAGTCGAGTTTCCATTGCTGCCAGTACAACCGCACCTCGACCGCCCGCTCGGGATCGAGCAGCACGAGCGCGCCCGAAGCCAGCCGGGGCGCGGCCTGCGCGCTGGGCACGAGCCCCCAGCCGAGCCCCGCCGCCACCGCGTCCGCGAACCCTTCCGAAGCCGGCACGTAGTGCCGCACCGGGCCGGCGCCGCGCCGTCGCAGCGACCGCGCGAACCGGTCCTGCAGATCGTCGTAGCGGTCGAAGGCCACCACCGGAACCTCACCGACCAGCTGCCGGAACGGCCGCGGCAGCCACCGTGCCACGTACTCCGGGCTCGCCACCGGCAGGTACCGCATCCGCCCGAGGGCGGTGACCGAACAGCCCTGCACCGGATCCGGCGAGGACGTGACCGCCGCCATCACCAGCCCCTCGCGCAGCAACCGGGTGGTCCGCTCCTCGTCCTCGCGATGCAGCTCGAAGCAGATCCCGCCGGGCACGCGCGTCAGGGCGGGCAGGAACCACGTGGCGAGCGAATCGGCGTTCACCGCGATCGGCAGCGTCACCGGCTCACCGTCCCGCGCCATCCCCAGTTCCGCCCGCGCGTCCCGCTCGAGCTGGGTCAACTGCCGCGCGAGCCGGACCACGATCTCACCGGACCCGGTCAGCCGCACAGGTTTCGTGCGCAGCAGCAGCACGCGCCCGGTCCCCTGTTCCAGCGCCTTCACCCGCTGGCTCACCGCCGAGGGCGTGACGTGCAGCGCGGCCGCCGCCGCGTCGAAGGTGCCTTCGTCGACCACGGCGAGCAGCGTGCGAACCTGGTCCAGCGGCAGGAACGACATCATGAACGCTAATGATACGTAAGAATCTTTAGCTGGAATGGCAACGCGGTGATGTTTAGCGTCGGACTCGTGATAACGATCCTCGCCGGGTTCGGCACCGGGCTCTCCCTCATCGTCGCGATCGGCGCGCAGAACGCTTTCGTGCTGCGCCAAGGCATCCGGCGCGAGGCGGTCCCGCTGGTGGTGGCGATCTGCACCGTGTCGGACGGCGTGCTCATCGCGCTCGGGGTCGCCGGGGTCGGGACGGTGGTGCACGCGCAGCCGGCGGCGCTCAAGATCGTCGGGCTCCTCGGCGGCACGTTCCTGATCGGCTACGGCGTGCTCGCCGTGCGCCGGTTGCGCAAGCCCGCGGCGATGACCGTCGAGGGCACGACGGCCGGCTCACGGCGCCGCGCCGCGCTCACCTGCCTGACCATGACGTGGCTCAACCCGCACGTCTACCTCGACACCGTGCTGCTGCTCGGTTCCATCGCGGCGACCCACGGCGCGCTGCGCTGGGAGTTCGCGTTCGGCGCCCTGCTGGCGAGCGTGTGCTGGTTCGCCGCGCTCGGCTTCGGCGCCCGGTTGCTCACCGGGTTCTTCGCCCGCCCCGCCTCGTGGCGCGTGCTCGACGGCCTGGTCGCCGCGACGATGGTCACGGTCGGCACGATGGTGCTGTCAGGCGCTTGACTTACCGCCCTCGAGGGCTACCGCTTCCCGACGGTGTAGGTCAGGTGGGTCACCCGGGACGATATGTCCGCGCGGGCCTGCTCCAGCGCGAGGCGGTCGGGGTCCACGCGGTCGAACAGGCGGATGCCGGTGCCGAACAGCACGGGCGCGAGGGTAACCGAGAACTCGTCGACCAGGCCGCCGTCCAGGTACTCCTGGATCGTCTCGGCGCCGCCGGCGATGCGCACGTCGCGGTCGCCGGCGGCCTCGCGGGCCTGGTCGAGGGCGCTGGAGATGCCGTCGTTGACGAAGTGGAAGGTGGTGCCGCCCGGCCGCTCCCACGGGTCACGCCTGGTGTGGGTGACGACGAAAACCGGGGTGTGGAACGGCGCCTCCTCCGGCCATGCCAGCTCGCCGGCGTCGAACATCCGCTTGCCCATGACGCTCGCGCCGGTGCGCTCGTACGTCGCCCGTGCGATGTCGTTGTCGAGGCCTTCCTCGCCGCCCTCGCCGAGCTTGAGGTTCTCCCGGAACCACCGCAGCGGGAAAACCCACGCCTGCAGTTCCATCCACTTCGGACCCATCAAGTCGTCGAGGGACTCGGGCGCCATGAAGCCGTCCAGTGACATCGTCACGCTGAAGAACACCTTCCCGGCCATCAACGCACCGTCCCTTCGACATAAGCCGCCAGGTTGCGCAGGGTCTGCTCGCCGCCCTCGATCGCGTGGTACTTCTCCACGGCCTCGTCGCGCAGTTCCTTGGTGGGAAACACCGTGTGCAGCACGATCCGGGTCTGCTCGCCGGCCGGCTCGAAGGTCAGGACCGACTCGAAGGCGTTCGGGTCGTCGCGGAACTCGCCGTGCAGCAGCGCGATCCGCTCCGGCGGGACGATCTCCCGCCAGGTGATCCACTCCTGGTAGTCGGTCCCGTCCGGCCCGTGCATCACGAAGTCCCAGACCCCGCCGATGCGGAACTGGAAGGACCGCGTCGTGGTCGTGAAGCCCTCCGGTCCCCACCACCGCGACAGGTGCCGGACCTGCGTGAACGCCTCGAACACCAGGTCCCGCGGGGCGCCGATCACCCGGGAGATCACGATCTCGCGATCCGCGGTCGCGTGCGCGGCCTCGCCGCCGTTACCGGTCATCGTATGGCTCCTCCTGCTTCAAACCCTGCACGTACTCGTCCAGCCGGTCGAAGCTCTCGCTCCAGAACCGCTCAAAGCCGCCAACCCACTCGTGGACCGGCCGCAGCCCGCGAGCGTCCAGGCCGTACAGCCGCTGCTTGCCCGCTTCGCGGACCCGCACGAGCCCGACCTCCCGGAGGACCCGCAGGTGCTTCGACGCCTGCGGCTGGGTCATCCCCAGGCCCCGCGCCAGGTCGGTCACCGGCCGCTCGCCGCCCCGCAGCAGCACCAGGATCTCCCGCCGCTGCGGTTCGGCGATCGCGTTGAACGCGTCCGAGGTCGTCGCCGCCCGTGCCATGACGGCCATCATATGCCTATATCGGAATGCGTCAACCGGCTAGTGTCGTGTGATCCTGTCCGGTTTACGTTGCCGTGTTTGCCCGTAGGGTCGGTGGGTTTGTCCGCTGCGGTGTCGAGTTGGCTGGTCCGGTCGCTGACTGTGCCCCCGGCGACAGCGGCCAGCCAACTCGATAACGCCCCGAGCCAAGTCAGCGACGCCAAGGGCCAACTCAGTAGCCTGGCAAACAAACACACCCGCGCGCAAAGACAACAAGATCACGAAACACTAGCGCACGGCGGGCAGCCCCGCGGCGAAGACGGCGAGCGCCCGTTTCAGCGTGGGCTCGAACGGGATGCAGGCCGCCGCAACCTCGGGATCCTTCGCGTACAACTCGACGAGCACCGGAGGCGGGTTCGCCGACGGGTACAGCATCCCCGCGAGCCCGGCGGCCACCGCCACCAGCTCGAACGCCTCCCGCTCGGTCAGCTTCGGGTACCTCCGGGCGACGGCCGCGCCGAGGTTCTCCATGACGCGGATGGTCGTCAGCTTGAAGGTCCGCACCGCTTCCTCGGTGACGTTGTGCTCCAGGCTCGTCCCGCTGTGGCTCATCGCGGGACGAGTTGCGGCACGATCGACTGCGCGGCGGTGTCGTACACCGTCTCCGCCGTCCCGGCCGCGAACGCGACGGCGTACAGGACCGCGATCGACCCGCCGTGCAGCGCCACCGTCGGCACGAGCAGCGCCGCCCTCGCGAGGTTCGCGACGAGCATCAGCCGCCGCCGGTCACACCGGTCGGCGAGCACGCCCGCCGGCAACGCGAACAGCAGCCACGGCAGCGTGAACGCGAAAGCCAGGCCCGCGATCAGCGACGGCGACCGGGTGAAGCCCAGCGCGACGAGCGGCAGCGCGACCTTGAGCACCCCGTCGGCGAGGTTCGAGCACGCCGATGAGGTCCACAGCCGCCCGTAGTCCACATGATTGAGGATCGCACATCGATTGAGAAAGCTCCATCGACTAGCATCGCGGAGCATGACGGATCAGCTGCCCCGGCGTGAAGCGACCGAGCGTGAGGCCAAGGCGCTGGCGCATCCGCTGCGGCTGCGGATCCTGCGGTTGTGCTGGCAGGCGGAGCTGACGAACAAGCAGCTCGCGGACCGGCTCGACCGCGATCCGGGCACGGTGCTCTACCACGTGCGGCAGCTCGCGGACGCGGGTCTGCTGGAACCGGCGCCGGTCCGCACCGGGGATACCGGTGCCCTGGAGAAGCCGTACCGGGCCAAGGCGCGTTCGTGGTGGCTCGACGATCCGCCGGGCACCGGCGCGGAGGCCGCGTTCGCCCCGGTCGAAGCGTTCTCGGAGGAGCTGCGTGCCGCGGGCCCCGCCTCGGTCAGGACGTTCGCGCGGTTCGCGCTGCACCTGTCGGCCGAGGACGCCGCCGAACTGGGCCGGCGCATCCAAGCGGTCCTCGACGAGTACCTCGCCACCGACCACGAACGGCTCGACCAGCCGGCCCACGGCGGCCTTGTCGTCCTGCACGAACTGGCGAAGTGACAGGGCGGGCCTCGCGAGCACAATAGGCGGGTGAGCAATCTGGAACAGGCACCGCCGGAACTGGTCTGCCAGGACCGGCCCGGCGCGAACGGTGTCACCGTCCTCGCCGCGAGGGATGTCCCGCTCGGCGGCCCGCGTGCGATCCGGGTCCGTCGCACCCTCCCGCAGCGGCAGCGTTCGCTGATCGGCGCGTGGTGCTTCGCCGATCACTACGGGCCCGCGAACACGGCCATGGACGTCGCGCCACATCCGCATACCGGGCTGCAGACGGCGAGCTGGCTGTTCCGCGGCGAGGTCGAGCATCGCGACAGCCTGGGCACGCACGCGATCGTCCGGCCCGGCGAGCTCAACCTGATGACCGGCGGCCACGGGATCGCGCATTCGGAGGTGTCGACCCCGGAAACCACCACGCTGCACGGGGTTCAGCTGTGGATCGCACTGCCGGACGCCGACCGGCGCACCGCGCGCGACTTCCGCCACTACGCCCCGCCGCTACTGGAACTGCCCGGCGCGTCGGCTCGGGTGTTCCTCGGCAGCCTCGCCGGGGAGACCTCGCCGGTGCCGGTGTTCACTCCCCTGCTGGGCGCCGAGCTGACCCTGGACCCGGGCGCGCGGCTCGTCCTCGGCGTCGATCCCGGGTTCGAGCACGGCGTCCTCCAGGACATCGGCTCCGTCACCGTGTCCGGGACGCCGCTCGCCACAGGTGATCTCGCCTACCTGGCGCCTGGCGCACCGCGGCTCGAACTGGCGAACACCGGCGCCGAGCCGGCGCAGGTGCTCGTGCTGGGCGGCGCGCCGTTCACCGAGGAGATCGTCATGTGGTGGAACTTCGTGGGCCGCAGCCACGAGGAGATCGCCGCGTTCCGGGAAGCGTGGCAAGCCGAATCCGAGCAGTTCGGCCGTGTCGAGGGCTACCCCGGCGAGCGCCTGCCCGCGCCCCCGCTGCCCAACGCCCGCCTCACCCCGCGCCGCAATCCCACCGGAGGGGCACGATGAACGAGATTCGCCGGAACGACGAGAAGAGCCGGTACGAGATCAGCGTCGATGGCCAGGTCGCCGGTTACGCCCAGTACGCCGACCGCGGTGACCAGCGGGTCTTCTACCACACCAAGATCGCCGACGAGTTCGGTGGCCGCGGCCTGAGCGCCCAGCTGATCAGCGAGGCCCTCGCGCAGGTGCGGGCGTCGGGCAAGCGGGTCGTCGCGGTATGCCCGTTCGTGGCCGCGTACCTGCGCAAGCATCCGGACGAGGCTGACATCGCGGACCGGGTCACCCCGGACGTCCTCGGCTGGCTGGACAAGACGCTCGCCTGAGCTCACTCGGCCGGAGCACTCGGACGCCGCCCGGCCTCGGTCCGGCCGTCCAGTTCCACCAGCCGCCCGGCGGCGAGTGTCGGGTTCGACCGTCGGGCGTTTCGTCCGAACCCCTGTCGGATTTCCTCGACTGAACCGGCTAACCGGGTAGCCGGCGCCGCACCGGGAAAGCAGGATGTGATCATGACCGTGCTGCTGTCGGATCCGCGGATCGCCGCCATCACCGCGCGGGAAACCGGCGAGCCGCTGGTGGACGCCGCCGAGGTACCCGAACTGCGGGCCGACGCCGATCCACCCGGTTCCCTGGTACGGCAAGGGGTTCTGGAGCGGTTGCTCGTCGCGCAGGCCGCGCTCCCGGCCGGGCTGCGGTTACTGATCCACGAGGGCTATCGCTCGCCGGGCGTGCAGCATCGGTACTTTTCGGACTATCGCGAACAGCTGCGCGCGCGGTACCCCGGCTGGACCGGCGAACGGCTGCACACCGAGGCGAGCAAGTTCGTCTCACCGCCGGACGTCGCGCCCCACTGCACCGGCGGCGCGGTGGACCTCACGCTCGCCACCGCGACCGGTGCACGCCTCGACATGGGTACCGCGATCAATGCGAGCCCCGAGGCCAGTGCCAACGCCTGCTACACCGCGGCGACGAGCATTTCGCCCGAGGCCCGGTCCAACCGGGACATGCTGGCCGCCGCGCTCGCGGGAGCGGGTCTGATCAACTACCCGACGGAATGGTGGCACTGGTCGTACGGGGAACGTTACTGGGCGTACACAACCGGACGACCGGCGACGGTGTATGCCGCAGTGAGCCCGCGCGAACACGAAGAGCGACCTTTGTAGGGTGCGAGTGTGCACCCCTCTCACCCCGCCGAGGCATGCGGATGTCAGCCGTGAAGTCGCTGGCCCCGACCATCGCGGCGATGAGCGAGGAGCGAGCCGCCCGGCTGCGGGGCCTGGTCGTCCGGCAGCTGATCGACTCGACGCGCGCGGCCGACGGCCATTTCACCCTGCTGCACCTGTTCCTGCTGCCGCCCGGATCCGGCGAGACGCGGTTCAAGCTCTACGAGGTGGTCCAGCCGGTCGACGTCAACGCCCCCATCCGGCAGGTCGTCGAGGACGTGCGCGAGGAGCTGACGTCCTCCGGCGACCCGCGCCTCGTCGACGGCGTGGACGACCGCTGGCGGCGCGTGGACCCGGACCTGCGCGGGTTCTACCTGGGCACCGGCGCCCGGTTCATGGCCCCCGACCTCAAGACCACCGGCACGACGATCATGCGGCTGGTCGACACCACGGCCGTGGTGGTCACCCTCGACGCCGCTCAGGAGCCGGCCCTGCTGCAGACCTCGCGGCCCGTGGTCGTGGACGAGCAGGTGTACCCGGCGATCCGGCAAATCCCGGCGACCGCCGAACCCCCGTTCGTCCTCATCGACACCTTCGCCGGACTGCTGCGCGACTCCGGCGGCGAAGCCTTCCGCCCGTTCGGTTAGCGCGCGGTCCAGCCGCCGTCCACGTACAAAGTGGTCCCGGTGACGTACGACGACGCGTCGGCGGCGAGGAAGACCGCGGCCCCGCCCAGTTCGCCCGCGTCGCCGACCCGCCCCTGTGGCACGGCGCGGCGGATGATCTCGCCCCAGCTGCTCCGCATCAGCCCGTGCGAGAGGTCCGTCGCGAAATAGCCCGGGGCCAAGGCGTTGACCCGGACCCCGCGATCCGCCCACTCCACGGCCAGCACGCGGGTGAGCGCTTCGACGCCGCCCTTGCTGGCCGCGTAGGCGGCGATCCGGTCGAACCCGGTGGTGCCGTGCACCGACGAGACGTTGACGATGCTGCCCCCGCCCTGTTCGAGCATCCGCCGCCCCGCGGCCTGGCAGCAGAACCACGTGCCGTCTAGGTTCACCCGCAGGACCTCCTGCCACTCCTGGCCGGACAGCGACTCGCTGCGTTTGAACACCGGGCTGATCCCGGCGCAGTTGACCAGCACGTCCACCCGGCCCAGCCGCGCCACGCACTGCTCGGCGAAGCCCGGCTCGGCCACCGAACCGGGCAGCACAACCGTGCGCTCCCCCAGTTCCTCCGCCAGCGAGACGAGATCCGCGCTGGTCCGGGAGGTGACCGCGACGGTGGCCCCGGCGGCGGCGAGCGCGGTGGCGATCGCGCGGCCGAGCCCCTTGCCCGCGCCCGTGACCCACGCGGTCCGGCCGCTCAGATCGAACTCCTTCACGCGACCACCGGTGACGTCCGCAGCTCGCGTTTGAGCACCTTGCCCGACGGGGTGCGCGGCAGCTGGTTCAGGAACCGGATCTCGGCGGGCACCTTGAACTTCGCCAATCGCTCGCGGCAGAACCCGGCGAGCTCACCGGCGGTGACCGTCGCTCCGGGCCGCAGGACCACGAAAGCCTGGGGCACTTCGCCCCACCGCTCGTGCGGCCTGCCGACGACGGCCGCCTCGACGACGTCGGAATGCTCGTAGAGCACGCGCTCGACTTCCGGGGTGGCGATGTTCTCCCCGCCGGAAACGATCATGTCCTTCTTGCGGTCCTCGACGTAGAGGTAGCCGTCCTCGTCGACGCGGCCGATGTCCCCCGTGTGGAACCAGCCGTCGCGCAGCGCCTTCGCGGTGGCCTCCGGATCACGCCAGTACCCGCCGAACACCTTCGGCCCGGACAGCGCGATCTCGCCGAGCTCACCCACCGGCACCTCCGCGCCTTGTTCGTCCACGATGCGCACCCGCAGGTGCACGACCGGCCTGCCCACCGAACCGACCTTGGAGAGCATGTGCCCGGCGTCGTTGAAGGTGTCGCCGGAGACGGTTTCGGTGAGCCCGTAGGCGTCGGCGAACCACGCCGAGGGAAACGCCGCGCGGATGCGCTCGACCAGCGGGACCGGCATCTTCTCCCCGCCGCCGATGATGAACCGGATCGAGGAGGTGTCCCGCTCGCGGATGTCCGGCAACTGCAGCAGCGCGTTCATCATCGACGGCGCGAGCCAGACGTTCGTCGGCCGCTCGCGCTCGATCGCGTCGACGACCTCGCGGGCGTCGAACTTTCGCAGCAGCACCAGCGCGCCGCCCGCGTGCAGCGTGCCGAGGCCGGGGAGGTCCAGCCCGCCGACGTGATACAGCGGCCCGCAGACCAGCGTCGTGTCGGCGGCGGTGAGGCCGAACTCGACGAGGTGGCCGAGATTCTTGTACAGCAGGTTGGCATGGCTGATCCGCACGCCCTTCGGCCGGGAGGTGGTACCCGAGGTGTACATGAGCCGCTGCAGGTCGTCCGGGCCGACGTCCTCGACCGCCACGGTTTCACCGGCGTGGCGCGACAGCAGTTCGTCATAGGACAGCCAGCCGTCCCGTGTGGACCCGAGCAGGAGCTTGTGCCGCACGGGCATCGTGGCGACGGCGTCGGCGAACTCGGGCTCGGTCAGCAGCGCGGCCGCGCCCGCGTGATCCAGGATGAACTCCCATTCCGCGGGCGAGAGCCGGTAGTTCAGCGGCAGGAAGGCCGCGCCGATCCGGTTGAGCGCGAACAGGGTCTCGACGAACTCGACGTGGTTGTACAGCAGCAGCGCCACGATGTCGCCGCGGCCGATGCCGAGCTCGCGGAACCCGGCGGCCAGCGCGCCAACCCGGGCCGACAGCTCCCGGTTGGACACTCGCCGATCCCCGTGGGACAGCACGATCTTGTCCGGGTCGCGGCCCAGGTTGTGGTCGAGGACACCGGCGAAGTTGTACATCAGCCCTCCCTCGTGTGGAAGCTGTGCAGCTCGTCCCCCGCGTTGCCCCAGTGGATCGTGCTGATCATCCCGCCGTCGGCCACCAGATCGGTGCCGGTGACGAAGCCCGCGCCCGGCCCGGCCAGGAACTCGACGGCCCGCGCGATGTCGTCGGGTTCGCCGATCCGGCGCAGCGGGATCGCGTCCTGGGTCGCCGCACGGATCGTCTCGTTGGACAGGGTGTCCCGGTTCAGCCCACTGTGGACCACGCCGGGGCTGACCGAGTTGATCCGGATACCCTGCGGCGCCAGCTCCGCCGCGAGCTGGCGGGTCAGCGCGAGCACGCCGCCCTTGGCCGCGGTGTAGGAGGAGAACCCGTACCCGGTGTGCCCCGCGATCGAGGCGATCTGCACGATCGAACCGCCCCCAGCCGCGGCCATGGCCGGGATGACATTCCGCAGCAGGATGAAGTACCCGGTCAGGTTCACGTCGAGCACCCGCCGCCATTCCTCCACAGTGGATTCGAGCAGCTTCTTGCGGACGATGACGCCCGCCGCGTTGACGAGCACCCGCGGTGGTCCGGGCAGGCGGCTCACCACGCTCGCCACGGCGTCGTCGTCGGTGACATCGACGGCGAACTCGGCCGCCTTGCCGCCCTTCTCTTCGACCGCTTGCCGGGTCCCGGCGGCACCGTTGACGTCCAGCAAGGCGACCGTCGCACCGGTCGCGGCGAGCCGCAGCGCGCACGCGCGCCCGATGCCCGAGCCCGCACCGGTGATCACAGCGCAGTCCATCTCTCACCCCATCGCATAGCCGCCGTTGACATCCACCACGGCGCCGGTCATGTAGCTGGCCGCGGGCGAGGCGAGGAACGCCGCCACCCGCGCGATCTCCTCGGGCCGGGCGAGCCGGCCGAGCGGGCAGTAGTCCGGCCGGTACCCGCGCCCGGCGACCATCTCGGTGTCCACCACCCCGGGCGCGACCCCGTTCGCGGTGATCCCGTGCGCGGCCTCGGTCTTGGCGAGCCATTTGACCACCGCGTGCACCGCGCCCTTGCTCGCCACGTAGTGCGGCCCGGCGAGCACCCCGCCGACCTTGCCGGCGACCGAGCCGATGCACACCACGCGCCCGCCGCGCCGCCGCAGCAACGGCAGCGCCGCGCGGATCGACCACAGCGTGCCCTTGACGTTCACGCCGAGTACAGCGTCTACTTCGGACTCTTCGAGCTCGTCGAGCGAGACCGTGTCGCCGTAGATCGCCGCGCAGGTCACCAGCACGTCCAGGCCCGGCAGGGCGGCGAAGGCCTCGCACACGGCGACCCGGTCGGTGACGTCAAGGACCCGGCCGGTCGCCTTACCGCCTTCGGCTTCGATCGCCGACACCGTCTCGCCGGGGTCCCGGACGTCGACGACCGTCACCTCGGCTCCGGCCCGTGCCAGTTCGAGCGCGACCCCGGCGCCGATCCCGCGGGCGGCGCCGGTGACCACCGCGTACTCGCCGGTCACGAGGAGGTGCGCTGCTCGTGCGCGGCCAGTTCCTCCATCAGCACCGGGACGCCGAGCGTGCAGGTGTGGATGCCGAGCACGCTGGTCAGTTCCAGCACCTCCATGATCTCTTCCTTCGTCGCGCCGTAGCCGAGCGCGTTACGGATGTGCTGGCGCAGGCCCGGCTCGTACAGGTGCGTGGTGGAGGCGTCGATCGCGGTGTAGATCAGCTCCCGGATCTTGGGCTCCAGCACCCCCTTGCGCCACGGCACGGCCGAGAAGTTCAGGTACGCCTCGAAGAACTCCTGGTCGAGGCTGAGCAGGCCCTCCCAGAACTGGTTCCAGTAGCCCCGCTCGGACACGAACCGCTCGCGCAGCTCCCGCTGCCGGTCTGTCAACTCCACAGAGGACAATCGATTCTCCTTACCGGGCTGTCATTTCGGCGCGGCGCTTCTTGGTCGCCGCAAGGTCCACCAGCAGGCCTTCGGGATCGGTACGCGGGTCACCGGTGACCACCACGCCGTAATCGCGGTAAGCACCTTCGACCGTCACGTACTCGTCACGCACGTCGTTCTTGACGCGCTCCGGGTCGCGCTCGGTGGGCTTGCCCCAGCCGCCGCCCCCGTTGGTCAGGTAGCGGAACACCGCATGCGGTTTCGTATGCCAGACCGGCGTGCTGGCGAAGTAGAAGTACTCGCCGTCCGGATCGACGCATTTGGTCTCGGGGTCGAGCATCCCGGCGACCGGCGTCGCGCCGGCGTAGACATCGCCGGTGGTGGCGATGAGATCCTTGCGCCGCACCACGTCCAGGTAGTCCGGATGGAACACCCAGGTGGCGCCGAGACCGCCGTCGCGGCCGCCGTACACGCCGACCCCGCTCGCGCTCTTGGTGTGCAGCGGGCTCGACCAGTGTTCGGCCTCGGTGAGATACAGCGTGTCCTTCATGACCGCCGCGCCGCCCCGGTTCGTGCCCGCGCCGCCGGTGTCGGCGAGGTACTCCTTGCGGAGCACCACCGCGGGCAGTTCGGACTCGATCGCCTCGGTCGCCGGGTCGAGGTTGTTCGCCTGGTACATCACGGAATAGCTGTCCGCGTCCCCGGCTTCGGTGGCCCCCCACGGCCCGTGCTCGCCACCGCACTGCGCGGTGGTGACCCACGGCGTGCCGTCCTCGAGCACCCCGTTCGCGTTGTGGATGTTCAGCGAACCGTAGTCACCGCCAACGGCCTTGTGCCCCAAGGCTTTCTCGAGTGCCTTGAACACCGCGAGCAGGACCGGTCCGGTGCTCTCCCAGTACAGGAACACCGCGCCGTCCGGCGGGGTGGCACTGATGAACGTGCCCGCGGGCAGCACGATGTCGATATCGCGGTAGGCGCCGGAGGTGAACGGGGTCGCCGGGTCGATCAGGAACTTCAGCGCGACCCCGACCGCGGTCTTGGTGTCGAGGATCCCGGCGTTGATGCTGGTGCGGGCCTGCGGCGAGGTCCCGCTGAAGTCCAGCTCCATCCGCGGCCCGGCCTTGGTGATCTGCACCTTGATCCGGTACTCGACCGAATCGTCGATCCCGTCGCAGTCGATGCCCTCTTCGGCCTCGTACACCCCGTCCGGGAGCGCGGCCAGCGCGGTGCGCATGGTCTCCGCCGACACGTCGGTGCTGTACCGGATCGCGCCCAGGTACGCGTCGACGCCGTACCGCTCGACGCTTTCGGTGATCAGCTGCTCGCCCAGCAGGAGGTTCGCGTAGATCGTCTTGATGTCGGGCAGCAGGAGCGCACAGTAACGGGCGTTGTCGAAGATCAGGTTGAACGCGGACTTGACTGGCTGGTCGTCGCGGTAGAGCAGGGTCGGCGCGATGACCAGCCCGTTCTCGTACACGTTCCGCTTGGTGCCGCTGAACCCGGCGGGCACCACCCCGCCCATGTCGAGCTGGTGGGCGCGCAGCGTGACGAACGAGATCAGCCGGCCGCCGTGGAAGACGGGCCGGATGAAGCAGATGTCGTTGACGTGGTTGCCCGCGCGGTACGGATCGTTGCAGATAACCACGTCGCCCGGCCGCAGGTTCTCCGGGCCGTACTCCTCGACGGTGTTGCGCACGGCCTCGGACATCGTGCCGAGGAACATCGCGAGGCTGTTGCTCACCGAGGACATCGGGTAGTTCTGTTCGGGCGGCCCGGAGATGGTCGCCGCGAAGTCGTACCAGTCGCGCAGGATCAGCGAGAAGGCGTTGTTCAGCAGGCCCGTGCACATGTGCTGGACGATGTAGCGCATCCGGCTGGCCAGTACCGACGCGGTGAACCGGTCGGCGCCGTACAGCTCGGAGAACTGCGCGTCGTCGAGGTCTTTGAGGGAAACAGCCATCGGGATTCTCCTAGTCCTTGCGGATGCGCAGCTCGCCGTGGGCGCCCACGCGCGCGGTCTGGCCGGGCACGAGGAACGTCGTGGACAGCGGTTCGCGGATGACGGCGGGGCCGGGGATCTCGTCGCCCGCGCGCAGGTCCGCGCGCTGGTACTCGGCCGCCTGCAGATCGGCACCGGTCAGGTACCGGATGGTCAGCGTGCGGGTCGGTTCGGGACGCTGGCCCGCCGGCCGTTCCGGCAGTTCGGGGTACTCGACCTTGTCCGCGTGCACGACGGCCTGGACCCGGTAGGTCACACCCTGCACGGGCAGCGCCTCGAACTTGTTGCCCGACCGCTCGGCGTAGGCCTCGTGGAAGTTCGCGACCATGTGCCCGACCGCGTCCGCGGTGATCTTGCCGTCGGGCACCGAGATGAACGGGGTCTCCCAGGTCTGCCCGGCGAGCCTGCCGTCGAAGCTGCGCACGAAGGTGACGTCGCCGCGGTCCTTTTCCTTCAGCCGCTCGGAAAGCCGCTGCTCCATCGACGTGTACACCTTGTCGATCGACTCCGCCGCTTCGCCGGTCAGCAGCGTGTACGCGCTGCGGCTGTCGGCGTAGACGAGGTCGGAGCTGACCAGGCCGAGCGCGGAGAACAACCCGGGGTGCGGCGGCACGATGACCTCCGCGGCATGCACGAGGTCCAGCACCGCGGGCAGCAGCATCGGCCCGGCCGCACCGTAGGCGACGAGGCTGTAGTCGCGGGGGTCCACGCCGTGCTGGATGGCGATGTTGACGACGCCTTCGGCGATGTTGTTGATGCCGATGTTGAACGCGTACGACACCCGCTGCTCGAACGAGAGCTTCGTGTCGAGCTGTTCGAACGCCTGCCGCGAGAGCCGCGGGTCGAGCTTCATCCGGCCACCCGCGAACCCGTCGGGGTCGATGATGCCCATCAGCAGGCAGGTGTCGGTGGTCGTCGGCTGCGTGCCGCCGATGCCGTAACAGGCCGGCCCGGGGTCCGCGCCCGCGCTGCCGGGGCCGACCTTGAGCTCACCGGCCGGGCTGATCGTCACCAGGCTGCCGCCGCCGGCGCCGATACTGGCGACCTCGTTGGACAGCGCGTTGACGATCAGGTCGTGCTCCAGCTCGAACGTGGTGTTCACGAACGGCCTGCCGTCGGTGACCATGCTGATGTCGCACGAGGTGCCGCCGACGTCCGCGCACAGGAGGTTGCCCACGCCGATGAGGGCACCGAAATGCGCGCTGGACACCGTGCCGGCCGCCGGTCCGGCGAACACGATGCGGAACGGGTGCTCCATCGCCACGTCCGAGCGGACCAGCTGGGCGGCGCAGTCGGCGAAGTTCAGGTCGCCGCCGAAACCCAGCTCGCGCAGGCCGGTGTCGAGGCGGTGGGTGTAGTCGTCGTAGATCAGGCGCATGAACACGTCGATGACGGTCGTCGAGGCGCGCGCGAACTCCTTCGCCAGCGGCGAGACCTCGCTGGAGATCGACACCGGGATGTCGCCCAGCTCCTCGTGCACCAGCTGGCGCAGCCGGTCTTCGTGGTGGTGGTTGACGTAGGCGTTGAGCAGGCAGATCGCCACGCCCTCCACGCCGCAGCGGCGCAGCACCGCGAGTTCGGCGCGGGTCTGCTCCTCGTCCAGCGGGATCAGCACGCCGCCGTCGGCGGTGAGCCGTTCGCGGATGCCCCGGCGCAGGTAGCGCGGGACGAGCGGCCGGTTCGCGTCGCCGTAGGAACGGCGCCACGCCGGGTTGGTCAGGCCCTCGACGGGGCGCCAGGTGCGGCCCACGTCGAGGATGTCGCGGTGGCCGTCGGTGGTCAGGAACGCGATCTTCGGCAGCCGCCGGGTGATGATCGCGTTGAGCCCGTGGGTGCTGGCGTGGTTGAACACCTCGGCGGCGCCGACGCCGATCTCCTCGGCACCGGCGAGCACGCCGCGTTCGGTGGTGCGCACGTCCGTGGCCACCTTGACGGTCTTGATCTTCCCGTCCTCGATCGCGACCACGTCCGTGAACGTGCCGCCGACGTCGACTCCGATCATGGGTTCCTTCTCCTTCTTGTCAGTAGACGTCGAGGCCGTCGGACGCCAGCGTGATCGGGCCGAGCAGCTGCCACGGCTCACGCGCGACCGAGACGAGCGTCTTCTGGTGCTTCACGGCGACGAACCAGCCGCCCTCGGACAGCACCGGGTAACGGCGGAAGTCGGCTGCGGTGCTGCCCGGGAAATCGCGGGCGAGGTCGACGCCGAGCGCACGCAGCTCGTCCTCGGACACCTGTTCCCTGGGCACGGAAAGCCCTTGCGGGACAGCGGTTTCTTGATCACTCACGGGCCATCACTCCACTGTGTTGTGCCGGTGGCGAGTTTCGTGTACCAATCGGTCTACGAAACGGTGACGGGAAGCACTTTAAGGCCCGGGGAGCGAGCTGACAAGCCCGGACCGGGTGAGAAGGGCAGGACCGAAATGGACATCGCCAGGCGGTTCCGGCCGGCCACGCCGGGCGGAATAGGCTGTTGAGCCATGCCGAGACCACCGGGGCACGGGCCGGGTTACGAGATCAAGCGCCAGGAGATCATCGACCAGGCCGCCGAACTGTTCGCCCGACAGGGCTACGCGGCGACGGGTATCGCCGAGATCGGCCAGGTCGCCGGGCTGGCCAAGGGCGCGCTGTACTACTACATCGGTTCGAAGGAGAACCTGCTCGTCGAGATCCAGGATCGCGTGCTGCGCCCGCTGCTGGCCGCCGCGCGGCGGATCGCGGCACTGGACGAGGAGCCCGTGCTACGGCTGCGGCTGCTGTCGCAGACGCTGCTGGAGCTCATCCTGGCGCGGCTGGACCACATCTGGGTCTACGAGCACGACTACCGGCACCTGCGCGGTGCGAACCGCGCGCGGCTGCTGCGCCAGCGGCGCGAGTTCGAGAAGATCGTGCAGGACCTGCTGATCGCCGCGATGGACAGCGGGGCGTTCCGCAAGCTCGACCCGCGGCTGGCGATGCTGCAGTTCCTGAACATGCACAACCACACGTACCAGTGGGCCAAACCCGATGGCGACTGGGACGCGGAGTTCCTCTCCCGCGAGTACTGCGCGACGCTCATCTCCGGCTTCCGCAGCCCCACCTACGACGCCGACGACCTGGAAGACCGCGTCACCGCCTACCGCACCCGCACCACCCGCTGACCCCCACAAGATCGCTGACCGTCCCGAACTCGGCGTCCCGAACGTCGAACTCGGCGTCCCGAACGTCGAACTCGGCGTCCCGAACGTCGAACTCGGCGTCCCGAACGTCGAACTCGGCGTCTGGGAGGTAGATCTCGCGCGGGTCAGGTGAGGACGGACTGGCGGACGGCGGCGGCGATGCGGGCCTGGTCCGGGAGCCACGCGCGTTCCAGGGAGGGGGCATACGGGGCGGGGGTGGACGCGGCGCCGACGCGGATCACCGGGGCGTCCAGGTGCCAGAAGCCCTCGTGCGCCGCGACCGCGGCAAGCTCGGCGCCCACGCCGAACTCCTCCACCGCCTGGTGCGCCACGACCAGCCGATTGGTCTTCGCCAGCGAGCGCAACACCGTCTCACGGTCCAGCGGGGCGATCGTGCGCAGGTCGATCACCTCCGTGCTGATCCCCTCGGCGGCCACCTCCTCGGCCACGGCCAGGCAGTCGTGCACGAGCTTCGAGTACGACACGAGCGTCACGTCCGTGCCCGGCCGCCGGACCGCCGCCCGCCCCAGCGGCACGAGATGCCCCGGCGCCGGCCGCGGCCCCTTCTTCCCGTACAGCAAGCGGTTCTCCACGAACACCACCGGATTCGGGTCGCGGATCGCCGCGCGCAGCAGCCCGTAGGTGTCCGCCGGGGTGGACGGCATCACCACCGTCAGCCCGGGGATATGCGCGAGCAGCGCCTCGAGACTCTGCGAATGCTGGCTGCCCGAGGACTTTCCCGCGCCGAACTGGGTCCGCACCACCAGCGGCAGCCGCACCGCGCCGCCGGTCATGAAGCGCAGCTTCGCCGCCTGGTTCATCAGCTGGTCGAGGCACACGCCCAGGAAGTCGAAGTACATCAGCTCCACTACCGGCCGCAGCCCGGCCATCGCCGCGCCCACCCCGGCGCCGACGATCGCGCTCTCCGAGATCGGCGTGTCGCGCACCCGGCCGGGAAACCGCTCGGCGAGCCCGCGGGTCAGGCCGAAGACGTTGCCCCCGGCGCCCACGTCGATCCCGGCCACGAAAACGTCCTCGTCGGTGCTCAGCTCGTGCTCGAGCGCCTCCCGGACGGCGTCCATCGTCCGGAAGATCTCGCCGTCCGGCTCAGGCGGTTCGGGCACGGGTTCGCGCGGCACGCCGACGTAGTGGTGCAGCGTCTCCGGCGCGGGTTCCGCGGCGGCGCGGGCCTCCTCGACCGCCGACTCGATGACCGTGCCGACCTCGTCGTCGATCCGCGCCACCAGGTCCGCGTCGAGCCGGGACGCCAGGCGTACCAGGGGATCCCGGGCCTTCCACTCGGCCAGCTCGGCGGGCTCGCGATAGCGCTCGGGGTCGCCCTCGTAGTGCCCGTGCCAGCGGTAGGTCTCGGCCTCCAGCAGCACCGGCCCCGCACCCTCGCGCAGGTCCCGCACGAGCTCGGTGACGGTCTCGGCGACCGCGACCACGTCGTTGCCGTCCACGTGCGCGAAGTCGACGCCGTAGCCGCGGGCCCGGTCGGCGAGCGTGGCGCGATGCTGGTCCGAGGCGGCGGAGAACTCGGCGTAGTGGTTGTTCTCGCAGCAGAAGATCACCGGCAGGCGCCAGACCGCCGCCAGGTTCACCGCCTCGTGGAACATCCCCTGCGCGACCGCGCCGTCGCCGAAGAACGCCACCACCACTCCCCCGCGCCCGCGCAACTGCGCGGCCGTGCCCGCCCCGGTCGCGATGGGCAGCCCGGCGGCCACGATCCCGTTCGCGCCGAAGATCCCCCGGCGCGGATCGGCGATGTGCATCGAGCCGCCCCGCCCCCGGCAGGTGCCGCTCGCGCGCCCCATCAGCTCCGCGAACATGCCCGTGACGTCGAGGCCCTTGGCGATGCAGTGCCCGTGCCCGCGGTGGGTCGAGGTCACCACGTCGCGCTCGTCCAGCGGCCAGCACGCGCCGACGGCGCTCGCCTCCTGCCCGGTCGACAGGTGCAGGAAGCCGGGGATCTCGTTGGTGCGGTACAGCCGCGAAGCCCGGTCCTCGAACTGCCGGATCAGCCGCATCCGCCGGTACATCTCGGTAAGCGCGCCGGTTCCGACGCCGGTGTCGCTCGCCTGAGTGGAAGTCATCGCGTTCATGCCCTTGCGGTCTGGGAGTTTCACCTCGCCCCCTTGACATCCGGCGAGGAACCTTGATTCTTGTACCGACTGTTCGAAAAAACAACTCCTGGCGCGAAGGTGGGTCGGCATGCGAGCGTTGCGCTGGCACGGAAGAGGCGATCTGCGGCTGGAGGAGGTGCCCGAGCCGCCCGAGCCCGGGCCGGGTCAGGCGATCGTCGAGGTGGCCTACAGCGGCATCTGCGGCACCGATCTGCACGAGTACCGCCACGGCCCGAACCTCATCCGGACCGGGCCCCATCCCCTCACCGGCCTCGCCCCGCCGTTCACCCTGGGGCACGAGTTCAGCGGCCGGGTCGTCGCGCTCGGCGGCGAAGTCCCGGGCATCGGCGTGGGCACCCGCGTCGCGGTGGACCCGTGCCTGCGCTGCGGGGTCTGCCGCTGGTGCCGGCACGGCGAGTACCACATCTGCGCCAAGGGCGGTTCCCTGGGGCTCGCCGCCGACGGCGCGTTCGCCCCGCTCGTCACGGTGCCCGCCGAGGGGCTCGTGCCGATCCCGGACGGCGTCTCCGACCGGCTCGCCGCGCTGGCCGAGCCACTCGCCGTAGGCCTGCACGCGGTCCGCCGCGCCGCAGTCCAGCCCGGCGACCACGTCCTGCTGCTGGGTGCCGGGCCGATCGGCGTCGCGGCGTTGCTGGCGCTGAAACTCGCCGGCGCCGCCGGGATCTACGTCAGCGAGCCCGTGCCGGAACGGGCGCGGTGCGCGGCCGAACTCGGGGCGACCGAGGTGTTCGACCCGGGCAGGACCGACGTGCGGCGCGAGGTGTTCCTGCGCACCGGCCGGGTCGGGCCGGACGTCGTGGTCGAGGCGACCGGCCTGCCGGAGCTGGCCGAACTGGCCGTGACGACCGTGCGCCGTGGCGGGCGCGCCGTGCTCGCCGGGATCAGCGGCGGCTCCGCTTCCCTGCCGCTGACCCAGATCGTCCCCTTCGAACGGACGGTGCTCGGCTCGCTCGGCTACAACTTCGACATCCCGCGCGTGCTCGAACTGATCGCGACCGCGCGGCTCGACCCGTCGCCGCTGCTGACCGGCGTGTACCCGCTCGCGCGCGGGCTCGACGCGTTCGGCGAGCTCGGCTCGCGCCACCACCTGAAGATCCTGCTTGCCCCCGAGGAGCGCTGACATGGATTTCGACCTGCCCGAGGAAACCGTTGCCCTGCAACAGATGTGCCGGGAGTTCGCGGCGAAGGAGATCGCCCCGTACGCGGCGGAATGGTCCGAAGCCGCGCATTTCCCCACCGAGGTGTTCCGCAAGCTCGGTGAGCTGGGCCTGATGGGCATGCTCGTCGACGAGGCCTACGGCGGCGCGAACGCCGGCCTGGTGTCCTATGTGGCCGTGATGGAGGCGCTCGGCGAGGCCGATCAGTCGGTGGCCTCGGCGTGGAACGCGCATTCGACCATCGCGACCCTCCCGCTCGCCCGGTTCGGTTCGGACGAGCAGAAGAAGCGGTGGCTGGTGCCGCTCGCGACCGGTGAGAAGCTCGGCGCGTTCGGGCTGACCGAACCGACCGCGGGCTCCGACGCCGCCGGTATCCGGACCCGCGCGCGGCGCAGCGAGGACGGCTGGGTGCTCGACGGGACCAAGATGTTCATCAGCAACGCCGGGACCGACATGAGTCTCGGCGTCACCGTCCTCGCCGTCACCGGAACGGCGGCCGACGGCAAGAAGCGGTACGGCGCGTTCTTCGTCCCCGACGGCACCCCGGGCTACGCCAAGGGACAGCCGCTGCGGAAGCTGGGCTGGCACGCGCTCGACACCCGCGAGCTCGTCTTCACCGGCTGCCATCTGCCGGAGGACCACCTCATCGGCGAGGAGGGCAACGGGCTGCGGCAGTTCCTCGACGTCCTCGACGCGGGCCGGATCAGCGTGGCCGCGCTGTCGCTCTCGCTCGCGCAGGCAGTGCTCGACCTGGCGATCCGGCATTCCGGTGACCGCGAGCAGTTCGGCAGGCCGCTGTCGGGGTTCCAGGCGGTCGGCCACAAACTGGCCGATATGGCCACCGAGGTGGCGGCCGCGCGCTGGCTGGTCTACCGCGCCGCGTGGCTGGGCGATCAGGGCCGCCCGTGCGGTCAGGCCGCGGCGATGGCGAAGCTCTACGCCTCCGAGGTCGCCAACCGCGCGGCGAGCGCGAGCCTGCAGATCCACGGCGGGTACGGCTACATACGCGAATCCGCGATCTCCCGGTTCTACGCCGACGCGAAGATACTGGAGATCGGCGAAGGCACCAGCGAAGTCCAGCGCAACGTGATCGCCCGCTCCCTGAGCGCGCGGTGAAGGAGGAGGACGGCATGCCGGACGAGGTACTGACCGAACAGCACGGCCGGGTCCTGGTCATCACGATCAACCGGCCGCGGGCGCGCAACGCGATCAACGCGGCCGTCACCGAAGCCGTCGCCGCGGGGCTGGACCGGCTCGACGAGCGCGAGGACCTCTCGCTGGGCGTCCTGACCGGGGCCGGTGGCACCTTCAGCGCCGGCATGGACCTCAAGGCGTTCCTCGACGGCGAGTCCGTGTCGATCCCGGGCCGCGGGCTCGCCGGGATGACCGAACGCCCGCCGCGGAAACCGATGATCGCCGCGGTCGAGGGATACGCGCTCGCGGGCGGCTGCGAACTCGTCCTCGCGTGTGATCTCGTCGTGGCCGCCGAAGACGCGCGGTTCGGCATCCCCGAGGTCAAACGCGGGCTGGTCGCCGCGGCCGGCGGGCTGATGCGGCTCCCCCGCCGGATCCCGCCGCATCTGGCCATGGAGTACGCCCTGACCGGCGACTTCTTCTCCGCCCCCGACGCACACCGCTACGGCCTGGTCAACCATCTGACCCCGCCCGGCGATGCGCTCGCGGGGGCGCTCGCGCTCGCCGAGCGGATCACCGCGAACGCGCCGCTCGCGATCCAGGCGACGAAGGAGGTCATCACCCGGTCCGCCGACTGGCATGGTGACGAAGCTTTCACTCGGCAGCAGCCGATCGTGCGTGCTGTGTTTGAATCGGCTGACGCCCGCGAAGGCGCCCGGGCCTTCGCGGAGAAGCGCGCGCCGGAATGGCGCGGCGAATGAAGGAGGCAGATGGCACAGCCTGGCGACACGGGCCTGGTCCCCCTGCTCGACCTTCTCGATCTGGAGGCGATCGAAGAGGACATCTTCCGCAGCCGCTCGACCGGTGATCCCGGCGGGCGGCTGTTCGGCGGTGAGGTATGCGCGCAGGCGCTGGTCGCCGCCGAGCGGACGGCGCCACCGGAGACCACGCCACATTCGCTGCACGCCTACTTCCTGCGTCCCGGCGACACCGCGGCACGCGTGGTGTTCCGGGTGGACCGGTTGCAGGACGGGCGCAACTTCCGGCGCCGCCGGGTCACCGCGATCCAGCACGGCGAGCCGATCCTGTGCCTGGAGTGCTCGTTCACCACCGACCGGTCCGGCGCCGATCACCAGGTCACCGCGCCCGAAGCGCCGGATCCGGCGGACTGTGCGCCGTTCTCCTTCCCGCATCCGACGAAGTGGTCGCTGGAACCGCACGACGTGTTCGACGTCCGGCCCGCGGTGCCCGAACGCGACGGCCGCCCGCGCTTCGTCGAGGATCTGTGGTTCCGGCCGAAGTCCGGGAAGCTCGACGACCGGGTCAGCGCCGCCGCCGTGCTGACGTATTTCAGCGATCTGACCTTCGTCAGCTCGATCCTGCGCCGGGCACGGCGCAGCGACATCGCCGGGTTCACGTCGCTGGACCACGTGCTGTGGTTCCACAACGAGGTCCGCTTCGACGACTGGCTGTACTACGCCAAGAGCAGCCCGGCCGCGGGGCACCTGCGCGGGCTGGCCGAAGGCAGGTTCTTCCACCGCGACGGCACGCTCATCGCGACCGCCGCGCAGGAAGGTCTGATCCACGCGCGGAAGGAGGCCTGAGATGGCCGGACCACTCGCCGGGTTGCGGGTCGTCGAACTGGCGGGGATCGGCCCGGCGCCGCATGCGGCGATGGTGCTGGCCGACCTCGGTGCCGACGTCGTCCGCATCGAGCGCCCGCAGCCGGGGTTCGACCCCACCGGCTCAAGCCCCGACTTCCTGCTGCGCAACCGGCGTTCGGTCGCCGCGGACCTCAAGTCCGAGGAAGGCCTCGCGGCGGCGATGCGGTTCGTAGCGAAGGCCGACGTGCTGCTTGAAGGCTTCCGGCCCGGGGTCACCGAGCGGCTCGGGATCGGGCCGGAGCAGTGCCACGAGGTCAATCCCGGGCTGGTCTACGGCCGGATGACCGGCTGGGGCCAGGCGGGCCCGCTCGCGCAACGCGCCGGGCACGACATCAACTACATCTCGCTCACCGGCGCCCTGCACGCCATCGGCCGCGCGGGCGAGCGCCCCGTGCCGCCGCTCAACCTGGTCGGCGACTTCGGCGGCGGGTCGATGTTCCTGGTCGCGGGTGTGCTCGCCGCGCTGTGGGAACGGAACCTGTCCGGGCAGGGCCAGGTCGTGGACGCGGCGATGGTCGACGGCGCGAGTGTGCTGACGCAGATGATGTGGGCCTTCCGCGGGGCCGGGGGCTGGAGCGACGAGCGGGGCACGAACCTGCTCGACGGCGGCGCTCCCTACTACGACACCTACACCTGCGCCGACGGCCGGTACCTCGCGGTGGGCTGCCTCGAGCCGCAGTTCTACGCGGCCTTCCTGCACGGCCTCGGCCTCGACGGGGAGAACCTCCCGGCCCAGGGCGACCGCGCCGGCTGGCCGGTGCTGCGCGCCCGGTTCACCGCCGTGATCGTGAGCAAGCCGCGGGACGAATGGGCGAAGATCTTCGAGGGCACCGACGCTTGCGTCACGCCGGTGCTGACCTTCGAGGAGGCCACCGAGCATCCGCATCTCGCGGCCCGCGACACCATCATCACGCTCGACGGGGTCGCCCAGGCCGCGCCGGCGCCCCGGTTCTCCCGTACCCCGGCCGCGAAGCCGGCCTCACCACCCGCTCCGGGTGCCGACACGGAAACCGCGCTGGACGACTGGTCCTGCTAATATTTCGTGATCTTGTTGTCTTTGCGCGCGGTGTGTTTGTTTGCCAGGCTACCGAGTTGGCCCTTGGGGTCGGTGAGTTCGCCCGTTGCGGTGTTGAGTTGGCTGGTCTGGTGGCCGAGTTTGCCCTCGGCGGCAGCGGTCGGCCAACTCGGTGACGCCCCGGGCCAACTCGGCGACCCTACGGGCAAACACGGCAACGTAAACCGGACAGGATCACACGACACTAGGCGGGAATCAGATGCGGACCCGAGGCGTTTTCCTCGCAAGAAGTTGAGAGCCGAACTACTTGGAGGCCCGCGATGCCCGCCATCACCGCCGACACCCTGACCCTGCCCCGCGTGGACGCCCCGGCGGGCGTCGCGTGGCGGCCGGTCCGCACCATCACCACGGCACCGACCGGCTACGAAGGCGAGGGATTCCCCGTGCGGCGCGCGTTCGCCGGGGTGCCCTCCACCGTGCTCGACCCGTTCGTGCACATGGACCAGATGGGCGAGGTCGAGTACGCGCCCGGTGAGCCGAAGGGCACGCCGTGGCATCCGCACCGCGGGTTCGAGACCGTGACGTACATGCTCGACGGGGTCATGGAGCACAACGACTCCCAGGGCGGCGGCGGGGTGATCACCAACGGCGACACGCAGTGGATGACCGCGGGCAGCGGCATCCTCCACATCGAGAAGCCGCCGGAGGCGCTCGTGGTGTCCGGCGGGTTGTTCCACGGTGTGCAGCTGTGGGTCAACCTGCCGCGGGCGAGCAAGCTCGTCCCGCCGCGCTACCAGGACATCCGCGCGACCGAGTCCAAGCTGCTGTCCTCGGCCGACGGCGGCGCGCTGCTGCGGGTCATCGCCGGTGAGCTGGGCGGCCACCACGGCCCCGGTTCGACCTACACCCCGATCACGATGATCCACGCGACCGTCAGCCCCGGCGCGCGGCTGGAAGTGCCGTGGCGCGAGGACTTCAACGCGCTCGGCTACGTGCTGGCGGGTGCCGGCACGGTGGGCACCGATGACCGGCCGATCCGCAAGGGCCAGCTCGCTGTGTTCGGCGAGGGCGGCGCCCTGGCGTTCGCGGCGGCGGCCACGCCCGCCGCGGAACCCGAGCCGAACCTCGAGGTGCTGCTGCTGGGCGGGCAGCCGATCCGCGAACCGGTCGTGCAGTACGGACCGTTCGTGATGAACACCCGCGAAGAGGTGGCGCAGGCCTTCGAGGACTACCAGTCCGGCCGGTTCGGGGTGATCCCGGCGGCGCACACGCCCCACACGGACTGACCATGCGGCGGCGCGGTCGCGCCACCAGAATCGGCACCGGAGGATCACCGGAGAAGGCGGAGGCCCGGTAATGGCGCGACCCACTGTCGCCGAACAGTTCGTGCAGGTGCTCGTCCAGGCGGGCGTGTCCCGCGTCTACGGGGTGGTGGGCGACAGCCTCAACCCGGTGGTCGACGCGATCCGCCGTACCGGCGGCATCGAATGGGTGCACGTGCGCAACGAGGAGGCGGGGGCCTTCGCCGCCGCGGCCGAGGCCGAACTGACCGGGCGCCTCGCGGTGTGCGCGGGAAGTTGCGGGCCGGGCAACACGCATCTCGTGCAGGGCCTCTACGACGCGAACCGCTCCGCGGTGCCCGTGCTGGCACTCGCCTCGCATATCCCGGCGAACCAGATCGGCACGTCGTTCTTCCAGGAGACCCACCCCGAGCGGCTGTTCGTCGACTGTAGCGGCTACTGCGAGCAGATCACCCAGCCCGGCCAGATGCCCCGCGTGCTGCGCATCGCGATCCAGCACGCGCTGACCCGCGGCGAGGTCTCGGTGCTCGTGCTGCCCGGCGACGTCGCGCATCTGGACGCGGAGCTGCCCACGGGTACCGGCTCGTTCGTCATCGAACGGCCGACGATCGTCCCGCCCGCGTCCCAGGTGGACGCCCTCGCCGACGCCGTCAACGGCGCGGAGAAGGTCACGCTGTTCTGCGGCGCGGGCGTCAAGGACGCGCACGACGAGGTACTCCAGCTGGCCGGCCGCGTGCATTCGCCGATCGGGCACACCCTGCGCGGTAAGGAATGGATCCAGTTCGGCAACCCCTACGACGTCGGGATGAACGGCCTGCTCGGCTACGGCGCCTGCTATCGCGCGATGCACGAGGCAGACCTGCTGCTGTTGCTGGGCACGGATTTCCCGTACGACGGGTTCCTGCCGCAGGCGCGCACGATCCAGATCGACCACGACGCGACCCGGCTGGGCCGGCGTACGCCCCTGGAGCTGGGGGTGCACGGCGATCTCGGCGAGACGCTGCGCGCGGTCCTGCCGGAGATCTCCCAGAAGCCGGGCCGGGAGTTTCTCGACCAGATGCTCCGCGAACACGCCCGCACGCTGGAGAACGTGGTCGAGGCCTACACCCGCAACGTGGAGAAGCAGGTCCCGATCCACCCGGAGTACGTCGCCGACGTACTCGACGAACTCGCGGCCGACGACGCCGTGTTCACCGTGGACACCGGCATGTGCAACGTGTGGGCCGCGCGCTACCTCACCCCGAACGGCCGCCGCCGGGTTATCGGGTCGTTCCTGCACGGCAGTATGGCGAACGCGCTGCCGCACGCGATCGGCGCGCAGCTGGCCTCCCCCGGCCGGCAGGTGATCTCGATGTCCGGCGACGGCGGGCTCGGCATGCTGATGGGTGAGCTGCTCACCGTGCGGCTGCACGATCTGCCGGTGAAGATCGTGGTGTTCAACAACTCCTCGCTCGGCATGGTCAAACTGGAGATGCTCGTCGACGGGCTGCCCGACTTCGAGACCGACCACGAAGCCGTGGACTACGCCGCGATCGCGCGCGGTGCCGGGTTGCACGCCATCCGGGTCACCGACCCGGGCAAGGTGCGCGACGCGCTCGGCGAAGCGCTCGACCATCCGGGCCCGGTGCTCGTCGACGTCGTCACCGATCCGAACGCGCTGTCGATCCCGCCGCATATCACCGGCGGTCAGCTCAAGGGATTCGCGCTCGCGGCGAGCAAGGTCGTGCTGACTGGCGGCGTGGGCAGGATGATCGACCTGGCGCGGTCGAACCTACGCAATATCCCGCGTCCCTGAGGCCGCCAGCGCTTCGCGCACGACACGGTCGACCTGGGCGACGGCCTGCTCGACCGGCCCGGACGGCTGGATGAGGTGGCTCAGCGTCAGCCGCACGACGATCTCGACAAGCTCGGGCAGCCGGGACAGGCCGAGGTCGTCGTAGAGGGCGTGCGACTCGCCGAGCACGGTTCCCATCGCACGCTCCAGCACCGGGCCCGGTTCGATCGCCAGCAGCGGCAGCAGATCCTGCCCGCTGCCGTGCGCGGCGGACAGGATCGCCCTGATCAGCGGGTCGTCCGCGGCCGTGTGCAGGACATAGCCGGCCGCCGCGCCGATACCGCCCGCGATGTCGGCCCCATGAGCGCGCATGTGCTCGGCGACATGGGCGAGAAACCGGTCGGCATGCCGCGTGACGATCGCCCTCGCGAGGATGCCGCGCGCGCCGATCTCCTTGTACACCATCTGCCTGCTGACCCCGACGCGCTGCGCGAGCTGGGACATCGTCACCTTGTCCCAGCCCTCGGTGCAGATCAGCTCGACACCGGCGTCGAGGATCCGCTCACGCAGGGTGGTCATCGGGTGAGCGTACCGCGACGTAGTTCGGGGTTCGCGGAAGCGGCGCAAGAATGGAGATGCCGGAACCGGACAAACCGACCTACCCTGCGGGCAAAGGAGGGGTGATGGAGCTTGCGATAGAAACCTCGGCCCTGGTCAAGGTCTTCGGCACCACCAGGGCCGTGGACGGGATCGACCTCGCCGTGCCCGCCGGCACCGTGTACGGGGTGCTCGGGCCCAACGGCGCGGGGAAGACGACCGCGGTCCGGATGCTGGCGACGCTGACCAGGCCCGACGGGGGCGAGGCGAGGGTGTTCGGGCACGACGTGGTGCACGAGGCGGACGCGGTGCGCGGCCGGGTCAGCCTGACCGGGCAGTTCGCGTCCGTCGACGAGGATCTGACCGGCACGGAGAACCTGGTGCTGCTGGGACGGTTGCTGGGGCATCGCAAACCGGCCGCGCGGGAGCGGGCCGCGCAGCTGCTGGAGGCGTTCGGGCTGACCGACGCGGCGGGGCGCCAGGTGAAGAACTACTCGGGCGGGATGCGGCGGCGGATCGATATCGCGGCGAGCATCATCCGCACCCCGGACATGCTGTTCCTCGACGAGCCGACGACGGGGCTGGACCCGCGCAGCCGCAACCAGGTCTGGGAGATCGTGCGGATCATCGTCGCGCAGGGGACGACGGTGCTGCTCACGACCCAGTACCTCGACGAGGCCGATCATCTCGCGGCGCGGATCGCGGTGATCGACCACGGGAAGGTGATCGCCGAGGGCACGCCGGGTGAGCTGAAGTCCTCGGTCGGCGCGGGGGCGGTGCACCTGCGGCTCCGCGACGCCGGGCAGCGGGAGGAGGCCGAGCGCGTACTGGCCCGCACGCTCGGCGCCGTCGTGCAGTCCGGTGCCGACCCGCTCGCGGTGACCGCGCGGATCTCCGGGGAGAGCAGCGATCTCGCGGCCGCGGAGCAGGCCTCGCGGGCGCTCGCCGAACTGGCGCACGCGGGCGTCACCGTCGACGACTTCTCCCTTGGCCAGCCGAGCCTCGACGAGGTGTTCCTGGCGCTGACCGAACATTCCACGGCAAAGGAGGTGCCGGCGTGAGCACGGCGACCGAACCGTCCACTTCGTACAGACCGGCCGAAGCCGGGTTCCACGCCGTACTCGCGGCCGGGGAGCAACCGCCCCGCCCGAGCGCATTGTCGGCGTAGTTCACCTTCGGCTGGCGGGCGATGCTGAAGATCAAGCATGTGCCGGAGCAACTGTTCGACGTGACCGCGTTCCCGATCATGATGACGCTGATGTTCACCTACCTCTTCGGTGGGGCGCTGGCGGGTTCGGTGACGCTGTACCTGCAGTTCCTGCTGCCGGGGGTACTGGTGATGAGCGTCGTGATGATCACGATGTACACCGGGTTGGGCGTGAACATCGATATCGAGAAGGGCGTGTTCGACCGGATCCGCTCGCTGCCGGTGTGGCGGCCGGCCGCGCTGGTCGGGATGATCCTCGGCGACGTGTTCCGGTACACGGTCGCGTCGGCGGTGATCCTCGCGCTCGGGCTGATCCTGGGCTTCCGGCCCGGCGGCGGGGTGCTCGGCGTGCTGGGCGGGGTCGCGTTGCTGGTGGTGTTCTCGTTCGCGTTCTCGTGGATCTGGACGATGTTCGGGCTGCTGCTGCGCACGGAGAAGTCCGTGATGAGCGTGAGCATGATGGTGCTGTTCCCGCTGACGTTCCTGTCGAACGTGTTCGTCGACCCGGCCACGATGCCCGGCTGGCTGCGCGCGTTCGTCGAGGTCAACCCGATCACGCACCTCGTCGGCGGTGTGCGCGGGCTGATGTCGGGCACCCCGGCCGGCGGCGACGTCATGTGGACGCTCCTCGCGTCGGCCGCCCTGCTGGCGGTCTTCGGCACCCTCACCATGCGCCTCTACAACCGCAAATAACCAACTCGACGTTCGGGAGCGCTACCCCGTCGGCCCGAAGCGCTCCGTCTTCACCCGGCGGGCGTCGTGGCCCAGGGCGAGCAGCATGTCCGACACCGCCTCCACGAACCCGGTCGGCCCGCAGACGAAGCACGCCGGTTCGAACGACGCCGGCCAGCCGCTCGTGTTCACATCGGCGACGCCGATCCGGCCCGGCGCGCGCGAAAAGCCGTCCGGCACCTCTCGGGTGTACACAAAGGACACTTCGACCCCGGACAGTGCCGCAGCGCGCAGCTCGTCGCCGTAGTACAGCTCCTTCGGCGTGCGTACCGAGTACAGCAACCGGAACGGGGCCCGCGAGCCGGCCGCACGGCGGGCGCGGATCATCGCCATCAACGGCACGATCCCCGAACCGCCCGCGATGAGCAGCACCGGCGCCGGATCGGCCGGGCGCCACACGAACCAGCCGCCGATCGGGCCGCGCACCTCGACCCGATCGCCCACCGAGAACACGTCGATCAGGTACGGCGAAACCTCGCCGTCCTCGACACGCTGCACGGTCAGCTCGATGCGCTCGCCATCGGCCGGAGCCGAAAGGGAGTAGCTGCGCTGCGCCGTGTACCCGTCTTCGGCGGTGAGCCGGACGTCGGCGTGCTGCCCGGCCAGATGCCCGGGCCAGCCCGGGACGTCCAGCACGAGCGTGCGCGCGCTCGGCGTCTCCTCCCGGACCTCCGCGAGCCGCGCCACGCGCCAGCTCAGTCGCCCTGATACCGCTGCTCGCGCCATGGGTCCCCGTAGTCGTGGTAGCCGCCCGCTTCCCAGAAGCCCGGCTCGTCGGTCAGCGTCAGCTCGAGGTCTCGCACCCATTTGGCCGACTTCCAGAAATACAGATGCGGCACGAGCAACCGCGCGGGCCCGCCGTGTTCGGGCTCCAGTTCGTCACCGTCGAACTCGTACGCGATCCACGCGCGGCCGTCGAGGAGGTCCTCCAGCGGCAGGTTGGTGGTGTAGCCGTCGTAGGAGTGCGCCACGACGTACTCCGCCGCCGTCTCGACGTCCTCAAGCAGGACGTCCAGCGAGACGCCGCGCCAGCGCGTTCCGAGCTTCGACCATTTGGTGACGCAGTGGATGTCCACTTCCGGCGTCTCGCTCGGCAGCGCCAGCAACTCCGGCCACGACCACTGGTGGACCGTGCCGGCCTCCGTGGTGATCGTGAACTCCCACGTTTCGGTGGCCACCCGCGGGGTAGGGCCGGCCGAGAGCACCGGGAAGTCCTTCGTCAGGTACTGCCCCGGCGGCAGCACGACGCCCTCGTCACGCCGGCGCCCCCGAAAACCCGGTGAGATCACTCCCATACGGACGAAATTACCTCAGCGCCGACCGTCGACGTGCCTCGGCAACTGCCACGGGTTGGCCTCCCGCAACGGCGGCGGCAGCAGCGTGTCCGGGAAGCCCTGCCAGGCGACCGGCCGCAGGAACCGCTCGATCGCCGCGGTGCCGACCGACGTGGTCGTGGGCGCGGTCGTCGCCGGGTACGGGCCGCCGTGCTGCTGGGCCCAGCTGACGGTGACGCCGGTGGGCCAGTCGTTCCACAGCAGGCGGCCGGCGAGCCGGGTCAGCGCGGGCAGGACCTTCCGCACGTCCTCGGCCTCGGACTCCTCACCGTGCACGGTCGCGGTCAGCCCCGGCTCCAGCTCTCCGAGCGCTTCGAGCAGCTCGTCCTGGCTCGAGTAGGTGACCACGATCGACGCGGGGCCGAAGCATTCCGAGCGCAGCACCTCGTCCGCCTTGAGGAAGTCCGCGGCTCGCACCGAGAGCAGCGTCGGCGCGAACGGGTCGCCCGCGGCGAGCACCGTGACCGCGGGCTGCTCACGCACCCGTGACACCGCGGCCTGGAAGCCCTCGGCGATCCGCTCGTTGAGCATCGGCTGCGCGCCGACCGCCTGCGCCGCCTCGGTCAGCGCGCCGTCGAGCCCGTGCCCCTCGGGCAGGAAGAGCAGCCCGGGCTTCGTGCAGAACTGCCCGGCCCCGAGGGTGAACGAACTCACGTAGGCCTTCGCGACCTGCTCGCCCCGCTCCCGCACCGCACCGGGCGTCACCACGACCGGGTTGACGCTGCCGAGCTCGCCGTAGAACGGGATCGGCGTCGGCCGGGATACCGCGATGTCGAACAGCGCGCGGCCCCCGGGGACCGAACCGGTGAACGACGCCGCCGAGATCCGCGGGTCCTTCAGCGCGGTGACGCCCGGCTCCACGCCGAAGATCACGTCGAAGATCCCCTCGGGGGCACCCGCGCCGATGAGCGCGTCACGCACGATCTCGCCCGTGCGCGCGGACAGCCTCGGGTGGCCCGGGTGCGCCTTGAGCACCACCGGGCAGCCCGCCGCGAGCGCGGACGCGGTGTCCCCGCCGGCGACGCTGAAGGCGAACGGGAAGTTGCTCGCGGCGAACACCAGGACCGGGCCGATCGGCACGACCGTGCGGCGGATGTCCGGGCGCGGGCCCATCGGCCACTCCGGGTCGGCGTGGTCGATCGTGGCGCCGAGGAACGTCCCGTCGTCCAGCACGCCGCCGAACAGGCGCAGCTGGAACGTGGTGCGCGCGAGCTCGCCCTTCAGCCTCGGCGCGGCCGGCAGATGCGACTCCTCCGCGGCGAGCGGGACCAGCTCCTCGGCCGCGGCGTCGAGCGCGTCGGCGACCGCGACCAGCCATGCCGCCCGCTGCACGGGGGTCGTCTCCGCGAGCTTCGGCGCGGCTTCGGCTGCGGCGGCGAGGATGCGGTGCAACTCGGTCGTCTCGGTGTCCATCGTTTCCTTTCTCTAGGCCGCGGCTTCCACGGCGCCTCGCAGCTCTTCCCATCGGGCCGGGCCGGCGAGCCCAAGGTGGTACAGGTGCACCTGGTCGGCTCCGGCTTCCCGCAGTCGCCCGGTGTACGCCTTCAGGTCGGGCGCGGCGCCGAGTGCCGTCACGTACGCCCCGATCTCCACCGACGGTAGTCGAGTGCGCGCCGCCCTGACGACTTCCTCCCCTGGCTGCCAGCACGGCAGCACGACGGTGCCGACCTCCTCCGCCGCGCTCGCGGTCAAGCCCGGGAGCGCGCCGGTCGCCCACGGGTCGAGATCGCCGTGCAGGGCCACCGGGAGATCGATCCGGTCGAGGACGGCACGGCGCAGCAGGTCGGTGGCGGTGTGCCTCGCCGTCAGGAGCGCCTCGTCCAGGACCGCATCCTCTCGCGGGTCAGCGATTAGCCGGAGAACATCTTCCCGGAAAGATTCTTCCACGCCGCATGCCTCGCAGCAGCACACGGACAGCAGCTTCGCCGCCGCAGGCGACCACACGGCGTCGGTCTTCTCATGGCGGCACTGGTGAACCACGCCGAGTTGCCCGCAGGCCTCGAGAACGACTGAGGAGAAGTCCAACCCAGCCAAAGCTTCCTCGACCAGCGTCACCGCGTAATCCCGGACCGGCTCGTGGGCGGGGCACAGCGCCCACGGATACCGCTCACCGAAGCAGTTCCGCACGGTCAGTTCCGGAAACTCCGTACCCAGCACGGAATTGTGCGTCAGCACGAGCCAGGCCGCGGCGGGGATCCCGGCCTCGTCCAGCACGGCGACCGCGGCGGCGGCGCTGTCAGGCGAGTCCATCCAGTCCGGGGTGACGGGGCGCAGCCGCGACCAGCGCTCGTCGCGGACCGGCCGGTAGAACGCCGCGTGCCGGGCGTGCACCGCGGTCCCGGTTCGGGACCACGGGGTCGCGGCTCGCGCCGAGTGGTAGGCGACCGCGACGGCCACCTCGTCCACGCCGAGCCGCCTGACCCTGTCCACGAAACCGGGTTCGATCACGTCCCACGGGTAGGCGTAGCCGACGACCTTCACGTTTCACATCCATGAACGTAATCCGTGTATTGAACAGCGTCTGGGAACGCTAGTATCGCGGGCGTCGCGAGTCAACGGAGGGGATCCATGGCGGAACTGGCAGCGATCGCGGGTGAACCGTCGGGCGTCAAGTCCGCGCGGCGCACCGTCGAACTCCTGGAAACCTTCGCCGCGCAGGACGCCTGGCTGTCGCTGTCCGACCTGCACGCGAAGACCGGTTTTCCCCGGTCCAGCCTGCACGGCCTGCTACGCACGCTGTATGAGGCGGGCTGGCTCGAGGCCGACCCGGGCACCGCGCGTTACCGGCTCGGCGTCCGGGCGCTCATCTGCGGCACGGCGTATCTCGACCGCGATCCCGCGATCCCGTACGCGACCGAGGCGCTCGAAGCGGTGCGCGAGCGGACCGGGTTCACCGCGCACTACGCGCGCCGCGACGGCGCGCAGGTGGTGTACCTGGAGACCCGCGAGTCCCGGCATTCGACGCACCTGGTGTCGCGCGTCGGGCGCACGCTCCCCGCGCATGCGACGGCGCTGGGCAAGGCTTTGCTCGCCGAACTGACCCAGGCCGAGATCGGTGCCCTGTTCCCCGCCGGGTTGCCCGCGCTGACGCCGCGCACCATCACTTCGCTGGACGGCCTGCTGGCCGAATGCGAAGCCACGCGGCAGCGCGGGTTCGCGGCCGAGGTCGAAGAGGGCTCGCCGGGCGTGCGCTGCGTCGCGGCCGTGGTGCCGTACCGGATCCCGGGGACGGACGCGATGAGCTGTTCCATTCCGGTCGGGGAGGTCACCGACGCCGAAGCGACACACGTGGGCGAGTTGCTCGCCCAGACCGCCACCGAACTGGGCGGGCAGTTGCGCCGCGCCGGAATCCGCTGAGGGGAAGAAGATGCGTGTACTGATCACCGGCGCCGCCGGGGGCGTGGCCACCCTGCTGCGGCCCCGCCTTCGCCAGGCCGGACGGACCCTGCGGCTGCTGGACCTCGCGGGGCCGCACGCCGACGGCGACGAGGTGCTGAACGGCTCGGTGACCGATCCCGAGGTGATGGCGGTGGCGTGCCACGACGTGGACGCGGTGGTCCATCTCGGCGGGCACAGCCGGGAAAACTCGTGGGCGCAGACCGCCGAGGTCAACATCACCGGGACGCAGGTCGTGCTCGACGCCGCGCGGACGGCGGGGGTTTCGCGGGTGATCCTGGCGTCGAGCAACCACGCGGTGGGGTTCCGGGAGGTCACCGAGGACCTGCCCGCGGACTCCACGCCGCGGCCGGACACGTTCTATGGGGTCAGCAAGGCGGCCATCGAGGCGCTGGGCAGCCTGTACCACTCGCGGTTCGGGATGGACGTCGTCTGCATCCGCATCGGCTCGTGTTTCGAGCGGCCGCCTGGCGTGCGCGGCCTGGCCACCTGGCTCTCGCCCGACGACGCCGGCCGGTTGTTCGAGGCCTGCCTGACCTTCCCGTCGCCGGGATACCGGATCATCTGGGGCGTTTCGGACAACACGCGCCGCATCTACTCCCTCGCCGAGGCGGAAGCGCTGGGCTACAAGTCCTTCGACGACGCGGAGAAGTTCGCCGACGAGATCACCGCCGCCGCCCCCACCGGCGACGCCGCCCGCTACGTCGGTGGTCCCTTCACCACCACCCCCCTCGGCATCCCCAACTAACCTCGCGAGTCGGAATTCACGCCCCATGAGTTCGGCTCTCGCCGCACGCGTTGGGCTCCCGCGTAACCCAAGCCGGGTCTGAACTCGCCCAAGCCCGGCCTCTACCCACCCGAATCGGCCCTCGCGCCACGCGAGCCGGGCTTTCAACTCAACTGAGTCACGCTCCGGCGAGCCACAGCCCTCCCACCTCACCCGGGCCGGACATTCGAGCAGGCACTCCGCGTTTTCACCACGCGGAAAACCTCGGCGGGGGCTTGCCAGCACTGAGAGACTGAGAAGAAGCCTGGCGGGCAGGCGGAACTTCACGAGGCCTTCCCATCAGGCCCGCAGCCGGTTACGGTTGCTGCATACAGTATGGACCGACCTCGGAGCGGAGGCGCGGTAATGACGGTGGATGCCAGGGAGCGAGTGCGGGCGATCGTGGCCGCGCACCAGGGCGAGCGTGGCTCGCTCATGCCGATCCTGCATGCGATCCAGGATGAGTTCGGGTGTGTGGATCAGGAGGTCGTCCCGCTGCTGGCCGACGAGTTGAACATCTCCCGCGCGGAGGTGCATGGTGTGGTGAGTTTCTATTCGGATTTCCGTTCGGAGCCGGCGGGCCGCACGGGTGTCCGGTTGTGCCGGGCGGAGGCCTGTCAGTCGGTGGGTGCGGAGCGGTTGGTCGCGCATGCCGAGCAGGTACTGGGTATCAAGGTCGGCCAGACGACTCCGGACGGTTCGATCACGCTGGGTCAGGTGTTTTGTCTGGGTAACTGCGCGCTGGGTCCGGCGGCACAGGTGAACGGCCGGTTGTACGGACGGTTGGATCCGTCCGCGCTGGATGCGGTGTTGGCGAGGGAAACGGCGGGGTCATGAAGGTTTACGTCCCCGGTGATTCGGCGGCTCGGTCGGTGGGCGCGGATGTGGTGGCGACGGCGTTCGAGGCCGCGGGCGCCACGGTGGTGCGCAACGGTTCTCGTGGCATGTTGTGGCTGGAACCGTTGGTGGAGTTTGAGACTGATCGTGGCCGTGTCGGCTATGGGCCGGTCAGCCCGGAGGCGGTCGGTGAGATCCTCGCGCGGGGTGAAGATCACGAGCTGTGCCAGGGGCTTGTCGAGGAGCTGCCGTGGATGCGGGCGCAGACGCGGTTGTGTTTCACCCGCGTCGGTGTCACGGATCCATTGTCCACAACGGACTATGAGGCGAACGGCGGGCTGGCGGGTTTGCGTGCGGCGCTGGCGAAGCGGCCGGATGGGGTTGTCGCTGAGGTGACCGAGTCCGGTTTGCGGGGCCGCGGCGGCGCTGGTTTCCCGGCTGGGGTCAAGTGGAAGACGGTGGCGGAGGCCTCGGGTGAGCTGAAGTTCGTGTGCTGCAACGCCGACGAGGGCGACAGCGGCACGTTCGCGGACCGGATGCTGATGGAGGGCGATCCGTACGCTCTGATCGAGGGTATGACGATCGCCGCCTACGCGGTCGGCGCGACCGAGGGTTATGTGTATGTCCGGTCGGAGTATCCGGATGCGGTGCGGGTGCTGCGCGAGGCGATCCGGCGGGCCCGGGCGGCGGGGTGGCTCGGCGAGGACGTGCTGGGCACCGGTATGAGGTTCGACCTGTTCGTGCGGGTCGGGGCGGGCGCCTATATCTGCGGCGAGGAAACGTCGATGCTGGACAGCCTCGAGGGCAAGCGCGGGATGGTGCGGGCGAAGCCGCCGATCCCCGCGATCACCGGGCTGTTCGGGAAACCGACCGTGGTCAACAACGTGCTGACGCTGGCCTCGGTCCCGGCCATCCTCGCCCAGGGTGCCGCCGCCTACGCCGATCTGGGGGTGGGGCGTTCGCGCGGCACGCAGGTGTTCCAGCTGGCCGGGAATATCGCGCGCGGTGGCGTGTTCGAGACCGCGTTCGGGATCACCCTCGGTGAGCTGGTGGGCGACTATGGTGGCGGCACTCGCACCGGTCGCCCGGTGCGGGCGATCCAGGTCGGCGGCCCGCTGGGGGCCTACATTCCGGTGTCGCAGCTGGATTTGCCGATGGATTACGAGGCGTTCGCGCAGGTGGGGGCGATGCTGGGGCATGGGGGGATCGTGGTGTTCGACGACACGGTGGACATGGCGGCGATGGCCCGCTTCGCGATGGAATTCTGCGCGGAGGAGTCGTGCGGTAAATGCACGCCGTGCCGGGTGGGTTCGGTACGCGGGGTCGAGGTGATCGACCGCATCGTCGCCGGCCAGGACCCTGAGGGGAACCTGGCGTTGTTGAACGACCTGTGCGAGCTGATGACCGACGGTTCGCTGTGCGCGATGGGCGGGCTCACGCCCAACCCGGTGCGCAGCGCGCTGCTGCACTTCCCGGAGGATTTCTCATGAGTCTGTTGACCGAACCTGACCTCGGTACGCCTGGCAAGGCGGGCCCGGCGACCGTGTCACTGCAGGTCGACGGCCAGCCGGTCACCGTCCCCGAAGGCACCTCTGTCATGCGCGCGGCCGCGCTGTCCGGTGTGGACATTCCGAAACTGTGCGCCACCGACAGTCTGGAGGCGTTCGGCTCGTGCCGGTTGTGCCTGGTGGAGATCGAAGGCCGCAAAGGCACCCCGGCCTCGTGCACCACCCCGGTCGCCGACGGGATGCGGGTGCACACCCAGACCCCGCGGTTGGAGAAGCTGCGCCAGGGCGTGATGGAGCTCTACATTTCCGACCACCCGCTGGATTGCCTGACCTGCGCCGCGAATGGGGATTGCGAGTTGCAGGACATGTCCGGTGTCGTCGGGCTGCGGCAGGTGCGCTATGGCTACGAGGGCAAGAACCATCTCGACGCCGAGACCGACACCTCGAACCCGTACTTCGATTTCGACGCGTCGAAGTGCATCGTGTGTTCGCGGTGTGTCCGCGCCTGCGATGAGGTGCAGGGCACATTCGCGCTGACGATCGAGGGCCGCGGGTTCGACTCGAAAGTCTCCCCCGGGGCTGGCGAGCTGTTCATGGACTCCGAATGTGTCTCGTGCGGGGCGTGTGTGCAGGCCTGCCCCACCGCGACATTGGAAGAGAAGTCCGTGGTGGACCTGGGCATGCCGACCCGCACCGTGCTGACCACGTGCGCCTACTGCGGGGTCGGCTGCTCGTTCAAGGCTGAGCTGCGCGGGGACGAGCTGGTGCGGATGGTGCCGTACAAGGACGGCGGCGCCAACGAGGGCCACAGCTGTGTGAAGGGCCGGTTCGCGTTCGGCTACGCCACGCATCCGGACCGGGTACTCAACCCCATGATCCGTGAGTCCATCCAGGACCAGTGGCGTGAGGTCGACTGGGGAACCGCCATCTCCTATGTCGCGGAGAAGATGCGGGAGATCCAGGCCCGCTATGGTGCCGGGGCGATCGGGGGGATCACCTCGTCGCGCTGCACCGACGAGGAAGTGTATGTGGTGCAGAAGATGGTGCGGGCGGCGTTCGGCAACAACAACGTCGACACCTGCGCCCGCGTCTGCCACTCCCCGACCGGCTACGGGCTGAAGCAGACCTTCGGCACGTCCGCCGGCACCCAGGACTTCAAATCCGTCGCGAAAGCCGACGTGATCGTGGTGATCGGCGCCAACCCCACCGACGCGCATCCGGTGTTCGCCTCGCGTATGAAGCGCAGGTTGCGCGAGGGCGCGAAGCTGATCGTGATCGACCCCCGCCGGATCGACCTGGTCCGTTCGCCGCACGTCGAAGCCCAGCATCATTTGAAGCTGGCGCCGGGTACGAACGTCGCGGTGGTCAACGCGTTCGCACACGTGGTGGTCACCGAGAACCTGACAGATCAGTCCTTTGTGGATGAACGGTGCGAGGAGTTCGACGAGTGGGCGGAGTTCATCGCCCGCCCCGAGAACAGCCCGGAAGCCACCGAGGAAATCACCGGCGTCCCCGCCGCCGACCTGCGTGCCGCCGCCCGGTTGTACGCCACCGGCGGCAACGCGGCGATCTACTACGGACTCGGGGTCACCGAGCACAGCCAGGGCTCCACCATGGTGATGGGCATGGCCAACCTCGCCATGGCCACCGGCAACATCGGCCGCGACGGCGTCGGCATCAACCCGCTGCGCGGGCAGAACAACGTGCAAGGCTCGTGTGACATGGGCTCATTCCCGCACGAACTGCCCGGCTACCGGCACATCTCCGACGACACCGTCCGCACCACATTCGAGGACCTGTGGGAACGGCACCTGCTGGCCGAACCCGGGCTGCGGATCCCGAACATGTTCGACGCCGCGCTCGACGGCACCTTCCGCGGACTATTCGTCCAAGGCGAGGACATCGCCCAGTCCGACCCGAACACCCAGCACGTCACCGCCGCGCTGGCCGCGATGGACCTTGTGGTGGTCCAAGACCTGTTCCTCAACGAAACCGCGAAATTCGCGCACGTGTTCCTGCCCGGCACCTCGTTCCTGGAGAAGGACGGCACGTTCATCAACGCCGAACGCCGCATCAACCGGGTCCGGCCCGTGATGCCACCGAAGTCCGGCAAGCACGAATGGGAGATCGTGTGCGAGATCGCCCAAGCCATGGGCTACCCCATGTCCTACACCCACCCGCGGGAGATCATGGCCGAAATCGCCGCGCTCACCCCGACGTTCGCGGGCGTGTCGTTCGAGAAACTCGACAAGCTCGGCAGCGTGCAATGGCCGTGCAACGACAAGGCTCCCGAGGGCACGCCGATCATGCACGTCGACGGGTTCGTGCGCGGCAAGGGCCGCTTCGTGCCCACCCCGTTCGTGCCCACCCGCGAACGCAGCACACGCAAATACCCGCTCATCCTCACCACCGGGCGGATCCTGTCCCAGTACAACGTCGGCGCGCAGACCCGCCGCACCGAGAACGTGGCCTGGCACCCCGAAGACATACTGGAAATCCACCCCCACGACGCCGACGTCCGCGGCATCCGCAACGGCGACGAAGTCACCCTCACCAGCCGCGTCGGCCACACCACGCTGCACGCGCACATCTCCGACCGCATGCCCATCGGCGTGGTCTACACCACCTTCCACCACCCGGTCACCGGCGCGAACGTCGTCACCACCGAAAACTCCGACTGGGCCACCAACTGCCCCGAATACAAAGTCACCGCCGTCCAAGTCGGACTCACAACACCAACAACGACAGCGGACCCGGCCCAGGACGCGGTCCCGGCACTGGCGGACTGATGCACACCGAATCACCCCAGGTGCGGCTCGCGAACGAGATCGCGGCCCAGTTCCACCACCTCCCACCCAAGGAGGCAGCCGCCGCGATCGCCGCACACATCCGCCAGTTCTGGGACCCGCGCATGCGCGCAGACCTGGATCACCACGCCGCCACCGCACCCGAAACGCTCGACCCCCTCGCGCTCGAGGCCGCCCACCTGCTCACCCCAACCCCCCAACCGTCGAGTTCACCGTCCCCGACGGTGCCGACCGTCAATCCGGCAGTGCCGGGCGGTCCAACCAAGCCGTGAACAAATCATCCAATGATTCGCTGGTCGCGGCCCCGGCATGCACGATAAACCCAGCCGTCGTCACAGTGCCATGCCGGTGCGCGTCCGCCCACGAACGCAGCAGCGCGAAGAACACCTCATCACCCACACGGCCGCGCAGGGCGTGCAGAGTAAGCGCGCCCCGCTTGTACACGCGCTCGTCGAACAGGTTCGCTTCGCCCGGGTCCGCGATGACGAGGTCCTGCGGCAGCGACTCCAAGCGAGCCCGCCACTGCCGGGCCAGCTCAGCCACCGACGGGCCGCCGGACTCTTCCGACCACAGCCACTCCGCATAGGTCGCGAAACCCTCGTTCAGCCAGATATGCCGCCAGTCCGCAATCGTCAGACTATTGCCGAACCACTGGTGCGCCAGCTCGTGCGCCACCAGCCGCTCATGTGTCCGGCGTCCGTCCACATGGTTCCGGCCGAAGATCGCCATCCCCTGTGCCTCAACGGGATCTTCGAGCTCGTCATCGGTGACCACGACGACGTACTCGCCGAACGGGTACGGGCCGAACAGCCGCGAGAAAAGCAGAGCCATCTCCGGTTGCCGTGCGAAATCATGACGCGCCAACGGAACCAGCCGACGCGGCACAGCCAGCCGTTGCGACGAGGGCAGTTCCAAATCCTCATATCGTCCGATTTGGACGCTCATGAGGTACGTAGCCGTCGGCTCGCGGCGCTCGTACACCCACCTGGTCGTGCTGGCGCCGGTGTGCCGGAACAGCAGCTCCCCGGTCACCAGCACCGCGTAGGCCGACGAGGTCGTGACCGTGACCTGGTAGGACGCCTTGTCAGCCGGACGGTCGTTGCACGGGAACCACGAGGGCGCGCCGACGGGCTGGCTCGCGACGAGCACCCCGTCGGCCAGCTCGTCCCAGCCGATGTCGCCCCAGCGCCCGCCGACCGGCTTCGGGTTGCCCGAATACCGGACCTCCACGGTGAATCGTCCGACCACGGGTTTGGCCGGCTTCACCGTGAGCCGGTGCCCGCTGTGGGTGAACCTCGCCGCACGCCCGTCGACGTGCACCCCGGCGACCCTGAACCCGGCCAAATCGAGTCCGAACTTCGACAGCGGGCGCGGCGCCGCCGCGGAGAGCTTCGCCCGCGCCGACAGCCGGTTGGGCACGATCTTGTAGTCGAGGTCGAGGTCGTAGTGCGTGACCTGGTAGCCCTCGTCCCCGTGCGAGCGCAGCGCCGACCTCAAACCCGGCTTCCCCATGCCGAAATCGGGTTACCGAGCCAGCGTGAGTCCGCCGGCACCGCGTCCCCGCGCGTCACCAGCGAGCCGGGGCCGACCGTGGTCCGGGCACCGATCGTGGCACCGGGCAGCACGATCCCATGCGGGCCCAGGGTGGCACCCTCGTCGAGGCTCACCTCGCTCATGCTCATGATCCGGTCATGGAACAAATGCGTCTGCACGACACAGCCCCGGTTGACGGTCGCACCGTCGCCGAGCCGCACCAGATCCGCTTCCGGCAACCAGTACGTTTCCAGCCATACCCCGCGCCCGATCCGCGCCCCCATCGTCCGCAGCCACGCCGTCAGCAGCGGGGTGCCGCCGATCGAACCGATCAGCCACGGCACGGCGAGCGCTTCGACGAAGGTGTCGGCCAGCTCGTCACGCCAAACGAACGAGCTCCACAGTGGATGCTCGACCGCCCGGAACCTGCCCACCAGCAACCACTTCATCACCGAAGCGGTCGCGGCGGCAATCAGTCCGGCGCCGGCCAGCAGCAGCGGCGATACCAGCGCCGCCGCCCACAGCCCGGCAGCGGCCCACACCGCTCCGATCCCGGCGGCCACCAGCACCGCGAGCGCGACCGCGCCCATCACCGGCACGATCCGGCACAGCTCGACCGCGGCCCGGGCGAGTTTGAGCCGCCGCGACGGCCGGTAGGTGCGGCTCGCGTCGGCGACCTCGACGGCGCGGCGCAGCGGCATCGGTGGCATCCCCAGGTACGACGACCCTTTCTTCGCCTTGCGCGGAGTCGACGACAGTACCCCGACCAGACCGCGTTTCGGCACCGCCCGGCCGGGCGCGGTCATCCCGGAGTTACCGAGGAACGCCTGCTTGCCGATCCTGGCCGGCGCGACGTGCAGCCACCCGTGGCCCAGCTCGTAGGTCGCGACCATGGTGTCGTCGGCGAGGAACGCGCCATCGTCCACTTTGGTCATCTTCGGCAGCGCGAGCACCGTCGACGCTTCGACGTCACGACCGACCTTCGCGCCGAGCAACCGCAACCAGACCGGGGTGAACAGGCTGGCGTACAAGGGAAACAGCGCGGTGCGCGCCAGGTCCATCAGCCGCTCGGTCGCCCACACCTGCCACGCCATCCGGCCGTGCACGGGGTGGTAACCCTCGGCCATCCCGCAGCCGAGCGCCCGCACCCCGGCGAGCACCAGCATCGCGTACGACACGAAGTACGCGACGGTCGCGAGCGGCACGAGCGCCAGTATGTGCCCCAGCGAGGGCGCGCCGAGCAAGACGATCAGCAGCCCCGGCACGGCCGCGACCGCGGGCAGCAGGCCCAGCAGCATCGAGGTCAATCCGTAGGTCCAGGCCCACCGGCGCGAACGCGGCGGGCGGCTGGACGGCCAGCGCAGCGCGCCCTCACCGCTGCGCGCGGCCGGGGACCCGGCCCAGCGCTGCCCGGCCGGCACCGCGCCCCGCACGGTCGACCCCGCCGCGATCTCCGCGCCTTTCCCGATCCGGGCACCGGGAAACAGCGTGCTCCGCGCGCCGATCCGGGCACCGGCCCCGATCCGGATCTTGCCGATGTGCACGAGATCGCCGTCGACCCAGTGCCCGGACAGCTCGACCTCGGGCTCGACCGCGGCGCCGCGCCCGAGCTTGAGCAGGCCCGTCACCGGTGGCGGTGAATGCAGGTCCACGTCCTTGGCGACCTTGGCGCCCAGGGCTTTCGCGTAGTGCGTCATCCACGACGCGCCGGACACCGCGCTCGCGCCACTGACGTCCGCGAGCTTCTCCGCGGCCCACAATCGCAAGTGGACACTGCCGCCACGCGGGTAGCTGCCGGGCCGCACCCCGCGCAGCAGCAGCCTCGCGCCACCGGCGGCGATCGCGATCCGCCCCGCGGGGCTGAACAGCACCAGCCACGCGGACACCAGTGCCCACCACGGCACCGCCGGCGCCCACGCCACCCCCACCGCCGCGAGCACGGTCGTCAGCCCGGCGACCACGGAGGTCCAGCGCAGGCCGACGAGCAGTAGCAACGGAATCATGAACAGGGTCTGCACGAACCCGGCTCGCCGGGGCGTCGGCCGGATCTCGCGCCGCGTGGCCTCGGTCGTGCTCAGCCCGTCCAGCACCGCGGCGAGCGCGCCGAGCGTCGGATGCTGGTAGATGTCGCTGACCGAGACCTGCGGATGCCGCGTGCGGATCCGCGCGATCAGCTGAGCGGCGGTGAGGCTGCCGCCGCCGTGGGTGAAGAAGTCGGCCTCGGCGTCGCCCGGCGCGACGCCGAGGATCTCCGACCAGCCTTCGGCAAGCCACTGCTCGGTCCCCGACAGCTCTTCAGCGTCCACTGTGGACAGCGGCCACGGCAACGCGGCACGGTCGACCTTGCCGGAGGTGCGGGTCGGCAGGTCGCCGACCACGGCGAGCAGCGGCACCAGCGCGGCGGGCAGCCAGTCCCGCAGCAGCGCGCTGGCGGCCTCAAAGTCGAACTCGGCGTCCTGAACGTCCAACTCGGCGTCCCGAACGTCCAACTCGGCGTCCTGGAGGTAGATCTCGGCGGTTTGGGTGTCGGGGACGACGTAGCCGACCAGGATCTGGTTGCCGGCGGCCGTCGTGCGGATGGCGGCGGCAGCCGCCGCGACGCCGGGCAGCGCCCGCAGCGCGGTATCGACCTCGCCCAGCTCGATCCGGCGGCCGCCGAGCTTGATCTGCTCGTCGGCGCGGCCGACGAACACCAGTCCCTCCGGTTCCGCCCGCACCAGGTCACCGCTGCGGTACGCCCGCGGCCAGCCCAGCGAAGGCAGGGGCGCGTACTTCTCCGCGTCCTTCTCCGCGTCGAGGTAGCGCGCGAGCCCAGCGCCGCCGATGACCAGCTGCCCGGTCTCCCCCATCGCGACCGGCTCACCGGTCTCGTCGATCACCGCGAGCTGCCACCCGGCCAGCGGCAGCCCGATCCGCACCGGCCCTTCCCCGGTCAGCGGCGCGGCACAGGCGACGACCGTCGCTTCCGTGGGACCGTAGGTGTTCCACACCTCGCGGCCCTCGACCGCGACACGCTCGGCCAGTTCCGCCGGGCAGGCCTCGCCGCCGAAGATCAGCAACCGGACGTCCTCGAGCGCGTCGGCGGGCCACAACGCGGCGAGTGTCGGCACCGTGGAGACGATCGTGATCCGCTGCGCCACCAGCCACGGTCCCAGGTCCACGCCGGTGCGCACGAGCGACCGCGGCGCGGGCACCAGGCAGGCGCCGTGCCGCCAGGCCAGCCACATCTCCTCACACGAAGCGTCGAAAGCCACTGAAAGCCCGGCCAGCACCCGGTCGCCGGGCCCGATCGGCTCTTCGGTGAGGAACAACCTCGCCTCGGCATCGACGAAGGCGGCGGCCGCCGAATGGCTCACCGCCACCCCTTTCGGCTTCCCCGTCGAACCCGAGGTGAAGATGATCCACGCGTCGTCCCACAGACCGGGCAAGCCGGGTCGCCCGATCGGGGCCGAACGGCGGGTCAACACGCAACCGTCGGTGAGCACCGCGCACACCCCGGCCTCGTCGAACACCAGGTCCGCGCGCTCGTCGGGGTCGTCGGCGTCCACCGGCACGTACGCGGCCCCGGCCGCCATCACGGCGAGGATGGCGACGTACAGCTCCGCCGTACCGGACGAGATCCGCACCCCGACCCGGTCGCCGACGCCGACGCCGAACCCGGCCAGCCGCCGCCGAAGGGCCTCGACCTCTTCGGCGAGCCGCCGGTAGCTGAGCACCTGGGTACCGTCGTCGATCGCGGCGGCGCCGGGATGGCGCGCCGTCGTCTCGGCGAAAATGTCCAGCAGGGTTCGCACGCTGGCCGAGATACCGGTCCAGAACAGTGCTTTCGAGCGGGTGTCCAGCGCAGGCAGCAAGGCCCGTCACTCACCTTTCGGGACAAGTCGGGCCTGCTCTCGTCCGGTGAGGCGCCCGGTGCGGCCATTCAGCTTACCCGAAGGTGAACGACAGGTAGCGAGCCGGTCTCATTTGCCTTTCTTGGCCCGCTTCTCGCGCACCCGCACGTTGATCCGCACGGGTGAGCCCTCGAAGCCGAAGCGCTCGCGGAACTTCCGCTCGACGAACCGGCGGTACCCGGCCTCGAGAAATCCGGTCGTGAACAGCACCAGCGTCGGCGGGCGGATCGCGGCCTGGGTCGCGAACAGCACCTTCGGCTGCTTGCCGCCACGCACGGGCGGCGGCGTCGCGGCGATCAGCTCCGACAGCCACCCGTTGAGCTGCCCCGTCGGCACGCGCCGGTCCCACGACTCGAGTGCGGTGCGCAGCGCGGGCGCGAGCTTGCGCACCGAACGCCCGGTCAGCGCGGAGATGTTCACCTTCCGCGCCCACGGCACCCGGACCAGCCCGCGGTCGAGCTCCCTGTCCAGCTCGTACCGGCGATCCTCGTCGACGAGGTCCCATTTGTTCAGCGCCAGCACGCACGCGCGCCCGGCCTCCACGACCATCGTGAGCACGCGCAAGTCCTGTTCGGACAGCGGTTCACTCGCGTCGAGCAGCACGATCACCACCTCGGCCGCGTCGATGGCCGCCTTGGTGCGCAGCGAGGCGTAGTACTCGGTGCCGCTCGCCGTGTGCACGCGTTTGCGCAGGCCGGCGGTGTCGACGAACCGCCAGGTCTCGCCGTCGAGCTCGACGAGCGAATCGACCGGATCGACCGTGGTGCCGGCGACCGCGTCCACGACCGCGCGCTCCTCGCCGGTCAGCTTGTTGAGCAGGCTGGACTTGCCCACGTTCGGCTTCCCGACCAGGGCCACGCGCCGCGGCCCGGCCGCGCCCTCGCCGCCGTCGCGCGGGGCCTCCGGCAGGGCCCGCACGATCGCGTCGAGCAGGTCGCCGGAGCTGCGGCCGTGCAGCGCGCTCACGGCCATCGGCTCGCCGAGGCCCAGCGACCACAGCGAGGCGACGTCGGCCATCAGGCGGTTGTCGTCGACCTTGTTCGCCGCGAGCAGCACCGGCCGTTTGGACCGGCGCAGCACCTTCGCGACCGCCTCGTCGGTCGTAGTCGCCCCGACCGACGCGTCGACCACGAGCAGCACGGCGTCCGCGGTGCTCATCGCCATCTCGGCCTGCGCGGCGACCGCGCCCTGCAGCCCGCTCGCGCCGGGTTCCCAGCCGCCGGTGTCCACGACGGTGAACCGGCGGCCGTTCCACATCGCGTCGTAGGCGATCCGGTCACGGGTCACGCCCGGCACGTCCTGCACGACCGCTTCCCGGCGGCCCAGGATCCGGTTGACCAGGGTCGACTTGCCCACGTTCGGCCGCCCGACGACGGCGAGCACCGGCTGGCTCAGCACCGCCCCGGCATCGTCTTCGAGGCCTTCGACCTGCGCGTCGAGCGCGGCGAACTCGGCCTCGTCCGACCAGGAGCCGTCGGCCCCCTCTAGCTCTGTCATGACTTCGCTTTCTCTGTCTGCGCGCGCTGTTCGTCCAGTTCGCGCACGAGCGCGGCGAGTGTGCCGCGCAGTTCTTCGGTGGCTTGTGCCAGCCCGGCCCGGCCCTTGCCGACCTCGACCCGGAACGGCTTGCCGATCAGCAGGTCGACACGCGGGCGGAACCGCCGGCCGCTGCCCGCCGGGCGTTTGGTGCCGCGGACCGCGACCGGGAGCACGACCGCGTCCGTGCCGCGCAGCAGCCAGGCCGCACCGCGCTCGGCCGTCGTGACGTTCCCGTCCCCGCGGGTGCCTTCGGGGAACACCCCCACGAGACCGCCTTCACGCAGGATCTTCGCGGTGGTCAGCAGCGGGGCCCGGTCCGGCTCACCCCGGCGGACCGGAACCTGCCCGATCCGCCGGAGGAACCACCCGATGGCGCCGGTGAACATCTCCTCCTTGACGAGGAACACCGAACGCCGCGGCAGCATTCCGAAGATCATCTGCGGTTCGACGAGCGAACTGTGGTTGGCGATCAGCAGCACCGGCCCGGTCCGCGGCACCCGTTCGAGCCCCCGCACGCGGATCCGGTACGCGGGCCGGAACAGCACCTTGCCGATCGCCCGGCCGAAATCGTGCAGCCGGCCGGACGCGCCCTCGGGCAGGCCGGGTGGGCTCACCGGGTGGCCTCGGCGGCGCAGTCGAGCAGGCCGCGGCGGCTCGCCAGCTCCGAGAGCGCGACGAGCACCTGATCGATGTCCAGCTCGGAGGTATCCAGGTGCACCGCGTCCTCGGCGGCGCGCAGCGGCGACGCTGACCGGCTGGAGTCCAGCCGGTCACGGCGGTCGACGGAGGCGAGCGCGTCGGCGTGCGTGCTCTCGCGCCCGGCGGCGGTGTCCTGCGCGCTGCGCCGCGCGGCCCGGATCTCCGCCGAGGCGGTGAGGAAGATCTTGAGCGGCGAGTCCGGGGCGACCACCGTGCCGATGTCCCTGCCCTCGACAACGACGCCGCCGACCTCGGCCAGCACCTCGCCGATGATCCGCCGCTGGCGCGCGACCAGCAGCTCACGGACGCCCGGGACGGCCGAGACCGGCGAGACGGCGTGGTTGACCTCCGGTCCGCGGATCTCGGCGGCCACGTCTTCACCGGCCAGCGTGACGCTCGGGCGGACGGGGGTGGTGCCGATGGTGAAGACCGCGTCCCGCGCGACGGCCGTGACCGCGTCCGCGTCGGTCACGTCCACGCCCGCACGCAGCACGGCCAGGGTGATCACCCGGTACATCGCGCCCGTGTCGAGGTACCCGGCGCTCAGGCGCTCGGCGAGCTTGCGCGCGACCGTGGTCTTCCCGGTCCCCGACGGACCGTCCAGCGCGACCACTCCACGTAGCGTCACCAATGCCCTCCTTCGCCCCGAACCGTTCCTCCGCCGGGTTCATTCTGCCTGGCAGGGGGCCACGCGGCCGCACCGGGCCGAATCGGGCAAACCGGTACGGTGACCGGTGTGAACGTGGAAGTGACTCCCCTGCCCGGTATCGGCGTGCGCAGGGACTTCGCGCTGCGCGACGGTCGGCGCGTCGGCGTCGTGACCCACCGGGACGGGCAGATCGAGCTGATCGTGTCCAAATCCGACGATCCGGACGCCTGCCTGGCTTCGCTGCCGCTGACCGCGGGCGAGGCGGGCGCGCTGGCGAACCTGCTCGGTGCGCCGCAACTGGTGGCGCAGCTGACCGAGGAGCACCGCGAGCAGCCGGGCATCTCCACCCGCCAGCTGCCGATCAAGGCGAACGCGCCGTTCGACGGGCGCACGCTCGGGGACACCGCGATGCGCACCCGCACCGGGGTCTCGGTGGTCGCGGTGATGCGCGCGGGTCAGGTGCACCCGTCGCCGGGGCCGGATTTCACGTTCACCGCGGGTGATGTGCTCGTCGCCGTCGGCACTGGCGACGGGCTCGAGAACGCCCTCAGAGTCCTGAAGAACGGATAAATGGATCACACCGCATTGGCCCTCGTCGAACTCGGCGCCGTCTTCTTCGTTCTCGGTGTGCTCGGCAGGCTCGCGTCGCGCATCGGGATGTCGCCGATCCCGCTGTACCTGCTGGGCGGGCTCGCCTTCGGGCAAGGCGGGCTGATCCCGTTCGAGGACATCGGCGGATTCACGCATCTGGCCGGCGAGATCGGCGTGGTGCTGCTGCTGTTGCTGCTCGGCCTGGAGTATTCGGCGGCGGAACTGTTCACGGGGCTGAAGCGCTCGTGGCTCGCCGGGCTGCTGGACATCGTGCTCAACGCGGCGCCGGGCGCGGCGGTCGCGCTGCTGCTGGGCTGGGGGCCCGTCGGCGCGATCGTGATGGCGGGCGTGACGTACATCTCTTCGTCGGGAATCGTCGCGAAGGTCCTCGGCGACCTGGGACGGCTCGGCAACCGCGAAACGCCGGTGGTGCTGTCGATCCTGGTTTTCGAGGACCTGCTGATGGCGATCTTCGGCCCGACAGCGGCGCGCATCGTCGAACCGGTTGCCCGCGCCCTGCAACGCCGGCCCACCCGGACCGAACCCGCCCCCGCCAACTAACGCGAGTCCGGCTCCCACCGCGCGCGAGTCCGGCTCCCACCGCACGCGGGTTGGGTTCTCACCGCAGGTGAGTCCGGGTCTCGCCGCACGCGAGTTCGGCTCTCACCGCCCGCCGGGTACCGCGTCCTCCACCAACGTCAGGTCGCGGTCCTTCGTCTCCGGCGAGAGCCATGACGCGAGGAAACTCCCCGCCATCGTCACCATCATGTAGATCGCGACCGGCCACCACGAGTTCGTGAACGCGGTCAGCAACGCCGAGCATCAACTGCACGAGGATCCACACGACCGCGCCGAGCGCGGTCCCGGCCGCGGCGCCGACGTACACCAGCGAGGACAGGCGCCCTTACCGTCACTGATCGGGCTACTTGCCGGGGTGGATCACGACCTTGAGCTGCCGCGGATCGGAGCGGGCGGCGCGCAGGGCGTCCGCGGTGTGCGCGAGATCGAACGCCGAGGTGACGAGTTCGTCCAGGCGCACCTGACCGTTGGCCGCCAGCGCGATCGCGGTGGGAAACACGTGTGCGTACCGGAAGACCGGGATGAGGTCGATTTCCCGGCGCTGCAGCAGAGCCAGCGGCAGACCGTCCACTGTGGGCGGTGACTGGCTGACCACGACGGCACGCCCGCCGTGGCGCACCGACTCGAGCGCCGACCAGAACGCGCGCTGCGCGCCCGAACATTCGATCACGACGTCGGCCTCCGCGCCCTGGAAGGACTTCAGGCCCAGCCCTTCCGCGACGCCGAGCCGGAACGGGTTGATGTCGGTGATCGTCACCGACGCGCCACCGGCCTTCGCGACCTGACCGGCGAGCACCCCGATCGGGCCCGCACCGAGCACCAGCACCCGTTCGCCGAAGCCGGCCCGCGCCCGCCGCACGGCCCAGCACGCCACGGCCAGGGGTTCGATCACCGCGCCGGCCTCGGCCGACATGCCGGGCGGCAGCACGTGCACGAACTCCTCGGGCATCACGAGCAGGCCTGCGATCCCGCCGTCGGTCGGCGGCGAGCCAAGGCAGATCCCTTGTGGACAGATGTTGTACCGGCCTTCGCGACAGGAACGGCATTTTCCGCAGGGCACCGCCGGCTCGACGGCAACCCGTGTCCCGGGCTTCAAGGAAGCGCCGGGACCGGCGCCGCGGATGGTGCCGCTGATCTCATGCCCGAGTACGGTCGGGCGGCGCAGCTCGTTCGCGCCGTTACGGCCCGATTCGTAGTAGTGCAGATCGGAACCGCACAGGCCGACGGCCGCCACCTCGACCAGCACGTCCCGGGCGCCCAGCTCGCGTACCGGCACGGTTTCGATCCGGATGTCGCCGGGCGCGTGCAGGACCGCGGCGTTCGTCTCCATGGAGCTCCCCTCTCACACGATGGCCGCGGCCTGCGCCGCGCCGTGCGTGCGGATCACCTCGACGAGCTCGGCCACCAGCTCGGTGAACCCGCTGCACTCGGCCAGCTCTGCCGCGAATATCTGTCCTTTGTGGAAGACAGCTTCGACGAACTCCCGTGCGGTGCCGGAATCCAGCGCCCGCAACCGCTCCAGCGCCGGGTCGCGAATCCCGGTGTCGAGGCAGCACAGGTACGCCGCCACGGTCAGCGCGAGCTGCCCGGGCACCCGTCCCTGCTTCTGGTGCCACAGCACCGGTTCGGTGATCCGCTGCGGCAGCTTGAGCGAGCCGTCGGAGCCGACCTGGGCCGCCCGGTGGCCGAGCGCGGAGTTCGAGAACCGTGCGAACAGCTGCTCGATGTACTGTTCGACATCGATGGCCTCCGGCGGGGTGAACGTCGGCAGGTAGTCCTCGGCCATGACCCGCCGGGCCGCCCGCTCCACGAACGGCCGCGCGACCGAGTCCGCGACGTGCCGCGCGCCGGAGAGCAGCCCGAGGTAGGCGATCAGTGAGTGGGTTCCGTTGAGCAGTCGCAGTTTCAGCAGCTCATAGGCACTCACATCGTCGGTGAAGATCGCGCCACCGGCCTCCCAGCGCGGCCGGCCCTGCGCGAAGTCGTCCTCCAGCACCCACATCGTGAACGGCTCCGCGGGCACCGGCACCGCATCCTCGACGCCGAGCCGCTCGGCCACGATCCGCCGCGTCTCGTCCGTCGTCGCGGGCACGATGCGGTCGACCATCGCGTTCGGGAAGGTCACGGATTCATCGATCCATTCGGCCAATGCGGGATCGGGCAGCGCGGCGACGAACTCCCGGACGAGCCGCCGGGTGTGCCGGCCGTTCTCGGCGAGGTTGTCGCAGCTCAGCACCGTGATGCCACGGCCGTGGGTGCGAGCGCGGCGCTGGAGACCGCGCGCGATCTGCCCGATCGGGGTGCGCGGTGCCGCCTCGGCCAGGTCGTGCCTGACATCCGGTGAGTCGAGGTCGAGCCCGAGCGTCTTCGGGGAGTACGAGTAGCCGTGCTCGGTGACGGTAAGGGTGATCATCCGCGTTTCCTCGGCGGCGATCGCCGCGAGCAGGGCGTCGGTCTCCTCGGCCGCGACGAGCACGCCGGTGTGCACGGCGGGCGCGGAGATCCGCGCCTCCGCCGGCGAGATTTCCACGACGTGGTACCGAAGGTCCTGGCGTCGCAGGGCATCCACGACCGTGCGCGAGGAGCTCGCCGCGGCGAGGATGCCCCACTCCGCCCCGTCCGGCGCGGCGGCCGTGTACACCGCCTGGTGTGCGCGGTGGAAGTTGCCGAGTCCCAAGTGGACGATTCCGGCCATGCTCACCAGTCCTTCACGGTGCCGTCGGCCAGCCGTGCGACGGGCAGGTAGGCCTGCTGGTACGGATGACGCGCGGCGAACTCCTCGTCCAGCTCGACACCGAGGCCCGGCGCGTCCCCGGGATGCAGGTGACCGTCCTGATAGGAGTACGCGTGAGAAAACGCTTCCTCGGTCGCGTCCGGATAGCCCATGTACTCCTGGATCGCGAAGTTGTGGGTGGCGAGGCCGACGTGCAGCGAGGCCGCGAGGTTGACCGGTGAGACATCGGACGGCCCGTGCGGCGCGGCGGCCACTTGGTACAGCTCGGCAAGGTGGAAGATCTTGCGTACGTGGGAGATCCCGCCCGCGTGCACGACGCAGGTGCGGATGTAGTCGACGAGCCGCTCGGTGATGAGCGTCTGGCAGTCCCAGATCGTGTTGAACACCTCGCCGATCGCGAGCGGGATCGTGGTGTGCCGCCGGACCTGCCGCAGCAGTTCCTGGTTCTCGGCCGGGGTCACATCCTCGAGCCAGAACAGGTCCAGATCTTCCAGCGCCTTGCCGAGCCCCGCCGCCTCTGTCGGCGTCAGGCGGTGGTGCACGTCGTGCAGTACCTTCACCTCTGGCCCGACCTCCGCCCGCACCTCCGCGAGCGCCCCGGGGATATGCCGCAGGTACTTGCCGGTGTCCCAAGGCTCTTCGTCGGGGCGCGTCCCGCGGCCCGCAGGCTCATAGGCGTTGCCACCGCTCACGCCGTACACCTTGTCAAGGCCAGGTATTCCACTTTGGACACGAATGGCGCGGAACCCGTGGTTGAGCTTCTCCCGTACGGAATCGAGCAGGGCCGCGGTATCCGCGCCCGTGGCATGGGCGTAGGTGAGGACCTTGTCGCGCACAGCGCCGCCGAGCAGCTGGTACACCGGCAGCCCGGCGATCTTGCCCTTGATGTCCCACAGCGCCATGTCCACCGCGCCGATCGCGGCCATCGTGATCGGCCCGCGCCGCCAGTACGCGCCGCGGTAGAGGTACTGCCAGGTGTCCTCGATACGGTCCGCGTCCCGCCCGACCAGCAGCGGCGCCACATGCTCGGACAGGTACGCGGCGACGGCCAGCTCACGCCCGTTGACGGTCGCGTCGCCCCAGCCGACCACCCCGTCGGCGGTGACCAGCTTGAGCGTCACGAAGTTGCGGCCCGGGCTCGCCACGATGACCTTCGCCTCGGCGATCCGTTGCGCCATCAGCGCACCACCAGGTTCTCGAGCTCGCGGCCCTCGGCCAGCCGCGTGATGTTCGCCGCGATGTCCTCGACCCGGGCGTCGATCGCCGCGCCCGCGATCACGCGATCGCGCAGCACCTCGTACAGCGCCTGCTCGTCGCACAGCGGCCCGCGCCCGATGTTGACCAGCACCGCGGAGGGCTTCATCGCGCGCAGCCGTCCGGCGCCGATCATCCCTTCGGTTTCGGGCAGCAGCGGGACGCCGAGCACCACGGCGTCGGACTCCGCCAGCAGCTGCGGCAGCCGGTCGCGCCGTGGATGCGTCGAGATCGTGGTCCCCGCCGGACACAGCCGGGCGAGCAGGTCCCGGTAGGGCACGAGATTGGCGTCGGCCACCACGACCTTCATGCGGGGGTTCCCTTCCGTACCGGTTCCGCGGTGGACCCGCGGACCTTCAGCTGGGTTTCGAGCCGCACCAGGGCCGGTTCGCCCTCGTGCCCGCCGAGCAGGCGCTGCATCACCTCGATACTGACCCGGCCGGCGCGGTCCATCGGCACCGCGATCGTCGTGATCGGGGGGACCGACATCGACGCCATCGCGATGTCGTCGACCCCGATCACGCTCACGTCGCCGGGCACCGCGATGCCCATCGCAGTCAGTTGCGCGACCGCGCCGAGCGCGACAAGGTCGTTGTAGGTGACAACGGCGGTCGCGCCGCAAGCCCGGATGTTCGCCGCGGCCGCGATCCCGCCGTCATACGTCGGGGCCTGCGGATGCAGGATCTCCAGCGCCACGCCGAGCCGCTCGGCGTTCTCGGTGATGAGGCGGAGACGTTCGGAGTTGGACCAGGACAGCGCGCTGCCCTGGACGTACGCGAGGCTGCGGTGCCCGAGGGCGTGCAAGTGCTCGACGGCCTGGCGCATACCGGTGGAGGCGTCCACGAGCACCGACGGCAGCTGCGGCACCTCGCGGTTGACCAGGACGATGCGCGCGTCGAGCGACACCAGCTCCTCGAGTTCGAGCCGGGACGAGCACAGCACGATGCCGTCGACCTGCGGAAGGAGGCGCGCGATCAGCCGGCGCTCCAGTTCGGGGCTCTCGTCGGTGTCGGCGAGCAGGACAGCCTGGCGCTGCTGCCAGCCCTGCGCCTGGGCTGCCTTGACGAACGAGGCGAACACCGGGTTGGCCACGTCGGGCACGACGAGCGCGATGCTGCCGCGCCGGCCCGTCGCCAGTGCGCGGGCCGCATGGTTGGGCTGATACCCGAGCTCCCTGGCCGCCGCGACGACACGCTCGACGGTCGACGGCGAGAGGCGACCGGGCTCGTTGAACGCGCGGGAGGCCGTGGAGACCGAGACGCCGGCCTGCTTGGCCACCGCGCCCAGCGTCGCCGCCATCTCGCTCCTTCGCTCAAGGCGTCCATGCAACACTGTGCAAGCGCTTGCACAACATTGTCAAGAGCGCCCGCGGCCGGACTCACCCGCGGTGAAGGCCGAACTCACCCGCAGCGAAAGCCGGACTCGCGAGGTGAGGGGCGGGCGGAGCTAGCCGGCGAGGACGTCGAGGATCTGCTGGCCGTACTTGGCCAGCTTGTTCTCCCCCACCCCGCTCACGCCGCCCAGCTGCTCCAAAGTGGACGGCTGCGCGGTCGCGATCTGCCGCAGGGTCGCATCGTGGAAGATCACGTACGCCGGGACGCCCTGCTCCTTCGCCGTGCCCGCGCGCCAGGCGCGCAGCTTGTCGAACACGGGCGCCGCCTCGGGCGGCATCTCCACCACGGCCTTCTTCGCGGTGCGCGGCGCGCGGGGTTCCCGTTTCGGTTCCCGGCGCAGCCGCACCTCTCGACGCCGGCCCAGCACGTCACCGCTGCCGTCCGTCAGCACCAGGGTGCCGTAGTCACCCTCCACGGCGAGCAAACCCTGCGCGAGCAACTGCCGCACGACGCCACGCCACTCCCCCTCGGACAGCTCCGTGCCCACGCCGAAAACGGTCAGCTCGTGGTGCCGGTGCTGTTGCACCTTCGGCGTCGACTTGCCCAGCAGGATGTCGATGATCTGCCCGGCGCCGAACTTCTGCCGCCGCTCGTGCTGCAGCCGGTACACAGTGGACAGCAGCTTCTGCGCGGGGATCGTGCCGTCCCAGGCCTCCGGCGGGGTCAGGCAGGTATCGCAGTTGCCGCACGGCCCGGCCGCCTGCCCGAAGTAGTTCAGCAGCTGCACCCGCCGGCACTCGACGGTCTCGCACAGCGCCAGCATCGCGTCCAGATGCGTCGCCAGCCGCCTGCGATGCGCTTCGTCGCCCTCGGAGGTGTCGATCATCTTGCGCTGCTGCACGACATCCTGCAGCCCGTACGCGAGCCACGCCGTCGACGGCAGCCCGTCCCGGCCCGCGCGGCCGGTCTCCTGGTAGTAGCCCTCGACGGACTTCGGCAGATCGAGGTGCGCGACGAACCGGACGTCCGGCTTGTCGATCCCCATCCCGAACGCGATCGTCGCGACCACGACGAGCCCGTCCTCGCGCAGGAACCGTGCCTGGTTGGCCGCGCGCGTCCGCGAATCGAGCCCCGCGTGGTACGGGAGCGCCTCGATGCCGTTCTGGGTGAGGAATTCCGCGGTCTTCTCCACCGAGTTCCGCGACAGGCAGTAGACGATCCCCGCGTCCCCGGCGTGCTCCGTGCGCAACAGCTCCAGCAACTGCTTCTGCGGGTTGTTCTTCGGCACGATCCGGTACTGGATGTTCGGCCGGTCGAAGCTCGCGACGAAATGCTTGGCGCCGTCGAGGTTCAGCCGCGTCGCGATCTCGGCGTGGGTCGCCTTCGTCGCCGTCGCGGTCAGCGCTATCCGCGGGACCTCCGGCCACCGCTCGTGCAGCTCCGAGAGCCCGAGATAGTCGGGCCGGAAATCGTGGCCCCACTGGGAAACGCAGTGCGCCTCGTCGATCGCGAACAGCGCGACCTTCCCGCGGCCGAGCAGCTCGACCGTCGATTCCAGCCGCAGCCGCTCGGGCGCGAGATACAGCAGGTCGAGCTCGCCGCCCAGGAACGCCGACTCGACCTCGCGGCGCTGCTGGTAGTCCTGCGTCGAGTTGAGGAACCCGGCCCGCACGCCGAGCGCGCGCAACGCGTCCACCTGGTCCTGCATCAGCGCGATCAGCGGCGAGATCACCACACCCGTGCCCGCACGCACCAGCGAAGGGACCTGGTAGCACAGGGACTTTCCGCCGCCGGTCGGCATCAGCACCAGCGCGTCGCCGCCCTCGACGACCTGGTTGATGATCGCTTCTTGCTCGCCCCGGAACTCCTCGTAGCCGAAGACGCGCCGCAGGACGTCGAGTGGAGTGGTGCTCACCGGGCGATGGTAGCGGCGGAACCCCGCGGTATCACAGACCCGCCGCCCGGTAAAGGCCGCCCACTTCGTCCCGGGTGAGCCTGCGCAGCGAACCCGGCTTGGGGTTGCCCAGTTGCACGTCGCCGACCGCGGTGCGCACGAGTTTCCGCACCGGGAAACCGACCTCCGCCAGCAGCCGCCGCACGATGTGCTTGCGCCCTTCGTGCAGCACGACCTCGACCAGCGTCTTCCCGGCCTGCATGTCCTTCACGCGGAACGCGTCGACCTTGACCGGGCCGTCCTCGAGTTCGACCCCCGCGCGCAGCCGCTTGCCCAGACCGCGCGGTACGAGACCATCCACCTCGGCGAGGTAGGTCTTGGGCACGTGGTACGACGGGTGCATCAGCCGGTGGGCGAGGTCGCCGTCATTCGTGAGCAGCAGCAGCCCCTCGGTCTCGGCGTCGAGCCGGCCGACGTGGAACAGCCGGTCGGACCGGTTGCGCACATAGTCCCCGACGCACGGGCGACCCTGCTCGTCGGTCATCGTACTGTGCACGCCCTTGGGCTTGTTGAACGCGAAGTACAGCAGGTCCTCGCGGAGGATCACGCGCATCCCGTCGACGTGGATCACCGCGTGCTCCGGGTCGACCCGGTGCCCCTGCTCTCGCACCGTCCGGCCGTCCACGCTGACACGGCCCTGCGCGATCAGTTCCTCCGCCGCGCGCCGTGACGCGATACCGGCCTTGGCGAGCACCTTCTGCAGGCGCACGCCCTCGGGTGCTTCATCAGATGTCATCGATCGCGTCCACTTCGGGTAGCAACGGGGCGATCGGGGGCAGGTCGTGCAACGACGGGAGCCCGAGCCGCTCAAGGAACAACTCTGTGGTCACATACAGGGTGCCACCGGTCTCCGCGTCGGTGCCGGCCTCCTCGATGAGCCCGCGCGCCAGCAGCGTCCGGATGACACCGTCCACGTTAACGCCACGTACCGCCGCGACGCGCGAGCGGGTGACCGGCTGGCGGTAGGCGATCACCGCCAGGGTTTCGAGCGCGGCGCGGGTGAGCTTGGAGCGCTGGCCGTCCAGGAGCAGCTTCTCGACGAACGGGGCGTACGTGTCGCGCGTGAAGAACCGCCAGCCCTCACCCGCCTGGCGCAGCTCGATACCGCGGCGGTTTTCGGTGAGCCGCTCGGCCATCGTGCGCAGGGCCTGTGCCACGCGCGCGACCGGCTGATCGACGGCCTCGGCCAGTGATTCCTCGCTGGCCGGGGAATCGACGACGAGCAGCAGCGCCTCGAGCGCCGACTCCAGGGCGCCGTCTTCGGTGAGGTCCGGCACGGACCGGTCGATGGCGACGAGATCGGACTCGTCGTCGACCGTGCTCTCGGGCTCGGTGTCGCCTTCCGCCGCAGGCACTTCCGGTTCCGGCTGCGCGGCCGCTTCCCGCTCCGGTTCCGGCGCCGCCGCACGGATCTCGTCCAGCTCGACCGGCCGCTCTTCCTCGGGGTTCACCCGTACTCCTCTTCCTCAACGCGGGCGCGATCCTGCTCGGCCTCATCGGTGGCCTGCTCCAGCGACCCGCCCGTCCAGCGCACGCTGAGCGCACCCAGCGCCTCGGCCTGCTCGAACTGCACCGAAGACTCCCGGTACAGCTCCAGCAACGCCAGGAACCGGGCCACGACCTCGATCGTGTGCTCGCAGTCGGACACCAGTTCCGAGAACGTCGCCGTCCCGGCGGACGCGAGCCGCAGCCGCAGCGTCGCCGCGTGCTCCCGGACCGAGACCCGGCCCATGTGCAGGTGGTCGAGTGAGACCGTCGGCGGCGGTTTGGGCCGGAACACCGCGAGCGCGACCTCCCGGAACTTCTCCGGGCTGACACCCAGCATGACCTCGGGCAGCAACCCGAGGTACCGCTCCTCCAGCGCGACCGAACGCGGATACCGCCGCAGCGCCCCCGCCTCCAGCTCCGAGAACAGCTCGGCGACCTGCTTGTACGCCCGGTACTGCAGCACGCGCGCGAACAGCAGGTCGCGCGCCTCCAGCAGCGCCAGATCGTCCTCGTCCTCGACCTCGGCCGCGGGCAGCAGCCGCGCGGCCTTGAGGTCGAGCAGGGTCGCCGCGACGACGAGGAACTCGGTGGTCTCGTCCAGGTCCCATTCCGAACCGAGCGCGCGCGTGTACGCGATGAAATCGTCGGTGACCCGGTGCAGGGCAACCTCGGTGACATCGAGCTGATGCTGCGAGATCAGTTGCAGCAGCAGGTCGAACGGGCCTTCGAAGTTCGACAGGCGCACCTTGAACTTCTCCGGCGAACTCTCCTCCGCGACGGGCTCCGGCTGAGGAGCCTCAGCCGGTTCCCGTGTGGTCACGACCCGGCGGCTTCCTCGGTGTCGAACTCGTGCTCCCGCAACCGCTGGACGAGTACCGAGTCCGGCCCGTGCTGGTCGAAATCGGCGAGCAGGACCGCGACCGCCTCGCGCACCAGCCGGCCCCGGTCGATCACCAGCCCGTGCTGCGCTCGCAACGCGAGGCGCGCCTGCTCCATCGCGACCAGTTCGTCACCCGAGACGTAGACCGTGATCTTGGAATCGTGTTTCTGCCGACCGGAACCGCGCCGGGTCGCGCCGCCGCGCTCCAGCTTGCCCCGCTCGTCCGCCGGGCGCGGCACCTCGACGGGCGCGACCGGTTCGAGTGCGGGACTGCTGGTCAGGCGGAAGAGTTCCGAGGCCCCGGGCAGGGAGGCTCGCCTGCTCACCGAGCGATCACCTCGCGGGCCAGCGAGCGATAGGCCATCGCGCCGGCGGACTTCGGGGCCCAGCGGGTGATCGGCTCACCGGCCACAGTGGTCTCGGGGAACCGCACGGTGCGGTTGATCACCGTGTCGAACACGGTGTCACCGAACGCCTCCACCACGCGCGCCATGACCTCTCTCGAATGGAGGGTTCTCGGGTCGAACATGGTGGCCAGGATGCCGGTGATGTCCAGTTTCGGGTTCAAGCGCTCGCGTACCTTCTCGATCGTGTCGATCAACAAAGCCACGCCACGCAGACTGAAGAACTCGCACTCCAGCGGGATGATCACGCCGTCCGCGGCAGTGAGCGCGTTCACCGTGAGCAACCCGAGCGATGGCTGGCAGTCCACGAGAACATAGTCGTAGCCGTCCATCACCGGTTGCAGGACCCGGAGCAACGTGTGCTCGCGGCCGACCTCGGCCACCAGCTGGACCTCGGCCGCGGACAGGTCGATGTTGCTCGGGAGCAGGTCCATGCCCTCGACGCTGGTCTTGCGCAGCACGTTGTCGGCGCTGACCGAGCGTTCCATGATCGCGTTGTAGACGGTCTGCTCCAGCTCGTGCGGCTGCACGCCGAGCCCCACCGACAGCGCGCCCTGCGGGTCGAAGTCGACCAGCAGCACCCGGCGGCCGTACTCCGCCAGGGCGGCACCCAGGTTGATCGTCGAGGTGGTCTTGCCGACGCCGCCCTTCTGGTTGCACATCGCGAGCACGGTCGCGGGACCGTGCTTGTCCAGCAGGGGCGGGTCCGGTATCTCCCGCCATGGTCTGCCGGTGGGGCCCACCTGGGGCTTCCCGTTCACCTTGCCGGGCTGCACGGCCGTGTCCACAGCCTCGGGCTCTCCCTCTGTCGCGATGGTCAGCTGGTCGAGGTTCGCGGCGGCCGACCGTGCTGCGGCCGATCTGGCCGGTGGCTGCTGTGTCGACATGGCGCGAAAACTCCTCGTTCGACGGGTCTGCCGAAGCCTATTGCGCGCGGCGTTTGTCGCCAAAGCGGCTCGCCGGAATCGCTCGCGTCAACCCAGCGCCCGAGGATGAGCCGTAGCATATATCTCACGGAGAGTGTTCACCGTAACCAGGGTGTAGACCTGGGTCGTGGTCACCGAAGCGTGTCCGAGCAGCTCCTGAACCACCCGTACGTCGGCACCACCTTCAAGCAGATGGGTGGCGAAGGAGTGGCGCAGCGTATGCGGGGACACGCTCGCGGAAATCCCGGCACGTTCGGCGCTGACCTTGAGCACCTGCCAGGCGCTCTGCCGCGAAAGCCGGGTGCCGCGCGCGTTGAGGAACAGCGCCGCGCTACCCCGGCCGCGCGCGGCGAGCACGGGCCTGGCACGCACGAGGTAGGCCTCGACGGCCTCGACGGCCGGCCTGCCGATCGGCACCAAGCGCTGCTTACCGCCCTTGCCGTCGAGCAGCACCGTGCGCTCGCCGCGGTCGATGTCGTCGAGATCGAGGCCAACCGCTTCGGAGATCCGGGCGCCGGTCGAGTACAGCAGTTCCAGCAGCGCGCGGTCGCGCAGCGGACGCTCACCTTCGGTCCCGGGTACGTCCAGCAGGCGCAGCACGTCGTCGACGGGCAGCGCCTTCGGCAGCCGTTTCGCCGCCGCCGGCGGGCGGACCTCGCGCGCCGGGTCGTCCTCGGTGATGCCGTCGATATGCGCGAAGCGGTGCAGCCCGCGGACGGCGACGAGTGCGCGGGCGGCCGAGGACGCGGCGAGCGGCGGATGCTCGTCGTCGCCTTCGCGCAATGCCGCGCCGAACGCGGTGACCTGGGCTTCGCTGATCCGCCGGAAATCGGTGACGTGCACGCGCTCGAGATGGGCGGCGTAGCGACGCAGGTCGCGGGCGTAGCTGTCGAGGGTGTTGCGGGCGGTGCCCCGTTCGACCGCCAGATGATCAAGGTAGGCCGTGATCACCTGCGCCACCGCGATAGCCGCCACGGCGGACACACTATCCCTGCCCGCAACCCCTCCGGAGCCCGCTCAGTGGGGGCGGCGGGCGAAGGTGCGGGGGCGGTCCCGCCATTCGGCGTCGGCGGGGCGGGTCTCGCCCGCGCCGGACAGGACCGCGTGCGCGGCGAGGACCCCCGCGACGGTCGCGCCGTTGACCAGCTCGCCCGCCAGCGCCATCCGCACCGCCTCGGCGAGCGGGATCTTGTGCACGACCAGATCCGCTTCCTCGTCGTCGTGCCCCAGCTCTGCCCGGTCCACTTCGGACACATCGCGGGCGAGGAACACGCGCACGACCTCGTCGGTGAACCCGGGCGACGCAGCAACGTCGACGAGCGTCTCCCACCGCTTCGCCACCACCCCGGCCTCTTCGACCAGCTCGCGGCGCGCCGCCTCGACGGGCTCCTCCCCGTCCGCGTCGAGCAGACCGGCCGGCAGCTCCCAGATCCGCCGGCCGAGCGGATGCCGGTACTGGTGTATCAGCGTGACCGCGCCCTCGTCGTCGACCGCCGCGATCGCGACGGCGCCCATATGCTCGACGACCTCGCGCTTGGCGACCGATCCGCCGGGCATCCGCACGTCGTCGACGCGCACGCCGACGACGTGTCCGATGTGGACGTCACGTGAGGACACCACCTCGAACTCGTGCTCGCCCGGCGCCATCAGCGCACGCCCGTGGGCTCGGGCAGTTCGACCGGGAGCCGGTCCGCGGTGCGGTACTTCACCGCGGCGTTCACGAACGCGTCGAACAGCGGGTGCGGGCGGGTCGGGCGGCTCTTGAGCTCCGGGTGCGCCTGCGTGCCGACGAAGAACGGGTGCACGTCCTCGGGCAGTTCGACGAACTCCACGAGCCGGTCGTCGGGCGAGGTCCCGGAGAACACCAGGCCCGCGTCCTGCAACTGCTTGCGGTAGAAGTTGTTGACCTCGTAGCGATGCCGGTGCCGCTCGGACACGTCCGTCGTGCCGTAGGCCTTCGCGACCTGCGAACCGGGCTTGAGCTTCGCCGGGTACGCGCCCAGGCGCATCGTCCCGCCCATGTCGCGCTCGCCCGCGATGACGTCCTTCTGGTCGGCCATCGTGGAGATCACCGCGTGCTTGGTGGTCTCGTCGAACTCCGCCGAATTGGCGTCGGTGATCCCGGCCAGGTTGCGCGCCGCCTCGATCACCATGCACTGCAGGCCCAGGCATAGCCCCAGGACGGGAATGCCACGCGTGCGGGCGTAGGTGATCGCGCCGATCTTGCCCTCGATCCCGCGCACGCCGAACCCGCCGGGCACCAGCACACCGTCCACACCGGAGAGCGCGTGCGCGGCGCCGGCCGCGGTGGTCGCGAGGTCGGAGGCGACCCAGACGATCTCGACCTTGGCGCGGTGGGCGAACCCGCCCGCGCGCAACGCTTCGGTCACCGACAGGTACGCGTCGGGCAGGTCGATGTACTTGCCCACGAGCGCGATCCGCACCGTCTCGGCGGGGTTGTGCACGCGGTCGAGCAGATCCCCCCACACCGTCCAGTCGACGTCGCGGAACGGGAGGTCCAGCCGCCGCACCACGTAGGCGTCAAGCGCTTCGCCGTGCAGCACCTTCGGGATGTCGTAAATGGACGACGCGTCCGGGCAGGCGATGACCGCCTCGGTGTCCACGTCGCACATCAGCCCGATCTTGCGCTTGAGGTCCTCGGGCAGGTCCCGGTCGGCGCGACAGACCAGCGCGTCGGGCTGGATGCCGATATTGCGCAGGGCGGCCACGGAGTGCTGGGTGGGCTTCGTCTTCAGTTCGCCCGAGGGGGCGAGGTAGGGCACCAGCGACACGTGCAGGAAGAAGCAGTTGTCGCGGCCGATCTCGTGCCGCACCTGGCGGCAGGCTTCCAGGAACGGGAGGGATTCGATGTCGCCGACGGTGCCGCCGACCTCGGTGATCACCACGTCGGGGCGCTGGCCGGTGCCGTCACCGGTCGCGACGGCCATGATGCGCCGCTTGATCTCGTCGGTGATGTGCGGGATGACCTGGACGGTGTCGCCGAGGTACTCGCCGCGCCGTTCCTTGGCGATGACCTCCGAGTAGACCTGCCCGGTGGTGACGTTCGCCGAACCGGAGAGCTCACGGTCGAGGAACCGTTCGTAGTGGCCGATGTCGAGATCCGTCTCGGCCCCGTCCTCGGTGACGAAGACCTCGCCGTGCTGGAAGGGGTTCATGGTGCCCGGATCCACGTTGAGGTACGGATCCAGTTTCTGCATCGTGACCCGGAGGCCACGTGCGGTAAGGAGTTGTCCGAGGCTCGAGGCGGTGAGGCCCTTACCCAGAGAGGAGGCGACGCCTCCGGTGACAAAGACATACTTGGCTGTCCGCGGCTGAAGTCCCACGGGCCTCCACCTTATCGCACCTGGACCCGCCCGTGCGGCGGCCACGCCGACGTAGTTCGATGTCACTGGCAGCAGTTAGGCGGAACAGAGAGGCAGTCGTGTCCGGAAACACAGCGAACACCTGGTCCGCGCCGGCCGCTTCGGGCGCACTGGACGCGGCCGTCCGCGTGCCCGGCTCGAAATCGATCACGAACCGCGCCTACGTGCTGGCCGCGCTGTCGGAGGGCCCGACGCTGGTCCGCGAACCCCTCGACTCGCGCGACACGCGGCTCATGCTGGGCGCGCTGTCCGCGCTCGGCGCCTCCTCGGAGACGAGCGGGGACGGCGTGCTCGTCCAGCCGCTCCGACCCGAAGGCGACACCGAGGTTTCGGTGACGCTGGGCAACGCCGGGACCGTCACGCGGTTCACCCCGGCCCTGGCGGGGCTCGGCTCGCGGCCGGTGGTGTTCGACGGTGACGAAGCGATCCGCCGCCGCCCCATCGCACCCCTGCTGCGCGCGCTGGTGGAACTGGGCCTGGACATCGAGGACGAGGGCCGCGGCGCGCCGCCGTTCACGGTGCGCGGGCACGGCGGGGTCGCCGGCGGCAAGGTCGAACTGGATTCGAGCGCGTCGAGCCAGTTCCTGTCCGCGCTGCTGCTCGCGGGCCCGTCTTTCACTTCGGGGGTCACGGTGCGTCTCGTCGGGGACGCGCCGCCAAGCGAGCCCCATATCGCGATGACCCTGGATCTGCTGCGCCGCTTCGGCGCCGTGCCGGAACGTTCGGGGCGGGAATTCCACGTGCCCGCGACGCGGCTGAGCCTGCCCGCCTACGCCGTCGAGCCCGACCTTTCGACGGCCGCCCCGTTCGCCGTCGCCGCCGCGGTCGCCGGCGGCTCGGTCCGCATCGAGGGCTGGCCCGAGCACACGACCCAGCCCGGAGACTGGCTGCGCGGCCTGCTCGAAGAGCTCGGGCAGCGCGCCGAACTCGACGCCTCGGGCCTGACGATCACGGGCAGCGGCGGTTTCCCGGGCGCGCGGCTGGACCTGCACGAGGTCGGCGAGCTGACCCCCGTCGTCGCGGCCCTACTGTGCCTCGCGGACGGTCCTTCGGTGATCTCGGGCGTGGCGCATCTACGCGGGCACGAGACCGACCGGCTCGCCGCGCTCGCGACGGAACTGTCCGGGCTGGGCGCAGGCGTGGCCGAGACCGAGGACGGCCTCGCGATCACACCGGCACCTCTGCACGGCGGGGTCTTTCACACCTACGACGACCACCGGCTGGTGATGGCCGCCGCGGTGCTGGGGCTGCGCGTGCCCGGTGTGGAGATCGAAAACCCGGCGACGGTCGGCAAGACGTTCCCCGGGTTCGCCGATGCCTGGCAGGCGATGCTCAGCTGACCGCTTCGGCGAGCCGCCCGACCTGATCGGTGTCCGGCGACCAGCAGTAGAGCATCACCTCGTCGGCACCGAGCGCGGTGAACTCGTCCACGGCTTCGCGCACGGCGGCGGGCGTGGTCAGCATGGTCTCGGCGGTGCGCCGCGCGAGGTCGCCGGCGAAACCGTAGTACGCGGCGATCGCCGCCCTCGCTTCGTCCACTGTGGACTCGGGGCCGACCGCGACGTTCACCTGCGCCACCATCCGCGGCCGTCCCGCACGCCCGGCGCGGGACCAGAACCTCTCCACGGACTCGAAAAGCCGGCCGGCGAAGGAAAGCGGCGCCGCGCAGAGGAATCCGTCGCCCCAGCGCGCGACGCGTTCGAGCGCCGGTTCCGCGAAGGCGCCGAAGAGCACCTCGGGGCCGCCTTCCCGGTGGGGCGCCGGTCCCACGGAACCACCGGACCAGATGTCCCGCATGATCTGCTCGTCGAGCCGCCGCCCGCGGGTGCGCAGGTCCGCGCCCACGAGATCGAACTCGTCCGCGCGCCCGCCCACACCCAGCCCGAGCGTGAACCGCCCGCCGGAGAGCCGGTCCAGCGTCGCGGCCTGTTTTGCGAGCAGCGCCGGTTCGCGCAGCGGGGCGAGCAGGACCTCGGTCTGCAGCCGGATCCGGGCCGTGGCGCCGGCCAGCGACGCGAGCGTGACCAGCGGCTCGGGGTTGTCCCAGACAAGCCGGTCGAGCAGGCCTAGCGTGGTGAACGGGCTGTCGTCGGCGCGCCGGGCCCACTCGAGCAGTGCTTCGGGACGGGCGATAGGCAGGCCGAGGCCTACAGACACGGCAACCCCCTGGGAGCATGATCAGCGTGAACCTCAACCTAGCAAGGGAGCACCAACATGCCCGAACGCCGTTTCCGCTTCGGCCTGGTCGCCGTGCCTCGCGGCTCGGGCGGTGACTGGACCGCGACCGCCCGCCGTGCCGAGGATCTCGGCTTTTCGACCTTGCTGATGCCCGACGGCGTCGGCATAGCGCCTTCGTTCGCGGCGCTGGCCGCCGCGGCGTCGGTCACCGAGCGCCTCCGGCTGGGCACCTTCGTGCTCAACACGCCGTTGCGCACGCCGGGCACGATCGCCTGGGAGACGGCGGGGCTCGATCAGCTCTCCGACGGCCGGTTCGAGCTGGGCCTGGGCGCCGGGAGGGGTGACGCGGGGCCGGGCGCCGAGCTCGTCGGCGCTCCGTGGGGTTCCGCGGGCGAGCGGGTGCGGCAGGTCGGTGAGGCCATCGACACCGTCGACAAGCTCTTCTCCGCCGGTGCGCTGAGCCCGGTGCAGACGCCGCGCCCACCGATCATGGTCGCGGGCGCCGGCGACAAGCTGCTCACGATCGCCGCACTTCAGGCGGACATCGTCGCGGTGCACGCGGACGGCACCGAACGCGGTCTCGACAAGCGGTTGCGGTTCGTCCGCGACCTCGCCGGGGACCGGTTCGACCGGATGGAACTGAGCGTCAACGTGTTCCATATCGGCGACGGAGAGGTCTCGCCGTGGGTGCGCACCTTCGGCATCGATCCGGCCCGCGCCACCGGGAACCAGCAGGTCTCGATCCTGAACGGCGACACCGGGACCGTGATCGACACCCTGAAACGGCGGCGCGACGAGCTGGGCGTCTCTTACGTCACGATCAACTCGATGGCGCTGGAGCAGGCGATCCCGGTCGTCGAGGCCCTCGCCGGAACCTAGAGCAACCGCAGCTGGGTTTCGCGGGGCCGGGCCCGCGGCACGGCTTCGCCGATCCGCTCGACCTCGTCGCCGAGGTCCGCGAAGAACCGTGACCGCCTGGCCCGTCGGCCGCCGCGTTCGGCCGCGTGGCTCAGATACAGATGCCGCTGCGCCCGGGTGATCCCGACGAACAACAGCCGACGTTCCTCGGCCAGCTCCTCGTCGGGCGGCTCGGCGCCCGGCCACCGCAACGGCAGCAACCCGTCCTCGCAGCCGACCACGAACACGACGGGGAACTCCAGCCCTTTCGACGCGTGCAGGGTCAGCAGCGAGACGCGATCCGCGCGCGGATCCCAGGTGTCCACCTCGACGCCCATGGCCAGCTCGGTCCGGAACTGCGCAACGTCGCCGCAGCGCCGGGCCAGCGGTTTGAGCACGTCGACCGCCGTGCGCACGACGGACTCTTCCGCGCCGCGCGCGAGCACGGCGTCCGCGGCGTGCCGCACCCGCTCCGCCACCGTCGTGCCCTCGCCGGGGTGCGCGAGTTCGGCAACGATCTCCTCGACGCCGGGCCGCTCCGCGAGCCGGTCGTGCGACCGTTTCTGCACCGGCAACCCGGCCTGCGCGAACGCGTCCAGCAGCGCCCGCGCCTGCCGGTCGGTCCGGTACAGCACGGCGAAATCCGAGAAGCCGAGGCCCTGCGTGCCATCGGAGTCCACCCGCCCGCTGTCCAGCGAATGGAAGGAGGCGCCGCCCAGCAGCTGGTCGATCGTGCGGGCGACGAACGAAGCCTCGGCGCGGTCGTCGGCCGCGTGGTGCACGCCGACCAGCGCGTCGCCGTGCTCGCCGTACGGCCGCAGCTCGCGCCCGGGCACGAGCGTGCCGGGAGCGATGGCATGCAGCGCGGTGCCGAGGATATGCGGGTTCGAGCGGTAGTTCCGCGTCAGCTGCACGGTGCGCGCGGGCGCGAAATCCTCCTGGAACCGCAGGAAGAACCCGACGTCGGCACCGCGGAACCGGTAGATCGCCTGGTCCGGGTCCCCGATCGCGGTGAGGTTCCCGCTGGCCGGCGCGAGCAGCCGCAGCAACCGGTACTGCTGCTCGTCGACGTCCTGGTATTCGTCGACGCTGATCCACCGGTACCGCTCGCGATACAGCACGGCCAGCTCCGGCTCGGCCTCCAGCAGGGCGACTGGCAGCGCGACGAGATCGTCGAAGTCGACGAGATCCTGCTGCCGCAAGGCTTTCGTGTAGCGCTGGGCCAGCTCGTCGGCGGTGCCGGTGCGGCGATTGCGGGAGATCTCGGCGAGCGCTCGCCGGTCGGCGTCCCCGGTGACCCCGGTGAGGATCTCGAGCTGCCGCGCCTGGTTCGCGATGCCGAAGCCCGCGCTCAGGCCCGCGCGGTCGTGCTGCTCGCGCAGGATCCGCACGCCCAGCGAGTGGAACGTCGCGATCGTCAGCTTCGCCGCGTGCCCGGGTACGAGCGCCTGCAGCCGTTCCGCCATCTCCTCGGCGGCGCGGCGGGTGAAGGTGATCGCGAGGCACTGCTCGGGCGGGATGTCGCGTTCGGACACCAGATGCGCGATGCGGTGGGTCAGCGTGCGGGTCTTGCCGGTGCCCGGCCCGGCGATGATCAGCAGCGGGCCGCCGCCGCTGCCCGCCGCCTCGCGCTGGTCGGGGTCCAGCCCGTCGAGCAGCGACCCGGTAGCCGGTATCGCTTGGGGCACAACGGGTTCCACGACCGGAACGGGCACGGCGGCCGGCTTGCGGACCGGCTTCTCCGGCGCCGGCTCGGGCGCGAACAGGCCGTCGTCGAACAACCCGATCGTCGTGGACCGCTTCAGCTCCGCCGGTTCGAACAGCCGGATCACACCGTATTCGCCGTCGTACCCGGCCTCGCGGATCACTTCGCCGCGCCGCAGCCGCCGCACGGCCTCACCCAGCAACGGCGAACGGGCTTCGAGATCGCCGGCCGGAACCTCCCGCAGGATCGACAGCTCGGGCCCGAAGGTAGCGGTGAGCTTGTCGATCTCGCCGAGCACCTTCTTGCTCTTCGGCCCCACGCCGAGGATTTCACTCATGATCTCGGGCAGCGGGACGAGGCTCGAAAACTCCGCCGCGCCCGGGGGCCGCACCGCTTCGGCACGGTCGGCGAGATCCTCGACGCGGCTGAGCACGCCCACGGTCAGCGGTTTGCCGCATTCCGGGCACACCCCGCCGTGCGCGCGGGTCTCCCCCGGCTCCATCCGGACGCCGCATTTGCGGTGCCCGTCCACGTGGTACTTGCCCTCCTCGGGGAAGAACTCGATCGACCCGGCGTGCCCCTGCCCGGTCTCCAGCGCGCGCTTGAGCGCGAAGTAGTCCAGCCCGGTGTCGAACAGGGTCGCCTCGCGGCCCAGCATCGGCGGTGAATGCGCGTCGGAGTTGCTGACCAGGCGGTACTTGTCGAGCGCGCTGATCTTCCAGTTCATCTCGGGGTCGCTCGACAACCCCGTCTCGACCGCGAAGATGTGGTCGGACAGATCGGCGTAGCAGTCGTCGATCGCGTCGAATCCCGACTTCGAACCGAGCACCGCGAACCACGGGGTCCACACGTGCGCGGGCACGAGGTACGAGCCGTCGCCGCTTTCCAGCGTGATCTCCAGCAGATCCCGGGAGTCGAGCCCGAGGATGGGGCGGCCGTCGGAACCGAGGTTGCCGATCCGGCCGAGACTCTGGTTGACCTTCTCGGCCGCCTCGAAGTCCGGCACGTAGATCAGGTGGTGCACCTTGCGCGTGCGCTCGGCCCGCTTGTAGATCGTGGAGATCTCGACCGAGAGCATGAACCGCACTGCGGAGGTGGCGCACGCGGGCGGCAGGCGGCGCTGGATGCCGGCGTCGAGGTCCTCGCGCAACCGGAAGAGGCCAGGCTCGGCGGGGACCAGGTTCTCCCGCAGGTGCTCGAACCACGCCGGATGCGTGAAATCCCCGGTGCCGACGAGGGTGATGCCCTTGCGGCGCGCCCACCAGGTCAGCTGCTCGAGATCGCAGTCCTTGCTGCACGCGCGGGAGTACTTCGAGTGGATGTGCAGGTCGGCAACAAAACGCACCCGCGGCATCTTGCCAGAACGCGCTGCGGCTGGGTTAGCGTGCCCGGCATGATCCGGACCGTTCCCCGCCTCGCCCGTCGCGCGCCGCCGATCCCGGCGGTGGTCGGGATCGTCGCCTTCGCCTGTTATGCCGTCTGGTCACTGGCGCTGCACCACATCTGGCTGGCCACCGGCTACGACCTGGGGATCTTCGAGCAGGCCGTGCGGTCCTACGCACACGGGCACTGGCCGGTCGCGGACCTGAAGGCGCCCGGCTTCCCGCTGCTCGGTGATCACTTCCATCCGATACTGGCGCTGCTCGCCCCGTTCTACCGCCTGTGGCCCGCCCCGGACACGCTGCTGCTCGCCCAAGCGGCGTTGCTGGCCGTCTCGGCGGTCCCGGTCACGCGATGCGCGCTGACCGTTCTGGGCGCCGTGCGCGGCGCGGTGTTCGGAGCCGGCTACGCGCTCTCCTCCGGCCTGCTCAACGCGATCACCTTCGACTTCCACGAGATCTGCTTCGCTGTGCCGCTGCTGGCGTTCTCGGCCGAGCGCCTGCTCCGCCGCCAGTGGGCGGCCGCGGTCGCGGTCGCGGCGCCCTTGGTCCTGGTGAAGGAAGATCTGCCGCTGACCTTCGCGGCGATCGGGGCCTACCTCGTATGGCACGGTCAGAAGCGACTCGGCTGGGCCACGATCGCGGCCGGGTTCACCATCACCGCGGTCCTCGTCGGCGTCGTCATTCCCGCCATCAACCCGACCGGGCATTACGGCTTCGCCGGCAGGATGGCTCCCGGCCTCACCGATGGGCTCGGCCTCAAGCTGGCCACGCTCCTGCTGACCTTCGGCCCCACCGCGTTCGCCGGCCTGCGGTCCCGGCTGTCGATCCTGCTGATCCCGACCCTGGCCTGGCGGCTGCTTTCGGCCTACCCGAAGTACTGGGGCCCGGGCTATCACTACAACGCGGTTCTGATGCCCGTCGCCTTCCTGGCCGCCCTCGACGCGCTGGGAACGATGGGCGCCCGTATGCGGACGCTGGCGCCTGCCTGCGCGGCGCTCACGTCGACAGCGGTCATCGCCATCCTGCTGCCGGGGCCGCGTCCGGACCGGACAGCGGTGAACGCGGCGCTGGCCAGGATCCCGAACGGCGCCACGGTGGCGGCGGGCAGCGTGTTCGCGCCGCACCTGACCTCGCGGTGCCGGGTGCTGTTCTTTCCCGAACAGCCCAGCCCCTCGACCGATCCGGCGTGGATCGTAACGAGCAAACCGCTCATCGCCTGGCCGATCCCGGTGCCGGAACAGGAACGGATGCTGACGAACCTCCGGCGAACGCGTTACCGCACCGTCCTCGACACGCGCGACGTCCTTCTCCTGCAGAGAGCCTGAGGCTCAGCTGCCGTTCGCGGCCACCCCGGGCGCCGGGGCCTGCGCGTTGCCCGCGATCCCGTACCGCCCCACCGCACCGTCGAGCTGCTCACGCAGCGCCAGCACGGTGGCCACCCGCCCGGCCGCGGTGTTGACGTTGTCCACGGTGGACAGGATCGAGGTCGCCGAGGTGTCGGCCCGCACCACGCCGATCGCGCCCGTGCCCTCGGCCGAGGCCGGATCGCCGGCGAGCACCGCACCCGCGCCGGACCGGTCGAGCTGCGCGGCGAACCGGGCCAGCGTCGCGGCCTTGTCCCCCGCCCCGTCGCCGGTCGCCTGGCCGCTGGTGAGCACGACGGCGAGCTGCCCAGGGCCGATCTTCGGGCTGGCCTTGACGAAGCCGCCGTCGGTCAGCCCACCGATCGCGGCCGCCAGTTCGTCCGTTGTGGACTGTGGCTTCGCGGTGTCCTTGTTGAGCATCAGCACCGAACCGACGAGCGCCCCGGCGAGGGTGCCCGGGTCACCCGCGGTCGGGAACGTGGCCCCGGCCGGCTGCAGGCGCGTCACCACCTGGCGCAGCTGATCGGCCTTCGCCGGGTCCATGAACGACGAGGTCAGCTGCAGCTCGCCGGTGACGGTCCCGCCCGCCTGGCCGATCAGCTTCTCCAGGGCGTCCCGGTCGGCCGGTTTCGCGTCCTCCGTGGTGATCATGATGACCGAGCGCTGCGCGAGCGCGCCGGCGACGATCTTCGGGCCCATCGCGCCCGCGAACGCGTCGGCGTCGGTCAGCCGCGCGTTGAGCTGGTTGCGCTGCGCCTGCAGATCCGAGACCTGGCTGGCCAGCTGGCTCTTCTCGTTCGAAAGCCCTGACAGCAGCGAACCGGACAGGGCAGTCGAGCCGAGCACCACCCCGACCGCCAGCGCCAGGAACACCGACGCGATCGAAACGATGTGGTACCGCAGAGAAATCACGAGAAAAGCCCCTTGCCCCAGCCGATGAACGAATTCCAGGTGCCGCGGATCCAGTCGAGGTACACGCTGCCCACGTCCGACATCAGCAGCGCGGCCGCGACCACCACGAGCGCGGCGAGCACGAGCAGCACCACCGCGCCGAGCGAGACCCGGCTGCGGTGCAGCGCGGCGACCGCCTTGCCGTCCACCAGCTTCGTGCCGAGTTTCAGCCGCGTGAGGAAGGTGGACGGGTTGGAGCCGGAGCGGCCGTGGTCGAGGAACTCCGCGAGCGTCGCCTGGAAGCCGACGGTCACGACGAGGCTCGCCTGATGCGTGTCCGCGATCAGCAACGCGAGGTCTTCGGAGTTGCCCGAGGCCGGGAAGGTGACCGCGCCGATGCCGAGGTCCTGGATCCGGGCGACCCCCGGCGCATGCCCGTCGGGCTGCGCGGGCACCACGACCTCGGCGCCGGACTTGAGCGTCTCGGCCTGGATTCCGGCCGGGTCCCCGACGATGATGTCCGGCTGGTGGCCGAGCTCCCGCAGCGTGTCCGCGGCGGCGTCGACGCCGACGAGGACGGGCCGGTGCTCGGCGATGTACTTCTTGAGCGCCTTCAGATCCGCCGCGTGCCCCTTGCCGGGCGCGACGATGAGGGCATGCCGGTCCCGCAACGCCACCCGCACGTCGGGCACGCCGACCCCGTCGAGGATGAGCGTGCGCTCGCGGCGCAGGAACTCGATCGTGTTGGCGGAGAAGGCTTCCAGCTGGGTCGACATCCCGGCCTTCGCCTCGATCATCTGATCGGCGATGCTTTCGCGGGTCTGCTCGGTGCCCGAGGCGATCCGCCGCTCGCCGACGTAGACGACGCCTTCGTGCACACGGATCTTCGTGCCGTCCTTGAGGCGCCGCAGGACTTCGCTGCCGGCGCCGTCGATCAGCGGGATGCCGGCGCCGACGACGACCTCGGGCCCCAGGTTCGGGAAGCGCCCGGAGATCGAGGGCGAGGCGTTGATCACCGCGGCGACCTCGGCCTCCACGAGCGCGTCGGCCGTCGTGCGGTCGAGATCGACCTGGTCGAGCACGACGATGTCGCCAGGGCTGATCCGGCGCAGCAGCTCCCGGGTACGCCGGTCCACCCTGGCCACGCCGGTGATTCCGGGCAGGTTCTCGGTGTTCCGCGTGAGCACTCCGGGCAGCTTCATGGCACCGATAGTGACAAACGGACGGGCGATGACGCAGGCAACACGCCGTAGTGGCGGTTGTTTCCGAGCGTGATCTTGTGCTATTCGCGCTCGTCCTCGGTGCCAAAGGCGACCGCAAAGGACCTGCGGGCTATTTCTTGCGCTTCTTCTTGCGGGCTCCCGTGGCCTTGTCCGCCTCCGCGGCGGCGAGCAGTTCCTCCGCGTGCGCGCGCCCGGTCTCCGTGCCGTCCATCCCGGCGAGCATCCGAGCCAGCTCCAGCACCCGCTCGGACTGCTCGAGCGTCTTCACCCCGCTGCGCGTCACGCCCTCCGCGGTGCCCTTGTCCACCACCAGGTGCCGGTCGGCGAAGGCCGCGACCTGCGGCAGGTGGGTGACGACGAGCACCTGGTGGCTGCGCGCGAGCCGGGCGAGCCGGCGCCCGATCTCGACCGCCGCGCGGCCGCCGACCCCGGCGTCGACCTCGTCGAACACGAGCGTCTGCACGGTGTCCGCGCCCGCGAGGACGACCTCGATCGCGAGCATCACCCGCGAGAGCTCACCGCCCGAAGCCGCCTTGTGCACCGGCAGCGGCGGCGCGGCGGAGTGCGCGCGCAGCAGCAACTCCACCTCGTCGATCCCACTGCCGCCGGCGTGCACGAGCTCACCGCCGACCCGCAGCGCCCGCTGGTCACCCGCCTCACCGGCCCGCCGCCGGACGGTCACGTCGATCTCGGCCTGGCCCATCGCGAGCCCGGCCAACTCGGCGGTGACGGCCTCAGCCAGTTCGGCCGCGGCCTGCCCGCGCGCCGTCGACAGCGCTTCCGCATGCTCGGCCAGCCCCGCCGCCAGCTCGTCCCGGCGCGCCGCCAGCTCGGCCAGCGCCTCCTCTGAGGTATCCATTGTGGACAGACGGGCCCTGGCGTCCTCGGCCCAGGCGAGCACCCCGTCGATGTCCGCGGCGTACTTGCGGGTCAGCCTCTTCAGGTCGGCCTGGCGGGCCAGCACCTGCTCGAGGCGCTCCGGATCCGCCTCCAGCCCGTCGAGGTAACCGCCCAGCTCAGCGCCGACATCGGTGAGCAGCACGGCGGCCTCGGCGAGCCGTGGTTCCAGATCCCGCAGCGCCGAGTCCTCCGCGCCGGACAGGCGCCGCCGCGCCTCGCCCACGAGGCCCAGCGCGCCCGGCGAGTCCGGATCACCGTCCGCGGCGCCCGAGACCAGTTCGTGCGCGGCGTTCGCCGCCGCGCGCAGCTCGTCGGCCGCGGCGAGCCGCTTGATCTGCTCCGCGAGCTCCGCGTCCTCCCCCGCCTGCGGATCGACCACCTCGATCTCGCCGAGCCCGTGGCGAAGGAGATCGGCCTGCTGCGCCAGCTCGCGCGAGCGGGTCTGCCGCTCGGTCAGCTCCGCGACCACCGACTGCCACTGCTCGCGGACCTCGCGATAGCGCTGGAGCGGCCCGGCCACCGACTCCCCGGCGAACCGGTCGAGCACGTCCCGCTGCTCGGCGGATCGCAGCAGGCGCAGCTGGTCGTTCTGCCCGTGGACCGCCAGCAGCCGGTCGGCCAGCTCCGACAGGACGTTCACCGGCACCGATCTTCCGCCCAGATGCGCGCGGGAACGCCCGTCGGCGTTCACCGAACGCATGGTGATCAGGCTGCCGTCCTCGTCGGTCTCGCCGCCGGCGTCGGCGACGATGCGGGCCACGTGTTCGGCGAGGGTGCCTTCGAACCTGCCCTCGACGACCGCCCGCCCGGACCCGTTCCGGACCTTCGAAGCCTCGGCCCGCCCACCGGAGAGCAGGTGCAGCCCGGTGACGACCATGGTCTTACCGGCACCCGTCTCGCCGGTCACCACGGTGAACCCCGGGTGCAGTTCGAGCAGGGCGTCCTCGATCACTCCGAGGCCCTGGATGCGCATCTCGGCCAGCACGGGCACCACCGTAGCGGTAGGGACCGACATCTTGCGAATATATGTTCGATCAGCCCGCGTGTCGTTCGCGCCAGCTCTTCACCGGCAGGGAGAACTTGTGCACCAGCCGGTCGGTGAACGGCCCTGGCCACAGCCGTGCCAGCCGCACCGGGATCCGGCCCGACACCACGCGCACCCGCGAGCCGGGCGGGAGCGCGATATGGCGGAGGCCGTCGCAGGTCAGGACCGCCGGTGAGCCGTCGGGGTCGATCCCGACGGTGATGACGGAGTCCCGGGAGACCACCAGCGGGCGGGCGAACATGGCGTGCGCGTTGCTCGGCACGACCAGCAGCGCCTCGACATCCGGCCAGATGATGGGCCCGCCCGCGGAGAAGGCGTACGCGGTCGAACCGGTCGGCGTGGCGCACAGCACGCCGTCGCAGCCGAACGACGACACCGGGCGCCCGTCGACCTCGATCAGCGCGTCGAGGACCCGTTCGCGCGAACTCTTCTCGACGCTCGCCTCGTTCAGCGCCCAGGTTTCGGCCACCTGCTCGCCGCCGAGCGTGACGGTGACGTCGACCGTCATCCGCTCCTCGACGGTGTAGTCGCGATCCGCGACCCGGTGCACGGTCTCTTCGAGCGCGTCGGAGTCGGCCTCGGTGAGGAAGCCGACGCGGCCGAGGTTGACACCGAGCACCGGCACCCCCGCCGGGCGCGCGATCTCGGCGGCGCGCAGCAGGGTCCCGTCGCCGCCGAGGACCAGGACGAGTTCGGCGCCGATGGCGGGATGGTCGTGCGGCGGGACGAGCTTGCACTGCGGGTCGTCGATGAGCTCGCGGACGTCCTCCTCGGTCACGCGCAGCCCGATACCCGCGGCGGCGAACTTCGCGGCGACCTTGCGGGCCGCGTCGCGGGTGGTGTTGCGATCGGGGTGCACGACGAGCAGCACCTCGCGCTTTGCGTTCACTGTGGACCCTCTCCGATCGCCGTGCGCACCAGGTGTTCCACATCATCCACAGTGGACTCGTCCCGGCGGAGCCAGGCGAAGTACTCGACGTTGCCCGAAGGTCCCGGCAGCGGGCTCGCCACCACGCCGTGCGCGTGCAGGCCCAGTTCCGCTGCGGCGGCGAGCACTTCGAGCACGGCCTGGACGCGCAGCCCGGGGTCGCGCACGACGCCGCCGCGGCCCAGCCGCTCCTTGCCCACTTCGAACTGCGGTTTGACCATCGGCACCAGATCGGCTCCGGGCAGGGCGCACGCCGCGAGCGCGGGCAGCACGAGCCGCAGAGAGATGAACGAGAGGTCCCCGACCACGAGGTCCACCGGCCCGCCGATCTGCTCGGGCGTCAGCGTGCGCACGTTGGTCCTGTCCAGCACGAGCACGCGGTCGTCGGTCCGCAGGCGCCAGTCGAGCAGCCCGCGCCCGACGTCCGCCGCGACGACCTGCGCGGCTCCGCGGCGGAGCAGGACGTCGGTGAAGCCCCCGGTCGAGGCGCCCGCGTCGAGGCAGCGTTTGCCTTCCACGGTGAGGCCCTTGAACGCGTCGAGGGCGCCGAGAAGCTTGTACGCGCCGCGCGAGGCCCAACCCGGGTCGTCGCCCGCGCGCACCACGATGGGCGCGTCGGCGTCGACCCCGGTGGCGGGCTTGCTCGCGACCAGACCGCGCACGGTCACCTTGCCCTCGGTGATGAGACTGCTCGCGTGCTCGCGGGAGCGGGCGAGGCCCCGGCGGACGAGTTCGGCGTCGAGGCGGGCCCTACGGGGCATCGGTCAAACCTTGTCGATGCTGGACAGGGCGAACGTGAGCTGGGTGTGGACCGCGTCGAAACGCTCGACGTGCTCGGCGAGAGGTACCCGGTCGAGGTCGTCGAGACCGGCCATGGCCTCGTCGATCCCGGCACGCGGGTCCGCCGGCCGCGGCGGCGGACCGGGCACCGGGTGCGGGCTGGGTTGTTGCTGCACGTTCCCAGGCTAACGGTTCGGCTAGGCCGGCCGCGTGAGCCCCAGCTCGGCGAGTGCCGCGGCGGCCTCGTCGTCTCGCGGTTCGACGGCGGTGATGCCGGACTGCCAGGCCTCGTGGCACAGGGCCCGAAGGAGTTCGTAAGCGTCCTCGGAGCCCTTGCTCGACGCCAGGAGCGCGTGGTCGACGTCGACCTGCCAGCCCTTCTGCGGGCTCGGGACGAGTTCGTCGGCGGGCTGGTCGAGGGCGTCGAGGCTGGACGCGAGGTACGTCGGGCGCTCGGCCGGGGTCGCGGCCAGCACGTCGGCCGGCGTCGAGACCCCGGTGAGCACCAGCAGCGAGTGCATCGCCGCGGTGACCGCCCCGGCGATGTCGGTGTCGAGCCGGTCACCGACGACGAGGGGCTTCGACGCCCCGGCCGACAGCGTGGCGATGTGAAAGAGCGGCGCCTCGGGCTTCCCGGCCACCACCGGTTCAGCGCCGGTGGCCGCCTTGAGCGCGGCGACCATCGAACCGTTGCCGGGGAGCAGGCCGCGCTCGGTGGGCAGGGTGACGTCCGCGTTGCAGGCGACCCAGAAAGCGCCGGCGCGGATCGCGATACTGCCCTCGGCGAGGTGTTCCCAGCCGGTCCCGGTCCAGTGGCCCTGCACCACCGCGGCGGCGCCGGCGGCTTCCCGCACCGGCCGCAACCCGACGGCGGTGACCTCGTCTTCGAGCGCCGGGGCTCCGACGACCAGGACCTTGGCGCCGGCGGGGAGCCGTTCGGCGAGCACCCTGGCGGCGGCCTGCGCGCTGGTGCTGACCTCGTCGGTGGTGGTGTCGATCTCCATGCCGCGGAGGGTTTGCGCCACGTCCCCGGGTCCGCGGGAAGCGTTGTTGGTGACGAACCGGACCGCCGTCCCACGGCCCCGGAGCCCGCGGAGCACCTCGGCAACCCCGGGAATCGGCCGCGGGCCCTGGTAGACCGTGCCGTCGAGGTCGAGCAACATCACGTCGTAGCCGGTCGCGAGCGTGTCCCCGTCAGTCGTCATCCGGCCGCTCCGCCCTGTTGGGTGCTCCGGCGGAGTCGCCTCCCGCCGGCTCGATGGCTTCGTCTTCAAGATCGTCGGCGGAGTCACCCTCCGCCCCCTCAACCGCCTCGTCTCCAAGGCCTCTAGCGGAGTCACCCTCCACCTGCTCAACCACCTCGTCTCCAAGGCCTTCGGCGGAATCACCCTCCACCCGCTCAACCACCTCGTCTCCAAGGCCTTCGGCGAGCGCCTCCTCCAGGACCTCCGCGTCATCGTCGGCCGCCAGTTCTTGCGGCTCGTCCTCGTGCAGGTCGTCGTCCGGGTAAGCGCCTTCGGCGAAGGGCAGGTCGTCGTTCGAGAGGGCGGCCGCACGCTCGGCGGCGTCGGTCTCCTCGTCGTCGTCGGCGTCGGCGGCGTTGAGAAACCACTCGATCGCCTCGTCGCGCCGGCCTGCCGCGGCGAGGTTATCCGCATAGGCGTAGAAGAGCCGTACGCTCCACGGATCCCGCTTCGCCGGGTCGAGGTCGGGTCCCTGCAGCGAGACCACGGCCGCGTCGAGCTGGCCCATGTCCCGGCGGGCCCCAGCCGCGACGATGCCCAGCTCGACCTGCACGTCTCGCGGCAATCCGCTGTTCGCGGCCTCCTTGGCGAGGTCGAGCGCCCGCTCGGGGCGGCCCATGGCCCGCTCGGCGTCCGCGATGACGGCGATGTGGCTGTCCGACCGCGTCATCCGGCGCACGGCGCGCAGTTCCGACAGAGCCTCGGCCCAGTGGCCGGCGTGGTAGGACACGAGTCCGAGCGCCTCGCGCACGATCGCCACGCGGGATGCCTTCGCCTTCGCGTAGCGTGCGTGCTCGAGAGCCGCCTCGGGGTCGGTGTCGATCAGCCCGCCGGCTGCGACGAGGTGCTTGCCGACAGTCTCCGCCAGCCCCTTCGGCAGGGTCCGCAGCTCTCGGCGGGCTTCCTCGTCGAGGTCGTCGAACTCGATGTCCTCGGGCAGCTCGGGGGCTTCGAGGAGTTCCTTCGCCAACGTGGCGTCGTCGAGTGGCACCGCGGGTCTGCCGCTGTGGGGACGGCGAGGTGCCCCGCCACGTCCCTCGTCCCGGTTACCGCGGGGTGCGTTCGACCGGTCGAACCCAGACTCGCCGTCACGGGCACCGCGCCGCTCGTCCCGCTCGAAACGCCGATCGCCCTCACGCGACCCGGGACGGCTGTCCCGATCGAAACGCCGCTCACCATCGCGCGGCCCACGCCGCTCATCCCGATCAAAACGCCGATCGCCCTCACGCGACCCGGGACGGCTGTCCCGATCAAAACGCCGCTCACCATCACGCGCCCCACGCCGCTCGTCGCGGTCGAAAGCTCGCCCGCCCTCACGCGACCCGGGACGGCCGTCCCGACCGAAACGGCGCTCATCACTGCGTGGGCCACGCCGCTCGTCGTCGAAACGGCGATCGCGGTCGCGGGGCCCGCGCCGCTCGTCGCGGTCTGCGCGCGGTTTTTCGCCCCACTGCCCCCGCCGGTCGTCGCTCCGCGAGCGGTCGAAACGCTGGCCACCGCCGCGCCCGCCACTGAAACCGCGGTTGTCGTCGCGCTGCCCACGCCGGTCGTTGTCGCGGAAGCCGCCGCGATCATTGGACCTGTGGTTGTCCCCGCCCCGGTCGTTCGAGCGCCGGTTGTCGGAGCGGAAGCCGCCCCTGTTGTCGCGCCGGTTCTTGTCCCACGCGGGACGGTCACCGCGGTCGTTCGGCCTGCCGGCACGGTCCTTGTTCCACGACGGCCGCTCACCGCGGTCCCTGTTCCCGCCGCCCGAGCGGTCGCCCCTGTCCCGGTCGTTCCAGCCGGGACGGTCGCCTCGCCGGTTGTCGAACCTGCCGCCGCCGGAGCGGTTGTCTCCGCGCGCACCCGAACGGCGGTCGTCATCGCCGCGCCGACGGTCGTATCCGCCGGAGCCTTGCCCGCCATAGCCGCCGGAGCGGTTGTCCCGGCCGTTGTCACGCGAGCGACCAGCGCTTCCGCGGTCGCGGTCGTACTGCCCCGAACCGCCGCCGAACCCCCGCCTGTCACCACGCGGAGCGCCCGATCGGCGCTTGTCAGGACCGAAGTCACGGCGTCGCGGGCGATCGGACGCGGCGTCGTCCTCCGAGTCGCGCCGTCCGAACTCCGCCACCTGTTCCTCCTACTTGCTCATGAAAAGTCCGATGTCGAGCACACACACGAAAGGGCCCGCTAGGGGCAGCCAACTGGCTATTCTAGCGGGCCCTTCGGATAAGAAGTTCGGCGGTGTCCTACTCTCCCACATCCTGGCGGGTGCAGTACCATCGGCGCTGGTAGGCTTAGCTTCCGGGTTC
>NZ_VDFW01000076.1 GCF_006152065.1 Amycolatopsis alkalitolerans
CAATGCCGCGTAGTTAGGGCTTGCGAGTTGATGTCAAGTGGGTCTGTGTGGCGCCTGCGTGTCTGACAATGAGACAGCGGAACTGCCGGTAGAGAGGGGCTTGTCCGCCAAGACAACCCGCTCGTCCAGGAGTTCCGCTGTCCGCTCAGTCTGTCATCAACCGGCGCGCGGCGGTAGCCGCGGGTGTGTTCGCGCCGGGTCATCTGGGCGAGCTGACCCAGATCGTGTCGTTCGACCTGGTCGATGCGGCATTGGAAACCGCTCGGGCAATGCAGCAACGGGTACGGGCACTGCCGTCTCGGGTGGTGGTGTATCTGCTGCTGGCGGGGGCGCTGTTCGGCGAGATCGGTTACCGGCAGGTGTGGGCGCGGCTGGTCAGCGGCATGGACCCGATGCCGGTGGCCGAGCCGACGTCCTCGGCATTGTCGAAGGCGCTGCGGCGGGTCGGTGTCGCACCGCTGCGCGAGTTGTTCGACCTGGTGCGCGGCCCGGCCGCCGACGCGGCCCGGTGGCGGGGCCTGTTGGTGTGTGCCATCGACGGCACCTCGATGTTCACCCCGAACAGCGACACCAATTCCACCGCCTTCGGCCGGCAGACCGGTCGAGCCGACGCCGCAGCCGGGTATCCGATGCTGCGACTGTTGACGGTGGTCGCCTGCGGTACCCGCACCGTCATCGACGCGGTATTCGGCCCCTACGGTATCGGTGAAACAACCTATGCGCCAAGGCTTCTCGGCTGCCTGAAACCAGGAATGCTGTTGCTGGCCGACCGCAATTTCGCGGTGACGACGCTGATCGAGAAGATCGCCGAGGCGAAAGCCGAGCTGCTGATTCGTTGCAAGAACGGCCGCGCTCTCCTGCCGATCAAGCACCTGCCCGACGGGTCCTGGCTAGCGCGTGTCGGCACGGTGACCGTGCGAGTGATCGACGCCGAGATCGTGGTGCGTCTGGGTGAGAGCGGCGCCCGCCGCACCGGCCGCTACCGGTTGATCACCACCCTGACCGACGACACCCATTACCCCGCCCAGGAATTGGTGAGCCTCTACCACCGCAGATGGGAGATCGAGACCAGCTACCTGGAACTGAAATCCACCATGCTCGGTGGACGCGAACTGCGTGCCCGCACGCCTGGCGGCATCACCCAAGAGGTCTACTCCCTCTTGATCACCTACCAGGCCCTGCGCACCGCTATCGCCGACGCGACACTGCACCATGCCGACACCGAACCCGACCGAATGAGCTTCACCGTCGCGCTGCGCACCGCCCGTGACCAGGTCGTCCACGCTGCCGCCGTCATCACCGACACCACCATCGACCTGGTCGGCAGGATCGGACGCGCCGTCCTGGCCAACCCCCTGCCGGCCCGCCGCGACCGATCCTGCCCCCGCGTGGTCAAACGCGCTATCTCCAAACACCGCGCTAAAGGCGACATCGACCGCACCAACTACACAACCACCATCACCGTCCAGATCCTTGACGGTTGACGACCTACCAAGACCAC
>NZ_VDFW01000077.1 GCF_006152065.1 Amycolatopsis alkalitolerans
ATGAACCGCCCCGGGTCTGATGGAGGCTCACTCGTTGAGTGAGGATGTGGATCATGGCTCGGAGGACGAAGTACTCGCGTGAGATGCGGGAACGTGCGGTTGCGCTGGTGTTGGAGCATCAGCAGGAGTACGACTCGCAGTGGGAGGCGATCCGCTCGATCTCGGCGAAGGTGAACGTGTCGACGGAGACGCTGCGCAAGTGGGTGCGCCAGGCCGAGGTGGACGCGGGGACCCGGCCCGGCGCGACGAGCGAGGAATCTGCCGAGTTGAAGCGCTTGCGCCGGGAAGTTGCGGAATTGCGCCGGGCTAACGAAATATTGAAGTCGGCGTCGATTTTCTTCGCGAGGGAGCTCGACCCTCGACAGTCACGCTCGTAAATTTTATCACGGAACACAAGGACCGGTTCGGAGTCGAGCCGATCTGTGCCGTGCTGACCGAGTTCGGCGTGAAGATCGCTCCGTCTACCTATTATGCTGCGCTCGCGCGCCCCAAGTCGGAGCGCGAACTCCGGGACGAGGAATTAATGAGGGAAATCACACGTGTCTACGAAGAGAACTACCGCGTTTATGGTGCGCGGAAAATATGGCGCCAGCTGCGACGCGAGGGCGTGGCGGTGGGGCGTGGCCGGGTGGAACGGCTGATGCGCCGGTTGGGCATCTCCGGCGTGGTGCGCGGCAAGACGGTGCGCACCACGATCTCCGACAAGGACGGCGTACGGGCCGCTGACCTGGTGAAACGACAGTTTACCGCCGGTGCCCCGAACCGGTTGTGGGTGGCGGACTTCACCTATGTCGCCACCTGGGCCGGCACCGTGTACACCGCGTTCGCTATTGACGTGTTCTCCCGCAAAATCGTTGGCTGGACCTGCAGCATGTCCAAGGAAACCGATCTGGTTCTCGATGCCATCGACATGGGACTGCAACAACGCGACTACCGCCACAATGACGGTGCGGATAAGCTCATTCACCATTCCGACGCCGGGAGTCAGTATACGTCTTTTCGGTTCACCCAGCATCTTATCGACTCGGGTATCGACGCGTCCATTGGTACCGTCGGTGACGCATACGACAACGCGCTCGCCGAAACGACCATCGGCTTATACAAAACGGAGTTGATCAAACCGCAAGGATCATGGCATAATAAGAAAGAGGTCGAGATCGCCACCGCCGCATGGGTGGAATGGTACAACGATCAAAGACTGCACGAGGCCTGTGGCTACCGGCCACCGACCGAGTTCGAAGCCCTGTACGACTCAGGCGACCTGACCAGCCTGGTCGCCTGACCCCAGTAACGAGTCTCTACCGAACCCGGGGCGGTTCA
>NZ_VDFW01000078.1 GCF_006152065.1 Amycolatopsis alkalitolerans
TGTGATGAGCACCGTGGTGGCGGTTGTGGTGTTTGTGGTGGCTTATCTGTTGATCGCGTCTGAGCGGGTCCCGAAGATGGTGGCGGCGTTGGGCGGGGCGGGGCTTGTGGTGGCGTTCGGGGTGGTGGGCTCGGACGAGGTGTTCTTCTCCCGGGATACCGGGATCGATTGGGATGTCATCTTCCTGTTGTTCGGGATGATGGTCATTGTGGGGGTGTTGCGGCGGACCGGGGTGTTCGAGTATGTCGCGATCTGGGCGGCGAAACGGGCGCGGGGTTCGCCGCTGCGGGTGATGGTGCTGCTGGTGCTGATCACCGCGGTCGCGTCGGCGTTTTTGGACAACGTGACCACGGTGCTGCTGATCGGCCCGGTCACGTTGCTGGTGTGCGACCGGCTGGGGATCAGCCCGGTGCCGTTGCTGATCGCGGAGGTCCTCGCGTCCAATATCGGCGGTGCGGCGACGCTGATCGGGGACCCGCCGAACATCATCATCGGTAGCCGCGCCGGGCTCGATTTCAACGACTTCCTGCTGAACATGGCCCCGATCGTGGCCCTGGAACTCGTGGTGTTCACCCTGGTGCTGCCGTGGCTGTTCCGCGGCTCGTTCACGGTGGACCCGCAGCGGGTCGCGGACGTGCTGGCGCTCAACGAACGCGAAGCCATCCGCGACACCCGCCTGCTGGTCAAATGCGGTGTGGTGCTGGCCGCGGTGTTCACCGGGTTCATCGGGCACGCGGTGTTCCACCTCGAACCCGCGATCGTGGCGCTGCTAGGCGCCGGGGTGCTGGTCCTGATCTCCCGCACCCGCCCGCGGGACTACCTGGCCGGGGTGGAATGGGAAACCCTGCTGTTCTTCGCCGGGCTGTTCATCATGGTCGGCGCCCTCGTGCACACCGGCGTGATCGGCCACCTGGCCCAACTGGCCGCGCACGCCACCGGCGGCAACGCCCTGGTCGCGGTGCTGCTCATCCTCGTCGTCTCCGCCCTGCTGTCCGGAGTGATCGACAACATCCCCTACGTCGCCACCATGAGCCCCCTCGTCGCCGACCTCGTCACCGACATGACCAACCCGGTCCACGCCGACGCACTGTGGTGGGCACTCGCACTCGGCGCCGACTTCGGCGGCAACCTCACCGCCGTCGGCGCCAGCGCCAACGTCGTCATGCTCGGCATCGCCAAACGCGAAGGCATCCCCATCACATTCTGGGAATTCACCCGCAAAGGCGCCCTCATCACCACCCTCACCATCCTGCTCGCCGCCCCCTACCTCTGGCTCCGCTACTTCCTCCTCACCTAACAC
>NZ_VDFW01000079.1 GCF_006152065.1 Amycolatopsis alkalitolerans
TGAGCTTCCCCCCGGATCGTGGAGGACTCCTCTATGCGGCTCGGTTGGACGCACTGGTCTCGTAGTCGATCGGAGATTTCATGCCACAGGAACTGTGACGTCGCCGTCGATTATAGAAGTCAACGACCCATTTGACAATAACCCGTTGCGCTTGGTCTCGAGTTTTGAAATGATGACGGGACAATACCTCGTGCTCCAAGGTGGAGAAGAAAGATTCGGCTGCGGCGTTGTCGAAACATGACCCGATCCGGCCCATCGACTGGCGAATATCGAGCTTGTGGCAGAGTGTGGTGAAGGTGTTGGCGGTGTAGGTCGAGCCGCGGTCGGAGTGGAAGATCACCCCGGCCACCCGCTCCTTCCCGCCACGGGCGGCGACGGCCATTTTGATGGTGTCACCAGCGAGTTCGGCGTCAGGGTGGCAGCCGGTCGCGTAGCCGAGCAGCCGGCGGGAGAACAAGTCGATCGCCGTCGAGAGATAGAACTTACCCTCGCCGGTCGGGATTTCGGTCATATCCCCAACCCACTTCACGTTCGGCGCCGACGCGGTGAAGTCCCGTTTCACCAGGTCCGGGAACGGCACCGCCCGTTTATCCGGCCTCGTGAGATTCTTGCGCCGCTTTCTAACTCGCGCCACCAACCCCTGGCGAGCCATCGACTTCGCCACTGATTTCTCGCTCACCGTCCATCCATCGGCGCGTAAATCGACGAGAATGCGCGGTGAGCCGTGCAAGCCATGCGACTGCTCGAACGCCTCAGCCACCGCGGCATCGAGCTCGGCGCGGCGCTGCTCGGTGGGCATGGGCTGGTGTTGACGGTGGTGCCACTTGTAGAACCAGGACTCCGACACGGCCAGAGCCCGGCAAGCGACCGCGTGCGGCACGTGGTGACTGGTCCTCTGGTCGGCGATGAACGCGGCCAGGCTCACCGCGTCGCCTCCTTCACCCACAGGACCACGGATCGCTTGAGGACATCGCGCTCCATCCGCAGCTCGGCGTTCTCCGCCCGAAGCCGAGCGAGTTCGGCCCGCTCGTCGCCGCTCAGGCCTTCCGCCTCGCCACGGTTGATCTTGTCCTGTTTGACCCAGTTGGCCAGGGTGCCTGGGTTGATCCCCAGGTCGGCGGCCACTTGGGCGATCGGCTTGTTCGACTCGCGGACGATCCGAACCGCTCCTTCACGGAACTCCCGGTCGAACCGCCGCCTCTTCTCGGGCATAACACATCATCCTCATAGTCCATGCCTCCACGATCTTGGGGGAACCTCAGG
>NZ_VDFW01000080.1 GCF_006152065.1 Amycolatopsis alkalitolerans
CGCGGTCGGTGTTTTCCCAGGGGAGGGCGAGTTCGGGGCGGCCGAAGTGGCCGTAGGCGGAGGTCTGGGCGTAGATCGGGCGCAGCAGGTCGAGATCGCGGATGATCGCGGCTGGGCGCAGGTCGAACACGTCGGTGATCGCGCCCTGGATCTTCGAGGGATCGGTGGTCTCGGTGCCGAAGGTCTCCACGAACAACCCCACCGGCGAGGCCTTCCCGATCGCGTACGCGACCTGCACCTCCACCCGCGACGCCAGCCCGGCCGCCACCACGTTCTTCGCCACCCACCGCATCGCATACGCCGCCGAGCGGTCCACCTTCGACGGGTCCTTCCCCGAGAACGCGCCCCCACCATGGCGCGCCATCCCACCGTAGGTGTCCACGATGATCTTCCGCCCGGTCAGCCCCGCATCCCCCATCGGACCACCGATCACGAACCGGCCCGTCGGGTTCACCAGCAACCGCACGTCGGCGGTGTCCAGCTCCAGCGCCGCCAGCTCCGGCGCCACCACCTGCTCCCGCACGTCCACCCCGAGCATCGACTCCAGATCGATCCCCTCGGCATGCTGGGTCGAGACCACCACCGTGTCCAGCCGCACCGCCTGCTCACCGGCATACTCGATCGTCACCTGCGTCTTGCCGTCCGGACGCAGATACGGCAGCACCCCGTCCTTGCGCACCCGCGTCAACCGCTGCGACAACCGGTGCGCCAGCGCGATCGGCAACGGCATCAACTCCGGGGTATCCGAGCAGGCATAGCCGAACATCAGGCCCTGATCCCCCGCGCCCTGACGATCCAGCTCATCCAGCGCCGACTCCAACCGCGACTCGTACGCGGTGTTCACACCCTGCGCGATATCCGGCGACTGCGCACCGATCGCGACGTTCACCCCGCACGAGTTCCCGTCGAACCCCTTCGCCGACGAGTCATACCCGATCTCCAGGATCCGCTCCCGCACGATCGTCGGGATATCCGCATACGCCTCCGTCGTCACCTCACCCGCGACATGCACCTGCCCCGTCGTGATCAACGTCTCCACCGCCACCCGGCTACGCGGATCCTTCGCCAGCAACGCATCCAGCACCGAATCACTGATCGCGTCACAAATCTTGTCCGGATGCCCCTCCGTCACAGACTCCGACGTGAACAACCTGCGGCTCGAATCGGTCACGGTGCTCGTCACATCCCATCAA
>NZ_VDFW01000081.1 GCF_006152065.1 Amycolatopsis alkalitolerans
CGGTACTCGCGGAGGAGACCGCGGCTGATGATGGTCTTCTGGATCTCGCTGGTGCCTTCGCCGATGAGCAGGAACGGGGCCTCACGCATGAGGCGTTCGATCTCGTACTCCTTCGAGTAGCCGTAGCCGCCGTGGATCCGGAACGCCTCCTGGGTGACCTCGGCGCAGTACTCGCTCGCGATCAGCTTCGCCATCCCGGCCGCGACGTCGTTACGCTCGCCGGTGTCCTTCAACCGGGCGGCGTTCACCATCATCAGATGCGCCGCCTCCACCTTCGTGGCCATCTCCGCCAGCTTGAACGCGATCGCCTGGTGCTCGGCGATCGGCTTGCCGAACGTCTTGCGCTGCTGGGCGTAGTCGATAGCCAGCTCGAACGCGCGGATCGCGATCCCGCACGCCCGCGCCGCCACGTTCACCCGGCCGACCTCGATCCCGTCCATCATGAACGAGAACCCCCTGCCCGGGGCCTCACCGAGGACCTGGGACGCGGGGATGCGGAACCCGTCGAACACCGCCTCGGTGGTGTCGACGCCCTTGTAGCCCATCTTGTCGATCTTCCCCGGGATCGTCAGGCCCGGCGCCACCTCCCCGAACCCTTCCGGCTTCTCCACCAGGAACGCGGTCAGGTTCTGGTGAGCCTTTCCGGCGCCCTCATCGGTTTTCACCAGCAGCGCGATGAGGTTCGAGCTGCCCCCGTTGGTCAGCCACATCTTCGCGCCGTCGATCACATAGTCTCCGCCGTCCCGCTTCGCGCGGGTCTTGATCGCCGCCACGTCCGAACCCAGGTCCGGCTCCGACATCGAGAACGAACCGCGGATCTCGCCGGCGGCCATCTTCGGCAGGTACTTCTGTTTCTGCTCGGGCGTACCGTGCCGGGAAATCATGTGTGCCACGATGAAATGCGTGTTGATCACACCCGACACGCTCATCCACCCACGCGCGATCTCCTCCACCACCAGCGCGTAGGTCAGCAGGGACTCCCCAAGCCCGCCGAACTCTTCCGGAACGGTGAGCCCGAACAGGCCCATCTCCTTCATCCCCTCGACGATGTCCGTCGGGTAGGTGTCCGCGTGCTCCAACTCCTGGGCATGCGGAATGATCTCCTTGTCCACGAACGAACGGACGGTGGACAGGATCTCG
>NZ_VDFW01000082.1 GCF_006152065.1 Amycolatopsis alkalitolerans
GTCGAACCGCCGCCTCTTCTCGGGCATAACACATCATCCTCATAGTCCATGCCTCCACGATCTTGGGGGAACCTCAGGACAACAACTGCCGGCGGTGCTGGTTTTGAACCACAGCGCAATCGATGCCGCTTCGCGGTGGGGTCGACGATCAGGAAGTTCGGGGCGGTGAGTATCGAGCTGGTGCCGTTGAATCCGGCGGCGGTGTCGGGTGCGTGGGCGAAGGGACCGGGTTGGCCGAGGGTGACGTTGTTGTAGGTGGCGTCGCCGTCGGAGCCCAGTTCGCTGGCGCCGGGTATGACGTTGATCGCGTCGGTGCCGGATGCTTCGTCCAGTGGCCAGTAGTCATTCGGATGCGACGCCAGGACCGCGCCCCGATACCCCTTCGAGGAGCCGGCTGAGGTCGGGGCCGGTAACGTCCAGGTACCGCCGTTGATGTCGGTGACCTGGGTGGCGCGGTCGGCGACGTTGTCGTAGGTCACCGTGTTCCGGGAGTGTGTGGCGATCTGTTCGTCGAGATTGGGGCCTTCGTCGATCAGCTTCAGTAAACGGTGCAGCTCCGGCTCGGTCAGCAGGTAACTCGCCGCTGGGCGAGATCGTTGTACTCGGCCTCGACCGCGCGGCCGCGCAGCAGATCCGGATCAAGAAGCCGGGCAGCGACAAGATCGCGGCTCTGATCCCGCGGTATCTTCTTGCGTTGGAGTCGCAAACCCAAGCAGGATAAGGCCTTTGTCCTATCCAGGGCTGGATCTACCCACCCGACACGCTTGGTGAAGGCCTAGAAGTCCTCTCCGAGAGAGGGACCCGCATCTCGCTCGGCTGCGGCCGACCACGAAAACTCGCCGGGCATGACCCAGTTACTAGGCAATTCCTCTAATTCGACAGTCTCATCTTTATCTACAAGAAACGAGTACAAGGGAACGTCCGGATACTGCCTATTTAACCTTAGGTGCACAATTATACCACACAAATCCGCCATGAACCACAGATGATTCAACGGATCAATGAGGTGATCTCACCAACGATTGGTGTCTGGGTTCGGACGACACGGGCAAAGCAATCCATATAGGACAGTGCC
>NZ_VDFW01000083.1 GCF_006152065.1 Amycolatopsis alkalitolerans
TGTCTCATTGTCAGACACGCAGGCGCCACACAGACCCACTTGACATCAACTCGCAAGCCCTAACTACGCGGCATTGCCCTTAACCCCGACGAGTCCTGGCGCGCCGCTCGCATCCAGGCCAAACGCGCCCGCTCCGCCGCCGAAGCCGTCCCCCGGCGATCGGCCGAGTGCCACCCGGTTGGCCAACGCATCGCCGGCGTCCGAGACGTCCTCGGTGAGCACCACGACGCCCGTCGTCGCCGCCCAGCAGCGGGCCGAACTTGCCGAGTCGCACCCGGACGACCCGGCCGTGGTGCTCACCTGCGGGCGGCTCATCGAACGCGAACGCGCCGCCGCCCGCGAACCGAGCCCAGTTCGACCGCACCTGGACCCGGGCCACCCGAGCCAAACTCACCCAATGGCTCGAAGCCAACGATCGACGCTTAATACGGCAGCGGGACGCCCCACGTCTGGCTGCCGCTCGGTGCGCAGCGCTACTCGCCTCAGCTGGACCGCTGCGTTCCAGGTCGCAAGTATCGGTTCAACGGACCCATCGCGTTCGACGGCCGCCCGAGTCCGGCGTCAGCACCACCGCCGACCCGGGCTAAAAGTGGTACATGTCAGCGCCCAATGAAGTAGGCAGAGCCAACCAGCTCACCTCTAGTTCCGGTCAGGCCACGCCGATCGGCTCTGGAAGTACTGCGATGCCTCCGGTGTGTCGGTGAACTCAAGTAGGTTGCCGAGCTTCTCCGCCAAGGCCGCGCGAATTTCCTGCGGCGTGATGAAGAAGAACTCTCGGCGAAGGTTGACCCGGTTGAGACGACGATCGGCGAACGTCTTGTGCAGCTCGTTCTCAAGCGCGACCGCATCTTCCGAAAAATGAAGCAGGTGCGTATCAAAGGGGAACGGAACTGAGGCGTCACCGAGCTCCACGATCCGGTCTCGAGGCTCGAGGCGCCGAGTGAGCTTCCCCCCGGATCGTGGAGGACTCCTCTATGCGGCTCGGTTGGACGCACTGGTCTCGTAGTCGATCGGAGAT
>NZ_VDFW01000009.1 GCF_006152065.1 Amycolatopsis alkalitolerans
CACGGCGCGCTCCAACGCCACACCACGCCCACCGCAGCATGATTTCGACCTTGAGGTTGACACAGGGGGTGTCATGCGGCCAGCTTGTCACGATCATCGGCGACGCGGTGCCGACTGTGTGTCACTCGGCCTGCTCTGCACCTTTGTCCGGCTCGGCCGGCTCGGCCAGCAGCCGCTCGAGGTCGAACTCCGCACTCAGCTCGGCGAAGATCGGCGTGGGCTCCAGTTCCTTCTGGCGCACGCTCATCTGTCCTTGCCTCCCTCCCCGCGCGAGCCCTCATCGCGCGGTTCCCGTTCCCCGCCGGTAGAGCGCGTCCCCCTCGCTCCGTATTCCCACGGGAGTGTTAACACGAGGTTATGTTACCTACTCACGGTAAGCAATGGCCGGACAGCTGAATGATGTTCATACCGACAGCAGCGATGACAAGCGCCGTAACCGGGATCATAATGGGATCCGAAGGTGGTGCGGTATGGCACTTCACGGTGAAGAGCAGCGGCGGCTGACCGAGATCGAGCGTCAGCTGGCCGAAGAGAATCCGCGCCTGGCCCAGCGACTGTCCGAGCTGCGGCCGATGCGGATTCCGAACGTGGTGTTCGCGATCATCGGCGGACTGTGCTCGATCGTGGCAGGCCTGTTCATCATGGTCGCGGGTGCGCAGGCACAATCGGGATTCCTGATCGTCTTCGGCACGATACTGACCGTCGCGGTGCCCACCGCGATCCTCTGGCGGACCTGGCTCTACCGGCTCCAGTGACCACGGCCTAGGAGCTTGGGCACGACGAACCACAGCAGCACGAACGCGATCGCCACCAGACCGCCCACGACGCCCATCGCCACCGGGCCGTAGACGACCTTCGCGATCAGGCAGACCACGTCGGAAACCGCGGCGGCGAGGCAGACCAGGCCGACGAGCACGATCCGGTTGCCCACGCGGAGGATGTCGGTGCGGCGGCCTGCCCGGAACAGGATCCGGTGCCACGCCGCGGGCGCGGCGAGCAGCGCCGTCGCGAGCGCGGTGAGGACGACCGCGACCAGGTGCATCCCCTTCTCGAAGCCGCTCGCCTCCCGGAACAGGCCGGTGAAAACGACCGAGAGCAGGAACCCGAAGAGGATCTGCACCCCCGCTTGCGCGACCCGCAGCTCGGCGAGCAGTTCGTTGAGGTTCCGGGCAAGGCGCTGGTCCTGCGTCTCCTCGTCCATGGGGTCACCGCCGGCCGCGGCTGGAATCGCGGACCACGAGTTCGGGCGTGAACACGACCTGCTGATGTTCGACCGGTTCCTCGTCGCCCCCGGACTCGGCGATGAGCAGCTCCGCCGCGGTACGGCCGAGCCGTTTCGCCGGCTGGCGGACGGAGGTGAGCGGCACCGCCGCCGCGGCCGCGACCTCGATGTCGTCGTAGCCGACGATGGCCAGCTGCGCGGGTACCCGCACCCCGGCGGCGACCATCGACTGCAGCACGCCGAGCGCGAGCAGATCGTTGGCGCAGAACACCGCCGTAGGCCGGGGGCTCATCCCGAGGAGCCGGGCCCCGGCGTCCCGCCCGGACGCGACATCGAGCGCGCCGGTCTCCAGCACGGACAGCTCGGCATCGGAACCGTCGAGCGCGGACCGGACCCCGGCTTCGCGGTCACGGCACTGCGCGAGCACCTGCGGCCCGTTGACGAAGGCGATCCGCCGGTGTCCGGCTTCGAGCAGGTGCCCGGCCGCGAGCGCGCCGCCCGCCACGTCGTCCACGGAGACCGAGCTGGCCTCCTCCGGCGGCACCTTGCGGTCGACGACTACGTACGGGATTCGCCTGCGGCGGAAGGTTTCCAGCGCCTGGGCCGACGTGCCGACGGGACCGAGCAGCACCCCGCGCACGCGCTGTTCGGCGAACATGCCGAGGTACGAGGCCTCGAGATCCACCCGCTGCCCGCTGTTGCAGGTGATCACGTTGAGGCCGGCCTCATGCGCCGTCTCCTCCGCGCCGCGCACCACGTCGACGAAGAACGGGTTGCCCAGATCGAGCACCAGCAACGCCAGGATGCGGCTGCGGCCGGCGCGCAGCTGCCGCGCGGACTCGTCGCGAACGTACCCCAGCTCCTGGATGACCGACAGCACGCGGGTCCGGGTCGCGGTCGAGACCATATGCGGCCGGTTGACCACATTGGACACCGTGCCGATGGAGACCCCGGCTTCCCGTGCCACGTCCTTGATGCCGACCATGGACCATGCTAGCACGGAATGAAACGTTTCACGGGTCCGGGTGACCGTCGTTCGTGAGCAAGACTAACGTTAGGACCACGACGACGAGGAGGCTCCACGTGGAACTGATGCGGCTGGGCGAATTCGGCGGCGAGCGGCCGGTGGTACGCCACGACGGGACGGTGTTCGACCTGAGCGGCCTGACGGCCGACATCACCGGAGACTTCCTCGCCGGCGGCGGCCTTGCCCGGATCGCAGGCGCACTCGACGCCGGCTCTCTGTCCACTGTGGACGATTTCGGGCAGCGGATCGGCGCACCGGTGGCGAAGCCGGGCGCGGTGATCTGCATCGGGCAGAACTACGCCGCGCACGCCGCCGAGTCCGGTTCCGCGCCGCCCGAGCGGCCGATCATCTTCTTCAAGCACCCGAACACGGTCGTCGGCCCGAACGACGACGTGCTCATCCCCCCGGGCGCGACGAAGGTCGACTGGGAGGTCGAGCTCGCGGTCGTGCTCGGCAAGCAGGCGCGCTACCTGTCCTCGCCGGAGGAGGCGCTCGATTACGTCGCCGGGTACACGATCGGCAACGACGTGTCCGAGCGGGCGCTGCAGACCGAACTGTCGGGTGGGCAGTGGTCGAAGGGCAAGTCGGCGGAGACGTTCAACCCGCTCGGCCCGTGGTTGCTACCCGCCGCCGAACTGCCCGACCCGCAGAAGCTGGGCCTGCGCTCGTGGGTCAACGGGGAACCGCGCCAGGACTCGAACACCGCCGACATGATCTTCCCGGTGGCGCAGCTGATCTTCGACCTGTCCCAGTACCTGGTCCTGGACCCGGGCGACGTGGTGAACACGGGCACCCCGCAGGGCGTCGCGCTGTCCGGGAAGTACCCGTACCTGAAGGCGGGGGACGTCATGGAACTGGAGATCGACCAGCTGGGTCGCCAGCGCCAGCGGCTGCGGTGAGCGAAGTCGTCCTGACCCGACCCCGTCGCCGGTAACGGTCGTCACGGGTGACAATGGAGCGCGTGACCCAGACCCTGACCAGGCCCGCCCTGAAGATCGGCCCGTACGAGGTCGATCCCCCGGTCGTGCTCGCGCCCATGGCGGGGATCACGAACGTCGCGTTCCGGCGGCTGTGCCAGGAGTACGGCGCCGGGATCTTTGTGTGCGAGATGATCACCGCCCGCGCCGTCGTCGAGCGGCATCCCGGCACGATGCACATGATGACCTTCGGCGAACACGAAACGCCCAGGTCGATGCAGCTGTACGGGGTGGACCCGAAGACGATGGCCGAGGCCGTCCGGATCATCGTCGGCGAGGGCCTCGCCGATCACATCGACTCGAACTTCGGCTGCCCGGTGGCAAAGGTCACGCGCAAGGGCGGCGGGGCCGCGCTTCCCTACAAGCGCCACCTGTTCGCCGACATCGTCCGGGAGTCGGTCAAGGCCGCGGAGCCGGCCGGGGTGCCGTTCACCGTCAAGTTCCGCGTCGGCATCGACGACGATCATCACACCTACCTCGACGCGGGCCGGATCGCCGAAGCCGAGGGCGCGGCGGCGGTCTCGCTGCACGCCCGCACCGCAGCCCAGCGCTACTCGGGCAAGGCCGACTGGACCAGGATCGCCCGCCTGAAGGAGGCGGTGCGGACCATCCCCGTCCTGGGTAACGGCGACATCTTCACCGCGGGCGACGCACTGAGCATGATGGCCGAGACCGGCTGCGACGGCGTGGTCGTCGGGCGCGGTTGCCTCGGGCGGCCATGGTTGTTCGGTGAACTGGAGGCCGCGTTCGCCGGGCGCGAGATCCCGGCCGGCCCCTCGCTCGGCGAGGTCGCGCGGGTGCTGCGCCGCCACGCGGAACTGCTCGTCGAGCACGACGGGCCCACCAAGGCCATGCGTGACCTGCGCAAACATATGGCCTGGTACTTCATGGGCTTCCCGGTCGGCTCGGACCTGCGCCGCCGGTTCGCGATGGTGTCCTCGCTCGACGAACTGGACGAGTTGATCACCCGTCTCGACCACGGCGCGCCCTTCCCGGCGGGCGCGCTCGGCCCGCGCGGGCGCCAGGGCTCGCCCGGCAAGGTCACCCTCCCGCACGGCTGGCTCGACAACCCGGACGACGATCTCGTCCCCGAGGCCGAGGACATGCATTCGGGCGGCTGATCTGCCCGATTTCGGGCAGGAAACTTGCCGAGCAGGCAGCCAGCTGCGAACGTCGAAGGATGGATCAGCAGCTGGTGCACCACATCGCGGGCTCCACGGGCCTGCCGGTGCTGGTCGCCGAGCGGGTGATCGCGGACGTCATCGCGTACTACCGCGAGACCGCCGAGGAGTTCGTCCGCCGCCGGCACGCGGAACTGCAACGGCGCGGGCGTAAGAACGCCGAGATCTGGCAGGTCATCACCGCTGAGCTCGCCGAACGCCCCGTCGGGGCCGGCGCGCTGACCGAGCGCCAGCTGCGGCGCATCGTCTACGGCTGAAGGAAGGCGCGAAAGTATGTGCGGAATCGTGGGTTACGTGGGCAGACGGCCGGCCACGCCGATCCTGCTCGAGGGGCTGCACCGGCTGGAGTACCGCGGCTACGACTCGGCCGGGCTGGCCGTCGCGCAGCGGAACCGCCTCAAGATCACGAAGGCCGCGGTGCGCGTGGATGAGCTGCGCGATCTCGTCGACGAGAGCCAACCGTCCACAGTGGGCATCGCGCACACGAGGTGGGCGACGCACGGTGAGCCGACGGACGCCAACGCGCATCCCCATGTGGACAGCGCGAAGCGGATTGCCGTGGTGCACAACGGGATCATCGAAAACGCGGGCCGGCTTCGCGCGCGGCTGACCGAAGAGGGCGTGGCGTTCGCGTCCGAAACGGACACCGAGGCGCTGGCGCATCTGATCGCACGGGCGCTGGCGGACGGTGCATCGTCGCTGGAAGACGCGGTGCGGGCGACCCTGCGTGAGGTCAACGGCGCGTACGGGATCGTGGTGCTGGACGCGCGGAATCCGGGGCAGCTTGTGGTGGCACGCAACGGAAGCCCGATCGTGCTCGGCATCGGTGACGGCGAGATGTTCGTGGCCTCGGACGTGGCCGCGCTCGTGCGGTACACGCAGCGGGTGGTGTATCTCGACGACGGCGAACTCGCGACGATCACGCCGGACGATTTCGTCACCAGCACGCTGCAGGCACACCGCACGGCGAAGACACCGACCACAGTGGACTTGAAGGATGCCGACTACGATCTCGGCAACTACGCGAACTTCATGCACAAGGAGATCTGGGAACAGCCGGAGTCGGTGCGGCGGACGCTGCTCGGCCGCCTCGACGAGCGGTTCGGGACCGCCCGGCTCGGTGGGATCAACCTCGATCCCCGTGCGCTGCGGGCGATCCGCCGCGTGAAGTTCCTCGGCTGCGGATCGGCGTACTACGCGGGGCAACTGGGCGCGAACCTCGTCGAGGAATGGGCGCGGCTGCCTGCGGACGCCGAACCGGCGTCGGAGCTGCGATACCGGAACCCGGTGGTCGAAGAGGAAACGCTGTACGTCGCGGTGAGCCAGTCGGGCGAGACGGCGGACACCCTCGCCGCGGTGCAAGAGTTGCGGCGCAAGGGCGGCCAGGTGATCGGGGTCGTCAACACGGTCGGCAGCGCGATCGCCCGCGAATGCGGCAGCGGGGTGTTCCTCCACGCGGGGCCGGAGGTCTCCGTCGCCTCGACCAAGGCGTACACGAATATGGGTGTCGTCTTCGCGATGCTCGCGCTGGCGCTCGGGCGGGTCCGCGATCTATCCGTTTCGGACGGTGCGCGGATCGTCGCCGGCCTGGACGCGCTGCCCGCGCGGATCGCGGAGGTCCTCGCGGCCGAGGACGAGATTTCCGCCGTGGCGAAGCAACACGGCTCGGCGGTGCGGATGTTCTTCATCGGCCGGGTGCGAGGCTGGCCGGTCGCACGCGAAGGCGCGCAGAAACTGAAGGAGATCTCGTACGTGCACGCGGAGGCGTACCAGGCGGGCGAGCTGAAACACGGGCCGCTGGCGCTGATCGACCCGTCGATGCCCTCGGTGGTCGTGGTCCCGGACGACGAGCTGCTGGCGAAGAACATCGGGACGATCGAACAGATCAAGGCCCGCGGCGGCCCGGTCATCGCGGTGACGAACGCGGCTTTGCCGTCCGGCCTGGCGGACTCGGTGATCCAGGTGCCGCGCAGCGAGCCGGAGCTGGACCCGATCCTGTTCACGGTGCCGCTGCAGGTGTTCGCCTACCACCTGGCGCACCATCTGGGACGGGACATCGACAAGCCCCGGAACCTCGCGAAGAGCGTGACCGTGGAGTAGTGACCAGGGCTCGAATCGCCGGTGCGCCAACGCCTTTCGGCCCGTCCTGTGTCATCCGCCGATCTTAGCCTCGCGCGATCGCGTCCAGTTCCGCGCGCAACGCGGCCGCCACGGTGTCGATCTCCGTGAAATGATCCGGATCCGCGATCACCGTGATCGTCAGGCAGCCGGCGTAGGACAGCACTTCGAAGTAGACGGTCACGTTCCCGCCCTCACCGATGCCGATCGGCACGGCCGAGCGAACGGGATGGCCGCCGAAGAAGACCGGTTCCGCCGGGCCGCGCACGTGGCTGACCAGTGTGTGCAGCCGATGCTGGTGATTCATGTACCACCGGTACCCGCCGAGTGCGGCCAGACCGCGATAGGCCTTGCCCAGCAGCGCGAGCAGCGACGGGCCCGCCGCGGCCGCCTTGGTCTCCCGCACCTGCGCGGCGACCTGCCTCAGCCGCCACAGCAGATCGCCGCCGCCCGGCACCCGGATCAGCATCGGGGTCACGACGTTGCCGAGTCCATCTCCCTGCGGCCGCCCGGAGACCGGTACCGCGATGGCGAACGCCGGCTGGCTCACGACCCGATGCAGCGCGCCACCGACCGCGACGAGCACGGCGTCGTTTACCGTTGCGCCACAACGATGTGCGGCCTTTCGCAGTGGCTCCACCTCCACGCGGACGGCCCGGAGCACTCGCCGCGGCCCCGTCTTCCGCAGCAACGCCGACGGCGCGGCACGCGGCGGCCACAACCCGCCTCCCGCGGACAGTGCGGCGCGAAGCTGTCGCCAGAACTCGCGGGACCGCCGGAGCCGCGCGACGGCGCGTGCCAGGTTCTCGGCGGCGAGTTGCCTGTTCGCGGGCCATGGCCGCGGGAACGGCGTCTCCGGCGCGGCGGTGCCGGGATCCAGCAGATGCGCCAGGACAGCGAGACCACCGACACCGTCGGCGAGCGCGTGGTGCAGCACGATCACCAGGCCCACCTCCCCGCCGGGCCCGGTCAGGAACACCGCGGACCACAGCGGCGCGGTACGCGGCAGGGGGGTCGCGACGACCTCGAGCGCCGTGCTGAGCAGATCTTCACAAGGCATCGCCCGGACGTGCTGGTGCAGGTCGAACCCGGTGTCGTCGATCCAGATCGGTCCGCCGCAGCCGGCCGGCACGCGGACCAGCCGCTGGCGTAACCGCGGCAGAGCCGGGATCCGCTGGGCGAACAACCGCCGGGCGCGCGCCAGATCGAAGCCCGCCCAGTCGAGGGATAGCAGTACTCCGAACTGCTCGGGCATGGTCCTGCTGTCCATCGCGAGGAACGCCAGATCGCCCGGGCTCGCTCGCTCGATCGTGGGCATACCTCAGCGGACTCCTCGCCCGGCCCAACGGACCAGAGTCGAAGGGCCCATTTTCTGTCGGTGGCCGCCGGTAACGTTCCCCAGGTGACCGAACCTTCTTTCCTGCGCGAGATCCGCACGGCCTACGACGCCGTCGCCGCCGACTACGCCGAGCTGCTGCGCGACGCGCTCGCCGGCAGCCCGTTCGACCGCGCGATGCTCGGCGCTTTCGCCGAACTCGCCGACGGTCCCGTGGCCGATCTCGGCTGCGGCCCGGGCCGGATCACCGCGCACCTGGCTTCGCTGGGGACGGACGTGTTCGGCGTCGACCTGTCGCCGGAGATGATCGCGGTCGCGCGGCGGCTCCATCCGGGTCTGCGGTTCGAGGAAGGTTCGTTGCTGGGGCTGGATCTGCCGGACGCCGAACTGGCGGGCGCGGTGGCCTGGTACTCGATCATCCACACGCCGCCGGAGCACTTGCCGGCGGTCTTCGCGGAGTTCGCGCGCGTGCTGAAACCGGGCGGGCATCTGCTGCTCGCCTTCCAGACCGGTGAAGGCCAGCCGCGCCATCTTTCGCACGCCTACGGTCACGACCTGTCGCTGGACGCCTACCGCCTCTCGCCCGGCAACGTCGTGAAGCTCTTGACGGAAGCCGGTTTCGCGATGCATGCCCAGCTGGTGCGCGAGCCGGAAGGGCCGGAGAAGACGCCGCAGGCGTACCTGCTCGCGCGCCACTGACCCTTTCCCCGCGCCGAAGAAGACCGCCCGAAGTGCGCCCGCAACGACCTACAGACGTCATGGTCTGCCGATCAGTCGGTTCACGTAGCCGGCTCGGACCAAGTTGTCGTAGGCCCGGCGCGCGAGGGCGGTCAGCTCCATGGGAGCCGCGAACCCTCGCTCGGCATAGACCGTGATTCGCTGCGTGTCCCCGACGAGCATGGTGATCACGCGGTCCGCGTCGCCGATGGACTCGACGTACTCGTCGAGCGGTTGTGACCGGGAGGCACAGACGACGTCGACGTCGGGCCAGAGTTTCCGGCAGGTGGCGTAGGCGCGCCGCTGCTGGTACGGGCGGCTGATCAGCGTCACCGACCGCACCGCGATCGCGCGCTCCTCGAGCAGCCGGCGGGTGAAGCCGATGTTGTCGCCGGTGTTGCGGGCTTCCGTCTCGACGAGGATCGCCGCGTCCGGGACACCGAGTTCCACGGCATGTTCGCGGTAGTGGATCGCTTCCCCACGCGGGAAGTGTTCGACCGTGGTGGGTGCGTTGGCACCGGTGAAGACGATGAGCGGGAACATGGCTTGCCGGAACAACTCGGCGGTATAGGTGGCGACGCCGAGATCGTGGCTGCCGAGTCCGATGCCGACGTCGGTGGGCCGCGGTGCGTGGTGGAGGTTGTGGTAGTCCCAGAGCGTTTGGACGTCGGCGCGTAATTCGTCGGGAATGCGGGTCGAACGCTCGGGCATCGGCACAGCTCCTGATCGGGTGGAAAGTCCAGGTTAGCTGTAGGTTCCGGTGGTGGATGGCGACAACACGACCCTGATCCGGCTGGCCACGGGCGAGGACGCCGAACGTGATTGCCCGCATCCACCTGGACTCGCGAGCTGCGACCATGCCCTGTCTGCCGGCACAGACATACACCCCGGGCGAGGTGACGGGCTGGATCAGCGAGGTGGTCCTGCGGACATGCCGGACCACGGTCGCGGTGCGGCGCCGCGAAGTCGTCGGCTACGCCGCACTGGACGGCGATGTGCTCGAACACCTATATGTGCGGGCAGATGTCCTGCGCCAAGGGATCGGCACGCTGCTCCTCGACGAGATCAAGACATTGAGCTCGGAACGCGTGTCGCTGCGCGTCTTCGCACAGAACACCGAAGCCCGCGCCTTCTACGAGCGCCATGGCTTCGCCGTGGTCCGCGCCAGCGACGGCAGTGACAACATGGAACGGCTGCCGGACCTGACGCTTCACTGGATACCAGTTCGCGAAAATCGTTCAGGTAAACCTCTATTGCCGGAAAACGGAGCATAGCTTTCATCATTTTTGCTTGTTATGTTCGCTTTGATTCTCCGATTATCCGGTACCCGCGAGGATGCTTTGCTAGTTTTCGACCCGGCGACACACGGTCAAGAAGGAGAGCCGCATGCTTTCTGTGCACCCGGGCGAATTGCAGCCGGGATCGGGCAGAATTCTGAATATCGGCGATCAGACCAAAACGGTCGCGCAGAATCTGACCGAGACGCTCGGCAATATGGCGAGCGCCGCAGGGCACCCCGATTTGGCGAGCGCATTGTCGAAGGTCGGCGCCTCGGCCATGAAAGCAGCCATGGATACGGCTGCCGGCATCGAGTACCTCGGAAACCAGGCCGCCACGGCCGCGAAACAGTTCGACCAGACCGACGAGCAGGCGAAGAAGCACGTCGACAATGCGGCAGGCGGCGCGCGATAACGAACGATTTCGCGGCGCCACAAGGCGATCCGGCTGCGCTGCTACGGCTCGCCGATGAGCTGGACCGGCATGCCGGTACCCTCACACAGGTTTCCGGCGACACCGGACGGACGGCGTCGTCGGTGCAATCGCAGGCTCAGTGGCAGGGCGACGGCGCGAACGCCTACGCCGCGTTCGCCACCGGACTCAAGAACGGATCGGGCCTGATCCCACCGTCGCTGAGCCAGGTCTCGGGTGCGATTCGCAGCTACGCCACCACGTTGCAGGCCGCTCAGGAAAAGGTCGCGAGCGCCGGCACGAGCGCGCAGCACGCGTCGACGAACAACGATCAGAACGGTGTCGCCGCGGCGAAGGGCGACGCCGCGACGGCGAACAAGGAAGTAGAAGACTCGGCTCGCGAAACGTCGGGCAAGCTCGGCGAAGTCGAGGAGCAACTGAACAAGGTCTGGGAAGGCAGCGAACCCGTACGCGCGTGGCTCGAGAAGCTGCACGCTCCCTGGGACGTCGTCAACGCTGACAAGTGGCTCGACATGGCCGTCCAGAAGGGCGAGTCGGCCACCGAAGCGCTGGAAAAGTGGACCAAGGAGATGCCAGAGCACATCGGCAACTGGTGGCGGGAGATGAGTCCGATCGCCCACGACGCGGAGAACGGCCTCATCTCGTGGGACGAGGTCGAGGCGGCCGCCGCGAAAGTCGGCACCAAGATCGATGCGGCCAAGGCGTTCACCCAGCAGTGGGCCCAGGACATCAAATGGGTCGCCCCCGCGACAAATCTCGGCAAGGCAGCCGGGTTCGGTATGGGGGTCGCCGGGATCGCCGGAGATGCGTTCACGATGATCAGCCCGCCGGACAAGGGCGCCATGGGCAACGTCGACCGCGCGGCAGCCGGGGTCAACGGGGCGTTGCTGGTCGCGAACATGGCCACCGATGAGATTCCCGTCGCCGGTGAAGTCACCATGGCGGCTACCGGGATCTACCTCGGTGGCAATTACCTGTACCACCATTGGGGCGCCTTTCACGACGCGTGCAATGCCGTGGGGCACGGCGCCGTCACCGCCGGCAAAGCCATCGGGCATGCCGCATCGTCCGCCTGGCACGCCGTTTCAAGCTGGCTCTGATCGAGGAGGGAGCCCCGATGGACACGAACGCGAAACCCGGCCCACGCGCGGCCGACGTCGCGGAAGCCCGCCGACTCTTCGATGCCGCCGAACAGAACGGCTTAGCTCCGCTGCCGGATCTGCTGGCCACGGAACTGTGTGTGCTCGGCGCGCCCGCGCATTCGCTGTTCGACGAAGCGATCGTGCGCGCATGGGCAGAATTGCCCGAAGCGGCCCGGGAAGAGCTTGTCGTCAACGCGCTGAACGGCCTGCACCAACGGCGGCTGCTGGATCCGCCCGCGGATCCTGATGACCCCACCTTGCGCATGCACGCGCCGCTGGCGACGATCGTCACAGGGCGCGCACATCCGTCCTTCCTCGCTGTCTGCACTGCGGAGTGCGCGTCACAGGATGCGCCGCGCATGTACGGGGTCGCGGAACAAGGACGAGGTATTCGCGTCGTTCTCGTCGAACGCCCGAGCACTAATCGGTTGAATCCGCACACGGGCGACGTCGAAGAGCTGGCACCGGAAGAGGATGGCAATTTGAACCAGATCTACCAGTATCTGCTGGTTTCTCCCGGCGAGGCTGTCCGCGCGCTCGGTGCCTGGCTGCATTCGGATGCCGAGTACAGAGTGGAGTTCTTTCACAATCCCGAAGTCGGCAAGTTTCGCCGTGACACTATACGAGGCCGGGAGATCCTGTCTCTTGACGACGGTGCTGTCATGACGAAAATGAGGAACCTCATCGAGTCGGGAGTAACAACATGAACGGGACGCCGCTCGGGCTTCGCGGGGTCGAGGCGTACGCCGAGGACCGCTGTTCCTGGCGCCCGCCGTTGGTCGTCCTCGGCATCGCGATGCCGGTCCTGGTGATCGCCGCTGTCGTGGCCGGGATGATCCTGCATGCGGAGGGATTCGCGCTGCTCGTCATCCCGCCGCTGATCATCTGGCTGGCGACCGGAGCGCGCTACCTGCCGATGGTCTGGCCCACCGGTATCCGGATCGACGGCGACGGCGTCCGCATCGGCGCGGTGCGGCGCTGGGAACGCAAACCGGACCGCAAGCGACGTCGCAAGCCGCCGCCGGCGTCGTTCCAGCACTACCACGTGTTCTCGTGCCCGTGGCGCGGCATCCTCGCGCTCGAGGTGACGACAGACCGCAAACGCATGCGCGAGCTGGACAAGACCGCGCACCGCGCACCGTCGAAGAATCTCCGGGCGACCGGTGGCCTTCCCGTCGCCGCGTTCTATCTGGGCATGCTCACCGCGCCGTTCGCGAAGGCGGAGCTGATCATCGAGATCGACCCCGAGTACGCCCAGTTCCCCACCTTCCGCGACGTGCAGGCGCTGTTCGCGGGCACATCGCAGGCCGGGACGCGCTCGACCACATGGGTCGTGCCGACTCGCCGGCCACGCGAGCTCACCCGGCTCGTCGCCGCCATCACCAGCACGCCCGAATGGAACAACCGCATCCTCACCGGCGGCGACGGCCCGAGCTGGTAACCACGAGAACTCGATGGGGTCGCCGCCGGTCAGGCGCCCACGAGCTGCCCCGCGGCGACGCATGTCGACCCGCGACCTCATGGCGCGGTTGGGATCCGACGACATGCTGGCCGCGCTGATCTACCAGCGGGCCACCAGCGACACGGACCGGCTTGCTGGCATGTTGCTGGAACCGTGGTTGACCGCTCCCAATGGCACGCTAATGGCACGGCGCGCCCGGTGCGGGGAGCCGACCACGAGGATCGCATTCCACTAGACTGGCGGTCATGAGCAGCGAGAGCAGCCGGGAACCTGCGGAGTCGCGTGAGGCTGCCCGCCGGCTGCTGGAAGCGGTACCCGATGAGCGCGTGTCGGCCGTGTTGAGCATGCTCCGACAGCTCGCCGATGAACCTGAGACCGAGCGGCCCCGTCGGCGGTTCCGGACAGTCGGCGTGCTCGACGCCGAACCCGACCTGGGTAGGCGCTCGAAGACGATCGCCCGTGACGAACTCGGTGGCGGATCGAGCAAGACAGCGTGATCCTCGTCGACACCGGTGTCGTCGTTGCCATGGGCAATCGCCGCGACGAAGACCACAAACAATGCACCGAGTTGTTGGTCGACAAGTATGCCGACTTCCCGCTTGGCACCGCCGACGCCTGCGTCGTAGCACTGGCCGAACGCCTCGGCGTGACACGCGTGGCAACACTGGACACCCGGCATTTCTCCGTTGCACGGCCACGACACGTCGCTTCGTTCGAACTGCTGCCCTTACCGACGCCGCATGGCCGCCAATGGCCCGACGACCGGAGATGATCTAGATACGACGAAGGCCCGGGTCCCGAGGAAACCGCCTCTGACCTGGGCCTTTGCCGCGAAGAGCGGATGACGGGAATCGAACCCGCGTATTCAGCTTGGGAAGCTGATGTTCTACCATTGAACTACATCCGCAGCGTCTCAAAGCATACACGGTGCGCCCCAACTCCTTCGCGAGGCCTGCTTGACGTGCCGCGGGCAACTGACAACACTTGTTGTCATGGATGAGCGGCTTCCCGATCCCCAGCTCTTCCGCCAGGGCGGGTTCCGGCTGGCCGCGAAGTTGTTCGGGCCCAGTGACGATCTTCGCGCGACTGCGGAGCAGGTCCGGCAGTTCCGCGAGTACGCCAAGGCCGAGGACCCGCTCGCCGACGCGCTCGTCGCGAGTATGCCTGCCACCAGGCCCGCGTTCGAGGAGGCGCTCACCAAAGGCATCGACCACATGGCCGAACCGCCCGCAGAGGTTCGCGACTTCTTCGGGGCCGTCGACGCGACGCCCTACTGGCTCGACCACGACCGGCTCGAGCGGGGCGCCCGGGCGATCACGCGCACCGGACTGCTCGGCCTGTTCCCCCTTGGCGACATGTCGCTCATGGGCGGCTACCTCGCCTCCCGCGCGACGAAATCCCTTGTCGCGACCGGCGAGATCGAGCATATGGCCGGCCGCCGCCTCATCGAGACCGCCGCGTGGTGGATCGACGTCACCACGCCCGGCAACCTCCGGCGCGGCCGCAGCGGCTACGCGTCCGCCCTCCGCGTGCGGCTCGTGCACGCGCACGTCCGCGCGGCCATGAACCGCCGCCGCGACTGGGACTACGAGGCCTGGGACCGCCCGGTCAACCAGGTCCAGACGGCCGGCACCCTCCTGCTGTTCTCCCTCGTCTTTGTCGTCGGCACCCAGCTACTCGGCATCCGCTACACCGACCGCGAGCGCGCCGACATCCTTCACCTGTGGCGTTACGTCGGCTGGCTCATGGGCGTCGACGAAGGCCTCCTGCCCGCCGGCGAGAACGACGCCTGGCGCCTGCTCTGGCTGCTCGCCACCACCGAGTTCATCCCCGACGAGGACTCGAAGCGCCTGGCCAAGGCCCTGCGCGACACCCACGAGAGCGGGCCCATCGGCAAGGCGCTCGGGCGCGTGCACTCCTCGATCAGCCGCCTCGTGCTCGGCAAGGCCAACGCCGATTTCCTCGGCCTGCCCAACGACCTCCTCACCCAGGGCGCCGTGCTCACCGCGGCGGCGGTCAACTTCGCCGCCGAGACCGCCCGGCGCCGCATCCCCGGCGCCACCACGCTTCAGGAGCTCATCGGCACCCTCGAGCGCCGTCACTACGTCGACAGGCTCGGGAAGATTGTGCGGCTCGATCCCACCTACTCCCGGCACCTCCTCTAGGGTGGTCGGGTGCTGCTGAGTGACCGTGACCTCCGCAAAGAAGTCGAAGCCGGCCGGCTCGGGATCGATCCCTTCGACCCCGCCATGGTGCAACCGTCCAGCGTGGACGTGCGGCTCGACCGCTTCTTCCGGGTCTTCAACAACAGCCAGTACACCCACATCGACCCGGCCAAGCAGCAGGACGAGCTGACCTCGCTGGTCGAGAAGCAGGGCGAGGACCCGTTCGTCCTGCACCCCGGCGAGTTCGTGCTCGCCTCGACCTTCGAACTGGTCAGCCTGCCCGACGACCTCGCGGGCCGGCTGGAGGGCAAGTCCTCCCTCGGCCGCCTCGGGCTGCTCACGCACTCCACCGCCGGGTTCATCGACCCCGGGTTCACCGGGCACATCACCCTGGAACTGTCGAACGTCGCGAACCTGCCGATCACGCTCTGGCCCGGGATGAAGATCGGCCAGCTGTGCCTGTTCCGCCTCACCAGCGCCGCCGAGTTCCCGTACGGTTCGGCCGAGGTCGGCTCCCGCTACCAGGGCCAGCGCGGCCCGACGCCGAGCCGCGCCTACAAGAACTTCCATCGCGTGGACACCTGGCGCTGAAAGCCTAAGCCGAGTTCGCACTCCTTTCGCGCTGAGGTTCGTGCGAAGAGATCAGCTGACGCGCGCCCGCCCGATGATGGCCTTGGTGTCCGCGGTGGACGGCAGCGTGCCGAACGCGATGCCCCAGTCACCACCGAGCCGCGAGGCGCAGAAGGCGTCGGACACCGCGGCCGGGGCATACCGGACCAGCAGTGAACCCTGCAGCACCAAGGCCATCATCTCGACCAGCCGCCGCGCGCGGAACTGAACGTCGTCCACATCGGACAGTTCCTTGCGCAGGGCGCCGACGGCGTCGTCCAGCCGCGCGTTCGCACCGGCCGCGAGTTCGACCTCACCGAAGAAGGCCTCCACAGTTTCCGGCTGCTTCCCCATGGCGCGCAACGCGTCCAGCGCGGCGACGTTGCCCGAACCCTCCCAGATGGACAGCAGCGGCGCCTCCCGGTAGAGCCGTGGCATACCCGATTCCTCGACGTATCCGTTGCCGCCAAGGCATTCGAGCGCTTCGGCCGTATGCGCGGGACCCCGCTTGCAGACCCAGTACTTGGTAACCGCCAGCGCGAGACGGCGGAAGGCTGCCTGCTCCGGATCACCGGTCGCGCGCGCGAGCCGCATCGCGACCGTGGTCGCGGCCTCCGACTCGACGACCAGATCGGCCAGCACGTTCGCCATCGCGGGCTGGTCGATGAGGTTCGCGCCGAACGCCCGGCGGTGCGCGGCGTGGTGCGTCGCGTACACGACTCCTTGGCGCATCAGGGAAGTCGTGCCGAGCACGCAGTCGAGCCGGGTGTTGTTGACCATCTCGATGATGGTCGGGACACCCCGGCCCTCCTCGCCGATCAGCCAGCCGAGCGCGCCGTCGTACTCGATCTCCGACGACGCGTTGGACTTGTTGCCCAGCTTGTCCTTCAGGCGCTGCAGGAAGATCCGGTTCCGCGAACCGTCCGGCAGCACGCGCGGGAGCAGGAAGCAGGACAGCCCGCCGGGCGCCTGGGCGAGCGTGAGGAACACGTCGGACATCGGCGCCGACGTGAACCACTTGTGCCCGGTCAGCACGTAGCTCCCGTCACCGACGGGCTTCGCGGTGGTCGTGTTCGCGCGGACATCTGAGCCGCCCTGCTTCTCGGTCATCGACATGCCCGCGATGAGCCCGCGCTTGGTGGTCGGCACGCGCAGGCCGAAGTCGTACTCGGGCGCGGCGAGCAGCGGCTCGTACACGGCGGCGAGTTCGGGGTTGGCGCGCAGCGCGGGAACCGCCGAGTAGGTCATGGAGATCGGGCAGACGTGCCCGCCCTCGGCCTGGTTCCACACCAGCACTTTCGCCGCGCGCGCGACGTGCGCGCCCGGACGCTCGTCGCGCCACGGCGCGGCGTGCAGGCCGTGCCGGACCGCGACCGTCATCAGTTCGTGCCACGCCGGGTGGAACTCGACCTCGTCGATCCGGTGCCCGTACCGGTCGTGCGTATGCAGTACGGGCGGGTGCTCGTTGGCCTGGCGGCCCCATTCCTGGCCCTGTTCGCTGCCCGCGAGCCGGCCGATCTCGTGCACCTCGTCCTCGGCCCAGCCGGCACCTTCGCGGCGCAACCCTTCGAGCAGCGCGGCGTCCTCGGCGACGTCGTAACCGACCAGCGGCGGGGCCTGGTTGAAGACCTCGTGGGTGTCAGACATGGGAACCTCCTAGGGCACGCAGGATGAAGGTGCGCAGATCGGCGAGCACATCGGTGTTGTCGGTGGTCAGCGGGCCGACGAGCACTTCGGTGACGGCGCCGACGAGCGCCGCGGCGGTACGCCCGGAGTCCTGCTGCGGCAGCAGCCCCTTGGCGACGCCTTCCCGGATGTGCTTGGCGGCGACGTCCCGGAACACGCGGCGGAACACGATGCGCTCCGCCTCGACGGGGGCGTCGACGGGTTCGGCCAACAGCGCGTACGCCCGGCGCGGGGCTTTCAGCGCGCGAAGGGCGAAGGTCTCGAACGCGGCCACGACGCGTTCGTCCGGGTCCCCGGGCAACTCGGCCGCGGCGGTGACGGCTTCGACCTCATGGCCGACCACGGCACGGAACAACTCGACGACCAGTTCGGCCTTACCGGGGAAGTGCTTGTAGACGCTGCCGGTGGCGACACCGGCCTTCGCCGCGACGGCTGCGACGGAGCAGCCCGCGTACCCGTGCTCGGCGAGCAGTTCACCGGCAGCGTCGAGGATCGCGGCGCGCTGGGCGTCCAGTCGCGCCTGGATCTTCGGCGTCCGGCGATACGGCACTCAAGAAGTGAACCACTGATTCAGCGCTTCACGCAATGGGTCACGCGGACCGGGCGGCGTTGAGCCGGGCCGCCTGGCGGGTGAGGTAATCGCGCTCGGCGAGGTTGGGCGCCTTGTGGGCCGCCTCGGCGTACAGCCGCGCCGCCGTTGCCGAGTCGCCGTCGCGTTCGTGGAGGTAGGCCGCCACCGCGGTGTGCCGGGGCAGCGAGTCGTCGAGCGCCGCGAGCGCCGTCAGCCCGGCGCGGGGACCGTCGGCCTCACCGACGGCCACCGCGCGGTTGAGCCGGACGATCGGACTGTCGGTCAGGCGCGCGAGCTCGTCGTACCACTCGACGATCTGCACCCAGTCGGTCTCGCCGGCGGTCGGCGCGTCCGCGTGCAGCGCCGCGATCGCCGCCTGGGCCTGGAACTCGCCCAGCCGGTCGCGAGCCAGCGCGGCCTGCAGGATGTCGACGCCCTCGGCGATCGCCGCGGTGTCCCACCGGCCGCGGTCCTGCTCGGCGAGCGGCACCAGGCTGCCGTCGGCCGCGGTCCGGGCGGCGCGGCGGGCGTGGTGGAGCAGCATGAGCGCGAGCAACCCCGCCACCTCGGGGTGGTCGATCGCGGCCGCGAGCTGCCGGGTGAGCCGGATGGCCTCGGCGGCGAGGTCGACGTCCCCGGAGTAGCCCTCGTTGAAGACCAGGTAGAGCACCCGCAGCACGGTCGCGACGTCGCCGGGCTGGTCGAACCGCACACTGGAGACGGTGCGCTTGGCCCGGCTGATCCGCTGCGCCATGGTCGCCTCCGGCACCAGGTACGCCTGGGCGATCTGGCGAGTGGTCAGCCCGCCGACGGCGCGCAGCGTGAGCGCTACCGCGGACGAGGGCGTCAGCGACGGATGGGCGCACAGGAAGTACAGCCGGAGCGTGTCGTCCACCGCCGCCGCGGGACCGGGCTCCGGCTCCTCGTCGACGAGGTCCTCACGCCGGCGACGTGCGGCGTCCGCCCGGGTCGCGTCGAGGAACCGGTGCCACGCGACCGTGACGAGCCACGCCTTCGGATCACGCGGCGGGTCGTCGGCCCAGGTCTCCACCGCCCGGATCAGGGCATCCTGCACGGCGTCCTCGGCCGACGCGAAATCCGCTCCGCGTCGGACGAGGACGCCGATCACCGCAGGTACGAGCCCCCGCAGCAACGCCTCGTTCACTCGGTCACCGTGGGCGGTTCGGTGAGGAACGGGCGCAGCTCGAGCCACTCGTGGATCGGCTTCCCGTCCGCACCGGGGGCGGCCGAAAGCTCCCCGGCCAGCTCGATGGCGCGCTCCTCGGTGTCGACGTCGATCACCATCCAGCCCGCGATCAGGTCCTTGGTCTCGGCGAACGGGCCGTCGGTGACCGGCGAGCGGCCCTCACCGTCGTAGCGGACGAACATCCCGTTCGGCGCCAGCGCCTGAGCGTCGACGAACTCGCCGGTCTCCTCGAGCCGGGCCGCGAAGTCGCGCATGTACTGCACATGCGCGGTGACCTCCTCCGGCGCCCACTGGTCCATGGGCACGTTGTTGACCGCGGCCGGCGCGCCGCGGTAGTGCTTGAGCAGCAGGTACTTGGCCATCGTGTTCTCCTCGAAGCTGGGTGCGACCCATTCTGGTCACATTCACCGCGGGGACGGAGCCGTTCACGGATTCTCGACATCGCGGCCAGAACTTTTTCCTAGAGCCGCTGGAGGCCTGCCAGCACGCGGCGCATCAGCGCCATCGGGGGTCTTCCCTCGGCCGTCCGCTCGGTGCCGTGGATGTGCAGCAACCCGAGTTCGGCCATATCGGACAGGAGCACCCTCGCCACGCCCAGCGGCATCGACAGCGTGGCCGCGACCTCCGCGACCGACACCGGCTGCCGGCACAACGCCCGCACCGGCTGGTACTCGTTGTTCAGCGCCGCGCCGGTCCACCGCGCGTCGGCGCGGACGTTGACCATCGTTTCGAGCGCCAGCTCGTGCGTGGCCTGGGTGCGGCCCCTGGTCAGCACGTACGGGCGGACACGGGGGCCGACCGCGTCCTCGGTCGGGATGTCTTCGGCGAACCGGGGCAGCGGCGGCAGGACCGGCTCGTGCACCGGCCACTCCGGTTCCGGCTCCTCGGGTTCGGGTGGGGGCGCGACCGGCTCGTCGAACTTCTCCAGTTGCTTCTCGCTCGGGAACCGGGCACCGGAGGGGCGGGCCGCCTGCCGCTGCTCCTTCTGCTCGACCGGTGCTGCGTCCGAGAACCGTTCGAGATGCTTGGCCGACGGGAAGCGGGCACCGGCACGAGCGGCCGGCGGCTTGCCGGCCGGCTCGCCGTCAGCGGATGTGCCCATTCTTCTGCCCCGTTCGCGCAGGTCACGGTAGTGCTCGCGGACATCTGTGGCGGCGAGGAAGTCAAGAATAACCCGGCTGTCGACCCCTGTTCGGCGGTAAGCGCGATTAATCGACCTCCAGCGGGTCCGCGCCCACTTCGGGTAACGACTCCGGCACAGCGACCGGCGCCGGCCGCGAGGGCCGCTTGACCGCCTCGAGCAGCAGCTGTGAGACGTCCACGACCTCGACCTTCTCGCTCGCCTGCCCGTCGTTCTGGCGTGCGGTGACACCGTCGGTGAGCATCACGCGGCAGAAGGGGCAGCCGGTGGCGATCTTCGACGGTGCGGTGCCGAGCGCCTCGTCGACGCGGTCGAGGTTGATCCGCTTGCCGATCTTCTCTTCCATCCACATGCGGGCACCGCCGGCCCCGCAGCACATCGACCGGTCGCCGTGCCGCGGCATCTCGCGATACTGCGCGCCGGACGCGCCGACCAGTTCACGCGGCGCCTCGTAGATCTTGTTGTGGCGGCCCAGGTAGCACGGGTCGTGGTAGGTCACGTCCGCGGCGATCGGCGCCACCGGCACCAGCCGCTTCTCGCGCACCAGCCGGTTGAGCAGCTGGGTGTGGTGCACGACCTCGTACGTGCCGCCCAGCTCCGGGTACTCGTTCGCGAGCGTGTTGAAGCAGTGCGCGCAGGTGACGACGATCTTGCGCTGGTCCCGGTCCTCGAACACCGAGTTGAGCACCTCGACGTTCTGCCGCGCGAGCATCTGGAACAGGAACTCGTTGCCCGCGCGACGCGCCGGGTCGCCGGTGCAGGATTCCTCCGGGCCGAGCACGGTGTACTTGACGCCGGCCAGGTGCAGCAGTTCGGCGACCGCCCGCGTGGTCTTCTTCGCACGGTCCTCGAAGGCACCGGCGCAGCCGACCCAGAACAGGTATTCAGTGTCAGGGGCCAGCTCAGCAGAATCTTCACCGAATACCGGGACCTCGAAGTCGAGGTCGTCTGCCCAGGCCAGCCGGTCCTTCGCGTTCTGGCCCCACGGGTTGCCCTTGTTCTCCAGGTTCTTGAACATCCCGTTCAGCTCGGACGGGAAGTTCGACTCGATCATCACCTGGTAGCGGCGCATGTCGACGATGTGGTCGACGTGCTCGATGTCCACCGGGCACTGCTCGACGCAGGCGCCACAGGTGGTGCACGACCACAGCACGTCCGGGTCGATCACCGCGCCGTCGTTGCCCACCAGGGCCCGGTCGGCTTCGGCGATCGCGAGCACGTCGATCCCCGCGTACGGGTTGTCCCCGGTGAGACCGACCTCGTCGCCCGCCATGTCCTTCTTGCCGCCCGCGAGCAGGTACGGCGCCTTCGCGTAGGCGTGGTCGCGCAGCTGCGCGATGACCAGCTTGGGGGACAAGGGTTTCCCGGTGTTCCACGCGGGACACTGCGACTGGCAGCGGCCGCATTCGGTGCAGGTGGTGAAGTCCAGCCAGCCCTTCCAGCTGAAGTCCTCGATCTTGCCGGCGCCGAAGACGTCCTTCTCCGGGTCGGCCTCTTCGAAGTCGAGCGGCTTGCCCTCGCTCATCATCGGCTTGAGCGCGCCGAGCGCGACCCCGCCGTCGTCTTCACGCTTGAAGTAGATGTTGAAGAACGCGCTGAACCGGTGCCAGGCCACGCCCATCGTGAGGTTCCGGCCGACCACGTAGAGCCAGACCATCCCCGACAGCAGCTTGAGCAGCGCGGTGATGGTGACCGCAGCGGTGCTCGCCGGCAGCAGTTCGGCGATGCCCTTGGTGACGAAGCTGCTCCACCAGGACGGGTCCTCGATCCCGCTGGAGATCTTGAACGCCTTCACCGCGAGGATGCCGAGGCCCTCGATGATCACCACGGCCTCGACGAAATACGCCTGCCCGAGGTTCGATCCGGCGAAGCGCGATTGGCGGTCCGCCCGCCGCGGGTGGTTGAGCTGGCGGATGACCATCAGCGCGAGCCCGCCGATCACGGTGCCGAGGCCGAGCAGTTCGGTGAGCAGCAGCCACGGCTCCCAGGCGCCGAAGACGGGCCAGTGGAAGTGCGGGTCGAACGTCTCGCCGTAGGCCTCGAACCACGCCAGCGAGCCGAGCAGGAAACCCCACATCACCATCCAGTGCCAGGGGCCGACGTGGCGGACCTTGTTCATCCGCGTATGCGCCGCGAACTCCCTGACGAGCGTGCCGAAGCGCGACCGGAAGGGGCCGTTGCGGGTCGGGTCCGGTTGTCCGAGGCGGATGATGCGCACCATGCGCCGGACGCCGGCGACGAACATGGTCCAAGCGACGATGCTTATGGCGACGCCGACCACACCGAGCGTGATCTGCAGAGCACCCATGAACGAAGCCTTTCGTCCGAATGTCGTTGTGGGGCGGGAGCCCAACCGTTGCTACCGATGAGTAACCCATGACTGGGCCTTAAGTCCCACCGATGTGGTGTACGACTCCCTAGAAATCGGGACGATCGTTCAGGTAGTTTTGGCCTTGTGGCCGCCTACCTTCTCCTCGCCCTGGCCATCGCGGCCGAGGTCACCGGCACCGTTTCACTCAAGCTCTCCGAGGGGTTCTCGAAGCTCACCCCGTCGCTCGTCGTGGTCGCCGGATACGCGGTGGCGTTCGTCGCGCTTTCCCTGGTACTGAAAATGGGTCTGCCGGTCGGGGTCGCGTACGCCATCTGGGCGGCGGCGGGCGTGGCCGCGGTGGCGCTGATCGGGGTGCTGTTCCTCGGTGAGCACATCAGTGTCGCCATGGTCGCCGGGCTGGTGCTGGTCATCGGTGGCGTGGTGCTGATCGAACTAGGGTCGGCGCGATGAGGGTCCAGCGGGACGGCCGCAAGGCGCGCGGCGAGCGGCGGCGGCACGACATCGTCGAGGCGACGCTGCGGGTGATCGAACGCGACGGGGTCGCTGGCGTGACGCACCGCACCGTGGCGGCGGAGGCGGGTGTGCCGACGACGTCGACCACGTATCACTTCGCGAACCTCGACGAACTGCTCATCGCGACGCTCATCTCATGCGCGCAGGACATGGCGACCGAGGTCTACTGGACGATCGACCGCGCCCGCTCGCGGGGCAGCCTCGGCGCGGCGGAGGTCGCGGGCCTGCTCGCCGAGGCGCTGGGCCCGCGCCGCGGCCGCACCATGGCCGAGTACGAGCTGTACCTGCTCGCTGCCCGCCGCCCCGAACTGCGCCCGGCGGCGCGGCGGTGGCTCGACGTGCTCACGTCGATGGTCCGGCCCGACGATCTCGTTGCGCTGCGGGCCTTTCTGGCCGGGATCGACGGGCTGCTGATCCAGGGCCTGATCGACGACGAACCGCCGACCGCGGAGGAGCTCAAGCCCGTCGTCGAGTACCTGCTGCGGCCGCACTGAGGCAGGTGCGCCGCCTCATACCGGGACAGGTTGAGACTTCAGCCCTTCTCCTCGTAGACGGGCACGATGGCCGCGCGGGCGAGGGTGTGGCCGAACAGGTTGAAGCCGAGGAACGCCGGGGTCGCGTCCCCTGGCACGTGGAGCGACTCCACGTCGAGCGCGTGCACCACGAAGAAGTAGCGGTGCGGCCCGTGCCCGGCCGGCGGGGCCGCGCCGAGGAAGTGCTTCACGCCGCCGTCGTTCTTCAGCGTGACCGCGCCCGCGGGCAGCCCTTCGCCGCTCGGTCCGCCCGCTCCCGAGGGCAGCTCGGTGACCGACGCCGGGATGTTGAACACCGCCCAGTGCCAGAAGCCGCTCGCGGTCGGCGCGTCAGGGTCGTAGCAGGTGACCGCGAAGCTCCTCGTCTCCGCCGGGAAGCCCGACCAGGACAGCTGCGGCGAACGGTCCTCACCGCCGGGCACCCCGAAGATGCCGCTCCGGTGGTGGGAGGCGAGCGTTTCGCCGTCTCGCATGTCGGAACTCGTGAGCGTGAAACCGGGCACGGGGGGCAGAAAGTCGTACGGGTTCGGTGACTGCGCCATCGATCCTCCTTGTCCGCGAACAAGATCAGGTCTGCAGCGTAGGTAGGGGACACCCCAGGGTCGAACCGGGGGCGTTCCCTGATGTCCTCCAGGTCTACCCGGCCTTAGCGTCTCCTGCACACCTAAGTTGTCTGGGGAGGACGCAATGGGCAGACCGGCACTCGCGGTCGGAGGAACAGCCCTCATCGGCGCGGGGGTCGCCATCGCCGTCGGCTGGTGGTGGCCGCACACCGGAGAGTCGGTCCACCAGATCGCCCAGCCCATCCACACCGTCCGGCTCGACACCAGTTCGGGCGACGTCCGGATCAGCGCCGCCGACACGACGACGACCTCAGTCCGCGAGCGTTTCCACTACGCCGGTTCCCACCCGGACGAGGCCTACCGGATCGCCGACGGCCGGCTCCTGCTGAACGGCTGCGGGCGCAACTGCACGGTGGACTACGAACTCGTCGTCCCGCGCGGCACGACGATCACCGGCGGCGGCACGTCCGGCGACGTGCGCCTCGACGGGGTCGCCGCCGACGTGACGAGCAACTCGGGAAAGCTCACGGTGGAGAACGCGCCGGGGCCGGTGAAGGCGCATACGACCTCCGGCGACATCAAGATCAGCCTCAGCACCGCGCAGGACGTGACCGCGGACGTGACGAGCGGCGATGTCGAGGTCACGGTGCCCGACGACCGCTACCGGGTGAACGCGCGGACGACGTCCGGCGATCAGGACATCGAGGTCCCGACCGATCCCGCCGCCCTGCACGTGCTCGACCTGCAGGCCACGAGCGGGGACATCAAGGTCCGGCACGACTAGCGGGAACAACCGCGCGGACCCGGTCGTTGGACCGGCAGGAAGGTTGAGCGCCCCAGGCTCAAGTCTGGTTTGACGAACCCGGAACCAGAGGATAGAACTTGAGCGAGCCCCGCTCAAGGCGGGCGCGACACCCCAGCTCAAGCAGCGTATATCAGGAGGAGAACCACCATGGCGCGAGCGGTCGGCATCGACCTCGGCACGACCAACTCGGTCGTCGCCGTCCTTGAGGGCGGCGAGCCGACGGTCATCGCCAACTCCGAAGGCTCCCGAACCACCCCGTCCATCGTCGCCTTCGCCAAGAACGGCGAAGTGCTGACCGGGCAGCCTGCCAAGAACCAGTCGGTCACCAACGTGGACCGCACGATCCGTTCGGTCAAGCGGCACATCGGTACCGACTGGAAGACCGAGGTCGACGGCAAGACGTACACGGCGCAGGAGATCAGCGCCCGCGTGCTGATGAAGCTCAAGCGCGACGCGGAGGCGTACCTCGGCGAGGAGATCACCGACGCGGTCATCACCGTTCCGGCGTACTTCGAGGACGCGCAGCGCCAGGCCACCAAGGAGGCCGGCCAGATCGCGGGCCTGAACGTGCTCCGCATCGTCAACGAGCCCACCGCGGCCGCCCTGGCCTACGGCCTGGACAAGGGCGAGAAGGAGCAGACCATCCTGGTCTTCGACCTCGGTGGTGGCACCTTCGACGTCTCGCTGCTGGAGATCGGCGAGGGCGTCGTCGAGGTCCGCGCCACCAGCGGTGACAACCACCTCGGTGGTGACGACTGGGACGAGCGCATCGTCAAGTGGCTGGTGGACAAGTTCAAGGCGAGCCACGGCATCGACCTGACCAAGGACCGGATGGCACTGCAGCGCATCCGCGAGGCGGCGGAGAAGGCGAAGATCGAGCTGTCCAGCTCGAACTCGGCCAGCATCAACCTGCCGTACATCACGGTCGACGCGGACAAGAACCCGCTGTTCCTCGACGAGACCCTGTCGCGCGCGGAGTTCCAGCGGATCACCTCGGACCTGCTCGACCGCACCAAGGCGCCGTTCAACAACGTCATCCGTGACGCGGGCATCTCGGTCGGCCAGATCGACCACGTGGTGCTCGTCGGCGGTTCCACCCGGATGCCGGCCGTGTCCGACCTGGTCAAGGAGCTGACCGGCGGCAAGGAGCCGAACAAGGGCGTGAACCCGGACGAGGTCGTCGCGGTCGGCGCGGCGCTGCAGGCCGGTGTGCTCAAGGGTGAGGTCAAGGACGTCCTGCTGCTCGACGTGACCCCATTGTCGCTGGGCATCGAGACCAAGGGCGGCGTGTTCACCAAGCTCATCGAGCGCAACACGACCATCCCCACCAAGCGGTCGGAGATCTTCTCCACGGCCGACGACAACCAGCCCTCGGTGCAGATCCAGGTGTTCCAGGGTGAGCGCGAGATCGCCGCGCACAACAAGAAGCTCGGCATGTTCGAGCTGACCGGGCTGCCCCCGGCGCCGCGTGGCGTGCCGCAGATCGAGGTCACCTTCGATATCGACGCGAACGGCATCGTGCACGTGACCGCGAAGGACCTCGGCACGAACAAGGAACAGTCGATGACCATCACCGGTGGCTCCGCGCTGCCGAAGGACGACATCGACCGGATGGTCAAGGACGCCGAGGCGCACGCCGAGGAGGACCGCAAGCGCCGCGAGGAGGCGGAGACCCGCAACCAGGCGGAGACGCTGGTCTACCAGACCGAGAAGTTCGTCAAGGACAACGAGGACAAGCTGCCCGAGGACGTCAAGGGCAAGGTCAAGACCGCGATCGACGAGGCCAACGAGGCCCTGAAGGGCACCGACTCGGCGAAGATCAAGGAAGCGATCGAGAAGCTGAACACCGCTTCGCAGGAGCTGGGCACCGCCCTGTACGCGAACGCGCAGCAGCCGGGTGCCGGTGCGGACGCCGGTGCGGCGGGTGGCGAGAGCGCCGGCTCCGCCAAGCCGCAGGAGGACGTCGTGGACGCCGAGATCGTGGACGAGGACGAGAAGAAGTGACGGGCAAGCACTTCAGGGACACGGAAGAGCGGGAACAGGAGGTAACGGAGCCGGTGGTGGTACGGGATCGTCGCAAGATCGACCCCGAGACCGGTCAGGTACGGCCACAGGCTCCGGAACCGGCTGACGAAGAGTCCGGCCCGTCGCTCGGTGAATCCATTGTGGATGATGCCGTCGGCGTCGAGTCCGATCTCGAGAAGCAGCTCGCGGAACGCACCGCAGATCTGCAGCGGCTGCAGGCGGAGTACGCCAACTACCGCAAGCGGGTCGACCGGGACCGTGAGGCCGTCGTCGCCGGGGCGAAGGCCTCCGTGGTGAACGACCTGCTGCCGCTGCTCGACGATCTCGAGCGGGCGGAGCAGCACGGCGACCTCACCGGTGCGTTCAAGTCGGTGGCGGACAAGCTCGTCGCAGGCCTGCAGCGAGCGGGCCTCGAGCCGTTCGGCGCGGAGGGCGAGCCCTTCGACCCGAGCGTGCACGAGGCGGTGCAGCACAGCACTTCGCCCGAGGTCGCGGGCCCGACGGTGACCGCGGTGCTGCGCCGCGGCTATCGCTTCGGCGAGCGCACGTTGCGGGCCGCGCTGGTCGGCGTCACCGACCACGAGCCGGGCGGCGCCCCGCCGGTGGACGAGCCGGTCGAGGGTGAGCTACCGGTGGAGCAACTGTCGGATGAGAACAACCGATAACGAACGGAAAGGAGGGGACGTCCGGTGAGTGCACGGGAGTGGATAGGCAAGGACTTCTACCGCGAACTGGGCGTCTCCTCCGACGCGTCGCAGGACGAGATCAAGAAGGCGTACCGCAAGCTGGCCCGGGCGAACCACCCGGACGCCAACCCGGGCAACGCCGAGGCCGAGCAGAAGTTCAAGGCGGTGTCCGAGGCCTACGGCGTGCTGTCGGATGCCGCCAAGCGCAAGGAGTACGACGAGGCGCGGCGGCTGTTCGGGGCCGGCGCCGGGGGCGGCTTCGGCTTCCCCGGCGGCGGTGGCGGCGGCGGGACGTTCGACATGAGCGACCTGTTCGGCCAGACAGCCGGTGCCGGCGGTGGTGGTTTCGGCGGGCTCGGTGACATCCTGGGCGGTCTGTTCGGCCGTCGTGGTGGTGCGCCCGGCGCGACGAACGCCCGCGCGCAGCGGGGTGCCGACGTCGAGACCGACGTCCGGATCGATTTCGCAGAGGCGGTCAAGGGCGCGACCCTGCCGCTGCGGCTGTCGAGCCCGGCCACGTGCAAGACCTGTGGTGGCAACGGCGCCAAGCCCGGCACCAGCCCGCGGACGTGCCCGATCTGCCAGGGTTCGGGTCTGGTGAGCCGCAGCCAGGGGGCCTTCGCGTTCTCCGAGCCGTGCCGCGAATGCCGCGGCCGCGGCAAGATCATCGACAACCCGTGTCCCGAATGCGGTGGCGAGGGCATCAGCACGCAGACCAGGACGCTGACCGTGCGGGTGCCGGCCGGGGTCGACGACAACCAGCGGATCAGGCTGGCCGGGCAGGGCGAGCCGGGCCGGGGCGGGGCCTCGGCGGGTGACCTGTACGTCCGGGTGCACGTGAGCCCGCACCCGGTGTTCGGCCGGTCGGGCAACGATCTGACGATCACTGTGCCGGTGAGCTTCCCCGAGGTGACCTTGGGTGCGACGATCAAGGTGCCCACGCTGGACGGAACGGTCTCGCTGAAGGTGCCGGCCGGCACGAACAACGGCCGGGTGCTGCGCGTGCGCGGCAAGGGCATCACGAAGCGGGACGGCTCGCAGGGTGACCTGCTGGTGACCCTGCAGGTCGCGGTCCCGTCCAAACTGGACGGAACGGAGAAGCAGGCGCTCGAGGCGTTCGCCGAGGCGTCGGCGAAGCACGATCCGAGGCCCGAGATCACACGGATGCTCAAGGAGCGGTGATGGCGTTCGGCGGCTTGCCACACGGGGCGGACGAGGACACCCCGGTCTTCGTGATCTCGGTGGCGGCGCAGCTGTCCGGGCTGCATGCCCAGACGTTGCGCGCGTATGACCGGCAGGGGCTCGTCTCACCAGGCCGCACGTCCGGCGGCGGGCGGCGGTACTCCATGCGGGATATCGCGCTGCTGCGCGAAGTGCAGCGGCTCTCGCAGGAGGCCGGCGTCAACCTCGCCGGGATCAAGCGGATCATCGAACTGGAGAACCAGGTCGATGCCCTGCGGGCCAGAGTCGCGGAACTGACCGAGGAACTGGCCGCCGCGTACGCCGCCGCCGAACAAGCCGCCGCCGCGGTGCACGCCTCCTACCGGAAGGACCTCGTGCCCATCCGGCAGGAGACATCGCTGGTGGTGTGGAAGCCGAAGCGCAGGTCCTAGCGCAGGTGCCGCGCGAAGAAGGCGAGGACGCGCCGCCACGCGTCCTCGCTGGACTCGCGGTGGTAGCCCACTCCGGCGTACCTGGCCAGCACGTTCAGCGGCCCGATCGGGAACTGGTTCGCGAAGCTGTGCCCGGCGTCCGGGTATTCCTTGATGTCGTGGGGAATCCCGCGGTCGGTCAGCTCCTGTTCGAGTTTGGCCGCGGTGCCCTTCAACGACGGGTCCCGCTTGCCGAAGCTCGCCACGACCGGGCAAGCTTCGTCCAAAATAGACAAGTCCTTCGGCAGCTGCCCGTAGTACGGGGCGGAGGCGTCGAAACCCTGCGTCGCGGCGACGAGTGCGAAACCGCCCCCCATGCAGAACCCGACGACGCCGACCTTCCCCGTGCAGTCGGCTCGCTCCGCGAGGAGCCGCCGGGCGGCGGAGATGTCCTCGAACGCGCGCCCCTTCGCCGTCGCGAGCTCCCGGAAAACCGTCTTCACACAGCGAAAGAGCCCGCCGCGCGAGAACAGGTCCGGGGCCAACGCCAGATAGCCGGCGGTGGCGAACCGCTCGGTGATGTTGCGCGCGTCCTCGGTCAGGCCCACCGCGTCATGGATGACCACGACCCCCGGCCGCGGCGGTTCGCCCGAGACCTCGGTCTGGGGCCTGGCCAGGTAACCGCGAATGGTGCCGTCCGCCACAGGAATATCCATGGGGGCAGGGTAGCGAATGCGCCACGTTGACAGGCAAGTGACTACTTGCCTATTATTCCGTCCGTGGGCGCCGAACCGGACCTGTTCAAGGCGATCGGCGACGCGACCCGGCGCACCATCCTGGATGAACTGACCGAAAAGGACGGTCAGACACTGTTCGAGATCTGCGGCCGGCTGACCATGCGGCATGGCCTTGCCTCCTCGCGCCAGGCCATCTCGCAACACCTCGCGGTGCTCGAGCAGGCCGGCCTGGTGCACACCCGGCGGCAGGGCCGGTACAAGTTCCACCACATCGACACGAGCCCGCTGCGCTCGATCGTCGAGCGGTGGCCCATCGACCGAGAGGAACCGAACCCGTGATCCGCATCAACATCACCAGCGTGCTCGTCGACGACCAGGCCAAGGCGCTCGCCTTCTACACCGAGAAGCTGGGGTTCATCAAGAAGACCGACGTGCCCGCGGGCGGCGCCCGCTGGCTCACCGTGGTCTCCCCGGCCGACCCGGAGGGGGTCGAGCTGTTGCTGGAGCCGGACGGCCACCCGGCCGCGGACCCGTTCAAGAAGGCCCTGGTCTCCGACGGCATCCCGTTCACGCAGTTCGCCGTGGACGACGTGTACGCCGAGGTCGAGCGACTCAAGGGGCTGGGCGTCGAGTTCACTCAGGACGCGACCGACCTGGGGCCGGTGGTCACCGCCGTCCTCGACGACACCTGTGGCAACCTGATCCAGCTCGCCACCATGAAGTAGTCAGTCGATGGTGAACGGGTCGTACCTGATCTGATCGAGCGCCGTCCCGGCCACGAGCATCCGTGACACGGTCGCCCGGATCATCGCGGGCGAGCCCGACACCAGCACGTCGCGCCCCGGCCAGGCGCCGTGGCCGGTGACCACGTCCGCGAGCGTGCCCTGCTCGCACCCCGACAGCCCCGGCCCGCCCTCGATCACCGGCGTCACCGTCAGCCACGGGTTGCACGAAGCGATCATCCGCAGGCCCTCCAGCGCGTACAGGTCTTCGCGTGTCCGGCCGCCGTAGAACAGGTGGACCTTCGGGTTCTCGCCCCACTGCGCCAGATCGTCGAGCATCGCGTGCAGCGGCGCGACCCCGGTGCCGCCGGCGACCATCAGGACGTCCCGCCCGGACGGGCGGTCGATGTGCAGGCGCCCGAGCGGCGGGCCGAACCGCCACACGTCGCCCTTCTGCGTGTGGCTCACGATCGCGCGCGAGACCCAGCCGCCGTCGACGGCACGGACGTGGAACTCCAGCGAGCCGTCCTCGCGCGGCGCGTTGGCCGGCGACAGGTAGCGCCACAACCGCGGCCGCTGCGGCACCTCGACGCTCAGGTACTGACCGGCCCGGAACGGGATGTCCGAATCCGGTTCGACCCGGATCATCGCGAGATCCCAGCTCAGCCGCCGGTGCTCGGCGACCATCGCCGACCAGCTCGCCGGGTTGGTGTCCGAGGCCGCCGCCTCCTGCATCTGGCGGGCGATGATCGTGAACGCCTCCGCCCAGGCGCGCTCGACCTCCGGGGTCCAGTCAAGGCCGAGCTGCGAGCGCATCGCGGCGAGCAGCGCCGTGCCGATCGCCTCGTAGTGCTTCGGGATCACGCCGAACTTGCGATGGTCGCGGCCCAGCTGGCGCAGGAACGGGACGAGGTCGTCGGGCTGGTCGACCATCTGCACGACGTGCACGAGGGCCCGCACCATCCGGTTGCGCTGGACCTCCATGTTGATGGGGAAGAAGTCGCGCGTCGCGGGGGCGAGCGTGAAGAGCATGCCGTAGAAGAACTGCGTCACTTCGGGTAAGTACGGCTCCGCCTTGGCCCAGGAATCCTGGATCAGCCGCACCATGGCGGTGACGGCTGGAGGCGCCTCCCGGCGGACGGACCGGGGGACGGGACTGACGGGTTCGGCGGTCATCGGGTTCGGGGTGCTCCGGGGTGCGAGTTCATGCTCGGGCTCGATTATTCACGAACGCGCAATAGCACGAGCCCGGAATGCACGACCAGGCCACAGGGGTCGTCACTGCGTGAAATGATCACGAATATTCCACCCCATCCAGTCAAGCGTAATCCTGAAAGTGGGACACATTTGGACCGCAGAGTAACTGCTTTCGGCCAGAATCCCCCTATGGTTGCTCCGTCCGGGTGGTAAGTGCGCCCCCTACTGAGTGGTCCGACTCACGCGTTTGATCCTTGTTTCAAACAACTACCGTGCGTATAGTTGTTTGCCACAACCAATCAGAAGGAACCCCGATGACCCTGAGCGAACAGGCCGGGATCGAACTCCTGCAGCAGCTGCGGACCGCGAGCCAGCTTCTGCAGGCGTGGGTCACCGCCTCCTGGCAGCGCGGTGAGCCAGGCCTGCATCCCGCCGCGGCCATGGTATTGCACGATCTCGCCGCGAACGGTGAATCGCGCCCGTCCGACCTGGCCAAGCGCAAGATGGTGGACGTCTCGGTGATCAGCAGGCAGATCGCGCAACTGGTCGCGGCCGGGCTCGTCGAGCGGAGGCCCGCGCCCGAGGACGGGCGCGCGGCCCTCGTGCGGGTGTCCGAGCAGGGTCGCGCCGAACTCCAACGCTGGCGCGAGAACCACGTCGAGTTCGTGCGCATGGCGTTGGGCGAGTGGACCGAGGACGAGGTCACCGCGCTGACCGAGCGTCTGAGGTCGATGAACGACGCGATGCGCAATACGTTCGACACGAACTGAGCCCATTCGCCCGTTCTGCCCGAAATGCGGTGTGACCTGGGCAAACTTAGGAATGCCTAGGCTATTTTCACCGGCTCGGCGCGCCTAAAGTAAGGCTAACCAGACTCGCCGAAGCCGAAGGAGTACCGCGTGTGGGCCGATGGCGTCCCGAACCTGCTGATCGGGCTGCGGGAAGGGCTGGAAGCCGGGCTCGTGGTGAGCATCCTGCTCGCCGCGCTGCGCCGCGCTGACGAGAAGGCGTCTTCCTCTCCCATCTGGCTCGGCGTGCTCGCCGCGGTCCTGCTCGCCGCCGGATTCGGCGCCGTCCTCACGTTCTCGCGGTCGGAGCTGTCGACCACCGCGCAGGAGGCGTTCGGCGGGATCCTCAGCATCATCGCCGTCTGCCTCGTGACCGCCATGGTGTTCTGGATGCGCCGGACCGCGCGCAACCTCTCCGGCGAGCTGTCGGCGAAGGTCAGCGGCGCGGCGGCGATCGGTACCGGTGCCCTCGCGCTGACCGCGTTCCTCGCCGTGGGCCGCGAAGGCCTCGAAACCGCGCTGTTCCTCTGGACCACCGTGCAGGCCGCGGGCGAGTCGGCGGCGCCACTGGTCGGCGCGGCGCTGGGCATCGCGATCGCCGCGCTGCTGTGCTGGCTGCTCTACCGCAGCGCGATCCGGATCAACCTCGGCAAGTTCTTCTCGCGCACCGCCGTGCTGCTCGTCGTGATCGCGGCCGGGGTGCTCGCCTACGGCCTCGGTGACCTGCAGGATGCCGGGCTGCTGCCGGGCCACACGTGGCTCGCCTTCGACCTGTCCGGTTCGATCTCCGCGGACGCGTGGTGGGTCACGGTCATCCGCGGCGTCACGAACCTCTCCCCGACGATGACCTGGCTGCAGGTGATCGCCTACGTCGCCTACCTCGCCGCGGTGCTGACCGTGTTCTACGCGCGCAAGCCGGCCGCGCCGGTCAAGGTCAGGCGCGAGCGCAAGCCGGTCAGGCGCTGGGTGTGGATCACCGCCGCCATCGCCGTGCCGCCCGCCGCGGCCGGGGTGTTCGCATTCGTCGTGCCGTCCTCGCCGGCGAGCACGCAGCAGGTGACCATCACCGCGTCGGCGTGCGCGCCCGACTTCCACTCGCTGGCCGCGGGGCGGCAGGAGTTCACCGTGGTCAACAAGTCGGGGCGCAGCGGCGAGATCTATCTCGTGCGCGCGACCGATGACGGTGTCATCGGCGAACTCGAAGGCCTCGGCCCCGGCACGCGGCGCACCATGCCGGCGAACCTGCCCGCCGGGCAGTACGCGTGGCGGTGCGAGATGTCCGGTGCACCCGAGCAGCGGTCGGCGGCCGTGGCCGTGGCCGCGACCGGCGGTGGCGGGACCGCGCCCCCGGTCGTGCTCCCGGTGTCCGAACAGGATCTCGCCGGTCCGTTGAAGCAGTACCAGGCTTATGTCGCGCCACAACTGGCCACGCTGGCCGGGCAGGTGGACACGCTGCGCGGGGCGCTCGCGGCCGGGAATCTCGACGCCGCGAAGGCGGACTGGCTTCCGGCGCAGCTCACCTGGGAGCGGGTGGGCGCCGCCTACGGCAGCTTCGGCGACCTCGCCGACGCCATCGACGGGCAGCCCGACGGCTTCCCGGATGGTGTGCAGGACAAGGACTTCACGGGCCTGCGGCGGCTCGAGTACGGCCTGTGGCACGGCCAGGGCGCGGCCGAACTGACCCCGATCGCGGACAAGCTGGCCCGGGACGTCGCGAGCCTGCGCCAGCAACTGCCGACGGTCACCGCCGACCCGGCCGACCTGCCGGTACGCGCGCACGAGATCCTCGAAGACGCGTCGCGCGACAAGCTCTCCGGCATGTCCGACCAGGGCGCGGGCACCGGCTACCAGGAGACGCTGGCCGACGTCGACGGCACGCGGGTCGTGCTCGACGAACTGGCACCGCTGATCGAGCAGCGGCGGCCGGGACTCGTGGCGACCGCGAAGGCCCAGTTGAGCACCCTCGAACAGGCGCTGGAGGCCACCAGCGGCAGCCCGGAAACCGCGCCGCTGAGCCGGCGCCAGCACGTGAACGCGGCGATCGGGCAGGTACTGGAAACGCTTTCCCTCATCCCCGACCTTCTCGAGATCAGGCAGAGTTGATGGACATCTCCAGGCGCAGGTTCCTGCAGGGCACGGGTGCGGGCGTGGCGGGCACCGCGCTCGCCGGCGGGCTGGTCGCGGCCGGCGCGTACGCCGACGACCGGTCGAAGGGCACCGAAAGCGTCGCCCAGAGCTTCGCCTTCCATGGTGCGAACCAGGCAGGCGTGTTCACCCCGCAGCAGGCCGCGGCCGCGTTCGCCGCGTTCGACGTGACCGCGGCCGACCGGCCCGGGCTCACCGACCTGTTCCGCACGCTGACCGACCGCGCCCGGTTCCTGACCGCCGGCGGCACCCCGCCGGATCTGGGTGTGGGCTCGCCGCCGTCGGACAGCGCGATCCTCGGTTCCGACGTACCCGCCGACGGGCTGACCGTGACGCTCGGCGTCGGCTCCTCGCTGTTCGACGACCGGTTCGGGCTCGCCGCGAAGAAGCCAGGGAAGCTCAAGCCGATGCGCACTTTCCCGAACGACTCGCTCGAGCCCAAGTGGTGCCACGGCGACCTGATGCTGCAGTTGTGCGCCAACAACGCGGACACCGTGCAGCACGCGCTGCGGGACATCGCCAAGCACACGCGCGGTGCGATGCAGTTGCGGTACCGGATCAACGGCTTCCATTCGCCGCCGCGACCATCGGGGACACCGCGGAACCTGATGGGTTTCAAGGACGGGATCGCGAACCCGACCGCGGCGGACGAGCTGATCTGGACCCCAGAGGGTGGTTCGTACCAGGTGGTGCGGCTCATCCGGATGCTCGTCGAATTCTGGGACCGGGTGTCGATCACCGAGCAGGAGAACATGTTCGGCCGCAAGCGCGACAGCGGCGCCCCGCTGGACGGGGCGGGCGAGTTCGACACGCCGGACTACGCCGCCGATCCCGACGGCAAGACCATTCCGCTCGACTCGCACATCCGGATGGCCAACCCGCGCACGCCGGAGACGAACCCGAGCCGCCTGCTCCGGCGCGGCTACAACTACGACCTCGGGGTGGACCTGAACGGCGACATCGACGTCGGGCTGATCTTCTCCTCTTACCAGCAGGACCTGGAACGCCAGTTCGAGACGGTGCAGACCCGGCTGATCAACGAGCCGCTGGTCGACTACATCCAGCCCTACGGCGGCGGGTACTTCTACGTCCTCCCCGGCGTGCGGGACACGCAGGACTGGTTCGCCCGGAGCTTAATGGCCTAACGCGCAGACTTGAGCGGAACACACTCAACTTTTCTGACGTTGTGCTTATCGACGGCCCATGCGGGAGGCTGTCCTCAGACAGGCGTTGAGACATGGAGTGTGGGATGGACGCTTTCAACCCGACGACGAAGACCCAGCAGGCGATCTCGTCGGCGGCGCAGGCGGCGACCGTGGCGGGCAACCCGAGCATCGCCCCGGCGCACCTGCTGGGCGCGTTGCTCGCGCAGAGCGACGGTATCGCCGGCCCGCTGCTGACGGCTGTGGGCGCGGACCCGGCGCAGGTGCGCACGGAGCTCGAGCCGATCACCAACGGGCTGCCCTCGGCCACCGGCGCGACGGTGTCCACCCCGCAGTTCGACACCGCGGCGCTGAAGTCGCTGACGCATGCCCAGAAGCTCGCGACCGAGATGGGCGACGAGTTCGTCTCGACCGAGCACCTGCTGGTGGGCCTCGCCATGGAAGACGCTGGGGGCGGTTCCGTTGGCACTCTGCTCAAACGGCACGGCGCGACCGCCGAGGCGCTGCGCGAGGCGTTCACCAAGGTGCGCGGCTCGGCGCGGATCACCAGCCCCGATCCGGAGGGCACGTTCAAGGCCCTGGAGAAGTACGGCGTCGACCTCACCGGGCGCGCCCGCCAGGGCGAGCTGGATCCGGTGATCGGGCGCGACACCGAGATCCGCCGCGTCGTGCAGGTGCTTTCGCGGCGGACCAAGAACAACCCGGTGCTGATCGGCGAGCCGGGCGTCGGCAAGACCGCGATCGTCGAGGGGCTCGCCCAGCGCATCGTCGCGGGCGACGTGCCGGAATCCTTGCGGGGCAAGCGAGTTGTCGCGCTCGACCTCGGTTCGATGGTCGCCGGCGCGAAGTACCGCGGTGAGTTCGAGGAGCGGCTGAAGGCCGTCCTCAAGGAGATCACCGACTCGGCCGGTCAGGTCATCACGTTCATCGACGAGCTGCACACGATCGTCGGCGCCGGTGCGACCGGTGAGGGCGCGATGGACGCCGGCAACATGATCAAGCCGATGCTCGCTCGCGGTGAGCTGCGCATGGTCGGCGCCACCACGCTCGACGAGTACCGCCAGCACATCGAGAAGGACGCGGCGCTGGAGCGGCGCTTCCAGCAGGTGCTGGTCGGCGAGCCGTCGGTCGAGGACACGATCGGCATCCTCCGCGGCCTCAAGGAGCGCTACGAAGTGCACCACGGTGTCCGGATCACGGACGCCGCGCTGGTGTCCGCCGCGACGCTGTCCGATCGCTACATCACCGCCCGGTTCCTGCCGGACAAGGCGATCGACCTGGTCGACGAGGCCGCGTCCCGGCTGCGCATGGAGATCGACTCACGGCCCGTCGAGATCGACGAGGTCGAGCGGGCCGTCCGCCGCCTCGAGATCGAGGAGATGGCGCTCGCGAAGGAAGAAGACGTCGCCTCGAAGGAGCGGCTGGACGCGCTGCGCGCCGAGCTGGCGGAGAAGCGCGAGGAGCTCTCTGCGCTGACCGCCCGCTGGCAGAACGAGAAGGGCTCGATCGAGAAGGTCCGTGACCTCAAGGAACAGCTGGAAGGGCTCCGCGGCGAGGCGGACCGCGCCGAGCGCGACGCCGACCTCGGCCGTGCCGCGGAGTTGCGCTACGGCCGGATTCCCGCGCTGGAAAAGGAACTCGAGGCCGCCCAGCAGAGCACGGCGTCCAGCTCGTCGGGCGCGGACGTGATGTTGAAGGAGGAGGTCGGTGCGGACGATGTCGCCGACGTCGTGAGCGCGTGGACGGGCATTCCCGCGGGCCGGTTGCTCGAAGGTGAGACCGGCAAGCTCCTGCGCATGGAAGAGGAGCTGGGCAAGCGCGTGGTCGGCCAGGCCGAAGCCGTCACCGCCGTTTCCGACGCCGTGCGCCGGACGCGCGCCGGTGTCGCCGACCCGGACCGCCCGACGGGCTCCTTCCTGTTCCTCGGCCCGACCGGTGTCGGCAAGACGGAGCTGGCGAAGGGGCTGGCGGAGTTCCTGTTCGACGACGAGCGGGCGATGACCCGGATCGACATGAGCGAGTACTCGGAGAAGCACAGCGTCGCCCGGCTGGTCGGCGCGCCGCCCGGCTACGTCGGCTACGACCAGGGCGGCCAGCTGACCGAGGCCGTCCGCCGGCGGCCGTACTCGGTGGTCCTGCTGGACGAGGTCGAGAAGGCGCACCCCGACGTGTTCGACGTGCTGCTGCAGGTCCTCGACGACGGGCGGCTGACCGACGGCCAGGGCCGGACGGTCGACTTCCGGAACACGATCCTGGTGCTGACCTCGAACCTCGGTTCGCAGGCCATCGCGGACGCGGGGCTCGACGAGCAGCAGCGGCGGGACGCGGTGCTGTCGACGGTGCAGCGGCACTTCAAGCCCGAGTTCCTGAACCGGCTCGACGACATCGTGGTGTTCCACTCGCTCGGCACCGAGCAGCTGACCTCCATTGTGGACATCCAGGTCGACCGCCTCGCCCAGCGCCTCGCGCAGCGGCGGCTCACCCTGGACGTCACGCCCGGCGCCCGGGAATGGCTGGCCCTCAACGGTTTCGACCCGATCTACGGAGCACGGCCGCTACGCCGTCTGGTCCAGTCCGCGATCGGCGACCAGCTGGCGAAGAAGCTGCTGTCCGGCGAGATCCGCGACGGGGACACCGTCCGGGTCGACATCCCGTACCTGGAGGCCGGGAACGCGCTGACGGTCACCAAGGGCTGAACCCGAACGGGTGGTAACGACACGGGCCGCTGATCTTGGTTCAGCGGCCCGTGACGATACCCTGAGCGCGTGGGTATGCCTGCGTGGGTTTGGTTCGTCATCGCCGCCGTCGCACTGGCGGCAGGCCTCGTGCTGCTCTTCGCCGACCGGACGAGAGAGGGCTCCCGCAACCGGGAGCGCATGCGATGGGCCGACCTGCGCGGCTGGCAGTTCGTCGAGGAGGACGAGAGGCTGGCCAAACAGTGGTCCGGCGGCGCGCTCGGCTACTTCGGCGCGGAGACGGCGGTCAACGTCGTCGCCGGTTCGACGTTCACCTCTGACGGGCGCCGCCCGGTGTTCGTGTTCGACATCGAGGCGGGCGGGCAGATCCCCGCCGTCGTGGTCGCCGTCCGGTGCAACCGCGTGCATCCCGCGCTCGTCGAGCTGTGGCTGGCGAGCGTCCCCTTCCAGCGCGCCGACATGCCCGAACTGCTCGGCCCGGTCGGCTCGCGCTACGCGTTCGCCGACGAGCCCGAAGCCGCCCGCCGCGTGATCACCCAGGAGCTGGTCGACGCCGCGGACGCGCTCGGCGGTGACGTCGGGGTCGCCTGGCTGGAGAACGAGTGGGTGCTCGCGAGCGCGGCCCCGCAGGCCGGCCCGTCGCGGCTCGAACGGCTGCTGCGCGACCTCGGCGAGATCGCCGACATCGTCGACCCTTTCGATGAGGAAGCCACCTCGGGCGGCCGGCACTCGAACGCGCCTGGGCAACAGGACCAGGCGTGAACACCGCGCTCGTCACGGGCGCGACGGCGGGCCTCGGGGCGGCTTTCGCCCGCAGGCTCGCGCGCGAGGGGTACGACGTGGTGCTCGTCGCCCGAGACGAGGCGCGCCTGGCGAGTACGGCGAGGGAGCTGTCGGACCGGTACGGGGTCACGGTCGCCGTGCTCCCGGCCGACCTCGCCACCTTGGAGGGCCGCGCGGCCGTCGAGGAACGGCTCGGGCAGGAGCCGGTGGACGTGCTGATCAACAACGCCGGGATCGGCCTCGGCGCCGAGTTCCTGGAGCTGACCCCGGACCACCTGCAGCGCCAGCTCGACGTCAACGTCACCGCCGTGCTGCGGCTGACCCGCGCCGCGCTGCCCGGCATGATCGAGCGCGGCACCGGCGACATCGTCAACGTGTCGAGCGTGGCGTCCTTCTTTCCCGGCCCCGGCTCCACCTATGCCGCGACCAAGAGGTGGGTGAGCGCGTTCACCGAGGACATCGGGGTCACCCTCCCGCGCGGCGTGCGCCTGATGGCCCTGTGCCCCGGGTTCGTCCGCACCGAGTTCCACCAGCGCGCCGGCATCTCGCCCTCGGCCCCGAACGCGTTCTGGCTCGACGCCGACCGGGTCGCCGCCGCCGGCCTCGCGGATCTGCGCCGCGGCAAGCTCGTCTCGGTGCCGGGTATGCAGTACAAGGCGCTCGTCGCGCTCGGCCGGCTCCTCCCGGGCGGGCTGATCCGGCGGATCAGCGGCATCGTGACCGGGCCTCGTGTGTAAGACTCTCCGCGTGGCGAAACCGGGGATTGACCAAGACGCGAAATTCGAACTGGCACGGCTGATCACGGATCTGGCCGTGGTGCACAGCAAGGTCACGCTGTCCTCGAGCAAGGAAGCCGACTACTACATCGACCTGCGGCGGGCGACGCTGCACCACGCGGCGGCCCCGCTCATCGGCAGGCTGATGCGTCAGCTGACGGCCGACTGGAGTTACGTCGCCGTCGGTGGGCTGACGCTCGGCGCGGACCCGGTCGCCACCGCGATGCTGCACTCGGCGGCGTCCGACGGCCTGGTGCTCGACGCGTTCGTGGTCCGCAAAGCCACCAAGCAGCACGGGATGCAGCGCCGGATCGAGGGCATCGAGGTCTCCGGACAGCGCGTGCTGGCCGTCGAGGACACCTCCACGACGGGTGCGAGCGTGCTCACCGCGGTCGAATCGCTGCGCGAGGCCGGTGCGACGGTGGTGGGTGTGGCGACGATCGTCGACCGCGACACGGGAGCGCGCGAGGCGATCGAGAAGGAAGGGCTGCCCTACCGGTACCTCCTGACCTCCGATGATCTCGGGCTGGCCTGAGCGGAGCAAACCGTTCCAGAACGGCGCGTTCGATTCGGCACGGAAGGTGGTCACCGCGTTGCACTCGCGCGTCCGGGCGGGTGGTTGATCACGCGTCACACCTTCTCGACCCCGCTTTCTCAGGAAACCCGGAGTATTTTCGGATGTGAGGGTGCTGTGAAACGGGGAGGTCACAGGTGTCGATGTGGAGAGTACTGGCCGACATCACGGTCGGGATTCACCTGATCGCGCTGCTGTACATCGGTCTCGGCGGCTTTCTCGCCTGGCGCTGGCCGAGGAGCATTTTCGTGCACGTCTTCTTCGCGCTTTGGGGGGTCGCGGTGAACGTGTTCCCGATCCCGTGCCCGCTGACCGCCCTCGAGGACTTCTTCCGCGAAAAGCAGGGCCTCGGCATGCTGCCCGGCGGGTTCAACGCGTACTACATCTACGACACCGTGTTCCCGCGCGCGATGTTGCCGCTGGTGGCGATCCTCTCGCTCGCGATCGTGGTGTTCTCCTACGTCGGCGCCTGGCTCCGCTACCGCCACCACGCGCCGACGCACCGCGCGCGCCAGGCCTGAGCGAAAATCGCGGAGTGGAACTGGACGAAACTGGGCCGACCGAGTGGACGGCGCGTGAAGAGGTCGGCGTCGGGCCGTGGCCGGGCGAGCGGCCCACCGATCCCCGCTACGACCCGGAACTGCTCGCGCAGGGCGACCGCCGCAACGTGGTGGACGCGTACCGCTACTGGCGGCGTGAAGCGATCGTCGCGGACGTGGACCGGCGACGGCATCCTTTCCATGTGGCCATCGAGAACTTCCAGCACGATCACAACATCGGCACGGTGGTCCGCACGGCGAACGCGTTCGCCGCGGCCGCCGTGCACATCGTCGGGCGGCGCCGCTGGAACCGGCGCGGCGCGATGGTGACCGACCGGTACCAGCATCTCGAGCACCATGCGGATGTCGCGTCGTTGAAGGAATTCGCGGTGGCACGGGGGCTGGCCGTGGTCGCGGTCGACAACACGCCGGGTTCGCGCCCGGTGGAAACCGTCGAGTTGCCACGGGAGTGCGTGCTGCTGTTCGGGCAGGAGGGCCCGGGGTTGTCCGTCGAGGCGCAGGAGGCGGCGTCGCTGGTGGTGTCGATCGCACAGTTCGGCACGACGCGGTCGATCAATGCGGGGGTCGCCGCCGGGATCGTGATGCACGCGTGGATCCGTCAGCACGCCGACCTGTCCCGGGCCTGGTGATGTACCGGGAGTGGGCCGCCGCGGCGGAGCGGGCGATCACGACGCGGCATCTGCGCCGGGTCTGGGCGCTGCCGCGCACCGTGCTCGGCCGCAGCGGCTGGCCGCCGACCCCGGACCAGCGCGTGCACTGGCACTGGAACTACTGGTGGCAGGCGCATCTGCTCGACTGCCTCATCGACGCCCAGCTTCGTGAGCCCACGCCGGCGCGCTCGGTGACCATCGACCGGTTCATGCGGACTGTGCGGCTGCGTAATTTCGGGCGCTGGACCAACGAGTACTACGACGACATGGCCTGGCTCGGGCTCGCGATGCAGCGCGCGGGCCGTGACGTTTCGGTGCTGCTGGCCGAGTTGCGCGGTGCGTGGACCGCCGAGGGTGGCGGCGGGATCTGGTGGCATAAGGGGGACCGGTTCAAGAACGCGCCGTCCAACGGTCCGGCCGCGATCCTCCACGCGCGTGCCGGTGAGACCGAGCGCGCGCGGGAGCTGTTCGAGTGGATGGACGCGACGCTCGTCGACCCCGCGACCGGTCTCGTATGGGACGGCCTGCGGGTGGACGACGGCGAGCTGGTGAAGGCGATTTACACGTATTGCCAAGGGGTTTTCCTGGGCACCTGCCTTGAGCTGTCCGAAGTGGACGCTGCCGCGCGGACCGTGCGGGCGGTCGCCGCGCACTGCGCGCCGGGCGGGGTGCTGCGCGGCCAGGGCGGCGGGGACGGTGGGTTGTTCGCCGGGATCCTGGCGCGGTACCTGGCGCTCGCCGCCGGCCGGTTGCCCGCCCCGGGGGGCGACGCGGCTCGGTCTCTGGTCCTGGACTCGGCGCAGGCCGCCTGGTCCGGCGCGACAGAAGCCCCCGGCGGCCCGCTGTTCAGCTCCGAATGGTCCGAACCAGCCCCGGACGAAGCCTCCCGCGACCTGTCCGTCCAGGTCGGCGCCTGGCTCCTGCTGGAAGCCGCCGCCACCCTCTGACCCCGCGACGAGCAAACTCACCCGCGCCACGCGCCAACTCACGAGCGCAGCGGGCAAACACGCCGGGCCCGCCCCCCCACGTCGGCGTGTTGGCCCGGGGCGTCGGCGTGTTGGCCAGACGCGGCGGCGAGTTGGCCCGGGGCGGCGGCGTGTTGGCCCGAGGCGGCGGCGTGTTGGCCCGAGGCGGCGGGGTTAGCAACCGCAGGAGTGGCGGTGCATCAGGTGGGGTGGGAGGCGGATAGTTTCGGGGCGGCGGTCCGGATCGGTGATCCGGGCCAGGAGCAGGCGCACCGCCTGGCGGCCGATCTCCTCGGTCGGCTGCGCCATGGTCGTCAGGGGCGGGTCGACGAGATCGGCCCATTCGGCGTCGTCGTAGCCGGCGATCGCGAACTCCCGGCCGACGCGCAGGCCACGCCGCCGCGCCTCGTGCAGCGCGCCGACCATCATCGCGTCGTTGGCGACCACCAGCGCCGAAGGCGGCTCGGACAGCTCCATCAACCGGCGCAGCGCGGCTGCGCCACCCTCTTTCGAGGAATGCCCGGTCACCACCAGTTCCGGCTGCCACGTCAGCCCACCGCGGCCCAGCCCGAGCCGGTAACCGAGTATCCGCTCCTCGCTCGTGCTCAGCCCGGGCACACCGCTGATCAGCCCGATCCGCCGGTGCCCCAGCGACGCCAGATGCTCGGTGAGCGCCGAGGTCGACTGGATGTTCTCCGAGCCGACCTGGTCCACGTCGGTCCGCGTGGTCAACCGGTCGACGAGGACGACCGGCACGCCGAGCGACACCAACTCGCTGATCACCGCCCCGTCGCCGGGCGCGGGAGTCAGCAACAGACCTTCGACGCGGCGGGAGCGAAGCGCGCGTACGGTGTCCTGCTCGGTTGCGACCGCGTCGTGGGTATCGGCGAGCAGCACCGTGTACCCCGCTTCGGCGGCTTCGCGCTCGACAGCCTGCATCAGCGCCGCGAAGTAGGGGTTGGCGAGCAACGAGATCGCGACCCCGATCGAGCGCGTGCCGCCGGTGACGAGCGAGCGGGCGATGACGTCACCCGTGTAGCCCGTCTTCTCGATCGCCGCGAGCACCGCGGCCTTCGTCTCCGGCGCCACCGCCCGCGTCCCGTTCACGACATGCGACACGGTGGTGATGGACACCCCGGCCAGCTCCGCGATATCCCGCTGAGTGGGCCTGACAGATCTTTGCCGCGACATGAACGCTCCCGTCAATGCTTACCGGCAAGCGTTTGCGCAAACGCTTGCGAGATCAGGATAGAGATCTCTACCGTCCGGGCAGCAAGGTCCCAGCCTCGATGGGGAGGTCCCGTGAGACATCGCAGTCTCCTGTGCCTGCTTGTGGCCGCCGCAGTGACGGTCAGCGGGTGCACGGTCGAACGGCACTGGGGTGGCAGCGCCAGCACAGGAGCTGGCGGCGACGGCAATGCTGCTGCCAAGATCGGCCTGGTCACCAAAACCAACACGAACCCGTATTTCGTCGAACTGCGCAACGCCGCGAGCGCGGCCGCGCAAGCTCAGGGCGCCGACTTCGTCGCGCTCGCCGGGCAGTTCGACGGCGACAACGACGGCCAGGTCCGCGCCATCGAGAACCTCATGCAACAGGGCGCGACCACGATCCTGATCACGCCGAACTCCTCCACCGGCGTGCTGGACGCGATCGACCGGGCGCGCAAGGCCGGCATCATGGTGATCGCGCTCGACACCGCGACCGATCCGGCGAGCGCCGTCGACGCCACGTTCGCCACGGACAATCTCGCCGCCGGCCGCCAGCAGGGCCAGTACGTCAAGGCCGCGCTCGGCGGCGCCGCACCGAAGCTGATCATGATCGACGGCACCGCGGGCAGCACCGTGGACACCTTCCGCCACAACGGTTTCCTCGAAGGAATCGGGCTCAAGGACGGCGACCCGGCGATCGTCGGGCGCGAGCCGGCGAACGGGGATCAGAGCACCGCGCAGCAGAAGATGGAGAACCTGCTGCAGCGTTCGAGCGATGTCGACGCCGTCTACACGATGAACGAACCCACCGCGCGTGGTGCGTTCGCGGCACTGCAGGCGCGGGGGCTGCACGTCGTGATGGGCTCGATCGACGGCGGCTGCCAGGGTGTGGAGAACGTGCGCGACGGCGAGTACGCGGCGACGGTCATGCAGTTCCCGCGCAAGATGGCCCAGGAGGGCGTGCACGCGGCCGTCGAATACGCGAAGACCGGCAAGAAGCCGAGCGGGTTCATCGACACCGGATCCGTCGTGATCACCGACCAACCGATGCCCGGTGTGCCCAGCCACGACACCCGATGGGGCCTGCAGAACTGCTGGGGGACGAAATGACCGCCGTAACCGCGGAACGCCGGACACACGACAGCGCTGGTGAGTTCTTCCTGCGCGCGCCCGCCGCCGGGCCCGCGCTCGCGCTCATCCTCGCGATGATCATCTTTTCGCTGTCCACCAGCAGGTTCCTCGAACTGGACAACCTGTCGCTGATGGTCGACCAGGCGCTCGTGGTCGGCACGCTCGCGCTCGGCCAGACGCTGATCATCCTCACCGCCGGGATCGACCTGTCCAATGCCTCGGCCATGGTGCTGGGCACCCTGATCATGGCGAAGCTGTTCGCCGGCGGCATGCCGGGGCCGGCCGCGCTGATCCTCGGCGTGCTCGTCACGATCGGCATCGGGCTGGTGATCGGCTCGCTGGTCACGAAGGTCAAGCTGCCGCCGTTCATCGTGACGCTGGGCTTCTTCACGATGCTCACCGCGGCGGACAAGCTCGTCGCGAGCGGCCAGGCCGTGCCGGTGACCGAGCACGGCGTACTCACCTGGCTCGGCACCCAGCGCTACCTGTTCGGCGGTATCCCCGTCACCTACGGCATGACCGTGGCACTCGTGATGTACCTGGTCGTGTGGTACGCGCTCACGCGAACGGCGTGGGGCAAGCACGTCTACGCCGTCGGCGACAACGCCGAGGCGGCACGGCTGTCCGGGATCGAGGTGAACCGCACGGTGATCTCGGTGTACGTCGTCGCCGGGCTGATCTTCGGCCTCGCCGCGTGGCAGGCCCTCGGCCGGATCCCGAACGCCGACCCGAACGCGTTCCAGCTGGGCAACCTGCAGTCGATCACCGCGGTGGTGCTCGGCGGCACGAGCCTGTTCGGCGGCCGCGGTTCGGTGCTCGGCACGATGGTCGGCGCGCTGATCGTGACCGTGCTGCAGTCCGGTCTGTCCCAACTCGGCGTCGACTCGCTGTACCAGGACCTCGCGACGGGTGCCCTGGTCATCGCCGCCGTCATCGTCGACCGTCTGGCGAGGAGGAAGTCATGACCACTCCCACCCTGTCCGCGCGCGGGCTGGTCAAACGCTACGGACACGTCACCGCGATCGACGGCGCCGACTTCGACCTCTACCCGGGCGAAGTGCTCGCCGTGGTCGGCGACAACGGGGCCGGGAAGTCCAGCCTGATCAAGGCGTTGTCGGGCGCTCTCGTGCCCGACGCCGGCGAGATCAAAGTGGACGGTGAGACCGTGCACCTGCGCACTCCGATCGACGCCCGCCGCATCGGCATCGAGACCGTGTACCAGGATCTGGCGCTCTCGCCGGCACAGGACATCGCGGCGAACATGTTCCTGGGCCGGGAAGTCCGGCGCACCGGCCCGCTCCGGCTCGTCCGCAAGCTGGACACGGCGAAAATGCGCACCGAGGCCCAGCGCGTCCTCGACGAGCTGGACATCAAGGTCAAGTCGATCACGCAGCCGGTCGAGACGCTGTCGGGCGGGCAGCGTCAGGGTGTCGCGGTCGCGCGGGCGGCGGCGTTCGGCAGCAAGGCGGTGATCATGGACGAGCCGACCGCGGCGCTCGGCGTCGCCGAATCCGGGCGAGTGCTCGCGCTGATCCACCGGATCCGCGAGCGCGGCCTGCCGGTGGTGCTGATCAGCCACAACATGCCGCACGTGTTCGAGCTCGCCGACCGGATCCACGTGCACCGGCTCGGCAGGCGCGTCGCGGTCGTGTCGCCGGAGACGACGTCGATGAACGAAGTCGTCGGGCTGATCACCGGTGCGCTGGAGGTCGGCGAAAACGGTGCGGTGCGCGAGGTCGAAGCGGCTGTCCACACGGGACTGTCGGCATGACCGTCCTTCTCGCCGGCCTCTGTACGATCGATGTGGTGCAGCGGGTGGCCGAACTGCCCGCGCCCGGCGAGAAGGTGCAGTCCTTGTCGGTGGACGTGGCCGCGGGCGGGCCGGCGGCCAATGCGGCGGTGACGGTCGCCGCGCTCGGGGGCCGGGCGCGGTTGCTGACGGTCCTCGGTTCGCACCCGCTCGCCGGCCTCGCCCGTGCCGACCTTTCCGCCTGCGGGGTGGATTTCGTCGATATCGCGCCATCCGTCGCGGACCCGCCAGCGTTGAGTGCCGTCGCGGTCAGGGATCGCGACGGCGAACGCACGGTGGTCTCCCGCAACGCGGCGAACAGTCCCGCCTTCTCCGGCGCGCCCTGGGAGCTGGACGGGGTGAGCGCGGTCCTGGTCGACGGTCACCACCCGGAACTGGCGCTGGGCACCGCGCGCTGGGCCCGCGCACAGGGGATTCCGGTCGTGCTGGACGCGGGAAGCTGGAAACCGGTGCTCGACGAACTGCTGCCGCTGGTCGACATCGCCGCCTGCTCGGCGCATTTCCGCGCGCCCGGGCCGGATCTGCTCGACCGCGGGGTTGCCACGGTGATCACGACGGCGGGCGCGGACCCGGTGCGCTGGCGAACGGCGTCCGCCGCGGGCGAGGTGCCAGTCCCGGCCACCGAAGCGCGGGACACCCTGGGCGCGGGCGATGTCTGGCACGGCGCGCTCGCATACGGTGTCGGGAGGTTCGAGTTACCGGAGCTGATCCGGTACGCCAACGAGGTGGCCGCGCGGCGGGTGCGGTACGCCGGGCCGCGGGCCTGGGTGATGAGGATGGGAATGCCATGACGTCGTTCGACGACCTGCTGGAACGCGCGGAATCGCTGGTGGCGCGCGGTGAGCGGACACTGCTCGGGATCGTGGGCGCGCCCGCTTCGGGCAAGACCACACTCGCGTGGGCGCTCGCGAACGCGCTCGGCAACCGGGCGGCGGTGGTCGGGATGGACGGGTTCCACCTCGCCCAGGTCGAGCTGCGCAGGCTGGGCCGGGCCGAACGCAAGGGCGCGCCCGACACGTTCGACGCGCACGGTTACGTGCATTTGCTCGGCCGGCTCAAGGCCGGGCGGGAAACCGTGTACGCGCCGGAGTTCCGGCGTGAGATCGAGGAACCGATCGCAGGGGCCGTCCCGGTCTCGGCGGACGTGCCGCTCGTCATCACCGAGGGCAACTATCTGTTGCTGGACTCGCCACCGTGGGCCGCGGTGCGCGGACTGCTGGACGAGGTGTGGTTTCTCGCGCCCGACGAGCATGAGCGGGTCGAGCGGCTCGTGACCCGGCACCGCCTGTACGGCCGGTCGCTCGTCGAGGCGCGGCGCCGGGCGCTGGGCAGCGACCAGCGGAACGCCGATCTGATCGTGCCGAGCGCGGCGCGCGCGGATCTCGTGCTGGAGAATATGCCGCTGGCCAACTTCGCCATATGACGCTGATCGTGACCGGCGGGAGCCGGGGGATCGGGGCCGCGGTATGTCTGCTGGCGGCTTCCCACGGGTACGACGTGGTGATCAACTACGCGTCGGACGGGGTCGCGGCCCAGGAAGTGGCGTCGCAGGTGCGGGCGCTCGGCCGGCGGGCGCTGACGGTGCGCGGCGACGTCTCGGCCGAAGAGGACGTGACGGAACTGTTCGACGCGGCCACGGAGTTCGGGCCGCTGATCGGAGTCGTCAACAACGCGGCGATCACCGGCAACACCCCGGGCCGTCTCGACGAGCAGAGCGCCGAGACGGTGAAGAGGGTGCTGGACGTCAACGTCGGCGGGGTGTTCCTGTGCTGCCGCGAGGCGGTGCGGCGGATGTCCACGCGGTACGGCGGTTCGGGCGGCGTGATCGTGAACATCTCCTCGACGGCCGCGCGGACCGCTTCGGCTTCAGCGCTGCGGCGCGGAGCGCCTCGATCAGGGGTGGTGGTCGGGCGACGGGCGGGCGGGTGCATTACGCGGCGACGAAGGCCGCCGTGGAGACGATGACCGTCGGCCTGGCGCAGGAGGTCGCGCGTGAGGGCATCCGGGTGAACGCTGTCGCGCCGGGCATGGTCGAAACGGGCCTGCACGAGGCGGCCGGTCTGCCGGACCGGCTCGAAAGGCTCGCGCCGGGCATCCCGCTCGGGCGCGCGGGCCGGCCCGAAGAGATCGCCGAAGCCGTGCTGTGGGCTGCTCTCCCGAGCGTCGTCGTACGCCACCGGCTCGGTACTCACCGTGGGCGGCGGGCGTTGAAAGTTGTCCACAGGCTGTGAGCAATTCGCTGAGTTGTCCACAGATTCACGAGAAAGCGTTTACTCAGCGCGAGCGTCGGTAGCCTTGCCGTGGGGAACACGAAAGGACGGCTGCCGTATGTCCACGCTGACCGGCGTGCATCACCTGGCGCTCACGGTGACGGACGTGGATCGCAGTGTCCCGTGGTATGAGCGGGTGCTGGATCTGAAGGAGGTCGCCCGCCGCGAGGACGCGGAGACCGGGATCCGGAAGGTGGTGCTGTGCGGGCGGGCCGAGGCGTTCTCGGTGATCCTGGTCCAGCATCCGGACACCGAGTTGGGCGACTTCGACGAGCGGCGCGCGGGTCTCGACCACGTGGCGTTCACGGTGGACTCCTACGCCGAACTCAAGGAATGGGAGAGCCGGCTCGTGGAGTACGGCGTCACCCACTCCCCGGCCAAGGCGTCCCGCACGCTGCCCGGCTCCGCCGTCGTGGTCTTCCGCGATCCGGACGGGATCCAGCTCGAGGTCTGGGCGGATCCGACCTCCTGAAGCGGACGCGCGTTGCCGACGCTCTTGACGTCCTCCCGCACCTGCGCGCCGGCCTCGAAGCTGCTTGCGCGTGGCTCCACCACCGCGAAGGAGGGTCAGGCGGCTTCGGGGAGTTCTGTGTCGTGCTCGCGACGCGTGTCGTCGACCGGGCGGCGCATCTCCTGGCGGTACCGCACGATGCCGAAAGTCGTACCCCCGATGAAGAACGCCACCGAAAGCCAGACGAGCACCGTCTTCACCCAGGGGATCACTTCCAGCAACCCGGCGCCGTAGTAGCCGAGCAGCACCAGTGTCGGCACCCACAGCAGCCCGCCGAGCGTCGTCGCGAGCAGGAACCGCCGCGGGTTCATCCGGGCGGCGCCCGCGATGAGCGGCGCCAGCGTGCGCACCCACGGGATCCACCGCGCGGCCACGACGGCGAAGAACCCCCTGCGGTCGAGGAACGCGCGCGCCCGCTCGAGGTTGGCTCTGTTCAGCACGCGCCCGCCGCGGCGGGCGATGAACCGGGTGCCCGTATGCCTGCCTATGTAGTACCCGGCCTGGTTCCCGACGACGGCGACCACCAGCGCGGCCACCGACAGCAGCCAGGCGTTGGCGTCGGCGCCGTGCGAGGCCAGCACGACCCCGGCGGCGAACAGCAGCGAATCGCCCGGGAGGAACAGGCCGACGATCAGCGCGCATTCCACGAACACGAAACTGAGCACGATCACCCAGACCAGCACCGGGCCCGCGGTGTCCAGCCAGCTGACACCAAGGCCTGACGAGGCGGCGTTCACGACACTCACCCGCCGAAGCCTACGTGGCGAACGCAAGCCGCGGTCAGCCGAAGGGGTATTCGCCGTATCCGTCAACCACTCGGAGCCCTCGAACGGGTGCTCACATCTGCGGCAGCGACTCGCCTTGAACGGCCTCGACGTCGATTTCGATCTTCACCGTGGTGCCGATCGCGGCGACCCCGGCCCGGACCATCGCGTTGTAGTTGATCGCGAACTCGTTCCGGTGCAACTGGGTCTCGGCGTGGAACGCGGCGCGCACGCCGCCCCACGGGTCCGGGCCCCAGCCGCCGTAGGTCAGGTCCAGCTCGACCGGCCGCCGCTCACCGTGCAGGGTGAGCTCGCCCGCCAGCGTCCACGTGTCCGCGCCGCGCTGGCGCAGGCCCGTGCTGGCGAAGCTGATCGTCGGGAAGGTGTCGACGTCCAGGAAGTCCGGCGAGCGGAGGTGGTCGTCCCGCATCTTGATCCCGCTGTCGAGGCTCGCGGCCTTGATCTCGGCCGCGACCGAGGACTGCTCGACCGGCCTTCCGATCACGATCCGGCCGTTGACCTCGCTGAACCGGGCCCGGATGCTCGCGATGCCCAGATGCCGCGCGGTCGCGACGACCGTGGTGTGCACCGGGTCGATCGTCCACGGCCCCGGCGGCGGCGGTTCGACCGAACCGGCCACCGGCTGCAGCGGGATCTCCCCGAGGGAGCCGGTGCCGTCCGAGCCGATCTGCGCCGTACGGGCGACCGGGTTGTACCCGGCCGCGGTGAGCACGGCGGTGTAGACCCCGGGGGGCAGTGGCTGAGTGTCCACCGCCCCCTTCGCGTCCGAGACCGCGCGAGCCACCTGGTGGCCGGACATGTCGGTCACGGTGAGCACCGTGCCCTCGACCGCCCAGCCTTCGGCGGTCTGGATCCGCGCGTTCAGGCCCGTCATGACCGCTCGCCGCCGAACTGGTCGATCACCTGCTCGTACCCGAGCCGCACGTCGTGGACCGCCTCCCCACCCGGCAGCTCGACCTGGCTCGTCGCCGGCGGGTATCCGCTGGCCACCACGGTGTAGCTGCCCTCGGGCAGATCGCTCACCAGGTACCGGCCTTCGGCGTCGGTCCTCGCCACCGCGGCCACGTTGCCGTTCCCGTCGAGCACCGTGATGCGGGCATCGGGGACCGCGCGATCGCCGTCCGTGCGGGCCGTGCCGGAGAGCACGACCGCCGAGGACAACTCGAGGTCGTGCCGCAGCACGCCGCTGTCGGGCACGGTCAGCATCTCCGCGACCGGGCGCATCCGCTCGGCACTCGCGACCAGCGTGTACGTCCCGGCGCCGACGCCGTGGAAGGTGTACGCGCCTTCCGTCGTGGTGATCGACGCGCCGGTGACCTCACCGCGCGAGTCGGTCAGGGTGACCGTCGCGCCCGCGAACGGCGTGCCCTGCCCGGCGATCCGGACGGTGCCGCTCAACTCTCCGGAACCGACCAGCGTGAGGTCCAACTGGGCGGGGCCGTGCCCGACCACGACGCTGGAGGCCTGCGGCTGGTGGCCGCTCGCCGAAACGATCAGCACGTACGTGCCCGCGCCAGGAGCGTTGATGGTGTACGCACCGTCGCTGCCCGCCGTGCCCCGCGCGACCTGGCGGCCGCGCTGGTCGATCAGGGTCAGCGCCGCGCCGAGCACCGAGGAACCGTCCTGCCTGCGGATATGCCCGCTGATCGGCTGGCCGTCGGTGTCGACGGGGCTGCTCATCCCGGCCGTCGCCGTGGCGAACGGCGCTGTCTGCGTGGCGAGTTCGTAGTTGCCGTGCCCGTTGGTCTCACCTGGCGCCGCATGGCGGCCGGCGCCGACGAGCGCCGGTTCGGGCTCCGGCTCGGCCAGCGCCGCCTCGGCGTCGGCCCAGTTCTCCGATTCGGCGCTGGCCTCGTCCGGCAGCAGCGCCTCGCCGCCCTCCATGGCCGGGGCCGACGGGCCGGGCCTGTCCTGGAGCGGGATCTCCCGCATGAACAGCAGCACGATGGTGGCCAGCAGAGCCACGCCGGCGGCCACGTAGAACACGCCGTGCATCGAGTTGGTGAAGCCGGTCAGCACCGGGTCCTTGATGGCCGCGGGCAGGCTGTGCAAACCGCTCGTGTTCGACTGCAACTGGTTCAGCGCGCCGGCGTTGAACCCGGCCGGCAGGTGGCCGCCGAAGGCGTCCGAGATCCTGGTCGGCAGCAGGTTGAACAGGATCGTCAGGAAGACCGCGACACCCAGCGTGCCGCCCATCTGGCGGAAGAACGTCGCGGACGCGGTGGACACACCCATGTCACTGCGCGGACCGGCGTTCTGCGCAGCGATGATCAGCGTCTGCATACAGCCACCGAGGCCGAGGCCGATGACCAGCGTGTACACGAGCGGCTGCCACGCCGGGCTGTCGAAGTGCACCTGCGCGAAGAGCACCGTGCCAGCCGCGATGACGAACGTGCCGACGATCGGCAGGATCTTGTACCGGCCGGTCTTCGCGGTGATCTGGCCCGAGATCTGCGAGCCGATCATGATGCCCAGCACCAGTGGCAGCATCAGCAGGCCGGCCTCGGTCGGCGAGTAGCCGCGGACCACCTGGTAGTACTGCGGCACCATGGTGATGCTGCCGAACATCGCGACACCGACGATCGTGCCGGCGATGATGACCAGGCTGAACGTCGAGTTCTTGAACAACCGCAACGGGATGAGCGCCGCGTCCTTCATGACGTACTCGACGAAGATGAACAGGATCACGCCGAACGCCGCGACCGCGTAGCAGATCACCGACCGGGTCGAGCCCCAGCCCCAGGTGCGGCCCTGCTCCGCGACCAGCAGCAGCGGCACGACGGCCACCGCGAGCGAGAGCGCGCCCCACCAGTCGATCTTCTGCGGCTGCTTGAGGTGCGGGACGTTGAGCACCCTGAACACGACGAACAGGGCGACGATGCCGATCGGCACGTTGATCAGGAAGACCCAGCGCCAGCCGTGCAGCCCGCCGAGGGTGGTCAGGCCGGAGAAGAACCCGCCGAGCACCGGGCCGAGGACGGTCGCCGAACCGAAGACCATCATGAAGTAGCCCTGGTACTTCACCCGCTCACGCGGGGGCACGATGTCACCGATGATCGTCATGGCCAGCGACATCAGGCCACCGGCGCCAAGGCCCTGGAACGCCCGGAAGGCCGCCAGCTCGTACATCGAGGTGGCGAACGTACAGGCGGCCGAACCGATCACGAAGATCGCGATCGCGGCCAGGAAGAACGGTTTGCGCCCGTAGATGTCGGACAGCTTGCCGTACAGCGGGGTCGCGATCGTCGCGGTGATCAGGTACGCCGTGGTGGCCCAGGCCTGCTCGCTGAACCCGTTCAGGTCGTTCGCGATCTTGACGATCGCCACGCTGACGATGTTCTGGTCGAGCGCGGCGAGGAACATGCCCAGCATCAGGCCCGACAGCACGGTCATGATCTGCCGGTGTGACAGCCGCGGCATCTCCGCCACCGGCGCGGCTCCCCCCGCCGCCGCCGCGGGTTGTCTGGTGGAACTCGTCATGCGTCAGGCCCCCTTTGCCTCGGCCGACCCGTGGTCGGCCATCTGCAGAATGCTTGTCTCGATGCCGGAGTTGAGCCGGGCCAGCAGCCGGTTCAGCGTCAGCCTGTCCTCCTCCGGCCAGTCGGCCAGCACCTCGGCCAGCCATTGGTTGCGCTGCCGCCGGTTCTCCTCGAAGACCCGCAGCCCCTCGCTGGTGGGAGCGAGCAGGCACGCCCGGCCGTCCTCGGGGTCGGCCTGGCGCTCGACCAGGCCGTGCTGCACCAGGGAGCTGCTCTGCCTGCTGATCGTGGAGATCTCGGCATGCAACGACTCGGCGAGCTTGCTGGTGCGCTGCGGGCCGTCGTGGATCAGGTGGAACAGGATCGCGTAGGCGGCGCGCTCGATCCCGTCCTGCCCGTGCGTGACCACCCCGGCCTTGGCCTTGTGCACGGCGCGCATGAAGCGGACCAACTGCATCCCCAACTCGTCCGCGAGGTCGAGTTCGCCTGCCGTGATGGCTACCTCGCGCGTGGCGGCTGCCATGGTCATCACCTTCTTCGCTTAATTGGCGCCTGCAACTAGTTGCCCTAAGCAAGGATGCACCTCAACTGGTTGGTTGCGCCAGTCAAATAACTCCCCATGTGTCGTAAAACACTTTAGTTGCCAAAGGCAAGTGAATTACCCTGGGTCGCTCTGTCCGGTTCGCACCGTTCACTCCCCGCGCATATCGAAACTACGCCCGGGGTACGACAATTCCTGGCATGACCGATGACGCTGCCCTGCTCGAGCTTCTCGCCGACCGCCCGTTCGGAGTGCTGGTGACCCTCAGGCGCGACGGCAGGCCCCAACTGTCCAACGTGACCCATTTGTACGACGCCGGAACCGGCCGGATCCTGGTGTCGATCACGGACGGCAGGGCGAAGACGCGGAACCTCCGTCGCGATCCGCGCGCGACCTACCACGTGACCAGCACGGACGGCTGGTCCTACGCCGTCGCCGAGGGCACCGCCGAACTCTCAGCCGTCGCGCGGGATCCGCACGACGAAGCGGTCGAGGAACTCATCGACCTCTACCGCAAGGTCGCCGGCGAGCATCCGGACTGGGACGAATACCGCGCCGCGATGGTGACCGACAAACGGCTCGTACTGCGCATACCGGTCGACCGGATCATCGGGATGACACGCTGATCAAATTCGGAAAACTTGTTCCGCAGTGTGGAGAAGACAGCCTTACGATATGAGCCATGGGCAATGACGCACTGCTGACCAAGCTCCGGAAAGCGGCCGGCGACGAAGCCGTCCTGACCGACCCCGACGTGATCGACAGCTACTCGCGCGACATGATGCCGCTGGCCCCGTCCGGCCGGCCACTGGCGGTGGTGAAGCCCTCCGAGGTCGAACAGGTCCAGGCGATCGTGCGAGCGTGCGCCGAGGCGAAGGTGCCGATCGTCCCGCGCGGCGCCGGCAGCGGGCTGTCCGGTGCCGCGAACGCCATCGACGGCTGCGTGATGCTCGTGATGACGAAGTTCGACCAGGTGCTGGAGATCGACGCCGGTAACCGGCTCGCGGTCGTGCAGCCCGGCGTGGTGAACCTCGACTTCCGCAACGCGGTCGAGAAGCATGGCCTGTTCTATCCGCCCGACCCGTCGAGCTACGACTGGTGCACGATCGGCGGCAACCTGTCGACGAACGCCGGCGGGCTGTGCTGTGTGAAGTACGGGGTCACCACGGATTCCGTGCTGGGGCTGGAAGTCGTACTCGCCGACGGCTCGCTGCTCAGGACAGGGCGGCGCACCGTGAAGGGCGTGGCCGGCTACGATCTGACCAAGCTCTTCATCGGCAGCGAGGGCACGCTCGGCGTCATCACGAAGGCGACCGTCGCGCTGCGCCCGCTGCCGCAGGCACCCGCCACGCTCGTCGCCGGGTTCGATCACACGGACAAGGCGGGCGAGGCCGTCGCCCGGATCGTCCGCGAGGGACTTGTGCCCTCGCTGATGGAGATCATGGACGCGAGTTCCATCAAGGCGGCCGAGCACCATCTCAACACCGACCTCGGCGCGGGCTCGGACTGCCAGGCGCTGCTGCTGTGCCAGTCGGACTCCGGTGCCGAGGTGGCCAGGCGCGAACTCGCCGCGATCGAGCAGATCTGTTCCGACTGCGAGGCGACGATGACCTACGCGACCGAGGACCTGGCCGAGGGCAAGATGCTGCTACAGGCCAGGCGGGTCGTGCTCACCGCGCTGGAGGAGTACGGCGTGTGGCTGACCGACGACGTGTCCGTCCCGCGGACCCGGATCGCCGAGCTCATCCAGGGTTGCGAGCGGATCAGCGACGAGGTCGGCCTGCGGATCGCCGTCGTCGGGCACGCCGGCGACGGGAACATGCACCCGACGATCGTCTACCAAGCGGGGAACGAGGACGAGTTCGCGCGCGCCCGCACGGCTTTCGACGCGATCCTCGACGTGGGCCTGTCGCTGGGCGGCACGGTCACGGGTGAGCACGGGGTCGGGAAGATCAAGAAGGACTGGCTCGCGCGCGAGATCGGCCCCGTCGGGATCCGGGTGCACCGGCAGATCAAGCAGGCGCTGGATCCGGACAACGTGTTCAACCCGGGCTCGATGTTCTCGATGACCTGAGGTACTATCTCGACACGGCCGCGCTGGTGAAGCTGATCCGCGCGGAACCGGAAAGCGGCGCGCTGACGGACTGCCGACGCGGAGCCCCGGGGCCTGAGCCGGGACGGTCAGTGATCGATCCGGGGGATCTGCTGGGTGACCTCCGGATCGGTCTCGGCCACGGCGCCGTTCTTGCGCTCGCGGCGCCTGCGGGCCCATTCGACGACCAGCGGCACCACCGACACCAGCACGATCAGGACGAAGATCGCCTCGATGTTGTTCTTGATGAACGAGATGTTGCCGAGCAGGTGGCCGAGCGCGGTGATGCCGGCGGCCCAGGCGATACCGCCGATGATCGTGTAGGTGAAGTACTTCTTCGCGTCCATCCGGCCGACCCCGGCGATCCACGTGATGAACGTGCGCACGAAGGGCACGAACCGCGCCAGCACGACCGCCTTCGGGCCGTGCTTTTCCAGGAACGCGTGCGTCTTGTCGACGTACTCCTGCTTGAAGAACCGCGAGTCCGGCCGGTTGAACAGCGCCGGGCCCGCCTTGTACCCGATGAGGTATCCGACCGCGTTGCCGAGCAGCGCCGCGACCGTCACCAGCAGGCAGACGAGCCACAGCGGGGCATGGATCGCGCCCTGCGCCACGAACAGGCCGGCGGTGAACAGCATCGAGTCACCGGGCAGGACCGGGAAGATGCTGCTTTCGATGAAGATGACCAGGCACAGCCCGACGATCACGTACGCGCCGAACTGGGTCAGCAGGTACTCCGGGTTGAGCCAGTTGGGCATCAAGGCGAGTGTGGTCGTCGTCGCGGCGAGGTACACAGCACAAAACGGTACAGGGTGACCCTGTGTGGTTTCAGCGACCTCACAGCAGCGTGATGAGCCCGATCACCGCGCCGGTCGCGAGCCCGAGGAGCACCGCGAGCAGCAGGATCCAGTAGGCGGGCAGCGGTCCGGACGGCAGCTTCGCCTGGACCTCCCGGTGGCGCACGGCCGGGGGCTCGAGCGCGGCCCTCTCGCGGGCCAGCGCGCCGTCGCCGGTGCCCGACAGCAGGCCGTACTGGGCCGGAAGGCTGGGCGAGGGTTCCGGCGTGGTGCCCGGCGGAGCATTCCGCGCCTGCGCACGCAACGCCTCGGCCAGGAGGCGCTCCGGGTCCTGAAGCTCGCTCACCCTCTTCAGCTTAGTGGGCAATCCCGTGGCCGACCCACTCCCCACGACGCAGGACCTTGGCCGGCCGCAGGTCGTCGTCGAGGATGACGAGATCCGCGGACAGGCCGGTTTCGAGGGAACCGGTGCGGTCTTCGATGCCGAGCAACTCCGCGGGCCGGCCGGAGGTCGCGCGCACCGCGTCCGGGATGCTCAGCCCGGCGCCGCGCACGAAGTTGCGGAACGCGACGTCCATGGTCAGCGTGCTGCCCGCGAGCGAGCCGGTGTCGGAGAGGGTCGCGACGCCGTCCCGCACGTCGACCTCGAGGCGGCCGAGCTGGTAACGACCGTCGGCGGCGTCGGTGGCCGACATCGCGTCGGTGATCAGCACCGTGCGGCCGCGGCCGGCGTACGTCGCGGCCAGGCGCAGGACGGTCGGGTGAACGTGCACGAGATCGCAGATCAGCTCGACGGTCACCCGCTCGTCGTCCAGCAGCGCCCCGATCGGTCCCGGTTCGCGGTGGTGCAGCGGGCGCATGCCGTTGAACAGGTGTGTCCCCACGGTCGCACCGGCTTCGATCGCCGGGCGGATCTGTTCCTCCGTACCGTCCGTATGCCCGATCGCCGCGATGACGCCGAATTCGGTCAGCTGCCGCACGGCGCGAACCCCGCCGGCCAGCTCGGGGGCGAGCGTCACCATGCGTACGGCGCCGTGCCCGGCCCGCAGCAGCGCGTCGACGGATGCGGTGTCGGGTTCGAGCAGGACGGCGGGATCGTGCGCGCCACAGCGGGCTTCGGCGATGAACGGACCTTCGAGGTGCACACCGGCGAGCTCACCGTCCTCGACCAGCTCACGAAGCGCGGCCAGCTGGTTCACCAGCGTCCGGATCGGCTCGGAGACCAGGCTGGCCATCATCGTGGTCGTGCCGTGCCGCCGGTGCGCGGCGATGGCGCGCCGCAGCTCCTTCGCTTCGGCGCTGGAGAACGAGCCGCCCCCGCCACCGTGGCAGTGCGCGTCGATGAACCCGGGCACCACGAGGCCACCGGCCAGCTCGAGGTGGTCGCCCGGTGGTGGGGTGCCGGTGCCGATGCCGGATATCCGCCCATCGGCGACGGCGAGCCAGCCGTCGTCGACGAGTCCTTCGGGTAGCGCCAGTCGGCCGCCGGTCAGCACGAAGTCCGTCACGTACTCCAGCATATATTGGTCTAAACCACGAGTGGCAAGGTCAACCGCTCATCGCCTTCTGCAGCGATTCCAGGGCCCGGCTCGCGGTGGACTTGACGGTACCCTTGGAAATCCCGGCGGCCTCGGAGATCTCCGCCTCCGAAAGCCCGCCGTAGTAACGCAGTACGAGCACCTCCCGCTGGCGCGGCGGGAGTTTCGACAGCGCGCTGACCACGGCCTGGTGTTCGTTGGAGAGCATCGCGAGGCTTTCCGCCGACCGTGCGTTCACCGCATGCGGCGGTACGTACTCGCGTGCGGTCTTCCGGCGGCGCAGCACGCTGCGCGAGCCGTTGACGACCGCGGTGCGCAGGTAGCCGACGGCGGCCTGCGCGTCGCGCAGCCGGGCCCAGTTGCGATACAGCCCGGTGAACGCCTCCTGCACGACGTCCTCCGCGGTCGCGGGCTCGTCGACCAGCAGGATGGCCAGCCGGACAAGGCGCATGCGATGCGTGCGGTACAGATCCTCGAGCGTCAGCGGCGCGGACTGCGTGGGCGTCTCTCCCGCCCCGTCGATCGTGCGCAAATGCCCCAGCGTGCGCTCGACACTACGCTCCGCATTGCCCTCCGGCATGTACTCCTCGACCCTCGTCCGCGTGTTCGCCACGACTGTTCCAACGCGCGCCCAGCGTATCGGGTTGCCGGAGCGCGCCATAGTCGCGAGCGGGCAGAGGTTGGGGCTTGCCGGGTACGTCCCTAGCGAATCGCGGCCTTCCCGCCGTTGCCGACGACAGCGGCGGCGCGCGAGCCCCGCGCGTCGATGTCCTCGATCGCGGCCCGGTCCGCGGCCGGGACCCGGAACCGCGAGCCGAGTTCGATGATCGGTGGCAGGAACAAGCGCACCAACTTCAGCGCGAGCACCCAGCGCGGGACGTGGATCGCCCGCGCCCGCTTCAGCACGCCCGCCTCGAGTTGATCGAGCGCGACGTCGAGCGGGTACGTCTTGCCGAGCGGGCCCGGCATCCCGCCGCGCAGCTTGCCGAACACCGGATGCGCGTCCGCACTGTCCACGAGGTCGGTCTTGATCCAGGTCGGGTGCGCGACGCCGACCCGCACCCCGAGATGCGCGACCTCGGCGCGGAGGCTGTTGCAGAACGCCTCGACCCCGGCCTTGGCCGCGGAGTAGTTCGCCAGACCCGGGGCGTGCGTGATCGCCGCGAGCGAGGAGATCGCCAGCAGGTATCCCTTGCGCTCGATCACGTGCGGCAGCGTCACGCGGAACGTGCGCCACACGCCCAGCAGATCGACCTCGATCACCTTCTCGAAGGCCACCCGGTCGACCGACCGGACGAACCCGGTGGTGGCGATCCCCGCGTTGGCGACCACGATGTCGATCCCGCCGAAGTGCTCGACCACTTCCGCGGTGGCGCGCTCGAGCGCGTCCCAGTCGGTGACGTCGGCTTCCCAGGAGCGTGCCGACGCGCCAATCTGGTCGGCGACCTTGCGCTGCTCTTCGGCCTCCAGGCCCACGAGCGCCACCTTGGCTCCCTGGGCGGCGAGCCGCTGCGCCAGCCCCGCCCCGAGACCGCGCGCAGCTCCGGTGATGAGCACGACCTTGCCGTTCACGTTGGCCATGGTCGAACCGTACCCCAACCTACCGCGAGTAAGCTACTACTGAGTAGGTGATTACGACGAGGCCTCGTCGAGGCTCGTCAACTCGGCCGCGGTGAGCCGCAGCTCGACCGAGGCCAGCAGATCACGCAACTGATCGACATTGCGCGCGCTCGCGATCGGCGCGGCGACGGTCGGCCGCGCGGCCAGCCAGGCGAGCGCGACGGCCGCGGGCGACGTCTTGTGCGCGGCCGAAATGTCGTCCAGCGCCTCCAGCACGCGCTCGCCGCGATGGTCGAGGTACGCGATCGCACCCTCATTGCGCGGGCTGCCCGTGTTCACCTCGCGGGAGCGGTACTTTCCGGTCAGGAAGCCCTTCGCCAGCGCGAAATAGGGCAATGTGGACAGTCCTTCGCGCCGCACGAGCGGCAACAACTCGTCCTCGTACCCGCGCTCGACCAGATTGTAGTGCGGCTGTAGCGCGACATACCGGGCGAAGCCTTCACGGTCCGAAATGGACAGTGCCTCGGCGAGCCGCTCCGCGCTGTAGTTGGACGCACCGAGGTAGCGGACCTTGCCGGCGCGCACGAGTTCGTCGAACGCGCCGAGCGTCTCCGCCAGGGGCACGTCCGCGACGTCCCGATGTGCGTAGTACAGGTCGATGTGGTCGGTTTGCAGGCGCCGCAAGGAATCCTCGGCCGCCTCGCGGATGTTCTTGGCGGAAACCCCGGGACGCGCCGGCCAACTGCCCACCTTCGTCGCGATCACGATGTCATCGCGACGGCCGCGCTTGGCGAGCCAGTTCCCGATGACGGTCTCCGATTCGCCGCCGGAATTGCCCGGAGCGCGGTGCATGTACGAATCGGCGGTGTCGATGAAGTTCCCGCCTGCCGCGGCGTAAGCGTCCAGTACCTCGAAGGACTGCCGCTCGTCGGCCGTCCAGCCGAACACGTTGCCGCCCAGGTTCAGGCCGTAGACGTCCAGTTCGCTGTTCCCGATCTTCATGGTTCCACGCTAGCTCGGAATGCCAGGGCGGCGAGTGAAGTTGTGAGCGGCATGGTGAACGCACTCGGCAAACTCGGTATCTGGCGGCACCCGAGCCAAATGAGCACTGAGCTCGCGCAGGAGGTGGAGAAATTCGGCTACGGCGCGATCTGGCTCGGCGGCTCGCCCGACGCGGATCTCGCCGACGTCGACCGGCTGCTCGACGCGACCGAGCACGTCGTCGTCGCGACCGGCATCGTCAACATGTGGAAGGACGACGCGGCGCCCGTCGCCCGCTCCTATCACCGGATCGCCGGCAAGTACCCGGGACGCTTCCTGCTCGGCGTCGGGATCGGCCATCCGGAGGCGACCAAGACCTACCAGAAGCCCTACGAGAAGATGGTCGAATACCTCGACCAACTCGACGCCGCCGGCGTCCCGGTCGAGGACAGGGCGCTCGCCGCGCTCGGCCCGAAGGTGCTGAAGCTGTCGGCCGACCGCACCGCGGGCGCGCACCCGTACCTCACCACACCCGAGCACACCCGCCAGGCGCGCGAGATCCTCGGCGAAGGCAAGCTGCTCGTCCCCGAGCACAAGATCGTGCTGGAGTCCGACCCGGAGCGCGCCCGCGCGATCGGCAGGCCGCGCGTGGAGAACCCGTACCTGCACCTGGTCAACTACCGCAGCAACCTCAAGCGGCTGGGCTGGACCGACGAGGACCTCGCCGACGGCGGCAGTGACGCGCTCGTCGACGCGCTCGCGCTGCACGGCACGGCGGCCCAGATCGCCGAGGGCCTGCAGGCGCATCTCGACGCGGGTGCGGACCAGGTCTGCGTCCAGGTGCTCGACGACGATCCGCTGCCGGCGTACCGGGCTGTGGCGGAGGTCCTGCTGTCGTAGTCGCGGCCCGGCGGACCTCGTACGATTCGGGCAAGAAGGCGCACCACCGTCCAGGAGGAGACCAACGATGCCCATCGCCACCCCCGAGGTCTATGCCGAGATGCTCGACCGGGCCAAGGGAGGCGAGTTCGCCTACCCGGCCATCAACGTGACCTCGTCGGAAACCCTGAACGCGGCGCTGAAGGGGTTCGCCGACGCGGAGAGCGACGGCATCATCCAGGTGTCCACCGGCGGCGCGGAGTTCGCGTCCGGCCTCCATGTCAAGGACATGGTGACGGGCGCGACCGCGCTCGCCGAGTTCGCCCATGTCGTCGCGAAGAAGTACCCGGTCAACGTCGCGCTGCACACCGACCACTGCCCGAAGGACAAGCTGGACGGTTACGTCAACCCGCTCATCGCCATCTCGCAGGAGCGGGTCAACCGCGGCGAGAACCCGCTGTTCCAGTCGCATATGTGGGACGGCTCGGCGATCGACCTCGACGAGAACCTCAAGATCGCGACCAACCTGCTGGAGAAGGCGGCCGCCGCGAAGATCGTCCTCGAGGTCGAGATCGGCGTCGTCGGTGGTGAGGAAGACGGCGTCTCGAACGAGATCAACGAGAAGCTGTACACCGCCGAGGGCGACTTCCTGAAGACGGTCGACGCGCTGGGCTCGGGCGAGAAGGGCCGCTACCTGCTGGCCGCCACCTTCGGCAACGTGCACGGCGCGTACAAGCCGGGCGCGGTCAAGCTGCGTCCGGACGTGCTGAAGCGGGGCCAGGCGGTCGCGTCGGAGAAGCTGGGCCTGCCCGCCGGTTCGAAGCCGTTCCAACTGGTGTTCCACGGCGGTTCCGGCTCGCTGCTGGAGGAGATCCACGAGGCGGTCTCGTACGGCGTGGTGAAGATGAACGTCGACACCGACACGCAGTACGCGTTCTCCCGCCCCATCGCGGACCACTTCTTCAAGAACTACGACGGCGTACTGAAGATCGACGGCGAGGTCGGCAACAAGAAGACCTACGACCCGCGCAGTTACCTCAAGAAGGCCGAGACTTCGATGGCCGCGCGGATCGTCGAGGCCGCGCAGGCGCTCAAGTCCGTGGGCACGAAGCTCTGACTTCACCCGCGGGTGTACTTGCCGTGGGCATCACGGGCCCGGCATTGTGTCGGCCCGTGATGCCCAAACGAATGGTCGCCGCCGTGCTCGTCGCGTGCCTCGTCCTCCTCGGCAGCGGGGTGCTCGCCAGCTTCGTCTTCTGACGAGGCAGGATGGCGGCATGACGAACCTGCTGGAGCCGGAGCCCACCCGGCTCCCCGAACGCACCGACGCACAGGCCGCACTCGACGCCGGGACCGATCCCGCCGAGGTCGCCGCCGAGCACCCGGACTTCAGCGAGGCCTGGGCCGCGCTGGGCGAACGCGCGCTGGACGCAGGTGAGATCGTCGCCGCGTACGCCTACGCCCGCACCGGCTACCACCGCGGCCTCGATCAGCTGCGCCGCGCCGGGTGGAAGGGTTTCGGCCCGGTGCCCTGGAACCACCGGCCCAACCAGGGCTTCCTGCGAGCCCTCGCCGTCCTGGCGAAGGCCGCCGAGCGCATCGGCGAGACCGAGGAGTACGAGCGCTGCCGCACGTTCCTCGTCGACTCCGATCCGGCCGCCGCCGAGGCGACCGGGCTGACGTAAACGGTCAAGCGCACCGCCCGCCCGACCACCGCCCCTCATCGAGGCGCTTCGCGCCGCGGTGTTCTCTAAAAGGCTCCACAATTGTCCGGGGCCGGAGCGCCGTGCAGGCGCGCGTCCAGCCAGGCGAAGGCGTCCGGGTAGGCGGCCAGTGCGCCGCCCACGTGCGTCGGCGCGGCGAGGGTGTCGAACTGCACGGTCGCTCCTTCCGAGCACCACTCGCGGGCCATGGTCCGGCCCTGCGGGTAGGGCACGATGTCGTCGAGCGCGCTGTGCGCGACCAGCACCGGCACGGCCGGCGGGGTAAGCCCGATTCGCTGCTCGCCGACGACCGTTTTGAAGGGTTCTTCACCCAGGTACGCGGTGATCGGCCGGCCGTCGGCGGTCAGGTCGGCGGTGCGGGTGAAGGCGTGGTTGAGGATCGCGTCGGCGGTGCACTCGTTCTCGACCTGCTTCTCGAGTGCCTTGCCCTTCGCGTTGAGCACGCTCGTGATGTTCAGGTCGGGGTAGGCGTAGTTCATGCTCGCGACGGCGAACAGCAGGAAGCCGACCGCGTAGTGCCCGTCGAGGTTCCTCGCGACGGCGGCCAGGTCGGCGGGCGGGGCCCCGGCATACGCGCCCTTGAGCTGCAGTTCGGGTGCGTACGCCGGTTGCAGTTCCGCCGCCGCGGCGGAGGCGCCGCCACCCTGTGAGTACCCGGCGATCGCGACCGGGCCGTCTGCGGGGAGGCCGGAACCGGGCAGCCGCTGGGCGGCACGGATCGCGTCGAGCACCGCGTACCCCTCGGCCTTGCGGTTGACATAGGTGTGCACGCCCGGCGTGCCCAGCCCCTCGTAGTCGGTGATCACGACGCCGTAGCCGCGGCCGAGCAGTCCCGAAATGAACGGGCCCTCGTACTCCTGGCCCGCGCCGAGGGCCTTCGACGGCGCGCACTGGTCACCGAGACCCTGCGTGCCGGCGGCGTAGCTGATGATGGGGCGAGGGCCGGGACCCTGCCACGGCAGCGTGGGGGTGAGCACCGTGCCGGTGACCGCGACCGGATCGCCGTGGGTGTCGGTACTGCGGTACATGATGCGCTGGACCTTGGCGGGGGCGGGCAAGGTCTTCGCCGGGTCGAGGAAGAACTGCGACGGCTCGTGCCGGATGATGTCTCCAGGAGAGCCCGCCGGCAGGGGCGACGGCGGATCGTAGAAGTCGGCGGCCCCGGCCGGCGCCGCCCCGACAGTCAGCGAGACCAGACCGATGACCGAGGCGAGGGCTGCCACGATCCCGCGGCGGTGGGTCAGACGCATGCTCGCTCCCCGATAAACTATTTTCCGACAGCGCTGTCCGAAAAAGGATCGAGGTCAGGTGAGTGAGGCGTCAATCCCCCGGAAGCGTGGTCCGGGTCGGCCGCGCAGGCTGCCGGTCGAGGAACAACGCGGGCTCGTCCTGGCGGCGGCACGGCAGGTGTTCGCCGCCCGCGGCGTCCAGGGCGCGACGATCGAGGGGATCGCGCGCCAGGCCGGGCTGACCAGGCAGGCGGTCTACGAACTGTTCGGCGACAAGCACGAACTGTTCACGCACACCGTCGCCGACACCGAGGAACTCGCGTACCGGACCATCGCCGAACGTGGTTCGGGCGACCCCGAGCTGGACCTGAAGTCCTGGGCACGCAAGAACTACGCGACCATGTTCGCCTTCGTCGCCGAGCATCCGGACGCGCTGCCGGTGCTGCAGGAAGCCGAACGCACGGGCGACCCCGCGGCGACCCGCCTGCGTTCCCGGCTCGCCGAGGTCTACACCGCCGCGAGCGGCGAACGCTGGGCCGCGTTCGGGATCGAGCCGGGGCGGGCGGACACCGCGCTGGTCGCGATGTACTTCGCGATGACGGAGGTGCTGGTCACCCTGTCCTGGCCCGGCGAGCCACCGGACCCCGACGCGCTGATCGACCTGCTCACCGAGTTCACCATCGGTGGCGTGCTCCGCCTCTACAGCCACGCGCCGGACGTACTCGACCGGTTGCGCTGAGCCCGGCCACGTCGCGGACATACTGTTCGCTGGGCGGCCTGCCCGGTTTCCTTCGCCGGGGCGGGACTTTCCGCGAGATCAGCAGTGCCCGAGCATGTCGGTGAGCGTTGACTTCTCCGCGCTGTTGACCGTCAGGTTCCACCTGGACTTCACGGCGATCCACATCTCCGCGTAGGTGCACCAGTAGCTCGTGAGCGACGGCTTCCACTCGTCGGGCGAGGCGTCGCCCTTCGCCTGGTTGACGTTGTCGGTGACCGCGATCAGCTGCGGGTCGGCCAGGTCATTGGCGTAGGCCTGCCGCTGCGCCTGCGTCCACGAAGCGGCGCCGGTGCGCCACGCGTCGGCAAGCGGGACGACGTGGTCGATGTCCACGTCGGACGGGGCGGTCCAGGTCGCGCCGTCGTACGGGCTGTACCAGCTGCCCGAGGTCGGGTAGCAGTCGGAGCCGGTGGTGACGTTCGTGCCGTCGCGTTTGAGCACGACCTCGCGGGTGTTACAACTGTTGCCCTGGTCGATCCAGTGCGGGAACTTGTCGCGCGAGTAGCCGTCGAGGCTGCCGTCGGCCTTGACGGTGAGCGCGGCCAGCTCGCTGCGCGCGGTCGATTCGGAGGGGATACCGGGCGGCGTGGCCAGTGCGGTGCCGGTGAACCCGGCAGCCACGATCACGGAGACAGTGAGAACGGTGAGCGTACGGGAACCAGGCATGCTCTGAGCGTGAGCGAGGAAAGTGACGGAGGCAATACTGGTGGGTGATTTACCGACGTCCGTAGGATGACCAATCCGACCTAAAGTAGGCGGACCGTGATCGCCGTGACTGCCGGTCGGATTGGGACCGAACGACGCAGCACGTTCTGTAGTCAGGCGAGTCCGCGGATGAGCCGCAGATCCTCGGTGTGCCGGTACCAGGTCCACTTCGTGACCGCGCGCGGGAACGGCACGCCGTCGCTGACCGGCTGAGCCGGGATGCAGCCGAGCTGGAACGCGCGGCCGGCCAACGTCACCGGGCGTTTGAACAGGAGGCCCTTCACGATGCGAACCGTCATCCCCGGGCCGCCTTCGCCATCGGGCGACACTTCTATCGACCGCGCGGTACCGCGCAGCGCGACTTCGTCGTCACAGTAAGCAACTCCGCGGATAGCGCCGAATGTGCCTCTTCCCACTAACACGCCGCCGTTGTCGTCGCGCAGGAGCGGCACCGGGTCCACTTCGCCCCGCGTCGCGAGCGCGAGTGCGCGGGCCGGATCGGTCGGCAGCCCCCACAGCGCCGCGACCTCCGAACGCGGGTCCGAGGGCACGAAACCGACCCGTGTGGTGGCGAGCTTTTCCTTGCGCAGCAAGCGAAGCACGACGGCGGCGAGGTCCGCGTCGGTACCGGCGACGATGAGCGGATCGGCGTCGAGCAGCGGGTCCACCTCGTCCTTGCCGGGCCGCTCGCCGACCCGGTGCACGGCGAGCCCGTCCAATTCGGGCAGCGCGGGCACCGACGCTCCGCAAACCAGTACCTGTCCCCGCACGTCCCGGCCCTCCGTTACGCTCATGCACCGGCTCTCAATCCTCGCCGAATACCTGGAGTGTCACATGCCGGCCATCGTGCTGATCGGTGCCCAATGGGGCGACGAAGGCAAGGGCAAGGCCACCGACCTGCTCGGCGACCGCGTCCAGTGGGTCGTCCGCTACCAGGGCGGGAACAACGCCGGGCACACCGTCGTGCTGCCCGACGGCGAGAACTTCGCCCTGCACCTGATCCCTTCCGGCATCCTGACCCCCGGCGTCACCAACGTGATCGGCAACGGGGTCGTCGTCGACCCGGGTGTGCTCCTCGACGAACTCGACGGCCTGGAGAAACGCGGCGTCGACACCGGCGGCCTGCTGATCTCCGCCGACGCGCATTTGATCATGCCCTACCACGTGGCGATCGATAAGGTCACCGAGCGCTACCTGGGCAGCCGCAAGATCGGCACCACCGGCCGCGGCATCGGGCCGTGCTACCAGGACAAGGTCGCGCGGGTCGGGGTGCGGGTGCAGGACCTGCTCGACGAGAAGATCTTCCGCCAGAAGGTCGAGGCCGCGCTCGAGTTCAAGAACCAGGTGCTGGTCAAGGTCTACAACCGCAAGGCGCTCGAGCCCGACCAGGTGGCCGATGAGGTGCTCGCGGCCGGCGAGAGGTTCGCGCATCGCATCGCCGACACCCGGCTGGAACTGAACAAGGCACTCGAGCGTGGCGAGACGGTGCTGCTGGAGGGTTCGCAGGGCACGCTGCTCGACGTCGATCACGGCACGTACCCGTTCGTGACCTCGTCAAATCCGACCTCGGGCGGCGCGAGTGCCGGTTCGGGCATCGGGCCGGGCCGGATCACCACCGTGCTGGGCATTCTCAAGGCGTACACGACGCGCGTCGGCTCGGGGCCGTTCCCGAGCGAGTTGCACGACGAAATGGGCGAGCACCTGCGCAAGGCCGGCGGCGAGTTCGGCGTCACCACCGGCCGGTCGCGGCGCACCGGCTGGTTCGACGCGGTGATCGCCCGGTACGCCGCGCGCGTCAACGGGATCACCGACTACTTCCTGACCAAGCTCGACGTGCTGTCCGGGCTGGATCGCGTCCCGGTCTGCGTCGCGTACGAGGTCGACGGCTTCCGGACCGAGGACATGCCGATGACCCAGACCGACGTGCACCACGCCGTGCCGATCTACGAGGAACTGCCGGGCTGGTGGGAGGACCTGTCCGAGTGCCGGTCCTTCTCCGACCTGCCCGCGAACGCGCAGGCCTATGTGGAGCGGCTCGAGGAGCTTTCCGGCGCACGGGTTTCCGCGATCGGCGTCGGTCCCGGGCGGGACCAGACCATCGTCCGGCACGAGTTCATCTGAGCCCGCGGAAGGCCGCGCGGTAGACGGTTGTTCGGCCACCCGGACGAAGATTCAGGCTGTGACGGCCTCCGGCTCCTCCTCAGCGGGGACAGCCGGCTTCTTCGGCAGGAAGAGCGCCGGGATGAAGCACACCGCGACGAGGATCAGCGCCCAGAGGAACGTGGACGCGAACGCGTCGGCCGAGGCGGCGGCCGCGGCGTCGTGTGTCCGCGGGTTCATGATCAGCGCCGTCGCGGCGAGCTGGCCCTGGCTGGTCGGCACGCCGAACTTCCCGGCGAGCAGGCTGGCCAGGATGATCGACATCACCGCCGAGCCGATCCCACCGCCGGCCTGCTGCACGATGTTCATCGTCGTCGACGCCCGCGCCACCGACCGCTGAGTCAGCGTCTGGAGGGCAGCCGCGTTGATCGGCATCATCGTGGCGCCCATCCCGAGCCCCATCACGAACAATCCGGCCATCAACACCAGGTACGGCGTGTTCGCGCCGACCTGGGTGGTGAACACCGCCAGGCCCGCGATGATCACCAGGATCCCGGGCAGCACGACCTTGCCCGGCCCGATCTTGTCGGCGAGCCGCCCGGCGATGGGCATCGTGATCATCGCGCCGATGCCCTGCGGCGCCAGCAACAACCCGGCCTGCAACGCGGACTCGCCGCGCACCAGTACGAAGTACGTGGGTAGCAGGAGCATCGAGCCGAGGAAGGCCAGGATGAAGAAGGACATGGTGAGCATCGCGACCGCGAAGGTCCTGTTCCTGAAGAGCTTCAGGTCCACCAGCGGGTTCTTGATCCGCCCGGCGCGCAGCACGAACGCGACGATCAGGGCGAGCCCGGCGACCGCGGGCAGCCAGACACCGACCGAGGAAACCCCGCCCTCCTGCGGGATCTTGGACACGCCGAAGATCAGCAACGCGAGCCCGGGCGAGAGCATCAGCATGCCGGGGAAGTCGAACTTCTCCGCCGGGCGCGGTTCGTCCTTCGGCAGGATCCGCCACGCGAGCAGGAACGCGATCGCGCCGATCGGCACGTTGATGTAGAAGATCCAGCGCCAGCTCACCGCGTCGACGAGCCAGCCGCCGAGGATCGGCCCGCCGATCGGCCCGAGCAGCATCGGCACCCCGAGCACCGCCATCACCCGGCCGACCCGGTGCGGGCCCGCGGCCCTCGTCATGATCGTCATACCGGCCGGCATCAGCATCCCGCCGCCGAAACCCTGCAGCACGCGGAACGCGATGAGCGACTCGATGTTCCACGCCATCCCGGCGAGCATCGAGCCGAGCAGGAACAGCCCGATCGACAGCAGATACGGCCGCTTGCTGCCGAACCGGTCGCAAGCCCAGCCGGTGACCGGAATCACGGTCGCCAGCGCCAGCATGTAGCCGGTCACGACCCACTGGATGGTGTCGAACGAGGTCTTGAACTCCAGCGTCAGCGCCTGCAGCGCCACGTTCACGACCGTGGTGTCGAGAATGGCCATGACGGCGCCGAGCACGACGACTCCGGCGACCTTCAGCACGGCCGGATCGAGCTTGTCGGAATCCGCAGGTCTGGGCTCGGCAGTAGTCATGGGATCCGTTTCGCGTCGGGGAGCAAGGCAAGGCGCAGCCGAAGAAGCGCCGCCCCGCTGCGAAACCCCCTCAAGCTGCTATCGAGACTATCGAAACGGAAAAACGTGACGCTACGGCTTTTCGCCGTGGGCTGAAGCATTTCCGCTGGGGCCAAGCGCTACTGTTGCCCGCACCACCACGGCTTCCCCGAGCGCGCGCCGGGGAAGTCCCTCGGTACCGGCAGACCCGCCGGTTGACCGGATTGGTGGTTGTCCATGGGTCATCCTCGCCCTCGCCGAAGCACTCGAAATAGACGCAGGGGACCTGCTTCACGGACTGAAAGCAGATCCCCTGCCGTAAGAACGCGCTACGCGCCGGTTACCGCGAGCAACGCCGTGTCCGGCTGGTCGGCGAAGAACCCGTCGATTCCCGCTGCCAGGAAAGCGGATTCCTCGGCGAAAATGTCGCCCCACGCGGTCGGGTCCGAAGAGGAGCGCAGGTTCGCGGGCAGGAAGGCGTTCTCGTTGCGGAAGGTGTACGGCGCCACCTTCAGCCCGGCGTCGTGCGCGTCGCGCACCAACGTCGTCGGCGCGGCGAGGTTCCCGGCCGCGTCGCGCGGGATGATCTGGTTCTTGTCCGGGCCAAGATAATCGGCGTAGGTCGAGATCTCCTTCAACCCCGCGGGCGTGACCAGATCCGCGTACGTGCGCTTGTCGCCCTTCGCGACGAAGTCCGCCGGCGCCCCGGTTGCCGACGTCAGTTGCAGCAGCGGCACGCGCACCTGCTTGCTCAGCGCTTCGAGGTTCGACACCTCGAACGACTGGATGATCACCGGCGCGCTGCGCCGGTTGAGCCCGTTGCGGTTGAGGATGTCGACCAGCTTCGGCTCGGTCGGGTTGCCGATCGAGGTGAAGTACGTCGAGTGCTTGACCTCGGGATACGTCCCCAGCGTGCGGTGCAGTTGCCGGCCGAGGCGCGTCGTCAGGTCCAGCACCTCCTGGTACGTGGCGATCTGCCAGCGCCCGTCGTAGATCGTATTGTGCGGGCGCACCTCCGGGATCCGCTCGGTCGCACGCAGCGTCTTGAGTTCGGCGAGCGTGAAGTCCTCGGTGAACCAGCCGGTGAGCGCGTTCCCCTCGATGACCTTCGTGGTCCTGCGCGACGCGAACTCCGGATGCCGCGCGACGTCGGTGGTGCCGCCGATCTCGTTCTCGTGCCGCGCGACCAGCCGGCCGTCCTTGGTCGGCACAAGATCCACGTCCACCCAGTTCACGCCCTGGCGGAAGGCGAGCTCGTACGACGCGAGCGTGTGCTCCGGGCGGTACCCGGGCGCGCCGCGATGGCCGACGACCACCGGACCGCGGTCTTCCGTGCGCGTGTCCTCGACCGCGCTCGACGGGCTGGCCAACCCGAGCAACGCCAGCCCGGACAACAGTCCCACCACCATTCGTGTCCGCATGATCACCACTGTCCAGCGGACACACTGCGAAAGCGGCAAAACGGATCGACGCGTCGTCGTCGGGCGGGTGAACGGCGCGTGCGGGGTGCCCGGTTAGTCTCAGGGCGTGCGCGTTCTCGTCATCGGGTCAGGTGCCCGCGAACATGCCCTAGTCCTCGCCGCTTCGCACGACCCGGCGGTGACCGCGCTCGCGTGCGCCCCCGGCAACGCGGGCACGGCTTCGGTGGCCGAGCAACTCGGCGTGGACGTGGCCGAACCGTCGGCAGTCGCCGAACTCGCCACGAGCTGGCGTGCGGACCTCGTGGTGATCGGCCCCGAAGTGCCCCTGGTCGCCGGTGCCGCCGACGCGGTCCGCAAGACCGGGATCGCCTGCTTCGGCCCGTCCTCGGCGGCGGCCCGGATCGAGGGCTCGAAGTCGTTCGCGAAGGACGTGATGGCCGCCGCGAAGGTGCCCACCGCGCACGCCGAGACCGTCGACAACCCCGCCCGGCTCGACGAGGCGCTCGCGCGCTTCGGGCCCACCTGGGTGGTCAAGGACGACGGGCTCGCCGCCGGCAAGGGCGTCGTCGTGACGACGGACTACGACCAGGCCCGCGCGCATGCGATGACCCTGCTCGACGGCGGGCATCCGGTCCTGCTGGAGTCCTTTCTGGACGGTCCGGAGCTGTCGCTGTTCTGCCTCGTCGACGGCCGCACGGTGGTCCCGCTGATGCCGGCCCAGGACTTCAAGCGCGTCGGCGACGGCGACACCGGGCCCAACACCGGCGGGATGGGCGCCTACGCACCGCTGCCATGGGCGCCCGAAGGGCTGGTCGAGCGGATCGTCGCCGAGATCGTCCAGCCGGTCGTCGACGAACTCGCCGCGCGCGACGCCCCGTTCACCGGCCTGCTCTACGCGGGCCTCGCGCTGACCTCGGACGGGCCGCAGGTCATCGAGTTCAACTGCCGCTTCGGCGATCCGGAGACCCAGGTCGTGCTGTCGCTGCTGGGCACCCCGCTGGCCGGGCTGCTGTACGCCACCGCGACCGGCAAGCTCGTCGAGCACCCGCCGCTGGACTGGCAGCAGGGCGCCGCGGTCACCGTCGTGATCGCCGCCGACGGGTACCCGGGCGTCCCCCGTGCGGGCGACGTCATCACCGGTTCCGAGGCCGAGGGCGTGCTCCACGCCGGGACACGCCGCCGGGACGACGGCGCGGTCGTGGCGCACGGCGGCCGCGTGCTTTCGGTCGTGGGCACCGGCCCGGATCTCGCCGCGGCCCGCGCCCAGGCGTACGAACGGGTCGCGAAGGTCCACCTCGCCGGTTCGCACCACCGCACGGACATCGCGTTGCGCGCGGTCAACAGGCAGGTGACGGTCCCCGCCGGATAACGCGAACTCGGCCCACGCACACCCGGACGTTGGTAGCCTGCTGAGGAGACTGGCGGTCACCGTCCGTACCCGGGAGAGTGCGCACCATGGCAGAAACCACCGTGAGCGCGTTGAGCACCGCCGTGCCCGGGGTGCCCGGTGCGGCGGACATCCATGTGGAGCCGGGCCAGGTGCGCCAGGTGGCCAAGATCATCAGCGACCAGGCAGACGCGCTCGCCGACCGGGTGCGCCAGCTGCTGGTTGAGCTGACCATCGACCCGCCGGCGCAGGATGTGGTCAGCTCAACCGCGGTCGACGCGTGGAACAGGCTCGTCGCGCGCGGGGACGGCTCGTACGCCCATCGCGTGCAGAGCTACATCGACCAGCTGCGGCAACTCGCCGCGCAGTTGCGGACCGCGGCCGGCCACTACCAGGCGGGCGAGGACGAGAAGATCGCGGCGCTCGAGGGGAAGGCGAAGTGAGCACCTTCGACAGCAGCCGCTACGACGTTCCGACGCTCGTCGAGAAGCTGCGGGACCAGCGCTTCGACGGCTACGACCCGGAGAGCCTCGCGCTCGAGGTCGAGAGGTTCCGCGAGGGCAGCGGCACGGCGAACATGGGCGACGCGGTCGAGGCCCTCAAGCAGATCGCCGGCGCGCTTTCGCACACCGACACGACGCTGCGTGAACAGCTCGGCGCGCTCGGGGTGTCGTGGCAGAGCCAGGCCGGCGGGCAGGCGAGCGCCGCCGTGTCCGGCCAGGCCGGGTTCTCCGCGGACGCCAACACGAAGGTGGCACAGGCCGCGGAGCTGATCTTCGAGCAGGGCGAGGCGTTCAACCGGACCAAGAACAAGCTGCCCGAACCCGACGCACTCCGCCAGGGCGAGGGCGGCTACACACTGGCCGACACGTTGTTCAGCCTCTTCGGCTTCGAGACCGATCACGCGGCGAGCGTGAAGACCGGTATCGAGGCGAAGGCGCAGGCCGTCGACGCGCTCAACGCGTATGCCCACGACAGCGGTGAGTATCTCGCCGCCTCGCAGCCGGTCGCGGAACCGCAGTCAATGCTGGCCTCGCCGGGTGCCGCCGTCGGGTCGGTCGCCGGGCCGACAATCGAGCCGGTCCCGCCGGCGCCCGAAGTGCCCGAGGTGCCGGACACGTCACCGACCGTGGCCGCGAGTGCGAAGGACGCGCCGGTCCAGACCTCACCCGTGACAGCGGCGGCGCCGTCAGCGAACGCGCCGACCGGCCTGCCGGTGTCCGCGCACCAGACCGGTGCCGGAGCGACAGCACCCTCCCAGGCGACCGTCCCGAGCACCGTCGCGGCGCCTGCGCCTGCCCCGGTGACCGAGCCGATCACCGCGGTCGTCGGCGGCTCCCAGCGGCCCGGCCAGCAGGAACGGACCAGCCAGCCGGAGACCGCCGCCAGGCCCTCCGGTCCGGGCCCGGTGGCTCCTCCCGCGCCCGGTCAGCAAGTCGGAGTCGGCGGCGGTGGGGTCGTGAGCGCGACGCCCGGCGGGGAGAAGTCGGCCGCCGCCCCGGGCAAGCCAGGCGGTGTACCGGCCGAAGGCGCGGGGCACGCGCTGCGGACCGGCGGCGAACGCTTGCTGGCGGAGGGAAAGTCCTTCGGCGCCGTAGCCGGTGGCGGGAGCGCGCCCGCGAACGTCGGGCTCGGGCTCGGCAGCGTCCGCGCCGTGGGCGGCGCCGGGGCGCTCGCGGAAGGTGCGCCCGCGATCGGTGCGGCCGGGGTCGGCGGCGTGACCAGCGGCGAACCGGAACGTGACCGGCCCGCCCGCGGTAGCGCACCGAAGGGCGCCCGCCCGTTGCCCATCGGCGACCTGCCGGAGGAAGAGGAAGCCCTGCGCGCCCGCAAGGCGGCGCCCGAGCCGCCGACCGGCCACCGCACGCGCGCGATCCTCGAACCGGCCGCGACGCAGGACGGCGAGGAAGACGGTCACCACGTGCGCCGGTACGGCGTCGACGACCGCGACCTGTTCACCGATCCGCGTGAGGTCTCCACCGACCTCATCGGCGGCAAACCACTGCCGGAAGAGTGAGCGCCCCGCGGGGCAGCCTCGTGCTGTCCACCACGGAGTTCGACGTGCTGTGGGAGACCGAGCGGCTACCGCCGCCGCATCCCGCGCTGCGCGTGCTCAGCCCCGGCCGCACACACGGCGAACGGCGCGCCCTCGTCGCCGACGCGTGGCTGTCGCTGGGCGAACGGCGGCTGGCCCGCGGCACGCGCGCCTCCGGTGAGCTCGTCGATCAGCTGAACCTGCTCGCCCACCCGAAGGTGAGCATCGACATCTGGGTCTGGGCCGACCGGGAGATCAAGGGTCTCGCGGTCAGCACCGGCAGCCAGGCGCTGCTCGCGGTGATCGACCGCGACGAGGTGTGGCTGATCCCGGCGCGCGACACGTCGCTGCCCGAATCCGCGGTCTCGGTCGCCGGCGAATTGCACGCCGGCGTCGGTCACTCGGTGAGCGTGCCGCACCGGATCGTGCGCGCCGCCGACGCGGACGCCAAGGGCGAGCCGAAGGCGCTGGTCACCGCGCTGGAGGACCGCGGGGTGGCGCTAGCGCAGGCGCAGGAGCTCGCCGGGATGATGGTCGGGATGGCCGCGCGCGGGCAGTTCGGGGTCGAGCGCCTGCGCCGTGACGGCGGGATGCGCCGCGGTGACCGGGTCGTCGCGTTCCACGACACCGATGCCGGCCGGTATCTCGTGCAGCTGGGCGCCGGGGCCGACGGCGACTGGGTGACCGTCGCGCCCGCGGACAACCAGCTGCTCGCCGCCCGGATCTGGGAGTTGCTGGAAGAGGTGTGAGCTCGGCTCACCGGTGCTAGAAAGATCGGGGAACCGCCGCCGCGGTGCGGGCGTCGGAACTACGAGTTTGCGCGAAGGGGGATGACGATCGTGTCGCAGCAGAGCGATCCGGACTCGCTGGAGCACGTGGCCGGCAAGGTCGAGGATCTGCACGACCGCTTCAAGGACTCGAAACAGAAGATGATCGGGGTCGCGGGGCCGAATCCGTTCGGCGATATCAGGCACCCCGACCACGTCCCCGGCGAGCACCCCTCCGAGCACGCGGTCAGCGCGCTGCAGTCCTACCGGGACCGCATGCACGGCCAGTTCGACGCGGCGGCCGAGCTGATGAAGTCCACCGGCGGCGCCCTGCGTGACGCCGCGCGCGCCCTGCGCGGCACCGACGACGCGGCCAGGGACAGCGTCACCGTCAAGGACGGAAGCCTCGACCAATGAGCGCGAAAGCCGAGTTCCCGCCGAACTGGAACGACGTCGAGACGAAGACCCAGCAGGTCGAGAACGTGCGCCCGGCCGCCATCCAGGGCGTCGCCGACCAGTTCCGGCAGGCCTCGAAGGACTCGGCCGACCACACGGTCGCGCTGCGCAACGCGACCGCGGCACTCGGCGGCGGCACCTGGTCCGGTGCGGCCGCCGACTCGTTCTTCAACTACGTCAAGCAGATCGGCGACGCGGGCCAGCGGGTCAACGACCACCTCGACGAGGTCTCGAACGAGCTGACCAACCTGCAGGGCTTCCTCGATCGCACCCAGAAGGAGGTCCAGCAGCTCCGCGACGACGCGCACGGCAAGATCGACGGGCTCAACAAGCAGGCCCAGTCGGACGCCGACGCGGCGCAGGCGCAGATCGACGCGGTGAACAACCACAAGCAGGGCGCGACGATGCCGGCCCAGACGCCGGACCAGATCATCGCGGCGAATCTCAAGGTCACCACCGGGATCGCGAACGACGCGCAGACCCAGATCGGCGGCAAGCTCGACGGGGCCAACCAGGAGATCCAGCGGGTGATGGGCCTGGTGAAGCAGGACGTGGAGGGCGGGTACTCGTCAGTGCCGCCGCTGGGCACCCGACCGCAGTCGATGAAGAGCACCGGCGGCCTGCACGGCGGTTCGCACGGGTACTCCGGCGGCGGTGGCGGCGGTGGCGGCGGTCTCGGCCCGAGCGGCGGCCCTCCCGTGGGCAACCCGCCCGGCAACGTGCAGCAGTGGATCGAAGAGGCGATCAAGGAGCTGCAGGCCGCGGGCGTGAACGTCACCGATGCGGACATCAAGAACATCTGGGCGATCATCCAGCACGAGTCCGGCGGTAACCCACACGCGATCAACCTCTGGGACTGCGTGCCGCTGGGCACGGCAATTCTCACCCAGCGGGGCTGGCTCAAGCACGACGAAGTGGCGGTCGGGGACAGGACGATCGGTTTCAACGCGGCGACCGGCCGCAGCGAATGGACCCGCGTGACCCGCATCGTCCACCACGCGGACGCGCCGCTGGTCAGGCTAGGCAATTCGCGCTGGTACGCGACGACGACGCCGAATCACAGGTGGCTCAACCTGCCGCGGACACATCTCACGCGAACCGATCTGCCCGCTGAATGCCCCGAATGCGGTTGGGGCCCGAGCAGTGGCAACGGTGTGGCGGTGCATCGCGGCAAGATCCACGGCGTCGTTCCGCCGAAGCAGCGGAACGAGTACGCGACCGAGGCGTCGTTCGTCGAAACGCGGGATGTGCGCAGCCGCGACCGTCTGGTGCTATCCGCGCCTGCGGACACGCCCGCCGGGCTCGACATCTCGGTGGTCGAAGCGGCGATCCTCGGCTGGATCGCCGGCGACGGACATGTGGAGAATCGCAGGCACCGGCCCACCATGTCCATCGCGCAGTCCAAGCCACCGATGGTGCAGAAGCTACGGCGGCTGCTCGACGGCGTGCCCCATGCGGTCTACGTCGACAACCGAGGCGGCTGCGGACCCCGCCATCAGTTCCGGCTCGATCACGACTATGCACAGGATCTGCTCATGCGGGCTGGGCACCCGAAGTCGGACGCGGTGGCCCAGGTCCTCGCGATGTCGACCGAGCAGCGCGCCGCCTGGCTGGAGGCGATCGTCGACGCCGAAGGCACCCGCGCGAAGTCGCTGACCGCGATCTACCAGGCGCCGGGCACGATCCTCGATGCGATCACGATCGCGGTCTACCTGTCCGGCCACCGCCCGCGCGTGCTGCGTTCCGTGCGGTCGCACCGGCCGGCGAGCTGGCTGCCGGAGGCATCCGTGCGGCCCAACACCCCGGTCGTCACTGGCGCTTTCCTGACCAGGGAGAACGCGGGCCGTGCCGACGTCTGGTGCGTGACGACCGAGCTCGGTACGTGGACGGCTAGGGAGGACGAGCACGTCTTCCTCACCGGGAATTCCAACGCCGCCGCTGGGCATCCGTCCAAGGGCCTCATGCAGTGCATCGATTCGACGTTCAACTCGAACAAGCTGCCCGGGCACGACGACATCTACAACCCGGTGGACAACATCATCGCCGGGGTGCGGTACACGATCGGCCGGTACGGCAGCATCGCGAACACCCCCGGGCTGGCGTCGATGGCCCATGGTGGCGGCTACGTCGGTTACTAGCGCCTCTAATCTCAAGTCATGGTCGACTTCCCTGGTCCCTCCCGACGTTCGAGTGTCGCGCCGTTCCACGTCATGGACGTGCTCTCCGCGGCGCAGGCGCGGCAGCGCACCCACGGTGACGTGATCTCGCTGGCGGCCGGTCAGCCGACCGCGGGCGCGCCCCGGCCCGTGCTGGCCGCCGCCGAGCGCGCGCTGCGCGAGCAGAACCTCGGCTACACCGTCCAGCTGGGCATCCCGGAACTGCGCGAGGCGATCGCGGGCCACTACGACCACCGGTACGGGCTCGAGGTCAGCCCGGAGGACGTCATCGTCACCACCGGTTCGTCCGGTGGGTTCATGCTGTCGTTCCTCGCCGCGTTCGACGCGGGCGACCGCGTCGCGATGGCGCGGCCGGGCTATCCGGCGTACCGGAACCTCCTGTCCGCCCTGGGGTGTGAGGTCGTCGAGTTCCAGACCGACGAGTCGACGCGCTTCCAGCCGACCGTGGCACTGCTCGAGGGGCTTGGCCCGATCTCGGGACTCGTCGTGGCCAGCCCGACCAACCCCGCTGGGACCGCGCTGCCGCCCGCCGAACTGGCCGCGATCGACGGCTGGTGCTCGGCGCGGGGTGTGCAGCTGATCAGCGACGAGATCTACCACGGCATCTCCTACGACATCGAACTCGCCTGCGCCTGGCAGACCGGGCGCGAGTCGATCGTGCTCGGCTCGTTCTCCAAGTACTTCGCGATGACCGGCTGGCGGCTGGGCTGGATGCTGGTGCCGCGCCGGCTGCACCGCGCGGTGGACGTGCTGACCGGCAACCTCAACATCTGCGCGCCCGCGCTCGCCCAGCACGCCGCGGTGGCCGCGTTCGAGCCCGAGTCGTACGCCGAACTCGACGGGCATGTCGAGCACTACCGCGCGAACCGGGATCTGCTGCTCGACGGGCTGCGTGAGATCGGGCTGGACCGGGTCGCGCCGGTCGACGGGGCCTTCTACGCGTACGTCGATGTCTCGAAGCACACCACCGAAAGCCTCAGCTGGTGCCAGCGCCTGCTCGCCGACACGGGTGTGGCCATCACGCCGGGTATCGACTTCGACCCTGTGCACGGGGGCGAATACGTACGGTTCTCGTTCGCCGGGGCCGGCGAGGAACTCACCGAAGGGGTGCGGCGGCTGGGTGCGTGGCTGGAGTAAGGGGGAACCCCGGCTTTCCCCTGAACGTTGCCGAGATAGCGAGCTTCGCCGCCCGAAACCTGGCAGCCTGGCTCGTAGCGGGCCGGACGGCTCGCGGAGGTAACGGAGGGATGCCATGTTCTGGAAGATCGTCGGGGCACTGATCCTCGCCTGGGTGGCGTTCATGGTGATCGGATCCGTGGTCGGCTTCCTGCTCAAGGCCGTGCTGTGGATCGCCATCATCGGTGGCGCCGTGTTCCTCGGCACCGCGGCGTACGGCGCGATCAAGAACCGCAGCGAGCCCAAGCGCCTCCGCCGCTAGAGCACCGACCGCGCCGCGTCGACGCCGGACCACCGGTGCGCCCGCAGCCCTGCGGCGCGCGCGCCGTCCACATTGGACTGACGGTCGTCGAAGAAGAGGCATTCGCCCGCCTGGGCGTCCAGGCGGGCGAGCAGCAGTTCGAAGATCTTCGCGTCCGGCTTGGCCACTCCGACGTCGCCGGAGAACAGCCGGACCCGGAAATTCCGCGCCCAATCCTGCTTTTCGGCGTATCTCGCGAACGAGGCAGGCGCATTCGACAGCAGGGCCAGCGCCGCGCCGGCCTCCGCGAGTGCGGAGACCAGTTCGACGGAGGCGGGTTCGAGGCGGGACCAGCCCTCGATGTCGATCCGCGTCAAAGTGTCCGAAATGGACTCATCGACCGGGACGCCGAGCGCCTCGCCGACGGCGCCCCAGTACTCGAGATCCGTGGCTCCGCGGTCGTACCGGTCGCGCAACGACCAGTAATGCGGCTCGAACTCGGCGACCCCGACACCCAGCGCGGACGCCAGCGCGGGAATCGCCTCCGTTCTGCCACAGATGACTTCGCCATAGTCGAAGACAACCCAGTGTTGTCCCCGCCCCCTGCCAGTTCTCACGGATGCCCCCCAGCCTTGATCCGGCGCAACGCCTCCTCGACGTCCGCCATCGACAGGTCGCGGTGCGTCACGAACCGTACCCGTCCACCGAGTGTCGACGCGTGGATGCCAAGTGCACCGAGCGATTCGAGAGTGACCGAAAGGTCCGCGACCCGGGCGAGCACGATATTGGTCTCGGGACTGTTCACCTCCCACCCGAGTTCGGCCAGCCCGCCGGACAGCTTGCGCGCCTTTTCGTGGTCTTCTTCCAGATCACCGATGCGGTCCAGGGCGATCAGCGCGGCCGCGGCGAGCACTCCGCCCTGCCGCACCCCGCCGCCGAGCATCTGCCGCATGCGGCGCGCGCGTTCGACGAAGCTCGCGCTTCCGGCGACGACCGATCCGACCGGCGCACCGAGCCCCTTCGAGAAACACGCGGACACGGTGTCGACACCGACGGTGAGCGCCGCGGGCGGCAGGCCGAGCGCCGCCGCCGCATGCCAGATCCGGGCGCCGTCGAGGTGCACGCGCAACCCGGCCTGGCGCGCGGTGGAGAGCAACTGCGCGTGTTCGTGCGGCGGGATGACCGAACCACCGGAGGCGTTATGGGTGTTCTCCAAGCACAGCAACGTGGTGCGGAGCGTGTAGTACGGCCCGCCGCGCGCGCCGATCGCGGCGGCGAGCGTCTCCGGGGTCGGCCGGCCTGGCCCGGCGTCGTGCTCGAGCGGGTCCGGCATGCCACCGGCGAGCCACGCCGCGGAACCGAGTTCGTTGACCAGCACGTGCGCGCCCTTCGGGGCGACGAAGCGATCACCGCGCTGGAGGTGCACGCTGAGGGCGATGAGATTGGCCATCGTCCCGCTCGGCGTCCACAGCGCGGCCGGCATGCCGAGCACCGCGGCGGCCCGCTCTTCCAGCCTTTTCATGGTCGGATCGCGGTCGAGGACGTTATCCCCCACCTCGGCGGAGGCCATAGCTCTCCGCATCGCTTCGTCCGGCTGGGTGACAGTGTCCGAGCGGAAATCGAGCGACTTGGTGTCAGGTGAGGTCACGGTTAGATCACATCACACGCATTAGTTGACCTACAACCCGCATGCAACCGCAGCGGGCAGTGCGTCCGTCTAGTCCAGTGAGACGCCCGGGAGGCCGGTGAACGAGCACGACGAGCAGGAGTTCGCGGAGTACTTCGCCGCCAGGCGGGACTGCGTGCGCCGAACCGCGTACCTGCTCTGTGGCGACTGGCATCGTGCGGACGATCTCGCGCAGACCGCGTTCGTCGCGCTGCATCGCAGGTGGAACCGCATCCGCGAGCGCGGCGCGACCGACGCGTACCTGCGGAAGACGCTCGTCCGGGCGTCGATCGACGAGTCCCGCCGGCCATGGCGGCGAGAGCAGCAGGTCGAGCGGCTGCCCGAACCGGAGCCGGTCGCCGAACGGCTCGACGATCAGGTGGCGCTGCGGGCGGACCTGCTGGCCGGGCTCGAACGGGTGCCGCGGAAGCAGCGGGCGGTGCTGGTGCTGCGGTACTTCGAGGGCCTCGACGTCGCCGGCGTCGCGAACGTACTCGGCTGCAGCGAAGGAAACGTGAAGAGCCAGACGGCACGCGGGCTCGCGCATCTGCGGGCGGCACTCGGCGAGGAGGTGGAGACGCATGGATGAGAAGGACCTCGAGACGCTGTTCCGGGCCGCGCCCGGCGATCCGCCTCAGCCCACGTTCGACCTCGGCGACGTGACGGCCGCGTCGGCGCGGGCGGCCGCCCGGCGGCGGTCGGCGGTGCTGCTGTCCGTGGTGTGCCTGGTCGTCGTGCTGTCCGCTGCCGGGATCGCCGGATTGACCTATTTTCGATCTACGGGGTCGCAGTCGGCGCAACCGGCGAACGCGCTCGCGCGTCCTTCTCAGACCTTGCCCGGCCCTTCGCCCTTGCAGGGAAGCGGCGGGAACGGGCAGGACGGCCCCCGGGCCGAAGGCACCCCAACCGGGTGCGAAAAGGTCGACCGGGAGCTCGCCACTGCCCTCGCTGGCGAGCTCCCGGCGACCGGTACGACCGGACCGCTGCCCGGCCGCTTCTGTCCGACGGCCACCCGATCGGCGGGGTTCCACGTCACGGACGGCGACCGCGGCGGAGTCATTTCAGTGACATTCTTCCCCGCCGGAGTAGCCGTCGGGGAGCCCGCCAACACGATCTCGGCCCTGCAGCACACGGCGAGCGGCGGCACGGTGCTGGTGCTGAGCTTCCCGGACGCGAGCAGCGCGCCGCCGCTGCAGGCCGACCTTGCCGGCATCGCCGCAGCTCTCGCTCATAAACTCGCGGGGTGACCGCCGCCAGCACGCCGAAGGGCGAGCGCCGGCGCGCCGCCCTCGTGGAGGCCGCCGCCGAACTGCTCGTCGAGGGTGGTTTCGACGCGATCCGGCACCGCGCGGTGGCCGAGCGAGCGGGCCTGCCGCTCGCGTCGACGACCTACTACTTCGACACTCTCGAAGACCTCGTCACCGCCGCCGTCGATCACAGCGGCCGGTACGAGCTAGCTCGCGGCCGCGAGCAGCTGGCCAAGATCAGCACCGAACCGCGCGCGATGGACACCGTCATCGAGCTGGCGCTCGACCAGTTGCTGGGCGAGGACAGCACGTTCGACGCGGTGCTGGCGCGGTACGAACGGCTGGTCACCACGGGCCGCCGGCCGTACCTGCGGCCGGTGGTCCGCGCTCTGCAGGACGAGTTCCACGTGCTGCTCAAGGAGATCTTCGCCCGGTCCGGCAAGCCCATCGACGACGAGCGCGTCCACCAGCTCGTCGCGCTCGTCGACGGCGCCGTGGTCAACGCGCTGATCGAGGCGGATCCCGATCCGCGCGCGGCCGCACACGCCATGCTGCGCGACGCCCTCACGTAGTCTTGTCACGTGACCAAACCGCGCATCCCGAACGTTCTCGCCGCCCGTTACGCCTCGGCCGAACTGGTCACGCTGTGGTCGCCGGAGCGGAAGGTGACGCTGGAGCGCGAACTGTGGCTCGCGGTGCTCACGGCCCAGCGGGAGCTGGGTGTCGAGGTGCCGGACGGGGTGGTCGAGGACTACGAGCGCGTGCTGGAGCAGGTCGATCTGGCCTCGATCGCGGAGCGCGAGCGGGTCACCCGGCACGACGTGAAAGCCCGCATCGAGGAGTTCAACGCGCTGGCCGGGCACGAGCACGTGCACAAGGGCATGACCTCGCGCGATCTCACCGAGAACGTCGAGCAGCTGCAGATCCGCCGCTCGCTCGAACTGCTCCGGGGCCGGGTCGCGGCGGTGCTGGCGAAGCTGGCCGCGCTCGCCGTCGAGCACGCGGATCTGGTGATGGCCGGGCGTTCGCACAACGTCGCGGCGCAGGCCACCACCCTGGGCAAACGGTTCGCCACCGCGACCGACGAGCTGCTGGTGGCGTTCGAGCGGCTCGAGGACCTGATCGGGCGGTACCCGCTGCGCGGGATCAAGGGCCCGGTCGGCACGGCGCAGGACATGCTGGATCTGCTGGGCAGCGAGTCCACTTTGGACCTTCTGGAGCGCCGGATCGCGGAGCACCTCGGGTTTTCCCGGACGTTCACCAGCGTGGGCCAGGTGTACCCCCGCTCGCTGGACTTCGACGTGCTGTCCTCGCTCGTGCAGCTGGCCGCCGCGCCGTCGAGCCTCGCCAAGACGATCCGGCTGATGGCCGGGCACGAACTGGTGACCGAGGGCTTCAAACCCGGTCAGGTCGGCTCGTCCGCGATGCCGCACAAGATGAACACGCGCTCGTGCGAGCGGGTCAACGGGCTCGCCGTCGTGCTGCGCGGCTACCTGTCGATGATCGGTGAGCTGGCCGGTGACCAGTGGAACGAGGGCGACGTGTCGGACTCGGTGGTCCGCCGGGTCGCCCTGCCGGACGCGTTCTTCGCGCTCGACGGCCTGCTGGAGACGTTCCTGACGGTGCTGGACGAGTTCGGCGCCTTCCCGGCCGTGGTCGCGCGCGAGCTGGACCGGTACCTGCCCTTCCTCGCGACCACGAAGGTGCTGATGGCCGCCGTGCGGGCCGGGGTCGGTCGCGAGACGGCACACGAGGCGATCAAGGAGCACGCGGTCGCCGTCGCGCTCGCGATGCGCGAGAAGGGGCTGAGCCAGAACGATCTCCTGGACCGGCTCGCGGCCGACGAACGGCTGCCGCTGACCCGCGAGGACCTCGAAAGGCTGCTCGCGGACAGGCTGTCGTTCACCGGGGTGGCGCCCGCGCAGGTCGCGGTGGTCGCGAAGCAGGTCGAGAGCCTGCTCACGCGGTTCCCGGAAGCCACGAACTACGTGCCGGCGCCGATTCTGTAGGAATTCCGCGCTCAGGTGGCGCGGTGTAATTCGCAGGTAAGCGCAAAGCCATCTTCGCCTGCGCTAATGGCGGCATGGACGCCCGTCTGCTGGTCTCACTGTCCGGCATCGGCCCCCGGACACTGCATCGCTGTGCCGAACTCGCGGCGGAGCTCGACCGGCGGAAAGTGCCGCTGTCCCTGCTGTTCGCCCCGCAACTGGCGGGCACGCCCGCGGTGACCGAATGGGTGCGCACCCGCGTCCGTCGCGGCGACGGCCTGCTGCTGCACGGGTACGACCACCGGATCGCGCCCGCGCATCGACCGCATCTGGGCCGCAAGGCGGAGTTCGCCGCGCTGCCCGCGCACGAGGCGAGGTTGCGGCTGATCGCCGCGCAGGCCGCGTTCGACCGGGCCGGGCTGACCGCCGACGGGTTCGCGCCACCGCGCTGGCTGGCCTCCCGCGGCACGCTGGAAGCCTTGCGCGGTCAGGGTTTCCGGTTGTGCGCGGACGTCGGTGCGATCCACGACCTGGAGACCGGAGCCGTGCACCGGGCCCGCGTGCAGGACTTCGCGAACCACAACCAGCGGACCGAAACCGTGCGCTGTTTCGCGCTGGTGCTCGCGTCCGCGCGCGCGGCCCGGCGCGGCGGCCTGGTCCGGCTCGGTATCGACGCCATGGATCTCACCCGGCCCGGTCTCCGGCAGGCGCTGTTCGACGCGGTCGACGTCGCCCTGGAGAACCGGGCCTTCGGGACCACTTATCAGAGCTTGACGGCCTCGCCCCGCGGCACGACCCGGACCTCGGTGCCCTCCGGTGCGAGGTTGGTGAACAACCCGTAGTGCATCGCCGGGTTCGCGAGCACCGCCTCGTGGATCGGCACGGCCGCCCGCGGCCCGACCGCGCGCAGGAAATCGACGGCTTCGCCCGCCTTGAGCCATGGCGCGCCGGTCGGCAGCCCGAGCACGTCGATCTGCTGCTCGGGCACATGGAACGAGTCGCCGGGGTGGTAGAAGGCGCCGTGCTCGAAGATGAAGCCGACATTCGGGATGACCGGGATGTCCGCGTGGATCACGGCGTGCTCGCCGCCGACCGCGTTCACCGCCGTGCCCGCGATGTCGAACGAGTCGCCGGGGCGCGCGATCTCGAACTCGACACCGAGCTTGGCGACGGTCTCCTCGGTGCCGGGGTCGATGATCAGCTTGGCGCCGGGGTTCGCTTCGAGCAGCGCCGGCAGCTTGTTCGTGTCGATATGGTCGAAGTGCTGGTGGGTGATGAACACCGCGGACAACTCACGCTCGGCCTCGAAACCCTCGGAAAACGCACCGGGGTCGAGCAGGATCCGCGCGCCGTCGGTCTCCAGCAGGACACAGGCGTGTCCAAAGTGGACAATTCGCATCTGTTCGCTCCTCCGCGTATTTGCGGCTTCACCCTATTCCCACGAGCAGGCCCTCGCCAAGATCACTTCGCCGGTATCGCACCTCGTGCCCGTTCCGGCTCGAGGTGAGAATTCCCGCATCCCGCAAGGCGGTCAGGTGCGCCGAAACCGTGCCGGGCGCGAGGCCGAGCCGGGCGGCCAGCGCGGCGGTGCACGCGGGCTCGTCGAGCGACGCCAGCAGCGCGGCCTTCGTCCGGCCGAGGACGGCGGCCAGTCGCCTGTCCGGCTCGCGCGCGGGCGACCACACCCGCGCGATGCCGCGCGCCGGGTAGAGCAGTGACGGCTGCCAGGGCGGCACCGCCATCACGCCGACGCCCGGCCAGGCGAAGGCACCCGGGAGCAGCAGCAATCCGCGCCGGTCGAGCCGCAGCCGGGAGCGGCTTCGGATGTCGATGAGCACCTGGTCCCCGGTGAGGCGGACGCGGGGATTCAGATCCGCCAGCACCAACCGGATCCCGCCCTCGGCGAGCCGCCGCGAGCGGTAGGCGATGTCTTCGGTGAGCACCGCTCGCAACCGCGGCCACTGTCCTTCAACAAGCTCGGTCCACACGATCGCCATTTCGTCCGCGAGGCGGTCGCGTGCCCGTACCGGATCGTCGGCGAGGTCGCCGAGGTCGGCGTCCACCATGGCCAGCTCCGCGGCGACCTGTTCGGGCGGGGTGCGCCGGATACGGGCGAGCTGCCATTCGGCCGTGGTCTCCGGGGCTTCGGGCGGCGGGCTGAGGAAGTCCGTGATGTAGTGCCGCCCGGACAGCACCCGCCGCAGCCCGTCGATCGGCAGTTCGCCCGCACGCGCTCGTGCCGTGGTTAGCCAGGGCAGGTACGCCGGATGCCGCCGCCGGCCGAGGATGACCTGCATCGCGCCCATCGCCTCTTCGAGCGGCGAGATGCCGAACCGGACGCGTTGCGCGCCGCGCGAGGTCAGTTCGAGTTCGATCATCGGCATTCCATGTTTCGGCTATATCCGAATCAGTATGCCGCACATCGGCCGCGCGCGAGGCTGGTCGCATGACTCTGCCGAGGACGTATTGGCGCTGGTCGGCCGGGGTGCAGCTGGCGCGGCTGCCCGCGACGATGGCGCCGCTGGCCTTCACCCTGCTCGCGACCGCGGTCACCGGTTCCTACCGGCTCGGCGGCGTGATGATGGCGTTGTTCGTGGCCGCGGAACTGCTGGGCGCGGTCCCGGCGGGAAGGCTGCTCGACCGGATCGGCCCGGCTCGCGGGCTGCTGGTGATCCTCACGTGCGCCGCGCTGATGTTCGGGGCACTGACGTCGATGGCCGTCATGCGGCTGCCCGGTCCGGTGCTCCTGGTCCTGGTCGCGGTGCCCGGTTCGATCGCCGGCGGGCTCTCCGGCGGCTTCCGCAGCCTGCTCCCCGGCACGATCCCCGCCGAGCGCCTGGCCCGCGCGGTCGCGGTGGACGCGATGCTGCTCGAAGGCGTGCTGATCGCCGGGCCGCTGCTCGTCTCGCTGTGCGGCCTCGCCAGCCCGGTGCTGCCGCTGGCCGCGATGGCGCTCGCCTACCTCGCCTCGGCGGCGCTGGTACCGCGCACGCAGGCCGAATTCCGCTTGCCACGTAAGGAAAAACTGCCCATCATGCGGGCCGCGCCGTGGCTTGCCTGCCAGTTCGCGATCGGCCACCTGCTCTCGACGATCGAGGTCGCGCCACTGCCCCTCGTCCAGCGGCTCGGCGCCGGGCCGGGGCTGGCGGGCTTGGTGATCGCCGTACTGAGCGGCTCGAGCATCCTCGGCAGCGCCATCTACGCGTGGCGGGCGCCCTCCTTCGCACCGAGGCGGCAGGCTTGCCTGCTGCTCACCGGGTTCATCGCGGGTGGTTCGGTCGTCGCGGCGGATCTCGGCTGGGCGGGGCTGCTGACCGGCGCCGCCGCCATCGGCGCGTGCACCGGCCCGCTCGTCACCCTCGCGTCGGTCCAGTTGCAGCGGCTGCTGCCCGAAGGCCGCCGCGCGGAGGGGTTCTCGCTGTCGTTCGCGGTGCAGGGGACCGGGTTCGCGCTCGGGTCGCTGTCCATCGGCGTGCTGCCCCTGTGGCTCGCACCCGCGCTCGCGGTGGTGAGCTCCGCGGTCGCTTGTGCCATGCTGGTGTTACTCACCAGTATGGAGGGCCGGTATGACCGCCGTGGAAGTCGGGCAGGACACCTTCGATTCGCTGAACCCCGCCACTGACGAGGTCGTCGGGACCTATCCGGTGCACACCGCCGAGCAGGTCCACGAAACCGTCGAACTCGCGCGCGTGGCCGCCGGCTGGTGGGCCTCGCTCGGGTTCGACGGCCGGCGCGCCCGCCTGCTGCGCTGGGCCGCGCACGTGACCCGGCACCTGGACGAGCTGTGCGCGGTCGTTCAGGCCGAGAACGGCAAGCCCCACGGGGACGCGCAGCTGGAGGCGATCCTCGCGATCGAGCACATCGCCTGGGCCGCCCGGCACGCGCCGAAGATCCTCGGCCGCCGGCGCCGCTCGCCCGGGCTGTTGCTCGGCAACCACACGGCTTCGGTCGAGTACCAGCCGCTGGGCGTGATCGGCGTGATCGGGCCGTGGAACTACCCGGTCTACACACCGATGGGCTCGATCACCTACGCGCTCGCCGCGGGCAACGCCGTCGTCTTCAAGCCCAGCGAGTTCACCCCGGGCGTCGGCAAGTGGCTCGTCGACTCCTTCGCCGAGGTCGTCGGCGAGCAGCCGGTGTTCCAGCTGGTGACCGGGTTCGGCGCGACCGGGGCGGCGCTGGTTTCGGCGGGGGTGGACAAGATCGCGTTCACCGGCTCGACCGCGACCGGCAAGAAGATCATGGCCGCGGCGGCGGAGACCCTCACGCCCGTCGTGATCGAGGCCGGCGGCAAGGACGCGCTCATCGTGGACAGCGATGCCGATCTGACGGCCGCCGCGGAAGCCGCGGTGTGGGGAGCGTTCTCCAACTCCGGCCAGACCTGCGTCGGCGTCGAGCGGGTGTACGTGCACGAGAACGTCTACGACAGCTTCGTCGACAAGGTCGTGGAGCTGACCGGGAAGGTCCGGCCCGGCACGGAGTACGGCCCGATCACGATGCCCGCGCAGCTCGAGGTCATCCGCCGCCATATCGCGGACGCGCTCGCACACGGAGGGCGCGCCCTCACCGGCGGCAAAGTGGGCGAGCGGTACGTGGAGCCGACGGTGCTGGTCGACGTGCCGGAGGATTCCGAAGCCATCCTCGAGGAGACCTTCGGCCCGACGATGACGGTGGCGAAGGTGCGTGACATGGACGAGGCCGTCGAAAAGGCCAACGCCACCCGCTACGGCCTGGGCTCGACAGTGTTCTCCAAGCGGCGCGGCGCCGCCATCGCCGCCCGGCTCAAAGCCGGGATGACCTCGGTCAACGCCCCGTTCTCGTTCACCGGGATCGGCTCGCTGCCCTTCGGCGGGGTCGGCGACTCGGGCTTCGGGCGGATCCACGGCCCGGAAGGCCTTCGCGAGTTCGCCAGGCCGAAAGCCGTGGCTCGGCAGCGGTTCGCCGTGCCGCTCAAGCTGACGACCTTCAGCCGCACCGAAAAGACCGACAAGCTCGTCGCCAGGCTCGTCACGCTCAGGTATGGACGGCACAAAAATGGGTAACCAGATGTATGGCTACCTTGCGAACCATAACCGGAATTATGGCGGGAGCAGCGGCTTTGGGCGCACTCGGACTCGCCGCACCGGCGGCTCAGGCCTCGACGACGCCGTGTGAACCGCAGGCGAAGGCCTGTGTACAGCTGAGCACCGGGAAGGCGTGGTTGCGGGGCAACGGCCCGGTGCCGGCGACGCCGGGGCTGCCGAAGTACCCGACGCCGAAGGGGATCTTCCACGTCAAGTACAAGGACATCGACCACTACAGCAAGGAATTCAACGGTCCGATGCCCTACTCGGTGTTCTTCACCACCACGGGCGTGGCCTTCCACGAGGGCAGCCTGAAGCAGATGTCGCATGGCTGCGTGCATCTGTCCCATCGCGACGCGGTGAACTTCTACCATCAGCTCCACCCTGGCGACGAGGTCCAGGTGGTCGCGTAGCGTCCGATATTTCGGACGGCCGGGTATCGTGGCGTCATGCCACGCCTCGTCCCGGCCGTCCAGCGCGCGGCCGACGTGCTCGAACTGTTCCTCGGCCCGGACGCTCGCCTGTCCGCGGCCGAGATCGTCGAGCGGCTGGGGCTGCCCCGGTCCACCGCGCACGAACTGCTGACCACCTTGGCCGCCCGCCGGTACCTGGACCGTGAGGTGGGCGAGGAGACGACGTACTCGCTCGGGCCGGTGTTGCTGGAACTGGGGTCCCGGTACCAACGGCGGCTGGAGTTCGCGAAGGAAGCGGACGCCGCCGCGCGGTCCGTCGCGGCGCAGTGCGGAGAGACCGTGCACGTCGGGGTGCTCGACGGGCTCGACGTCGTCTATGTGTCCAAAATAGATTCGGTCCATTCGGTGCGGCTGATCTCGGAGGTCGGTCGGCGGCTGCCCGCACACTGCACCGCGGTCGGCAAGGTGCTGCTCGCCGGACTCTCCCCGGAGGAGCTGGGCGCACGCCTGAAGGGACGGAAACTGGCCGCGCTGACGGAAAGCAGTATCACCTCGCGGCCCGCTCTGCTTGCTCAACTCGACGAGGTGCGCCGCACCGGCATCGCGCACGAACGCGGCGAGTCCAATCCGGACGCGGGGTGCGTCGCCGCGCCGGTGGCCGACGCGCGCGGCGACTGGGTGGCGGCCATGAGCATCTCGATCCCGACCTCGCGGCATTCCGAAGAGGCCTGGCAGCGCTGGGAAAAGCTGGTGCGCGAGGGCGCCGCGCGGCTAACCCGCCGCCTTGGCGGAGTACCGGTCGAGTAGTTCGAGCCCGATCTCCGCGCGCCGCACCCGCTCGCGGCTCAGCGCGACCGCGGTCGGGGTGAGGTGCGTGCCGCTCGGATAGATGTTGGGGGCGTTGCGCAGCCCGAACTTCAGGTACACCGGGGCGGCGACGCGCACGATCTCGGCGATCTCGAAATGCCGCACGAACCCGCCGAGATCGTCGGGCGCCTCGACGTAGATGTCGAGCGGGATGTCGATCGCCGCCCGGATCGCGGCCAGCTGCGCGAGGCTCAGGTCGGTGGGCACGTTGTACGTCGTGGCGCCGGCCTGCTCGGCGAGCCGGATCGACGCCGGGTTCGCGAGTCCCATCTGGACACTGACCTTGAACTTGAGGTCCCCCGGCAACTCGCCCTCAGCCCGCATCCGCGCCGCGACGGTCAGCACGCCGAGGTCGGTGACCAGCACGCTGCGGATCCCGGCCTCCGTGGTGCGCCGGATGTCCTCCAGCACGTGGACAAGCTGCTCGGTGCCACGGGCCTGTGCCGCGACCGGGCCGGTGAGCGACGCCGCCCCGGTGTCCCACGCCGCGACCGGCCGCGAGAACAGGCACACCTCGATGCCGCGGGCGCGCTCGAAGGCGACGATGTCGGCAAGCTCACGTTGGGTCAGCAGCATCCCGCCGCTGCCCTGCGACACCCGGTCGACGGTGATCCCGCGAGCGTCGGCCTCGCTGTACACGGCCTCCAGCGCCTCCGGCCCTTCGACGCTCGGGATCTCGACGCGGTACTGGGCGCCATCAGGGAACCTCTTCGTGCTGGACGGCAGCTCGGCGAGGTCCCCGCCGGGCAGGCCGAGCGAGCGCAGGAAGTCACGGGTTCTGTGCACTGACGCAACCGCCGTTCGATATTTCGGACACGATTCGCTATCACAGACGAGACTAGGAACAGCGGGCGGCGCGGTCAAGGATGTGGGCTACTCTCTATAAGTACCGCCCTACCTGCGAAGACATGGGAGCCCCCGCCGTGGCCCGAGTCGTGGTCGACGTCATGCCCAAACCCGAGATCCTGGACCCGCAAGGCCAGGCCGTGGCAGGTGCCCTGCCGCGGCTGGGCTTCACCGGGGTGACCGAGGTCCGGCAGGGCAAGCATTTCGAGCTCGAGGTCGACGACTCGGTCGACGACGAGACGCTGGCGAAGATCGCCGAGGGGTTCCTCGCGAACCCGGTGATCGAGGAGTGGACCGTTCGGAGGCTGTCGTGAGCGACAATGGCGAAGCCCCGGTCACGACCGCCGACCGGGTGCGGGTGTCCCGCAAGGCACGGAGGCTGTCGTGAAGATCGGTGTGATCACGTTCCCCGGCACGCTCGACGACGTCGATGCGGCCCGCGCGGTCCGGTACGCCGACGCCGAAGCCGTGTCGCTGTGGCACGCCGACGAGGACCTGCGCGAGGTCGACGCGGTGATCGTGCCCGGCGGCTTCTCCTACGGTGACTACCTGCGCTGCGGCGCGATCGCCCGGTTCGCACCGGTGATGAACTCGGTCGTCGAGGCGGCCGGGAAGGGCATGCCGGTCCTCGGCATCTGCAACGGTTTCCAGATCCTGTGCGAGGCCGGGCTGCTGCCGGGAGCGCTGGTGCGCAACGAGAACCTGCACTTCGTGTGCCGCGACCAGTGGCTGCGGGTGGAGAACAACGCGACCACGTGGACCACTCGCTACGAAAAGGGCGCGGAGATCCTGATCCCGCTGAAGTCCGGCGAGGGCTGTTACGTCGCCGACCAGTCCACTTTGGATGAACTGGAGGGCGAGGGCCGGGTGGTGTTCCGGTACGTGGGCGTGAACCCGAACGGCTCGCGCAACGACATCGCGGGCGTCACCAGCGCGAACGGGCGGGTGGTCGGTCTGATGCCGCATCCGGAGCACGCGATCGACGCGCTCACGGGGCCGTCTGACGACGGGCTCGGGATGTTCTACTCGGCCGTCGACGCCCTGGTCGCCAGCGCCTGAGCCCGCCGCGGGCGCCAGGTCACACGGCCACCGCCGCGGCGCGGACCAGGGAGGCGTACGCGCCGCCGGCGGCCAGTAGCTCCGGGTGCGAGCCCAGCTCGGTGATCCGCCCGTCCTCGAGCACGGCCACGCGGTCGGCCGCGGCCGCGGTGTGCAGCCGGTGCGCGATCGCGATCACGGTCCGGCCTTCGAGTACGCCGTTCAGGGAGCGTTCCAGCTGCCGTGCCGACGAGGTGTCCAGCAGTGACGTCGCCTCGTCGAGGACCACCGTGTGCGGGTCGGCCAGCACCACTCGGGCCAGCGCGAGCTGCTGCGCCACCGCGGCCGGCACCGCCAGAGCACCCGCGCCGAGCCGGGTACCGAGCCCGTCGGGCAGGCCGGCGAACCAGCCGGTCAGGCCGGTGGCGTCCAGCGCCCGCGCCAGATCCGCGTCGCTCCACTCGCCCGCGGGGAGCGTCAGGTTCTCCCTCAGGGTGCCGGCGAACACGTGGTGCTCCTGCGTCAGCAACAGCACCTCGCCGCGCAGCACGTCCTCGGCCAGTGCCGAAACCTCCGCGCCACCGACGGTCACCGAACCCGAATGCGGCGCCGCGACCCCGGCCAGCAACCGGCCCAGGGTCGACTTACCCGCACCCGACGGTCCGACGATCGCGAGCCGCTCGCCAGGCGGGATCCGCAGGTCGATCCCGTGCAGCACTTCCCGGCCGGCCGTGTAGCCGTAGCGCACGTCGCGCACCACCAGCTCCCGGCCGCGCGGCCGTCCGCGCCCGGTCCGCTCCGCGCCCCGGACACCCAGCACCCGCCGCAAGGCCGTGCCCGAGACCAGCACGTCCTCGGTCCACCACAGCAGCTCCTCCAGCGGACCGGCGAGCGCCTGCAGGTACACGGCCATCGTGGTGATGGTGCCGAGCCCGACCAGCCCGCGACTGTACGCCCACGCGCCCAGCAGGATCAGTACCGCGATGGGCAGCACCTGCGACAGCTGCACCCAGGGCACCCAGCGAACCGTCAGCCGCCGCAGCGCCAGCTCACCGTCGACCGCTCCGCCGAGCGTCCGCCGCCCGAGCGTGACCCGGCGCTCGATCTGGCCCAGCGCCTCGGCGGTACGCGCGCCGTCCGCCGTCTCGTGCAGGCCGCTCTGCACATCGGCCCAGGCGTCGAGCATCCGCTCGACCGTCGACGGGATGCGCGCCCAGTACCAGCGCGACGAGATGTACAGCAGCGGCACCGCGACCAGGAGCCCGAGCGACAGCAGCGGCGAGGTCACCACCATCGCGACCACGGTGGCCAGCACTGTCATCCCGGCGACGGCGATCTGCGGGAGCGCGTTGCGTACCGCGTGGTCGATCCGGCCGGCGTCCGTGGTCGCCCGGCTCAGCAGGTCGCCCGTGCCCGCCGCCTCGACCGTGCTCAGCGGCAGCCGCAGCGACTCCCCGACGAACCGTTCCCTGGTCTCGGCCAGGATCCGCTCGCCGAGCATGCCGGCGTGCACCCGCGCGGTCCGCTTCAGCGCCGCCTGCACCAGCAGCAGCACCACGAACAGCAGCGCGGGCAGCTCGATGTCCACGCGTCCGGACGCGACCGAGTCGACCAGGTAGCCCAGGATCTGCGGACCCGCGAGCCCGGCCACCGCGGCCAGGCTGAACAGCCCGATCACCGTGATGAACGCTCTTCGATGCGCGCGCAGCGCCACGCGCAGCCACTGCCTGGCCGCCCGCGCCGTCGCGAGCGGCAGCCTCACCGGCACGAGATCACCTCATCCGCCACGAGAGTCCACAATGGACTCTCGGTGAACACCACCGTCGTCTTTCCGCGGCGCAGCTCCGCGATCCGCTCGGTGATCCGCGCCTCGGTGTGCGTGTCGACCGCCGAAGTCGGCTCGTCGAGCAGGAGCGTGTCCGCGTCCAGCGAGAGCGCGCGGGCCAGGCTCAGTCGCTGGCGCTGACCACCGGACACCTCGCGGCCGCGTTCGCCGATCAACTCGTCGAGGCCGCCGGGGAAACCGGCCACGATGTCGTCCGCGTCGGCGGCCCGCAACGCGGACTCCGCGCGCTGCCCGGGCACCAGTTGCTCGCGCAGCGGACCGGAGAACCACAGGTCCTGGTTGTGCGCGTAGACCACCCGGGCACGCAACTCGGCCAGGGATACATGATCCGCGGGCACGCCCGAGACCAGCACCTTCTCGCCGGGTGCGGGGTCGGCGAACCGGGCCATCCGCTCGGCGAGCGCCTCGGCCCGCGAACCCGCGTCGATCACGGTCAGCTTGCCGGCCACCGCGGTGAACCCGGTCTCGCTGTCGTGCAGTTCCAGCGGCCCCGCCGGCAGCGCGACCGGCTCTGCCGGCTCGGGCAGGGAGGGCCGCAGGCTCAGCACCCCGCAGATCTTCTTCGCCGACACCAGCGCCGAGGCCAGTGCTTCGGTGAACTCCGTCGCGGTGCTGACCGGCACCACGAGGAACGCCGAGGCGGCGTAGAAGGTGACCAGTTCACCCACGCCGATCGTGCCCGCGGCCGCGAGCCGCGCGCCCAGGTAGGTGATGGCGACCGCGACCAGCCCCGGCAGCAGCACCTCGGCGGCCATCAGCCACGACTCGCTGCGGGCCACCTCGACCCCGGCGCGCCGCACGCGCTGGCTCGCCGCGCGGAACCGGTGGAGGAACTGCCGTTCCCCGCCGACGCCGCGAAGGATCCGCAGGCCCGACACGATGTCCGAGGCGATGCCGTTGACCTCCGAGAGCTCGTCGCGCTGGACGCCCTTGCGCTTCTGCAGCGGCGCGATCAGCCGTCCCATGCTCAGCACCGCGAGCGGCACGCCCACCATCGCGACCGCGCCGAGCAGCGGCGAGAGGAACAGCAGGGCGACACCGACGACGAGGAACGCCACCGCCGCGCCGAACATCCGCCCGACCATCTCGATCGCGTTGCCGATCCGGCCGACGTCGCTGGAGGAGATCGCCATCACGTCACCGGTCGCGGCCTGTGCCCGCAGCGACGCCCCCAGCCGCGCGGTGTGGTCGGCGACCACCCGCTGCGCCGTCGCCGCTCCGTGCAGCCACAACCCGTGCATCGCGTAGATCAGCCCGGTGACGAACACCGCCTGCACCACCGCGAGCCCCGCGATGAGACCGGCCTGCCCCCAGATCGGCCGCCCCGCCGCGACCGCGTCGACCGTGTTTCCCATCACGAGCGGCAGCAGCGCGGCGGGCAGCAGCGACACCGCGCCCAGCACACAGCCGGCCACAGCCAGCGAGGGCCGGGCCCTGAGCAGGGCGCCGAGGAAGCGCAAAGGGGTGAGCCGTGATGGCAGACGCACTCGCTCAACGGTATGGACCCGAAGTGTCCGAGGCGACCGATTTTCTCGCCCCGTTACCCTGGGGGGCGTGACGGAAACCCTGGTCATCGACACGACCGCGCGCGCCGCCGATACGCCCGACACCCCGCAGCCCTACCTCGAACTCGGTCTCGCCGAGGACGAGTACGCCCGGATCCGCGAGATCCTCGGCCGCCGCCCCACCGATGCCGAGCTCGCCATGTACTCGGTGATGTGGAGCGAGCACTGCTCGTACAAGTCCTCGAAGAAGCACCTGCGGTACTTCGGCGAGACGACCACGCCCGAGATGAAGGCCAAGATGCTCGCCGGGATCGGGGAGAACGCCGGCGTGGTCGACATCGGCGACGGCTGGGCCGTCACGTTCAAGGTCGAAAGCCACAACCATCCGTCCTATGTGGAGCCTTATCAGGGCGCCGCGACGGGGGTCGGCGGGATCGTGCGCGACATCCTCGCGATGGGTGCCCGGCCGATCGCGGTCGCCGACGCGCTGCGCTTCGGCCCGGCCGAGGCACCCGACACCCGGCGCGTGCTGCCCGGGGTCGTCGCCGGGGTCGGCGGGTACGGCAACTGCCTCGGCCTGCCGAACGTCGGCGGCGAGGTCGTGTTCGACGAGAGCTACGCCGGCAACCCGCTGGTGAACGCGATGTGCATCGGCGCGATGCGCACCGAGGACCTGCACCTGGCCTTCGCCTCGGGCACCGGCAACAAGATCATCCTGTTCGGCGCGCGCACCGGCCTCGACGGGATCGGCGGTGTGTCCGTGCTCGCCAGCGAAACGTTCTCCGGTGACGAGTCGGCCGGCGGCCGCAAGAAACTGCCGAGCGTCCAGGTCGGTGACCCGTTCACCGAGAAGGTGCTCATCGAATGCTGCCTGGAGCTGTTCTCGAAGAAGCTCGTGGTCGGCATCCAGGACCTCGGCGGAGCGGGGCTCTCGTGCGCGACCTCTGAACTCGCCGCGGCCGGTGACGGCGGGATGCACATCGAGCTGGACCGGGTGCCGCTGCGCGCGAGCGGGATGACCGCGGCGGAGATCCTCTCCAGCGAGTCGCAGGAGCGCATGTGCGCGGTCGTCGAACCGTCCAAAGTGGACGAGTTCATGGCGATCTGCCGCAAATGGGACGTCATCGCGACCGAGATCGGTGAGGTCACCGACGGCGAGCACCTGGTCATCACCTGGCGCGGGGAGACCGTGGTGGACGTGCCGCCGCGCACCGTCGCGCACCAGGGCCCGGTGTACGACCGGCCGGTCGTCCGTCCGTCCACTCAGGACAGTATTCAGTCGGACGGCACCGCGCGCCTGGCCCGGCCCTCGGGGGCCGAGGAGATCCGCGAGACGCTGCTGCGCGTGATCTCTTCGCCGAACCAGGCGGCGAAGGACTTCGTCACCGACCAGTACGACCGGTACGTCCGCGGCAACACCGTGCTCGCGCAGCCCGCCGACTCGGGACTGATCCGCGTCGACGAGCGCACCGGCCGCGGGGTCGCGGTCTCGACCGACTGCAACGCCCGGTTCGTGTACCTGGACCCGTATGTCGGCACGCAGCTCGCGCTCGCGGAGTCCTACCGCAACGTCGCCACGAGCGGGGCGACGCCGCTGGCGGTGACCAACTGCCTCAACTTCGGCGCGCCGACCGACCCGGGCGTGATGTGGCAGTTCGAGCAGGCCGTGCACGGGCTCGCCGACGGGTGCGCTCAGCTGGGCGTCCCGGTGACCGGCGGCAATGTCAGCTTCTTCAACCAGACCGGGGAGACCGCGATCCTGCCGACCCCGGTGGTCGGCGTGCTCGGCGTGATCGACGACGTCCGCCGCCGCATCCCGGCGGGGATCGGCGCCGAGGCCGGGGAGACGCTGATCCTCCTCGGTGACACGCTTGACGAGCTGGACGGCTCGGCGTGGGCGCAGGTCGTGCACGGTCACCTCGGCGGCCGCCCGCCGAAGGTCGACCTCGAGCGCGAGCGGCTGCTCGCGGAGATCCTCGTCGCCGGTTCGCGCGACGGCATGATCTCCGCCGCGCACGACCTGTCGGACGGCGGGCTGGCGCAGACCCTCGCCGAGACGGTGCTGACCGGTCAGTGCGGCGCGCGGATCGTGCTCGACGAGGACGCGGACCCGTTCGTGCAGCTGTTCTCCGAGTCCTCGGGCCGGGTGCTGGTCGCGGTCCCGCGGACGGAGGAGCTGCGGTTCACCGAGATGTGCAGCGCACGCGGGCTGCCGTGGCGCAAGACCGGCGTGGTGGATCCGGAGTCGGAGTCGCTGGAGATCCAGGACGTGGCCACGTTCCCCATCGCCGAGCTGCGCGAGGCGTGGGAGGGGACGCTGCCGAAGCTGTTCAGCTGAGGGTCTTCTGCATGAGCAGGGTGTCCAGCCGGCGCCCGTGCTTGAACCCGACGCCGGTGAGGCGGCCGGCGTCGGTGAAACCGCGGCGGCGATGCAGGAACGGGGAGGGGTTTTGCGGTCCCGGGTCCGCGATCACGGCGATCACCTCGCGAATGCCCGCGTCCGCGCACCGCGCGAGCAGCTCGTCGAGCAGCCGGCCGCCGACGCCACGACCGGCGGCGGCGGGCGCGAGGTAGATCGAGTCCTCGACCGTGTACCGGTAGGCGGGGCGCGCCTTCCACGGTGAGCAGTAGGCGTAGCCGGCCACCTCGCCGTGTACGCGCGCGACGAGAAACGGCAGCCCGGCCTCGGTCACCGAGGCGAACCGCTGCTTCCACTCGGCGTCGTCCGGCGCGGTCAGCTCGAAGGTCGCCACGCTGTGCTGGACGTAGTGGGCGTAGATCTCCCCGATCGCCGCGAGATCTTCCGGTATCGCCGCTTCCACCATAGGAGAACTGTCCATTACTATAGAGTACATGGATCTCACGGCTCTGGGCGAGCGAATTCAGGCGGCGCGGGCCGAACGCGGGCTGACCCTGCAGTCAATGGCGGAGCGCTCAGGAGTGAGCGTGAGCATGCTTTCCGCGGTCGAGCGGGGCGCGAAGGCACCGACGGTCGTGGTGCTCGACCGGATCGCCGCCGGCCTCGGCACGCCGCTGGTGCAGCTGCTCACGCAGCCGGAGCGGGTGATCGTGCGGCGAGCGGCGGAGCAGGACACCGTGCACGAGCCGGGTGGCTGGCGGCGCACCATCCTGACCCCGGTCGTGCCGGGGGTGAACTTCGAATGGATCCGCTCGACCCTGCCCCCGCGCTGTGAAGCCGGGACGTACCCGCCCTACGCGGCGGGCTCGCACGAGTTCATTCTGGTGCAGGACGGCACTCTCACGCTGACCGTCGACGGCGAGGTGGTGATCCTCGGCGAAGGCGACTCGCTGTACCTCGCCGCCGACGTCACGCTCTCCTACGCCAACCACTCGGACCTGCCGTGCACGTACTACGTCGCGGCGCTGATCATGCGGCCGAGGCGCCCCGGCCTCGGCCGCATGACCGCCGGTCAGTAGAAGTCGAAGCTGTCGACGCAGACGCCGCCGTCCGCCTCGTCGGTCGAGATGAACCCCCCGCTGACCGACTGGCCGCCGACGGTTCCCTTGACGTCGCCGAAGCCGATGCCGTCGATCCCCGAAACCTTCGCCGTCAGGTTCGCGCCCTGCGAGGTCGCCTTCGTGACGTTCGGCTCGATGTCGGACACGTCGGCCTTGCACACCAGCGCCATCGCGCCCGCGCTGTCGCCCCCGTTGACCTTGGACAGGAAGTTCTGCGTGGTCACCTGGTAGGCGCCGCTCCCGCCGCCACCGGAACTGGAGGTCGAGCTCGGCGAGCTGCTGCTGCTGCGCGTCCGCGACGACGGCGAGGACGAACGCTCCGAACTGGTCGAGGCCCGGAGCGTGACGTCGTGCCAGCACCACTTGTTGTTCTGCTTCAGCAGGCCGCCGGTCGCGGTGCCGTTCTCCCCGCCGGCCGTGACCGCGACGACCACGGTGGCCTTGTCGCCGTTGGCCTGCACGCTGGACAGCTTCGCGCTCTGCACGTCGTCGACCGCGTCGATCTTGTCGTTGACATCGCTTTCGGCGTTCGAGCAGACCAGTGCCTTGAGCGCGGCCTTGTCGTGCTTGTTGAGCCCGTCGACGAGCTGCTGCGCGGTCGTCTGGGGACCGGAGTCACCGCCGCTGCCACCGAGGAAGAAACCCGGCGCCCAGAAGCCCGTGATGCCGAGGGCGGCGAGGATCACGACGGCGCCGACGGTCAGCCCGATCCACAGGCCCTTCTTGCTGCCACCACCGCCCGGCGGGGGAGCACCGTACATACCCGGCGGGTACTGACCGGGCGGCGGCGGATACTGACCGCCACCGGACTGGTCGTAGCCGGGATAGGGCTGGGTGTAGCCCGGCTGCTGGCCGTACGGCTGGCCGTATCCGGGCTGCTGCCCGTACTGTGGCTGCCCCGGCGGCTGCTGGGGGAAGCCGCCGGACTGGGGATACCCGCCGGGCTGCTGCCCGTAGGGTTCGGGCTGCTGCCCGTAATCCGGCTGGCCCGGCTGCGGTGGATACGTCATCGGCGTCGCCTTTCGCATGTCACTACGCCCGCTCGGACGTGCCGGCGCCGGGCCTGGTTCCAGGAAAAAATACGCGAAAAGGGCCCCCACCCGCCCGCGGTGGGAGCCCTCCCGGCGTCAATTCCTTCAGTCGTGGTTGGTCGCCAGCACCACGAGCCGGTCCAGGGACCCGTTGAAGGTGTCCTGGTCGATGGGGCTCGAGCTGTACTGCCAGAACGTGTAAACACCCCAGTTGTACGGAAGGGTGCCGACGCTCGAGGCGTACCGCGCGACCCACAGCGGGTTGGTCGAGCTGAAGTCACCGTCCACGCACTGGCTCCACCAACTGGTGCTCGTGTAGATGGCGGGCCACTTGTTCGTGCGCGCGTGGTAGGTGTTGCTGAAGTCCCTGATCCAGCCGGTCATCGCGCTCTTGGACAGGCCGTAACAGGTCGCGCCGTACGGGTTGTACTCCATGTCCAGCGCGCCCGGCAGGGTCTTGCCGTCGGCCGACCAACCGCCCCCGTGATCCACGAAGTAGTTGGCCTGCGCCGCGCCGGTCGAGGTGTTGGGGGTCGCGAAATGGTAGGCGCCGCGGATCATGCCGACGTTGTACGAACCGTTGTACTGCTGCGCGAAGTACGGATTGGTGTAGTTGGTGTTCTCGGTCGCCTTGACATAGGCGAACCGGATGCCCTGGCCCCAGTAATTGGTCCAGTCGACATTCCCCTGGTAGCCGCTCACGTCGATACCGGGGACCGTGGCGGTCGCGGTCACGCCGTCGACGTTCAGCCCCTGCGGCCGGCTCGCCGCGGACCGGCTGTCCGGAGTGGACCGATCGCCCTCGACCCGCCTGATCTGCGAGCCCATCGCGTGGGAATGCTGCGCGATGTACTGAGCCACGGAGGTGGTGCTTTCGGCGGCATCCGCCGGCACGAACAGACCCGACAGCAGTACTCCGGCCGATGCCGCACAGACGGCGGCAGCGAGCCGGCGTCTTCTCGAAGAAATGGACATGGGATGGTGCCCTTTCGGTTGCCCTCGCGGTTGGACGGTCGTTGCAGGGAGCCGTCCGCGCGTGATTCTTTATGACGACATGCCGACTTGTCACCAGCTTCCGCGAAGATCTCGTGCCAGGTGAGGAACTCACCGACTTTCGTCTTCGCCCCCTTGGGCTAGCGGTCGAGCGCGAAATCGCTGAGGCGCTGGAGCGAGCCGTCGAACAGGTTCTGATCACCGGGTAGCGAGCCGGCGTCGGCGTACTGCCAGATCGTCTGATGTTGCCAGCTCGGCGGCAGCGCGCCGATGACGTCGTTGTACCGGGCCACCCACAGCGGGTTCGCGCCGAAACCGGCATTCCCGCCGGTGCACTTGTTCCACCAGCTTGTGGAGGTGTAGATAGCGGGAAAGCGGCCGGTGCGCGCACGGTAGGTGTTCGAAAAGTCCGCGAGCCAGAGGCTCATCGCGATCGGATCCTTGCCGTAGCAGGCATCGCCATAGGGGTTGTACTCCGCGTCGAGCGCGCCCGGCAGCGTCTTGCCGTCCGGGGACCAGCCGCCGCCGTGATCGACGAAATAGTTCGCCTGCTCCGCGCCGCTGGACACGTCCGGCCGCGCGAAGTGGTAGGCCCCGCGGATCATGCCGACGCCATAGGAACCGCTGTACTGCTGGGCAAACTGCGGGTTGACGTAGCCCGTACCTTCGGTGGCCTTGACGTAAACGAAGCGGCCACCGGCCTGCCACGCGGCGCCCCAGTCGACCGCGCCCTGGTGCCCGCTGACGTCGTGGCCGAGCGTGCCGTCGAGGTCCTGGTAGCGGGCCGTGCCCTGGATGCCCTCGACCTTCTCGATCTGCGATCCGGCGGACGTACTGCCCGCGAGGCTGTAGTCGGCGGCGGCCGCCGCCGGCGGGGTGACCACCGCGGTCAGGGCACCCGACAGGGTTACGGCCGCACCCCACCGCAGACTCGAATTCCATGGACGCACAGCGACTCCCCTCTATACCTCCGGGGGTCACAATGCCTCTATCGAGCACACTTCGCGAGTTGGTTGTCGCTCAGTAGTGTGAAAACCGGCGTGTCCTCATCGCCGCGCTTCGCGGGCCAGGGCGTACTCCAGATGCTCGGCCGGCACCACCGCGGTGATGACGTCGTGCGGGTTGATCGCCACCGGATGCCCGGCCAGCAGCGGCACCATGTCACGTCCGAGCACCGCGCGGGCGTGCGGCCATTCGCGCGGGACGAGCGCCTTCGACGTGTACGCGGGCACCAGCACCCGGCCGTCGGTGTTGTGGAAGCCGATCACCGTGCGCTGCAGCGGGGACATCGCGTACACGAACAGCGTCGCGTTGAGGATCACCGGCGGCAGGTCCTCCGCCGGCCGGTGGTTGGTCCGGACCAGTTGCAACAGCCGCTCGAGTTCGTTTCCCGGATCCGGGAAACCGAGCGCCTTCGGCGAGGGGCGGTAGCGGTCGTTGGGGTGGAAGTCCTCGACGATCTTGCCGCGCGCGTTGACCGGGTACGCGCCGACGACGGCCCACGAAGGCACCGGGCCGTTGGGATCGAAGGCCTCGTCGATGACGTACAGCCAGCTGTTGGGGTTGGCCCTCGCGTTGGCGCGCATCTCTTCGGTGATCTTCGGCTTACCGGGCCGGTTGGTGGTCGGGAGATTGGGTACGAGCCGGTCTGCGTCGTCCCGCTGCGCCATGTTCAACCCCGCGTCTCGCGTGCCTTCGTACTGACGTTCACTCTACTGTTCCTCCCATGCCACCTTCGCGTTCGGTCGACCCCGCAGAGTTACGCGCCGCGGTGACAGCGGCCTCCGGTTGGTTGAGCGGAAACGAGGAGAAACCGGCGCGACCCGCACTGGCCGCCGCCGTGCGACTCAGCCTACGCGCTCTGGCCGCCGACGCGCCGGGACGAAGTGTCGAGGTGCGGGTGCCGCCATTCGGTGCGGTGCAATGCGTCGAAGGGCCCCGCCATACGCGCGGCACCCCGCCCAACGTGATCGAGACCGACGCGAAGACCTGGCTCGAGCTCGCCACCGGCCGTCTGCTGTGGACGGACGCGGTCGAGTCGGGCCGGGTCACCGCATCTGGCCTGCGCGCCGACCTTTCACACTGGCTGCCGGTCGTCCGGCTCTAGCGCTTGCGGCCGATACCGCCCGCGATGCAGTGCTGGACCTGGTTGAGGGGCTTGATCTGCGGGCCGTCCGGCCACCAGTCGACGCATTTCGCGACCCCGGGCGGGACCATCTCGAGGTCCCCGAACAGCTCCTCGATCTCGGGGTGGGTGCGGAACGTGCCCGAGCCCATCATGCTGTGCCGGAACGCCTCCTCCATCCTCCGCGCGACCACGCTGTGCTCGTTCTCCGGGTCGAGGAAGTGGCTCACCACGACGTAGGAACCGGGCGCGAGGGCCTCGATGTACCGGCGCATGATGTCCGCCGGCTCGCCGGGGGTGCCTTCGAAGTGGTGCAGCGTGCCGACCTGCAGCAGCGCGATGGGCTCGGAGAAGTCGAACGTCTCCCGGACGAGCTGGTTTTCGAGCACCTTCTCCGGCTGGAAGATGTCCTCCGCGACGAAGTGGGTCTGCTCGTTCTCCTCCAGCAGTGCGCGCCCGTGCGCGAGCACGACCGGGTCGTTGTCGACGTAGATCACCTTGGCTTCGGGCTTGATCCGCTGCACCACCTGGTGAGTGTTCTCCGCGGTGGGCAGACCGGACCCGAGGTCGAGATACTGCGTGACCTCGGTCTGCAGAGCCAGGAAGCGGCAGGCACGGATCAGGAAGCCGCGGTTCTCGGTCGCGAGCTCCTGCGCCTCGGGTGCGGCCTTCTGCACCCCCCTGAGTACCTCACGGTCGATCTCGTAGTTGTCCTTGCCGTTGAGAAACGCGTCGTAGACCCGGGCGATGCTCGCGCGGGTCGGGTCGACGCCGACCGGGACCGCGGTGGGGTACGTGCGGGCGGTTTCCGTCATCGAGGGGCTCCCTGACTGGGACGATCAGCTGAGTGTTGTAGGGCACACCTAGGGTAATGACTGCCGCCCTCCGGGTAAATGCGCCTACAGACTTGACCGCGCTTCGCCGCGGTGTACCTTGAGTAGTCGGGCGGTTCCTGCCTCCCCGCACCCCGGCACCAGGAGGGTTTGACCGATGGCCCAGGCCAGTCCTCCCGACGTGGAGCAGGCCGCCGGCCCCACCGCCCGGCGGATGATTCTCGGCACCCAACTGCGCAGGCTGCGCGAAGCGGCCGGCATCACGCGCGCGCAGGCGGCGTGGGAGATCCGGGCCTCCGAATCGAAGATCTCGCGGATGGAACTGGGCCGGGTCGGCTGCAAGGAACGTGACGTGGTCGATCTGCTGACCATGTACGGGGTGCACGACGAGACCGAGCGGACCTGGGCCGTGGAGATGGTCAAGCAGGCCAACCGCCCTGGCTGGTGGCGCAGTTTCAACGACACCCTGCCCACCTGGTTCGACAACTACATCGGCCTGGAAGAGGCCGCCACCCGCATCCGCACCTACGAACTGATGTTCGTCCCCGGCCTGTTGCAGACGGAGGACTACGCCCGCGCCGTGATCTCGCGCGGCGCCCAGGACACCTCGGATCCGGAGGTGGAAGCCCGGGTGGCGATCAGGATGCGGCGGCAGCGGCTGCTTGGCGGCCCGAAACCGCCCCGGTTGTGGGCGGTACTGGACCAGGCGGTGCTCGGGCGCCCGGTCGGCGGGCACGGGGTGCTGAAGAAGCAGCTGGAGTACCTGGTCGAGATGATCGCGATGCCGAACATCTCGCTGCAGATCGTGCCCTTCGAAACGAGCGGCTTCGCGGCGGAAAGCGCGTTCTCGCTGCTGCAGTTCGCCGAGCCCGAACTGCCCAACATCGCCTACATCGAGCACCTCAACGGCGCCCTCTACCTCGAGAAGCTCGACGAACTCGAACTCTACAGCCGTGCCTTCGACCGGCTCACCGTCGACGCGGAAACACCCGATCGAAGCAGACAAAGGCTTGTCAAACGGATTGCAGAGATCTAGCACCCGCAATCTCGTCACACTGAGTTAGTTTCAGACCCCGCCCGTCGGGGACTTGTTCACCCGCCCAGGTGCGCTCCGAACTGCACGGATACGTGGCGGTAGACGAGAAGCCCGTGAATCTGCACGTGCATCGACTCGTGCATTTACTCGTGCACGGACACCTGGTAGCTTTTCCTCCAGTGCAGATGCACGTGCAGATGCACCACCAGGCGAGTCGATCGGGAGGGTGCGGAAGATGGCGAAACGACATTCGAACGGCATGCCGGCCACCGAGCTGACCGGCGCCAGCTGGCGCAAGAGCAGGTACAGCGGCGCGATGGGCAACTGCGTCGAGGTGGCTCCGCTGGCCTCCGGCGAGATAGCGGTGCGCAACTCGCGTTTCCCCGACGGGCCGGCACTGGTCTACACACGCGACGAGATGGCCGCGTTCCTCGCGGGCGCCAAGGACGGCGAATTCGACGATGTGCTCAGCTGAGCAAGATCTGCGCGACTCGATGGAAGCGCGGTTGATGGACCTCATCGACCGCGGCTACCAGTTCATCCATCCCCGCGATGACGACGGCAACGTCGTCGCCGTCGTGGGGATCCGGGCACACGGCTCGGTCATCGACGTCGTCCGGCTCAACGCCGAGGACGACGTCGAGGCCAGCCGGCTGCCGGGAGACGAAGCGGACATCCTGACCCCGCAGCGGAGGCTGTGGAGCCGCCGCGGCGGCGCCGGTGAGGTGCTGGACGAACTGCTCGCGCTCGCCGACTCCTACGGCGAGGACCTGGCATGCCGAGTGAGCGGCTGCTGGGTGCCGGGCCGGGGCAGCAGCGCGAAGTGGCTCGCCGCCGCCGGCTGAGCGAAATCAAGGTCACGCAGGGGAGGACCTTGATTTCACCGGGGGCGACCTACACTTGAGGTGGCCAGCCCTCGTCTCCAGGGAGCACTTTCGTGGTTTCCGACCACAATGATCAGCCCGAAAACGAACCTCGAGAAGAATGCGGCGTGTTCGGTGTCTGGGCGCCGGGCGAGGAAGTCGCGAAGATGGCCTACTACGGGCTGTACGCGCTGCAGCACCGTGGCCAGGAGGCCGCCGGCATCTCGGTGTCGGACGGCAAGCAGATCGTCGTGTTCAAGGACCTCGGGCTCGTCAGCCAGGTCTTCGACGAGCAGGTGCTCTCCTCGCTGCAGGGGCACATCGCCGTCGGGCACTGCCGCTACTCCACCACCGGGTCCTCGACCTGGGAGAACGCCCAGCCGATGTTCCGCACGACCGCGACCGGTAGCGGGCTTTCCTTCGCGCACAACGGGAATCTGGTCAACACCGCCGAGCTGCGGGATCGCACCCGCGAAGCGGGCATCAAGCCCCACGCGGGGCTGACCGGGTCGTCGAGTGACTCCGACCTTGTCTGCGGCCTGCTCGCCGCGACGGCCGCCGACAAGGGCATCGAAGCCGCCGCGACGGAGCTGCTGCCCACCCTGCGAGGCGCGTTCTGCCTGGTGTTCTCGGACGAAGAGACGCTCTACGCCGCACGCGACCCGCACGGCGTGCACCCGCTCGTGCTGGGCAGGCTCGAACGCGGCTGGGTCGTCGCGAGCGAGACGGCGGCGCTGGACATCATCGGCGCGTCGTTCGTACGCGAGGTCGAGCCGGGTGAGCTGATCGCCATCGACACCGAAGGCCTGCGCTCGACGCGGTTCGCCGGGCCCGAACCCAAGGGCTGCGTCTTCGAGTACGTCTACCTCGCCCGTCCGGACACCTCCATCGCCGGCCGCAGCGTGCACGCGACCCGCGTGGACATCGGCAAACGGCTCGCGAAGGAGAGCCCGGTCGAGGCCGATCTGGTCATCCCGGTACCCGAGTCCGGCACCCCGGCCGCGATCGGGTACGCGCAGGCTTCGGGCGTGCCGTACGGCCAGGGTCTGGTGAAGAACGGCTACGTCGGCCGCACGTTCATCCAGCCGTCGCAGACGATCCGCCAGCTGGGCATCCGGCTCAAGCTCAACCCGCTGCGCGACGTGATCCGCGGCAAACGGCTGGTCGTGGTCGACGACTCCATCGTCCGTGGCAACACCCAGCGCGCGCTGGTCCGCATGCTGCGCGAGGCCGGGGCGCTCGAGGTGCACGTACGGATCGCGTCCCCGCCCGTGCGCTGGCCGTGCTTCTACGGCATCGACTTCGCCTCGCGTGCGGAGCTGGTGGCCAACGGCGCGGACCTGGACGGTATCCGCCGGCTCATCGGCGCGGACTCGCTGGGGTACGTCTCGCTGGACGGTCTGGTCGCCGCGTCCGAGCAGCCGCGCTCGCGCCTGTGCACCGCGTGCTTCAGCGGTGAGTACCCGATCCCGCTGCCCGACGACGCACTCATCGGCAAGCACGTACTGGAGAGCGTGAACGACGCTGCGGGCACATCCTTTTCCGTCACCCAGGCCGGGTACGGTGCTGGGGATGCCGTCCGGCGTCCCTGAGCCGAGGAACCAGTCTGGAGCCCGCTTGCCGTGAGCGAATCCACGAACGCTGCAACCTACGCCGCCGCGGGCGTCGACATCGAGGCCGGCGACGAAGCCGTCGAACTGCTCAAACCGCATGCCGAGCGGGCGAGCAGGCCGGAGGTGCTCGGCGGGGTCGGCGGGTTCGCGGGACTGTTCTCGCTCAAGCTCGACAAGTGGAAGGAGCCCGTGCTGGCGTCCTCCACGGACGGCGTCGGCACGAAGATCGCGGTCGCGCAGGCGCTCGACAAGCACGACACGGTCGGCGTCGACCTGGTGGCGATGGTGGTCGACGATCTGGTGGTCACCGGCGCCGAGCCGCTGTTCCTGCAGGACTACATCGCGGTCGGCAAGGTCCAGCCGAAGCGGATCGAAGCCCTGGTCAGCGGCATCGCCGACGGTTGTGTCCAGGCCGGCTGCGCGCTACTGGGCGGGGAAACCGCCGAGCACCCCGGGATGATGGGCGAGCACGACTACGACCTGTCCGCGACCGGGCTCGGTGTGGTCGACGCTTCGGACGTGCTCGGCCCGGAGCGCGTCCGCCCCGGCGACGTCGTGGTGGCCATGGGATCGTCGGGCCTGCACTCCAACGGCTACTCGCTGGCCCGCCACGTGCTGCTGGAGATCGCGCGGATGCCGCTGGAAGGGCATGTCGAGGAATTCGGCCGCACGCTCGGCGAGGAGTTGCTGGAGCCGACGAGGATCTACGCCAAGGATTGCCTGGCGCTGACCGCCGAGGCCGAGGTGCGCACGTACGCGCACATCACCGGCGGCGGGCTCGAGGCGAACCTGGCCCGCGTGATACCGCGAGGGCTGACCGCCCGGCTCGACCGCGGGACCTGGACCCCGGCGCCGGTGTTCGCGCTGATCGCCCAGCGCGGCAAGGTCGAGCGTGCCGAGATGGAGAAGACGTTCAACATGGGCGTCGGCATGGTGGCGGTCATCGGCGCCGAGGACGTCGACCGCTCGCTCGCGGTGCTGACCGCACGGCACGTCCCGGCCTGGGTGCTGGGCGAGGTTGCCGCCGCCGAGGGTGACGCCGATCGGCGCGCCGTGCTGTCGGGGGACCATCCCCGGTTCTGAGGTCTATGGGTTTTGCCCAGACTTTTGGCTATACTCGTGGCATGACCAGCACACCCGAAGTTCCGCTCGGAGAGGCCCGCGACCGGCTCTCGGAACTGGTCGTGGAGGTTTCGCGGACCCACCACCGGATCACCATCACGCGGCACGGTCATCCTGACGCGGTGCTCATCTCGCCTGACGACCTGGCGGCGCTGGAGGAAACGGTCGACATCCTGTCGCATCCCGAGGTGGCCGACGCTCTCCGGGAGGGCATCGAAGACGCCGGGGCTGGACGTTTCGCCGACACCGACGCGATCAAGGCCAAATACCTGAGGTGACGATCCACGAGGTCCGGTTCACCGCCCGAGCCGAACGCGACCTGGACAAGCTGCCCGAGAAGATCGCGTCGGCCTGCGTCGCGTTCATCTTCGGGCCTCTCGCCCAGGAACCGTACCGGCTGGGCAAACCGCTGGTCGGTGAGTTCGCTGGGACCTATTCGGCGCGGCGCGGACCGTACCGGGTGCTGTACGAAATCGACGACGATGAGATCGTGGTCGAGGTTCTGCACATCGACCATCGAGCCCATGTCTATCGACGATGATCTTGCCGTCACCCGCCGGTTCGTGATTCCGGCCGGTGAGCTGCGCGAACGGTTCTCCCGCTCCTCCGGGCCGGGCGGGCAGGGGGTCAACACCGCCGACTCACGCGTCGAGTTGTCCTTCGACGTGGCGGGGTCGCCGTCCATTCCGGACGATCTGCGGCCACGGCTGCTCGCCCGGCTGGCCTCGCGGCTCTCGGACGGAGTCCTGACGATCGCCGCGAGCGAGCATCGCGCTCAGCTCGCCAACCGGGAGGCGGCTCGGGTGCGGCTGGTCTCGCTCCTGCGCGATGCCGCGGCCCCGCCGCCGCCGAAACGCCGTCCCACCAAGCCGAGCCGTGGTGCCAAGGAGCGCCGGCTCGACGAGAAGAAACGCCGCGGCGAGGTCAAACGCGGCCGGCGCCGGCGTTACGAGGACTGACCGCCTCGACCAGCGGCGCCGGCTGCTGCGCCGGGATCTTGACCGGCACCGGGCGCCTTGCCCAGCCGCAACTCAACGTCGCGCTCGCGGCGACGCCGAGCGTGTTCAGCAGCACGTCGTCGGTCGAGGTGACCCGCCCCGCGTGCAGCAGGTACTGGGTCAGCTCCAGCACGACCGAAACCCCGAACGCCAGCGCCGTGATCCGCCGGATCGACCGCAGTGCCGGGAAACGCAGCGACACCAGCACGCCGAGGGGGGCAAGCAGGAGCAGGTTGCCGGCTATCTGCCACAGCGAACCGTTGCCGGCGAACTCGGTGAGGATGTCCGAGCCGGGCATCAGGTGCAGGGAACTGCCGTGCGAGTGGCCCACCGGCATCATCGTCAGCGCCAGAACTTCCAGCGCCATCACGACAATCCCGGTGTCGAGACCGGATGTCGTCGCCGCGGACAGTGCCGGCCTGGTGCGGCTCCTCCAGTTCGTCAGCAGCCGCCACGCGAACAGCGCGAACGGGAGCGCGATGATCGTCACCGGAGCCAGAATGCCGAAACTCGCCGAAAGCACAGCCACGCCTACCCCTTCCCCGACTCACCTACGAAGATGATCTTTGCAGCGGGGCCCGGAAACGGCAGAGCCGATCGAGTGCACTTTTCGGTGAAACGATGCTCGCTCGGCGTGGCGTTACGAAGGCGTGAACCGGGTTCGTGTTAAGGCGTGGCGGCTTGCCGCGCCCGTTCCAGAACGCGCTGGACATGCAGGCCGCGGCGCACATCGCAGGGATGGATCGTGGTGCCCGTGGCGATCATCGCGGCGAAATCGTCAAGCAGGGCGATGAACCGTTCGATTCCCGCGACCGGGCGACGAGCGAGTGCCCGGTAACCGTGCGCACCGAACACAGCGATCTCCGCCACCGTGGGCTCGACCGGCAGGCGCATGGACATCGCCGCTGTGCTGGCCGCACCGCCCTCATGGGTGAACACCAGATGCCACAGGTCTTCGGCCGTCCGGTGCGCGGCGACGACCTCGACGATCGGGCCGAGCGCGGCGTCGAGCAGATCGATCACGTGCGGGCCGACATCCGCCAGCGCCCCACTATCGTGTCGCCACGGCGAAGTGCTGTACGGCCCGGACAGCAGGGCGCCCGACAGCCATCGCGCGGAACCGCCGCTCCAACCACCGGCGGCGGCGAGATCGTCCAGCCACTCGCGGGTTTCGACCGCGTACCGCAGCGTGAACATGACGAGGCTCGCGACCTCCGCGGCGAGCACGGCTTCGGTGAGCCGCTCCGCGGATTCGAGATCCGGTGCTATGGGCTTCTCGAGGATGACGTGCTTGCCCGCCTTGACGGCTTCCAGCGCGAACTCGGCCTGCACGGCCGGCGGTACGGCGAACGCGACCGCGTCCACCTGACCGAGCAACTCCGGGAGGCTCTGCGACACCGACGCGCCGTGCGCCTCACCGAGCTCGCGTGCGGCGTCCGGCCGGCGCGCCCACACGGTGGTCAGCGTCGTGCCGGGATGTTCGGCGAGCCCCGGGGCGTGCACGGCCTTCGCCCACGGGCCCGCGCCGACCAGGCCGACGCGTAGCGGCTCGTCCATGGTCAGGAGTAGGAGTAGAAGCCGCGTCCGCTCTTCTTACCGAGCAGACCCGCGTCCACCATGCGCAGCAGGAGCGGCGGCGGCGAGTACAGCGGCTCCTTGAACTCCTCGTACATCGACTCCGCGATGGCCTTGATCGTGTCGAGGCCGATGAGATCGGACAGCCGCAGCGGACCCATCGGGTGCGCGGTACCCAGCTCCATCCCGCGGTCGATGTCCTCGGCGGAGGCGAACCCGGACTCGATCATCCGGATCGCGGAGAGCAGGTAGGGCACGAGCAACGAGTTCACGATGAACCCCGCGCGGTCCTGCGAGCGGATCACGGTCTTGCCGAGCAGCCCCGTCACGTGCTCGTCGGCGCGCTTGATCGTCTCCTCGCCGGTCAGCAGCGAGGGCACCAGTTCGACGAGCGGCAGCACCGGGACCGGGTTGAAGAAGTGGATGCCCACCACCTGCTCGGGACGGCCGGTGGCCATCCCGAGCTTCATGATCGGGATGGAGGACGTGTTCGAGGCGAAGATGGCGTCCTCGCGCTCGACGACCTTGTCGAGGGAACGGAAGATCTCGACCTTCGCCGCCTCCTGCTCGATGACGGCCTCGATCACGAGGTCGCGGTCAGCGAACGCCTCCACCTCGGTGGTGAAGGTGATCCGCTTCAGCGCGGCTTCCGCGTCGGACTCCGGCAGCTTGCCGTTGCGGACCGCGCGCTGCAGCGATTTCTCGATCCGCGCACGGCCGGACTCCAGCGCCGGCTGACTGACTTCGGTGACCATCACCTCGGCACCCGCTCGTGCGTGCACTTCGGCGATGCCAGAACCCATCAGTCCGGCACCCACGACGCCTACGCGCTGGATATCCGCCACGAAAACCTCCTCAGCGAACCCGGCGCATCACGAGGAACGAGGGCGGGTCCCGGACTCTCCTCCGGTGCCCACCCTCGTGCCTCGTCAGTCGTCAACGACGGTAGTCGTCGTCGTACTCGTCCGCGTACGGGTCCTCGTACTTTTCGTCCTCGTCGTGGGAGTTCTGAGAGGACTTACCTGACAGCTCGCGCTGCAAAGCATCGAAGTCCGTGTCGTGAGTGCTGTATTTGAGCTCTCGCGCCACCTTCGTCTGCTTGGCCTTAGCCCGGCCGCGCCCCATGGCTCGACCCCCTCGCACAGGGACGGGGCGGCCGGGGGAAACGGCGGCCCCGCATGTCTCGACAACTGTTTCCTGTCCAACACCGTACCTTGTCGCGGGGGTTGAATGCGACGTGGCACCTGCTCCGGTGGCGAGAGTCTCGCCGGCTTCGCGTGGTCGGTGCACGGAGCGGGCCGCCGACGTGCCACGATTCAGTGGTGCTTCGACCGTTCGTGGCTTACCTCCGGGTGTACGAGCCCCTGTCCGCTTTCGGCGAACCAGCCTCGGACCAGCTGAAAGAGGCCGTCGAAGCCGCCACCCTGAACCGGGCCTCGGTGGGCGAGCGCGAGCAGTGCATGTGGCTCAAATCACAAGCCGCGACGCCGATCCGGCTGCTGCCCGCGGAGCTCGCCGACGGCCGAGCCGCACCCAGCACCACGACCGATCTGCTGGTGCTCGACGCGGCCGATGTCCCCGGCGAGGTGGGGCCCGGTCCGCTCATCTGCCCACTCGAACTGAGGGCCCGCTCGGCGGCCGCACTGGTTAGCTTCCTCGGCGACGCGTCGCCCGCGTTGACGGCATCCGTGCTCGACGCCGGCGGGGTCACCGCCGAGACGGTCCGGTCGCGGACGAACTCGGCACTCAGCGATCTGCCGAAGGCCGCCGTGCACGTGCTTTCGACCACCTGGACCGTGCCGCTGCCGTGGTTCGCCCTCGTCGATCCCGCCGAGAAGCGGCTCAACCTCGGCTCCGGCCAGGAGGATCCCGAACGCGAGCTGTCCTGGCGCGTCGCGATGCCGGACGCGCTCCGGCGGGCGGCCGAAGCCCGCGAACTGGTGGAGAGCACGCTCGGCGACTCCGGGCCGACCCGGATCCTGGAAGAGACCGAGCGGTGGCTGACGAACTTCGATCCGGCTTCGGCCGTGGAACTCGACTACGGCGGGCTGGTCCAGCTGATCGCGGACCCGATCCTCGAGTCGGACACGTCCGCCGAGGAAGTGCACCGGATCCTCGAAGCGCTGCGCGCGGGCGACGTCGAGCGGCTCGCGGAGTTGTTCAACGACCTGCGCGAGTACTGGGCCGAACTCGCCGCCCGCGAGCACTTTAACTAGTCGTCGTCGCGGGCGCGCTCGGCCGCCAGTAGGTCGTCGACCAGGGAGGTGCGGTCGCGGTAGCGGGTGGCGATCTCCGAGTTGAGCAGGTCGACCACCGCCTGGACCTCGCGGCGGCGGGCCGAGACCGAGCTTTCCTCCTCGCCGTAGTCACGCAGGATTTCGGCGAGCTTCTCGTCGGAGTGCGAGCCGACGTCCGTCAGGTCCGAGTTGCCGACGAGCGCCTCCGCCTGGCGCCGGTGCTCGCCGGCGCGTGAAGGTTCCAGCGCCTGGTGGCGACCCGAGCCGCGGGCCGGGCGCAGCGCGTTGTCCGACAGGATCGTCGCCAGCTGCTCGACGATGCTGCTCTGCCCGCCGGTGCTGCGGCGCTGCTGCTCGGCGCGCACGATGTCGATCCGGGCGTGCAGGAGCCGGCGCAGATAGGACAGGTCGGTCTCCTCCTGCGCGGCCTCGTCACGCCGCTCACGCAGCTCCTCGAGCGAAAGATCGCCGAGGCCCTGCACGTAGCCGGGGTTCAGGACGCGGTCGATACGACGGCGTCCACCCGGCCGGACTTCGATCACGCGGACATCCTGCTCCATCGCGACCCGCCGCGCCAGGGCGGGTTCGTTCATTTCTAGCTGCGCAAGCGCGCGGCCGCTTCTCGCCCTGGGGCGGCGTGCTCGGCGGGGACCGAGTCCGGATCGACGGCCGCCTGGACCACTCGATCTTCGTCTCCGGCAAGCAGTTCCGCGTCCACCGGCGCCGACCGCTTGAGCAGCGCGAGGGCGACCGGCCCGAGCTCGTGATGCTGCGCGACGCTGCCGACCCGGCCCACCACCCGGTCACCGAGGCGCACGGGATCGCCGGTCTCGGGGTAGATCTCCGGCGAGCCGTCGAGGTGCAGCAGCACCATCCGGCGCGGCGGGCGGCCGACGTTGAACACCTTCGCCACGGTCTCCTGGCCGCGGTAGCAGCCCTTCGCGACATGGGCCGCCGTGCCGATCCAGCCGACCTCGTGCGGGATCGTCCGGTCGTCGGTGTCGACGCCGACGCGGGGGCGCAGCGATTCGACGCGGAGCGCGTCGAACGCCCAGGTGCCCGCGGGGCGGGCGCCCGCATCGGTGATGCGGCCCCACCAGCCGGTCATGGCCGGGCGTGGCACCACCAGGTCGACGCTCGAGCGCCCAGGCCAGGGCATCCGGCGCGCGAAGCCGCCCTCGACGGCCGCGACCGCGTACGGCGTCGCGGCCAGCTTTATGTCCAAAGTGGACAGAATCTGGTCGGTGTCCGGGCCGAGCAGGGTCAGCACGGCCAGGTCGCCGGTGACGTCGGAAATCTCGACCTGCGACCAGAACTTCATGGCTTCGAGGTACTCACGCAGGCTCTGCGGCCCGCCCCCGGGCAGCGCGCTCGTCGCCTTCGCACCCGGATCCGAGTCCAGGTAGACACTTTCCCCGAGGTGGGCGAGCACCATATGGGTGTCGACATGGCCGTGGCTGTCCAGCACCAGTGCCTCGGTGCCCGTCGCTTCCGGCAGTTCCGTGACGTGCTGCGAGATCACCAGGTGCAGCCAGGACAGCCGCTCCGGCCCGGTCACCTTCAGCACCTCACGGTGCGAGCGGTCTACGACGGCGGCGCTTCTGGTGGCGGTGCGCTGCTCGGCGAAGGGATCGCCCCAGTGCCAGGGCACGCCCTGTTCCGGATGGCCGTCCGGCGGGGCGACGGCGCCCGGCCCCTCGAGAAGCAGCGACTGATACGTCATACCGTCGATGGTAGGTGAGTACGGTGACTCCATGCGCGTACTCGCCTTCCTGGACGGAACCCTCGCCGACCCCGACGCCCCGCACATCCGCGTCGACGACCTCGGTCTGATGAGGGGTGACGGCATCTTCGAAACGGTGCTCGTCGCCGGCGGCACGCCGCGTGAGCTGCGCCCTCACCTGGACCGGCTCGCGCGTTCGGCGTCCATGCTGGACCTGCCCGAACCCGACGACGAGGCGTGGCAGCGGGCGACCCGGCAGGTGATCGGCAACTGGATCGGCGGGGACGAGTTCGCGCTCAAACTGGTCTGCACGCGCGGGATCGACGGGCTGCCCGGCGCCGGGCCGACCGCGTTCGCGATGGGCATCCCGATCGACGAGAAGGTGATCCGCGCCCGTGCCGAAGGCGTCGCCGCGGTGACCCTGGAGCGCGGGATCGACCCGGGCCTCGCCGAGCGGGCCCCGTGGCTGCTGCTCGGCGCGAAGTCCCTGTCCTACGCGGTCAACATGGCCGCGGTGCGCGAAGCCGCCCGCCGGGGCGCCAGCGACGTCATCTTCACCGCGACCGACGACACGGTGCTGGAGGGGCCCACGTCGAATGTGATCATCGCGCGCGGCAGGACCCTGTACACCCCGCCGGCGACGATCGGGATCCTGCCGGGCACCACCCAGGCCGCGGTGTTCCGCGGTGCCGAGCGGGCGGGCTGGTCGACGAAGATCGAGCCGCTCTCGACGGCGGACCTGCGCGACAACGATGGGCTCTTCCTGGCCTCGTCCGTGCGCAAGCTGACCCGCGTGCACACGCTCGACGGGGACCGTTTGCCCGATTCGAGCGCGGTGCACGCGGAACTGGCGAAGGCCTACGAGGACGTGTACGCCTGACTTCCCTTACGGGGCAAGGAGAAAGCAGCCCCGGCCATGGCGAGCGCGCAGACCACCTGCAGTGCGACGAACCACGGCGGCAGTGCGCCGGGGATGCTGTCGATCGCGACGATCGCGACGGGTACGACGATCGAGATGATGCGTACGCGCACGTAGGCCCAGCGTCTCCCACGTGCGGCGAGCAGGGTCAGCCAGTAGGCCACCGCGGCGCTCGCGAGCACGCCACCGGAGCGGCCCCACATGAACGCGGTCACCGGATGCCCGGTGACCGCGAGTGTGGCGACGATGCCGAGCACGACGACGCTGAGCAGCCCGTAGGCCGCGACGAAGAACTTGGCGCGGCCGAGGGTCTGCCGGGAACGGTTGGTGTCTTCCATACCTGCCGACGCTAGAAAGCGCGGGTGAGCCCCGGTATGGGCGTGGGCGCACGGCTGGGTGGGGCTAGGCCTACTTCGGCGCCGATCCGGCTGGTTTCCACGCCGTCGCGGTGCACAGTGAAGGCACCGAGCCGCGATGGGGGCTCGCCGGAGAGTGAGGACGGATCATGGGGTCGTGGGTGCGAAAGGCCTGCGTGGGGTTCTGGCGGGCGTGCGTGGTGGCCGTCGTCGGCCTGCTGGTCCCGGCCATGTGGGCGGGAGCGACGGTGCTGGTGATCTGGTGGTCGGGTCCGTGGACGTGGATAGCGCCGGTCGTCCTGGCCTGTGTCGCGACCTTTGTGCTGTCCCGGCCGGTCTGCCGGTTGGTCCGCTTCTTCGTCGCGACGTGGACGGGCACGGTGATTCCGCCCGGATACCGCGGCCCCGCGCCGGTCACGCAGATGTCCACCGGGTACTGGTGGAACGGCTCCTCCTACGCGCGCACCCGCAAGGAGGCCGAGGAGGATCAGGAACTGAAGGACCGGTGGCACGATCCCGCGACGTGGCGTGACCTGCGGTTCACCGCGATCGTCCCGCTGGCGGGCGCGGTCGCCGCCGTCCCGCCTGCCGGAGTCGTGGCGGCCGTGCTCGGGTTCGCCCGGTCGGCGTTCGTCCCCGGCGCGGTCGGTCTGGTCGTGGCCGTCGCGAGCGCTCCGTACGCCTGGCGGCTCATCGAGCCGGTCGCGGGGCGCTTCCTGCGTGCGACGCCTCCAATGGTGCTGGCGGACCGGGTGGCCGAACTGACGGCTCAGCGCGCGGACGCAACGGTCGCGCAGGCCGCGGAAATCCGCCGGATCGAGCGGGATCTGCATGACGGCGCGCAGGCGCGACTGGTCGCGCTCGGGCTCTCGCTGGCGACCGCGGAGAAGCTGCTCGAAACCCGGCCTGACCAGGCAAAAGAGCTCCTTCGAGCGGCTCGGGACGGTGCCGCCACCTCGCTGGCCGAGCTACGCGAACTGGTCCAGGGGATCAACCCACCGGTGCTGACCGAGCGGGGGCTCGTCGACGCCGTTCGCGCACTCGCGCTGGACAGCCGACTGGAGGTCGAGGTCAGCGCGGACGGTCCGGTGCGCCTGGACCCGCCGATCGAGTCCGCGCTGTACTTCGGGACCGCCGAACTGCTGACCAACGCGGTCAAGCACGCCCACGCATCGCGGGTCCGGATCTCCATCGCGCCGGACGAGACCGGCATCGTGGTCGAGGTCGAAGACGATGGCCGTGGCGGCGCGAAGGTGCCCGACGGAGGCGGCCTGGCGGGACTGCGCCGCCGCCTCGCCGTGTTCGACGGCACGCTGGAGATCACCAGCCCGGCCGGCGGTCCGACCCGAGCGAGGATGGTCGTGCCATGCGAATCCTGGTAGCCGAGGACCTTTACCTGCTGCGTGACGGGATGGTCCGGCTCGTGGAGGCGTACGGGCACGAGGTGGTGGCGACCGCGACCACCGGGCCCGAAACGCTCGACGCGCTGCTGAAATGGCGGCCGGAAGTGTCCATTGTGGATGTCCGGATGCCACCGGCCCAGGCGGACGAGGGCCTGCGGGCGGCGCTGGCCGCGCGCCGCGAGGTGCCCGGGCTGCCGGTGCTGATCCTTTCCCAGCACGTCGAACGGTTGTACGCCCGCGAACTGCTGACCGACGGTGCCGGCGGCGTCGGCTACCTGCTGAAGGAGAGCGTGTTCGACGCGGACCAGTTCATCGACGCGCTGCAGCGCGTCGCCGGTGGCGGGACCGCGATGGACCCGGCCGTCATCGCGAAGCTGCTCTCCAGTGACGCGTCGAACCGCCGGCTCGAGGGGCTCACCGAACGCGAGCACGCCGTGCTCGGCCTGATGGCCGAGGGACTGTCCAATCAGGCCATCGGACAGCGGCTGTTCTTGAGCGAAAGCGCGATCAGCAAGTACACGACGTCGCTGTTCGGCAAGCTCGGGATCACCGATGACGACAACAGCAACCGGCGCGTCCGCGCCGTACTCGCCTATTTGGACAAGCCCTGACCCGCGATCAGCCGACGACGCGGTGGAGATGTGCCGAGGCGTGCGGCTGCATGGGCTCACCCACCATGGCGCGCTCCTCGACATAGCCGAGGTCACCGTTGTTGATCACGCCGTACAGCCGTTTCGCGCCGCTGACCTCCTTCGCGCTGGCGGTGCGGGCGACCGCGTCCGTGCCCAGCTCCCAGGAGGTCTGGTTGCGCGGTTTGCCATAGAAGATCTCCATGATCCCGCTCGAATGCGCGAGCAGCAGTTCGATCGTGTCGTCGGGCTGCGGGCGCCACCACCCGACCTCGCGGGCCGCGGGGCGGATGACGTTGCCCTCGTCGTCGAGCAGCCAGGCGCGGGCCTCATGGAACAGGAACGGCCTGCCGTCGTGCGCGATGGTCAGCTGCTGAGCGAACTTGACCGGCTTCTCCATCGTCGAGTAGGTGATCTCGCCCTCGCCACGCCAGACGCCCACCAGCGGCAGCAGGGCGAGGCAGGCGTCGTTGAGTTCCGCGCCGTGGCGCAGGTTCGCGGTGTCGACCGGGATCGGCAGATCGTCGAACTGGGGAAGGTTGCGCTCGCGAGTGCTCTCAGCCCGCTGCTCCGCGGCCTGGATCGCTTCGTCTCCGGTGCCCATTCAGCGCTGGTCTGCGTAGAGCCGGTAGACGACGTAGACGGCGAACCACACGACGGCGATACCAGCGATCACCAGCAGGGTCGTAAACAGAGCTTCCACACCCGCAGCTTAACTCCCGGGGCCGGAGGATCCCGGGTGGCCCTCGACACGCGAAGAAGCCGCCTCCCGGTAAGGGAGACGGCCTCGTTCGGCGAAACCTCAGGCGACCGAGATGGCCACCTCGTGCAGGCCCGGCCCCTCCGCGGTGACCGAGGCCTCACCGTTGCCCGTACGGTGCAGCGCGCGGACGGTCCACGCACCGGGCGCCGCGTAGAAGCGGAAGTCGCCCGCCGGCGAGGCCTGGACCTCACCGGCGAAATCGCCGTCACCGTTGAGCAGGCGCACGTACGCGCCGCCGAGCGGCCCGTCGCTCCCGCTCACCTTGCCGGCCAGCACGACCTGGCCCTGCGTGTCGATGTCCGCCGGCGTCGCCGTCTGAACCGGCGCACCGCAACCGTCAGCACTCATGTTCACTTCGCTCCAGTTTCGATCGGCACGCCGACCAGCGAGCCGTATTCCGTCCACGAACCGTCGTAGTTCTTCACGTCCTCGAGCCCGATCAGCTCGTGCAGCGCGAACCAGGTGTGGCTGGACCGCTCGCCGATGCGGCAGTAGGCGATGGTCGACTTGCCCGTGTCCAGGCCCGCCTCGTCGTAGAGCTCCTTGAGCTCGTCGGTGTTCTTGAACGTGCCGTCCTCGTTGGCCGTCTTGGCCCACGGCACGTTCAGCGCCGTCGGGATGTGGCCGGCGCGCTGCGCCGACTCCTGCGGCAGATGCGCGGGCGCGAGCAGCTTGCCGGAGAACTCGTCGGGCGAGCGGACGTCGACCAGGTTCTTCGTGCCGATCGCGGCGACGACCTCGTCGCGGAAGGCGCGGATCGAGGTGTCCGGCGCCTTCGCGGCGTACGTCGTGCGCTCGCGCTTGACCTCGTCGGACGACAGCTCTCGGCCGTCGAGCTCCCACTTCTTGCGGCCACCGTCGAGCAGCTTGACCTTGCCGTGCCCGTACAGCTTGAAGTACCAGTACGCGTACGCGGCGAACCAGTTGTTGTTGCCGCCGTAAAGGATCACCAGGTCGTCGTTGCCGATGCCCTTCTCGGACAGCAGGGCCTCGAAACCCGCCTTGTCCACGAAGTCACGGCGGACCTGGTCCTGCAGTTCGGTCTTCCAGTCGATCTTCACGGCCCCGCGGATATGGCCGCCGTCATAGGCGGTGGTGTCCTCGTCCACCTCGGCGAAGACCACGCCAGGGGTGGCCAGGTTCTCCTCGGCCCACTGCGTCGTGACCAGGACGTCTTCACGGCTCATTTGAGCGGCACTCACTTTCTTGTTCGATGGTGGACTTCTAGGACGCTTGGCCCGCGGCCGGGACGAACCGCCGGATCAGCAGGTACATCTCGCAGCCGAGGCAGAAGTTGAACGCGGCGTTGAGGAACGCGGCGAACAGGGCGAACGCGGTCGCCACGACACCGAGCGGGACGAGTCCGGCCGCGTAGCCGACCGTGCCGACGAGCGCGAACGCGAACCCGACCGTCTGGGCGAAGCGCAGCGGCGCCGCGTCCTCGCGTTCGGTGGGCGCGGCGAGCCGCGGCGCCACCAGGTACCGGTAGAGCAGCGAGTACGGCGCGGGCTTGAGCCCGATGAACGCGCCGATCGCGAACACCACGGTCTGCGCGGCGAGCAGCGGCCACCAGCCGGTGACCAGCACCACCGCCAGTACGACCGTCGTCACGGCGGCGGCGAACCTCGGGCCACGTGGATCGACGCCTGGTCCTGCTGACATGAAGCCTCCCGGATTGAGCGCATGCGCGCACGGCAAAGAAATGACGGAACCGGGGAGAATGAGCCGCGAAAAGGCTCGTCAGGACAGACACAGACTGCTGCGCACGCGGCACAGATCAACCGCGCGTCGTTGCGTCAGCAGCGTGGTGGTCACGCCGTTCAGAGTACCCACGGCGCACTCTCCGCGGGAACTGTGTTCAACTGGTGGGACTGGAAAGATGCTCGTCAAGGGCTTCCAGGACCGCCGGGCCCTTCGGGACACCGCTGATGCGCAGCAGCTCGCTCCCACCAGGTGAGAAAGCGAGCGTGGTCGGGGTGCGCAGCACGCCGAGCGCCTGCGCCACCTCCGGCCGGTCGGTGACGTCGAGTTCGACGTGCCGGAGGCCGGCTGTGCGCTCGGCGAGCGGCTTGAGCACCGCCTTGGCGTGCCGGCACGGTGCGCAGAACGTGGTCGAGATCTGGACCAGCGTGATCGCGGCCGGGTCGAGCGCGTCGGCCACGGGGGCCGGCAGCGAGCGCTCGGTCGCCTTCGCGGCGCGGATCCGCCCGTTCCGGGTACGCAGCACCGCGCCGGCGGCCCCGCCGACCAGCAGCACCCCGAGTACGACCCAGACGCCGACCATCAGTTCACCTTCCCGTGGTGGCCCCGCTGAACGTCACGTTCTGCGCCTTCCCCTTGACCGTCACCGAACCGCTGTTCACCTTGACGGCGGTCGGGGTCACCTCGAACGGCAGGTTGCCGGTGTCGATGGACGTCTTGAAGTTGGGCAGCAGGGCCTTCTGCACAGACGTGGGAACGACGGTCGTCTCCTTGTCATTCCCGTACTGCAGCCGCTTCGGGACGATGTCGATCGAAGTGCCATGCAGTTCGATCATGGCGAAGCAGAAGATCTCGATCTTCTGGCCGGCGATCTGCACGTTCCCGGAGACGCGGATCCCCGCCTCCGACTTGTCCTGCTTGTCGTCGCTCTGCTGCTGGCCGTCGGAGCCTGTCGAGTCCTGCCCGGTCTGCACGTACTCGATGCTCGACGGCTCGATCCGCAGGTCCTCGATGTTGGTCAGCGGGCTGATCTTCGCGATATCGCTCGCCTTGATGGTGACCTGCGCCTCGAGCTCACCGATCTTGATCGCGTCGGTGTTGCCGTTGATCAGGTCCGACAGCGGTGCGGTCACGTCCGTCAAGTCGGCGTTGACCGCGACGTCCTTGAGCTGGTTGATCGGCACTCCGGACGCGGACAGTGAGATATGCCGGTAGTCACCGCTGATCGCCTGCGTCGTGAACGGGAAACCGTGGATCGTGACCGACGGGTCCTCGGCGAGTTTCAGCTGTTCGCGTGCCTTCTGTGACACCGTGTGCTCGGCGAACGCGGCGAGCCCGAAATCGGCGCCGACCAGCAGACCGATCACGACCACGAGGCTGATGACGATGCGGCGGGTCCGGCGGCCGCGACGCCCCGAGGGCCGCGGCGAGCTGGGGCGATCCTCGGTCACAGGCCTGCTCACTCTTCGTATCCGATCTGTCGGAAGCCGTTACGGCGCGGACTGAACGATATGCGCCCCCAGTGTGACGTCAGTGTGACGAGCACGGCACAGGGGAGGTGTTTCCCGTTCTCACCAGCTAGTCTTTACGGAAATCACCGACCCCGGGTCGCTCGAGGCTACGATCAAGAAGGCGGTGTGGCGATGAGCTTGGATCTGCTCGTACTCACTCCCGAGGCGGACGCTACCGCAGTTCTGCCCGCGCTGGACCTGTTGCCCCACACCGTACGCGTGCGCGCGCCCGAAGTCACCGCGCTCCTCGACGCCGGGCATCGTGACGTGATCCTGCTCGACGCTCGCGCGGACCTCGCGTCGGCGAAGAGCCTTTGCCGGCTGCTCAAGGGTGCCGGCGAGGACGAGGCGAGCACCCCGATCATCGCCGTCGTCGGTGAGGGCGGGCTGGTCGCGGTGAGCGCCGAATGGCGCACCGACGACATCCTCCTGCCCACCGCGGGCCCCGCCGAGGTGGACGCCCGGCTGCGGCTGGCCACCACGCGCGACGGCGCTTCGACCCAGGTCGACGCCGAGCTGCGGGTCGGCGAGCTGGTCATCGACGAGGCCACGTACACCGCCCGCCTGCGCCGCCGCACCCTCGAGCTGACCTACAAGGAGTTCGAGCTGCTCAAGTACCTCGCGCAGCACGCCGGCCGGGTGTTCACCCGCGCCCAGCTGCTGCAGGAGGTCTGGGGCTACGACTTCTTCGGTGGCACCCGCACCGTCGACGTGCACGTCCGGCGGCTGCGCGCGAAGCTCGGCCCCGAGCACGAGCAGATGATCGGCACCGTGCGCAACGTCGGCTACAAGTTCGAGCGGCCGGCCAAGGGCGCGCCGAAGCCCGGCGTCACTTCCCTGTCGTTCGACACCTCCGAGCTGCCCAGCGAGCTGTCCACGCCGTAGTTTCGAACTCGTGCATCGCGTATGGGTAGCTGAACTGGACGAGTCCGCCACGCAGGAGGTTCGCGTGCTGCTCCTCGCCGCGCGCGAGGCCGACGGGCGTCCGGAAGTGGACGAGGCCGGGCCGCTGCCGTTCCAAGGTGGGCTTCACCTGCTGGGGCGCGAGGACGGCGAGCTGGCCGGGTACGCGCACCTGGACACCGCCGGGGACTCGTTCGGCAGGCAGGTCGCCGAGCTGATCGTGCATCCCGGCCGGCGCCGCCGGGGTCATGGCAGCGAACTGGCGCGCGAGTTGATCACGAAAGCGGATACCGGCGTGCGAGTGTGGTCGCACGGGGACCACCCCGCCGCAGCGCGGATCGCCGAGCACGAGGGCTTCACGCGCGCCCGCGAACTGCTCGTCCTGCACACCCCGGTGCGGAGCTGGCCGGAGCCGGTGACGCCGCCGGACGTGACACTGCGCACTTTCGTGCCTGGGCAGGACGAGGAAGCGGTCATCGCCGTCAACGCGCGCGCCTTCGACTGGCACCCCGAACAGGGCAGCCTCACCGTCGACGACCTGCGTGCCGCCGAACGGGAGGACTGGTTCGACCCGGCTGGCTTCTTCCTCGCCGAGCGCGACGGCGCTGTCATCGGCTTCCACTGGACGAAGGTGCACCCGGCCGATCCGAACCGGTTCGACGGCGAGCACGTCGGCGAGGTCTACGTCGTCGGCGTCGATCCGGCGGCACAGGGCGGCGGGCTCGGCAAGGCGCTCACCGCCGCGGGGCTGCGCCACCTCGCCGATACCGGCCTGACCCAGGTGATCCTCTACGTCGAAGGCGACAACGCCCCGGCGATCGCGGTGTACGAGAAGCTGGGCTTCGCCCGCTACAGCGTGGACGTCCAGTACGCGCGGTGACCGATCCTCACTTCACCCGCGCGAAGCGGGCTACGGTGCGGGCGATCAGGTTGAGCAGCAGCACGATGAGGATCAGCGTCAGCGCGCCGGCCCACGCACGGTCGAGCGCGGTGTTGTTGGGCTGGCCCGCCTCGGTGAACACGAACAGCGGCAACGACCCCTGCGGGTCGCTGAACGGGTTGAAGTTGATCGACTGCGCACCGAACACCGTCAGCAGCACCGGCGCCGTCTCACCCATGACGCGGGAGATGGCGAGCATGACACCGGTGACGATGCCGGCGGTCGCGGTCGGCAGCACGACCCGAACCACGGTGATCCACTTCGCGATACCCAGCGCGTACGAAGCCTCGCGCAGCGCCGCCGGGACAAGCTTGAGCATCTCCTCCGTCGAGCGGATCACGGTCGGCAGCATCAGCACGATCAGCGCGAGCGAGCCCGCGAAGCCCGAGTAGGGCTGCGCAAGCAGCACGATCCACAGCGCGAGGACGAACAGGCCGGCGACGATCGAAGGCAGCCCCGTCATCACGTCGACGAGGAAGCTCACCACCCGGCCGAGCCTGCCGGAGGAGTACTCGACGAGGTAGACCGCGACGAGGATGCCCAGCGGCGCGGCGATCGCGGTCGCGATGCCGACCTGTTCCAGCGTGCCGATGATCGCGTGGTACGCGCCACCGTCCGGGTCGGCTTCGGCGACCGAGCGCATCGAGTGCGTGAGGAACGTGCCGTCGAAGCGGCTGAGGCCGCGGAAGACCGTGTAGCCGAGCACGCCGACGAGCGCGAGCACCGCGAACAACACGGTCGCGAGCAGCACGTTCATCATCAGCCGGTCCTTGGCGTGCCGCCAGCCCTCGACGAGCGCCGAGACGACGGTCAAGGCGATGACGTAGAGCACGGCCGCGATGAGGACGAACGCGACGTAGCCGGACAGCGGGGTGACCAGGAACAGCAGCGCGGTGATGGCGACCGCGCCCAGTGCCGTCGCCGCCAGCCCGACCCAGGTCAGCCGCGGCCTGGTCAGCGGGTTGGCGCCCAGCGGCTCTTCAAGTGCGACGGTCATGCCCTCTTCTCCTTGCTGCCGCGCCGCACGATCGCGCGGGCACCGAAGTTGACCACGAGCGTGATCGCGAACAGCACGAGGCCGGAGGCGATGAGCGCGCTGCGCCCGGTGGCACCCGCGTCACCGAACTTGTTCGCGACGTTGGCCGCGATCGTCGCGCCTGCCGGGTCGAAGATGTGGAACGTGATGACGTTGCTGGACGAGAGCACGAGTGCGACGGCGATGGTTTCGCCGATGGCACGGCCGAAGCCGAGCACGATCGCGCTGATCATTCCGGAGCGGCCATAGGGCAGCACGGCCATCCGGATCATCTCCCAGCGCGTCGCGCCGAGCGCGTACGCCGCCTCGATGTGCTCGTCCGGGGTCTGGATGAACACCTCGCGGCACAGCGCCGCGACGATCGGCAGGATCATCACCGCGAGTACGACACCCGCGGCGAACATCGACTTGCCGTAGGTGTTGTTCGACGATGCGAACAGCGGGAACCAGCCCAGCCACTTGTTGAGGAACTCCGACAGCGGGATCAACGTCGGCACGAGCCAGATCAGGCCCCAGAGACCGAACACCACGCTGGGCACGGCCGCCAGCAGGTCGACGATGTAGCCGAGCGGGCGCGCGACGGCGCGCGGCGCGTACTGGCTGATGTAGAGCCCGACGCCGACGGCGATCGGCACCCCGATGATCAACGCGAGGAGGGAGCTCAGGATGCTGCCGAACGCGAGCGCGGCGATGCCGAACTCGCCGGTCTGGTCGGGGTCCCACGCCAGTGTCGAGAAGAAGTTCGACTTGTCGTGCTGCAGCGCGGGAATCGCCTCGATGACCAGGAACGCGGCGATCAGCACGAGCAGCGCCAGGATGAACCACCCCGAGCTCTTCGCGAGCCAGCGGAACAGGGCGTCGCCACGGCGGGATGGGTGCCGGGTCAGTTCGGCCCTCAGCTCCTCGGCAGCGGAGTTAACAGTGATTTCGCGCTCCTCGTCTACTCAGCGCACCGGCCTCGCCGGACTGGTTGCCCGGCGAGGCCGTCATGATGCGCTTCTTCGGTCTTACTTGAGCGAGCTGATCGCGGCCTGAACCTTGCTCTGGATGTTGCTGGGCAGCGGGACGTAGCCCTGCTGCGCCAGCGGCGCCTGCCCGTCGTTGCTGGCGAGGTAGTTCAGGAAGCCCTTCAGCAGCGGCAGCTTCTGCGGGTCGTTGCCCGACGAGCACACGATCTCGTAGGTCACCAGCAGGTTCGGGTACGCGTTCGCGTCCGTGTTCGAGTAGTCGAACTGCAGCTTGACGTCGTTACCCTCACCGACGACCTTCGCCTTGGACAGGAAGTTCTTCACGTTGTCGTTGGTGAGCTCGACGAACTGGCCGGCTGCGTTGCTGACCTTCGCGTACGGGATGCTGCTCTGCGTCGCGAACGACAACTCCATGTAGCCGATGCCGCCCTGGGTGCTCTTCACGCCCTGCGCGATGCCCTGCGTGCCGTTCGAGCCCTGGCCGCCCGGGGCCGGCCAGTTCTTGTTGGCCGGGAACGGGAAGTCGGCCTTCGCCTCGTTCGCGAGGTAGTTCGAGAAGTTGTAGCTCGTGCCCGAACCGTCCGAACGGTGGAACGTCTGGATACCCAGCGACGGGAAGTTGACGCCCGGGTTGTCCTTGGCGATGGCCGGGTCGTTCCAGTTGGTGATCTTGCCGGAGAAGATCTTCGCGAGCACCGACGAGGACAGGTTCAGCGGCTTGTCCACGCCGGGCACGTTGTAGCCGACCGCGATCGGGCCGGGCACCATGGGCAGGTCGAGGGCCGGACCACTCTTGCAGCGCGCGTCCGCGGCGGGCTTGTCCGACTCACCCAGCGGGAAGTCCGAACCCGAGAAGTCCGTCTGTCCCTGCTGGAACTGCTGCACGCCCTTACCCGAGCCGCCGCCCTGGTAGTTGATGTTCGCGCCGCTGCACTGGTTCTGGTACGCCTTGACCCACTCCGACATCGCGTTCGACTGGGCAGTCGAACCGGCGGAGATCAGCGAGCCGTTCGCGCACTGGATGTTCGAGGTGGGCTGCGCACTCGTCCCGCCCGGCGTCGCGTTGTTGTTGTCGCTGCCGCACGCGGTCAGGAGCAGAGCACCGGCCGCGACAACGCCGAACGCGGCGCCGTGCCGCTTGATTTTCACGTGAGGATCCTCCAACACTGGCAAGGACTGTCTGCGCGACGCTGTGTCGCGCAAGGGCACGGTAAGCAACCGCAGTGGACTGAAGGCGGACCTCAGTTGAACGCGAGGTGAAAGCCGCCCCGGGAAGATATCGAACGGATCACGGCGAACGCTCCGTAATAACACCACGTCGCAGGGTTTTGTGACGCTCTTCTCAGCGGCTTCGCAGACAGCGTGACCTACCCCATTCGGGTGCCCCGAAACGCAGGAAGGTACACGCCTTCTGTTCACTTTTCGTTAACCTGGCCACTGTAATCCGGACATCGCACGGCCGTAGCCTCGTACGTCTAGACGGACCTGGAAAGAAGTGAGCGTTCACCGCAAATGGCGAAACGAATCGACGTCAAGGACCTCGACATCTACTACGGCAAATTCCACGCCGTGGACAGCGTCACGCTGTCGGTGCCGCCCCGCAACGTCACCGCGTTCATCGGGCCGTCCGGCTGCGGCAAGTCGACAGTGCTGCGCACGCTGAACCGGATGCACGAAGTCATCCCGGGCGCCCGGGTGGACGGCCAGGTACTGCTCGACGGCCAGGACATCTACGCCTCCAGCGTGGACCCGGTCCAGGTGCGCCGCACCATCGGCATGGTCTTCCAGCGGCCCAACCCGTTCCCGACGATGTCCATCCGGGACAACGTCGTCGCCGGGCTCAAGCTCTCCGGCGTGCGGAACAAGAAGGAGCTGGACGAGATCGCCGAGCGCGCCTTGCGCGGGGCGAACCTGTGGACCGAGGTCAAGGACAGGCTGAACAAGCCCGGCGGCGGCCTTTCGGGCGGGCAGCAGCAGCGGCTGTGCATCGCACGGGCGATCGCGGTGCGGCCGGACGTGCTGCTGATGGACGAGCCGTGCTCGGCGCTGGACCCGATCTCGACGCTCGCGATCGAGGACCTGATCGGTGAGCTGAAGAAGGACTACACGATCGTCATCGTGACGCACAACATGCAGCAGGCGGCGCGGGTTTCGGACCAGACGGCGTTCTTCAACCTCGCCGGGGTCGGCCAGCCAGGGCGCCTGATCGAGCTCAACGACACGGAGAAGATCTTCTCCAACCCGAACGAGAAGGCCACCGAGGACTACATCTCCGGCCGCTTCGGCTGAGTCCCCGCAGCGACCGTAACCGGGTCGAAAACTGTCGGCCCCCCCGGCTAGGGTCGTCACGTGGTTTCGGTACACGTGGATGAGCTGGGGGGACGCCTGCCCCGGCTACGGGCGCGCTCATTCACGGGGCGAGCGCTAGGCGCCGTCCCGCCGCCGCTGCAGGTCCTGTTCGGGATCGTGTGCGTGCAGGTGGGCGCCTCGCTGGCCAAACAGTTGTTCGCGGTGGCGGGCCCGGCAGGCACGGTCAGCCTGCGCCTGTTCTTCGCGGCCGTGGTGCTGCTGCTGGTCTGGCGGCCGGCCCTGCGGCTCGGCCGCCGCGCGTGGCCCGTCGTGCTCGCCTACGGGGTCGTGCTCGGGCTGATGAACCTGAGCTTCTACCAGGCGCTGGCCCGCATCCCGCAGGGCATCGCGGTGACCGTCGAGTTCCTGGGCCCGCTGGCCGTCGCGCTCGCCGGATCGCGCCGGCTGATCGACGCGCTGTGGGCGCTGCTCGCGGCCGGCGGCGTCGTCCTGCTGGCCGAGACCCGCGGCGACCTGTCGATGGCCGGGCTGCTGTTCGCGCTCGGCGCGGCGGTCTGCTGGGGTTCGTACATCCTGTTGAGCGCCGCGCTGGGCAGCCGCACGTCGCAGGGCAACGGGCTCGCGCTCGCGATGGCGGTCGCCGCGATGGTCGCGATGCCCACCGGCATCGCCGAGACCGGCACCGGCCTGCTTTCGCCGTGGCTGCTGATCCTCGGCCTCGCGGTCGCGCTGCTGTCCTCGGTCATCCCGTACTCGCTGGAACTCGAGGCCCTGCGCAAGATCCCGCCGCGCGTGTTCGGCGTGCTGATGAGCCTCGAACCGGCGGTCGGCGCGCTCGCCGGGCTGGTCGTGCTGCACGAGTCGCTGCACGCCCTGCAATGGGTCGCGCTGTGCTGCGTGGTGGCGGCGTCGATCGGGGCGACCCGCACGGCCAAGTAACCTGGCGTCGTGACCGTCCTCGACGACCTGGACCAGCCTGCGGCCGCCCTTCTGCGCGAACTGCGCAGTGAGCTGATGGTCTGCAAGTTCGCGGTCGACGAGCTCATGACGAAGCTACGGATCCTGTCCGAGGAGTTCGACTTCGCCCACCAGCACGACCCGATCGAGCACCTCACCAGCCGCGTCAAGCAGCCGCAGGCGATCCTGCAGAAGCTGCGGCGCAAGGGCCTGGAGCCGAACATCGAGGCGATCCAGGAGCACATCGAGGACGTCGCCGGGATCCGCGTGGTGTGCCCGTTCGTGCCGGACGTGTACATGGTGGCGGGCATGCTCGGGCGGCAGGACGACGTGGAGATCGTCCGCACGAAGGACTACATCGCCGAGCCGAAACCCAATGGCTACCGCAGCCTTCATCTTATCGTGCGGATCCCGGTGTTCCTGTCCGACCGGGTCGAGAAGGTCAAGGTCGAGATCCAGATGCGGACGATCGCGATGGACTTCTGGGCCGCCGTCGAGCACAAGCTGTTCTACAAGTACGACGGCGAGGCCCCGGCGGACTTCGCGGTCGAACTGCAGGCGACCCCGGCCACCGCAGCCGATCTTGACAGCCGGATGACCGCGCTACACCAGCGAATCCAGCCCTAGATGTCCTCGTCGGCGCCGTAGCCGGGCATCTTGCCGGTGGCGACGAACACCATCCGCTTGGCGACCGAAACCGCGTGGTCGGCGTAGCGCTCGTAGAAGCGGCCGAGCAGCGTGACGTCGACGGCGGCGGGCACGCCGAACTCCCAGTCCTTCGCCATGATCACGCTGAACAGGTGGCGGTGGATCTCGTCGACCTGGTCGTCGTCGGCCTCGATCGAGCGGGCGGCCTCGACGTCCCTGGACTTGATGACCTCTTCCGCGCGCAGCGCCAGCTTCACGACCGCCTCGCCCATCTCGGCGAAGTACGGCCGGACCGGCTCCGGCAGCGCCGACTCGGGGTGGCGGCGGCGGGCCGCCTTGGCCACGTGCAGGGCGAGGTCGCCCATCCGCTCGAGGCTCTCCGCGGCGTGGATGACCGCGAGCACCGTCCGCAGATCGGTCGCGACCGGGGCTTGCAGCGCGAGCAGGGCGTACGCCTGCTCCTCACACTCGGCCCGCATGTCGTCGATCTTGGCGTCGTCACCGATCACCTGCTCGGCCAGCGCGAGATCGGCGTCCAGCAGGGCCCTGGTCGCCTTCTCCATCGCGGCGGCCACCCCGACGGACATCTCCGCCAGGTTGTCGGCCAACTGTTCGAGTTCGACGTGATAAGCCTCGCGCATGGCCACACCTTACGGGCTGAGCAGAGCGAACACCGCATCGCAGGATGAACCGGCAGTGAACCCCGCCTAACGAATGCTACTGATCAGGCTGCGGTCCGCCGGTGGCCTTACTGCCGCTGGCCTGCGTGTCCGGCGAAGTCGGCGGTGGGGTGCTGCCCGGCAACGGAGTGTTCTCGATGAGCGCCTGGAAGATCGCCTTCGCCTTGCTTTCGATCAGCACCTCGTTACCGCGCGAGTTCGCCTCGCCGGTCGTCGGAATGGTCATGAAGGCGACCGTGGACGGATCGAGACCCTTCATCGACTGCGCGAGCGTGAGCATCTGGTCGACCCCGATATTCTCGCCGAAGGTCGCCTTGGCGAAGGCGGTCACGAAACCCGACAGCTGTGCCGGGCTGGTGAGCACGCCGCGCGACATGACCTTCTTCATCAGCGCGCCGATGAACTCCTGCTGGCGTTTGATGCGGCCGTAGTCCGAGGTCGGGTCGCCGATCACATGGCGGGCGCGGACGAAACTGAGCGCCTGGTTGCCGGAGATCGTCACGTCCCCGGTCTGCGAAATGACCATGCCGAGCACCGTGTCCTTGATCGGCTTGTCGATGTGCACGGTCACGCCCTGCACCGCGTCGACCATGTCCTTGAACCCGCCGAAGTCGATGCCGACGAAGTGGTTGATCTTCATCCCGGTTTCCTGCTGCACCCATTTGGTGAGGCAGCGCGGACCGCCGATGGCGTACGCGGTGTTGAGCTTGACCTTCGTCTCGGCCGGGACGACATCGCTCGAGTAGTTGCCCGTGCCCACGTCGAAACGTTCGCAAGCGGGACGGGAGATTTCGAGGTCACGCGGGAACGAAATGACCACGGCGCGTTTCCGGTCGGCCGGAATGTGGGCGAGCATCACCGTGTCCGAACGGGCGCCCTGGACCTCGTTCGCATTGCCGACGTTTTCCCCGGCGGTCGCGCCGACGCGGGTGTCGGAACCGGCGATGAGGAAGTTCTCGTCGCCGAGTTGGGCCGGCGCGTCCTGGATGTCGGCCGAGTTCTCGTCGAGCGCGGCGATCTGCGTGAACTTGCTGTTGAACCACGTCTTCGTCCCCCACGCGGCGCCGGTGCCGAGGAACACGAGCACGGCGAGCACGATCAGCGTGATCCGTCCAATGCGGACGGTCCGTTCGCTGTGCCGCTGCTTCTTTTCCTGCAACCGGGTCTGCGGCGGGGCGACGAGCCGCGTGGGCTCGGCCTCCTCCTCGGCGGCCGGCGCCCGCGCGGGGAGGACGACTCGCTGGAGCCTGGTGCGGGTCTGCTCGAGCAACTGGACGGGGCGGGCGGTCAGCTTTTCCAGGCGCTGCTTGCGTTTCGCCTCTTCGGCCTGGAGCTCGTCGTGGGCCGCCGAGAACCGGGCTAGCGAATGGTCGATCTTGCGGCGCACCTTGGTGCTGTCGTCGATCGGCTCCATCTCGTCGGTCATCGTCAGCCGGTCCTCCGGCTTGACGACACGAGGCGCGCCGGACCGTGCTTGCGCGGTGGCGTTCGCTTCGTCGGCGGCTCCCGGCCAGTTGGCTTCGGACGACTTGGGGGAACGGGCTCCAGGCGCGGGGCGCCGGGCCTCGGGCGGCTTCGGGGCGGGACGGCTCTCCGACGACTCGGGGGTGTCCGGGCGGCGAGCACCGGGCGGCATCGGCGACGGACGGCTTTCCGACGACTCCGGGGCATCCGCACGACGAGCCCTCGGCGGCATCGGGCCGCGCAGGGCATCGGGCCCTGTCTGGGGAGGGCGCCGCGGCATCGGCCGTTCGGCGCCGGGCGCGGGAAGGTTCGGCGCGGACCGGCGGCCCTCAGGCTCGCCGGGCAAGGGGAGGTCGGGGGCCGAGTGGCGGCCATCGGCTTCACCCGCGAGCCGGCGGACAGCGGGCGGCTCGACGGCGAATCGCCGTGACTCGGGCGGCTGCGCCGCGGCATGGCGCGCAGGCGGTTCGACTCGCCGCGGCTCCTTGGCAGGCGGCTCGGACACCTGGCGTGGGGCCGTGGGTGGCGCCGGCCGGTCGGGCCCCTCAGGCTTGGCCCGCCTCGGCGGAGCCTGCCGCTCCGAGCCTTCCGGGCCAGCCCACCTGGGCGGCGCCTGCCGCTCCGAACCCTCCGGACTGGCCCACCGCCGCTCCGGCGGCGGTTGACGCTCCGAGGTTTCCGGGCTGGCCGACCTCGGCGGGGCTTGCCGCTCCGAACCCTCCGGCTTGGCCCACCGCCGCTCCGGCGGCGCTTGCCGCTCCGAGCCTTCCGGGCTGGCCGACCTGGGCGGCGCTTGCCGCTCCGAGGTTTCGGGCGCGGACCACCGTGGTTCCGGCGGGACCGGCGCGGCGTGCCGCGACTCCGTGGCGGGCGGCTCGGGCCTCGCGTGCCGCGATTCGGGCAGATCGGGGACCGCGCGCAACGGCGGGCGGCGCGACGCCGGCGGTCTGGGCGGCGGGGCCTGGGGCCTTCGCGGCACGGGTGGTTCGGACCGCCGGCCCGCCGGAGGCAGCGAGGGGTGCGGATCCTTCGTGTCGCCGTGCGAGCCGGGGGCGTCGGTCGGATCGAAGGTGGGGCGGATTCCGGTGTGCTGTGCCAGCACGTCCGACACGCTGATCCCGCCATGGGTGTCGATCGAGCGACGTCGGCGGGCACGCGGATGCCCGCCATTGCCACGGGAGCCGGGGCCGGCGGCATGATCGTCTGGCACCCGTGCTCCTTCCAGTCTCTCCAGCAGGCGAAATACCACTCGCAACAGTGATCGCCCCGACGGCGAGCATCGTTATCGTACGGATACTCCCCGTTCTTGACGACACCCTCCCGCGAGTTTTTTCACCTAGCGTGCGAGAAGTTCACGAGGCCTGCGGCGAACCGAGTGAACCGATCGGTGTGATAAAGAGGAAATATCGTCCGAAAACTACGGACAGTACTCAATTACCCGGGTGCCCGCGCGGTCCCGGTATGCGACCCGATTGCGCCCCGCGTGCTTGGCGGCGTAGAGCAGATCATCGGCCTCGAGCACCTGGCGGCGGCTGGCGGTCACGTCGCCCGACTCGTACGCCAGACCCACGCTGATGGTCACCGAAAGCCCGTCGCACAAGGCTGACCAGGGATGTTCGGCGATGCGCGCCCTGGCCAGTTCGGCGACGCGAACCGCGGCGTCCGGTTGCACCGCGGGCAGTACCAGCATGAACTCCTCGCCACCGTAGCGCGCACAGAACGCGTGTGACGGGAGGCCCTCCCGCAGCAGCGCGGCGACCCGCCGCAGCACCTGATCACCGACGATATGACCGAATGTGTCATTCACATTCTTGAACAGATCGATGTCGGCGAGTGCGACCGCGAGCGGTTTGCGCGCGTCCGAAAGCAGATCGTCCAGCCGCCGGTCGAGATATCGCCGGTTGTACACCGTGGTGAGCGCGTCGCGCAGGCTCTCTTCGCGCGCTTCGGCCCGCTCGCGGCGTAGACGGTCCACCTCGCGTCGCAACTGCTCGGGAATCGACGGCTCGGCGCGGGCCAGGTCGAGGGCGACCCGCAGATGTTCGTACGCGCGGCGCCAGTCCCCCTGTGACGCGAGCGCACCGGCGATCGACTCGTGCAGGCTTGCCTCGTCCGGGGCGACCTGCTTCGGCGTCACCGTATCCACCTCCGTCACCCAGTTCTTGTCGTCTACATAGAGGCGCGGCTTGAGTGGGAGGTACAGGCAAACATGAATATCGCTCAACCGGACGACGAGATGGTGGCTCTACGTATTCGCCGCTGCGACAGACGAGGGCGTGTCACGACCACGCGCACACCTGCGATGACCGCCCGCAAGCAGGCAAAATCCTTGCTGCAAAAGGAAAATTACAAGAGACGGTGACTTCGTGTGAAAAGCTGACGAGCACACGGCGGAACAATTGATTGCCCGTGAAGCGAATGCGGTGCGTGACTTCGGCGACCGAGAAAGGGTACCGGCATGCGGCCCAATTCGGGTTGGGCCGCATGCCGGAAGGAGGACTACGGCAACGCGGTGATGCGGTCGGCGGGCGGCGGCGCGATTCCGGGATGCGCGCCCAGATACGCGATCAGCGCGTCGAGGTCGACCGGCCCACCGGCGAGGTCGGTGCCCTTGGTGAACTCGGTGAAACCGTCCCCGCCCGCGGCGAGGAAGTTGTTCACGGACACGCGATAGGTGCCGCCCGGGTCGACGGGCGCCCCGGCGACGGTGATGTCCGAGACGCGCGAACCGATCGGCGCCGAGGCCGAGTACGTGTAGTGCAACGTCGAGGAGATCTGCAGGATCCGCGTCGTGCTCGCGGTCCATTGCTGCTCCAGCACGTTCTTCAGGTTCGCCCCGGTCAGCGTGATGGTCTGCATGATGTTCGAGAAGGGCTGGACGGTGAACGCCTCGCCGTAGGTCACCACGCCGTCGCCCTCGCCGTTCGGCGAGGAAGCGTACGTCAGGTCGGCGCGGATCCCGCCCGGGTTGGTGATCGCGAGCTGCGCGCCGTTCGCCGTGGTGCCTTCGAGTTGCGCGTCCGCGATCACGTCGCCGAGCGTTGATTCGCCCGAAGCCGCACCGGCGGCCTTGAGGTCCGCGGTGATCGTGCCGACCTTTTCGTTCGCGATCGGCGCGGACTTCGTCTTGGCCTCGTCGACCAGTTTCTGCACCGCCGGATCCGGGGGGACGTCGCGGGTGACGATCTCGTTGTGCGCGATCGTCGCCGAGCGCACCACGTCACGTGTCCGCCGGTCGATCTTCAGATCGACGACCGACAGCAGCCGCCCGAAGGACGCGCCCTGGACGACCGGGCGCGGATTCCCGGCCGGGTCGTCGATCACGCAGTTGTACTGCTGGTGGCTGTGCCCGGTGAAGATCGCGTCGACGCTCGACGACACGGCCTTGGCGATCCGGGTCGCCGGGCCGGGCGTGACGTTGCAGTCGTCAGGGCCGCCGGCACCGGTGTTGTCGCCCTGGTGCAGCAGCACGACCTGCGACCGCACGCCCATCCGGTCGAGCCAGCCGGATGTCCGGTTGATCGCCTCGACCTCGTCACCGAACTTCAGCCCCTCGATCGCGCTCGGGGTGACGACGGTCGGCAGATCCTCCAGCGTCGCGCCGATGATCCCGATCGGCACCCCGCCGGAGTACTTGACCGTGAACGGCAGGAGCGCCGGCGCACCGTTCTCGAAGGAGACATTGCTGCCCAGGAACGGGAAGTCCGCGCCGGCGAAGGAACCTTCGAACTGGCAGCCGTCCACCGGGTGGCAGCCGCCGTCCTGCATGCGCCGCAACTCCCGGTACCCCTCGTCGAACTCGTGGTTTCCGACGACCGAGGCCCGCACGCCGATCTCGTTGAGGAAGTCGATCGTCGGCTCGTCGTGGAACAGCGCCGAGGTCAGCGGGGACGCGCCCACGTTGTCTCCGGCGGAGAGCACCAGCGAGTCGCGGACCTGCGACTCCAGTTGCTTGACGTGCGTCGCGAGATACGCGGCGCCGCCGGCGTCCACCGTCGTGCCGTCGGACAAGGTGATCCGGCCCGAAGAGCCCGATGGGGGCTCGAGGTTGCCGTGGAAGTCGTTGAACGTGATCAGCCGGACGTCCGTGGTCGGACCGGTCCGCTGCGCTGACGCCGGCGCGGCGGTGACCGCGACGGCAGCGAGCGCCGCGGCCGTGACCACTACAGTGCGACGCCACACGCGGGGCGAAATCGTCATATTCCCTCCAGAAGGCGCATAACGTCTGGATCTTGCCGGGATGCCGCGGTGGCTGACCAGGGCCGATCGGCGGAAGCTCTCGTGAACGTCCGGTGCCCGGCCATCCCGGCCATCTGGCCGATGCCGGCGAGGCCGGTCAGGCCGCACGGCCGATCCGGCCGCAGGGGTTCAGACCATACGGTCGACTCATGAAATCACCGCAGGTCACAGCGCTGGCAACGGGAATCGTCGTATTCCTCGCGATCTGGGCGACGGTGCTCGTCCCGCAACTCGTGCTGCACCGGGCGCGGTTCGGGCGCATCGTCCCCGGGCGAGTGGTGCGGACCGCCGCGGTGCTGTGCTACGCCTGCCTCGGGCTGGCAGTGGTGTTCCTGCCGTTGCCCGGACCTCGCACCCGGCCACTGGTGCAGACCATTCAACTGGTGCCGTTCCAGTGGATCACCGACGTGCGCACCGACGCCGCCGGCCCTGGCCTGCTCAACGCGTTGACGACGACGGCGTTCGAGCAGATGGCCTTGAACGTGCTGCTCTTCGTGCCGCTGGGCATCTTCGCCCGGGTGCTGTGGCGGCGCGGTCTCGTCGGGACGACGCTGCTGGGCTTCGCGGTGTCGCTGTGCGTCGAGGTCACTCAACTGACGGCGAACTGGGGCACCGCGCCGTTCCAGTACCGGATCTTCGACGTGGACGACCTGATCACCAACACCAGCGGCGCCGCGCTCGGCTGGATCGCCGGCGCGCTCTACCTCGCTCTGCGGAAATCAGCGGTGCGTACGCAGCCGATGCGGCGCGAGCGGATCGACCTCACCGAGGCGCGCTAGGCGCGCGGCCCTTCGCACGGCCTCCCGGCGCGCGGCTCTGCGGTCCTCGATGGCCACCACTGCCGTGGCGGCCGCGAAGAACAGCACTACGAGGCCGAGGACGATCGCGAGTTCCACGCCGCCTCCCTTGGCGTCGTCCTTGTGTGGCAGATCACAGAGCGTACGCCTGATATGTGCGTCGTGCCACCTACAACCCGGACACCGCGGAGAACCAGGTGTGGTCCGTTGACAGGAATCGGCCGAACCTGAGCCCGGCCCCGGCCAGCAGCGCCTCGAGTCGTGGCTGGTCGAGGCGCCGCGCGGTGAAATGCCGAGCCCAGACGGCACCGCGGGCCGCGTACCGGACGGTCGCGCGGAGAAGGTCGGCCTCGCGCGAAATTCCGGACAGGCGGATCTCGACCTCGCCGAGCCGGCCGCCGCCGTCATCGACCGTGTCGAACCACTCGGGCGGATGCCATTCGACGATCGCCCGGCCACCGGGCGCGAGATGCCGCGCGACGGCGGCCAGGACAGGAGCGCTGTCCGGCGCGTTGACGAGATGGCTCGCCAGGAGAACGGCAGCGAAGCGCCGATCCAGCTGCAGGTCCTCGATTCGGGAGCACACCTTCGCCGCCCGGACCCGCGCCAGCATCGCGGGCGAATCGTCGACCGCGGTGACCGGATGTCCGAGCGCCATCAGCGCGTGCGCGATCCGGCCCGTACCGCAGCCGAGGTCGAGCACCGCCGCGCCGGCGGGGATGGCGGCATGCACGATCTCCGCTTCGCCGGCCGGAGGGAGCAGCCGGTAAACCTCGACGGGGCTGCCGTCCGCGGTGGTCATTCCGCCAGGATGCCAGGCTCGCATGGTTGGATCCGGGTGCTCATGACTCCCATCCGGCCCACCAAGGCGCAGCTCGCGGCGGCGAGCGGGGCGACGATCCCCGACGTCATCGCGCCCGGCCTGCGGGTGCTGTTCTGCGGCATCAACCCGGGGCTCTACTCCGGCGCCACCGGGTATCACTTCGCCCGCCCCGGCAACCGGTTCTGGCCCGCGCTGCACGCGGCCGGCTTCACGCCGCACCGTCTCGATCCGAGCGAGCAGGACGAACTCACCGGTTACGGCCTCGGCATCACGAACCTCGTCGCACGGGCGACCGCCCGCGCCGACGAGCTGACCGACGCCGAGCTGCGCGACGGCGCGCAGATTCTCACTCGCAAGATCGAGCGCTACCGGCCGCGTTGCCTCGCGGTCGTCGGCATCACCGCCTACCGCACGGCGTTCGGCCGGCCCAAGGCCACGATCGGTGCGCAGCCGGCTTCGATCGGTGAAACAGCGGTTTGGGCGCTGCCGAATCCGAGCGGTCTCAACGCCCACTGGACCCCCGCGACACTCGCACAGGTGTTCGCCTCACTGCGCGAAAAATTCTACTCAGAGTAGTACGTAACTCAGCTGGGTGAACCCGCGTCACAGGCGCCGGTCTGGCAACTCCCACAATCGACGACGAGTCAGGCCAGCACCGGTCCCAGCAGGGGGGATTGGATCGTGTAGCCCGGGACCTGGACGGATGACCGAGGGGCGCGGCACCGTCCGAGCCGGGTACACGGCGGCGCTGACGGTGTGAGACGGAGTATTCTGATGACGCGCAGTAACGAGCCAGCCCGAGCGCCACAGGGCTCTCCACCGGCCCGCAGCCTCGGGGTCGCGGCCGTCGACCCGGTGCCGTTCTGCCGTGAAGGACTTTCCGCGATCGTTCACCGCACCCCCGGCCTGCACTGGGCCGGGCACGCCGGCAACCCCCATGCCGCCCTGCAGCTCGCCGAACAGGTGCATCCCGACGTCCTCCTGCTCGACTCCGGCCTCGATCCGAACGGGCACCTGGCCAAACTCCTCGTCAGCGGTGACCCAGAGCTGCTGGTCGTCCTGCTCGTCCGCGAGGTCCACCGGACCGCGGCCTTCCTCCAGACCGCGACTCTGGCCGGCGTCCACGGCGCGCTGCCCCGCACGGCGGAAGCGCGCCGGCTGGTCGAGGCGATCCGGCGGGTGCACCTCGACCGCCGCTACGTCGACCCCGCACTGGCGCCACTGGTTACCCAGCAGCGCCAGAGCCCGCGGCCGGGCGAGCCCGTCGTCGCCACCCGCCGACCGCGGATGCCCCTGTCCCGGCGCGAGTTCCAGGTGCTGCAACTGGTCGCCGAAGGCCTGGAGAACGCCGCGATCGCGAAAATCCTGTACCTGTCGGTCGAAACCGTGCGTACCCACGTGAAGAGCATCCTGCGCAAGCTCTCCGCGCGTGATCGCACGCACGCCGTCACGATCGCGTTCCGTGGCGGCATCCTCATCACCCAGCCCGAGGACTCTCCGGAGCGGGGAACGCCTGGTCAGACCCCATTTCCTCCGTCTGGCTCCGCCGAGCGCCACGCACGCTGAACGGTGATTTCGGATCACAACCGGATGGTTCCCCTTGCTGCGGTTACCAGAGGGTAATATCCTGATGTTACCGGCCAGTAGGGGACCAGCATGCGCCCAGCCGGAAGACCGACACCCAACGGAGCGACGACATGGGCCACTACAAGAGCAACGTGCGAGACCTCGAGTTCAACCTCTTCGAGGTGCTCGGCGTCCAGAATCGTCTCGGCAAGGGCGTACTCGCGGACTCCGACGAGGAGACCGCGCGCGGTGCGCTGGCCGAACTGAACAACCTCGCCACCGGCCCGCTCGCGGAGTCCTTCGCCGACGCCGACCGCAACCCGCCGGTGTACGACCCGAAGACGTTCTCCGCGACGCTGCCGGAATCCTTCAAGAAGAGCTACCAGCAGCTGTGGGACGGCGAGTGGTGGCGGCTGGGCCTGACCAACGACCTCGGCGGCCTCGGGCTGCCCCCCACCGTGCAGTGGGCCGCCTCGGAGCTCATCCTCGGCGCGAACCCGGCGCTGTTCATGTACATGGCCGGCCCGAGCTTCGCGATGATCCTCGACCGCAACGGCACCGAGGAGCAGAAGCGCTGGGCCCGGATCATGATCGACCGCGCGTGGGGCGCCACCATGGTGCTGACCGAGCCGGACGCCGGGTCCGACGTCGGCGCCGGGCGCACGAAGGCGATCAAGCAGGAGGACGGCTCCTGGCATCTCGACGGCGTGAAGCGGTTCATCACCTCCGGCGACCAGGACATGACCGAGAACATCATGCACCTGGTGCTCGCCCGCCCCGAGGGCGCGAAGCCGGGCACCAAGGGCCTGTCGCTGTTCCTGGTGCCGAAGTTCCACTTCGACACGAACACCGGTGAGCTCGGCGAGCGCAACGGCGCCTTCGTCACCAACGTCGAGCACAAGATGGGCCTGAAGGTGTCCACCACCTGCGAGGTGACCTTCGGCCAGCACGGGACCCCGGCCAAGGGCTGGCTGCTCGGCGACGTCCACGACGGCATCGCGCAGATGTTCCAGGTGATCGAGTATGCCCGCATGATGGTGGGCACCAAGGCGATCGCGACGCTGTCCACCGGCTACCTCAACGCGCTCGAGTACGCCAAGGAGCGGGTGCAGGGCGCGGACCTGACGCAGATGCTCGACAAGAGCGCGCCGCGCGTCACCATCACGCACCACCCCGACGTGCGCCGCTCGCTGATGTTGCAGAAGGCGTACGCGGAGGGCCTGCGCGCGGTGTACCTGTACACGGCCTCGTACCAGGACCAGGTGTGGACGCAGGACGGCGATGAGGCATCACTGAAGCTGGCCGAGCGGGTCAACGACCTGCTGCTGCCGATCGTCAAGGGCGTCGGCTCCGAGCGGGCCACCGAGCAGCTCGTGCAGTCGCTGCAGACCCTGGGTGGGTCCGGCTTCCTGCAGGACTACCCGATCGAGCAGTACATCCGCGATTCGAAGATCGACTCGCTGTACGAGGGCACCACGGCGATCCAGTCGCAGGACTTCTTCTTCCGCAAGATCGTCCGCGACAAGGGCCAGGCGCTCGGGCACCTCGCGAACGAGATCAGCAAGTTCGTGGAAGACACCGGGTCCGAGTCCGACGCGCGGCTCAAGAACGAGCGGCAGCTGCTCAAGCAGGCACTGGAAGACGTGCAGGGCATGCTCGGCGCGATGATCGGCTACCTGACCGCCTCGCAGGAGGACGCGAAGAACCTCTACAAGGTCGGCCAGCACACGGTGCGCCTGCTGCTCTCGGCCGGTGACCTGCTCGTCGGCTGGCAACTGCTGCGCCAGGCCGAGGTCGCACTGGCCAAAGTGGACGGTGCCGCCGCGAAGGACCAGGCGTTCTACCAGGGCAAGATCGCGGTGGCCTCATTCTTCGCGAAGAGCGTGCTGCCGGAGCTGACCGCGCGCCGCGCTGTCGTCGAGGGCGCCGACAACGACCTCATGGAGGTCCCGGAAGCCGCGTTCTGAGTCCAGTCATGGCGAGGAGGTCACGAGCAGCGCGGTTTGGCCGCGGCCGCGCTACGGTATTCCCAGAGCCAACGAGACACAGGGAGTTTCGATGACCATTGGCGGAATCATTTCGGCGATCGTCGTTGGCCTTATCATCGGCGCGCTCGGCCGCCTGATCGTGCCCGGTAGGCAGCGGATCCCGATCTGGCTGACCATCCTCATCGGCATCGCCGCGGCCTTCATCGGCTCCGCGATCGCGCGGGGCGTCGGCTACGCGAACACCCCGGGCTTCGACTGGCTCGAGTTCTTCACGCAGCTGGGGCTGGCCGCGGTCGGCGTCGGGCTCGTCAGCGGTTCGTTCGGCCGCCGCGGGATCAACCGGTAGCGGACGGATCAGCAGAACACGATGGGCCGGGGCGCGTAGGTGACGGCCCGGCTGTCGCGGCGGACTTCGGCACCCGAGCCCAGGTCGTAGAGCACCCGCGTGTCGCTGGCGCTGAACCCCGGCGAGCCGGGCGAGCGCTGGCAGCCCGGCGGGCCGGGCTGGAGCGGCGGCGGGACGAAATCCGTGCGCGGGCCGGTGCCGCTCTCGACGCGGAACTGTTTCGTGCCCCAGATCCGCACCGTGACCGTTGAACCCGAGGTGAACGCCTCGATCGCGACACCACTGTTGAGATCGTCGGTGACCTTCAGATCGACCGGCGAACCGTCGTCCTGGATCGCCTTCGCGTCGCGCGCCACGGGGTAGCGGCCGAAGTAGTAGTCGTGCGCCGAATGCCCGGCGTCGGCCAGGCCGGCGAAGTACTCGGCGTTGTACAGCGTGGTCGCGAACTGCGAAACCCCGCCGCCCAGCACCGCGGGGCCGGTGCCGTCCTCGTTCACCGGCGCCGACACGAAACCCGCGGCGCCGTACGGGCCGACGCGATCGAGCAGGCTGAACGTCTCGCCGGGCCGGAGCACCGTCCCGGTCACCTTGGCCGCCATCGCGGCCACGTTCGCGGCGTCGGCGCCGGAGAGGCCGCCGGTGGTGAACTCGCCGACGACTTCCTTGATGCCCAGGGCGTTCGCGTTGTCGGTGGACAGCTTCGGCGGCCGAGTCTGGTACTGGACAGGCAACTCCCGGTGGTCACCCTTGACGAACACGCTCATCAGCGGTTTCAACGTGCCGGCCCAGTCGACCTGACGCGCATCCTCCGACGGCTGGACCACCGGCGCGCCACCGGTGAACACGATCTGCGCGTCCTTGCCCGGTTTCTCCGTGGCGGCAAGCTGCGGCTGCAGATCGTCCCGCAGCTTCGCGGCGTCGACGCCGACCTGGAGCGAGCCGTCGTCCTTGGCGGTGAACCGCAGCGCGGCGGAAATGGCGGTGGGCTGGAGGATCCCGTCCGTCCCGTCGCCGTGGAACACGACGGGCGCCGACACGGCGGGCTGGACGATGTTGTCCAGCGCTGCGTGCACCCCGGCCGAGGTGGCCTTCACCGGCGTCAAGGTCATCGGCAGCCGCACCCCGCTCTTGTCGAGCCAGCGTGCCCGGACGAGATTCGCCGCGCCCTGGACGTCCTGGAGGGTCTGCCCGGCGCGCGGCTCGATCGCGTAGGCCGTCACGCCGCCGTCCGTGCCTTGCGCGGGTTCGAAGCCGATGCCGCCTTCGGTCGGCGGGTGATCGAGTTTGCCGGTCGCGAGCTTGCCGACGGCCTGGTTCAGCGCGTCCGGGTCCACCTTGGTCACCACGTCGATGTCGCGCTTGGTGAAGAACGAGCGGATCCGGTCGAGCGGGTCGAGGGGCTGGTGACCGGCCTGCGCGAGGGTGGACGGCCAGTCAAGGCCGAGCCCCGAGTGCAGCGGATCGAGCGTGCTCCGCACGTCGCCGGCGATGATCGGGACCGGCTCGGTCAGCCTCGGTTCGAGCTGACGGCGAAGCTTCGCCTCGGCGTCGGCCCGGCTGAGCCCGCCGACATCGACCCCGGCGACGACGACCCCACGCGGAACCTCGCCGGCGCTGAGGATGAGGTCCACCGTGTAGAGCACCACGCCGATGACCAGCACGCCGCCGGTCACCATGAGGATCTTGCCGAGAAAGCGCTTTCCGCGCGACGGCCAGGGCCGGCCGCCGCGATCGCCGTCGAGCAACTCCTCGACCAGCGTGTCCTCGTGCGCGTCGAGCGGTTCCTCGGTCAGGAACTCGGGTGCGGCGCGCGAACCGGTGATCCGCCCGGTCCGGCGATCGTCCGAGTCCCAGTTCGGCCAGTAGTGGTCCTCGCGCACCTCACCCCTCCCGGTGAGCTACAAGTACAACCCCGTGCCGTGCTCCGTGCGTTCGGTGGCGACGGCGTGGATGTCACGCTCGCGCATGACCAGGTACGCCTCGCCCTGAATCTCGACCTCCAGCTGGTCCTCGGGGTTGAACAGGACGCGGTCGGAGACCTTCACGTTGCGCACATTACTGCCTACGCCCAGTACATCGCCCCAAGCGAGCCGGCGTGCCACCTGCGCGGTCGCGGGAATCACGATGCCGCCGCCGCTGCGGCGTTCCCCCTCGTCCGGGGACAACCGGACCAGCACCCGGTCGTGCAGCATCTGGACTTCCAGCTTCGGGCCCTGACCCGGACCCGGCAGGCTTGTGGCAGCGGACACGCGAGTAATGCTACGCACCCACACGGACGATGGGTTACTCCGCCGAACCGGCCATAATGAGCTGGAGGCTCGCCGGAGCGCCGTCGGTGAGCCGGATCGGCACCCCCCAGTCCTGGCGCGTGACCCGGCAGGCCGGATGGGCGGCGTCGGAATCGCAACTCGCCGCCTGCACGACAACCTGCAGCACGCCTTCCGAGTAGCCCTCGGCGAGCGTGATCTCGCGGGTCAACTCGGTGCCCACGCCGCCGCCGTCGACGAGCAACTCGGGCGGCGAAGCACTGATCTCCAGACGCGTCGACGGGCCGAACCGGTCGTCGAGCTTCTCGCCGGGTGGCGGCGTGAACACCACCGAAAGCTGCACTCCACCGGGCGCGAGCAGGCTCGGCGGGCGGCGCACGGCGTGCGCGTCGCCCAGGTGCCGGCCGGCTTCGGACGAGAGCGGCAGCACGTGCAGCCGGTGCGCGGCCGACTCGACCACCAGCAACTCGTCGTCGAGGACGAGCAGCCCGGACGGCTCCGCGAGCCCGCCGGTGATCGTGGAGACCTCGCGGCTTTCCGGGTTGTAGCGGCGGATCGCGCCGTTGTAGGTGTCGGCGATCGCGAGTGTGCCGTCGGGCAGGGCCGCGACGCCGAGCGGATGCTGTAGCAGCGCGTCTTCGGCGTCACCGTCGCGGTGACCGAACGTGAACAGGTCGTACCCGACGGCGGTGTGCACTTCGCCGTTTTCGATCCACCGCAGGGCCGAGGTCTCGGCGTCGGCCAGCCAGAGCCGGTTTCCCTGCACTGCGAGGCCGGACGTCTGCGCGAAGAACGCCTCGGGCAGCGGGCCGTCGCGTAGGCCTTCGACGGTCGTGCCCGCGTACCGTGCGATCGTGCCCTTGACCGGGTCGAACAGGTCCAGCGTGTGGTTGCCGGCCATCGCGACCACGACCCCGCCGACGGGCGCCCACCAGGCCACGTCCCATGGGCTGGTGAGGTCGATTTCCCTTGCCGGCCCGCCGGTTTCCCCGTCGCGCCACTGGTCGCCGGTACCGGCCACAGTGGACACTTCGCCGCTGCTCAGGTTGATCCCGCGCAGCAGGTGCCCGGCAGTGTCCGCGACCACGAGGTGGTAACCGGCCCGCTCGGCGACCTCCGCGGGCAGCAGGGTGAGGCCCGACGGCTCGGAGAACCGGGCGACGTCGAACGCGCCGTCCACCGCGCCTCGCTCACCGCCGCCGAACCGGCGGACGACCGTCTCCGCGTCGGATGCGAATTCGACGATGGAGTGGTGTGCGGTGTCAGCGACGAGGATCCGGCCCTCGGCCGTCGCGACCGCCTTGCTCGGAAACGCGAGCGGGCCCTGTTGCTCTTCGGCCGGCACGTACAGGCTGCCACCCCGGCGGAGGGTGCCCTTGGCTTCGTACTCGGCCACCAGGCCGGTGATCACCCGGCGCAGGGCCTCCGCATGCCCCTCACCGGCGGCCACGTGCACGACGTAGCCGGCCGGGTCGACGATCACCAGCGTCGGCCACGCTTTCACTGCGTACTGCGACCACGTCTCCAGCTCCGGATCGTTGAGCACCGGATGGTGCACCTCGTACCGGCGCACGGCCGCCCTGATCGCCGCCATCTCACCCTCATGCAGGAACTTCGGCGAGTGCACGCCGATCGTCACCAGGACGTCGGCGAACTCCTCCTCCAGCTGGCGAAGTTCGTCGAGCACGTGCAGGCAGTTGATGCAGCCGGAGGTCCAGAAGTCCAGCAGCACGATCTTGCCGCGTAGCTCGGCGAGCCTGATCTGCTTGCCGCCGGTGTTGAGCCAGCCGTCACCGGACAGCTCGGGCGCGCGCACGCGGGATCGAACAGAAGTCACGTCGAAGGTCAACGAGCGGCTCCCGCCGGGGTTGTTCCCGGCCCGCCGGTCACGGCCGCAGCACGACCCGGCCGAGCACGGCGTGGTCCTCCACCAGCCGCTGTGCCTTCACCGCGTCCTCGAGCGGGAACGTGCCGTGTATGGGGGCTTCGAGCCGGCCTTTCGCGAGCAGTTCGAGGACATCGGCGCGCGTCGCCCGCACTTCCTTGGCCCACGCGTCGAGGCCCGCACAGCCGGTGAAGGTGAGCCCGCGGTAGGCGAGATCGGCGGCCTCGATCGCGGGCTGCGCACCGCTCAGCAACCCGTAGTAAAGCATCCGGCCGGTACCGGAGGCGAGCGCGTCGAGCAGGTTCTTCGAGGTCCGGCCGCCGATCGCCTCGAAGATCACGCCCAGTCCGCGCGGCACCTCGTCCGTCCATTGTGGATCGTGATGGTCCAGGACGAGATCGGCACCGAGGCGGGCGGCGAACTCCCGCTTCGCCGCGCTGCCCGCCGTCGCCGTCACGTGCGCGGCCCCGTTCCGGTGCGCGAGTTGCACGAGGTAGCTGCCGACCCCGCCGCTGCCCGCCGCCTCGACCAGGACCTGCTCGCCCCGTGCGTTCGCCTTACGCAGCAAGGCGAGCGCGACCGAGCCGGGTGTCGCGGCGGCCACGGCGTCGGTGGTCGAAACACTGTCGGGGATGGGGGTGACCTCCTCGACCGGGGCGGCGAGGTACTCCGCCCACGCGCCGCAGGAGAAGGTCATGGCGGCGACTCGCTGTCCCTTCAGCGGTCCGCCGACCACGGTGCCCGCCGCCTCGAAACCGAACACCATCGGCAGTCCGGTCGGCAGCGGGAACTGGCCCGAGCGGATGCCGACCTCGTAGTAGGCGGCCGCGATCGCTTCGACCCGGATGAGCACCTGACCGGGCCCGGGCACCGGTTCCGGCATGTCTTCGAGTCGTAGCCGGTCCGCGTCGCCGTACTCGCGAAGCGTCATCGCACGCATTCGTCCTCCAAGTGGACCGTTGGTCAAGTTAGTGCCGGCTACTATATGGACTGACGGTCAAGTTGTCGAGGAGCGGGCGATGGCAGAACGCGCGGACGCGGCCCGCAACCGACGCGCGATCCTGCGCGCCGCCGAGGACCTGATCGCCGCCAGCGGTCCGGAACACGTGTCGATCGAGCGGGTCGCGGCGGACGCGGGGGTCGGCAAGGGCACGGTGTTCCACCGGTTCACCAACCGCGCCGGCCTGATGCGGGCGCTCGCGATGGAGCGGATCAGCGAGTTCCAGCAGGCGTGGCGTGGCGGCCCGCCGCCGCTCGGTCCCGGTGCGCCCGCCCGCGCGCGGTTGACGGCGTTCCTGGACGCCGTCGTCGAACTGTCCTCGCGGAACGTCTCGCTGCTTGCGGCCTACGAGCACGCGTCCGGGCACCGGCAGGACAACCCGATCTACGTCGAGTGGCATGGGCACATCAGGGAGTTGATCGCCGAGGCGCGGCCCGACCTCGACGCCGAGGTGGTGGCTCACATCCTGCTCGGCGCGCTCAGCAGCGACCTGATCGTGCACATGCTCCGCGACGGCGAGGCAGAACGCCTGTCGGTTTCGTTGCGGCAACTGGCCGATGCACTGCTCGGGGAGCAAATCGAGCCGCCCGCGCGTTGAACGGGTATGGCTGTTTTCTTCCTGCTCTACGTGGTCGCCGAGGTGGCCGCCGTGTGGGCGGTGAGCTCAGCCGTCGGAGTGCTCGGCACGCTGGGCCTGCTGCTGGCCGGCGCGATCCTCGGGTCCTGGCTCGCGCGCCGCGAAGGCGCCCGTGCCGCCCGCGCGTTCATGACCGCCGCCACGGCGGGGCGTTCACCGCAGGCCGAGGTCACCGACGGCATGCTCGTCGGCCTCGGCGGGCTGCTGATCCTGCTGCCGGGCTTCCTCAGCGATATCGCCGGGCTGTTGCTACTCCTGCCGCCTTCGCGCGGCGTGGTGCGCCGGGCCTGGCTGCGCCGCGCGGAGAAGCGGATGCCGTCGGCGAGCCGCGTGATCGTGGTGGACAGCGAGGTCGTCCCTGACGACCGCGCGCACCCGGTCATCGAGGGCTAGCGAGGGCTCGGCAGGTCGAAGAATCCGGCCAGCCGCACGGCGGGCGCGTACTCGCCCTTCACCTTGACCTTGCCGGTCACGAACATGGTCGCGACGGCCGCGTTCCCGGTCGCGATCCGGTAGAAGTCGTCCGCCGCCACCGTGATCGTGGTGTCCGGCTCGCGCCCGAGATCGGCCCCGGACACACATGTGCCATCCTCGATCACCGTCTGGAACCGGTCGAAGCCCCCGTCGCCGTCGCCACCGGAGAACCGCCAGTTGACCACGACGCACGAATACTTCGCCTTTTCCGGTAAGAAATGATCCGACATCCGCCGGAAGATTTCCTCCAGAAACAACCTGCGCAGTTCCGGATGTCCGGCGACCGCCCGCAACTGCTCCTTCGTGGCCCGGCCCACCACGTCCACCAGCGTTTCCGTGGACATCGCGCCCATCTCCACGCCGGCGCCCGCCGAGCCGAGCATGTGCAGGGTTTCCAGCAGGCGGATGAACTGCCCGGCGCTCAGCTTCGCCAGGTCTATCCGGCGAGCGAATGCGTCGATGACATCCGAGGACACCCAATGATCGTACCGGTGCCGGGACGACGAGGTAGCTTCTCACTGTGACCGAAGAAGTGAAGCCCGCGCCGCCACGCTCGCGACGCCTGCCGAGAGCCGTCCGGGAGAAGCAGATCCTGGACGCCGCCGTCGAGGTGTTCTCCCGGCACGGTTACCACTCGGCATCGATGGACGAGATCTCCGAGGCCGCGGGCGTGTCCAAGCCGATGATCTACTCCTACCTCGGTGCCAAGGAAGACCTGTTCACCAAATGCATCCGCCGCGAGGCCTCGCGCCTGCTCGAGGCGGTGCGCGTCGGCGTGCGCTCGGAGTTGCCGCCGGATATGCAACTGTGGCACGGGCTGCGCGCGTTCTACCGGTTCGTCGCCGAGTACCGCGACTCGTGGACGGTGCTGCACCGCCAGGCGCTCACCGTCGGCGGCCAGTTCGCGGGCGAGATAGATCTGTTGCGCAGCAAGGCGATCGACATGGTCGCGGCGCTCGTGGTCACCGCGGGCACGAAGAAGGGCCTCGGTCAGGTCGCCGAGTTCTCCGGGCCCGCGCTGGCCGTTTCGCTCGTCGGCGCGGCCGAGTCGCTCGCCGACTGGTGGCTGGACCATTCCGATGTGTCCGACGGCGTGCTGGCCTCGTGGTTGATGAACCTGGTGTGGCTCGGGTTCAACGACCTCCTCGAGGGCCGGGTGTGGCAACCGAGCTGATCGTGCCTTCCAGGTGCGGCTTGGGTTTCTTCGCGTGCCACAGTTCGAAAGCCCAGCCGTCACTCGTTTCCCACGACGTGAACGCGACCTTCGCCGGTAGCAGCACGGGAAGTTTGAACCGGACGTCGACGGTGTAGGCCCCGGGCAACCGTCCTTCGAAGGCGGCGAGGGTGCGCGCCTTCGACCACATACCGTGCGCGATCGCCGCCGGGAAACCGAACAGCTTCGCGGTCAGCGGGTGCAGGTGGATCGGGTTGCGGTCGCCGGAGACCTCGGCGTACCGGCGGCCGATACCGGCGGGCACACGCCAGATCGCGGTGGGTGACGGGGCGGCGAGTTGCCTGCTCCGCGAGGAACCGGAACGGCCTCCACGCCGCAGGTACGTGCTCACCTCGCGCCACACCACACCGTCCTGTGTGGACAGTTCACTGAGCACGTCGAACTGGCGGCCCTTCTCATGCGGCCGCAGGTTCTCCGCTTGTACCCGGATCGACACCGTCTCGCCGAGCCGGACGGGCCGCCGCTGGGTAATCCGGTTCGCCACGTGCACCATGCCCAGCAACGGGAACGGGAAATCCGGCTGCGTCATCAACGCCATCTGGAGCGGAAACGCGAGCAGATGGGGGTAGGTCGCGGGCAGCTCGTCGCTCAACCGGAACCCGCACACCTGGTCGTACGCGGCCAGATGCGCCGGATCGAACTCGACGCCCGCGCGCAGGTACTCGGTGTCGGGCAGCGTTTCGCCGCCGCGTGAGGGCAGGACCGCCTTGGCGTACAGCGAAGCCAGGCGCGGCGCGGAATGCAGTTCCTTCGTCGCCATCACGCCCCCAGTAATGCCTGGCCGCAGACGCGAACGACGTTGCCGTTGACCGCCGCCGACGCGGGATTCGCGTACCAGGCAATGGTTTCCGCGACGTCCACGGGCAGCCCGCCCTGGCCGAGACTCGACAGCCGGCGCCCGGCCTCCCGGATGAACAGCGGCACCGCGGCCGTCATCTGCGTCTCGATGAAGCCGGGCGCGACGGCGTTGATCGTGCCGCCGTATTCGGCGAGCCTCGGCGCGCCCTCGTGCACCATGCCGATCACGCCCGCCTTGCTGGTGGCGTAGTTGGTCTGACCGACGTTGCCCGCGATCCCGGCGATCGACGAGACCCCGATGATGCGGCCTCCTCCGCGCAGCACCTTGTCCGCGAGGAGCTTGTCGTTGACGGCGAGTTGCGCGGCGAGGTTGACCGTCAGCACCGCGTCCCAACCGCCCTCGGTGAGGTTGCCGAGCGTCTTGTCCCTGGTGATTCCGGCGTTGTGCACGACGATGTCGACGCCGTCGTGCCGTTCTTTCAGGTACGCGGCCAGCTTCTCGGGCGCGTCGGCAGCCGTGATGTCGAGCTGCAGCGCCGAACCGCCGATCTGGTTCGCCACCCGCGACAGGTCCGCGCCCTGAGCCGGGATGTCGAGCGCGACCACATGCGCGCCGTCGCGGGCCAAGACCTCGGCGATCGCCGCGCCGATCCCGCGTGAAGCGCCGGTGACGAGCGCGACCTTGCCCTCCAAGGGCTTCTCCCAGTTCGAGGGCGCGGGCGCGTCCGGAACGCCCTGCGTGCCGACCCGGATGACCTGCGCGTCGACGAAGGCCGACTTGGCGGACAGCACGAACCGCAGCGTCGACTCGGCGGCCTCCTCGGCCCCGGCCGCGACGTAGACCAGTTGCGCGGTCGCGCCGCGCTTGAGCTCCTTGCCGACCGAGCGCACGAACCCTTCGAGCGCGCGCTGCGCGATCCGCTCGCGACCGTCGGCCAGCTCAGGTGGAGTGCCGAGGACGAGGACCCGGCCCGATGCGCCGACCTTGCGGATCACCGGGTGGAAGAACAGGTACATCTCGCGCAGCTGCTTCGGGTCGGTGATCCCGGTGGCGTCGAAGACGAGCGCGCCGTACCGCCCGTCCTCGAGCGGCTCGGTCAGCACCTCGAGGCCCGCGTCGGAAAGCTGCGCCTGCACCGTTTTCGCCAGGCGCCCACCGGGCGCGGCGCCGAAAAGCGCGGGACCATCGAGAGGGGGCCGGCCGGGCCGGTAGCGGCGCAGCGGCGCCGGGTTGGGCAGGCCCAGCTTGGGCACCAGGAACTTCCCGACCGGGGTCCTGGTGAACTGCTGATAGCGGTCGGCCATCAGTGCCTCCTTGCTCGGACACAACCTACTCATCAGTAGGTTACACTGTCTTTAGCGTTTTCGGAGACCGGAGGGAAACCATGGACGTCCGCAAGGTCGCGATTCTGGGCGGCAACCGGATCCCGTTCGCGCGTTCGAACGGGCCCTACGCCCGGGCCTCGAACCAGGACATGCTCACCGCCGCGGTCGACGGGCTGGTCAGCCGGTTCGCCCTGCAAGGCGAGCGGATCGGGGAGTTCGCCGCCGGTGCCGTCCTCAAGCACGCCCGCGACTTCAACCTCGCCCGCGAGGTCGTGCTCGGCAGCAGGCTCGCACCGGAAACGCCCGCCTCCGACGTGCAGATGGCCTGCGGCACCGGGCTGCAGGCGGTCGTCAACATGGCGAACAAGATCGCGCTCGGGCAACTCGACTCGGCCGTCGCGGGCGGAGTCGACACGACGTCCGACGCGCCGCTGGCCGTGAACGAAGACTTGCGCCGGATCCTCGTCCGGCTCAACGCGGCCAAATCGCTCGGGGAGCGCCTGCGCCTGCTGGCGAAGCTGCGTCCCGGCCAGATCGTGCCAGAGATCCCGCGCAACGCCGAGCCGCGCACGGGTCTGTCGATGGGCGAGCACGCCGCGCTGACCGCGAAGGAATGGGACATCCCGCGCGAGGCCCAGGATGAGCTGGCGGCGACGAGCCATCAGCGGCTCGCGGCCGCGTACGAGCGCGGGTTCTTCGACGACCTGATCACGCCGTTCCTCACGGTGGCCCGCGACCAGAACCTGCGCGCCGACTCCACCGCCGAGAAGCTCGCGAAGCTCAAGCCCGTGTTCGGTGGGAAGTCCGGCACGATGACGGCCGGCAACTCGACCCCGCTGACCGACGGCGCGTCCACCGTGCTCCTCGCGAGTGAGGAGTGGGCCAAGGCGCACAAACTACCGGTCCAGGCGTACCTGACCTTCGCGCGGACGGCCGCCGTCGACTACGTCCACGGCGGTGAGGGTCTGCTGATGGCGCCCGCCTACGCGGTGCCGCGCATGCTCGCTCAGGCCGGTCTCACCTTGCCGGACTTCGATTTCTACGAGATACACGAGGCGTTCGCCTCGCAGGTGCTGGCCACGCTCAAGGCGTGGGAGGACCCGACCTTCGCGAAGGAGAAGCTCGGGCTGGACGCCCCGCTCGGCTCGATCGACCGCGCGAAGCTCAACGTCAACGGCTCTTCGCTCGCCGCGGGCCACCCGTTCGCCGCCACCGGCGGACGGATCGTGGCCACGCTCGCGAAGCTCCTGCACGAGAAGGGCTCCGGGCGCGGGCTGATCTCGATCTGCGCCGCGGGCGGGCAGGGTGTGACCGCGATCCTGGAGAAGTAGCGGATTCTCGACGATTATTGACCTGACACTAGAAAGAACTAGAAAACTGTAGCGACACGCCGATAGCGATATCTCGGCAAATATCAGATCAGCCCTAGAAAGCTCGATACCGTCCTACGGATGGATCCCATCCGCAACCCGTTCGCGCCCGGCGCGGGGCAGCGGCCGCCCGAACTGGCCGGCCGCGAGCGCGAACTGCACGCGTTCGAGGTCGTGCTGCAGCGGGTCGCGCGGGGGAGGCCCGAACGAAGCCTGGTCCTGACCGGACTCCGCGGCGTCGGCAAGACCGTGCTACTGGGCGAGCTGCGGTCGATGGCGGTCAAGCACGGCTGGGGCGCCGGCAAGGTCGAGGCCCGCCCGGACGCCGAACTGCGGCGGCCACTCTCGGCGGCGCTGCACCGGGCGATCCGCGATCTCGCGGTCCGCCACCGCGCGCCGGACCGGGTCGAAGGGGTGCTGGCCGTCCTGAAGGCGTTCGCGCTCAAGGCGAACAAGCCCGACGCGAAGCTGCGCGACCGCTGGCAGCCGGGGATCGACGTGCCCGCCGCGCAGGGCCGCGCCGACTCGGGCGACATCGAGATCGACCTCGTCGAACTCTTCACCGACGTCGCGGAACTGGCCGCCGACGTCGGGACCGGCGCGGTGATCCTGATCGACGAGATGCAGGATCTCAAGGCGCCCGACGTGTCCGCGTTGTGCGCGGCCTGCCACGAACTCTCGCAGTCCGGCGCACCAATGGTGGTCGTCGGCGCGGGCCTGCCGCATGTGCCGGCCGTCCTGTCCGCGTCGAAGTCGTACTCCGAGCGGCTCTTCCGGTACGTGCGGATCGACCGGCTCAACCGCGAAAACGCCGACCGAGCCGTGCTCGCGCCGATCGAGCGCGAAGAGGCCGGTATCGAGCCGGAAGCGCTGGATGCCCTGTTCGACGCCTCGGGCGGCTACCCGTACTTCATCCAGGCCTACGCGAAGGCGGCTTGGGACGCCGCGCCGGCCGATCCGGTCACGATGCAGGACGTGCAGGTTGCCGCCCCGGAGGCCGAGCAGGAACTCGCCGTGGGGTTCTTCGGGTCGCGTTACGAGCGGGCGACCCCGGCCGAGCGCGAGTACCTGCGTGCGATGGCGGAACTGACCCAGGGACGCGACGAGGGCGCCGGCACCTCGGACATCGCGGTCTACCTGGGACGGAAGCCGTCTTCGCTGTCCCCGGCACGCGACAGCCTCATGAAGAAGGGCCTGGTTTACTCGGCCGAACGCGGGCTCATCGCCTTCACCGTGCCGCATTTCGGGCACTACCTGCTCGGCCGCGCCGAGGATTGATCGGGTCTTCTACGGCTTTCTAGGCCTCTCACTAGATATCAAGATCATCCGGAATACGGCGTCCGTTCCGATGATTCATCGGCTCGTGTGGTAGGTCACCGGACAATCGATGGCACGCTTGTGAAAAAAGGCGCATGCTGGAGATACAGCTACTGAGACGTCCGAGGAGATGCGAAAACCCATGAGCACCATCGCCGCCAAGTTCCGGGCCCGCCGCGCCGAGGCTCGTACCCGTCGCGCGGTGAACCGGGCCATCGACAACGCCGCCACCCCGACCATGCGCCAGGAACTGATGGCGATCGCGCAGGCACACCAGGTGCACCTGCGCTGAGTGATCTGGACCACATAGCGGTCACCGTGTAACGCCACCCCCGGCCCTGGCGATACCCCTTACGACCCCGTGATGCTGGCGGACCCCCGACCTGGCAGCAGCACGGGGTTTTCCAATGCCTCAAACCGGTTGACGCCCGGACTACTCTTTGACCAAGTCAAAGATCTAGTTGAGGTAGGCAATGAACGATCCGCAGCTGTTGGACCGCGTAGCGCGCGTCCGCGCCTTCAACCGGCTCTACACCGGCGTCATCGGTGCGCTCGACGAAGGACTCGTCGGCACCGACTATTCACTCAGCGAGGCCCGCGTCCTCTACGAGCTCGAGCAGCAGGGCGTCACCGAGCTGACCCGACTGCGTGGGCGGCTCGGGATGGACGCCGGGTACGCCAGCCGCCTGCTCGCCAGGCTCGAATCGCGTGGCCTGCTCACGCGGGAACGATCGGAGTCCGACGCCCGCCGCCAAGTCCTCCGCCTCACCGAGGCAGGCCGCGACGCACAGCACTCGCTTGAGCAGCGCACGATCGACCAGATCGGGAAACTGCTCGACCAGTTCACCGACGAGGACCAGGATCGCCTGCTGCGGTCGATGCGGGCGATCACCACGCTCGTCGGCGACGAGGCCCGGGACAGCACCGTCGTCCTGCGGCCGCCCCGGCCGGGCGATCTGGGCTGGGTCGTGCAGCGAAACGGCGCGATCTACGCGCAGGAGTACGGCTGGGACGCGACCTACGAAGCGCTCGTCGCCCGCATCGTCGCCGACTACGCCGAGAACCACGATCCGAAGCGCGAAGCGGCGTGGATCGCCGAGCTCGACGGGGAGCGCGCCGGCTGCGTGTTCTGCGTACGCGGCTCCGACGAGCGCACGGCGAAGCTCCGGCTGCTGATCGTCGAACCCGGCGCACGGGGGCACGGCCTCGGCAAGAGGCTCGTCACCGAATGCCTGACGTTCGCCAAGGCGCACGGGTACACGGCGATGGAGCTGTGGACGAACAGCGTGCTCACCGCGGCGCGCGCGATCTACGCGAAGGCGGGGTTCGAACTCGTCGCGAGCGAACAGCACCACAGCTTCGGCCAGGATCTGGTCGGGGAAACCTGGCGGCTGGAGTGGTGAGCCATGTTCGTGGTCCACTGCCCGACCTGTGACAGCCGCTCACTGCTGGGCGTCGACGAGGTCGAGGACGTCTACAACCTCGCGCCGGGGATCATCTCGGTGTCCGGCACCTGCCCTCGTGGGCATCCCGCCGTGCTGCTGACCGGGGAGGCGTTCACCCCGCGCGAAGATCCACGGGTGTGGCGGCCCTCGCGCTGGGCCCGGCTGGCGGAGCGGCATCGGAACTGGTGGTCATGGTTGTTCGACCACAGCCTGCCCACGCTCTTTTTCAGGTTCTAGGCCGCCGCGCGGAGCGCGTCCGTTGGGGGTGGTGGGGGGAGACGGGCTGGCGCTGACGGCCCATCTCGTAGAACTCCGCGTTCGGCTGGAGTGCGGTGAGGTGGGCGAGCCGGTTCGACATCGCGAACAGGGCCGTGATCGCGCCGACGTCCCAGATCTCGTCCTCGGTCAGACCGGCTTCGCGAGCCGCGGCCAGGTGCGTTTCGCCGAACTGGTACGAGCTCTGGGCGAGCGCGAGCGCCAGGTCGACGATCGCGCGGCCGCGCTCGTCCAGCTCGGCCTGCCACGGGTTGGCCGACACCCGGTCGGCCAGCTCTGGATCCTTCGCACGGATCCGCAGGATCGCCCCGTGCGCCACGACGCAGTACGTGCAGTGGTTCGCGCCGGATGTCGCGACCACCACCAGTTCGCGCTCGGCCTTGCTCAGGCCGCCTTCTCGATCCATCAACGCGTCGTGGTAGTCGAGGAACGCGCGCAGCTCGGCGGGGCGGTGGCCGAGCGCCCGGAAGATGTTCGGCACGAACCCGGACTTCTCCGCGATCGCGCCGACCCGGTCGCGGAGATCGGCGGGCAGCCCGTCGAGCTCCACGACCGGGAAACGGCTTACCTGGCTCATCCCTTCACACTAGTGCGCACCGATCGGGCGGAGGTCCTTGTCGTGCTCGTCGGCGTGGTAGTCCGTGCCTTCGGTGTCGTCGGTGCCGTTGAACACCTTCATCGCCCGCGCGATGATCGTGACGAGCACCACGACCACCAGGTTCGCGATCAGCGCCACGAAACCGGGATAGATCTGCATCGTCGAACCCGAGAACGGGTGCCAGCCGAAGATCGACAGCTTGCCGAGCGGAAGCGCCGAACCACCGAAATGCGCTCTGCCGGTCACCGGGTTCGGGATGCTGTACAACATGATCAGGCCCCAGGCCATCCCGACGGCCCAGCCCGCGATCAGGCCCCAGCGGTGCAGCCACCGCGTGTACAGCGCGATCGCGACCGACGGCAGTGTCTGCAAGATCAGCACGCCGCCGATGAGCTGCAGGTCGATCGAGAACTGCGGATCGATGAACAGGATGAAGGCCACCGCCCCGAACTTGACCACGAGCGAGGCGAGCTTCGCCTGCTTGGCCTCCTGCGCCGGGGTCGCGTTCCGCCTGAGGTACTCCTTGTAGATGTTGCGAGTCCACAGGTTCGCCGCCGCGATCGACATGATCGCCGCCGGCACGAGTGCGCCGATCCCGATCGCGGCGAACGCGACGCCCGCGAACCAGGCCGGGAACTGGAGGTCGAACAGCACCGGCACCACCGTGTTGGAGTCCGCGTTGCCGGTGGCCGCGTTGGTGATCGGCTTGACCCCGGCCGCGATGGCCACGTAGCCGAGCAGCGCCAGCAGGCCGAGCAGGAACGAGTAGGCGGGCAGCGCCATCATGTTCCGCTTGATCACGTTCCGGCCGCGCGACGCAAGCACACCCGTGATCGAGTGCGGGTACAGGAACAGCGCGAGCGCCGAACCCAGCGCCAGCGTGATGTACTGCAACTGGTTCGTGCCGGTGAGCAGCACGGAACCGGAGGGCGCGTGCGTCTTCGGGTTGGGCTGGGCCAACTTCGCCGCCGAAGCGTCGATGATGTGCGACCAGCCGCCCAGCTTCGCCGGCAGGTAGAACACCGCGATCAGGATGACCACGTAGATGAGGCCGTCCTTGACGAACGCGATCAGCGCCGGCGCGCGCAGTCCCGACTGGTAGGTGTAGAGCGCCAGGATGATGAACGCGATCAGCAGTGGCAGGTGCCCGACGATGCCGCCACCGTTGAGCCCCATGGTGCGCAGCACCGCTTCCAGGCCGGTCAGCTGCAACGCGATGTAGGGCATCGTCGCCACGATGCCGGTGATCGCGATCAGCAGCGCGAGCGTCGGGGAACCGAACCGGCCACGCACGAAGTCCGCCGGGGTCACGTAACCGCGTGAGCGCGAGACCGACCACATCCGCAGCGCCGGCAGGAACACGATCGGGTAGAGGATCACCGTGTACGGCAGTGCGAAGAACCCCATCGCGCCTGCCCCGAACACCAGTGCGGGCACGGCGACGAACGTGTACGCGGTGTAGAGGTCACCGCCGACGAGGAACCAGGTGATCCACGAGCCGAACTTGCGCCCGCCGAGGCCCCATTCGTCCAGGTGGTCGAGGGACGCGGCGGCCTTCCAGCGCGCCGCCGCGAACCCGAGCACCGTCACCAGCGCGAACAGCACCACGAAGATCGACAGCTGGGTCCATTCCAGCCCCTTGCCCGGCGTCATCGGTTTTCTCCCTCGTCCTGCTTGCCCTTGACCACCGGTGCGCCCTTCGTCATCACGTAGACCAGCGCGACCGACGCCACCCCGATGAAGACCCAGACGAATTGGAACCAGTAGAAGAACGGCAACCCGAGGAATCTCGGCTTGTCGAAGTTGAACCACGGCGTGACCAGCATCAACAGTGGAATCAGCAGGACCAGGTTCCACGGGCTGATCTGCAACCCGGTGACCTTCCCGGCGGCTTTGCCAGACATCGGACCTCGCAAGAACTCTCGGACAGCCCTGAGCACCTTAAGTCCTGGAACGGGCTCCGTCACCCTGTCCGATGTATCGATTCGATCAGCAGATGCCCGACGAATGCAGGTTGCCCCGTTCGTCCCAGCCGGTTATCAATATGCGACTGATCGGTGGCGCCGAGTGACGAAGGGGAGAGCATGAGGTCGATACGCTACGCGGCGATGATCCCGGCACTGGCCGGTGCGCTGCTGGCGGGGAACGCGGTGGCCGTCGCGGACGCCCAGCCGCTGAACTCGACGGGTATTCCCGCGAAGTACGCGAACCAGGCCCTGGGCTGGCACACCTGCAGTCCGGACGAGCTGTCCGGGCAGAAGCCGCCGGCGGGCGCCGAGGGCATCGAATGCGCCACCTACCAGGTCCCCCGGGACTGGGACCGCCCCGACGACAACATCGACCTGACCATCGCGGTCAGCCGACTGAAGGCGACGAGCGACGCGACCGCGAGCGTGCTCGTCAACCCCGGCGGCCCCGGCGCGCCCGGCCGGCTCTTCCCCGCGCGGCTGCGCAACCAGCAGCGGCTGCGGGAGCACCAGGACATCATCGGGTTCGACGTGCGCGGCACCGGCAAGAGCACGAACATCACCTGCGGCGGCGCGATCGGCACCGGTACCACGCTCGACCCGCGGGACCGCGACCGCGAGAACCTCAACCTGATCCTCGAGGCCACCAAGTACGCGGCCGACTCGTGCCAGGTGAAATCGGGCGAACTCGGGCCGCTGATCAATACCGACCAGACGGTGCACGACCTCGACCTGCTGCGGGTGCTGCTGGGCCGGGAGAAGATCAACTGGGTCGGCTACTCGGCGGGCACCTGGCTGGGCGCGCACTACGCGCAGGCCTACCCGGACCGGACCGGGCGTTTCGTGCTCGACTCGAACACGGAGTTCACCACCACCTGGCAGAAATCCTTCGACTGGCAACCGCTCGGCTTCGAACGCCGCTGGCGCGAGGACTTCCTGCCGTGGCTGGCGACGTACGACAAGCTGTACCACTTCGGCGCGACCGGTGAGGACGCGCGGCAGACCTACGAGCAGGTCCGCGCGTCGCTGGCGAAGCAGCCGGTCGACGTGGACGGCTCCCCGCTGTCGGCGAACGAACTCGACTCGTACATCGCCTCGGAGCTCTACAGCAAGAAGGCCTTCCCGCAACTGGCCGACTACCTGGTGAACGTGCGGACGCTGACCCAGAACCCGCCGGCGGACCAGCAGGCTTCGGCGAAGCAGAAGGTCAAGGCGGGCGGCGCCGACGAGAAGGCGTTCGGCCCGCAGCCGCTGGTCGTGCCGACCGACTACGACGACGCGTACGACGCGAGCTTCTGGACCATCCCGTGCAACGAGGGCCCGTGGCTGGGCAACCGGCAGACCGCGATCCAGCAGTCGGCCGATCTCGGCCCGGACTTCCCGCTGCTGGGGTGGGGCTGGCTCGTGCAGCCGTGCATCTTCTGGAAGAACCGGCCGGAACGGCTGCCCGTGCTCGACGGTCACGGCGTGCCGCCGGTGCTGATGGTCCAGTCGACCCACGACCCGGCGACCCCGATCGAAGGCGCGCTGCGGGCGCACCACGCCTTCGCGGGCTCGCGGATGATCACCGTGACCGGCGAAGGTGATCACGGGATCTACGCCGGCGGGAACGCGGCCGTGGACAAGGTTGTGGAGGACTACCTGGTGGACGGCGTCGTGCCGGACGATCAGAGCCTGCCAGGGGTGCCGCTCCCGGTGCCGCCGGGCGCCTGATCGGCCTCTTCCCCAGCCCCGCCGGGCTCCTGCTCGGCGGGGCTGTTCGTGGCGCGGAACCTCCCACAGAGCACGGCCGTGACCAGGTAACCGAGCGCGAGCGCAATCATCGCGATCGCCGCGTACGCCATGGTCTCCACCCCTCTCACAGGCTGTACCGGATGAGACGCGCCGATCATGGAAAGCGTTGCCCACAACCTGTGCACAGAGTTGTCCACAGGTTGTGGGCAACTACTGCGGATAGACTGGGCGCATGGTGCGAGTGCCGCTGACCGAAGCCGAACGTGCCCGCGGCGAGCGGCTGGGCGCGGTCCTGCGGGAGGCACGCGGGGGGCGCAGCATGGTCGAGGTGGCCGCTGAGGCGGGCATCTCGGTGGAAACCCTCCGGAAGATCGAGACCGGCCGGATCCCGACGCCGGCGTTCTTCACGGTCGTCGCGGTGGCCGACGCGGTCGGGCTGCCGCTGGAGGCGCTACGCGGCGCGGTGCCGACGGGCTGACACGAAGAGGGGCCTGCCTTCGGGTGAAGGCAGGCCCCTCTTTCGCGGTCCGGTCAGCCGAGTCGCTGCTTCAACTGCTCGAGTTCGTCGTGCATGTTCGACGGGACCCGGTCACCGATCTTGTCGAACCACTCCTCGATGAGCGGGATCTCCTGGCGCCACTCCTCGGGCTTGACGTCCAGGGCCGCCTGGATGTCGGCCAGCGGCTCCTTCAGGCCCTCGGTGTCGAGATCCTCGGCGCGCGGCACGAAGCCGACCGGGGTCTCGACCGCGCCCGCCCTGCCCTCGATGCGCTCGACGACCCACTTGAGCACACGGGAGTTCTCCCCGAAGCCCGGCCACAGGAAGCGCTTGTCGTCCCCGCGGCGGAACCAGTTGACGTAGAAGATCCTCGGCAGCTTCGAGTTGTCGGCCGACTTGCCCAGCTCGATCCAGTGCTTGAAGTAGTCACCGGCGTGGTAGCCGAGGAACGGCAGCATCGCCATCGGGTCGCGGCGCACCTCACCGACCTTGCCGGCCGCGGCCGCCGTCTTCTCCGAGGACATCGTCGCGCCCATGAACACCCCGTGCTGCCAGTCGCGGGCCTCGTTCACCAGCGGCACGGTGGTGGCGCGGCGGCCACCGAACAGGATCGCGGAGATCGGCACGCCCTGCGGGTCGTCCCATTCGGGAGCCAGCGTCGGGCACTGCGACATCGGCGTGCAGTACCGCGAGTTCGGGTGCGCGGCGGGCTCGCTCGACTCCGGGGTCCAGTCCTGCTGCTTCCACGAGGTCAGGTGGTCGGGCTTGCCTTCCATGCCCTCCCACCAGATGTCACCGTCGTCGGTCAGGGCCACGTTCGTGAAGACCGTGTTGCCCTTTTCGATGGTGCGCATGGCGTTCGGGTTAGTGTGCCAGTCGGTCCCCGGTGCCACACCGAAGAAGCCGAACTCCGGGTTCACCGCGTACAGGCGCCCGTCCTCGCCGAAGCGCATCCACGCGATGTCGTCGCCGAGGGTCTCGGCGCGCCAGCCCGGGAGCGTCGGCTGCAGCATCGCGAGGTTCGTCTTGCCGCAGGCGCTCGGGAACGCGGCCGCGATGTAGTACGCCTTGTTCTCCGGCGAGATGAGCTTGAGGATCAGCATGTGCTCGGCGAGCCAGCCCTCGTCGCGGGCGAGCACCGAACCGATGCGCAGCGCGTAGCACTTCTTGCCCAGCAAGGAGTTCCCGCCGTAACCGGAACCGTAGCTCCAGATCGTGCGGGTCTCCGGGAAGTGCGTGATGTACTTCGTGTCGTTGCACGGCCACGGCACGTCCTGCTCGCCGGGCCGCAACGGCATGCCGACCGAGTGCAGCGCCGGCACGAACTCGCGCTCGGAGCCGTCCTCGGTGACGAACTTGTCCAGCGCCGCCTTGCCCATCCGGGTCATCACCCGCATCGACGCCACGACGTAGGCGAAGTCGGTGACCTCGATGCCCAGCTTCGGGTCGTCGGAGTCGAGCGGGCCCATGCAGAACGGGATCACGTACATCGTGCGACCCGCCATGCAGCCCCGGTAGAGCTCGGTCATGGTCGCCTTCATCTCGTCCGGGTGGACCCAGTTGTTGGTCGGCCCGGCGTCCTCCTCACGCTCGGAGCAGATGAACGTGCGCTCCTCGACGCGGGCCACGTCACTGGGGTCCGAAACGGTCCAGAACGAGTTCGGTTTCGCCTGCAGGGGGCGGAAAGTGCCGGCTTCGACAAGTTCGGAATTGATCCGCGCGGCCTCTTCCTCGGAGCCGTCACACCACACCACACGGTCGGGCGTGGTCAGCTCGGCGACCTCCCGCACCCACGCGATCACCCCGCGGTGCGAGGTCGGCGCCTGGTCCAGTCCCGGGATGGCTACTGCAGTCATTCCTTCTCCTGACTTCGACGGGGAGGAGCCCGCGACCGGACGGGAGTCCGGATGCGGGCTCCTTCGCCGGCGACCGAATGGCTTCGCGCGCCGGCTGGCGACCGGCGTGCTGAAAAATTGGGATTCCATGAGGTTAGCCGGATGTCCGTCCCGTAACCGAGCCCTGAGCTGTCGGTTCTCTCACAAGAACGATCAGGGAATCGATTCAGATATCGCTGAACCGGCCTAGCGCAAAAGATTTTCCGAGGGTCGCGTGATCTCGCCGATACCGGCGCGGGCGGGGTGACGGAGAAAGGGCCGGCCTCCCCGCGGGGAAACCGGCCCTTTGCGAGCAGGATTCAGTTCTGCGAGATCCACTGCCCGGTGGCGGAGTCGATCTTCGCGACACCCTCGACGACGGTGTCGTGGCCGCCGCCCCAGAGCTGGTCGCTGTCGCCGCTCACGCCACTGGCGCGCGGGGCACCCGCCGTCTCGGTCCACTCGCCGGGGCCGGTGTGCTCGTAGGTGTGCGACTGGCCGTCGGGCGTGATGACCGTCTGCACGTCGGCGCTGCCGTCGCCGTTGGTGTCGGTGAACAGGCGGGTGTTGCCGTCCTGGTCGGTCACGACCGCGGTGTCGGCGGTGCCGTCGTTGTTGCTGTCGACCGTCGCGTGCCCGACGTCGACCGTGCCGCCGGGCAGGTCCACCACGATGTCGCCCTGCTGGCCGGTCTGCGTGTCGGTGCCGTCGGTCGAACCAGGGCCCTGGCCGTCGGCCACCCAGTCGCCGGTGCTGGAGTCGAACCGGGCCATCTCGACGATCTTGCCGCCGGTGTCGGTGTGCACGTACTCGTCCGCGCGACCGTCGTGGTCGGTGTCGACATACGCGGTGATCGTGCCGTCCGCGTTGTCGAGCTGGACCGTGTCGTCGTGCCCGTCGTGGTCGATGTCGAAGTTCTCCTGGGCGGAGTAGGTGTGGCCATCGACCGTGATCTCCAGCTCACTGTCGTGCCCGGTCTCCGTCGTGTCAGCGCCACCCGTATCGTCGATCCACACGGCCCGCTTCTCCCCACTCGAGGTTGTGATCTCGGGAACTTGGACTCACGTTAGGCCGGTTCGGTTCCCCGGCACAACCGAACCGCCCCGACTGTGATCAGTGCTGGTCACGCACGGTGCGCATGGTGGACAGCAGGTTCTCCGCGCGGTCCCGGCCGTCACCGACCTCACGCAGCCGCCGGTTCAGCTCGCCGAGCTGCCGGGCCCGCTCCTGCGCGTCCATCTTGATCGCTTTGTCGACTTCCTTCAGCTCGGCTTCGATGCCCTCGATCCTCCTGGCCAGCGCCTCGTCGAGGGCGAGCGAGAGCTGCTGCTCGGCCTCGATGAGCTGCTCGGCCACCAGCTGGTCGAGCGTCGCGCGGGCGTCCGCAATGGACTCGACGAGCCATTGCCTCATGTGCTGCTTGTCGGCCGCGTGCCGGCGGGTACGGGCCATCCACCAGCCCGCGCCGAGCCCGATCACGATCGTCGCGGGCAGCACGACCGGGTTCAGCAGGGCGAACCCGGCCAGCGGCAGCGCGGCGATCTTGCCGGCGCCGACCCCACCCGAGACGCCCATGAAGACCAGCAGCTTGTCCTCGGGAGTCGGCGGCCGCTTGTCCGGTGTGCGCAGTACGACCTGAGGACCACCGGCACGCAGGAACTGGGCGCGGATGACGTCGAGCTCCTCCGGGGAGAACAGGTCGGCCAGTGCGATCTCGGTGACCCGGTTGAGCCGGTGCGCCATGATCCCGGAGACCCGCTGGGAGATCATCTGCAGCGCGGCGTCGACCTGCTGGGGCAGCTCGTGCAGCCGCTCGCGTTTGGCGGCGTCGATCTGCTGGCGGAACCAGGCCTGCGCGTCCCGCATCTGCCGGCTCGACTCGTGCCCGAGATCGACGCGGGCACGCTGGATCTCGCCGCGCAGCTTCAGCTGCCAGCCGCGCGTCGACGAGCGGCGCTCGGCCGCAAGCTTGTCCCGCCGCGCGCGCAGCGCTTCGGCCTCGTCCTCGCCGGAGGACAGCGCGCGCTGCTCCGCGCTGAGGATCGCGTACTGCTCGCCCAGCGCCGTGGCGAGCGCGCGCAGGGTGTTGGCCTCGCCGAGCATCGCGGAGCGGCCGACGAGTTCCTCCTGCATCGCCGCCTGCAGCGCGCTCACCCCGGACCGCTCGCGCAGCATCGCGGCCGCCTGCTCGTTCGGCGCGCGCCCGGCCATCTCGAACATCCGGGCCGAGACGGGATGGAACGCGCTCCGGGCGAAGCGCGGCGCGTGCTCGTCCAGCAGCTGCCGGTCGGCTTCGAGCACCTCGCGCCAGCCGCGGAACTGGTCCGTTTTGGACAGTGCGAAGAGCACGGTCTCGACCCGGTCACCGACCTTGCGCAGGAAGTCCAGCTCCCCGGACGTGAAGGGGGCCGACGCGTCGACCACGAACAGCAGCGCAGTCGCGTTCGCGGCGGCTTCCATCGCCAGCTCGCCGTGCATCGAGTTCAGCCCGCCGACCCCTGGAGTGTCCACTATGGACACACGTTCGAGGATCGGCACCGGGCCGGTGACCTCCACGTACCTCGGCGGGAGCTGGCCTTCGGGCAGCTCGTGCCCCACGGACACCCACCGCGCGAGCTCGTCGAGCGGGATGCCGACCGGGGCGAGTTGCCCGGGGTAGCAGGCCTGCGCGGCCCATTCCGGCGCATCGTCGAACACGAGGTACGCCGACGTGGCCACGTCCGCGTCCACCGGTGACAGCCCCGGCTTCGCGAGCAGCGCGTTGACCAGCGAACTCTTGCCGCGGTTGGTCTCGCCGACCACCACCACCGACGGTTTGCGCGGGCGCGCACGGCGGATGTCGTCGACCCACTTCGCCGCCTGGGGATCGTTTTCGCGCAAGAGCGCCAGCAGGGCTTCGCGCGCCTGCTTGACCTGGCCGGGCAGCGTCGTGACCGTCATCGTTTCGTGTATACCGTGACGACCGGGGCGCGCAGCAGGTGGTCGTGATCGGCGAACCCGACCACCTCGGTCTCCGCGACGACGCCGTCCAGCGCCGGGTCGTCGGTCAGCACCGCGCCGCCCGCCTCGTGCCGTGACGGGTCGAACCGCTGGCCGTCCGGGCGGACCGCTGTCACCCCGATCCCGGCCAGGCCCTGCTCGATACGTTCGACCACGCCGCCGCTACGAGCCCGGTCGAGCGCGTAGAGGCACAGCTGAATGAGCGCCTGGCGGTCGGCCAGCGCCCGGTCCAACACGGACTTCACGTCCGTTTCCGACGCACCGTCGGCCGCCGCGGTTCCCTCGGCCTCCTCGATGACCTTCGCCATGCTCAGGGCCGGGATCTGGCCCGTCGGATCGTCCGCCGCCGGATCCGGTTCCCGGCGAAACCATGCAGGCATCCCACTCACCCCCGGTTCTCGCGCAGTTGTTGCCAGATCAGGAAGTAGGCGCGGTGCACGACATGGGCCACGCGGCTCTGGGCGGGGGTCGCGCCGAAGGACGCGAACGAGCGCCACCAGCCTGCCCGTTCGAGCGCCTGCGAGGCGAGTTCGGCCCGCGACGCGCCGGGTGACCCGAGCTGGGCGTCGATCTCGGCGTTGCTGCCGACCCGCAGCACCTCCGCGGCGAGATCCTCCGGCATGTCCACCGCGCCCGCGACCACCAGTGTCAGCGCTTCGAGCACGCGCAACTGGTGCGCCTCGGGCTTGGCGAGCAGGACTTCGATCGCGTCGTGCACGCGCTGCCGTTCGGCCGGGTTACCCGACGCGTGCGCGAGCGCGGTCACCGAGGCCAGCGCGGCGGCGGCCTTGATCCCGTCCGCGCGGGCGGCGAACACGACGTCGAGCCGGGCGCGGACCGCGGCAAGGCCGGAGGATTCCAGCAGGACCCGGCGCAGCGCACCGGCGGTGATCGCCGGATCGGCCTGGATCGCGCCGATCGCGCACCGGATGCCATACAGGTCGAGCTTTTCCAGCAGCCGCAACCGTGTTCCCGTGGGCACCGCGCAGTCCCAGCTGGTGAAGATGTCCGCCGCGACGAGCATCGTCTCCAGCGTCGCTTCATCCAAAGTGGACAGCTTCCGCAGCGCCTCGGCGTCGGCGGAGGTGAACTGGCCGGATTCGGCGGACTCGGCGATCAGCCCCATCACGGGCAGCACGTCGGCGACGCGAGGTTTGAGCAGGGCGGCCTGCTTCTCGGCGAGAAGCTCGGCTGCCTTCCAGACAGGAGTCTCACTGTTTTCCGCGCCCTGCACGGATTCCGGGGCGATGGTGTCGGCCTTGTTGAGCACCGCGATCGCGTTGACCGGCCCGGCTTCGCGGCTCGCCGTCGCGGCGGTGAAGGCCGCGAGCGCCTGCTGATCGTCGGCGCGCACGCCCTGCGTCACGACGTAGAGCACCGCCTCCGCGCCGGCTACGGCGTTGCGTGAGGTGTCGTCGAGCTCGTTGGAGCCCTCGTCCTGCTTCGCGGCACCGAGCAGCTCCTGAGTACGGGAAACCGACGCGGCATCGAGCGAACCGAGGCCGGGTGTGTCGATGACGGTCATCCGCTGCAGCACCGCGCTCGTCAGGTACGCCTCGAGATGTGAGACCTCGGCGATGTCCACCCCCAGTTCGGCGGGGATGCTGCCGTCGGGGGCGAACGGCAGGACCTGCTTGCGGCCGCCGGTGAACACCACCTCGATCCGGTCCACCGTGCCGTACTGGAACCGGGTGACCAGCCGCGTGCACTCCCCGACGTCCGTGGGCGCGACCCGGCGCCCGATCAGGGCGTTGACCAGGGTGGACTTCCCCGATTTGATCCGGCCTGCGACGGCGACCTGCAACGGCGCGCCCAGCCGGCGGACGACCTCGGCGAATCCCGTGGCGGTGGGCGCGGAAACCTGCGGCTGCAGCCGGTGGCACAGGTTCGCCACCGACATCGAAAGGGGGCCGGCAAAGCGCCCGGCATCCTTCACATTCCCCCCTTTCCGCCGGGTGTGAATCCTGCCATGCATCGTCCCGTGGTCCTATCGAAGGTGCTACCGGTGGATGACGCGCGATCGGTGGTGGCCGGCCTACGGTGAACGGGTGCGGCGACTGAGTCTGTGGATGCGGGCGCATCCCGTGGTCGGGGACAGCCTGCTCGCCGCGCTGCTGCTCCTGCTGGACCTCATGCTGTTCGGGCTGGACTCGGCCTCCCCGCGCAGCACGCTCAAGCCGTGGTACATCACCATCCCGGTCGATCTGGCGATGACGCTGCCGATCGTGTTCCGGCGGCGCTCGCCGCTGGTCGTCGCGTACGTCGTGCTGGTCATCAGCATCCTGCACAGCACGCTGCAGCTGGGCGTCTCGAGCCTGGCCGCGAGCGCGATCGCGCTGTACACGCTGGTCGTGTATGTCGGGCGGAAGCAGGCGTCCTGGTACCTCGCCGCCCAGGCGGGCACCGGCGCCGTGCAGCTCGCACTCACCTGGAAGCCCGCGAACTGGGTGTTCGCCATCATCGTCGCGCTGACCTTCGCGTTCTCCTGGGTGCTCGGGGAGTTCGTCGGCGCACGGCGGGCGTACCAGGGTGAGCTCGAGGCGCGGCTGCACCTGCTGGAGACCGAACGCGACCAGGCCGGGCGCATCGCCGTCGCGCAGGAGCGCGGCCGGATCGCGCGCGAACTGCACGACGTCGTGGCGCATGCGGTGAGCGTGATCGTGGTGCAGGCGGACGGGGCCTCGTACGCGGTGCGGACCAACCCCGACCTGGCCGAGCGCGCGGTGCAGACGATCTCCAGCACCGGCCGCGAGGCGCTCGCCGAACTGCGGCGGCTGCTCGAGGTGCTGCGAAATAACGAGGAGGGCGAGGGCGGGCCGCGGATCCCGCAGCCGGACGCGGAATCGCTTGAGGAGCTTGCCGACCGCGTGCGGCAGGCCGGGGTGCCGGTCGCGATGCGGATCGAAGGCCCGCTCGCCGGGCTGCCTGCCGGGGTGTCGCTCGGGGTGTACCGGATCGTGCAGGAGTCGTTGACGAACACGCTCAAGCACGCCGGCCGGGGCGCACGGGCCGAGGTGGTGGTCGTGCGTGCCGAGGATCAGGTCGACGTCGTGATCACCGACGACGGGGCGGGCAAGGCGCGCGCGCTCGTGCCGGCCGAGCCGCCGCTGCCGGGTGGTAACGGCGTGATCGGGATGCGGGAGCGCGCGAACGTCTACGGTGGCTCGCTCGAGGTCGGCCCCGCGAGGGGTGGCGGGTGGCGGGTGCACGCGATCTTGCCCGTTAGGTTGAGGCAGTGATCCGTGTTCTCGTCGTCGACGATCAAGAGCTGATGCGCGCCGGGTTCCGGATGGTCTTCGGTGCGCTGGAGGGCATCGACCTGATCGGCGAGGCCGGTGACGGTGCGGAAGCGGTGCGGCTGGCCGGGGAACTGCGGCCGGACGTGGTGCTGATGGATGTGCGGATGCCGGTACTCGACGGGGTGGAGGCGACGAAACAGATCGTCGAGGCGGGGACGTCCCGCGTGCTGGTGATGACCACGTTCGACCTCGACGAGTATGTGTACGCGGCGCTGCAGGGCGGGGCCAGCGGGTTCCTGCTGAAGGACACCCCGCCGGCGGACCTGGTGTCGGCGCTGTACGCGGTGGCCAGCGGGGACGCTGTGGTGTCGCCTTCGGTGACGCGGCGGCTGCTCGACCGGTTCGTCGCGGGCGGCGGGCCGCTGCGGGACGAGTCGGAGCTGGGGGCGCTGACCGACCGCGAGCGGGAGGTGCTCGTCCTGATCGGGAAGGGCCTGTCGAACGTCGAGATCGCGGAAACGCTGTTCCTGTCCGAGGCGACGGTGAAGACCCACGTCGGGCGGATCCTGTCGAAGCTCGGCCTGCGCGACCGGGTGCAGGCGGTCGTGCTCGCGTATGAGACCGGGCTGATCAGGCCGGGCCAGAGGTAAGTGGCCGAGCTGTTCGGAATCGAATTCCCGCCATTGTCGATTCCCCCGACCAGACCAGCCCGCGAAGCTCAGGGGCGACTCAGGGTCATTCCCGATCGCGCCCCACCGGGATTTCCGGGAAGCTAGTCCTGCAGTCGGGTGGAAGTTAGACCTGCAGGATGACGCGCTCGGACCACCCGATCGGACACCATGAGCCACGAGGGGCAATCCAAGGCCTGACACAGGGGAGCAAGTCATGATCGAGGCACAGGGCCTCACCAAACGCTACGGCCGGACGCTGGCCGTGAACAACCTCTCGTTCAGCGTCGAGCCAGGCCAGGTCACCGGTTTTCTCGGCCCGAACGGGGCCGGCAAATCCACCACGATGCGCATGATTCTCGGACTCGACAATCCGACTTCCGGTCAGGTGCGCATCGGGGGGAAGCGCTACCACGACCTGAAGCAGCCGCTGCGCACCGTCGGCGCTCTGCTCGACGCGAAATGGGTGCACCCGAACCGTTCGGCGCGCGCTCACCTGGCGTGGATGGCCAAGTCGAACAAGATCCCGGCCCGCCGCGTCGACGAGGTGCTCGACATCGTCGGCCTGAGCAGTGTCGCCGGCAAGCGCGCCGGTGGTTTCTCGCTCGGCATGTCGCAGCGGCTCGGCATCGCCGGCGCCCTGCTCGGCGATCCGGAAGTGCTGCTGTTCGACGAGCCGGTCAACGGCCTGGACCCGGAGGGCATCCTCTGGATCCGCAAGTTCATGCACCGCCTTGCCGACGAGGGCCGCACCGTGTTCGTCTCCAGCCACCTGCTCTCGGAGATGGCGCTGACGGCGTCCAATCTCGTCGTGATCGGCAAGGGGCAGCTGATCTCGCAGAGCACGACGAAGCAGTTCGTCGCCCGCGCCGCGGAGAACAGCGTCAAGGTGCGCAGCCCGCATCTCGACCGGCTGCGCCCGGCCGTGGAGCGAGCGGGCGGCACGATCGTCGACTCCGACGGCGGCGTCGTCATCTCCGGGATGGAGAGCGACAAGATCGGCGAACTGGCCGCGGAGAACGGCGTGGTGCTGCACGAGCTGAGCCCGCAGACGGGCTCGCTGGAGCAGGCGTTCATGCAGATCACCGGCGACTCGGTCGAGTACCACACCGGCCTGGAGACCGAAGCACAGCAGGTGCTCGAGGCGAGCGCCAAGTAGGGGAGACGGACGACAATGACTCTGCTCGCAGTAGAACGCATCAAGCTGTTCACGACACGCTCACCCTGGTGGTGCGCGCTCGCCGCGCTGGTCCTGACCATCGGTTTCTCGGCGCTGGTCGTCGGCAACTCCAACGGCGAGTTCGCGGCCACGGTCTCCTCGACCCAGTTCGGCTACAGCTTCGGCATGGCGGTGATCATGGTGCTGGCCGCGCTCGCGGTCACCACCGAGTACCGCTTCAGCACCATCCGCACCACCTTCCAGGCGATTCCGAACCGCACGGGCGCGCTGCTCGCGAAGACCACCGTGGTGGCGCTGGTCGCGCTGGTCATCGGTGAGGTGAGCGCCTTCGGGTCGTGGGGCGTCGGCAAGCTGCTCAAACCGCAGGCGGACCTCGCGCTCAACAGCGCCGCGGACTGGATCAACGTCGCGGGCGTCGGTGTGATCTACGCGCTGGCCGCCGTGATCGCGGTCGCCGTGGGCGTCCTGATCCGGCACAGCGCGGGCGCCATCGCACTGCTGCTGATCTATTCGCTCGCCGTGGAGGGCCTCATCCGGCTCATCCCGAGCATCGGTGAGGACATCTACAAGTGGATGCCGTTCAACGTGGCGCAGAAGTTCCTCACCGGCGACGGCGCGTCGAACATGGGCCGCAGCGGTGACGCAGGTCCCGGGCTGTCCACCGCGGTACTCGGCCAGGGCTGGTCGCTCGCGTATTTCGCCGCTTTCGCGGCCATCCTGCTGATCGGGGCACTCGTGTCCGCGAACCGGCGGGACGCGTAAACCCACCACAGGGGACTCCGGCGACAGGCGCGAATTCGGGGCGCACCGGCCGGACAGGGGAAAGAAGGAAAGGGTCCGGGCCACCATTCGGGGGGTGGCCCGGACCTTCTCATGCGCGTGCAATCGATTAATCTCCGATGACCGTTGGGCAATCTGGGTTAAGAGATCGTAAATGCTTTGTGTTAGCTCTCACAGGGGGCAGACATGTGGGCGCTGACCAGGGAATATGGGAGTCACCACGTCAGGAACCCCGATGGAGGTGACCCTTGACGGTGGATATCGGACGAGAAATCGGCATGCCCGTTCCCGATCCGCGCAGTGTGGCGCATCAGCCTTTGCTCGAACCCCTGGACGGTTTGCAGTGGTCGCAGGCGATCGAGTTGCCCCGGGACGCCGCGATGGCGACCAGACCCGCGGAGATCCGCCGCGCGTGGATCCATCGCGCGCCGGAGAGCGAGGTGCTGTCCCTTTTCGGCGCGGTGACGGCGAATGGTGAGCCGATCGCGTCGCCGTGGTGGCTGCGTGCCCTCGCCGACGGCCGCCTCGAGTCCCGTGCCGACGGGTTCCGCGTCGAGGACCGGATAGCGCAACTGCTCTCGCGCCGGCCGGGCTGGGAGTACGTGCCGTGGGCCGCCGACGGCGAGTCGGGGTACTGGGAGTTCATGCCCTCCGAGGGTGGCCGGTCGGGCCACCGCATCCCCACCACGCTGCTGAACACGAGCAGGCACGACGGCTGGATCGACGTGCTGCCCGCGCACAGCGGCACCACCCCCGAGCCGATCGCGGTCGCCGGCCTCGCCGGCCTGCGCTCGCGGCTGGGGGAGTTCGAAGCGGTGCGCTGAGCCCGGCTAATTTGGGTGCGTGGAGAGCGAGCAGCAACCGCGGCTGAGGAGTGTTGTCAGCTACGTGCAGCGAGGTGGCCGGATGACCGTCGGCCAGCAGCGGGCCTGGGAGCACGACTGGCCGAAACTGGGCCGCGAGGTGGCCGGGCTGCCACCGGGCCGGCTCGACTTCGCGGAGTGGTTCGGCCGGTCCGCCCCGGTGCTGCTGGAGATCGGCTCCGGGATGGGCGAGACGACGGCGCAACTCGCGGCGGCCGAGCCGGAGGTCAACTACGTCGCCGTCGAGGTGTATGAGGCGGGCCTCGGCCAGCTCATGCTGCGTGCCGAAAAACTTGCGCTGGAGAACCTGCGGCTGCTGCACGGGGACGCGGTGGCCCTGCTGACCGAGCACGTCGAGCCCGGCACGCTCTCCGGGGTGCGGATCTTCTTCCCGGACCCCTGGCCGAAGAAACGCCACCACAAGCGGCGACTCGTGCAGCCGGAGTTCGTCTCGCTCGTCGCGTCCCGGCTGGCGCCGGGCGGGATGCTGCACCTGGCCACGGACTGGGCGCACTACGCCGATCAGATGCTCGAGGTGTGCGGTGGGGAACCGTTGCTGCGCAACCGCTTTCCCGACTGGGCGCCGCGCCCGGGCTGGCGCCCGGTGACGAAGTTCGAGCAGCGCGCGAACGACGACGGCCGGATCAGCCGCGACCTGATCTTCGAGCGGCTGCCGTCGAAGTGAAGATCCGGGTGTCGCCCTTCCCCCGACGAAAGGCGACACCCGGATCTCCCCCCTTCACTCGTCGGCAAGTGGCTCGGCCCGCACCCGGTTGAGCGCGGGCGTGCACACCGACGCGGCCAGCACGGCGACCCCCAAGCCCAGCACCACCGGCGCCAGCAACCACGGTGTGAGCACGGCGGAGACGCCTTCGCGACCCTTCTGGGCCAGGCTGAACAGCCCGAGCCCCACCAGCATCCCGGTCACCCCGGCGCCGATCGTCGCGGCGAGCGCCGGCAGCGCGGCCTCGGCCCGCAGCGCGCGAGAAAGGATCCGGACCGGGGTGCCGGCCGCCATCAGCGCACCGAAGGTCCGGCGCCGGTCCATCACCGAACCGGCGGTCGCGATCGCGGCACTGCAGCCGGCGAGCACCGCCGCGGCGACCAGGCCGATCACCGTGACCCGGCGCAGGTCACCCAGCTGCGCCTGCTGGTGGACGAGGTAGATGTCCCGGCTGTAGATGCTTTCCCCGCTCGCGGCGAGCGCGGTCCGCACGGTGTCCGGATCGCTGCCCGCGGTGGTCACCGCGACCTCGGCCTGGCTGGGCACGAATCCCGCCGGGAGCGCGGCCGGGTCGATGATCGCGTCCACGCTCACGTCGGAGTCGAGCGGGCGCATGACACGGTCCTGGGTCCCTGCCGCGAACGGCACGCCCGGCTCGCCGTAACCGGGGCTCACCTTGTACCCGGACAGGTCCCCGACGCCGTACACCGCCGGTCCAGGAGCGCAGGACAGCTCGATGCGGAACAGCTGGGACACCTGCCCGCACGGGACCACGACCGCCTGCAGTTGCGAACCGTTCACCGAGGACAGCGTCACCTCGCCCACCTCCACGGCGCGCGCCCGCTGGCCGTACCGCGCGAGACGTTCGTTCGTCCGCGCGGCGACTTCCCCGGCCCGCTGCGGTGACGTGCTCACCGACAGCACCTCATCGCGGAACGTGCCCCCGCCCCCGGCCATACCTTCGAAGCTCGGCAACAGGATCAGCGCCATCGAACCGATGAACACCGCGAGCACCACGCCCGCGGACGCCCGGTACGCGCCGCGCGGGTCGTCGAGCAGCCGCCTCCCGGCGAGCAGCCCGGCCGGTTTGCGCCAGCGTTGCACGAAGATCCGGCCGACCGCGTAGGTGATCCACGGCCCGACGACGACCGCCGACCCCACCACCAGCAGCAGTCCGAGCAGCACCATCGTCATGCTCGACGAGCGAGTCGAGATGACGATGAAGAAGAACGCCCCGGCGATCGGCAACGCGAGCAGCCGCCACGCGCGCAGCGGTTTCGGCGCATGCGAGGACACCGCGCCGATCGGGTTGCGCACCACGCGCCGCAACCCCAGCACGGCCGCCGCGAGCACGAGCGCCGGCATCGCGACGACCAGGAAGACCGTCATCCCCACGGGCAGCCCGAAGTCGGAGGGCAGCCAGGTGCCGCCGCCCCACGGCACGAACGCGGCCAACCAGTCGAGTACCGGGCTCACCGCGAGCCCGAGCAGCGCACCGGCCGCCGCGGCGACCCCCGTCTCCGCCGCGACGATGCCGGTGACCTGCCCCGGGGTGGCGCCCGCGAGCCGCAGTGCCGCGAGCCGCCGCTCCCGGCGGGCCGCGGTCAGCCGCGAAGAGGACGCGACCAGCACCAGGCTCGGCACGATCAGCACCACGACGCCGACCCCGGCCAACAGCGCGAGCAGCGGATCGACCTCGGCCCGGTCCACACTCCGGAAACCGGTGGACGGTTGCGCGCCGTCCGGCATCGTCGCCGGTGTGTGGCCGACAAGGGCGACGAGCTGGTCCGGATACGTCAGCGCGCGCTCGTCGAGCGTGCCGACGACCCTGCCCTGGAACCGGTCGGCCAGCTGCGAGGGCGCGAGCGCCTGCATGCGCTCGAACAGCGCCGGCGAGACGAGCACCTCGCCGGGCCGGGGAAACCTCGGCACGCCTGGCGGCAGCGCGATCGTGCCTGGGTCCACTGTGGACGCCACGTCGAGCCGGGTGATCTCCTTGTCGCCGGTGAAGTCCGTACCGCCGGCGACGAGCATCACCGAGCCGCTCCGGCCGTAGTTGGTCACCTGCCAGATGGACCGTTCGGCCCTGGCCTTCGTCGCGTACGGCAGGCTCACCAGCAGCAGGACGAGCCCGGTCGCGACCGCCACGCCGACCGCGGTGAGGATGGTCGAGGTCCGGGTGCGCCCGTCCACACGCAGCACCCGGATCGCGAGCCGCACCGGGTTCACGCGACCACCAGCCCGCTGACGATCCGCCCGTCCCGGATGGTGACGGTCCTGGGCAGCGAGTCGGCAAGCTCCCGGTCGTGGGTCACGATCAGCACCGAGGCCCCCGCGTCCGCGGCCGCGACCAGGAGCGCGTCCATCGTCTCCTTGCCGGTGCGGGTGTCGAGGGAGCCGGTCGGCTCGTCGGCGAAGATGACCTTCGGCCGGTGCGTGAGCGAGCGCGCGATCGCGACCCGCTGCGCCTGCCCGCCGGAGAGCTCACCGGGCCTGCTGCCTTCACACCCGCGAAGGCCCAGCCGGTTCAGCCATTCGCGCGCCGCTTCGAGAGCCCGCTTGCGTGGCGTGCCGCCGAGCAGCATCGGCAGTGCGACGTTCTCCTCGGCCGTCAGCTCGGCGACGAGCATCCCCTGCTGGAACACGAACCCGAACTCGCTGCGCCGCAACTCGCTGCGGCCCTTTTCGGACAGCTGGTCGATCCGTTGCCCCGCAAGGGAGATCTCGCCTTCCTCGGCCTTGATGATGCCGCCGAGCACGTGCAGGAGCGAGGTCTTGCCCGATCCCGACGGCCCGACGATCGCCACCGCCTCCCCCGGCTGGACTTCGATGTCCACACCGGCCAGCGCGAACTGCGCGCCGTACCGCTTCACGAGCCCCCGTCCGGACAGCACCGCCCGGTCGTTCCACTGTGGATTCATGCCCAGCAGGCTCGCAGCCGCCGCGGGGCGGACGGATCGGCCGATCGGCCGACATCGGATAGCCGGGCGGCCAAGGTGCGCGGCGGGGGAAATCCTCTACCGTTCCGTTGTGCCGTTCTCCGACCGTTTCCGCGTGGCCTGGCGCAGGCTCGGCCTCGAAGGGGTCATCCTGCTCGCGGCACTGCTGTCCGACCTGCTGATCGTGCTGCCCGCCTCGTTCGACGACGTCGGCCCGCGGGGGCGGGACCTGCTGTTGCTGCCCGGGATCTTCGCGGTCTCGGCGTGCGCGCTGTGGGCCCGCGCGCATCCGGCGCGAGGCTCGTTCGCCGGGGCCGCGGTGCTCATCGGGTCGACGGCACTGATCCGGATCACCGACGCCGCCGCGTTCTCGACCGTACTGACCGACCTGTCGCTGACCGAGACGGTCGCTGGGCTCGAACTGGTGTACTTCGCGGTGCGGCGGCTGCGGCCCGGGATGGCCCTCGCGGCGACGGCTTCGCTGGTGATCGCGGGCCTGTTCGCGGCGACCGCGAGGTCGGACACCTCGATCTACTCCAGCCGGTTCGAGCGCAGCCTGCTGCTCGGGCTGGTGCTGCTCATCGCGGCGGTCGCGGTCGGCGTGCGGTTCCGGCTGGCCGGGGCAGCCAAGGGGGCCGATCTGGCGACCGAACTGGTGCGCAGCCAGTGGCCGCTGATCGGGGTGCTGTGCCTGCCGGCGTTCATGGAGCTGTACCAGGTGCTCCGCGAGGGGCCACGCATGTTCCCACTGTGGCTGTGCTCGGCGGCGAGCGCGGTACTGGCGGTGCTCGCGGCGCGCAGGCCGGTCGTGTCCGGAGTGCTGGTCTCGGGCGTCTTCCTCGCGACGGTGCCGGCGTTCTGGTTCGCGCCCGGCCATGCCGACGTGGTGTTGGACTCGCTGCCGACCACCGAGGTCCTGGCGGGGTCGGTGATCGTCGTGTTCCTCGTGCGCGCCGCCCGGCCGGCGCAGGCGTGGCCGGTCATCGCGCTGATGTCCGTGTCCGTCGGCCTGGCGTCCGCCGCCAACACGGCCTCCCGCGGGAATCCCGGTGAGCTGCAGTCGCTGTTCCTCGCGGCGGTGCTGGTACTCGGGATCGCGGTCGCGGTCGGGCTGTACTTCCGGGCGCGGGACTCCGAGCGCCGGAAGGTCGTCGAGGCGGCCGTCACCGACGCGCAGACTTCGGAGCGGATGGCGCTGGCACGGGAGTTGCACGACGTCGTCGCCCACCACGTCACGGGGATCGTGGTGCAGGCGCAGGCGGCGAAGATGATCGGGGACAAGAACCCGGCGCTCGCGATGGAGGCACTCGACAAGATCGAGGAGGCCGGTACCGAGGCGCTGGTCGCGATGCGGCGGCTGGTCCGGAGCATGCGCGGCAGCTCCGGTGCCACCGAGCAGGCCACCACGGACCTCGAGGCCGACCTGCGCCAGCTGACCGAGACGGCCCACCACGGCGTGCCGACCGAACTCGAACTGCGCCTGGGCCCCGGTATCCCGCAGGAGGTCGCGCGCTCGGCGTTGCGGCTCGTGCAGGAGTCGCTCACCAACGTGGGCAAGCACGCCGCGGGCGCGACCCGGGTCGATGTGCTGGCCGAGACACTCGACGGCGAGCTACACGTGCGGGTGAGCGACGACGGGCGCGCACCGGACCCGCGACCGGCCGGAGGTTCGGGCGGATACGGTCTCGTGGGAATGCGCGAGCGGGTCGAGTTGCTGCACGGGCGGCTCACCGCGGGCCCGGCCGAAGGCGGCTGGGTCGTGGAGGCCTGGCTGCCGCTGGAAGGGGAAGACGGATGATCCGGGTGCTCATCGCGGATGACCAGAGCATGGTGCGCACCGGGTTCCGGATGATCCTCGAAAGCCAGGACGACATCGAGGTGATCGCGGACGTCGCGGACGGCGTCGCCGCGGTGACGAAGGCGCGTGAGCTGCGGCCCGACGTGTGCCTCCTCGACGTCCGGATGCCGGGCCTCGACGGGCTCGAGGTGACCAGGCAGCTGGCCGGGCCCGAGGTCGCGGACCCGTTCAAGGTGGTCGTGGTGACCACGTTCGACCTCGACGAGTACGTGCACACGGCGTTGCGCAACGGCGCGAGCGGCTTCCTGCTCAAGGACGCCGGGCCGGCGCTGCTGATCGAGGCCGTGCGCGCCGCCGACCGCGGGGACGCGCTGGTTTCCCCGCAGATCACCGTCCGGCTGCTCAAACACTTCGACGGCGGGTCCGCGAAGCGCGAGGTGGCTCCGCCGAAGGAACCGTTGACCGCACGTGAGCTCGACGTGGTGCGGGCGACCGCGCGCGGGTTGACGAACACGGAGATCGGCGGCGAACTGTTCCTGTCGCTCTCGACCGTGAAGACACATCTGGCGGCCGTTCAAGCCAAGATCGGGGCGCGCAACCGGGTCGAGATCGCGGCGTGGGCCTGGCGCTCCGGTTTAATGGACTGATGCAGCGGTTCCACGCCCCGATCGTCCTGCCCTGTGATCCCGCCTGCTCGGTGATCCGCAACGGCGTGGTCGATGTCGACGACGGGCGGATCACCTACTGCGGGCCCGTCACGGAAGCACCCGTTCTCCGCGCGGCGGTCACCCACCTGTCCGGCATCCTGCTGCCCGGCCTGGTGAACGCGCATGCGCACAGCCCGATGACGCTGCTGCGCGGGATGGGCGGGGATCTGCCGTTGCTGCGCTGGCTCAACGAGATCATCTGGCCGGCCGAGGCGAAGCTGCGGGCCGAGGACGTCCGCGCCGGGATGGTGCTCGGTTCGCTGGAGATGCTCTCGCACGGGGTGACCACGAGCGCCGAGATGTACTTCCATCCGGACGAAATGGCCGAAGCGGTGCTCTCCACCGGCGCGCGCGTGGTGCTCGGCGGCCCGATCATAGACCTGCCCGGGTTCGACTGGCGCGCGATGATCGCCTCGACCGAACGGTGGATCGACGCCGATGGCCTGCGGTTCGGGCCGGGCGAGCGGATCGAACTGTCCTTCGCCGCGCACTCGGCGTACATGCTGCCGCCGGAAGCGTTGCGGCGCACCGCGGAAGCGGCCGCGGCGCGGGGCGCGCTGGTGCAGATCCATGTGGCCGAGGCGGCGAACGAGGACGAGAAGCAGCGCGCGGAGTTCGGTTCGGTGCCGAAACTGCTGGACGAGGTGGGCCTGCTCGACGGGCGGGTGCTGGCGGCGCACGCGATCCATCTGTCCGATGAGGACATCGCGTTGTTCGCCGCGCGCGGGGTCGGGGTGGCGCACTGCCCCGGTTCCAACGGGAAACTCGCGTCGGGCATCGCGCGGCTGGCGGATCTGCGCGCGGCCTCGGTCCCGGTCGGACTCGGCACCGACGGCCCGGCCAGCAACGACGATCTCGACCTGTGGCAGGAGATCCAGCTGGCCGCGCTGCTCGCCCGGTTGTCCACAAAGGACTCCACTGCGCTGGGCGGGGCGGACGCCTTGCTGCTGGCCACGCGCGGTGGCGCGGAAGCGCTGGGCCGCGAAGACATCGGCGCGCTGGAGCCGGGCCGGTGGGCGGACATGGTGCACATCGAGGCGGACGGCTTCGCCTTCGCGGCGGGCTTGGCCGCGCCGGACGACCAGCTGCTGGCGAACCTGGTGTGGGCCGCGGGTTCCCGGCGCGTACGGGACGTGTGGGTCGCGGGGGACCACGTGCTCTCCGACGGCGAACCGGTGCGAGTGGATCGGGAGAAGGCCTTCGCGGCGGCACGGGAATCGGCGGCGCGCTTGCGCTGACCCGGCGAGGGCTAGCGACGCCTCGGCCGGAGGATCACGTCCGTCGGGTGGGCGTCCGGCGTGGCGGTCACGGCCGCGAGCACGGCGTCGGCGACCGACTCCGGGCGCAGGTACGCGTCCGGGGTGTACTCGGTGCCTTCCGTCGCGTTGACCGCCCGCTGCATCTCGGTCGCGGTGCGGCCCGGGTACACGGTCGTCACCCGCAGGCCGTTGGGTTCCTCTTCCTGGCGCAGGACATCGGCGAAGGCGCGGACCGCGAACTTGCTGGCCCCGTAAGCGCCCCAGCCCGCCCGCGCGTTGCGGCCCGAGCCGGAGTTGATCACCACCACATGCCCGCCCGCCGCGCGCAGCGCAGGCAGCAAGAGCCGGGTCAGCTCAACCACGGCGAGAACGTTGACCTCGTAGTTCCGCCGCCAGGACTCGACATCCGACTCGGCGACCGTGCCCAGCTCGACCACCCCGGCCGAGTGCACCAGCACGTCCAGCCGGTCGATCCCGGCGACCGCTTCGGCCATGGCTTCGAAATCGGTCAGCTCCACCGGCCACGGCCGGGCGCCCGGCAGCTCCGCCGCCAGCCTGGCCAGCGCCTCGCCGCTCCGCCCGCCGAGCAGCACCCGGTGGGCCGGCGCGAGCGAGTGCGCGATGGCGGCGCCGATCCCGCGGGAGGCGCCGGTGACCAGGGCAAGCAGAGCTTCCGACATGCACCCACCGTAATTGGTCCTTGACGGACCGGCCGAACGTCCCCTGGAATGCCCAGATGTCGATGAAGACCGCCACCGCGGGTGATCGCGTGCTCACCAAGGTCGCCGTGCGGGTGATGCCGTCCCTGGCGCTGCTCTACTTCGTCAACTACCTCGACCGTGTCAACATCGGCTTCGCGCATAATTCCCACCCGCCAGCCCGACCGCCGCCCCTGATGGAGACGCGTAGCGCCGCAGCGCCTTCTGGGGCGTCGTCGCGACCGTGATGGCCTTCGTGCCCAACGCGACCACGCTCGTTGTCCTGCGGTTCCTGCTCGGCGTCGCCGAAGCCGGGTTCTTCCCCGGGATCATCCTGTAGGGATCTTCGGGCTGTCCGGCTGGCGGTTCATGTTCCTCGTCGAGGGGATCCCGGCGATGCTGCTCGCGTTCGTGTACTTCGCGATCGCCTACGGCCTCTACGCGCTCGGCTTCTTCCTGCCGACGATCGTCGCCGGGTTCGGCTCGGAGTTCGGCACCAAGCTTTCCGTCACCCAGTCCGGCCTCGTCATCGCGATCCCGTACGTGTTCGGCGCGGTGGCGATGGTGTTCTGGGCACGGCACGGCGAACGGAAACGGCATGTGGCGCTGCCGATGCTGCTCGGCGGGATCGTCATCCCGATCGCGCCGTACCTCGGAAACCCTTATGCGGCCATGGTCGCGGTGACCGTCTGCGCGGTCGGCGTGTGCTGCGCCCTGCCGGCCTTCTGGGCGCTGCCGTCGAACTTCCTCGCCGGAGCGGCGGCCGCCGGCGGGATCGCATTGATCAACTCGCTCGGCAATATCAGCGGGTTCGCCGCGCCCTATGTCACCGGCTGGTTGCGCGATCTGACCGGCACCCAGCGGACGGGGCTGTGGGTCGTCGGCGTCTGCATGGTCGCGGGCGCACTGGTCGCCAAACCCGCACCAGAACCTAGAACTCCTCGCCGACCAGGGCAGCGGCCTCGGGCACGTTCCGCGGATCCGCCGCCCGTTCCTTCACCAGCAGCAGGCCACCGGCGATCAGGCACAGTACGGCCGCGACGGCGAACGGCGCATGCGGTGAGCCGAACCAGTCCGCGACGTGCCCGACCAGCGCCGCGGCCACCGCGCCGCCGAGCCACCGGCAGAAGTTGTAGCCCGCGCTGGCGACCGGTCGCGGGGCGTCGCTGATCGACATCGCCGTTCCGGTGAACAAGGTGTTGAGCAGGCCCGAGACCAGGCCGGACGCGATCGCGGCGGCCACCACGACCGGCTTGCCCGGCACGACGAGCGCCACCATGACGACCGCGTACCCGAACACGGCGAGCGCGGTCGCGTGCCGCTCTCCCAGCCGGTGCGCGAGCTTCGGCGCGAGGACAACGCCCGCGACGGCGACGCACAGACCCCAGCCGCAGAAGATGAGACCGACCGCGACCGCGCCCCAGCCGAGCACGAACGGGGTCCAGGCGAGCACGGTGAAGAAGGCCGCGGTGTAGAGCGCCGAACCGATCGAGGTCCGCAGCAATCCCTTGTGCCGCAGGGCACGCAGCGGATCGGCGAGCCGGATCTTCGCCCGTTTCTCGTGCGAGTCGCGGGCCAGGAAGATCGTGCAGAGCGCGAGCGCGGCGGCCATCAGCACCGCGGTGCCGACGAACGGGCCGCGCCACGAGATGCTGCCCAGCAACGCGCCGAGCAGCGGCCCGACCGCGAGGCCGACACCCAGCGCGGCCTCGTACAGCAGGATCGCCCCGGACTGCCCGCCGGTCGCCGCGCCGACGATCACCGACAGCGCGGTCGCGATGAAGAAGGCGTTGCCGAGGCCCCACACCGCGCGCAGCGCGACGAGTTGCCCGATCGACCCCGCCGCGGCGCACAGCGCGGTGGCGGCGACGATCAGCACCAGCCCGGTCAGCACCGTCCTTTTCGGACCGAACCGGGCGCTCGCGGCGCCGGTGATCAGCATGGCCAGCACCTGCACACCGAGGTAGGACGAGAAGAGCAGCGTCACCTGGGAGGCCGTCGCGTGCAGCCCGTCCGCGATGGACAGCAGGATCGGGTCGACGAGGCCGATGCCCATGAAGGCGATCACGGCTGCGAAGGCGGTGATCCAGACCTGTTTGGGCTGGCCCTTCACGGCCGCCAGGAGGCTTCCGTGTTCAGCGCTCATCCAGTAATTCCTCCTTCTTCACTGGATCGATGAGTCGTCGCAGGGCGGGCAGCGCGGCCTCGATCGCCGCGCGCTCGCCGGGGTCGAGGGCCGTGAGCCGCTCGCGGAGGAATTCCTCGCGGGCCATGACGACCTCGTCGATCAGGCGCTTGCCGGCGTCGGTCGCCGCGATGAGGACCGCGCGCCGGTCCTCGGGATCGGCTGTCCTGGCGACGAGACCGAGCCGTTCGAGCCGGCGCACCAGGTCGGTCATCGACGGCTGGCGGACGCCTTCCAGCTCGGCGAGCGCGCTCATCCGCCGCGGGCCGCCGATCACGAGTTCGCCCAGGACGGATCCCTGTGTCAGGCTGAGCTGATGCTGCGGCGTCAACCGGCGTACGACGTAGTACAGGCGAAAGACGAGGGGCCGCAGCTCGTGGGCCAGCTCGTGGACTCCGGACTTCACTTAGACAGTCTAAGCACTTTTACTTAGCGTGTCGAAGTAATCCAGCACACAAGTAGTCTGCAGGGCATGGACGCGGTGGTCTTCGATCTCGACGGTGTGCTGGTCGACTCCGAACGAACCTGGGACGAGGTGCGCCGCGCGGTCGTCGCCGGGCACGGCGGGCAGTGGACCGCCTCGGCCACCCGCGCGATGCAAGGAATGAGCACCCCGGAATGGGCGCGGTACCTCGTCGACGAGCTCGGCGCGCGGCTGACCCCGGAGCGCATCGCGGAAGTCGTGATCGACGAGATGGCCAAGCGGTACGCCGGTGGCCCGCCGGTCCTGCCCGGCGCGGCGGAGACGGTCCGCGCGGTCGCCGAACGGTGCCCGGTCGCGATCGCGAGCTCGTCACCTCCGGTGCTGATCGCGGCGTTCCTCGACGCCACGGACCTGACGAAGGTGGTCGCCATCACCGTGTCCAGTGAGCAGGTCGCCGCGGGGAAACCGGCGCCGGACGTGTACCTGAAGGCCGCCGAGCTACTGGGCACGCCGCCGCGGGGCTGCGCCGCCGTCGAAGACACCACGAACGGGATGCGTTCGGCACTCGCGGCCGGGATGACCGTCTACGCGGTGCCGAACCCGCATTTCCCGCCGGACCCGGCGGTGCTCGGCGAGGTGCCGTTCGTGCTCGACGACATCCGGGACCTGCCGGGAGCGCTCGATCAGCCGGGCAGCCCTGGCGAGACCAGACCCGATTCGTAGGCGACGATCACGGCCTGCGCCCGGTCCCGCAAGCCGAGCTTCGCCAGTATCCGGCCGATATGCGTCTTCACCGTCTGTTCGGCCACCACCAGCCGTACGGCGATCTCCTGGTTCGACAGGCCCCTGGCGATCAGCAGCACACACAGCAGTTGCATGCCCACCAGCCACTCCACACCAGGAAGGCGGTCAGACCGGCGGGCAGGAAGGCGAGGAAGGACAGCAGCACGCTGAGCACGCCGTCGACGATCCCGGCGAGGCCGCGCGAAACCCGGCACGCTCGCCGGCAGACCCCCTCTTGGTGTTGCCTGCCGGTGAGCGCCGGGGGTCAGCGTTCGACGTCGCCGCGGATGAAGGCTTCGACCGAGTCGTGGGCCTGGGAGTCGTTGTACTGCACGGGCGGGGACTTCATGAAGTACGAGGAGGCAGACAGCAGCGGGCCGCCGATCCCGCGGTCCAGTGCGATCTGCGCGGCGCGCACGGCGTCGATGATGATGCCGGCCGAGTTGGGGGAGTCCCACACCTCGAGCTTGTACTCCAGGTTCAGCGGCACGTCACCGAACGCCCGGCCCTCGAGCCGCACGTAGGCCCACTTGCGGTCGTCGAGCCACTGCACGTAGTCGGACGGACCGACGTGCACGTTCGCCTTGCCCATGTCCCGCTCGACCTGGGAGGTCACGGCCTGGGTCTTGGAGATCTTCTTCGACTCCAGGCGCTCGAGCTCCTTCATGTTCTTGAAGTCCATGTTGCCGCCGACGTTGAGCTGCATCGTGCGGTCGAGCTGGACCCCGCGGTCCTCGAACAGCTTCGCCAGCACCCGGTGCGTGATCGTGGCACCGACCTGGGACTTGATGTCGTCACCCACGATCGGCAGACCGGCGTCGGTGAACTTCTGCGCCCACTCCGGGTTCGACGCGATGAACACCGGGATCGCGTTGACGAACGCCATCCCCGCGTCGATCGCACACTGCGCGTAGAACTTCTGGGCCTCGTCGGAACCCACCGGCAGGTAGGAGACCAGCACCTGCGCGCCCGACTGCTTGAGTGCCGCGACCACGTCGACCGGCGGCTCGTCGGACTCCTCGATCGTCTCCTGGTAGAAGCGGCCGAGCCCGTCCAGCGTGTGACCGCGCTGCACCGGCACCCCGAGCGGCGGCACGTCGGTGATCTTGATCGTATTGTTCTCGCTGGCCAGGATCGCCTCGGAAAGGTCGTGCCCGACCTTCTTCGCGTCCACGTCGAACGCGGCGACGAACTCCACGTCGCGCACGTGGTAGGGGCCGAAACGTACGTGCATCAGCCCAGGCACCCGCGAGGCGTCATCGGCGTCCGCGTAGTAATGCACACCCTGCACCAGCGATGCCGCGCAGTTGCCGACGCCAACGATGGCCACCTTCACGCGGCCGCTGTTGTCGCCCATGCCGGATTCTCCTTCGGTCGTTTCCTTGTTCGGGTCCATGTTCTTGGCCTTCAGCTCTGCCCGCCCTGTTCGGCTTGCTCGTGCGCGATCAGCTCGTTGAGCCAGCGGACTTCCCGTTCGCTGCTTTCCAGGCCGAGCCTGTGCAGCTCGCGCGTGTAGCGGTCGATCTTCTCCTCGGCTCTGGCCATGGCCGCCCGCAAACCCTCCCGGCGCTCCTCCACGCGCCGGCGACGGCCCTCCAGGATGCGCATCCGGACATCGGCCGGGGTGCGCGAGAAGAACGCGAGATGTACGCCGAATCCCTCGTCGTCCCAGGTCTGCGGACCGGCGTCACCGAGTAGCTGCGCGAAGTGCTCCTTGCCCTCGGCTGTGAGCTTGTACACCCGGCGGCCACGCCGCACCCTCGTCCTGGGCTGGGTCTTCGTGTGCTCACCGAGCTCATCGGCCTCCTCGACGATGAAGCCCGCCCGCTGCAGCCTGCGTAGAGTCGGGTACAGCGAGCCGTAAGAGAACGTGCGGAACATGCCGAGCGTCTCGTGCAGCCGTTTGCGCAGCACGTATCCGTGCATCGGTGTCTCGTGCAGCAGTCCCAGGATGGCGAACTCCAGCACGGTGCACCCCCTCTCGGGCGACAAACGACCCCACCTCCTCAATCTAACGCCCAATTATATCGCGCCGATACATCGGAGTGGTGCAGCTAACGGTGTCGATCACCTGAAGTTCGCCAGCGCGCGGTCGCGAAGTTCACCGGAGAGTTATCGAACCGTCGGCGTGTTCCTCCACGCCGCCGAGATCTTTAGACCCAACAGCTCATGGCGCACCCAGAGCGGGCACGTACTCTGTCAGCGTGCAGATGCAGCGACACGTCGTGGACTACGGGCTGCAGCGCCGTGCGCTGCTGGCCGACTTCCGCGCGGGTCGCCTCGGTAGGAAGGACGTCTGCGACGCGGACCCGTACCTGCTCAGGGCGGCGAAATTCCACGGCGAGCAGACCAGGGACCAGTGTCCGGTCTGCCTCTCGCCGGCGATGATGCTCGTCTCCTGGGTCTTCGGTGACGACCTGAAGCACATGACCGGCTCGGCGAAGAGCCCGGCGGAGCTCACGCGGATGGCCGGGCTGTTCCGCGAGTTCACCGTGCACCAGGTCGAGGTCTGCGCGGCCTGCCGATGGAACCACCTGGTGCTGTCATACGTCCTGGGCACGGGAGCACCGGAACGGACCTCGAAGAGGACCGCCGGGCAGTGACCGTACGACAACCGTGACCGTGCCAGCGGCGTACCCCGAAGCGCCGGTCTGGGAGGTTCATCCGTGAACGACGAGTACAACCGCTCCTGGCCAGGTCAGGAGCCCGACGACGCACGTCCCGCCCCCCGGCGGGGCGGTCCGCGGCGCCCCGGCGGTGAACCCCCGCACCGCCCGCAGTGGCCCGGCGAGCCGGAGCAGCCTGGCTGGCCGGCGGGCGGCGACCCCGACGGCGGCCCGACCGAGCGCCGCGTACCACCGGCCGGCCGCGGCGTTCCGGCCCGGCGGCCCGGGCCTCCCTCCGGTCCGAACCGCGGTGGCTACGGTCCGCCGCCCGGCCCGCCTCCGGGCCGCGACCCGGGGTTGCTCACGCACAGTCCGCTCGGCAGCGGCAGTTTCCCCGAGGACGGCCACGACGAGGCGCAGGACCGGTTCGACGAGTTCGGCGCCGAGGACGCCGCGTCCCCCGCGGAGGCCGCGACCGGCAAGAACGGCAAGGCCGCGCTGACCCCGCTGCAGCGCAAGAAGCGCCGCTGGAAGATCGTCCGTCGCACGCTGTACAGCCTTTTCGGACTGTCCGTGATCGTGCCGGCGATCGCGTTCACCGTCGCCTACTTCCTGGTCGACGTGCCCACCCCGGAATCGGTGCTGGCGCAGCAGAACCAGGTCGTCACGTACTACTACGCCAACAACTCGGTGATGGGCAAGGAGGTCCCGGACACCGGCAACCGGGAGATCCTCAAGCCGGGCCAGATCCCCGAGACCGTCAAGCACGCGGTGTATTCGGCCGAGGACGCGACCTTCGAGACCAACAACGGGTTCGACCTGATCGGCATCCTGCGCGCCGCCTACAACCAGGTGACCGGCGGCAGCGGCGGTGGTTCGACCATCTCGCAGCAGTACATCAAGAAGGCCACCGAGAACGACGCGCCGACACTGACCCGTAAGGCCACGGAGCTGGTCAAGTCGTTCAAGATGAACCAGACCCAGCCCAAGGAAGACATCATCACGGCGTACCTGAACATCGTCTACTTCGGACGGAACGCCTACGGCATCCAGGCCGCCTCGCACGCGTACTTCAACAAGGACGCCGCGCAGCTGACCCCGTCCGAGGCGGCGCTGCTGGCCGGGCTGATCCAGGGCCCCGGCAAGTCGGAGAACACCGAGTACGTCCAGTGGCGCTGGAACTACGTGATGGACAACATGGTCAAGTACGGCTGGTTGCCCTCGGCGGACCGGAAGGCGGCCCAGTTCCCGGCCCCGCTGCCCAAGGGCGACACCAGACCACAGCACATCACGGGACCGGAGGCGTTCATCCAGGCCCAGGTCGAGAACGAACTGGACGCGGCGGGCTACTCGAAGGAGAAGCTGCAGGCCGGCGGGTACAACATCTACACGACGATCGACCCGGCGGCGCAGAAGCTGATGGAGGACACCGTCCACAAGTACATGGACGATCAGCCGCAGGATCTCAAGAACGCGATGGTGGCCGTCGATCCGAAGACGCGCGCGGTGATCGCCTACTACGGCGGGCCGAACGACAAGACAAACGCGGTGAACTGGGCCGACACCAAGCGCAACCCGGGGTCCTCGTTCAAGGCGTTCGACATCACCGCCTTCCTCAAGATGGGCAAGGGCCTCGGCGAGACGTTCGACGGCACCACGCACCGCCAGTTCGGCGAGGTCAACGGCAAACCCCGCTACATCAACAACGCGGGCCGATCCAACAGTTGCTCGACGGAATGCACGGTCGCCGAGGCGACGATGCGCTCGACCAACACCGTGTTCTTCGACATGGTGGCGAACGTGGTCGGCCCGCAGGCGGTCAAGGACGCGGCCAAGGAAGCCGGGGTCACCGCCCTCGACAACACCGCGGTCGACAACAACATCTCGCTCGGCGGTGGCACGACCGAGGTCACGCCGCTGGACATGGCGAGCGGGTACGCGACCTTCGCCGACGACGGCATCGCGCTGCAGCGGCATTTCGTGACGAAGGTGACCGACCCGGCCGGCAACGTCGTCTACCAGACGCCGAGCAAGCCGACCCCGGCGTTCGCGACGGACAACGCGGACAAGAGCAAGCAGATCGCGGGCAACGTCACGACCGCCCTCAAACCGGTGATCGGGTTCTCGCACCTCAAGTGCCCCGCGAACCACGAGTGCGCCGGTAAGACCGGTACCCAGCAGTACGACGCGAGCGGCACGAACGCCAGCGGTACCTCGAACGACAACTCGCAGGTGTGGATGGTGGGTTACACGCCGTCCGTATCGGTGTCCTCGTGGGTCGGCACCGGTGGCAACAAGCCGTTGAAGGACAAGAACGGCAAGTCCCTCAGCAGTGACGGCCTGCCCGCCAAGATGTGGCAGGACTTCATCAACGGCTACCTGCAGGGCAAACCGGCCGAGAAGTTCTCCACGGTGCAGCCGATCGGGAAGGGCGCGACGGCGAGTGCCGACGACACGTCGAGCAAGCCGCCGAGCCCGCCGCCGTCCACCCCGGCAACGACGACGACGCCGCCCTCGACTTCGACGACCCCGACACAGTCGTCGCCGCCCTCGTCGAAGCCACCCAAGTCGTCCAGCCCACCCATCTTGTTCCCGACCGCGGGCCAGAACAACGTGAGCGGGACGAGCAACCCCGGCGGCTGAGGAGGCTTAAGCCGGAGCCAACCCGGCTGCCCGTAACATCGCCCGGGTGTCCAGCCCGACCGATCAAACCGCCGAGCCCGAGCCGCCGTCACTGAGCCCGGGTCAGCGGATCGCGCCGAGTCTGACCGAGCCGCTCGTCGCGGCGGCGAGCAAGCCGATCGGCGGTCCGCTGGGCGAGCACGCGGCGGTGGGCCGGCACTGGTTCTGGACGCCGCAACGGGTCGGGCTGGCGCTCGCGACGCTCGCGCTGGTGCTGTGCTGGCTCGGCAAGGCGAGCTGTATCCAGCAGTACACCGACAGCGGCGGGCAGAACCAGCTCGACTGGCGTGCCGGGCGGCCGTACGTCGCGATGTGCTATTCGGACATCGTCCCGCTCTACAGCGCCGAGCAACTCGACAAGTCGGGCACCTTCCCGTACCGGACCAGCTGGATCGACGGCGCGGGCACGGCGAACGAGCAAGTGCGGTACATGGAGTACCCGGTGCTCACGGGCCTGTTCCAGTGGGTCAACGCGAAGCTGACCTCGGCCTGGGTCACCGTCTCGAACGCCGGCTGGCTCCCTGGGGCGCTCCCGGTGGCCGTGTACTTCAACATCACCGCGTTCTGGCTCTCCGTCGCCTGGCTGGTGACGGTGTGGGCGGTCGGCAGAACCGCGAACCGGCGCCCGTGGGACGCGGTGCTGGCCGCGCTCTCGCCACTGGTGATGGTGCACGCGTTCACGAACTTCGACACGCTCGCGACCGCGTTCGCCGCGACCGGTCTGCTGGCCTGGGCGCGACGAAAACCGGTGCTCGCCGGCGTCCTGCTCGGGCTGGGCGCCGCCGCGAAGCTGTACCCGCTGCTGCTGCTCGGGCCCCTGCTCATCCTGTGCATGCGCGCCGGCAAGTTCCGGTACTGGGCACGCACGGCCGGCGCGGCGACCGCCGTCTGGCTCGCGGTGAACCTGCCGATCGCGTTCACCCTGAACGCCGGATGGCGCGAGTTCTTCCGGCTCAACACCGTCCGCGGGATGGACCCGGACTCGCTCTACAACGTGATCTCGTACTTCACGGGCTGGACGGGCTTCGACGGTCCACTCCAACCGGGACAGACGCCGACCTGGCTCAACGTCGTCGTCGGCGGGCTGTTCCTGGTGTGCTGCGCCGGGATCGCCTACGTCGGGCTGGCCGCGCCGGTCCGGCCGCGGCTCGCGCAGCTGTGTTTCCTTGTGGTGGCGGCGTTCCTGGTGACGAACAAGGTGTGGAGCCCGCAGTACTCACTGTGGCTGGTGCCGCTCGCGGTGCTCGCGATCCCACGCTGGCGGCTGCTGTTCGGCTGGATGCTGATCGACGCGGCGGTGTGGGTGCCGCGGATGTTCTACTACCTCGGGGTCGACCACAAGGGGCTGCCGGAGGACTGGTTCCTCGGTTTCGTCGTGGTGCGTGACCTGGCCGTCGTCGGGCTGTGCGTGCTGGTGATCCGCGAGATCTACCGCCCGGCGCTGGACAAGATCCGCCTGTCCGGCGACGACGACCCCGCGGGCGGGGTGCTCGACCGCGCCCGAGACGTGTTCACCGTGAAACCGCGACCGAGGGCGGTCGCGGTGCAGTGATCGTCGGCTAACCGAGGGCTTTGCGCAGGTAGGCGATGTCGTCGGCCTGACCGTCGGACGGAGTCTCGACGATGACCGGTGCCTGCACCTCCTTCGCGACGGCGACCAGCAGTTCGGGGTCGATCGTGCCGCCGCCGTGGACGACGTTGGCGTGCCGGTCGCGCGTCGAACCGAACTCGTCGCGGGAGTTGTTGAGGTGCACCAGGTCGATCCGGCCGGTGATGGCCCTGACCTTCGCGACCACGCTGTCGAGTTCCCAGCCGGCGGCGAACGCGTGGCAGGTGTCGAGGCAGAACCCGGCGCCGAGATCGCCGACGATGTCCCACAGCCGCGCGAGCATGTCCAGGTGACGGGCCATCGCGCCGTCGCCGCCCGCGGTGTTCTCGATCAGGATCGGCACCCCGAACCCGCCCTCGGCGGACTGGCGTTCGAACAGCTTGCCCCAGTTCTCGAGGCCCTGCGCGGGATCCTCCTCCTTGCGCACGTGCCCACCGTGCACGATGAGCCCCTTCGCGCCGATCTCCGCAGCCGCGGCCGCGTGCTGGGCCACGGCCTTGCGCGACGGGATGCGGATCCGGTTGTTCATCGAGGCCACGTTCACCACGTACGGCGAATGGATGAAGACCTCGATCCCGGCCGCGGAAATCTCCTCGGCGCTCGGTGCGGGCACCGGCTTTTTCCAGCCCTGCGGATCGGCGAGGAAGAACTGCATGACCTCGGCGCCACGCTCCCCTGCGGCGGTCAAGGGGTCGTTGTCGCGGACATGGGCACCAATGAGCATGTAGGGAGGCTACCGGCCCAAATCGTCTGGGTTAACCGCAATGCCGCGTAGTTAGTGGTCTTGGTAGGTCGTCAACCGTCAAGGATCTGGACGGTGATGGTGGTTGTGTAGTTGG
>NZ_VDFW01000085.1 GCF_006152065.1 Amycolatopsis alkalitolerans
TTTTTTGTGTATTTTTTTTATTTATTTTTTATTGTTTTTAATTTTTGTGAGTTTTAAATTTTGTTTTATTGTTTTTGTTATATTTTTATGAAATTTATGTTGGTGTGTATAGATGTGTAAGATTTAAAAAAATTGAAATGTGCGAACTTATTTTTTGTTTCAAATTTTTATAAGTTTTTTTTAAGTTTTATTTAATTGTTTATAAGATTGTTTTTTTACAAATTTATAAAAGCTTCTAAAAACTTGGATGTTAATATTCATTATTTAGTTTTATTTAATTATTATTATTATTATTGTGTTTATATAATTATTTTATTATTTATTTTCAAAGGTAACAACGATGACAAAAACTTGAATCCAACCTCTCACCAAACAAATAATCAACATCACCAAAACTTCCGACCAGAGTCAATTTGCACGTGACTACTTTTTTTTATACTTTTTTTTATATGTTTTTTATTTATTTTGTATCACTATAAAATAATTGGTGTATATTCGCTTAAGCGGGTATGTGTGCTTCATATGCAAGCCGCAACAGTTTATTATTATTATTATTATTATT